>NZ_JBNCBU010000001.1:0-1280000 GCF_051912845.1 Tsuneonella sediminis | reverse complement strand
GCTGCGCGAGCGGTACCAAACCTAACCAAACTCCGAATACCATCGAGTCTTATCCGGCAGACAGACGGCGGGTGCTAAGGTCCGTCGTCAAAAGGGAAACAGCCCTAACCTACAGCTAAGGTCCCCAAGTCATCACTAAGTGGGAAAGCATGTGGGAATCCCAAAACAACCAGGAGGTTGGCTTAGAAGCAGCCATCCTTTAAAGAAAGCGTAACAGCTCACTGGTCTAAATAAGGGTTCCTGCGGCGAAGATGTATCGGGGCTAAAGTGATGCACCGAAGCTTAGGGTTCAGATCTTTGATCTGAGCGGTAGCGGAGCGTTCCGTAAGCGAGTGAAGCCGAAGGGTAACCGACGGTGGACGTATCGGAAGTGCGAATGCTGACATGAGTAGCGACAAAGAGGGTGAGATGCCCTCTCGCCGAAAGACCAAGGGTTCCTGCGCAACGCTAATCGGCGCAGGGTGAGCCGGCCCCTAAGACGAGCCCGAAGGGGGTAGTCGATGGGAACCACGTTAATATTCGTGGGCCTGGAGATGTGTGACGGATCGTGGACGTTGTTCTTCCTTATTGGATTGGAAGGGCAGCCAAGCGGTTCCAGGAAATAGCCTCTCCATATAGACCGTACCCGAAACCGACACAGGTGGTCAGGTAGAGTATACCAAGGCGCTTGAGAGAAGTATCCTGAAGGAACTCGGCAAATTGCCTCCGTACCTTCGGAAGAAGGAGGCCCCGTTATTGCGCAAGCAGTAGCGGGGGGCACAGGCCAGGGGGTAGCGACTGTTTAGCAAAAACACAGGACTCTGCTAAGTCGGCTTCAAGACGACGTATAGGGTCTGACGCCTGCCCGGTGCTCGAAGGTTAAGAGGAGGAGTGCAAGCTCCGAATTGAAGCCCGAGTAAACGGCGGCCGTAACTATAACGGTCCTAAGGTAGCGAAATTCCTTGTCGGGTAAGTTCCGACCTGCACGAATGGCGTAACGACTTCCCCACTGTCTCCAGGATATGCTCAGCGAAATTGAATTCTCCGTGAAGATGCGGAGTACCCGCGGTTAGACGGAAAGACCCCGTGCACCTTTACTGCAGCTTCAGAGTGGCATTAGGAAAGAACTGTGTAGCATAGGTGGGAGGCTTTGAAGCGACGGCGCCAGCTGTCGTGGAGCCATAGGTGAAATACCACCCTGTTGTTTTCTGATGTCTAACCACGCACCGTTAGCCGGTGTTGGGACCCTCTGTGGCGGGTAGTTTGACTGGGGCGGTCGCCTCCTAAAGAGTAACGGAGGCGCGCGATGGTAGGCTCAGGACGGTTGGAAACCGTCTGCAAGAGTGCAATGGCATAAGCCTGCCTGACTGCGAGACTGACGAGTCGAGCAGAGACGAAAGTCGGTCATAGTGATCCGGTGGTCCCTCGTGGAAGGGCCATCGCTCAACGGATAAAAGGTACGCCGGGGATAACAGGCTGATGATTCCCAAGAGCTCATATCGACGGAATCGTTTGGCACCTCGATGTCGGCTCATCACATCCTGGGGCTGGAGCAGGTCCCAAGGGTTTGGCTGTTCGCCAATTAAAGTGGTACGTGAGCTGGGTTCAGAACGTCGCGAGACAGTTTGGTCCCTATCTGCCGTGGGCGTCGATTGTTGAGAGGAGTTGCCCCTAGTACGAGAGGACCGGGGTGAACATACCTCTGGTGTACCTGTCATTCCGCCAGGAGTGCAGCAGGGTAGCTATGTATGGACGGGATAACCGCTGAAAGCATCTAAGCGGGAAGCCTCCCTCAAGATAAGCAATCATCGAACCGTCGTAGACCACGACGTTGATAGGCCGGGTGTGGAAGCGCAGTAATGTGTGGAGCTAACCGGTCCTAATAGTTCTGTTCGCGCTTGATGAATTCACATCATCAACGTCAGTCCTGCAAAGGCTGCGTTGTGTGTGAGGATCGTCCAGCCAGACGCTCATCAAACAACACGCATCGATTAAACCCCCTTCGCTGGCTCCATTGCTTGGTGGCCATAGCGTCCGTGACCCACCCGATCCCATCTCGAACTCGGCCGTGAAACCGGACTGCGCCGATGGTACTAACGCTCAAGCGTTGGAAGAGTAGGTCGCCGCCAGGCATTGCAGCCAGCGATTGCGGGATAACCCATTCACGATTTCAACAAAGCCGCTGCCGGCAAGTCCGAGCGGCGGCTTTTTTGTCTTCGGCGCGAATGCGCCGGGGAACGAACGGTGCCGCGGGGTGGAGCAGTCCGGTAGCTCGTCAGGCTCATAACCTGAAGGTCGTTGGTTCAAATCCAACCCCCGCAACCATTCTCGAAGGCCCGCCGCTCTCACGGAGCGGCGGGCCTTTGTGCGTTGCGAGCAGGAACGGTCCTCTACCCGCGCAGTTCTGGCTACGAGTTGACAGGCCAGTGATGCATATTAGATAATCTGCATATGTCAGACCCGTCCATCCTCTCGCAAGCTGATCCCGCGCTGGCGGCTGCGCATGAGCAGATCGCTCGCGCCATGCAGGACAAGTCCCGCCGCCCCTCGATCGCCGGGTTTTTCGACGAGGCGACCAACACGGTGAGTTATGTCGTCCACGATCCGGAAACGGGCGCGGCGGCGATCATCGATTCCGTACTCGACTACGAGGCCGCATCCGGCCGAACATCCAACGGATCGGCCGATCGCATCGCGGAATACGTCAGGACGAATGACCTTGGTGTCGTCTGGCTGATCGAGACGCATGCGCACGCGGACCATATATCGGCAGCGCCGTACCTGCAGGACAAGCTTGGCGGGAAACTGGCAATCGGGCGAGGGATCATCCGGGTGCAGGAGGTCTTCGGCAAGCTGTTCAACGCCGGGACCGATTTCGAGCGCGACGGGTCGCAGTTCGACCATCTGTTCGAAGACGGGGAATCCTTCCGAATCGGGAAGCTCGAGGGGATCGCGCTCCACGTTCCCGGGCACACCCCCGCCGACATGGCGTTCATCGTCGGCGACGCGGCCTTCGTGGGCGACACGATCTTCATGCCGGATTTCGGAACCGCGCGCGCGGACTTCCCCGGCGGGGACGCGCGTGAGCTTTTCCGCTCGATCCGACGCGTGCTGTCGTTGCCGGACGCGACCCGACTGTTCCTGTGCCACGATTACAAGGCCCCCGGCCGCGACGAATATGCGTGGGAGACCACCGTCGAGCAGCAGCGCCGTGAAAACGTGCACGTGCGCGATGGAGTGAGCGAGGACGAGTTCGTGGAAATGAGGACGGCGCGGGATCAAAGCCTGGCAATGCCGAAACTCATCCTGCCCAGCGTACAGGTCAACATCCGTGGTGGCCGGTTGCCCGAACCGGAAGATAACGGGGTGAGCTACATCAAGATACCGGTGAATGCGGTATGAGCTCCGAGTTCGACGCCAAGGTCCTGACCGAGGACTTGTCCGTGCGCGGCCAGATGTCGCCTGCCGAGGTGTCCGCCGCGCGCGAGGCGGGGTTCGGCACGATCATCTGCAATCGGCCGGACTACGAAGCACCGGGCCAGACGACTGCCGGTGAGATCCGCGCCGCAGCCCAGGCCGCGGGCATGACTTTCGTCCATAACCCAATCGCGCCGGGCAACCCGACGCCCGATGCCATCCAGCGCCAGGGAGACGCTATCCGCGAAGCGGATGGCAAGGTGCTCGCCTACTGCGGCAGCGGGCAGAGAGCGACCATGTTGTGGATGCTCGCCAACCCGCACGAGTTCGATGCCGACGAGCGGATCGCCCGGGCGAACGAGGCAGGGTACGACCTCGCCGCCCTGCGGCCTCGGCTGTGACGGGCCGACCGGGCGGCGCTTCTCAGCGTTCGGCCGCAGCGGTCCCCGCCGCGTTCTGACCGGCGGATGGAGCGCAGAATAAATCGTACAGGGTTCCGATCACCGCCTTCGCCGCGTCGCTATCGAGCGAATACCACACGAATTGCGATTCCCGGCGTGTCTTCACCAGCCGTTCGCGTCGCAGCACGCTCAAGTGTTGCGACAGTGCGGATTGAGACAGCGGCACGGTCCGAGCAAGTTCGCTCACCGTCATCTCCTGCTGCGAAAGCTGGCACAGGATCATGAGGCGCGCCTCGTTCGCCATCGACTTGAGCAGGCTCGATGCCCGGCCGGCGTTCGCCTCCATGATTTCCAGGGGAAGATCCACCCGGCACTCCTTGTCCAAATCGCGTCACTGGCAAAACCAGCCGTGGCCGCCGTCCGTTCCTGCGGAGCGTGCAGGCGCAACGGCTCCCGCGCTCCCATCGCCCGTAGCGGCTCCGGGTGCAAGGCCGGTCGATATAGACCGCTGCTGCCCGTCCATCTCTCGCGCTCCCGGTCGGGACCATCCCCGCAGAGGGGTGGCCTGCCGTTCAGGTTGCCGCTAGGTCGGTGCGGGAATCCTGATCGCGATGGAACCTGTATTGCATAACCAAGTTAACGTCCTCAGACGCGGTCGCCATGGAAGGACTGCTGGCATCGGGTTCCTGAGACACCTGGCTGGTCTGCTGTTCGCCCTGGCGCTTACCGGGGCAATCGCCGCGTGCAATTCCGGTCCGCCAGAAACCGAGAAGGCTGCAGCGGAAGGAATCCTGCTGTTCGGCAACGGGTCCGAACCGAAAGGGATCGATCCGCACCTCGTGACCGGCGTTCCCGAAAACCATATCATCTCCGCCCTCATCGAGGGCCTGGTTGCCTACCATCCGACGAACGATCTCGAGGCGGCGCCCGGCATGGCCGAACGCTGGGAGTCGAACGCCGACTTCAGCGAGTGGACCTTCCACCTGCGCGATGCCCAGTGGAGCAACGGCGATCCCGTCACTGCGCAGGACTTCGTCTACAGCTGGAAGCGCATGCTGAGCCCGGAACTCGGTGCCGAGTACGCCCCCATGCTCTACGTCATCAGGAACGCGGAGAAGTTCAACAAGGGCGAGATCACGGACTTCGGCCAGGTTGGCGTCAAGGCCATCGACGCAAAGACCCTGAAGGTCGAGCTGGAAGGTTCGACCTCGTATTTCCCCCTCATGCTTCAGCATTACAGCTTCTTCCCCGTGAACCCGCGCGCGGTCGAGGAGCATGGCGGCATGACGGACCGGCAGAGCGGATGGTCGACGCGCGAGAACTTCGTCGGAAACGGGCCGTTCAGGATCAAGCAGTGGGTGACCAATCAGGTCCTCGAGGTCGAGCGCAATCCCACCTACTGGGACGCCGAGACGGTCAAGCTGAACGGTATCCGGTTCTATCCGATCGACAACGTGAACTCGGAAGAGACGATGTTCCGCAACGGGCGGCTTCACCTCACCAACACGGTCTTTCCGGACAAGATACCGTTCTTCCGCAAGACCATGCCCGAAAAGCTGCGGATCGATCCCTATCTCGGCAACTATTTCTATCGGCTCAACGTCACCCGCAAGCCGCTTGACGACAAGCGGGTGCGTCGGGCACTCGCGCTCGCGCTCGACAAGAAGCTGATCGTCGAAAAGGTGACCAAGGGCGGTCAAGAACCCGCGACCGGCTTCGTGCCGCAGGGCATCCCGGGTTACGAGCCGTCAGATGCCGTCCAGTTCAGGCCCGACGAGGCGCGGCGCCTGCTGGCCGACGCCGGTTATCCCGGTGGCAAGGGATTCCCCAAGATCGAGATCATGATCAACACCAGCGAGGCGCATCGCAAGATCGCCGAGGCGGTGCAGGAACTGTGGCGCCGCGAACTCGGCATCAACGTCGGCATCTACAACCAGGAATGGAAGGTCTATCTCGATAACCAGACCAACCTGAACTACGACATCTCGCGCGCGGGCTGGATCGCGGATTATGTCCACCCGTCGACCTTCATCGACATGTTCACCACCGGAAACGGAAACAACGATACCGGGTGGAGCAACCCGCAGTACGACAGGCTGGTGGACGCCGCCCGGACTGCGCGATCGGAAGATGAGCGGGTCGAGCTGATGCACAGGGCCGAGGCCATCCTGCTCGAGGAGATGCCCGTGATCCCGATCTACTGGTACACGCGGACATACCTCAAGGATCCGCGGGTGATGGGCTGGAACCCGACCCTCCTCGACAACCATCCCTACAAGCACGTCTGGCTCAAGACCGGCGGATCGGAGGCGCGCCAGTGACCCGGTTCATCGCCAAGCGCGTGCTCCAGGGCATCCTCGTGCTCCTGGCAATCTATGCGGTGACCTTCTTTCTCGTCGCGGCGACACCGGGCAGCCCATTCAGCACCGAGCGCGCGATCGACCCGGTCATCCTCAAGCAGATCGAGGCGTTCTACGGCTACGACAAGCCCACGAGCGAGCGTTTCGTGACCTCTCTGGTTAATGTCCTCGGCGGCGAATTCGGACCGTCGGCGGTCTATGCCAATCGCACGGTCACGCAGATCATCGCCGAATCGTTCCCCGTTTCGCTCAAGCTGGGCTCGCTGTCTCTCCTGCTTGCGCTGGGCATCGGCATTCCCGCCGGCATCCTCGCCGCGGTCAAGCGCAACACCTGGCTCGACTACGTCCCGATGTCCGTCTCGATGGCGGGCATCTGCCTGCCGACGTTCGTCATGGGGCCGCTCCTGGCGCTGGTGTTCGGGCTGATCCTCAACTGGCTTCCGGTGGGCGGCTGGTTCGGGCCCGAATTCGTCATCCTGCCGACCGCTACGCTGGGGTTCTACTACGCGGCCTATTTTGCCCGGCTGACCCGTGGCGGCATGCTCGAGATGCTCAACCAGGACTGGGTCCGGACCGCCCGCGCGAAGGGCGTGAGGGAAAGCGCGATCGTGTGGAAGCACTGCCTGAAGGGCGGGCTGATCCCGGCGATCACGTTCCTTGGCCCGGCGCTCGCGGGGATCATTTCCGGTTCCTTCGTGGTCGAGACGATCTTCCAGGTGCCGGGGCTCGGCCAGTGGTTCGTGCGCGCGGCGCTCAACCGCGACGACTTCCTCGTCCTCGGCCTCACCGTCCTGTTTGCCACGCTGATCGTCATCATGAATCTCATCGTCGACATCGTGCAGGTCGCCCTCAACCCGCGGCTCAAGTATGACTGACCATTCGGAAACCGCAGTCCTCGGCGACGAGCCGATCCCGCCGCCCACGAGCGCGTCCGAGATCGCTGAGGAGGAACTCGTCGAGGGTTCCTCGCTGTGGAAGGACGCCTGGGCGCGCCTGCGAAAGAACCGGCTGGCGGTCGGCAGCCTCTTCACGTTCATCGCCATCGTGCTGTTCTGCGTCGCGGGCCCGTGGCTGACCCCGTGGGACGCGAACACGCAGGACCTGTTCCTTGGCGCCGAGGGGCCATCGAGCGCGCACTGGTTCGGCACCGACACCCTCGGGCGAGACCTGATGGTCCGGGTGATGTACGGCGGCCGGATCTCGCTGATGGTCGGACTCGTCGCGACGATCGTCGCGCTGTCGATCGGCGTCGTCTACGGTGCCACGGCCGGGTATCTCGGAGGCAAGACCGATGCGTCGATGATGCGTTTCGTCGACATGCTCTACGCCTTGCCCTTCACCATCTTCGTCATCCTGCTGATGGTCGCCTTTGGCCGCTCGCTGTGGCTGATGTTCGTCGCGATCGGCGCGGTCGAGTGGCTCTCGATGGCGCGCATCGTGCGGTCGGGCGTGATCGGTTTGAAGAAGCAGGAATTCGTGGAGGCGGCGGTTTCGCTCGGCTATTCACACCGCCGGATCATCCTGCGCCACCTCATTCCCAACGTGCTCGGCCCGGTCATCGTGATCGCGACGCTGACCGTCCCGGCCGTGATGCTGCTCGAGGCGTTCCTGAGCTTCCTCGGGCTCGGCGTGCAGCCGCCCGACGCATCGTGGGGCGTACTCATCAACGAGGGACAGCAGAACATGGAGATATATCCCTGGTTGCTGATCTTCCCGGCGCTGTTCTTCGCAACGACGCTGTTCTGCCTCAATTTCATCGGCGACGGCCTGCGTGACGCGCTCGATCCCAAGAGCGCGAAGGACTGATCCGCCATGTCCTCCCCATCCAGTCCCCTGCTCGACGTCGACGACCTGACGACCTACTTTCACACGCGCGACGGGATCGTGCGCGCGGTCGACGGGGTCAGCTTCACCGTGGACCGGGGAGAGACACTCGGCATTGTCGGCGAATCCGGGTCCGGCAAGTCGGTGACCTGCTATTCGCTGCTGCGGCTGATTCCCGAACCGCCGGGCAGGATCGAGCGCGGAACTGCGATGTTCGACGGACGGGACCTGCTGCGCCTGAGTCCCGGGGAGCTGCGCCAGGTGCGCGGCAAGCGGATCTCGATGATCTTCCAGGATCCGATGACCTCGCTCAATCCGTACCTCAGGATCTCGACCCAGCTGATCGAAGCATTGCAGACGCACGAGGACATCTCGCACCGCGATGCCTTGAAGCGTGCGACCGCGGCGCTCGAGGAGGTCGGGATACCCGAAGCGAGCAAGCGGGTGACCCGCTACCCCCATGAATTTTCCGGCGGCATGCGCCAGCGCGTTATGATCGCAATGGCGCTGATCACCCAGCCCGACCTGCTCATCGCCGACGAGCCGACCACTGCGCTCGACGTGACCGTGCAGGCGCAAATCCTCGAGATCATCAAGCAGAGGCAGAACGACCTCGGCACCGCTGTGATCCTCGTCACCCATGATCTCGGGGTGGTCGCCGGTACCTGCGACAAGGTCCTGGTGATGTACGGCGGTCGCGAAATGGAAAGCGGCACCGCGGACGAGGTGTTCTACGCGCCGCGGCACCCCTATACGCGGGCGCTTCAGAAGACGATCCCGTCGCTGCAAGCCAAGGGGCAGGAACTCTACACGATCCCGGGTCTGCCGCCCGACGTGTCGAAGCCGATCGACCGCTGCGCCTTCTATCCGCGCTGTCCCTATCCCAAGACCGGCAAGCCGGCCGGCGAGCGGCCACCGCTCGAGGAGATCACTCCCGGCCATTGCTGGGCCGCGTGCGGCTATTGCGACAGCGACGGCCCGATCGAGAGCGTCCTGGCACGCGCCGACGAAGTGGTCGACGATGCCTTGCCGGTCGAAGAGGGCACCGGGGCATGAGCGCGCCAATCGGCAATCCGCAGGAAGACTTGCTCGTCCTCGATGACGTGCACACTCATTTCGACATGGGCCGCGACCTGCTCACGCGCGCCAGCAGGGGCGTGGTCAAGGCAGTCGACGGCGTATCGTTGACCGTCCGCAAGGGCGAGATACTCGGCCTCGTTGGCGAATCGGGTTGCGGCAAGTCGACGCTCAGCCGGACGATCATGCAACTGGTTCGCCCGACCTCGGGACACGTCTGGTTCAAGGGGCGCGACCTGTCGGCGATGAGCGATGCCGAGGTGCGCCGCGAGCGGATCAACTTCCAGATGATCTTCCAGGATCCCTACGCCTCGCTCAACCCGCGCATGACCGTGCTCGACACGCTGGCGGAAGCAATCAAGACCCGCCATCCGGACGTTAAGCGGGACGAATTGCGGAGCAGGGTTGCGCAGCTCCTGCGGACCGTTGGCCTCAACCCCACGCACATGAAGCGTTATCCGCACGAGTTTTCGGGCGGTCAGCGGCAGCGCGTCGCGATTGCCCGGGCGCTCGCACCCGAACCCGAAATGATCATCGCGGACGAACCCGTCTCGGCGCTCGACGTGTCGATCCAGTCGCAGATCCTCAACCTGCTCAAGCGGCTGGTGCGCGAGCTGGACCTGACGATGATATTCATCAGCCACGACCTCTCGGTCGTTCGCTACATCTCCGATCGCATCGCGGTGATGTACCTGGGCCGGATCATCGAGCTGGGCGACGCCGAGGCGATCGTCGACCAGCCGCTGCACATCTACACCAAGGCGCTGATGAGCGCGATACCGGAACCCGATCCCCATGCCGAACGCAGCCGCGAGCGGATCGTGCTGTCCGGCGATCCGCCGTCGCCGCTCGATCCGCCGAGCGGATGCAACTTCTGGCCGCGCAGCCCGACTCCGCACGACGAGCGGATGAAGCAGGTCGAACCTCCATTCGAGGAAGCACTGCCGGGTCACTGGGTCTCGGCGTGCCCGTTCTGCGCTCCCGCGGCCGGTGCCTCAAGAAAGCTCGAGCAGGCCTGATCAGAACGAGCAGTCGGCGCCCGCAGGCATCACCTCGCGCGAGACCGACGCGACCTGCATCGTCATCGGCGCGGCGGTTGTGATCGCGATCCCCTTGCCAAGGTTGGGCGCGCAGGCCTCGGTCACGATCATCTCGCGCCAACCCTTCCCAGCGCTCAAGGCAAGCTGGCGCGTGATGTCGACCGTGTTGCCGCCGACCGTCAGGGTGACCGGCCCTGCGGGCTGTGCGGGGAGCTGATAGAGGATGCGATAGGCGCCCGTACCGTTCGCGGGCTGCGACAGCGACAGCGTCGCGCCGGGGCCGAATACGATCTCTCGCGCGTCCTCCTGCCGCTTGTAGTCGATGCCGCGCACCGAAACGCCGCCGGCCGAGCCTCGAAACGAGGGCAGCGGCTGCCCGCCCGCACTAACCGATACGTCGTTCGCGAGCTTGCCCGCGGAAAACCAGTCGGACGATGGTCCCGCGACAAGGTAGCCGCAGGTCTCGTCGAGCCGGCGCGAGGGCTGCCGCACGTCGAGCGAGAGTCCATATCCGACGGGAAACAGCGCGCCTTCCGGCCCGTTGACCGGCTTGCCGTCGCACTGCGCGGGCCAGCTGAATCCGAGCCGTCCGGTCGCCGGGCGCCTGCCGAACAGCACGTCCGCAACGCCCGCGCCCTCGCCGCCGGGCAGCCACGCGGCGACGAACGCGTCGGCGGCGTTGATCTCGCGGTTCATCCACATGGGCCGGCCGGACAGGAACACCGCGACGGCGGGAATGCCCGCGGCATCGAACTTGCGGAGCAGCGCGAGGCCCTCCTCGTCGGCGAAAACCAAGGTCTTCCGGTCGCCCTCGAACTCGGCGTACGGCTTTTCCCCGAACACCACGATCGCAACGTCCGGCCTCGTCGAATAGCTGCCGTCGGCGGAATAGGCGGCCGAACCGCCCGCCTCGCGGGCGGCGGCCTCGATTCCTGCGCGGATCGAGGTGGCGCCGGGAAAATATGTCGCGTTGTCGAGTTCCAGCCCGCCCTGCCACGTCAGCGACCAGCCGCCGGCCGCCTGGGCCACGCTGTCGGCCGCACTGCCCGCGACAAGGACTTTCGCGCCACTCGCGATCGGCAGCACGCCGTCGTTCTTCAACAGGACCTGAGACTTGGCCACCGCCTCGCGGGCGATCGCGCGATGTTCGGGCGAGCCAAGAAGCGCCCAGTTGCCGCCCGCCGGCCGCGCCGACGGCCTCCGGCTCTCGGGACCGATGATGCCGGCGCGCAGCTTGACGCGCAGCACCCGGCCGACCGCCTCGTCGATGCGGGCCATGGGGATCGTTCCATCGCGCACCTGCGCCACCAGATTGGCGTGAAGCGCCTTCCAGTCATCGGGCACCATGTAGACATCGAGCCCGGCAAGCAGCGCCTGGGGGCAGTCGTCGACCTTGCAACCGTCGATCTGCCCGTGCGCGTTCCAGTCGCCGACGACGAGGCCGGTGAAGCCCATCTCGCCGCGAAGGACGCCCGTCAGCAGCTCCCTGTTGCCATGCATCTTCACGCCGTTGATCGAGTTGAAGCTCGCCATGATCGTCTCGACGCCCGCGGCGATCGCGGCGGGGTAGGGCTTGGCGTGGATCGCCTTGAGCGCCTCGATGTCGCCGTTGACGTCGCCCTGGTCGACCCCTTGTGCGGTGCCCCCGTCGGCGAAGAAGTGCTTGGCGGTCGCGATGACGCGGGCGCCCCTCAGCCGCTGCGGTTCGCTCTTTCCGCCCTGCAGCCCTTCGACCAGCGCGGCACCAAGTGGCGCGACGATGTCGGGATCTTCCGAGTAGCTCTCGTAGGTGCGGCCCCAGCGGTCATCCCTGGCGACGGCGACGGTAGGAGAGAAGTTCCAGTCGATCCCTGTAGCGGCGATCTCCGCCGCGGTAGCGGCTCCGATCCGGCGAAGGAGGTCGGGGTCGCGCGTTGCGCCGAGCCCGATGTTGTGCGGAAAGACCGTCGCCCCGACGACGTTCGTGTGCCCGTGGACGGCATCGGTTCCCCACATGGTGGGGATCACCGGCTCGCCGCCCGGCAAGGGCTTGCTCGAGGCCAGGTACATCTCGTCGGCCAGCGCGAGCCACTGCGCGGCCGGGGCGAACTCGTTACCGCCGGGTCCGCCGTTGCCACCGTTGAGATAGCTGCCGAACCGGTATCGCTCCATGTCTTCGGGGGTGAACGAGTTGATCTGCGGCTGGATCAGTTGCGCGACCTTGCGTTCCAGACTCATCCGCGCGAGCAGGTCGGCAACCTGCGCATCTTCGCTGGTGACGGCGGTAGCCGCGGCCGAGGGGAGGGTGCCGGTATCGATCCGTGCCTGCGTGCACCCGCATACCAGCGCGGCGGCGGCTACCGCCGCCAGAAGCCCAACTCGCATTCCGGTCCCTCTCACCACTTATGTGAACGTTCTCAAGCTGGCACGGTGGCCAGAGGAAATCAACCGTCAACTGGCGGATTACACGCGGATTCGCGGCACCAGGATCGCCGCCAGCGCTGCCAGGCCGGCAAGGGTCACGAACAGGCCGGCAAAACCGAAGGCCGGAATCAGCGCGAGGGCGAGCGCGGGCATGACCAGCGACGGCGTGGTGTTCGTGAGGTTGAAGAAGCCGAGGTCCCGCCCGCGCCGGTCGGGCCGCGGCAGGATCCTCAACGTCTGCGCGGAATGCAGCGCGAGGAACACCGAGCTCGCGACGCCAAACACGCCGTAGGCGGCGATCGCCGGAACGGTGCCCCGTGAGAGCGCCATCGCAAGCAATCCGACTGCGGAGACCGCTGCGCAGGCCGACAGGGGCGCGAGCGGGCGGCCATGCCGATCGGCCCAGCGGCCCACTGCCAGCGCGACCGGCGTCGAGACGATGAGAACGGCGCCGAAGACGATCGCGGTCCCGCTGGCACCGAGCGACGGGTCGACCGCGCGAAACCACAGGTAGAGGAAGGCGAACAGTGCCGCCTCGGCGATCTGCAGCGAAAGCCGCGCGAGCCACATCCGCACGACAACCGTCCGGCTTCGCCCGATGGTTTCCGCATGGGCAGGGTCGACCCGGCAGCCTTCGCGCTCGGCACCGTCGTCGACCGGGCGCGGCAGGCGGATCAGCAGGACCGGTGCAAGGCAGACGACGACGAGCGCCGCCACGGCCGCCGGCCTGACATCGCCCGAGGCGACGCCGGGCCACGTAACCAGCGCCCCGCTGGCCGCCCCCAGAGCCGGCGCGAACGACATTGCCCCGCCGAGCAGTCCCTTGCGGGCATCGGGTACGATGTCCCCGGCGAGCGCGGCGAGGGGGGCTAGCATCATGTTGAGCCCGCACTGCCACAGCACGATCACGCCGATCGTCGCCCAGAAACCCGATACCGAAGGGAAGATAGCGAGCAGCGCGCTCGACAGCGCGAGGCCCGCGGCGATCCACCCGCGCCGGTTGCGGGTGATGTCGCTCGCGTAGCCGAAGGCGATATGCGCCGCGCTCGCCGCGACCGCGCCGCAGAACGCAATGGCCGACAGCCAGTCGACCGCGCGCGCTGGACCGACCAGGTCAGCAATCCGCTCGGGCAGAAGCAGGGTGAGAAAGGGCGTGTAGGCGACCGCTCCGCCCGCCCAGGCAAGGGCGTAGACAAGGATGAAACGCTCGATCCGGGGCAGGCTCGGCGCGCTCGCCACGCGTGGGTCAGCCGGGTGCCGCGACCGAGGCGCGCTCGGCAAGCGACCCGTTTACCGTGGTCACTCCTTCGGGGAGCGGTTCGCCCTTCTGTGCCTGGATAATCAGATCGACCGCGCGTGAAACCGTTTCGGCGATGGGTTGATCGACCGCAGTCAGCGGGGGTTGGGTAAAATGCACCAGCGGCGTGTTGTCGAAGCTGACCAGCGACACGTCCTGCGGCACGGACAATCCCCGGGACCGGGCGTGCTCAAGCGTGGCGAGTGCCATCTGGTCGTTGCTGGCGATGATTGCGGTCGGGGGATCTGGTCGGTCGAGCAGTCGGGAAGCCGCGCGCTCGCCCGATGCGAAGCTGAAATCGCCTTCGGCCAGCAGCCCGTCGGTGGGCAACCCCGCCTCGATCATGGCGGTCTTCCATCCGTCGACCCGGCGCGCGCTCAGGCGATATTCGGAGGAACCGGCGATGAACCCGATGCGCCTGTGCCCTCGCTCGATCAGGTGGCGCGTGGCGTCCGCGGCCATCTTCCGGTCGCCCATGGTCAACAGGATGCCGGGTCCCGGGCCATGCGAGCCGATCCGAACGAAGGGAAGCTTCTGCCTGCCGAGAAACTCGACGATCCGCGGGTTGTCGGAGTGGGGCGGGGTCAGGATGATCCCGTCGGGCTGCAGCGCCGCGATCGCCGCGGCCAGCTCGCGCTCGACGTGATCGTCGTGGGTGTCGACGAGCTCGAAGATCATCCGGTAGCCGTGCTCGGCGCACTTGAGCATCCCGCCCAGCAGCATCTGGTCGACCCAGTCCGTACCTTGCCGCGCCTGCCAGTCGGCGATCGTGCGTTCCCGGTCGTTGATCGCGAGGATGAGGTACGAACGCGAGCCGCTCATCCGCTGTGCGGCGATCGACGGCACGTAGCCAAGCCTGTCGATCGAGGCCTGCACCCGCTCCTGCATTTCCGGGCGGACGCTCGGCTCCTTGTTGATCACGCGGCTGACGGTCTGGAGCGACACTCCCGCGTCGGCGGCAACGTGCTTGATGGTAACGGCCTGGCGGCGACGTGCCATTGTCAGGTGGTTCCCCAAATCATCGACACCGCACGGGTCGGCCGGCCCGCGACCGGTTGCGTCGCGGCGTTACTAGTGCCTGTGCCTCGCCAAACGCAAGGCGCGGACGGGAAATCGACGTGGTCGGTTCGGCGGGCCCGGACAGGTTGCATCCGGGCCCGCTTTCGTTGTCCGCCGTCTTCAGAAGTTGAAGCGGGCGAGGAACGTGTAGCGCCGGTCGTTCCGGAAGGCCGAGCGGATCACCCGGTTGCCGTCGAAATCGATCACCTGGCTCGTCCTTGTGACCTGGTCGAGCAGGTTGACCCCCTGCACGCCGACCTTGAGGTGCTCGTTCACCGTGTAGAACAGCGAGGCGTCGAGCTGGCCGCCCGATTCCTGCCAGATCGGCGAGAACGGGAAGATGTCGTCGCGCGGGGTGATCAGAAAGTCCGAACGCCAGTTGTAGGCGGCACGCGCGGACACCGGACCCTTCTCGTAGAACACGACCGCGTTGACGGTGTGCTCGGAGATGCCCGCCAGCGGCTGCTGCGCGGCAAACGAGCTGCGCCGTGCGCCGCCGACCTGCGTGTTGCTGAAGTCGCCGCCGTCGACGTAGGTGTAGGTTAGCTGCGTTCCGAGGCCGCTCAGCAGACCGGGCAGGAAATCGTACGTCTGCTGGTACGCGAGCTCGATGCCCTTGAGCGTTCCCGCCGACCCGTTGACCGGCCCGTTGACCTCGACGTTCAGCGTCGTGCCGCCGGGGCTGGTGTAGGGCACCAGGTCGACGCCGCCGTTGACGATGCCCTTGATGTCCTTGAGGAACGCCGACGCGGTGAGCGAGCCCACCCGGTCGAAGTACCATTCGACCGAGAAATCGTAGTTCCACGATTCGATCGGACGAACGTTGCGGTTGCCGGTGAACAACTGGAACAGCGGCCCTGTTTCCAGCGTGCCTTCCTGGCGCAGGTCGTTCGTATTGTCGCTGATCGCGCCGCCCGAGGTGAACAGCTGCAGGTCGGGACGCGAGATACCTTTCGAGACCGCCGCGCGGAAGAGCAGCCCGCCGCCGACATCGAGCTTCGCGTTGAAGCTCGGCAGCCAGTGATCGAACGTGATGTCGCGGTCGTCGATCAGGAACTCGCCGGTGAACGCCGCGGCGAACTCCTGCTGCCGCGCGGTCGAGAGGCCGCAGTAGCCCGGTCGGGTCTGGCCCGGCGGTGTCTGGTTGCACGATGCGACGATCTCGGCGACCTGCACCCTGCCGTCACGGTTACCCGCCGGACCGTTGTCGAAGAAGAAACCGTTGGGAAAGCCGATCAGGCCCGAGGTCTCGACCCGGGTCTGGACGTAGCGGACCCCGACGTTGCCGGTCAGCGTCTGGCCGCCCGCGAAATCGTGGCCGAAATCCACACGGCCGTAAGCCGACTTGGTGATTTCCCCCACGGTCGAGATTTCCGGCGGGCAGAACGGATCGCACGCAACGACCTTGCCGTCGATCTGCTGGAACGACCGCCCCCGCACGCCGAAGAACGGATTGGGGGTCGCCGAAAAGGCGTTGATGGCCTGCGCCTGGCGCTTTGATTCACCCGAGAGATACTCGCCGAGGAAATCGTCGCCGCCGAAGAAGAACGCGGCCCCGTTGGGCAGCGGGGTCGGCGAGTTGCCGCGCTGGAAGTTCCCGGCGAACGGATTGCGGACCTGGGCGAAATTCGGGAAGTCGCTGATATAGGCGCCGCCGCCGATGCCGAATTCGTTGGACGGTTGCAGCGTGCCATCGGGGTTGGTCCCGACATTGGCAAAGAATCGGCCGGGGGTGAATCCAGGTGCACCCCAATCGTAGCGGACCGTGCCAGGCGCACCCGGACGGCAGTTGGGACCCTCGCCCCACGGAAGGCAGCCCGCGCGGCCCGCCCACGGTGCCGACAGGTTGCCCCAGGTGCTGAAGGCCGTGTCGCGCGTTGTCCGGTCGCGGTCGGCCCAACGGCCGCCGATCCGCACGCTCTTGATGAAGCCGGTGTCGCTGATGTCGTACTCGGCATCGAAGCGCAGGCTGTCGAGTTCGCCCTCGTTGCGCTCGAGGCTGTCGAGCAGGAACCAGTAGTAGGTGTAAAATCCGCTGGTGAAATAGTCCGCAGGCGAACCTTGCGGCGCAAGGAACTCGACCTGCGGGGTCTTGCCGGTCACGTCGATCGCGATGTCGGCCCAGCTGTTCATCGCGCCGATGACCGAATCGCGCCTGAGGTCGGACTTGATGCGTTGCGCCTCGAAGTTGAAGCGCAGGCGATCGGTGGCCTGCCATTTCGCGTCGAACGAGAAGTCCTGGGTGACCGAGTTGGTGCCGCGCTGGAAGCGCAGCGTTTCCATCGGGATACCACCGCGGCCAAAGGGATTGGCCGCATTGTTTCCCGGGCTCTGGGTCAGCACCCCGCTCTGGAAGATGCCGTTCTCGTCGAACTGCCAGGTGCTTCCTGCACGGGGGACGGGGAAGAAGTTGTCGTCGTTGACCTGTGCAAGGATCGCGTACTCGTCGGTGAAGAACTGGGTCTCGGATCGCAGCCACTCGAACGTCATCAGGAAGTCGCCGGTGGGGTCCTCGTACTGGAGGGCGGCAGACCAGGCTTCGCGATCGCGATTGAGATCCGTCGTGCGGACGCCGGCGCCCTTGGGTGCGACCACGGTTCCAGCGGGCGGAAAGTTTGTCTCGTCAAAGTTTGGCGCACCGACGATTCCGTCCGAGGTGACCGAAACCACGCGCAAGCACCCGCTGTTGAGCGTGGACGCCCTGTAGCAGGGATCGGTTAGCTGCGTC
The DNA here is from genome assembly GCF_051912845.1 of Tsuneonella sediminis. Classification (NCBI taxonomy): domain Bacteria; kingdom Pseudomonadati; phylum Pseudomonadota; class Alphaproteobacteria; order Sphingomonadales; family Erythrobacteraceae; genus Tsuneonella; species Tsuneonella sediminis. The sequence continues at coordinate 1,262,415 of NZ_JBNCBU010000001.1, read as the reverse complement.
GCGTCGGTGCGCGTCTGGAGCTTGGAAGTGGTGTAGCCGAGCTGGACGCCGATCGTCCCGCCTTCGGTCTCGAAAGTGTTCGAACCGAGGAGGGAGAAGCCACCGGTCCACTCCTTGCGAAGGTCGCCGTAGTTGGCCTCGACCGACCCCGCGAGGCTGAAGCCGCGTTTGTCGAGCGGTTTGCGGGTGACGAGATTTACCGTACCCGCGATGCCGCCGTCGATCATGTCGGCGGTCACGTTCTTGAACACCTCGACCCGGCCCAGGAGTTCCGGCGAGACGTCCTCGAAGCTCAGCGAGCGGCCGCCGTTGGCCGAGAAGATGTCGCGTCCGTTGAGTTCGGACCGCACGAACGGCAGGCCACGGATGATGACGCCCGTGCCCTCGACCGAGAAGCGGTCGGGGTCCGACGTCTTCTCGAACCGGCCGATGTTGACGCCGGGCACGCGCTGGAGCGCCTCTGCAACCGAGCGGTCGGGCAGCGCGCCGATGTCCTCGGCAGTGATCACGTCGACGAAGGTGTCGGCGTTTTCCTTGATGTTCTGCGCGTTCTGCAGCGAGGCGCGGAAGCCGGTGACGACGATGGCGTCTTCATCACTCTCGTCGGTTTCCTCGGTCGTTGCCGCGGGATCGTTTGTCGCGTCCTGCGCCCACGCGGGCTGAGCGGCCACGAGCGCAAGGCTCGACGCGGTCGAGAGAGCGAGGAGCCGGCTAGCGGCCGTGCTGGAGCGGTGACGACGAATCAAGCGATCCTCCCAAGATCAATAGCTGTCCGGCGGGATTCGCGTCCCGCTCGGCAAACTGAATATGCCATTGCGTGAACGTTCACAAGCAAATAATGAACGTTCACATTTGGCAACGCCAATAGGCCGTGCCACAGATGTGACCGAGCGGGCGAAGGGAGAGACGCGTGCAGCCGATACGCCATATCGTGATCGTCGGGGGTGGCACCGCCGGCTGGATGGCCGCCGCCGCGCTGTCGCGACTGCGCGAAGGGAACGATCTCGACATCACGCTGATCGAATCGGAGATGATCGGGACGGTCGGCGTCGGCGAGGCGACGATCCCCCCGTTCGTCGAGTTCAACCAGCTGCTCGACATCGACGAGCGCGAGATGATGGCGGCGACCCAGGCCAGCTTCAAGCTGGGCATCCAGTTCGTCAACTGGGGCAAGCAGGGCGACAGCTACATCCATCCCTTCGGCGCGTATGGGTATCCCATCGACGGGGTCGGCTTCCATCAGCACTGGCACCGGGCTCGCGCAGCGGGGGACCGCCGGCCGATCCAGGCCTTCAACATCGAGACGATGGCCGCCTTCTTCGGCAAGTTTGCCCGCACCGAGGACTACAACCGTTCGGGCGAATATCCGCCGGTGAACTACGCCTACCACATCGACGCGACGCGGTATGCGAAGTTCCTGCGGGGTTACGCCGAAGGCAAGGGTGTGGTGCGGCGCGAGGGGCGGGTTGTCGACGTTGCGCTCGACGGCGAGAGCGGTTTCGTCACCTCGGTCACGATGGACGACGGGCGAGCGGTCGAGGGCGATCTGTTCATCGACTGTTCGGGCTTTCGCGGCCTGCTGATCGAACAGGCGCTCGGCACCGGCTACGAGGACTGGCGCCATCTGCTTCCGTGCGACCGCGCGGTGGCGCTTCCCTGCGCGCGCGAGGACGGCTCGCCGCCCGCACCGTTCACTCGCGCCACAGCCCATTCGGCGGGCTGGCAATGGTGCGTGCCGCTCCAGCACCGCAACGGCAACGGCCACGTCTACTGCAGCGAATACATGGCCGACGACGAGGCGCACGACATCCTCGTCAAGAACCTTGCCGGCAAGCCGCAGGCGGAACCCAACTTCCTGCGGTTCGTCACCGGCCGGCGCAAGAAGTTCTGGAACCGGAACGTGGTTGCCCTCGGCCTTGCCGCCGGGTTCATGGAACCGCTCGAATCGACGTCGATCCATCTGATCAATACCGGCGTAAACAAGCTGATCGCGCTGCTCTCGCTCGAGGGGATCAGCCAGGCGCAGGAAGACGCGTTCAACCGCTTCACGATCAAGGAATACCTGCGCATCCGCGATTTCCTTGTCCTCCACTACAACGCCACCGCGCGCGACGATTCCGGGTTCTGGAACTACGTCCGGACGATGGAAATACCCGATTCGCTCGCCGAGAAGGTCGAGCTGTTCCGCCTCAACGGCCAGATCTTCCGCGAAGAGGACGAACTGTTTACCGAGACCAGCTGGGCCGCGGTGATGATGGGTCAGGGGATCGGGATGAAGGGCCACAATCCCATGGCCGATCGCATTTCAGCGCCCGACCTCAAGACCGAACTCGACGGGATCGAACGGTCCGTCCGCTTCGTCGTCGACCGGATGCCGTCGCACGTCGACTACCTGAAGCGCTATTGCCCCGCGCCCGACCCGGTGCCCGTCGCCGCGTAGTGCTGGACAGGCTGCCGCGCTTGCGCAACGGTGCCGCTTCGGCAGGCAGCAACGGAACGGCGATCGGGATGCGCGAAAACAACAGGATCGGGATCGAACTGGGTGACGATGGCGTCGCGCAGGTCAGGCTACTGCGTGCCGACAAGATGAACGCGCTCGACGGCGAGATGTTCGAGCGGCTGATCGAGGCCGGACAGACGCTGCACGACATGAAGGGTCTGCGCGCCGTGGTCCTCTCGGGCACGGGGCGGGCTTTCTGCGCCGGGCTCGATCTGTCCAGCTTCGGCCGCGATCGCTCCGAGGAACCGCCCTTGACCGAGCGCACCTACGGCAACGCCAACAAGGCGCAGCAGGTCGCGATGCAATGGCGCAAGCTGCCGGTGCCGGTGATCGCCGCGATCCACGGCGTGTGCTTCGGCGGCGGCCTGCAGATCGCGAGCGGGGCCGACATTCGCGTCGTCGCCCCCGACACTCGCATGGCGATCATGGAGATGCGGTGGGGCCTCGTGCCGGACATGGGAGGGTACGCGCTGTGGCGCGGGCTGATACGCGACGACGTGCTGCGCGAACTGACCTATACCAATCGCGAGTTCAGCGGCGAGGAAGCGCAGGCGATCGGCCTTGCCACTCATGTCGACCCGGATCCGCACGCCCGCGCGACCGCGATCGCCGCGACAATCGCCGATCGCAGCCCGCACGCGATCCGCGGTGCAAAGCGGCTCGCCAACGCCATGCCCGACAAGTCGACTGCCGACCTGCTCATGGACGAAAGCCTCGAGCAGCATAAACTCCTTCGCTCGAGGAACCAGATGGAAGCGGTGATGGCGGGCATGGAGAAGCGCAAGGCGCGGTACGAGGACGTTTGAAACAGTGCCCGCGCGGAAAAACAGCGCGGCGGCTGTCGCAATTTCCCAAGTAATGTATTCTGGGCTCGTCTAATCCCGCAGCGAAAGCCGTGAGGTGACATGAACGAGAGCAGTTTCTTCGCTGGCGGCCTGCCCTATCGGCGGCCGCCAGCTTCTGCCGGCCGGCCTGGTCCGCCCGATCTCGCCCGTCACGAGGACTTCCGGCTCGGAAACGCGACCGTCCGCCCTTCGGTCAGGACCGTCGCCGGCCCCGGCGGGACGACCACCATCGAGCCGCGCGTCATGCAGGTGCTGGTGGCACTGAGGGAAGCCGGCGGCAATGTGCTGACCCGCGAGGATCTCATCCGGATTTGCTGGAACGGACAGATCGTGGGCGACGACGCGGTCAACCGCGCGATATCCGAAGTACGCCGGGCCGCGCGCGAGACCGATGGCGGTTTCGGGGTCGAGACCATCCCGCGGATTGGTTACCGCCTGCTCCACGACGAGGGCGGCGAATTGCAGCCGCTCGCCCGGCAGGTATCTGCTGCGCTTCCAGCGCCCGAAACGCGGGTGTCGCGGCGCATGCTGGTGGGCGGCGGCCTGACGCTCGCGGCGGTCGCTGGCGGGGGCGCATGGCTTGCCAGCGCGCTCGCACCCGATCCGGCTGCCGCGCTTGTCGCGGACGCGCGCGCCGACCTCGAAGCGGGCACTCCCGAGGCGCACCTGCGGGCAATCGCCACGCTCGAAAAGGCTGCCCAGGCGGCGCCCGGCGACGGGAGGATCTGGGGCCTACTCGCGCTGGCGGTCGCCCTCGTCGACGAGCATGCCGTCGATCGGACGCGCTTTCCGATCGAAAAGGTCGCCACCGCTGCCGGCCGCGCGCTGCGCCTCGCGCCGGGCAACGCCGATGCCGAGGCCGCACTGGCGCTCTCGCTGCCCTACTACGGTGACTGGCTCGCCGCCGAGAAACGGTTCGACGCCATCCTCGTGCGGCATCCCGACCACCTCGCCACACTCGATTCGCGCAGTTTCTTTCTCGGTGCGGTCGGCCGGATGCGGGAATCGGCACGCGACCGCCTGGCCTTCGCGTCGCGCGGATCGTCGAACCCGAACCTGCAGTTTCGCCTGGTCTACGCGCTGTGGTTTCTCGACCGCATCGCCGAGGCCGACCGGGTCGCGACCGAGGGTTTGCAGGCTTGGCCCCGCCATCCCGGGCTGTGGTTCGCCAAGCTCTGGGTACTCGCGGGAACGGGGCGGCTCGACCGGGCGGCGGCACAGGCCGCGGATGCTGCCGGGCGGCCGCCGCTTCCACCGCCCCTGGTCGATACCCTCGGCGCCGCGCTGGCCGCTGCCCGCAGCCGCGCGCCCGGCGAAATCGAAGCAGCGGCGGGGCGGATCATCGGGGGCGTGGGGCAGTCGGTCGCCGCGGTCGTCAACGCGATCATGCTCCTCAACCTGATCGGCGCGGTCGATCGCGCGTTCGAGGTGAGCGAGGCCTATTACCTGGAACAGGGCCCCCTGATTCCGGCGATGTCGTGGCGCCCCGGACAGCCGTTCGTGCCCGACCAGCGACGGCGAAAGACGAACATGCTGTTCACGCCGATGGCCCGGCCGATGCAGCGTGACTCGCGGTTCATGCCTCTTATGGAGCGGATGGGGCTCGTCCGGTATTGGGACCAGCGCGGGGTCGCGCCCGATTTCCTCCGCGCCGCAAGGGCCTAGAACCGCGCCTCGATGCCGATACCGATCTCGCGCGGGTCGGAGGCGGACCCGAATTGCGGGTCGAACAGGTAGGTCAGTTCGAACTCGTCGAAGAGGTTGCGGGCATAGCCGAACACGCTTGCGCGGCCCAGGGTCCAGGACCCGCGCGCGTCCACGACGGTCGCCGCCGGAATCGCGAGTGCGGGGGTGTTCGCATCGTCGCTGAAATAGGCGCTGTGGTAGCGCACCGTGGCCGAGAGCCGCAGCGGCTCGACCGGGCGCCAGTCGGCCGACCCTGCGGCGCTGACGTTGGGCGAACGCTGGAATTTCTTTCCGAGGGTAGGGTCGCGCGCGAGCAGCGTTTCAATCACCCTGGTTCTCAGCAAGCCCAGGCCGCCGCGAAGCGACAGCCGCTCACCCGCGCGGAAGGAGGCCTCGAGTTCGAATCCCTGCGATCGCGCGCGCGGCGCGTTTTCGAATTCGGGCACGAACAGCGGCGGCCCATTGGGTAGCTGGATCGCGACGACCTGTTGGCGCTGCGCATCGCGTATCGCATTGTGAAAAAGGTTTGCCGCGACGAGACCGCGCCCGCCCGCGAACAAGTGGCGGGCGAAGACCTCCCGGTTCCACATCGTTTCCGCCCTGAAATCGTCCTGCGCCCGGCGCAGCAGGCTGATCGAGGTGCCGCCGGGATTGTAGGCGCGCTGGATGAGCACGCCGAAAGTGGTGCCGGGCGCGATGTCGTAGGCGAGCGAGACCTTTGGCAGCCAACTGTCGAACTGGCCGTCGTAATCGAGCGCGAGGCCCGCCGGCGGGTTGCCGACCTGCCCGGCTCGTCGCTGGCGATCGGTCTGGAACCGCAGCCCCGCTGTGATCGCCAGCGGCGATACCGGCCGCCAGGTCGCCTCGCCGAACACCCCGAGGCTCGTCTGGGTGTCGCGGAATGCACCGGAGCCGAGCCCGAGCCCGCTGATGTCGATCGTCTGCCCCTGGCGGGTTGCGATGCGATTGATCCCGCCGAGCAGCGTGAGAGGTTGGCCCGGTGCAGCCCAGCGGACGATCCCTTCGGCCGCGTAGTCATGCGAATCGACCGAGGTCTGGCCAAGGCCCGGCAGGCCGAACCGCCGGATCTGCGCATCGCCGAACGACAGCGTCACGTCCGAGGTCAGCGCCGCCCCCGCGTCGTGGTGAAGCCGAGCGGTGATCGAATCGACGTTGACCCGGTGAATACCGTTGGTGCGCTCGGCCACCGCGTCGCGCCGCAGTTCGAAGGGCCGGCGCACGGCTTCGAACTGCGGAGCTTGCGACCGGGTATGGACATAGGTTGTCTCGATCCGCGTGCCGGGAAGTGCGGCAGGGGTGATCAACAGCTTGGCGCGCAGGATGCCGTAGTCGTCGCGGTCGATGTCGGCGCCGGTGATGGCGTCCACCATCTCGCTCGCCATCCGGCCCCGGTGGAGGTCGCCGATCACTCGCAGGGCGACCTGGCCGGCCGCGATGGGGCCCGATACCATGGCCGACACCTGGCGTGTGCCGAGCCCGCCGGCGATGGCGCGCGCGCGGCCTTCCCAGTTGAAGGTCGGATCGGCGGTTTCGATGAAGATCGCGCCGGCGACCGAGTTGCGCCCCTGGGTGGTGGTTTGCGGACTGCGCCAGACCTCGATCCGGTCGAGGTCCCACAGCGGCGCGCTGCTCGCCACGTATTCGTAATAGGTGACCGGGCGGCCGTCGACCTGAACCGTTACCCGCGGGCGCGTTCCGCCGAGGAAGGCAAACAGGTTGCGCAGCACGCCGGTCGAATCCAGTCCCCGAATCGCCGCGCCCTCCTCGCCCGAACCCGCCTGGATGTTCGGCACCAGCTGGAGCGCCTGGTCGAGCCGGTCGGCGCCGGACGCCTCGATCGCCTCGTCGCTCAGGACGACCACGCTCGAGGATGTTTCGCGGATGGTGCGCGGCACCCGCTCACCGGTGACGATGATGTCCCCGGCGGGGGTTTGCCCGGGTTCGGCCGGTGCATCGGGCAGCGGGTCGCCAACCCCCATCGACGCAGCGGCAAGCAAGTCGAGCACCATCCCCGGCCCCCCGTTTATCCCGGGAGAAGATGCACCGGATCAATCGTTTGGGGAAGCGACCTGATGAACCGTGTCCCGGCGGTGCCGGTCAGCCGAAGATCGCCGCCGCCTGCATTCCGGCGAGCACTTGCTCGCCGTCGTAATTCCACAGCCGCAGTCGCTCGGACGAGTAGCCGTGGTCGGCGTGATCGCTGGCGGCCTCGGCAAGGAACCATCCGTCGCGGGTCCTCGCCGCGGGGTCGAGCAGGTTGAAGCTCCAGTTGATCGACGACAGCGGCCCCTGCCGCCGCATCGCCCGCATCGACCCCGGGGGTAGGGCGTCGCCGAGGACGATCGCCTCGACGACCGGGTCCAGCCCCTCGCGGTCCTTCAGGCGGACCCATCGGCGCACCAGCGGCTTGCCCGGCCCCTGTTCCTCCTGCGCGCGGCGAATCTCGAGGTTCGAGGTGAAATAGTTCGGATTGTTCAACCCGACGTCGTCGTTCTCCTCGGGCGGGCCGGGCCAGGGATCGGCCTTGCCCGCGGGGTGCAGCGCATTCGGCTCGCGCTCGTCGCCGAACAGCATCAGCGAAGTCAGTGCGAGCTTGCCGTCGCACGCGATGTCGCTGCGCACCTGGGTGACGTTGCGTCCCCGGCGTATCGTCGTGACCGCGAAATTCAAATTCTCGCCGACGGGCGCGACAAATCCCACCTGTGCTGCGCGAAACGGCGGGAGGTCGGGCAGCGCCTTGCGCGCGGCGACGAGCGCGAGCGCGGCCGAAGCGCCGCCGAACAACGTGCGGCCCTGCATCCAGCGCTCGGCACCAGGCAGGATTATCGGGCTATTGTCGGCGGGAACCGCGTCGACGAGAGTGGCAAAACGCATCGGGGCTGGTTGATAGCACTCCGCGCGGCCGCGTCCAGCCGCCGGCGTTGCGCGTTGCAATTGCGTACGGCGCTCGAACAATGGCGCGGGACCGCGCGCGGGCGATTGCCATGCGCCGAGCAAGGCGCTAGGGGGCCGCTTCCTCGTCCGGGCCGCGTGCCCGAGGCAGGGCGAGGCCCGATGGCGGAGTGGTTACGCAGAGGACTGCAAATCCTTGCACGCCGGTTCGATTCCGGCTCGGGCCTCCAATTCCGCCACCTTTTCGCGGATTGCGGCAACGCAATGTCGCGGCTAGGGGCGCCGGAGTGCCGCTTTAGCTCAGTTGGTAGAGCACATCATTCGTAATGATGGGGTCACAGGTTCGAGTCCTGTAAGCGGCACCACTGATTTTTCAGTCATTTAGCGCCCTAATCGAATTCTGGCGGGGGCGCTTAAATCTGGCTGTAGCAATCACCTGGCTAGCACGGGAACGATCTCCGATGGATATTGCAGCAGGAATCGGCGCGGCAACTGGCGCCATCGAGATTGCCAAGGCTATGCGTCAGGTTGGTCGCGATTATGACGCTGTCTTACTGAAGGGTCAGGTTGTGGACCTGATGGACAAACTGCTCGACGTGAAGGTCGCACTTCAGGAAGCGAAAGAGGAGGTGGACGCCAAGGATCGTACGATCCAACAGCTTCAGGAAGCCGCTCGGAAGCGCGTAAACACGGTCGAAAGGGGCGGCATGCGGTACCTCGAATCACATGTGCGAATGGGCGAGCCACAGGGAAGGCCATTCTGTTCTCGCTGTGACGAGGTAGATGGACTGCTCATCACGACGACCGACAACGGTCGGGGCGTCAAATGCCCTCAGTGCAACTCTGTTTTCGACCACACGAGGGTATTTCTGTGGGACTCCGACCCCAGCGGATGATTTGGTTTGCAACCATCGATCATCTGACTACCCGAAAGCCAGTCCTCGTAATGCTAATCCGGATGCCCGCTTTGCTTTCCGGATCGCGTCTGAGAAATTCTCGCTCGATAAGATCAATCTCATCCCGAACGCGACTGGCAGCCTGAGGCTGCCCGCATTCGAGTTCAACACGGCAAAGACGATCGACCTTTGCATTGGTCGAGTGAAGGTGCTCGCGCGCGATGCGTCGAAAGTCGCGATAATTGTGCGTGACGAGTACGAATCCGCTTTCCCGAGCAGCGGCAGCAACGACCGCATCTGCCGAGCCTGTGACCATCTCATCGCGCACCCGTCGAACGACGTGACCGCGTTCTTCGAGAACCCTCCCAACCGAATCGGGCACGTCTTCATCAGTTAGAAACGGTATCGGCGGTCTGACCGCCATTACGCGGCTTGATTCCCTTCAAAGCCGAGCGCCACGCGGATGTCTCGCGCGCTCAGAGAGGGATACTCTCGCTTAATGTCCGCCACACTAAAGCCTTCGGCCGCGAATTGCTTGATCGCTTCCACCGGGACGCGAGTTCCAGCTACTACCGGTGCGCGATGTTGTACGAATTTCGCTCTGGAGACGTGGCCTGACGACCCGCCGCGGCGGTTCATTTCAGTGAGCGCCCGGTGAGCGCTTGTCACTTCAACATCGACACCCATCTCGGCAATGTATTGCTTGCTGGTGATCTCGCGCCGGCGCCTAGTATCTGGTTCGGCGAAGACGACCTTTCTATTGTGGACCCAGAAACGAAAGCTAGTCCACCGATCATCGCCAAGATCCGATAGCGCGACAGCCACCTTTTTCAGTTCGGGCATACTCACCTCGTGAACGTTTCGCAGCTGGTGCAGGACGCGGAGGGTGACAATGTCCTTAAAGGAATAGATGCGGGAGAACGGAGCTTTGCTCGCCTGATCGGCAAAAGAGGCTGGAAGAAATCCGTTCCGATGCCAGCTACGCAACTGACCCAAGCTCACACCGGATAGCCTCTGCGCTTGCTCTGCGCTGAAAGCGCCGATCGCGCGAAAGCCTTCATCCGACATGCGCGGCTGTTTGCGGTATCGGCGAGGCCAATTCAATGACAATGTACGCGACATTTCGGCCCTAGAGCAATCGATCACCATCTCTTGCCACCCACCGTGCTTGCGTTGGTCGGCCCATAATCACGGCCGCTGAGCAGCTAGATCTTCGAGTCAACAAGATTGACCAGCACGGGTACCCGCGCACCGAACGGACCGTTGCGAGCCTCCCATTCAGCGCAAAGCGCCTCGGGATCATCGCCATCGCGCACAAGAATGCATACGACGCCGGGGAAGTTGGTCGGCCCTTCTAGTTTCCGCACGCGCCGGTCCAGCGATTCGATTCCGCGCATCAGGCCTTCCCTTCTTTCAGTATGAGCGGAGCGTCGGCGATGCACCGCAACTCTTCATCGGTCATGCCCGCCACGCCAGTCCGCGCGTAAGCAGCGAGGGCCGCGTCAATCTCCGCGACTTCCGCATCCGATAGGGCCGCCACGTCGAGGACCATCTCGCTCAAGGCTGGCTGGGCCGCCTCAAGCAGACGCACCCTTTGCTCCAGTGTCTTCACCGCTTCGCCTCCAGCGCTTCGATCCGGGCTTCAAGCTCGCTTGCCGTGACCATTGTCTTGTGCGCCGACAACAGCGCCATGACGCGCCCGGCTTCGTCCGGCGTGATCGAACCATAGGCCACCGCGGCCAACACCTCGGAGCCGGCTTCCACAGCATCGCTGGCAGATTTGATGGGCCGAAGCGGAAACGCGATCGGTGCGTCCTTCCGGGGCGGGGCAATGCGGTCGAGGCAGAGGCGTAGCGCAGGGCCATCACCCTTGAGCGCGAGCTCAATAGCCTTGCGCGTTAGGGCTTCGTGCTCGCCTTCAAGCAGGGCCTCGACCGCAAGCGTGGTCCGATGGCGGGAACCCTTGCGATTGCCGCCGAGCGAGTTACCCTGCGCAAAAGTGCCATCCGATTTGCGGCCGTCATTGTTCGGAGCCTTGCCCATCAGGCACCTTCCAGAGCAATGCCAGGAGGTGGCGCCGGGACGAGCGCAGGATTGAAAACGTCGGCATCCCGCGCGCCACCGGCAGGCGCCTTCCCCCAGCCGGGGAACGTGATGAGGACAGTTACACTCTTTTCATCGGCGTTCTGCGAGAGCGCGGCGAGCAGGCGATCTGAGGCGCGGCACCTGACCAGATCGTCTTCCGGCATGCGTTGCATCGGCGGTATCCTTTCGCCGATGTTGTGGGCCGCACTGGCGCGCAAGCGGTACTGTGCGGATTAGGCGGCCGTTGCTCCAAACACCTAGTCAGTTTCTGGTCGATCAACGATCAGGGCTGTGTTTCCGTTGGCGGCTGAGCGCATCGATACAGTTTGAGCAATTGGTTCCTCAGACAGGAATCATTCCGCCCTTCGCTTAATTTCGCTCACTCGGACTTTCCTGTTTGAGGAGAGGAGTTAGATGCTAAACGATGACTTTCATTGAATGGGGTCTTTATGCGAATCAGCAATTTTGCAGCCTTCGCTGTCATCCTTTCGTGCTCGATCTCCGCCAAGGATCGGCAGATCCTTTGGGACAAAGTCGAAGCCGGTATGTCGATCGCCGAAGTTCATGCCGCGTACCCTCAGGGCGGCAAGATCAAGTGGCACGGGACCAAGCAGACCGAGATCGAAGACGTTGTGATCCTCGAAGGCTGTGAAGCTGAAGTGGAGATCCAGCATGCCAGCGGCTTTGTCGACGTGGTGAAGGTCAAGGGCAAAGGCTCGCTCGGTGGCCGGTGCGCCGATAAGGTCCTGACCGCACTCTCGGCCAAATACGGTCAGCCGGCAGTACAGAGAGAGCGGGGCGGCTCCATTCTTGCACGCCAAGGCGAGGTTTCCGTCTGGAGCAAGGACGGCGTGGCGATGCGGTTCAAGCAATACACCGGAAATGCTTTCGGCGGAGGCGGACTTGGCGCTGCAAGCTGGGAACTGGCTTATACGGCATCGGCGAGCGAGATCGCGCTTTAGATTGCTGCTGGGGGAAGGCTGAAGAAGATCGGGTCAGTCACCCACGACGCAAAACAAGCGATGGACCTCGGCGGCGTAAGTTCCGGGCACGATGTAGCTCGCTGGCGTCCAGCCGTAGGTCGAGTGGACGTCGCCGTTCGCCCTGAAAAAGGTGATTTGGGAGCGAGAGATCGTCTCAGCCTTACAGTCGATCGTGTACCGCCCCTTTGATTCTCGATAAGGTACGTCTGGATTGTTCTTGAAATAGCCTCTCATCCAGAAGGCCGGCTTCCGGTTGTGCTCTTGTCGGGCCGCTTGAAGGTCTTGCGCCCGTATCGCATAGTCCTCTCGCTGCCCCACATCCGCCAAGTTGATCCAGGTAGTCGCGTCGGGTGTGATGTCGAAGCCGTAGGGTGAGTTCCGGGCCACCCAATCCAGCCACGGGCTATCAGGAAAACGAGGCTCCTGAGCGGCAGTTGTCGCGGACACTAGGAAAAGCGCTACAGCCGTCGCACGGAACATCGCGTGAGCTCACCTTGGACAGTTGAAGTAGCAAGGAGGTTTCGGCGGGCTGTATGGCTGGTAGCCTGAAGACCGAGGCGGGCTGTAGGGGTTATGGGTTGGCTTCGGTGTTGCGTACGGGTCAACTGTCCCTTGTTTGCCAGTGTACGGATTGACGTTCGGCTTCGTCGACCAATTATCGAGCGTGGAGCTGTTCGGCGAACTTCGAACATGAGGCGCAACGTAGGTCCCGTCCTTCTTCACATATCCCCTAACGTGAACCTGTGCCGAAACGGGTGCTGTCAAACTCAAAGCTATGAGCGCCGCGACTGCATTACGCATTCTTCATCCCCTATTAGATTCGCGATCGGCCTGGCATTATCTGCTTACAACAACATAAGTACAAGATATGTCATTAATTTTATTCATCGCCGCTACCATCGTCCCCGCTGGCGAGAGGTTCACCTGCACCCCCACTCGTGTGTGGGATGGCGACGGTCCTATTTGGTGCGCCGAAGGGCCGCGCGTGCGCCTGTCAGGCGTCGCTGCGCGCGAAATCGACGGCTCATGCCGGGATGGCCAGCCTTGCCCTGCTGCGAGCGCCACAGATGCACGTGACGCGCTCGTGCGGCTGGTCGGGCGGGCCGCCGGCCGAAGTAGCGAGGGCCATGTTCTCGTCGCCGGGCCGACGATGACTTGCCGGTCGGACGGTTCGGCCGGGGGCAGTCGCACCGCTGCCTGGTGCGTGTCGCCTATCGGCGGGGATCTGAGCTGCGCGATGGTGCGCGGCGGCTGGGCGTTGCGTTGGAACAGGTATTGGCGCGGGCATCGGTGCCCATGAGGCAACGGGCTTGGCGGTATTGAGGGGTGACTTGCGCCACCCCCCATCCGCATCAGAAGCGAAAACCGACGCCTACAATCGCGCGGTTGATATCGGTGTCCATGTAGCGCTGGTACTGCAGGCTCACCAGCGCGTTCGCGCCCAGGTCAGTCTGGTAGCCCGCGCCGAGGACCCAGTCGTCAATGTCGAAGCCGGTTTCATAGGCATAGCCGAGGGTGCCGAACACCTTGCCGGTCTCGCCGACCTTGGCGCCCACGCGGGCATTCACGCCCAGTGTCGGATCGACAAAGTCGAAGTTCGTGTCAGCCACGCCTTCGACGCCGATGAATGCGCCGGTGCCGACGTCGAAATCGTGCCCGATGGCAACGCCGATCGTTTCGTCGGAGACACCGCAACACCACACGATGCCGCCCCGAACCTCGAGACGGGTCTCATTGGCGGCAGCCGGACTTGCGACGGCAGCAACAGTAGCGGCAGCAGCGGCCACCATAACCATAAAGCGCATGTAAATTCCTTGTGTTGTACTAGCTTATTGCCCTCCCAAGGGCGCTGCGCCGCTAGAAGCGAAGTGTTCGACAGGCAATGGATACTTGGAAGCTGGATCCGATAACGTTTGATAGTTGCACGAAGGCAACACGTCCAAGTTATTCGCCAAAGGACCAGTCATGCTTCTGCTAACAAATGTCAGGTTGTAGATCGTTCGCCTTGCGAAGCTCTCCACCCGACTTGAGGCCGAAGCCTGGGCCATCGTAGTAGCTTTGCTCCTCGGGATCGTCGTGCTCGCCAGGTCGTTCCTCGCATGAGCACGCCGACGCGTGACTGCGAGCCTCTCGCCCTCGCGCTCCATATCCAATTCTGGCACGGTGCGGACGGGCCGCGCGTCATCGCGGAGAAGATCGGCGCCTTCGCGTTGACCGGAAAGACTGAAGCAGTTGAGCTCTGGCGAGAGGTGGCGAGGCGGTACGAGGGACTGATCGCGGGCAGGGCATCCCTCAGGCGCGGGCGCGTAACGGTTACGACGAGGCGGGTGGGGCGGCTCATTTACAGGGGAAGGTTTCGATCAAGGCGTTCAACATAATGAGCCCAGCGGGAAGATCATCGAGATCCTTGTTCTCAGCAAGAAACCTCCTGAAGATGTCGACTGTTTGATCTGGCGTAAGCCCGAGCTTCTCAGGTTCACAAACAAGACGAGACTGTCCCCTGTCAGCCAGCTCAGTGTCGGCCCAACCGATGCCGATACTTACTCCGACCAAAAATATGGTTGCGCTTTCGCCTGTCGCGCCGCCGGTATCCAATAGAGCGATAAACTCCTTCGCCGTGCCTTCAGCATGCGCAGGTTGAGCAAAAATCAGCATCATGAAAGCAGCAGCGGCCATCATCGTCTTCTGAATCATCTCAGATGCTCCCTGTTTTCGGGCGCGGCGGCCTCGAAGAGCCGCGCCCGGTATATAGATATAGGTGTGTGTTGCCCGCAGTCACCCGCATAACTATCAACGACTTAAGACACCATTTCTCGCATTACCCGCAAGTGTCTTCCGCTACATTTCCCGCAACATTTCCCGCAATATCTGCAGCGGTTTCACGCAACCCAACGGCCGTCTTCCGATCGCTCCCTCGCCACGGCAACTCGCCCCGCTCGATCGCATCGAGCCGGAACAGCCGATCCATGGCTTTTTCCAGTCTGGCCTTCCCGATGCCCTTGGCTTCCGGCATTCCCGCGAATACGAGCGGGGCGAACGTCTTGCTGGACTTTTCGGAGACCGCGCGCTTCTGTCGTGTCCGCTCTCGTAGGCAGGCGAGAAATACTTCATTGTCGGTGACAGCGCGCTTCGTCTCCATGAACTCCCTCGCGCGATCGGGCGGCAACTCGTCTTCGCCGACGAAGGCCCAATCCTGCCAGAAGAAGCGCACCCGATCGCCTTTCTGAGCGTAGTTCGCTTTCCCGATGTTGAGGGTGCGTGCATCGGTCTCTGGATCGTGATTGATCGAAAAATGGGAGCGCACGGCGTTCAGCCAGGCAGTTGAGCCGCTGTAGCTGTCACCAGCCTTGTTTGGATGACCGAGCAGAACGATCGAGGCGTCGGTCTCGCATGCCAGGCGGTTGAGCAGGTTGACGAACCGGGTCACCTCGCCGCGATCGTTCTCGTTTCCAGCGAACAGGTGCGCCACGTTGTCGAGAAACGCGATCCGCGCGCCTGTCCGCTGCAGCGTCGCTACGAGGCGCTCGTATGAGGTCGTAGGGAGGACGCGGCCGTCCTGCGGGAAGGTGGCCAGTTCGCTGCCGATGTTGCCCCGCAGTGACGAAAGATGCAGCTTGCCTGCCAGTGCGCTCATTGGAGAACCGAGTGCTTTGCAGATGTGTTCCTGGCGCCAGTGAAGCTGTTCGGCATCGTCCTCACAAGTGATGTAGATCGCTGGCGTCGGCTCGATCATGAAGCCGAGGGTTTCCCTGCCGGCGGCTGCGGCCGTGGCGAGCTGTTGCGCGAGCAAGCTCTTGCCCGCCGAGCCTGGACCGGTGAACAGGGTGACCTCACCTGCCGGCGCCAGACGTTCGATAACGAACCGCTTGGGGGATGCCTTGGACTTGGCCATCTCTGCGAGATCGAGAGTAGCGAAAGCCTCGTGCGCTGCTGGGGACTCGATCGTGTCGCAGGAGATCGGGTCGAAGCCAGGGCGCAGGAGCATGCTCTCGTCGCGCATCCGGGCGTATTCTCTGCCGGTATAATCGGCAGCCCAAGCCTCAAGTGACGCGAGATCCGCTTGAGCGTCCGCGTCTGTGAATACCTCGCTCATTTCCCCGCTCCCAACGTGTCGAGCTTCTCGGCTTGCATGGCTGTCAGCATGGGCCGGGTGCAGAACTTGGTGAGATCGTCGAGAGCGGCCGGCGCGTAGAGTACCTCGGTCGCATAATCGGACGCGAACCAAGCCAGCTGCCGGGCCATGTTGCTCTCGGTCGCCGAGATCATTGCCGCCGCTGCATTGCGCAGGCTTCGCAGCTTCGCGCGCCGCGCATACTCCTCCTGGCCGATCGTCGGCAGGAAGGTGCGAATGTCTTCGCGTTCAAATGCTGTGGGCGTGCTCATGCGTCGACCACCATCATCGGCACGCCGACGCTCGCCAGGAAGGCGTTCCGCTCGCGCAGGTAGTGGGGCATGATGGCCCTCGCTTGCGCACCCTTCGGCACATCCGGGGACCATCGGCATTCGAAGCCGCATCCGAGCTTGAGATCGAACTCCACGGTGCAGCCGTTCGGCAGCTTGATCGTCCTGCGATAGCGGGCCGCGTTCATGCCGCATGCCCGCCTGGCCAGTCGCCACTAGGCCTGCCGTACCGGCGTTGCGGCCCGATTTCGTATTCCTCGACAATGGGCAGGCCATTCCGAACGTCGACGCTCAAGAGCGCATCACGGACCAGCCAGCGCGTTCCCGGAGGTGTCCTGAAGCCTGTCGTCCAATTGTCGCCGACAAAGAAGCCTTGCCAGAGGTCACCCTCCCCCGGGACGCGCTTGAGAAAGATCGCCCGCAGGGGCTGCACTGGAAAGCGGATGAGGTTGGTGCGCGCTTTCATGGCCGCACCTGATGCGCGAGGCTTAGGTCGCGCGTTACCGCCGTGAGTGACGCGAAAGGCACCAAGCATTGCGCGGGGTCGCTGATCAGAGTATGCCCGAAGCGTCCCGCCAGAGACATTCCGAGCCGCCGTCCCTTCCCAGGGCGGCGGTTTCGCGCTTCAGGGGGCGAAACCCCTTTCAGGCTGCGCATCGCTCACGCTGCCTCACTGGTCGACTGAAAGCGGTTCGCTTCTTTCCAGGCCTCGATATCGGCCGGATCGTACAAGATACGCCGCCCAGCCTTGATGAATTTCGGCCCGACGCCTTTGACGCGCCAATTCTCGAGCGTACCTGACGAGACGCCAGCGCGGGGAGCCGCTGCTCTTGTGTCGAGGAGATCGTTCATAGCCGTTTCCACATTGGCCATCCGCCTCGGATGGCTTCCAGTGGGCACAGGTTATGACCGATTACCGCGGGTGGATATTTGGCGGGTTAGGCGGGTTGTCTTGCCAGAGATCGAGCGGGTATCAGGCTGATTGCGCAGCGGATTCCCCGGCGACGATGAGCGGAACAACATTCGTTTTTTCGCGGGCAGTCAGCAGTCCATTGACGTGATCCGACCACGCTTGGAGCGCCGTCCGTTTTTCCGGATCCCAATCGTGCCGCTGATAGACGCCGGCCACGCCCGAGCGAGATCCCGACACGTGATTTAGGATTGCCTCCGTCACTTCAAAGCGCACCCCGAGGCGCTGCATTCCAGTCGCCAGCGTTCGGCGCAGGTCATGCAGAGTCCAACGCTCGAGTGCTTCGCCATCGTTTAGTTCAGCGATCTTCGCGTCCAGCTTCTTCTTCGCCCTGGAGAAGCCAGAAAACGGCACCTTGCCCGTCGACGAAATCACCCAGCCTCGCCGCGGCCACTTGTCGCCCTTCGAAAGTGAAGACAGGACCGCGATCGCACCCAAAGACAGAGGCGTATCGACCGGCTGGCCATTCTTCGCCCGATCTCCGGGAAGCTTCCAGATTGCGTCTCCTTGGCGCAGCTCCGCCCAGGGCAGGCCAGCGACCTCTTCGCGCCGTTGCCCTGTGAGCATGAGGAGCCGCACCATCGAACCGAACGGATGGCCCAGCGCAACGGCGCCCCGCCAGATCAACGCAAGCTCCCAATCCTCGAGAACGCGATCGCGCGCGGCCGGCAGGGGAGGGGGTTTCATGCCTTCCATCGGCGACCGATCAAGATCGCCTTCGCTGACCGCATG
Source organism: Tsuneonella sediminis (assembly GCF_051912845.1). Taxonomy (NCBI): domain Bacteria; kingdom Pseudomonadati; phylum Pseudomonadota; class Alphaproteobacteria; order Sphingomonadales; family Erythrobacteraceae; genus Tsuneonella; species Tsuneonella sediminis. The sequence continues at coordinate 1,244,404 of NZ_JBNCBU010000001.1, read as the reverse complement.
CCGGAACAGGTAACGCAAGACTGCAAAGAGCTTGCTGGCAAGCGCCGGCATCTTCTTCACCGGCCGCATGAGTGTCGCGATATCGGCGCGAGTGATCTCAGGTAGGGACTTCGACCTGAGATCGGGAAGGGCATATGTCCGCAGCATCGCTTCGACCTCGCTCGCTGAGCCCTTCCAATTCGCGGCGAGGCAATCCCGCGCGAAGTCGTCGAGGTAGGTAGGGAATGCCAGATCAATCGCCTGCCGCCTTCGGTGCACTTTTGCCGCTTGAGGATCGATATCCTGAGCCACCAACATCGCCAGCCGCTCGGCTTCCTTGCGCGCGGCGTCAGCGGTCAGGGCGCCATGCTTGCCGATCGTGTACCGCCGCACCTTCGCGCCGCGTCCGCCAAGCCGGTATTGGTAGAGATAGACTTTGCTGCCGGCCGGAGTGACCTTGAGCCCGAACCCGGTGATCCTGTCGTCCCAAAGGAATGTGTCGCGAGTGTCCGTACCCTGCCCGTCAACCGCCGACTTGGTGATCCTGCCCGTTGCCATGTGATTGCTAGTTCCATTTCTAGCAATCACGATAGCGGGAAGGTGCGTGAACATCAATGGAACAGCGGGAAGCCAACTTCTAGGAAAGCAAGGCGGGAAGAGACTGTCGCCGAGATGAGGGTCACGACATTCGTAATGATGGGGTCACAGGTTCGAGTCCTGTAAGCGCACCACCACCTTCATGCACGGTTGAGGGACGTCGCATTCGGGCGGGAAGTGCCGGGTGCGGGATCGACGCAGGTGGACCGCCTCAAGTTGACCGAGGCGCCCGGGGTCCTATGTCGGCGGCCATGCATCCGCGCACCGACCTTCCGCCGCCGCCCCCTCTGGACAGTCTGCTGGGCGAAGGCCCGGTCTCGCTGTTCCTCGATTTCGACGGGACGCTGGTTTCGCTGGCCGGTCATCCCGACCATATCGCGGTCCCGGATCGCCTGGCCGGGCTGTTCACCGACCTCTCAGAAAGACTCGGCGGACGGCTCGCGCTGGTCAGCGGGCGGTCGATCGCCGATCTAGAGCGCCACTGCGGGCCGCTGGCGATCGCCTGCGCAGGATCGCATGGTGGCGAGCGCCGCCTGGGCGCGGGGGAACCGATTGCGCGCAGCGGCGTCGTTCCCGTTGCAGTGCAACATGAATTGGCTCAATTTGCCCGCGACGCCGGCCTGGTCCATGAAGACAAGACGCTCGGCACTGCCCTCCACTGGCGCATGGCCCCCGATTGGGAAGAGCGTGCGCAGGCGTTCGTCGACGAACTGGCCGACAGCCACGGCCTCACCGTAAAGCGCGGGAAATGCGTCGCTGAAATCGTCGCGCCGGGCATCGACAAGGGGCGGGCGGTAGCGGCGCTGATGGCCGAGCGGCCCTTCGCGGGCAGCCGGCCGGTCTTCGTCGGCGATGACGTGACCGACGAGGACGGGTTCGAGGCGTGCGAGGCACTGGGCGGCTTCGGTATCGCCGTTGGCGAGCGGGTGTCGCGGGTCGCCCGCCATGCCCTGTCGGGACCCGACGAAGTGCTTGAATGGCTGGAGGCTTGATGAAGGAACCCACCCTCGAACTTTGGCCGGTTGGCAACTGCCAGGTGTCCGGTCTGATCGATGACGAGGCCGGGCTCGTCTGGGGGTGCGTGCCCCGGGTAGACGGAGACCCGGTGTTCTGCGCGCTCGTCAATGGCGAGCGTCAGGATGTGGGGGTGTGGCGCTTTGCACTCGAGGACCAGGTTTCCGCGACCCAGCGCTATGTGCGCAATACGCCGATCCTCGTCACCCGGCTGGAAGCCAGGGACGGCAGCGCGGTCGAGATCAGCGATTTCTGCCCGCGGTTCGAGCGGTCGGGCCGGATGTACCGTCCGGTCGCGTTCGTCCGCATCGTGCGCCCTGTCGCGGGTGCGCCGCGATTGCTGGTCAACCTTACACCGATGCACGGATACGGTGCGCGGGTCGCTCCGGCGACGACGGGCACCAACCATGTGCGTTTCCTCACAGGCGAGCACTCGCTGCGCCTGAGCACCGATGCGCCGGTGGGCACGGTCCTCGAGGGGCGCGCCTACCGGGTCGAGAGCGACCAGCACTTCTTCTTCGGTCCGGACGAGCCGTTCAGCGGCAACATTCGGGCCGAGGTGCGCCAGATGGAGGAGCAGACCCGCAAGTACTGGCAGCTGTGGGTCCGCAGCCTCGCGACGCCGCTCGAATGGCAGGACGAGGTGATCCGCTGCGCGATCACGCTCAAGCTGTGCCAGCACGAGGAAACCGGCGCGATCGTCGCTGCGCTGACGACATCGGTGCCCGAAGCTCCGGGAAGCCAGCGGAACTGGGACTATCGTTACTGCTGGATCCGCGATTCGTACTACACCGTGCAGGCGCTCAACCGCCTCGGCGCGCTCGACGTGCTGGAAAAGTACCTCGCATACCTGCGCAACATCATCGACGATTCGCGAGGCGGGCGGATCCAGCCGCTCTACTCGGTCATGGGCGACGCCCAGCTCACGGAATGGACGGCCGACGATCTGGCCGGGTATCGCGGCATGGGACCGGTGCGGATCGGGAACGCGGCCTACCACCAGGTCCAGCACGACTGTTACGGCCAGATCGTCGTCCCGACGGCGCAGGCGTTCTTCGACCGGCGCCTGCTGCGCATGGCCGACGACCGCGATTTCGCCCACCTCGAGGAAGTCGGCGAGATGGCTTGGGCGATGCACGACCAGCCGGATGCGGGCCTGTGGGAATTTCGCACGCGACAGGAAGTGCATACTTACTCGGCGGTGATGAGCTGGGCCGCGTGCGACCGGCTGGCAAACGTCGCCCATCACCTTGGCAAGACAGACCGCGCGGCTTTCTGGAACGAGCGCGCGCGGTCCATTCGGGAGACGATCGAGCGCGAGGCATGGGTCGATAATGACGAGGGCGGGCACTACGGCGCCAGTTTCGAGAGCGACTATCTCGATGCGAGTCTGCTCCAGCTCCTCGAGCTGCGGTTTTCGGACGCCGACGATCCGCGCTTCCGTACGACCTTCGCTCAGGTAGAAAGGGCGCTGCGGCGCGGCGAACACATGCTGCGCTACGCCAAGGAAGACGATTTCGGCGCGCCCGAGACCGCTTTCAACATCTGCACCTTCTGGCTTATCGACGCGCTCGCCCGGTCCGACCGCAAGGACGAGGCGCGCGAACTGTTCACCGCGATGCTCGGCCACACGACGGCTTCGGGCCTCCTGTCCGAGGACATGGACTTCGAAACCGGCGAACTGTGGGGGAACTTCCCGCAAACCTATTCGCTGGTCGGAGTGATCAATTGCGCCGGCCTGCTTTCGAAAAACTGGAACACGGTGCGGTGAGCCGGCTCGTCGTCGTCTCGAATCGCGTGGCGGTGCCCAGTGCGCGCGGGGCGGCTGGGGCGCAGGGCGGCCTCGCCGGAGCGCTCGATGCCGCACTGAATGCGCATGGCGGGCTGTGGTTCGGCTGGTCGGGCGAGGAACAGGCCGATCCCTCGCCCGAGCCCGCGATGCAGACGCGCGGCAACGTCACCTTCGCCACGATCGACCTGTCTCCGCAGGACGTCCAGGAATACTACTACGGCTATGCGAACGAGACGCTCTGGCCGCTGTTCCATTACCGGCTCGACCTGGCGCGCTTCGAACTCGCAACCGGACGCGGGTACGAGCGGGTCAACGAGCTGTTTGCCGACGCTCTGACGCCGCTGGTCGAAGCCGACGACCTTGTCTGGGTGCACGACTATCACCTCATCCCGCTGGGCGAGAACCTGCGGCGGCGGGGGGTGAAGAACCGGATGGGGTTCTTCCTTCACATTCCGTGGCCGCCGACCCGCCTGCTGGTGTCGTTGCCGTTTCACCAGCGGCTGGTGCGCTCGCTGCTCAACTATGACGTGGTCGGCTTTCAGTGCGAGGAATGGCTCGAGAGTTTCTATCACTACTGCGAACACGAACTCGGCGCGAAGGTCGACGAGACGACGGGCACGATCAGGCTGCGGGGGCGCACCACGATCGCACGTGCCTACCCGATCGGCATCGATTTCGATCACCTGACGGCGCAGGCGCAGACCGGCGCAGCACGGCAGATGGCACAGCGCGTGATCGCCAGCACCCGCCACCGCACGGCGATGATCGGGGTCGACCGGCTCGACTACTCAAAGGGCCTGCCCGAGCGGATCGAGGGCATCGCCCGCTTTTTCGACCGGTATCCCGAGCGCGTTTCCGATCTCGTGTACATACAAATCGCGCCGCCCAGCCGGGAGGCGATCGGATCGTATCAGCAGATCCGGGCGGAACTCGAACAGAAGACCGGCCAGATCAACGGCGCCCACAGCCGGGTCGACACGGTGCCTATCCGCTACGTTAACCAGGGGCACTCGCTGGCCGAGTTGACCGGGGTCTACTATGCCTCGAAGATCGGACTGGTGACGCCGCTGCGCGACGGGATGAACCTCGTTGCGAAGGAATACGTCGCGGCGCAGGATCCCGAAGACCCTGGCGCCCTCATCCTCAGTCGCTTCGCCGGCGCGGCACAGCAGCTGACCGAAGCCCTGCTCGTCAACCCGCACAGCCCCGACGACATTGCCTCGGCCATCCGTGATGCGCTCGACATGCCCCGCGACGAACGCATTGCCCGCTGGAAGCCGATGCTCGAATGCGTGCGCGACGAGAATATCCAGCGCTGGACCGCCGACATCCTGCGGGACCTGAGGGGCTGAACCGGATTGCGTCCGCTGAAGGGGCGCCGGGATCCCGCTCCCTTCAGCGAAAATGGCGTTTCAGGCTGGCGACAATTTCCGATGCCAGCGAAGGCTCGATCTCGCGGTTCCAGCAGGCGTAGGCGGGAAAGGGAAAACGCGGCACGGACGCCACCAGCTTCAATGTGCCCGCCGCGAGTTGTCGGGAGACGCTCCGCAGGGGCATATAACCGGCCATCCGATGGACGATCAGCCAGTCCGCCGAGCGTCCGCCGAGATCGAGAATGAGGCCCGTTTCCGGTGCAAGGTCCAGCCGGCTGGCGATTTCGACGCCGACGCCCTCTCCCCACTCGACCCGGACGTAATCACTGCGCCAGTTGTCCGGCTCACCCGCCGTGACCATGACAAGCTGGTCGTCGAACAGGGGCTCCGATCCGATATCGCGCTTGAATACCGGGTCATACAACACCGCGATGTCGAGAAACCCTTCGGAAAGGTCGCGATTGAGCCGCGCGGAGGCTCCGCTGGTCACGCGCCAGGCAAGGTCGGGAAACGATGCGCGAATAACGGAGAACCAGCCGAGCAAGCCCTGATCCCACAGCGTGTATTGCCCGCCGAAAGCTATCGAACGGGAGAAGCGCTCGGGAAGCGCGACCTCGTGCCGTGCGATATCGAGCGCGCGGACGGCCTGTGCGGCGGGGGGGATGAACTTCCTCCCCGCAGCCGTCAGTCGGCATCCCCGCTTGTCTCGCTCGAACAATCGCACCCCCAGTCGATGCTCGAGCTGCTTGATTCGCTCGGTGACACTCGATGGGCTGGCGTTCACTCGCTGCGCTGCGCCCGCGAAGCTTCCGGTGGCCGCCGCGGCGAGAAACGTACGTAGCGAGACGATATCCATTTGAATTCGGATATTGCAAATTCAAGGTTCAGACAATTCCGTTTTTACGCATTGAGGAGTCGGGCTACCCCGAGCAGAGACGTTTCGGGAGGTAATAGGATGAAATCGGTCTTCGGGTCTGTCGCGATCTTGCTTGCGACCGTCGGGATGCCGGCGACCGCCGCGGCACAGGATGCCATGCCCGCTCCCCAGATCATCGTAATCGGCAAGTACCAGAAGGACTGGGACAAGGGCAGCAAGCTCGAGGCCGAGGGCTTGGTCGCGCTCGAGAAGGCCAAGAAGGACCTCGTGCGATACAGTGCCGACGTGGTCGACGCGCAGAATAAGCGAGACGGGTCCCGCGCCCGGTCGGAACACGCAGCTGCAGAGTTCCGCAAGCTGACTTCGAACATCACGTATTTCAGCGATGCCGAAGAGGCTGCACGCTGGGCGCGCCAGGTGGAGAAGGCCGCCAGCCAATGGGCAAAATACGCCGAACGTCGAGGGGATGGCCGCAAGGAACTCGATGCCGCGACGAGGAAGCAGTCCCAGGCCCAGTCAGCGGTCGACAAGGCGCAGGCGAAGGTCGACCGCGGCCGGGCAATGAAGGCCGAAGCCGAGCGCTTGAGCCGCATCGACGGGCGAGGATGACATGATCTCTCGCCTTCTCTCGATCCAATGGAGATGAGCCGTGTTCAAGAAGAAGTCGATCCAACCGATGATCGAGGAGAGGCCAGCGCAGCCCAGGCCAGGTGGTGCAGTCGATCACATAAGCGCGGTAACCGGCCTGGTCGTACTCGGATTCGGCATCGCCCAGCCGATCGCTCCGCTCGTCATGGCACCTATCACCGGATTCGAACCGGGTATCGCTTCCGACGTTCTGGCCCTGCAATGGGCGGCGCTTGGCGGTCTGCTGGCAGTCGGGGGTTTGATACGGAGCCGGGTCGTGGCCATCTTCGCCGCGGAATACCTCGTGATCACGGCCCTGGCAGCCCTCGCGGTGACATTGATCCGAGGGCCCGATCCCGTCGCGTTGCTTATGCACGGAACCATGGCTTTCCTCGCGTTCACCAGCAGCGGTTTTGCGCGCCTTACCGACAAGGCCGATCTCAAGCGCGAACTGCGCCTGTTGCGCGAGCACGCCGAGACCGGGAACGGGGGGGGTGTTCCCCTGGCCACGGAGAAGCGGGATGCATAGGGCGATCGACATGCAGAATCTGGCCTATCGGACGGGCAACAAGGTTGCCGACGTCCGGGAAACGGGGCGCCGGTTTTTCGATGAGCTGGCAAACCACGAGCCCGACCTCGCGAGGATCCTGGTCAGGGCGTCCACCGCTGGTGATCTCGCGTCCGGCTCCGAAGCCCGGGAAGACAACGATGCCTGACGATTTTCCGGCGCCCTTCGGGTCGTCCGAACGCCGGGGCGGCAAGTGCAGGAGCAAGCTCCTTGCACTTGCCGTTTTGGCGGCGCTCGCCCCCCTGCCGGCGCTGGCCCAGAAGGCGGAGAGGGACGAGGGCATTGGGAAAGGGGCGGTGAATGCTGTTACCCAACCGCTTACCGATCTCAACATCCGTACGAGGCAGATCCCGGCGGTCCTGGAGAAGGCCGCGATGGCGCCCTACGATCTCCCGCCCGACAGGACATGTGCCAACCTCCACGGGGACATCGGCCATCTCGACGAGGTTCTCGGACCCGATGTCGACGATCCCACCGATCAGGAAGGGCTGGTCAGCAAGGGACTTAAGTTCGGCGGAGACATATTGAGCGGGTTCATCCCGTTCAGGGGAGTGGTGCGGGAACTCTCCGGAGCGAACGCGGAACGGGCAAGGTGGGACACGGCGATCCATGCGGGAAGCGCGCGGAGGAGCTTCCTGAAGGGGTATGCCAAGGGGATCGGATGCGCCAGTCGGCAAGAGACGGCGATCCAGGCCGCTGAACAGGTCCTTGGCCTAGACAAAACAAGTGAGTGAATTGTCGCTCGACGGTGCCAGGATGGCGGCGAGCAATCCGCGCAGCCCCGGGACGGAACCGAGACCTTAGGCCTTCGAGAACAGAAGGTGGCGGAGACGGAGGGATTCGAACCCTCGGTACCCTGATAGAGTACGGTTCCTTAGCAGGGAACTGGTTTCAGCCACTCACCCACGTCTCCGGGCCCCGTGCGGCAGGCGGGCGCTATAGCGGCGGGGTGGGGGGGTCGCAAGGGTCCGTTTTGCGGGATTGAACGGAACGCTTCGTCGCAAATCGGATTCGCTTCGTCGCGCGTTCATTGCCGCTTCACCGCCGAAGGACTCTTCTTTGCACTGGACGCGTCCCGCACACGGGAATGGAGGGAAATCATGGCCTTGTTCCAGGCACTCGCACGGCGCGGCTGGATCGCCGCCCTCGGCGCCGCCGCTTTCGTCGCCGCACCCGCGGCGTCCCAGATCCAGACGATCGACCCCAACTCGGGGATCGACGCCGACCTTGCACAACCCGTCGAGAACCCGGGTGGGCCGGCACCCTATGACGGATCGGTCACCTACCAGGCGACCCCGCCGGCTGGCGCGCCGCCCGAACCGGCGCCGGAGTGGACCAACCCGGTCGTCACCAGCGCCGACGCATCGACCGCGGCGACGCAGGCGGCGGGAAATCCCGCGGTCGCTGCCGCGCAAGGCGATACCTACAAGAAGGACGACCTCATCGGCGCGGCGGAGGGCGTGTTCGGCAAGGGCGCCGAAGGCCTCGCACGGATGATCGAGGACCTGCTGGCCAAGCAGGGCGAACCCAATGCCTACATCGTCGGGCGCGAGGCGGGCGGCGCGTTCGTCGTCGGCGCGCGCTACGGCTCGGGCACGCTCCACCACAAGGTCGAGGGCGAACGCCCCGTTTACTGGACGGGCCCCTCGGTCGGCTTCGACGTGGGCGCAAACGCCGCCAATACCTTCGTTCTCGTCTACAATCTCTACGACAGCGAGGAACTCTACGAACGGTATCCCGCGGGCGAAGGCAACGCCTATGCGATCGGGGGACTGACCGCGTCATACCTGCGCAAGGGCGATGTCGTGTTGATTCCGATCCGCGTCGGGGCGGGGCTGCGGCTCGGCCTCAACGCGGGCTACATGAAGTTTTCGAAGAAGCAGCGCTGGCTCCCGTTTTGAGCCTGTAAGAAATTCTGCCCTTCGGATCGCGGGGGCCGCAACGGGAATGCCGTTGCGGCCCTTCGCGTATCGGCTAAAGCGGCGCCATGCTCGACCGTCTCGCCCCGCAGGCCCCCGACGCGCTGCTCGCGCTCATCAAGATGCACCGCGACGACCCGCGTACCGACAAGATCGACCTCGGCGTCGGGGTCTACCGGACCGGACAGGGCGACACGCCGGTGTTCGCGGCGATCAAGGCGGCCGAGCGCAAGCTCGTCGACGAGCAGGATTCGAAATCCTACCTCGGCCCCGAGGGGGACATGGGCTTTGTCGAGGCGCTGATGCCCCATGTCTTCGGGGAGGCGAACCCGACATTCGGCGGACGCATCGAGGGGATGCAGACCCCCGGCGGAACCGGCGCGGTCCGGCTTGCCGCGGCGCTCGCCAAGGCGGCCGGCGTGCGCCGCGTTCACATGGGCACGCCGAGCTGGCCCAACCACGCCCAGATCCTTGCCGATCTCGACCTCGAAGCCGCCGGCTTCCCTCACGCCTGTCCCGACGGCACCGCCGATCTCGAAGCCGTTCTTGGTGCGATCCGCGGTGCCGAGGCGGGCGACGCGGTCCTGCTCCACGGGTGCTGTCACAACCCGACCGGCATCGATTACACCCCTGAGCAATGGCGAGAGATCGCCGCCGCCCTGGCGGACAGCGCGGTGCTGCCCATCGTGGACGTCGCCTACCAGGGGCTCGGACACGGCATGGAGGATGACGCGTTCGGCCTGCGCGCCGTGCTTGCCGCAGTGCCCGAGGCACTGGTGGCCTACAGTTGCGACAAGAATTTCGGGCTCTATCGCGATCGCGTGGGCGCATTCTACGTCATGGCGCGAGAGGCTGGGCACCTGCCCGCCATCCTCTCGAACGCGGCGGCGCTGGCGCGAGCCAACTGGTCGATGCCGCCGGACCACGGCGCGGCGGCCGTACGGCTGGTCCTGCGCGATCCCGGCCTCAGCGTGCAATGGCTGGGCGAACTCGACACGATGCGCGCGCGGATGCGGCAGGTGCGCGACCGGCTTGCCGGCGCGGGCACCGCGGGCACGGTCGACCTGACGCCGCTGGGCATCCAGAACGGGCTGTTCTCGGTCCTTCCGCTGACAAAGGACCAGATCGCCGCGTTGCGGGACGATCACGGCATCTACATGGCCGGTTCGGGCCGGATCAACGTCGCGGGCCTCACCGAAGCCAATACCGACAGGTTCATTCGCGCTCTGGCCGAGGTGACCGCCTGACGGTGGGTGCGGCGTGCTGAACCGCCAGCCGGTGCTCGAGGGGGAGCGGCTGCTCCTGCGGCCGCTGCGTGCCGACGATTGGGAGAGCCTGTTCGCCGTCGCTTCCGATCGCGACCTGTGGGCCGGGCACCCCGCGCACGACCGCTGGCAGGAGCCGGTTTTTCGTGACTACTTCGACAATGCGCTGGCGAACGGTGGCGCGCTGGTGGCGATCGACAAGGCGAGCGGGGCGGTGATCGGCGCATCGCAGTTCTACGACTACCAGCACGACGAGGACCGCCGTGGCCCCTCGGTCGAGATCGGTTTCACCTTCCTCGCCCGATCGCATTGGGGCGGAGCATTCAATCGGGAAATGAAGCGGCTCATGCTCGCTCATGCGCTGGCGCAGGTCGGGTACGTGCGCTTCAGGATCGGCGAGACCAACCTGCGCTCGCGCCGGGCGATGGAGAAGATCGGCGGCCGCCTCACCGATCGTCGCCAGTCCGAGATGAAGGCCGGCCGGCCCAGCGTGAACGTCTATTACGAAATCGACCGCGACAGCTTTGCACGCGGACCTCTGTCCGCCTGACCGGTTGGCTTCAGGTGGCCGGAACGGCCCTGGTGTCCCGCTCGTCCCACGGCAGGTGCCGGTCGTCGATCGTGACCATGTTGTTGCTCTCGACCAGCACCGCGCGGGACTGGTAGCCGAGCAGCTGGTCGACCGGGATTTCGAGATTGCGGACGAGGATCTCGGTCTCCTCTGACGAGAAATCGGTCATTCCGCGCGCACGCTCGACGCCATCGCGATCGTATATGTGGACGACGTCGCCCTTCACGAACTTGCCTCGCACCTCGACCACGTCGCCGCGGTCGATCGGCCGCGTCCCGGTCGCGATCGCCTCGGCCCCGCTGTCGGTGACGACGATGCTGCCGGCCATCTGCAACCGGTTGGTCAGCCACGCCGCCCAGCTGTCGGTCGGCTCGCTGTGGGCGACGAAGGTGGTGCAGCGCCGCCTTCCCTTGAGTACCGAGGAGATGGGGGCCTCGGCTTCGCCGTTCGCGATCAGCGTGGTGCAGCCGGCGTTCTGCGCCATGTTGGCGGCCTGGATCTTGGTCAGCATGCCGCCGCTGCCGAGCGTGCTGATCCCGGTCGTCGCTTCGATGTATTCGCTCGCGTCGTCGACGATCTCGACGAACTTCGCGCCCGGCTCGTCGGGATTGCGGTCGTAGAGGCCGTCGACGCCCGTCAGGATGACGAGGTGGCGCGCCTCGATCATCTGCGCCACCTTGGCCGCCAGCCGGTCGTTGTCGCCGACGCGGATTTCCTCGGTGGTGATCGTGTCGTTCTCGTTGATGATGGGCACGATACCGGCCGCCAGCAGACGGTGGAGCGTGTTCTTGGTGTTGAGGAACCGGGCGTGGTCCTCGAAGTCGCCGAGCGTGACGAGCACCTGGGCGATGTCGAGACCGTGCTCGTGCCCGACCTGCTTGTAGGCATTGAGCAGCAGCGGCATCCCGCAGGCTGCCGCGGCCTGCTTGTCCCTCAAGCCTGCAGTCGCCGGGGTCACTCCGATCATGCGCATCCCCAGCGCGACCGCGCCCGAGGAACAGACGATGACTTCGTAACCCTCGTCGCGGAGCAGGGCGATGTCCTCGACCACGCGCTGCATGAACGCCCAGCGCACCATCAGTCTCTTTTCATCGGTGAGGAGACTGGATCCAAGTTTTATGACTATTCGTTTATCTGAAATCACAATTCGTCTTTCATTCTATCTGTAATTCGATTCAAAATTTGAGTTAGGCTGGCTGGCAATCCGTCAAACTTGACAGGCGCACCGCCATATGACAGGGGCCTGTAGACTGAAACGTTCCCTCAATGCAACGCGGGCGTCGCGACGTCATTGCGCGTCCGTGCGATCGAGTCGAATTTCGGCTTTTGATCCGGCGGGTTGAGCCAAGCCTTTCAATTCGCGCCGCGGTCGTCTGGCGACCCATTCGGGTGAAGCCGGATCGTTCCGCCTGACACCGATCTGTCAACGCCCCTCACCAGAACCCACACTCCCAGTCGATTAAGGACTTTCATGACACTTCTCACGGAAACCCGACCCGAAACCAGCGGCGCGACACCGGCCGACCAGGTCGCCCGGATGGGCGCGACCGCCAGGAATGCCACCCGCGCGCTCAACACCGCGACCACCGAGGCCAAGAACGCGGCCCTGATGGCCGCCGCTCGTGAGCTGCGCGACGCGACGGACCGGCTCGTCGCCGCCAACGAGGCTGACGTGGCCGCGGTTGGCAACAGCCGTCCGGCCTCGTTCATCGACCGGCTGCGGCTCGACGAGGAACGGATCGAGGCGATGGCCCGGGCCGTGGAGGACGTTGCCGCGCTGCCCGATCCCGTGGGCCGCGAACTCGCCTGTTTCGAACGGCCCAACGGCTTGCGCATCCGCCGGGTCGCGGTGCCGATCGGTGTAATCGCGATGATCTTCGAATCGCGTCCCAATGTCGCCGCCGACGCCAGCGCGCTGTGCCTCAAGTCAGGCAACGCGGTCATCCTTCGCGGCGGGTCGGAAAGCGCGCGTTCGACCGCGGCAATCATCGATTGCATGCGCAAGGGCCTTGAAGAAGCCGGGTTGCCGGTCGGCGCGGTGCAGGCCGTGCCCACCCGCGACAGAAAGGTCGTGGGTGAACTCCTGCGCGCGGTCGACACGATCGATCTCGTCATTCCGCGCGGCGGCCGGGGCCTGGTGGAACTGGTGCGCAACGAGGCACGCGTTCCCACGCTGCTCCACCTCGACGGGAACTGTCATACCTATGTCCACGAAGCGGCCGACGTGGATCAGGCGGTAGAGGTGATCCGCAATGCCAAGCTGCGCCGGACGGGCGTGTGCGGCGCGACCGAGAGCATCGTGATCGACCGCACAATCGCGGATGCCTTTCTGCCCGCGCTGGCCGACGCGATGTCCGATTGCGAATTGCGCGGGGACGAGCGGGCGCTCGCGATCGATCCGCGCCTCGTTCCCGCCAGCGCCGGGGATTGGGACACCGAGTACCTCGATGCGGTCGCCTCGGTGAAAATCGTCGACGGGATCGACGCGGCGCTGGATTTCGTATCGCAGCACTCATCGGGGCACACCGATGCGATTCTGACCCGCGACGAGGCGGCAGCAGGGCGCTTCATGTCCGAGATCGACAGCGCCGTCGTGATGCACAACGCCTCGACCCAGTTCTCCGACGGCGGGGAATTCGGCATGGGTGCCGAGATCGGCATCGCCACCGGCAAGCTCCATGCGCGCGGACCCGTTGGCCTCGAGCAACTCACCAGTTTCAAGTACCTCGTCGAGGGTCAGGGCCAGACGCGGCCCTGACCCCGGGGCGGGCAGGGCGGCCCATGCGAAAGCGGTGGCGGAGCATACGAAAAGGGCGGGCCGCGGCTTCCCCGCGACCCGCCCCGCTCGATGTCCTCCCTGGGGGAAGACCTCCGGAAAAGTGCCTCAGCGCGACCGGCGCTGGACCGGCATCTTCTCCGGTGCGATCGAGATCCGCTTCACTTCGCCCGAGCGGCCGGGGAAATCGGTGAACATCGCTTCGACCAGGTTGGGCACCAGGTACTGCAGGCGGTTGGAGGTCGACAGTGCCTCGGCCTTGCCCTCGAACAGACGCTGACCGGTCGCACGATTGTCGATCTTCATCTCGATCCCGCTGGTGTAGACGGTGTAGACGTCGAGCCCGTTGTCGAAGAACGGGTCGTAAAACCCGTAGCTCCACGGACCGCGGCCATAGAACCCCCGGCTGTACCCGCGGCCGTAGTACGGCCAGTATGCGCGGCGGCCGAACCCGTAACCGTACCACGGATCGTAGAACGGATCGTGGAACCCGGTGCGGCGAACCCGCTCGCGGCCCTTGTCGACGCCATAGTCGAAGCGAACGAGCAGGTCGGCGTTCTCGGGCGTGGCGGCCTGCGTGTAGCCCAGCCGGGTCATGTTGGCTTCGACGTAATCGGCATATTGCGCGAACTCGAGCCCTCCGGCGAGCGCGGGGTCCTCGGCCACCACCGCGAAGGTCTGGCCCTGCGGCGCCGGCATCGCGCTCTGAAAGCGCTCGACATCCGCCTTGAAGGGGGTCGCGCAGGCGGCCAGCGCACCGAGCGCGAGCGGCGCGGCGATCAGCTTCAGTGTGCGACCCCAGTTGGTCATAATGGACATGTGCGAAACCCTTCAAATTGCTATCGCAGCGGCGCGGCTCCGGACATTTCCGAAGACACGCAAGCTGTCATCGATGCGGCAGGGTGTAAAGCACGCGCGGTGAACCGAGTTTGAATGACGAGCTTAGCAATAGTTATGCCAAGTCGTTGGCCTAGCGGACGAGTCCGAGCGCCGAATAGGCGGCGTCGAGTGTCGGGCGGCCGATCTCGCGGGCTCGCGCCGCCCCGCGCGCGAGGATGGCGTCGAGCGCCTCGCGATCGTTCAGAAGTTCGACGAACCGGGTGGAGATCGGCCGCAGCGTCTCGACGAGCAACTCGCCGAGCGCCGGCTTGAACACGCCGAAGCCCTGGCCGCCGAACCGCGCCAGCACTTCTTCCGCGCTCTCGTTGGCGAGCGCGGCATAGATCGTCACCAGGTTCAGCGCCTCGGGCCGGTCCGCGAGGCCCGCCACTTCGGACGGCAGCGGTTCGGGGTCGGTCCTTGCCTTCTTCACCTTCTGCATGACGAGATCGGCGTCGTCGGCCAGGTTGATCCGCGCCATGTCGCTGGCGTCCGACTTGCTCATCTTCGCGGACCCGTCGCGCAGGCTCATGATCCGCGCCGCCTGCGGCGGAACGATCGGTTCGGGCAGGGTGAAGGTTTCGCCGAAGTCGTTGTTGAACTTCTGTGCGATGTCGCGCGCCAGTTCCAGATGCTGTTTCTGGTCCTCGCCCACGGGCACGTGCGACGCCTGGTAGAGCAGCACGTCGGCGGCCTGGAGAACCGGATAGGTGAACAGCGCGACCGACTGGCCTTCCCGGTTCTTTCCCGCCTTGTCCTTCCACTGCGTCATCCGGTTCAGCCAGCCCATCCGGGCGGTGCCCGCGAGCAGCCATTGTAGCTCGGCGTGGGCGGGAACCTGCGCCTGGTTGAACAGGATCGAACGGGCCGGGTCGATCCCGCAGGCGACGAGCGCCGCTGCCATCTCGAGCGTCGCGCGCTTGAGGTCGGCGGGGCCGTGCGGCTGGCTGATCGCGTGGAGATCGGCGAGGAAGAACAGGCACTGCGCGCCGTCCTCCATCTCGTCCTGCATCCGCACCCAGTTGCGGATCGCGCCCAGGTAGTTGCCGAGGTGGAGATTACCGGTCGGCTGGATGCCGGAAACGACGCGCATGGAACTGTCCTGGGAAATGAAAGCGTGGGTCAGGCCTGCCGGCGCCTTAGTCGCTCGATCGTCTGCTTGTCGAGGACCCCCAGAGCCATCGCCGTCAGGCCGAAGCTGGCAAGACCGGCGGCAATCACCGCGCCGATCGCCGCCGCGCGCTGGAGGATGCTGGCGCTGAACCACCCGTCGAGCGGGTCCATCAGGAACCACAACGCTGCGCCCATCACGATCGACGCGACGACGATCCGCGCGATGCGGCCCGCGATCCGCGCGGGCAGCCGGAAGAAGCCGCGCCGGGCGAGAATCGCGAACAGCAGCGACACGTTGCACCACGCGCCGATCGAACCCGCCACCGCGAGGCCAAGGACCCCGATGCGGGGGACCAGCAGGAAATTGAACGCGACGGTGATCACCAGGCTCGCCGCCGCCGTCATAACCGGCGTCCGGGTGTCCTTGCGGGCGAAGAAGTTGGGCGTGAGCACCTTGACCAGCACGTAGGCGGGAAGGCCGAGAACCAGCCCGCCGACGACCGTGCCGGTGATCAGCGCGTCCTCAACCGTGAAGGCGCCCCCGACGAAGAACACGCGGGTGAACGCGCTGCCCGTAATCGCCAGCGCAACCGCCGCCGGGACCGTCAGAAGCATCGCGAGTTCGATCGCGTTCGATTGCAGCCGCGCCGCCTCGTCGGCATCGTCGCGGGCGAGGAACCGCGACAGAGCGGGCAGGATCGCGGTCCCCAGCGCGATGCCGATGATGCCTAGCGGCAACTGGTTCCAGCGGTCGGCCATCGCGAGATACGTGTAGCTGCCGTCGGGCAGCGTCGAGAGAAAGAACAGGTCGATGAAGCGGGCGATCTGGTAGACCCCGGCGCCGAACACCGCCGGAACGACCAGCACGCCAAGCTCCTTCACCCCGGCGGTCAACCGCGGCAGCTTCAACGACAGCTGGAAGCCCGCGCGCCGCATCCAGAACACCAGCCACAGCAGTTGCAGCAGGCCCGAGGCCGAGACTGCGACCGCGAGCCAGAACCCGGTCGCCATGCGCGTCGCGATGCTGTCGGGCTGGATCACACCCCAGGTCAGGGCGGTGAGAAGGCAGAGGTTGAGGAGGATCGGAGCGGCGGCCGCGGCAGCGAAACGCGACAAAGAGTTGAGCACCGCCGCGCACAGTGTCGCGAGGCTCATGAACAGGAGGTAGGGAAACGTGATCCGCGCCATCAGCACCGCGTGGTCGAACAACGCCGGATCGGCATCCATCCCCTCGTTGGCGAAAAGGCCCGCGATCCACGGCATGAAAACCAGCGCGAGCGCGCCGAACACGATCAGCACCGGGACGAGGAGGGCGAGCACGTCTTCTGCGAAGCGGCGCGCGTCGCCCACGTCGCCGTCGGACGTCATCCGCCGGTTGAACAAGGGAACAAACGCGCTGGCAAAGGCACCTTCCGCGAACAGGCGGCGAAAGATGTTCGGCAGCTGGAACGCGAGTTGCCAGGCGTCGGCCACGCCGCCCGCGCCGAGCACGCGGGCGAGCAGCATGTCGCGCACGAAGCCGAAAACCCGGCTGACCGCAGTCAGGCCGCCGATCGTGCTGACGTTCTTGACGAGACTCATCGCCGGAAACTCGGTCGTCCGGGCAATGAAGGAACGGTCGTCAGGCCTCGCCGGCGGGCGGCGGCGGGACCTGGCCGCCAGCAGCGGCCTCTTCCTCGGCCTTGCGCTGGAGCTGCTGAAGGTACAGCCCGTTGAAGTCGATCGGATCGATCATCATCGGCTGGAAGCCGAGGTCGCGCGTGGCGTCGGCGATCACCCGCCGGGCGAACGGGAACAGGATCCGCGGCGCCTCGGCATACAGGAACGCGTGGGCGTGTTCGTCGGGGAGGTTGCGCATGCCGATCAGGCCGCAATAGGCCAGTTCGACGAGATAGAGATCGCCCTCGTCGGCCTTGGCCGTCAGCTTGATCTTGAGTTCGACCTCGCTGACTTCTTCGCTCACCGGCTCGGCGGCGATGTTGAACTGCAGGTCGATGTTCGGCGCGCTTTGCCACTGGAAGCACGCGGGGGCGTTGGGATTCTCGACCGAGAGATCCTTGACGTACTGCGAGATGATCCCCGCAACCGGCTGGTTGTCGGCGCCGTTGCCGAGCGCTTCTGTGTCCATGTTGAGGTCGGTGAGAACGTCGCCTTCGTCGGCCATGATGATCGGGTATCCTGCTGGTTGGGGGCGGGCCGCCAAGGGGGCCCACCGCATATTCGAGCGCGCGCCTAGCACCGCGCGCGGCCTGCCGCAACGGCGCACCCGAATGCCCCGCCCGTGCGTTGTTCGTTTGTATTTAGTCCCTATCTAGGGCACGATTGGACCATGGACGGACGGCGGAACCACGCGCCGCGTCCTCTCGAACGTAGAAACGGACTGACCAGGTGATACTCCAGATCGTCATCCTCGCCATGATCGCGGCCTTTCTCGGCCTGCGCCTCTACTCGGTGCTCGGACGACGCGCGGAGCACGAGGAGCAGCCCGAGCCGAGCCGGTTCGAAGCGCCGGACGCGCTTAAGCCGGCGGCCGTGCAGCCGCGCCCCGCGCAAGTCGCGCGTCCCGCGGCCCTCGAAGGCGCGGTTCCCGCGGTCGAGCGCGGCGTGCGCGAGATCGCGGCCGCCGACCGCCGGTTCGACGTGACCGGTTTCGTCGAGGGTGCCAAGGCGGCCTACGCGATGGTGCTCGAAGCCTTCTGGCAAGGCGATCGCGACACTCTGAGAGAGCTGTGCGACGACGATGTCTACGCCGGGTTCGACGCCGCGATTGCCGCGCGCGAGGCAGCGGGGGAGACTCTCGACAACCGCCTCGTGCGGATCGAGGACGCGACGATCGACATGGCCGAACTCGTCGGCAAGACCGCGCGCGTCCGCGTGCGTTTCGTCGCCGATATCGCCGCGGTGACGCGCGACAAGGACGGCATCGTGGTCGCCGGATCGCTCGACGACGCGATCGAGGCGCGCGATCTGTGGACTTTCAAGCGCGACGTGCGCGAGGCCGACCCGCACTGGCTGCTCGACGAGACCGACGAGGGCTGAGCTCGCCCTGCCACTCGGCCCCCGGGGCCGAGGCAGCAGAATGTGTTGGATTTTCTTGCTGCCTCGGTAAGCATTGGACGATGCAGTTTCGCCTCAACATTCTCGCCATTTTGCTCGCTTTCGCGCTGGCGGGATGCCGGATGATCCCCGACGCGGGCCTTCCGTCATCCGCCCCCGCACCCGCGTCGGTGCCGGTCGCCGCCAACGCTCTGAGCGCGGGATTGGTCGCGGGGCCGGCGATCGGTTCGCTTGGGATCGCCCCCGCCGATGCCGCCGGGGCGCTCGTCTCGTTTCGCGAATCGTGCCCCCGGCTGCTCGCCCGCACCGACGCCAGCGGGCTGACCAGCAACAATCAGTGGGAAGCGGCCTGCACCGCCGCGCGCGGATGGGGCGCTGGAGGGAGCGGAGGCGATGCGCTCGCCTTCTTCGACCGCTATTTCGAGACTGCGCGCGTCGGCGACGGTGCCGCCTTCGCGACCGGCTACTACGAGCCCGAGATTGCCGGCAGCCGGACCCGCCGGGCGGGCTTCGACGTGCCGGTATATGCGCTTCCGCCGGAACTCGAGCGCGGATGGTGGGAAGAGACGCCGGAAAACGAGCGCACCGGCCGCCAGCAGCTTGGCCGCCGCGATGCGGCAGGACGATTCGTGCCCTACTATGAACGCGCCGAGATCGAGGCGGGCGCGCTCGCGAACAGGGGTCTCGAGATCGCCTGGGCAGCCGACCCGGTCGAGTTTTTCTTCCTCCAGATTCAGGGTTCGGGGCGCCTGCGCGATCCCGAGGGGAGGGTCATGCGCATCGGCTACGCGGGTCAGAACGGGCGCGAGTACGTCGGCATCGGCAAGGTGATGCGCGAGCGCGGGCTGATCGGTGAGGGTACGCCCTATCCTACATCGATGCAGGGCATCATGGCGTACCTCCGCGCGCACCCGGAGCAGGGCCGGGCGATCATGAACGAGAACAAGAGCTGGGTGTTCTTCAAGGAGCTGACCGGCGACGGTCCGCTTGGCGCGCTCGGCGTGCCGGTGCGGCGGGAAAGCTCGGTCGCCGCCGACCCGGCTTTCGTGCCGCTTGGCGCGCCGGTCTGGCTGCGGATGGATCGGGGCGAGGCGTCGGGCCTGTGGATCGCCCAGGATACCGGCGGCGCCATAAAGGGGCCCAATCGCTTCGACACGTTCTGGGGCGCGGGCGAGGATGCGCGGACGATAGCGGGCGGCATGAGCGCGCGCGGGCAGGCGCTGCTCCTGCTTCCCAAGGGTACGGTCGCACGCCTGAAGACGCGGTGACGGCCCGGTGAAGCCGCCGCGTGGCCTCACCGCCGAGGAAGCCGACGCGTGGGCAAGGGTGGCTGCGACCGTCGCGCCGCTTCGGCCCCCGGGCGTATCGAGGAAGGTCCCTGACGCGCCTCAAGTCAAGGGCGATCGCGCCGCGCCTTCCGCGCCGACCCCGTTGTCGCCGGGGCGCCGGGCAGTTCGCGCGCCGGTCTCTCCGCCGCCGCCGCCGCCGGGCCGCGGGCGGGAAGAGCCGACGCTCGATTCGCACTGGGATCGCCGGTTTCGCGCCGGGGCGATCGATCCCGACCTGACGCTCGACCTGCACGGTCACTCGCTCGACACCGCCTACGCCCGGTTGATGGACGGGATCGCGCAGGCCCGCGCGATGGGGGCCCGGGTGGTCCTGCTGATCGCCGGAAAGTCCCGGCCCGTCGAACACGCCGACCGCGCGGACCGCCGGGGCGCGATACGGGCCAAGGTCCTCGACTGGCTTGCCGCATCGAGCCACGCCCCGGCGATTGCCGCGATCCGCAAGGCCCACGTCCGGCACGGCGGCGAGGGCGCGCTCTACATCGTCCTCAAGCGGGTCCGGTGAGAAAGGTATCGCGGTCCCGCCAAGTGGCAGTTCAGCCGCCCCGCGCGCCGTAGGTCCAGGCGAAGGGCCCTGAAAAGCTGAGGATCGGCGTGTAATCGGCGATCGCTTCCTGGCCGAGCACCTTGTCGGTCCGGTTGTCGAGGACGAGCAGCCGGCCGTGGCGGCTGACGGCAAGGACCGCATGTTCGATCTTTCTTCTGTCGTGCAGGAGCACGAGGTACATGTCGTCGGCGGGGACACCCAGCGCCAGCAACAGTCCCATCTTCGCGAGCGCGAAATCCTCGCAATCTCCGTACGCGCGCCGAAGCGTGTGCGAAGCCGGCGACCATTCGTCGCCGGCCGCGTCGTCGCGGTAGCGCACGTGCCAGTTGACCCACTGGTTGACCATCCGAACGGGATCGGCCGCGGGCAGCCGCCGGACTTCGGAGACCAGTTCGTCCCACGGCCCCGGTTCGTCTGCAAGGCTGGACAGGCGCGCAGCATTCCACTTCGCCGAAGGCGGCGCACTGCCGATCGGCACCGCGACCATCGAGAAGAGGCTTGGAGCCGGCGGGCGGCGGAGAGGGGGCACCGCCTCGTACTCGCATGACCGGTCCGCGTCGGGATCGGGCGGCAGGGTGAAGAGTGCGCCGGTCGTGGGCATAATGTAGCCGCTCGTCTCGGGGGTGCATCGGATATCTGCGGGGGCGACTGCGGCCTCGTCCCACGCAGGCGGAGACGATCCGGCGTCCTGCGCCATCGCGGGCTCCGCGGCCGCGAACGCGGCGATGGCGAGCGCCACTGTCGTCAGAAAAGTCACGCAGTCCGGCCCGTCGCCCGTTGCCCCGATGGTTCCGCGAGGATGAAGAAAGTGGCGAGGGCCGGCAATCGGGGCCGGCTCGGTTCGACTCGCATCAGGCACCGCGCGCCGCACCAGCCGCCGGGCTACCGGACGCGGACAGGCTCGAACGCAGGCTGCGGGTCCGGATGCGGTTGCAGCGAAGGGCGCGATTCGCGCATCAGGGCCATCGCGCAAAGGCCGATCGCGGTGGCCGCAAGGACGTACCACGCGGGCGCCATCGGATCGCCGGTCACGTCGGTCAGCCAGGCGATCACGAACTGGGTCGAGCCGCCGAAGACGGAAATGGCTATGGCATAGACGAGCGCCAGCGCGCCCGAGCGGACGCGGCGCGGCAGCCCCTCGGTCAGCGCGATGAAACCCGCCGTCATCCCCATCGTCAGGAAGAAGCGCAGGCCGAACGCGACCGTGTAGAGGACGCCTTCGGACGGACTGGCGTTGAGCCACCAGAACGAGGGCATGATCATCGCCAGCGACAGCGCCATCGGTGCCAGCATGACCGGGCGCCGTCCCAGGCGATCGGCCGCGATGCCGCCGGCGATCGCGCCGAGCGTGTAGGCCAGTCCTCCCGCGACGGTCGCGCCGAGCGAGATGTCTGCCGGCAGACCCAGGACCGACTGCGCGTAGGTGGTGAGGTAGGTCATGACGTAGGTCGCGATGGTCCCCGCCAGCAGGATGAAGAAGCCCAGCACCACGATCCGCCGATAAGGCGCGATGTCGGCTTCGGTCACGGCAGCGGCGGGCGGCAGCGTCTCCTCGAGCGAGCGGCGCAGCACGAGTCCGACGGGGACGATCAGCGCGCCCAGCGCCAGCGCGATCCGCCAGCCATACTGCGTCAGCCCGGCGTCGCTGAACGACTTGGCTACGATCACGCCGACGATGCCCGAGGCGAGGATCGCCGCGCCCTGGCTCACGAACTGCAGCGAGATGTAGCGGCCGCGTTTGTCGGCCGGACCGGCCTCGGCCAAGAAGGCGCTGCTCGGCCCCACCTCGCCGCCGAGCGCGAAACCCTGGACCAGCCGCCCGATGATCACGAGCACCGGTGCGGCGACCCCGATCGCGGCATAAGACGGGACAAGCGCGAGCGCGAGGCTCGACACCCCGATCAGCGCAAACGACAGCAGCATCGCCGGCTTGCGGCCCGCCCGATCTCCGAAGCGGCCGATTGCCCAAGCGCCCAGGGGCCGCGTCAGGAACCCGGCGCCGAATGTCGCCAGAGCGGCGAGAAGGCTGTTGATCGGGTCGGTCGAGGGAAAGAACGTCTCCCCGATCTGGATCGCGAAGAAGCTGAAGATCATGAAGTCGTAGAATTCGAGCGCGTTGCCGAGCGCCACGGCACCCAGTTGCTTCCTGCTCGGTGGCGCCCTCCCGGGCTCACCCGTCGCGTCCATCGCCGCCCCCTGCCGCGTGCTTGCGCGGGCGAGTGTGACAGGCAGGCACGCAAAAGCAAAGGGCCACCGGCAGCGTCGCTGCCGGTGGCCCCTGCGATAAGGCGTCCGCCTTACTTGTGGTACTTGGCGTAGGTAAGGTCGAAGCGATCTGCGTTCATGACCTTGGTCCAGGCCTTCACGAAGTCCTTCACGAACTTCTCCTCGTTGCCGTTCTCGGCATAGACCTCGCCCACGGCGCGCAGCTCGGAGTTCGAACCGAAGATCAGGTCGGCGCGGGTGGCGTGCCACTTCGTGCTGCCGTCCTTGCGATCGGTGGCGATGTACTCTTGGTCGCTGTCGTCGGTCGCCTTCCAGACGTTCGTCATGTCGTAGAGGTTGACGAAGAAGTCGTTGGTCAGCTGTCCCGAACGCTTGGTGAAGTGGCCGTGGCCACGCTCGCCGTGGTTGGCACCGAGCACGCGAAGGCCTCCGACCAGCACGACCATCTCGGGTACCGAGAGGCCGAGAAGGCTGGCGCGGTCGAGCATCATCTCCTCGACCTTCACCGCGAGCTTCTTCTTGCCCACGTAGTTGCGGAAGGCATCGGCCTCCGGCTCCATGACCGCGAAGCTGTCGACGTCGGTCTGGTCCTGCGTCGCGTCGCCGCGGCCGCCGGTAAACGGCACCTCGACCGAGAAGCCGGCGTCCCTGGTCGCCTTCTCGAGCCCGACCACGCCGCCGAGCACGATTGCGTCGGCAAGGCTCATCTCGCCGCGCAGGCCGTCGAGCGTGTCGATGACCTTGGCGAGCATCTCGGGCTCGTTGACTTCCCAGTTCCGCTGCGGCTCGAGCGCGACGCGCGCGCCGTTGGCCCCGCCGCGGAAGTCGGACTTGCGGTAGGTCGAGGCAGAGGCCCACGCAGTCTTGATCAGCTGGCTGACCGTCAGCCCGCTGTCGGCGATCTTCGCCTTCACCTCAGACACGAGCGCGTCAGACGGCATGGTGCCGGCCGGCACCGGGTCCTGCCAGATCAGGTCCTCCTCGGGAACCTCGGGGCCGAGATAACGGATCTTGGGGCCCATGTCGCGGTGGGTCAGCTTGAACCACGCGCGGGCGAAGGCGTCCTTGAACGCCTCGTGGTCATTACGGAACTTCTCGCTGATCTTGCGGAACTCGGGATCGCGCTTCAGCGCCATGTCGGCGGTTGTCATCATCGTCGGGACCTTCTTGGTCGGGTCCCAGGCCGCCGGGGCCATGTCTTCTTCCTTCTGGTCGATCGGCTGCCACTGGAAAGCGCCGGCGGGCGACTTCACCAGCTCGTAGTCGTAGTCGAGCAGCAGGCGGAAATAGTTCTCGCTCCACTCCTTGGGCGTGTTGGTCCACGCGCCCTCGATGCCGCTGGTCACGGTATGCTCGCCAATGCCGCCATGCTCTTCCCCCGAGACCCAGCCGAAGCCCTGGGCCACGAGGTCGCCGCCAGCCGGCGCCGCGCCGAGCGTGCTCGGATCGCCGTTGCCGTGCGCCTTGCCGAAGGTGTGCCCGCCGGCGGTCAGCGCGACGGTCTCTTCGGCGTCCATCGCCATGCGCGCGAATGTTTCCTTCATGTCGCGCGCCATACCCTCGTCGTCGTGCGGGTTGCCGCCCGGTCCTTCGGGATTGACGTAGATCAGGCCCATCTGGATCGCGGCGAGCGGTCCTTCGAGTTCGTGCATGCCGTGATCGGGCGCGATGCGGGTCTGCACGCCCTCGTTCACCCACTTGTCTTCCGAGCCCCAGTAGATGTCGCGCTCGGGCTCGTAGACGTCGGGCCGGCCGCCGCCGAAGCCGAAGGTCGGCCCGCCCATGCTCTCGATGGCGACGTTGCCGGCGAGGATGAAGAGGTCGGCCCACGAGATGTTGCGGCCGTACTTCTGCTTGATCGGCCACAGGAGGCGCCGCGCCTTGTCGAGGTTGCCGTTGTCGGGCCAGCTGTCGAGCGGGGCGAAACGCTGCTGCCCGCTGTTGGCGCCCCCGCGGCCGTCGGCGGTGCGATAGGTGCCCGCCGCGTGCCACGCCATGCGGATGAAGAACGGGCCGTAATGGCCGTAGTCGGCCGGCCACCACGGCTGGCTGTCGGTCATCAGGTCGGTGAGGTCCTGCTTCAGCGCCTTGTAATCGATGGCGTTGAACGCCTCGGCGTAATCGAAGTCCTCGCCATACGGGTTGGTCGGTCCGTTGGGATTGAGGATCTCGGTGGCGAGCATCTCGGGCCACCAGTCCTTGTTCGTGCGGCCGAGCAGCGCGCGAACGCCCCCGTCGCCGTGCCCCATCGGGCAGCCGCCCTCGATCGATCCTGTCTTGGCGTCCATGGTTCGGTCTCTCCTGTCTGCGTGTCTGGTGGGCGCGACTCATGCCGCGCGAATAGGCTGGTGCCATCCTAGCAATCGGCACCGTGCGCGGGAAACGCGATGACTCGATAAGGTTGAGCGAATAAATCAATCACCCGCGATTGATTGTCTGGATCGATTAGCGCGATCGACCGTATCATGTCCTTGCGCGTTGCACGAAGGGTACCAGACAGGGCTTGGCGCGCCGCAGCGTTGTGCTAATGCAAGCCTTTAGCAACAAGGAAATTCATTCATGCGCAAATTCGTCGTCTCCTCGCTCATGGCCGCTTCGGCCGCGCTGCTGTCCGCCTGTTCGGGCGGGACCGACGAGGCTCCGGCCGAGGGTGAATCCGCGCCCTCCGCGCCCACCGAAGCCGCCGCAGCCGCGCCGGCGGCGCCCACCATCATCGACGCCAACACCGCGACCGAGCAGCAGCTCGCCGGCCTGCCCGGGATGACTCCCGAGATCGCCGCCGCTCTCGTCGCCGCGCGCCCCTATGCCGACGTGGTCGCGTTCGAGGCCGCGCTGCGCAAGACCATGGCGCCCGAAGCCGCCAAGAGCGCACTGACCAATGTGTTCGTGCCGGTGAACCTCAACACCGCCAGCGAGGATGCGATCAAGCTGATCCCCGGCATGACGCCCAAGATGGTCCACGAGTTCCTCGAGTACCGGCCTTACGAGGACATGGCGGAGTTCGACCGCGAAATCGGCAAGTACGTCGACGAGGCCGAAGTCGCGCGCCTGCGCGCCTACGTCACCCTCTGACGCCTGCCCTGCCGATATTGCAGCGCGATCCTGGCTCCCTCGATCAGGGCCAGGATCGCGACGTGCAGCCAAGCGGTGAACGGGTCGAATGCAGTCAGCACCCAGTGTGCGAAGACTAGCAGTGCGGCCGGGTAGACCAGCCGGTGCAGTGATTTCCACGCTCTTTTGAACGCCCGCACCGAGGCGTCGTTCGAGGTGGCGGCAAGCGGCGCAAACAGCGCCAGCGCCAACCATCCCGTCAAGAGGTCCGCACCGCCCGCCTGATCGAACACGACGGCGAGCGAGGCCTTGTCCGCTAGATAGATCCCCGTGTGGGCGGCAGCGTACGCGAAGCTCGCCACGCCGAGATCGCGGCGGCGCAGCAGCAGCCAGCGGGTAAGCGGGCGCATGCCCAGCGCCAGCCGCAGCGGCGTCACCGCCAGTGCCGCCAGGAGCAGCCACGCGGCCCAGTCCCCGCTGTCCCTGATCGCGTGGCCGAACCCGTAGGTCTCGGGCGTCGCCAGCCAGCGCCAGCCGATCCACGCCCCCGGCAGCGCGAGCGCGACCCAGAGCAGCAGGCGCGCCCCGCCGATCCGCTTCATCCGGTCACCCCAAGCGCGCCCGCGCCGTCACCCGCACTGGGCGCGGTGCAGCAGCTTGTGGTCGGCGAGCACCAACGCCATCATCGCGGCGACCACCGGCGTGCCGCGGATGCCGACGCAGGGGTCGTGCCGACCCCTGGTGCGAATCTCGGTCGCATTGCCCGCACTGTCGATCGTCTCGACCGGGGTGAGGATCGAGGAGGTCGGCTTGAACGCGACCCGGCAGACGACCGGCTGGCCGGTGCTGATCCCGCCCGCGATGCCGCCGGCGTGGTTCGCCGTGAACTCGGGGCCGCCCTCTCCCGGTCGCATGGGGTCGGCGTTGGTCTCGCCGGTCAGGCGCACGGCGGCGAACCCGTCGCCAATCTCGACCGCCTTGACCGCGTTGATCCCCATCATCGCGCCCGCGAGGTCGGCGTCGAGCTTGGCGTAGACCGGCGCGCCCCAACCGGCGGGGACGCCGTGCGCGGCGCATTCGACCACCGCGCCGAGCGACGAGCCGGCAAGGCGGGCCTCGTCCACCAGCGCCTCCCAGCGCTTCGCCGCAGCGGCGTCGGGGCACCAGAACGGGTTTTTGCCAACCTCGGCCATGTCCATCGCCGACCGGTCGATGCCGTCGCCGCCAATCTCGACGACGTAGGCCTCAATCCGCACTTCGGGGATTACCAGCCGCGCGACCGCGCCCGCCGCGACCCGTGCGGCAGTCTCGCGCGCCGACGAGCGCCCGCCGCCGCGATAGTCGCGAAAACCGTACTTGGCGTCGTAGGCATAGTCGGCGTGGCCGGGGCGATAGGCCTTGGCGACTTCCGAATAATCCTTCGATCGCTGGTCGACGTTCTCGATCATCAGGCTGATCGGCGTCCCGGTGGTGCGGCCTTCGAACGTGCCTGACAGCAGTCGCACCGCGTCGGGTTCCTGCCGCTGGGTAGTGAACCGGCTGGTCCCCGGCCGCCGCGCGTCGAGCCATGGCTGGATGTCGGCCTCGCTCAGCTCAAGGCCAGGCGGGCACCCGTCGACCACCGCGCCCAGCGCCGGCCCGTGGCTTTCGCCCCACGTGGTCATCCGCAGCACGCGGCCGAAGGTGTTCCAGCTCATGCGCCGAACCGATGCCGCAACTGTGGGGCCAAGTCCATCGGCGCTTCCCAAACGCTTTCTTGCGCGCCAAGAACAAACCATGATTGCGAAGCTGCGCGGGATACTCGACGAAACCGGCGCCGACTGGGCGGTGATCGACGTCGCGGGCGTGGGCTACCTCGTCCACTGCTCGTCGAAGACGCTCGCTGCGCTGGGCGAAACCGGCGAGGCGTGCACGGTTTTCACCGACCTGCAGGTCAGCGAGAACGACATGCGCCTGCTCGGCTTTGCCGTGGCGGGAGAGCGCGACTGGTTCCGCCTGCTGACGCAGGTGCAGGGCGTGGGCAGCAAGGTCGCGCTGGCGATCCTATCGGCGCTGTCGCCCGACGAGCTGCAACGCGCCTGCGCCGCGCAGGACGCTGCCAGCGTGGCCCGCGCGCAAGGGGTAGGACCGAAGCTCGCGGGCCGCATTGTCAACGAGCTGAAGGACAAGGCGGGGGCGCTGCCCTTGAGCGGCGGCGTCGGCGCGCCACTGCCGCAGGGCGGGGCGAGCGCGGATGCGGTCAGCGCGCTCCAGAACCTCGGCTTCAAGCCCGCCGTCGCTGCGCAGGCCGTCGCCCGCGCGCTCGACGAGCTGGGCGAGGACGCGCAGATCAATACCCTTATCCGAGAGGCTCTCAAGCATGCTTCGAAATAGCCTAATCGCGCTTGCGGCGATCGTGCTGGGCGTTGCCCGGCCTTCGGCGGCGCAGGATTTCTCCGCGTTTCACGAAGGACCCATCTTCACGGAATTCGGTGCGGTCGCACGTGTCGATCCCGACGTCGACGTGCCTGCCAACATGCGCTTCAGTGTTGCCTTCGACGTGGTTGAACCGGCAGGCGAGAGCAGCATTAACCGATCGGTCGACACTGCCGCGCGCTTCGTCAACATGCACGTCCTGCACGGCGTTCCGCAGGAGAACATCGAGGTCGCGCTTGTCGTCCATGGCAAGGCGAGCTTCGACGTCATGAATCGGGAAGCATATGCCGCGCGCTTCGCCGGGCGAGACAACCTCACGTCCGCGGCTCTTGAAGAAATGATGGCTAAAGGCGTTAAGGTCTACGTCTGCGGGCAGAGCGCCAAGGCACACGGTATCGTAAAGGAAGACCTCGTTCCCGGTGTGCAGGTGACGATTTCCGCGATGACAGCGCACGCAATGCTTCAGCAGCAGGGCTTTACGCTCAATCCTTTCTGATGACCGATCCCGCTCCCCTTCATGCCCCCCAGCGCCAGCCGGAAGACCCGGACGCTGCGCTGCGTCCCAAGTCGCTCGGCGAGTTCGTCGGGCAGGAGGCGGCGCGCGAGAACCTGCGCGTGTTCGTCGATGCCGCCAGGGCGCGGGGAGAGGCGATGGATCACGTGCTGTTCTTCGGGCCGCCCGGGCTGGGCAAGACGACGCTTGCGCAGATCGTCGCGCGCGAGCTTGGCGTGGGATTCCGCGCCACCAGCGGGCCGGTGATCGGCAAGGCGGGCGACCTTGCCGCGCTGCTGACCAACCTCGAGGCGAACGGCGTCCTGTTCATCGACGAGATCCACCGCCTCAACCCGGTGGTCGAGGAGGTGCTCTACCCCGCGATGGAGGACCGCGCGCTCGACCTCATCATCGGCGAGGGACCCTCGGCACGCTCGGTGCGGATCGACCTGCCGCCGTTCACGCTGATCGGCGCGACAACGCGGCAGGGGCTGCTGACCACGCCCTTGCGCGACCGGTTCGGCATCCCGGTGCGGCTCAATTTCTATACAATCGAGGAGCTCGAGCGGGTGGTGACGCGCGGCGCGGGCCTGCTCGGCCTGCCGCTGGGCCCGGGCGGAGCGCGCGAGATCGCGCGCCGCAGCCGGGGCACCCCGCGCGTCGCGGGCCGGCTGCTGCGCCGGGTGAGGGACTTCGCCCACGTGGCGGGCGACGTTTCGGTCACCGCCGCGATCGCCGATGCCGCGCTGACCCGGCTGGAGATCGACAACCTCGGCCTCGACGCGATGGACCGGCGCTACCTCCGGATGATCGCGGGCACGTACAAGGGCGGGCCGGTGGGGGTGGAAACGCTGGCGGCGGGCCTGTCGGAACCGCGCGACACGATCGAGGAAGTGATCGAACCCTACCTCATCCAGCTCGGCCTCGTCGCGCGCACTGCGCGCGGGCGCTGCCTTAACGACGTGGGCTGGCAGCACCTCGAGATGCAGCCGCCCGCGGGAAG
Source organism: Tsuneonella sediminis (assembly GCF_051912845.1). Classification (NCBI taxonomy): domain Bacteria; kingdom Pseudomonadati; phylum Pseudomonadota; class Alphaproteobacteria; order Sphingomonadales; family Erythrobacteraceae; genus Tsuneonella; species Tsuneonella sediminis. Next base: position 1,214,916 of record NZ_JBNCBU010000001.1, on the reverse strand, counting down.
CCAGGGCGGGCTGTTCGAGCCAGGCGCTAAGTGATTCGCGGCTGACGCGGTGCCGGCCGCGCGCCGCCCCGCGGTCGGGCGGACACCGTTAACGGCGTTAACCAGTCGGTTCCGTTCTGGGACATTCCCGCCGTCTCTTCCCTGCGGGTGACGGGAAATCGACCAGCGGGACGGAAAAACCTGGTTAACGCGATTGCCGCGAAGGGGAAGCTGCCGTTTGCTCGGTATCACAGGGGCAAGTTCCGGCCGGACCCGCCGACGGAAAATTCCCCGCAAGGCAAACGAGAGTACAGCCCATGTCGGTCAAGATGGCCCTGGCGAAACTGTCTGCAACCGCTGCCGGTACCGCGCTGCTCGCGGGAGGGGCGGTCCACGTCGCCGAGACGCAGGCCGCGCAGAAGTCGGTCAAATCGGTGAAGTCGGTGAAGACGCAGCCGGCCAAGCCCGTGACCCGTCGACCGGTTGCGCAGCGGCATATTCCCAAGACCCCCCAGCGCCAGCGGCGCATCGTTCGGCGCGAGGTGGAATGCGTCCCTGCCGGACCGGGCGTGCCGGTCGGGCCCGCGATGCATGGTGCCCCGATGCGCGGTCCCGCGGGCGACGCGGACGAATGCCCGCCGACCTATCGGTACGCGATGGCACCCGTTCCGCTTCCGCCTCCGCCCCAGGCGCCGATCGGCGGCGGCAGCGGCGGCGGGGTTACCGTCATCGGCGGCAGCGGCGGTTTCGGCGGGTTCGGCGGGGGCTTCTTCGGCGGATTCTTCGGCGGCGGATCGAGCGGCGGGAGCGTGGTCGTCAGCTCGACCACGACCGGCTCCAGCTCTGGCAGCTCGAGCTCGTCGGGCGGGATCAACATCGACATCGACAACTCGAACAACGGCGGGTCGACATCGAGTTCCACGGGCGGCTTCACGTCGACCTCGACGGGTGGATCGTCCTCGACCTCCACCGGGGGGTTCACTTCGACTGGCGGATCGTCCTCGACCTCGACCGGCGGTCTGACGAGCACCACGTCGTCGAGTTCGGGCAACGTCAGTTCGACCAGCAGTTCGGGCAACGTGAGTTCCACCAGCAGTTCCGGCAACGTGAGCTCGACCTCGGGGAACGTGTCGTCCAGCTCGGGCAACGTGTCATCCAGTTCCGGCGCGGTGACGAGCTCCTCGTCGACCTCGACCTCGTCGGGCAGCGTTACCAGCTCCTCGGGCAACTTCTCAAGTTCGTCGAGTTCGGGCGATGTCTCGTCGTCGAGTTCGGGCAACGTGTCGTCGTCCACCTCGACTTCGGGCAACGTGTCTACCTCGACCAGTTCGTCGACCTCGGGCAACGTGTCGACCAGCACCTCGACCTCGGGCAACATCACCAGCAGCACCTCGACCTCGTCCTCGAGCTCGTCGTCGTCGAGCAGCAGCTCGTCCTCGAGTTCATCGAGCAGCTCGTCCTCGAGCACGAGCGGGTCGAGCAGCGGCACCCCGATCCCGGCGCCCCCGATGATGGTACTGTTCGGCGCGGCTGCCGTGGCGGCGCTCACCCGGCGCCGCAGGAAGGTCAAGCTGGCGGACTGAGCCTCGAAGCAGACCGTCAAGCGAGGGGCGGCTTCCGCGAGGAAGTCGCCCCTTTCGTTCGCGCGCTCAATCCGCCGGCGTGACCGGGTGCCCCGCGTCGTGCCAGGCGGTGATGCCGCCGCCGAGGTGTATCGCCGGTTGCCCTGCCGCGACCATCTGCGCGGCCGCCGTCTCGGACCGCCGGCCCGATCGGCAATAGAGGATCGTCTGCTTGCCCGGCACCTGCGGGACGGCGGACGGGTCGAAGCCCTGCAGCGGCAAGTTGACCGCCCCGGCGATGTGACCTTCCGCGAATTCCTCGGGCGTGCGCACGTCCACCAGTACGGCCTTGCCACCAGCTATCAGGTCCGAGAGCTCGTCGGCATCGATCTTCGTTATCGTCGGGGCCGCAGGTGCCGACCGTTCGCCGGAAGGCTCCGCCGCGGATTCGGCACTGCAGGCACTTGCCGAGAGTGCCAGCGCCGCAGCCGCGGCGACAAGGCCCTTCCGCCCGATCACGCCGCCAGCTTGCGCAGGACGTAGTGGAGGATGCCGCCGTTGAAGTAGTACTCGAGCTCGTTGGCGGTATCGATCCGGCACTTGGCGGTGAAGCTGGTCTGCGTGCCGTCCGGCTTCGTCACTTCCACCTCGACGTCCTGGCCCGGCTTGATGTCGGCAAGGCCGCGAATCGTGAAGCTGTCGTCGCCGGCGAGGCCCAGCGAGGAGCGCGTGTCGCCCTCCTGGAATTGCAGCGGCAGAACGCCCATGCCGACGAGGTTCGAACGGTGGATGCGCTCGAAGCTTTCGACGATCACGGCACGCACGCCCAGCAGGTTGGTGCCTTTCGCCGCCCAGTCGCGCGAGGAGCCGGTGCCGTATTCCTTGCCCGCGATCACCACCAGCGGCGTGCCGTCGGCCTTGTGCTTCATCGCCGCATCATAGATCGGCATGACTTCGCCATCGTACCTGGTCATGCCGCCCTCGACGCCGGGGACCATCTCGTTCTTGATGCGGATGTTGGCGAAGGTGCCGCGCATCATCACTTCATGATTGCCGCGGCGGCTGCCGTAGGAGTTGAAATCGGCGCGCGCCACCTGGTGATCCTGCAGGTACTGGCCGGCAGGACTATCCGCCTTAATCGAGCCGGCCGGCGAAATGTGATCGGTCGTCACGCTGTCGCCGAGGATCGCGAGCGGTTTCGCATCGATGATGTCGGTGACCGGCGCGGGGGTCATCTCCATGCCTTCGAAATAGGGCGGGTTGGCGATGTAGGTCGATCCCGCGCGCCACGAGTAGGTGTCCGAACCGGTGACGTCGATCGCCTGCCAGTGTGCGTCGCCCTTGTAGACGTCGGCATAGCGCGCTTCGAACATCGACCGGTCGATCGCGCCGTTGCGGACCTGGGCCACCTCGTCGTTGGTCGGCCAGATGTCCTTCAGGTAGACGTCGGTGCCGTCGCTGCCCTGTCCGATCGGGGTTTCGACCATGTCTTCGGTCACCGTTCCCTTCAGCGCGTAGGCGACCACCAGCGGCGGGCTGGCGAGGAAGTTGGCGCGCACATCGGGGCTGACGCGGCCCTCGAAGTTGCGGTTGCCCGAAAGCACCGAAGCAGCGACGATGTCGTTGCCGTTGATCGCCTTGGATATCGGCTCGGCGAGCGGGCCCGAGTTGCCGATGCAGGTCGTGCAGCCGTAGCCGACGAGGTCGAAGCCGATCGCGTCGAGGTGCTCCTGCAAACCGGCCTTGATCAGGTAGTCGGTGACGACCTGCGATCCCGGCGCGAGGCTGGTCTTGACCCACGGCTTGGGCGCGAGGCCCTTTTCATGCGCCTTCTTGGCGACCAGGCCGGCGGCGATCAGCACGTCTGGATTGCTGGTGTTGGTGCAGCTTGTGATCGCGGCGATCACCACGTCGCCGTCGCCGATGTCGTGATCCCGGTTCTCGACGGCGGTACGCTTGGGCGCCGACTTTCCGTACACTTCCTTGAGCTGGCCGTTGAACAGGTCGTCGACCTCGGGAAGGATGACCTTGTCCTGCGGGCGCTTCGGCCCGGCCAGCGAGGGAACGACGGTCGACAGGTCGAGCTCGAGCGTGTCGGTAAAGATCGGTTCCTCGGCCGAGGGATCGATCCACAGGCCCTGCTCCCTGGCATAGGCTTCGACCAGCGCGATCTGGTGCTCGTCGCGGCCGGTGAGCCTGAGGTACTCGATCGTCTTGTCGTCGATCCCGAAGAAGCCGCAGGTCGCGCCGTACTCGGGCGCCATGTTTGCCAGCGTCGCGCGGTCGGCGAGGCTCAGGGCGGCAAGACCGTCGCCGAAGTATTCGACGAACCGGCCGACCACGCCGCGCGCGCGCAGCATCTGCGTGGCGGTGAGCACGAGGTCGGTCGCGGTGACGCCCTCGGCCAGCTTGCCCGTCATCTTGAAGCCGACGACTTCGGGGATGAGCATGGAGACCGGCTGGCCGAGCATCGCAGCCTCGGCCTCGATACCGCCGACGCCCCAGCCCAGCACGCCGAGGCCGTTGACCATCGTCGTGTGGCTGTCGGTGCCCACGCAAGTATCAGGGTAGGCGACTGTCGCGCCGGCCTGGTCCTTCGAGGCCCACACGCACTGGGCGATGTGTTCCAGGTTGACCTGGTGACAGATCCCGGTGCCCGGGGGGACCGCCTTGAAGTTGTCGAGGCTTTTCGAGCCCCACTTCAGGAAGTCGTAGCGCTCTGCGTTGCGCGCGTATTCGAGTTCGACGTTCTTCTCGAACGCCTTGGGCGTGCCGAACTCGTCGACCATGACCGAGTGGTCGATCACCAGGTGGACGGGGACCAGCGGATTGATCTTCTGGGTGTCGCCGCCGAGCTTCGCGATCGCGTCGCGCATCGCTGCCAGGTCGACCACGCAGGGTACGCCGGTGAAATCCTGCATCAGCACGCGTGCCGGCCGGTACTGGATCTCGCCCCCGGTCCTGGGGTCCTTCTGCCAGTCGGCAATCGCCTGGATATGGCCGACCGAGACGGTGAAGCCGGCGTCCTCGAAGCGCAGCAGGTTTTCGAGCAGGACCTTCATGCTGAACGGCAGGCGGCTGACGTCGCCGATGGTCGCGGATGCCTTTTTCAGCGAGTAGTAGGCGTAGTCCTGTCCTCCCACCGTCAGCGTGCTGCGGGTTCCGAGCGAGTCCTTGCCGACCTGGGTCATGCGTGCATCTATCCTTGGCTGAGTGGGTCGAGTGTTTCGTCCGCGCTCCTGCGCGCAGCGCCGGTCGAGGTCAAGGGGAGCGGGGAAGGCGAATGCGCGCGGCAGCGCGGGTCAGACGACAGTCTGCTCGGGCGCGGGCGGGGCGCCGCGCGTAGCTATCCAGCACCCGGCGACAATCAGTGCTGCGCCCGCGATCGTCGCCGCGGTCACCGCTTCGCCGAAATGGAGCCAGCCGAACAGCGCCGCCCACAGGAATCCCGAGTATTCGATCGGTGCCAGCCGCTGGGTTTCCGCGCGTGCATAGGCCCAGGCAAACAGCATCGCCCCGCCGACCGAGAGCAGCGACGACAGGCCGATGTCGCGCCAGGTCGCCAGGCTGTCGGGCCAGACGAGAAACCACGGCGCGAAGGATGCGTAGAGCGCGAAGCAGACGAGGTTCTGGAACAGCGCGACCTCGAGTGGGCGGGCAACCTGCGCCTGCTGCCGCGCAAGCACGAGGTTCCACGCGTAGAACATCGCGCTGCCGAGGACCGCCGCGATCCCGACCGCCGCGCCCTCGGTCAGTGTCTCGCGAAAGACCTTGCCGCCGATGATGACGAGCACCCCGGCGAATCCCAGCAGCGAACCGGCAATCGCGCCCCGTCCGATCCGCTCGCCGAGAAGGACATGCGCCAGGTACAGCGCGAACAGCGGGGCGACGAAACTGATCGCGATCGCCTGCGCCAGCGGCAGGACGGTCAGCGAGTGAAAGAACAGGAAGCCCATGACCGCAATGACGACCCCGCGGGTGACATGGATCCGCAGGACCGCGCGCTGCGGCCAGCGACCGCCGGCGAGCTTCCATGCGGGGGCGACTATCGCGATGCTGAGCGGGGCCCGGATGAGCAGGGCGCTAAACGCGCCGATGGCCACCGCCGCTCCCTTCATCCACGCATCCATCCAGCTCAGCAGGCCGATCGCGGCCAGCGCGGCGAATACGGGGAGGAGCGGATGGTCGGCCTTGGGCATACCGGGCGCGGTTCGTGGCAATCGCGCCACCGGTCAAGGCGGATTCAGCAAACCTTCAGCCGCGCGCGTTGATGGCTGGCTTTTAAGGGCGCTATACGCCCGGTCGACGCCGGCATTCGGGTTGGCGCGAGGTCTTTCAAGGGGCGTTAACGGTGATCGAACGTAACACGCGGTTCTGGCTGGCAAGTGCGGTGCTGGTTGCATTGCCGACGGTGGCCTCCGCGCAGGCAAAGGCACCGGCGGATCTGCTGCCACGAGCCGCGCCGACCGTAACGCCCGAGAAGGTCGTGAGTCCGGACGACGTGACCGCGTCGATCGACGCGATGGGTCAGCGTGCCGGGATGGCGGCCACCGTCCAGGAAACGACGCCGATGGTCCAGGTCTGGACGGTTGCCGACGCCCGGGCGCTTGCCGGGGTGATCGCCTCGATCGGCGGCGAGGGCCTCGATCCCGGCGACTATCTGCCCGCCGAACTCGATGCCGCGATCGCGGCCGGCCCGGGGCAGGCGCTGAATGAAGCGGCGAGCCGCAGCTTCGCCTGGCTGGTCGAGGACCTGCGCGACGGGCGCACCCCGATGGAGGCGCGCAGGCAGTGGTTCGTGGTCGATCCCGACCCCGATCGCTATCGCACTGCCGACATCATGGCCGAAGCGCTCGCCAATCACACGATCGCCGCCAGCCTCATGGGGCTCGCCCCCGATCACCCGGACTACAAGGTTCTCAAGGCCGAGCTCGCCCGGACGACCGACAAGGCCAAGCGCAAGCTTATCCGCGCGAACATGGATCGCTGGCGCTGGCTCGCCAAGGACCTCGGCCGCCAGTACCTGATAACCAACGTGCCCGAGTACCAGTTGCGTCTGACCGTCAACGACAAGATCATCAGCACCTACAAGACCATCGTCGGCAAGCCCGGACGCACCGCCACCCCGCAGCTTGCCGAGACGGTCGAGGGCGTGATCTTCAACCCCACGTGGACCGTGCCGCAGTCGATCGTGAAGGGCGAGGGCCTCGGGGCGAAAGTGCTGAACAATCCGGCCTGGGCGAAGGCATCCGGCTACAAGGGATGGAAGGATCCCGAATCGGGCTTCGTCACCATCGTCCAGCAGCCCGGCGCGAACAATTCGCTTGGCCTGATGAAGCTCGACATGCCGAATCCGCACGCGATCTTCCTGCACGACACCCCGGCACGGAACCTGTTCAATCAGGAGAACCGCGCGCTGTCGCACGGGTGCATCCGGACCGAACGCGCGCAGGAACTTGCGATCACGCTGGCGATCCTCGGCAACCTCGCCGACACGCCCGAAGCGCGCAAGGCTGCGGCCGACGAGGCGGTGGCGATCAGCACGAGCGGCAAGTACACGCGCGTGCCGATCCAGAAATCGATGCCGGTCTACATCACCTACTTCACGATGGGTCGCGACATCACCGGCAAGCTGCGCGAGTTTTCCGATATCTACGGCCGCGACGCTCCTGTTCTCGCCAGTTTCGACCAGCCGCGCCAGTCGAACCGCGCGCGCGCGACCAGCGAGGAAGCGGTCGAGATCATCGACGACCTCCAGACCAGCTGACGTCGCCTGCGGCCTAGAACGCCCCGGGCACGAGAGGCGGCTGCGGAGGTCCTTCGGGAACCAGCAGCTCGAGGTCCTTCGGCGGCTCGGTCACGTCCTGGCCGTCCGCGCCGATTCCCAGCTTGTCGGCGAAAAGCAGGCGCCCACCCGCCAGCCGCAGCAGCGCGAGCTTGAAATCGGCGTCGCTCATCGCGAAGCAGCCGTTCGACCGGCCGAGCTTGCCCCACCGCGCCAGGTGCGCCGGTTCGCAGTAGCTTGCCCGGTGCATCACGATCGCCCGGTCGAGCGCGTTCGAGTTGGTGGGGTCGAGGCCCTCGAGACGGATCGAGGTGCCGAAGCGGCCGGTATACCATCCGAACGTCATGTACGCGCCATTGCTCGAGCAGAGCGATTCGGGGACGTTCGAGAACCAGTTGAGCCAGCCGTCGTGCTCTGGGTCGGACCCCATGCCGTGGGCAACGCGATAGCTGTCGACCGCGCCGCGATCGAAATCGACCATGTGCAGGCGTGGCTCGCTGGAGCGCAGGCCGTAATCCGCGATTCCGACGATGTCGCGGTGCCACAGGCCACCGCCGTGCTGCATGAGCTGTTCGTGAGCGATCGCGAACAATCGGCGGTCGCGCGGACCCAGACCGGACGGCACCGCGGGCACCTTCGCGCGCGCCATGGGAGTGGCCAGTGCCGCTCCGGCGGCTAGCGTCCCGGCAAGGAGATCGCGCCTTTTCATGGCATCAACCCTAGCACGGCCTGTTTATCCCCATGGTGAACGCGGCGGGCCGCACTTATTCGGCGGCCTCGACCACCTCGTCGGCCTCCCCCGCATCGCTCATCCCGGCCTCGATCTCGGCTGCCTTCCTCTCCACCAAGTCGACGATGTGGTCGAGCATCGCGTCCGACTGGACGTGATGGTCGGTCACGCCGGAAAGATAGACCATGTGCTTGCCCGCGCCGCCGCCGGTCACCCCGATGTCGGTCTCGCGCGCCTCGCCCGGACCGTTGACGACGCAGCCGAGTACCGAGAGGCTCATCGGCGTCTTGATGTGCTCGAGCCGCTTTTCCAGCGCCTCGACCGTTCGGATCACGTCGAACCCCTGGCGGCTGCACGAGGGGCACGAGACGATCCGCACCCCGCGGGTGCGCAGGCCGAGGCTCTTGAGGATTTCGAACCCCACCCGCACTTCCTGTTCCGGTTCGGCCGACAGTGAGACACGGATCGTGTCGCCGATGCCGGCCCATAGCAGGTTGCCGATACCGATCGACGACTTGACGGTGCCGCCGATGAGGCCGCCAGCCTCGGTGATGCCGAGGTGGAGCGGGCAATCGACCGCTTCCGCAAGCCCCATGTACGCGGCGACCGCGAGGAACACGTCGCTCGCCTTCACCGCCACCTTGAACTCGTGGAAATCGTGGTCCTGGAGCAGCTTGATGTGATCGAGCGCGCTTTCGACGAGCGCCTCGGGGCACGGCTCGCCATACTTCTCCAGCAGGTCCTTCTCGAGGCTGCCGGCATTCACTCCGATACGGATCGCGCAGCCGTTGGCCTTGGCCGCGCGGACGACCTCGGCAACCCGCTCGCTCGAGCCGATGTTGCCGGGGTTGATCCGCAGGCACGCCGCGCCCTTGTCGGCCGCCTCGAGCGCACGCTTGTAGTGGAAATGGATGTCGGCGACGACCGGGACCCTGGAGGCCCTGGTGATCTCGTCGAAGCGCGCGGTGCTTTCAGGCGTCGGGCACGACACGCGGATGATGTCGACCCCCGCATCCTCGCAGCGGCGGATCTGGTCGATCGTCGCGCCGACGTCCTCGGTCGGGGTGTTGGTCATGGTCTGGACGCTGATCGGCGCTCCGCCGCCGACCGGGACCTTGCCGACCATGATCTGGCGGGAGTGGCGCCGCGCGATGTCGCGCCAGGGACGTATCGAAGACATGGCCGGCGATATAGGTCGCGCTACCGCGTCGGGCAATGAGGGTCGCGGCCGGAGGGATTCGGTGCGGATTGCGGGTCGGGTTGCCCGGCAAGGTGTCCCGCTTGGGGACCGATGCGGATTTCAGCAAGCGGGTAAACCGACACACTCGGCGAATTGGGGTAAGCATTCTCACGTATATCGAAGGAAACGACGGTTATGCTGCGAAGTCTCGTCGGGTGGATCGTTTCGTTGGCGGGAGAAGCGCACGCAGAGTTGCGCGAGGTGCTCGCCAGTCCTGCCGTGCGTACCGCGATCCTGTGGATCTGGCCCTATGCAGGCGTGATCGTGGGGATGGATGCGGCGGCGCATTATGGCGACGCGACGGGGGCGGCGCTGCCGGTCCAACTCTTCATCTCGCAGGATCACGGGTTCGGCGAGTACCTCGAATACTCGCTCACGAGCGCGTGCGCGGTGATGCTTTTCGTGATGTGGCGGCGGACGGGCGCGGTGGCCTACCTTGCCAACGCGGTCATGATGGCCTGGCTCACATTCGACAACGCGCTCGAGGTTCACGAGAAGTTCGGGCACTGGATCGCCCCGCTGATACCGCTTCCTGCAAACTCCCCTGTCCAGCCCAACAACGTTGGCGAGATGGCGTTCTTCGCCGGAGTCGGCGGATTGTGGCTGCTCGGCCTCGCCACCGCCCTGCTGGGTGCACAGCCGCGCGCGGCGGTGCGCAGCCTGTTCATCGCCTTCGGCATCGGCTGCGCGGCGGTATTCGGGGTCTTCGTGGACATGATGGTCACCTGGGGACCGCACACAGTAGCGCAGACCGAATTCCAGGCGTGGCTGGAGGACGGGGGCGAGTTCGCCTTCATCAACCTTACGTTCCTGATGGTGGTCGCCTTCTTCCACGCCGAGCGAACGGCCAGGGCGCGGATGGGCAAATCGGGACCGGCGCTCGCTTCCGCCTAAAGCGCGAGCTCGTAGAGAAACTCATCGTCGCGATGGTTGCCGACCCAGAAGTCGATGTCGGCCACCTTTTCGAACCCGTAGCGAGCGTAGAATCGTTGGGCTCCGAAGTTCTCGCTGTACACCGATAGCTGGACCGCGTCGCAGCCGCGGGCGCGCGCCCGCTGAAGCAGGGCATCCATCAGCGCTGCGCCGATGCCTCGACCCGTGGCGGCGCGGGTGCAGTAAAGCTGGCTGAGTAGAGCGGGGCGTGCCGGTTGCGGCTCGGGGCGCTCGTCGAAGCCCTGCCCGAAATAGACAATGGCGTAGCCGAGCAGGTCGCCATTTTCTTCCGCCAGGGTCACCTCGATGTCGGGCCCCTCCACCTGCTCGGCAATCCGCCCGCGGGAACGGTGTTCTTTGAGGAAGGACGCGAGGTCGGCCGGCGCGTAAAGATGCCCGAAGGCGTCGGTGAAGCTGGCGCGGCTCAGGTCGACCAGGGCGTCGACGTCGGAAACGGAAGCGGGGCGCAGGATCATGACCCTGCGCCCCGTAGGTTGTTTTCCGTGCGTGTTGAAGTCAGATCGTCGGCGGATCGCCGCGCCCGCTGCGCGCGCGACCGTCCCATTCCTCAAGCTTGCGGCCAGCCCAGTCGCGCCCGCCGAGGCCGAAGGCCAGCGCCGCCGCCACCGCGCCGCCGATGACCAGCGCGCTGAAGAATATCCGCACGATCTCGTCGCCGACCTGCATGAAGCTCAATCCCATGAAGGTGAACACGAAGATCGTCGCCCACTTCACGATCGTCCCGGCCAGGCTTTCCTCGCCGGCCCCCGAAATCATCCGGACGAGCAGCCGCGCGATCAGGAAACCGACCGCGATCACGACTGCACCGAACACCACCCGGCCGGCGAGCTCGAGCACCTCATCGAGGATCGCGGTCAACTCGGGAAAACCGAGCAGCCGCGTGGCGGCAATGGCGAAGAACAGCACGATAGCGATCTGCGCCACGCGGGCGATCACGTCGGTCGCGGTCGTCCCGTCAGGGAGCAGCTCGGTCGCGCCGATCGCCCGGTCGACGCCGAGGCCGCCGATCACTTCCTTGAGCAACTGCACCACGAACTTGCTGATCAGGTAGCCGATGCCGAGCAGCAACGCGGCGCCGATGATCCGGGGGATCGCGTCGAAGATCAGCCGCAGCATGTCGCTCGCCGGTTCCGACACGCTCTCGAGCTGGAGTACGTCCAGCGCGAAGATCGACACCAGGATGACGATAAGCGCGTAGACGACCGTCCCGATCGTGGTGCTGATCGTCGTGTTCCCGGTCATCGTGTCGACCCCGCCGCGGTTGGCCCACTTGTCGAAGTCCACGGTCTGGAGCGAGGTCACCACCAGGTCGCGGACGATCTTGGCGACCATCAGGCCGATGAAGAAGATGAGGCCCGCCCCGATCAGGTTCGGGATGAAGTCCATGACGTTGTTGAGCAACGTCTGCACCGGGCTCATCACCCCGCCGAGCTGGAACACCTGGAGGATGGCGAGAAGGCCGAACAGCCAGATCAGCAACGCGACGATCTTGCCCAGCGATTCGCCGAGGCTCGCCCCGGTGCCGGTGCCGCGCCGGAAGAACGCGACGTTGTCGACGAGCTTGGCGAAAGCCCACTTGGCCGCCTTCGCCAGCGCCCAGGTAACCGCGAGTATGAGCAGCGCCCAGAGCAGCTTTTCGCCGATCTCCATCGCAAGCTCTTCGTCGAAACGATAATTCCCCATCTGCATAACACCGCTCTCCCCTTCAGTGCCGAGACACAAGCCTATCATGTCGTAGGGTAAATCGCGAAATCGGGCGGTGGATAACCTGACGCGCGGGCGGGCTTTCCCCCAGCACGGCCGATGCTACAGAAGCGTTCGTGCGTACCACCACACCCGTTTTTGCCGCTGCGTTTCTCGCCCTTTCCGTCCCGGCCACCGCCTCGGAAGCAGGGTGGGACAGGGCCAGCGACCTCGGCGCGGTCGCGCTCGGTGTCTGGTCGGCGGGCGTGCCGGCGGCGACCGGCGATGCCAGGGGCGCGCTGCAGGCGGGCATGTCGGTGGGCGCCGCCTATGCCGTGGCCTCCGGTCTTAAGGATGCCTTCCCCAGTATGCGTCCCGATGGCAGCGACGATCGCAGCTTTCCCTCCGGGCATACCGCCGCCTCGTTCGCGGCCGCCGCGTCGATCTACGAGCGGCGGGGGTCGGGCGAGGGCATACCCGCCTTCGTGCTCGCGACGTTCGTCGGCGCCGCGCGGGTCGAGGCGCGTAAGCACCGTTGGTACGATGTCGCCGCCGGCGCGGCGATTGGAACGGCATCGGGCCTGCTCCTCACCCGCCCGCTCGCCGGCAGGCGCGTCGCGGTCGTTCCATGGGGCGGCAGTACGGGCGGCGGCGCGACCGTCGACTTCGCATTCTGATCGGCCTATCGGACTGAAATGCGGCTGCAACTCCTTGCCATTCTGGGTCTCGCCATGACGATCGCCACCCCTGCCCCCGCGCACGAACCTTCTGGCGAGCCGGGCTGGAGCTTCGCCATCCATGGCGGCGCCGGCGTGCTCGAGCGCGCCCGCATGACGCCCGAGCAGCAAGCCGAATACAAGGCCGCGTTGCAGCGCGCGCTCGATGCCGGGAGCAAGGTGCTGGAAGGCGGCGGCGCGGCGGTGGACGCGGTGACTGCCGCAATCACGATCCTCGAGGACGACCCGAAGTTCAACGCCGGCCGCGGCGCGGTGTTTACGTGGGACGGGATCAACGAGCTCGACGCATCGATCATGGACGGAAACGGCCGCAAGGCGGGGGCTGTCGCCGGAATCCACGTCGTGCGCCACCCGATCCTCCTGGCCCGCGCGGTGATGGATGACGGACGCCATGTCATGCTGTCGGGCAGGGGGGCGGAGGAATTCGCGCGCGATCGCGATCTCGAGATCGTCTCGCCTGACTGGTTCGCGACCCCGCAGCGGCGCGAACAGCTCGAACGGCTCAAGAGCGAGAACCTCTCTGCGCTCGACGTCGAGTTCAAGTACGGCACTGTCGGCGCGGTCGCGCGCGACGGGGCCGGGCACCTCGCCGCCGGAACATCGACCGGCGGGATGACCGGCAAGCGTTGGGGCAGGATAGGCGACAGCCCGGTCATCGGGGCAGGCACCTATGCCGACGATGCCGCCTGCGCCGTGAGCGCGACGGGTTCGGGTGAATACTTCATCCGGGTCGCGGTTGCGCACACGATTTGCGAGCGGGTGAAGGCGGCGCGCAAGCTGACCCTGAACGGCGAAACAGAGGAGGTCCCGCTGACCACGGACGTCCTGCAGCGCATCGTCGACGGGGTGATGGCCGAGGTCGGCGAAATGGGCGGCGACGGCGGGGTGATCGTGGTGAGCCCATCGGGCATGCCGGTTTTCGCAATGAACACGCCGGGCATGTACCGGGGCCGGGCAACCGCCGAAGGCCTGAGCGAGGTTGCCATCTTCGCCGACGAGTGACGCGGGCGGCCTCATCCGACCCGACGGTGCGTCTTCAGGCGGGAGTGACCCGGTAAGTATCGCGCACCCACGCCGTGAGCGTGCGGCCGATTTCGGCAAAAGCTGCATCGACTGCCTGGGGCGGAGGCGGCGCGAGCATGGGCGCGCGGTGATAAACCGCAAAGGTCACGACATCGCCCGTCGGCGCCGCGAGGTAGCCGATATCGCACCGCGTGTATCCCATGCCCGGCCAGTCGCCCGAGTTGCCGGTCTTGTCGCCCGCTTCCCAGCCGTCGGGCAGGCCCGCCCGGACCCGCCTGAGCCCCGTTGCGGTCTCGCGCATCCACTCGCGCAGGATCCCGCGGCGAGACGCGTCGAGCGGTCCGGCGGTCACCAGCGCGTGCAGCGTCCGGGCCATGGCGGCAGGGGTCGTCGTGTCCTGCGCGGTCCCGCTTGGAACGAAGTTGAGATCCGGCTCGATCCGGTCGAGCCGGCTGACCTGGTCGCCGAGCTCGCGCCAGAATTGCGTGACCGCCCGCGGGCCGCCTACCCGTTCGAGCAGCAGGTTCGCCGCAGTGTTGTCGGACAGGACCTGCGCCGCGCGGGCCAGTTCGCGAACCGTGGCTCCGCTTGCGAGGCGCTCGCGCGCAAAGGGTGCGTAGGACAGCAGGTCGGCCGCGCTCCAGCGGACGAGGGGGTCCGCATCGAGCCGGCCATCGCTGTCGAGCGCGAGAACGAGCGCGGCGAGCGTGGTCTTGAACGTCGAGCATAACGCGAACCGCTCATCCTGCCGGTGGCCCAGCGCGGCGCGCTGCGCCGGATCAAGGAATGCTGCTCCCAGTTCACCCCCGAGCCCGGCCTCGATCACCCGCAGCTTTGCCGCGAGCCGGCCGCCCGTCGAGGTATCGAGCGGAACACATGCGCCGATAGCGAGCGCGGCGGTTCCTGCGAGGCACCCGCGGCGGTCGAAGGTCACAGACGGCGTTCCATGCACATGCTGAAATCGTCGGAAACGTAATCGCCGAAAGGCGCGCACTCGACGAAGCCGTTCGCAGCATAGAGGGCCTGCGCGTCCCGGAAGGGCGCCGGTCGGCCGGTCTCGAGGCCGAGCCAGGTCATCCCCCGCGCGACCGCTTCCTCCAGAAGCCGGCCAAGCATGGCCCTGCCGGCGCCCCTGCCGCGATACTCGGGCGCAGAGCGCATCGACTTCAATTCGCCACGCCCGGCGCCGAGATCGCGCAGGGCACCGACCGAGGCTACGGTATCGCCGTCCCACGCGGAAAAGAACGTGACGTCGTCCGCGCGCAGGCGCTCGGCTGGCATCGCGTGGACCTTCTCGGCCGGCGACCACCGGCTCATCTCGTCGAGATGCAGTTGGAGGAGCGCCAGTACCGTGGGCTGCGTCAGGTCGTCGCGGACGATGCGATAGGCGGGCATTGGTCCGATCTGCCCGCGCGGACCTGCTAAGGCAAGGCCAGTTGACTCCAGTTCTTTGAAAGGCCTAGCGTATAGTCCGCTCGGGGGCTGGCTCAATAACGAGGTCGCATATGGGTCGCCCGACTCCCCTGCCATATGGAGCCCCGCCGTACCTGGCGGAGCCGAACGAGGGGAATGCACATGAAATCGAAGATCCTGGCGGCCTCGGCCGCCGCTTGTCTAGCCTTTGCCCTGCCACAGGCAGCAGCGGCGCAGGCCGACCCCTGGCCGTTCGACGGCGGCGATTATGTCGAAGTGACGGGCATCGACATCTCCGACGGTGCATCGCTCAAGTACGCGCAATGGCTGGCGGGCGAGTGGCGCGCGAACGAGGATTATTTCGTCTCGCAGGGCTGGAACACCCGCTACGAGATCCTCATCAACGAGTTTCCCCGCAAGGGCGAACCGGACCTGTACATCGTCCGGTACTTCCCGAAATTCGTCGACAACGCCGAGGCCGAACGGCGCCGGCAGGTTATGATGGCCCGGTACAAGCGGACCGAGCAGAAGCTGCAGGAGGAATCGGCCGGCCGCGCGTCGTACCGCGAGGTCGTGGGGTCGATGCTCCTGCGCAAGATGGAATGGAAGAAATAGCCGGATCCGCCAAGCCGCGGACGGGAGGGGCGGGCAGGTTCAGTCGCTGAACTTGTCCGCCTTTCGCTTGCCGAACCGCATTCCGCCCTCGAGCCGCGCCCGCAGCTGGGCGTAATAGGCCTCGAGAAAGGCGCGCTCGTCACCCGTGCCGGGATGCCATCCGATCTTTCGGCATATCGCTTCGTGGACCGACGCGATCGCTTCGGCCAGGTCGTCCCGCAGGACCCTCTCGAGCGTCTGCAACTCGTGCTCGCCGTAGACCGAGAGTTCGCGGTCCGAGAACCGGTAGGTCGTGCCCGTCACCGTGCTGGCACCCCGCGCTCCGGTCGCGGACGAGAGCACGCGGTCGAGCTTCGCGCGCGGCGCCTCGACGACCCAGGTCCCGGCGACCAGATCGCCCGCGCGCAGCGCATCGCGGTTGAAGAACGGGAAGAGAGTGAAGATCAGCAGCCACGCAAGACCGGCCCAGCCGGCCGCACCGGTTTCGCCGGTGGGGGCGACCAGCAAAAAGACCAGCGGCAGAAACAGCTCGATGTCGCGCAGGAGGTTGCGCGCGATCACCCCTTCGGCGGTCAGTCGCTGGCCGCCGCCGCTGGCATCGGGCCGCGCGGCGACCCGGATGCCGACGATCCGCTTGCCGGGCGTCGCGCCGCGCGGTCCCAGTTCGAAGGCGAGGAAGTACCCGTTCCACGCGAGGAACCAGAACAGGGTCCACGCGACCTGCAGGAATTCATCCGCGCCGCTTCCGTCGATCCCCGTCCCCGCTAACGTTGAAACCCCTCCCGCGACCCAGACGAACATGAGGGTGACCGCGATCGTCGAGAAGAGCAGGATGAGGTAGTCGAGCATCAGCGCGCCGAAGCGCGCGCCGCGCGTCGCGATGACGAACGGCAGCGCGATCCCCTCGGGCGTGACGACGACGCGCCGTCGCTTAGCATCATAGGGCGTGAACGCAGCGGCGGTCATGCCGAGGTTCCCGCGGGACCGGGGCGAAGGGCGAAGAAATAGGCGAGCCAGCCAGCGAGCATTGCGCCGCCGATCGTCAACCGCTCCCATGTCTCGCCGACGAGCTGGCGCGGGAACGCCTCGAGGATTGCGGCGACCACCAGCATCATGACGACCCCCACCATCACCGTCGCCGCGCGCCGTCCCGCCGCCGCGGTCGCCGCCATGATCGTGCGGTCGCCGGGAAATGCCATCGCCCGTCCCACGTGAAGGCCCGCGGCCCCGGCAAGGAGGATCGCGAACAGTTCGGTCGTACCGTGGACCGAGAGCCACGCGACGAAGTCGATCGTGAGATCGCGGGTGGAGAATAGCCACAGCATCGCGCCCAGCGTGGCCATCTCGCGCAGCAGCAGCATCAGCGTAGGGATCCCGAAAGCGAAGCCCAGCGCGAACGCAAGGATCGCGACCCCGGCGTTGTTCTGGAAAAGGAATGCCGCGAACCCGGTGAGGCCCGCCGCGGTCTCCTCGGTACCCAGCGCCTTCAGCAGTACCTCGCGGCTCGCCCCGGGGACCCGGGTATCGGCGAACTGGTCGGGAACCAGCGTCCAGTACCACTCCTCGTCACCGCTCACGAGCAGCCAGCCGGAAACCAGCCCGGCCACCATCACTGCAAGCGCGATGCAGATGTCGAGCCAGATGCCGCGCACCGCCGCGGACAGTCCGCCACCGAGAAAGCCCGCGAACCACCGTGCGAATCCCTGCCGCGGGCCGTACACCTGGTACCAGGCTCGCCGCACGAGCCCCTCGAGATAGGCGAGGGTGGCCGCGTCGAGCGAGGTTTCGCGCGCGACCGCTAGGCTCGAGGCGGCGGTACGGTAGAGCGCCGGTAGCGCCAGCACGTCCTCGTCCGGAAGTCTCCGTAGACGGCCCTTTTCCATCGCGGTCACGATCCGTTCGAGCCGGGTCCAGTCGTGTTCGCGCGCGAGCCGGAACCGGTCCGACCGCAAAACCGCGGCTTCGATACCTGCCAGGCCCTGCGCGAAGCCGCTCACCCGATCTCTCCCGTGCGTTTCACGTCGAGATAGCGGTCGATCAGGCGATAGCCGATCGCGTCCCAGGGCGCCTCGATCACGTCTATGCCGAGCTGGCGCACCCGCTGGAGCACGATCGCACGCTGGCGCGCCAGCGTGTCGGCGGCAACCGCGGTGGCGAGCGTGTCGACGTCGTTTGGCTCGGCGCCTTGCAGCGCGGTCAACTCGCTGTCTTCAATCGTGACGAACAGCACGCGATGCTTTTCAGCCACCCGGCCGAGGCTCTCCACCATCAGTTCGGCGCTGGTCGGGTCTGTGAAGTCGGAGAACAGCACGACGAGGCTGCGGCGCTTCAGCCGCGCGGCAAGCGTCGCCAGCACGAGCGTGAAGTTCGGCTCCTCGGCATGGTAATCGAGCTCGGCTGCGGCCGACTGCAGGCGGTGGAATGCGCGGGTCTCTCCGTAAAAGGGTGTCATCACCTCGGGCCGGCGGGCAAAGCCGAACAGGCTCACCCGGTCGCCGCCCTTGATCGCCACCCATGCAGCGGCAAGCGCGGCCGATACCGCGCGGTCGATGCGCGGCAGGCCGTCGACCGGTTCGCACATCGCCAGTCCGCAATCGAACGCGAAGACGATCTGGTTGTTGCGTTCGGCCTCGTTCTCGCGTGCGAACAGCCGGGTGTGCCGCGCACTCGATTTCCAGTCGATCCGACGCCGGTCCATACCGGGATGGTATTCGCTCAGCGCCTCGAACTGGGTCCCCTCGCCGCGGATCCGGCGGGCGACGATCCCGAACGCCGCATTGCGCAGGGAATGCCGGAGCGCGGGGCTGCGCACCGGCGACAGGTCGGGCGAGATGCGGATCGCCTCATCCAGCGGATGCGAGACCTGCCGGGCGCCGAGGCCGAGCGGGCCGCTCCAGCGCAGCCACAGCCGCTCGAGCGTTCCGGTACCTCGGCGGTGGGGCGTGACCGAAACATCGCCCTGCCACGCCCCGCCCGAGGGCGCCAGGCGCATCGCTGCGCGTCCGTGGACGGCGAGGCGCGTATCGAGCGCGAGAACGGCCTCTACCGATCCTCCCCGTGCGCCGCCGGAGACATCGGCGAATACGCGGATCGCGATCGGCTCGCCAACCTCGGCATAGGGGGGGACGACCACGCGCCACCCGGCGAGCCGCCCCGCCATCGCCGCATCGAGCAGCACCGCAAGAAGGAGCATCGTGCCCGCCGCAGGCGCAACGGCCCACGCAGCCGGCGCCGACGCGGCAATCAGCAGCGCCACCGGCGCGGCCAACGCCGCCAGCCAGGCGGTGCGGGCGGTGGGGACGATCACGCCAGCATCACCGCGGCGCTTCGGTCCGCTCGACGAGCTCGGCGACGAGATCCTCCACCAGCCGCCCCTCGATCTCCGCCGCGGGGCTGAGGATGAGGCGGTGGCGCAGGACCGCGGTGGCGAGTGCCTTGACGTCGTCGGGCACGACGTAGTCGCGTCCCTCGAGCGCGGCCCGGGCGCGGGCTGCGCCTGCCAGCGCGACCGCCGCGCGCGGAGAAGCGCCGGTCGAAAGGTCGGCGCTCTCGCGCGTGGCCCGTACGAGCCGCACGACATAGTCGACGATGCCCTCGGCGACCGTCACCTGCTCGAGCGCGGCCGACGCTGCGGACAGCCGGTCCGGGTCGGCAACGCGTTCAATCGCGAAGTCGGCCGGACGCGGCGGCCCCTGGCGGCGGCCGAATCGCGTGACGATCGCGGCTTCTTCGCTAGGCGAAGGATACGGTATCACCAGCTTGAACAGGAACCGGTCGAGCTGGGCTTCGGGGAGGGGGTAGACGCCCTGGCTCTCGATCGGATTCTGTGTCGCGACGACCATGAATCGCGGAGGCAACGCGTGGGTTTCTCCGTCGAGCGTCACCATGCGCTCCTGCATCGCCTCGAGCAGCGCCGCCTGCGTCTTGGGCGGGGTCCGGTTGATCTCGTCGGCGAGGAGAAGGTCGCAGAATATCGGCCCGCGGCTGAGGGTGAACGTGCTCGTCTGGAAGTCGAACAGGTTCGATCCCAGGATGTCGCCCGGCAGCAGGTCCGGGGTGAACTGGATCCGCCCGAACTGGAGTCCGAGCGCACCCGCGAAGCATTGCGCAATGAACGTCTTGGCGGTCCCCGGCGGCCCTTCGAGCAGGACATGACCTTCGGCCAGGAGTGCGACGGTGAGGTGCTCGACGATTTCGTCCTGGCCGACGATCGCCTTGCCCACCTCGCCGCGAATCGCGGCGGCGAGCGTGCGGATATCGTCGAGGGTCATGGTCATGGGCGGACAGTCCTTTCGAGTGTGTGGAGTGCGAGCGCGGCGCGCAGCGTCTCGTTCGGCCCGCGCGCGGCCCCCAGCCGTGCGGCAAGCGCCGAATAGGCCGGCGCGCCCGGCGCGCGGCGCGCGAGCTCGGAGTCGATCGCCTGGGGGTCGGCACTGCGCAGACCGAGTGTGCCGGCCAGCCGGCGGGCGATCATGGCGGCATAAGGTTCGGTAAGCAGGTGCACCCGTCCGCTCCGGCGCAGAAAGCCGGCCGAATTCGCGGCGAGCTGAGTCTTGCCGAACGCGATCGTGCGGCTTTCCGCCACCGGCGGGCCGAAGCGCCCGAACGCGCGCCAACCGACAATCGCGAGCGCCATAAGCAGGCAGAGCGTCGCCGCCAGAAACGGCGGCGCGAAGGCCAGCGTGAGCAGGTTGCGCTGCCCAGAGAGGCCGGCGAGCGTGAGGTCGAAGACGATCGGCAGGTCCCGGCCCTCGCGCGCGAGCTCGACGATTTTCGCTGCGAGCAGCGCGCGGTCCCGGTCGGCCAGACCGTAATTGTTGAACAGGTCCGGTTCGAACGCGACGATGACGCTCCACTTGCTCGGCTCGCAGTCATTCTCGTCGGGCGGATCGAACCCTGCCGCCACGTCGAGCACCGGGTAACAGCCGCGATCGTCGGCATAGGCGACAAGATCGCGCCCCGTGGAATCGCGCACGAGACTTGCCCAGGGGCCGTCTTCGAGACCGAGCACCTTCGTGCGATCGGGCAGGGCGCCCGATAGGCCGAGACCCTGCCAGTCGGCCGGTCCAGCGGTAAGCGCCGCAACCCTGGGCGTCATTGCAAGCTCGTCTTCGAAATCCCCGGCAAACCCCGGGGCCGATGCGGCGACGAGGCGGACCCAGCCCTTCTTCGCGCCTGTGTCCGATGCGGGAAGCCGCATCGCGAACCATTTGGGAAGGATCACCAGGGTCGGTCCGGCATAACGGCGATCCTCGATGATCCTTGCGAGGTCGTCCGCATCTGTCCCTGCAGGGGGCGTCAGTACCAGCAGTGCCTCGTCGTCGAGGCGGCCCTGCGAACGCGAGCGCGACACCACGTATCCCTGCCGGTCGAGCATGTCGGCCAGTCCGGCGTATCCTGTCAATCCGTGGGCCGCGGCGTGGGCCTCGCCGTTGTCGACACCCGGCCCGGTATCGCCCCTGCCGATCAACCAGAGGAGCGCGAGGAAAGTCCCCGCGCCCAAAAGGAGCAGCCCGAGAACGGTACGCGGATTGAACGCGGACGTCATCGCGCGGACCCCGCCAGCGGGGCGAGCGCGAAGTCGGCATAGGCGGCGCGGGCGGCCTGCCAGTCGTCCGGGCCGAGCGAACGCAGCGCGAAGATGCTCTGCTCGACCCGGTTCGCGATGGTGCCGAACGCGGCGCGCGCGGCATCCGGCAGCTCCGAAATCGAAGCCAGCTCGCGCGCGGTCGTCGCCGGCTCGACGAGGTCGGGACGCGCCGCGACGATCTGGCCGACGCTGCGCAGGAGCAGCAGGTGGACCGCCTCGTCGAATCGCCCTTGCGCGGCGAGTCCGTCGGCGTCGTCGAGCAGTGCGAGTGCGGCACCCGATCCCGGCACCCATCCCGGCTCGTCCTCGCTGCCGGAACCGGACCCCGGCCGCCAGAAGACGAGCGGCGCGACCATGCGCCAGACGAGCAGGGCCACCAGGGCCGCGCCCACCGCGAGCAGCACCCACTTGAATACGGGCCAGCTCAGGCCCAGCGCGCGGCCGACCGGTTCGAGCAGTGCGCCAAGCGCGCGAAAGATCGCGTCCAGCCAGCCCGGCGGCTCGGGCGGCGCAGCCCGGGGGGCGAGAACCGGGGCGTACTGGATTGCCTCGTCAGCGCGCACCGCCACCCAGGCGCTCGCCGCGTCGCCAGGACTGGCCGCGCCCCCGGGAACCGATGCCGTCACGGATGGCGTCGTGACATGCCGCACAGGGCCGCGCAACTAGCCGCGCGCACGCTCCTGCGGGTATGTCCCGAGCATGCGCAATTCCTTGCAATGGAACGCGAGTTCCTCGAGCGCCCGGTCGACCGCCGCTTCGCCCGGCGCGCCGATGATGTCGGCGTAAAACATCGTTGCGGAAAAGCTCGCGCCCGCCTGGTAGCTTTCGAGCTTGGTCATGTTGACGCCGTTCGTCGCGAACCCCCCCATCGCCTTGTAGAGCGCGGCGGGCACGTTCTTGACCTCGAACACGAACGTCGTGATCGCGGTCCTGCCGATGCTCGCCGGGTCCAGCGCATCGGAGGCGAGCAGGAGGAACCGCGTGGTGTTGTCGGGCGCGTCCTCCACGTCGGTCTCGACGATCTTCAGGCCGTAGAGCTCGGCGGCGAGCGGGGGTGCGATCGCGGCGATCGCGGTCTCGCCCCGCTCGGCGACATGGGCGGCAGCCGCCGCCGTATCGGCAAAGCTCAGCGGCACGATTCCCCGCTCGCGCAGGTAATGACGCGACTGGCCGAGCGCCTGCGGGTGGCTGTAGACCGCCTCGAACGGGCCGTCGCCGAGTGCCATCAGCGCGTGATTGATGCGCAGGAAATGCTCGCCGACGATATTCAGCCCGCTTTCGGGCAGAAGGAAGTGGATGTCGGCCACCCGGCCGTGCTGGCTGTTTTCGATCGGGATCGCCGCGCAGCCGGCGCGCCCCGCCTTTACCGCGTCGATAGCGTCCTCGAACGAGAAGCACGGCAGCGGCAGACAGCCCGGGACCATCTCGAGCGCGGCGCGGTGCGAGTTCGCGCCCGGCGCGCCCGCGAACGCCACGGCGCGCGCGGGATCGTCGGCGGCCGATGCCTGCATCGCCTCGACCATGGCGCGCGCGGGGGTGGGAAAACTGTTCATCGCCATTTCCGGGTCTCCGGCCGGGCGCGTAGCTGCGGGCAGTTCACGCGGCAAGCGACTTCCCCGGCCAACTGGCCCTTGCGCGCGGTGGCCGCGCTGACTAGAGCGCGGCGCAAACCCGCACGTTCACTCCTAATCGCGGATCACTGCACGCATGGACGATCGTTTCAATACCGCCGCCGGCTGGGTCCTGTTCTCCGGCATCGTCGCGCTCGGCCTGTCGAGCGTGAGCGCGAAGTACTTCACGGCCGACAAGCCCCACCGCCCGCACGAGATGGGCTATCCCATCGAGGGCGTGGTCGAGGAAGGCGAGGGCGGCGAATCGGGTCCGGACCTCGCGACGCTGCTCGCCTCGGGCGATGCCGCCGCGGGCGAGAAGGCGGCGCAGGGCCGCTGCGGCACCTGCCACACGTTCGATCAGGGCGGCGGCGCCAAACAGGGACCCAACCTCTACGGCGTGCTGGGCAAGCCGATCGGCAAGCACGCGGCGGGCTTCGCGTACTCGAGCGCGCTGTCGGGTCACGGCGGCGACTGGACCTACGAGAACATGGACGCCTGGCTCAAGAGCCCCAAGGCGTTCGCCGCCGGCACGAAGATGAGCTTCGCGGGCCTGTCGAACGCGCAGGACCGGGCGAACATCATCCTTTACATGCGTGAGCAGGGCGGCGGACCGGCGCTTCCGACCCCCGCCGCTCCCGCGGCGGTCGAGGGTGCCGATGGCGAAACGCCGCCGGGCGCCGGACCCGGCGCGGTCGAGGGCGAGCCGGCCGAGGCGCCCGAGGCCGCCGGCGCGATGGGCATGGACCAGCCGGTCGCCGGCAAGGAAAAGGCGGTCGTCAACTGACCGCCCCCGCCGGCCGCTCGGCAAGCGTCCGGCAGCCATCTCCGATCAGTCTCCCGCGCGTCCCCGCATGGCGCGGCGATGCGCGCGAGACCGGTGTCGCCATTGCGCGACGAGGGCGGCGCCGGCGAGAGCCAGCAGTATTATCAAGCCGTAGGCGATGACGTGGCGGGCTTCCATGCGCGACTCCTGACTGGTCGTCCCGATGGTCTGACGCGTTTGCACCCATCTTGAAGACGGTAACAGCGCCGAGCGCTCTCCCTGTCGATCTCTCTGGCAATCGCCGGCGCGAGATTACGTTCCCTTGAACCCCTGCGCGATCACGTACCATTCGCTCGAGTCCTTGCGGCTCGCTGGCGGCTTGGCGTGCTTGACGGTCCGGAAGTGCTTTTTCAGCAGCGCGAGGATGTCGGCGTCGGTCCCGCCCGCGAAAACCTTGGCGATGAACCCGCCGCCCGGCTCCAGGTTCTCCACCGCGAACCACGCGGCCGCTTCCACCAGGCCCATCGTGCGCAAGTGATCGGTGGCCTTGTGGCCGACCGTGTTGGCCGCCATGTCCGACAGGACCAGGTCCGCCCTGCCGCCGAGCGCCTCCACCAGCGCATCCGGAGCGTGGTCCGCCATGAAGTCCATCTCGAGGAAGGTCGCCCCCTCGAGCGGCTCGGTTGGCAGAAGGTCGATCCCGACGAGCGCGGCCTGGGGCCGCTTCTTGCGGACGACCTGCGCCCAGCCGCCGGGGGCCACGCCAAGGTCGACCACCCGCTTCGCGCCCTTGAGCACCGCGAATTTCTCGTCGAGTTCGATCAGCTTGTACGCCGCCCGGCTGCGGTACCCTTCGGCCTTGGCCTGCTTGACGTAGGGATCGTTGAGCTGGCGCGACAGCCAGCGGTTCGATGACGCGGTGCGTCCGCGCGCGGTCTTCACCCGCTTGCCGGGATCCTTGCCCGACCGGCTCATGCGCCCGCCCTCACTTGTCGCCCGCCGGGGCGGGGAAGCCCGCCATCAGGCTGCGCAGGATTCCCTCGCGGATGCCGCGATCCGCGACGCCGAGCCGTTCGGCAGGCCAGATATCGAGGATCGAATCGAGGATGGCACAGCCGGCCACGACAAGATCGGCCCGGTCGTTGCCGATGCAGGGCAGCTGCCGCCGCTCCTCGGGCGCCATCACCGACAGCCGCGCCGTGATTCCGCGCATCGATTCGGACGGCACGATCAGCCCGTCGACCGCGCGGCGGTCGTATTGCGGCAGCTCGAGATGAAGACTGGCGAGCGTGGTCACCGTCCCGCTCGTTCCCAGAAGGCGAATGTCGTCGGCCCGCGATGCGTCCGCGACCCGCTCGGCAAAGGGCGCGAAGCTGTCGCTGACCAGCATCCGCATCCGCTGGTACCGCTCGATCCGATCGGCTTCGCGGGCACCCTCGTCGCGGCCGACCGTGTCGGTGAGCGAGACAACCCCCCAGGGGACGCTGGCCCAGTCGATGATGCGCGGCACGGTCTCGCCGGGTTCGATCAGGACGAGCTCGGTCGAGCCGCCGCCGATATCGAAGATGACCGCAGGACCGTGCCCGCTTTCGAGCAGGATGTGGCAACCCAGCACGGCGAGGCGGGCCTCCTCCTGCGCCGAGATGATGTCGAGCGCGATTCCCGTTTCGGCGCGCACGCGGTCGATGAACGCTTCGCCGTTCGCGGCCCGGCGGCACGCTTCGGTCGCCACCGAGCGGGCAAGGAATACGTTCCTGCGGCGCAGCTTCTCGGCGCAGACGTGGAGTGCGCCCAGCGCGCGGTCCATCGCCGCGTCGCTCAACCTGCCGCTGGCGGCGAGACCCTCGCCGAGGCGCACGACCCGGCTGAACGCGTCGATGACGGTGAAGTTCTCGCCTTCCGGGCGGGCGATCAGCAGCCGGCAGTTGTTGGTGCCGAGGTCGAGCGCAGCGTAAGCCTGACGTCGCGCAGTGCGATCGGGCGAACTCGCCTGGCGACCGCTGGTCACGGCCTTCGGTAGGTTAGACTGCGAGGGGCGCTTGTAGCGGAAATCGGCTACCTTGCCGGACGATCTGCCCCTGTTGCCGCCAGTCTTCCTTCCCGTGTTCCTTTGTGTGTCCGGCGGAAAATGATCCGCCATTTTCAATACTTTCTGTTCCTCCCGCGCCACGTGACCCAGATGACGCGGGGACCTGGCGCCGATGCTAGCGGCGGAGCGGGCGCGCGGCAAGCCGGACGGTGCGGCGCGCGCGGCGGTAAGCGCGCACTCGGCCTTGACCCGCGCGCCAAGCGAAACTAAGTGCGCCCCCTCGCCAGGCGGCTCGCCGCCGGCAGCACGATGATGCCCCGTCCTCTAATGGTAAGAGAGCGGACTCTGACTCCGTCAATCAAGGTTCGAATCCTTGCGGGGCATCCACTTCCCGGCGAATGTCGTTCCCGCGCTCCGTGCCGTTCCCCGGCGAGGGCGTTCGCCGTTCAGGCCGGTCTGACCTGGGCCGCGAGGACCGGAAGGCGCAATCCGCGAAGGCGCAGCGCGTTGGCGATCACCGAGACCGAGGAAAAGCTCATCGCCGCCGCCGCGATCATCGGGTTGAGCAAGAGGCCGAACGCCGGGAACAGGACCCCCGCCGCGACGGGTATGCCCAGCGCGTTGTAGCCAAACGCGAACCACAGGTTCTGCCGAATGTTGCGCATCGTCGCCCGCGACAGGACGATGGCCTGGAGCACGCCTGCAAGATCGCCGCGAACGAGAGTCACGTCCGCGCTTTCGATAGCGACGTCGGTACCGGTGCCCATGGCAATGCCGACGTCGGCGGCGGCAAGGGCGGGGGCGTCGTTGATCCCGTCGCCCGCCATGGCCACTCGCTTGCCCGAAGCCTTCAGCGCCTCGACCCGGCGATGCTTGTCCTCGGGCGAGACATTCGCCTCGATGTCCTCGATGCCGAGCTGGCCCGCGACGGCCTCGGCGGTGGCGCGGCTGTCGCCGGTCAGCATGACGACCGCGATGCCCCGCGCGCGCAGGGCCCGGATCGCCGCCGCGCTCGTCGGCTTGATCGGATCGGCGACCGCGATCAGCCCCGCAGGCGTGGAATCGAAAGCGACGAACATGACCGTCTGGCCTTGCGCGCGCGTAGCTTCGGCAGAGCCAAGCCAGCCCTCGTCGTCGATGCCCAGCCGCCGCATCAGCTTCTCGTTACCAATCGCGACCCGGCGCCCGCCGACCTGCGCCTCGACGCCCTCGCCGGTGGTCGACGCGAGATTGGTCGCGGACCGGACCGCGATACCGCGCGTCCTGGCGCCCTCGACGATGGCGTGAGCCAGCGGATGCTCGCTGCCCGCCTCGACCGCGGCGACAGCGGATAGGAATTCAACCTCTTCGATCCCTTCGCGCGGGGTTGCCGACATCAGGTCGGGCTTGCCCATCGTGATTGTACCGGTCTTGTCGATCACCAGCGTATCGATCTTCTCCAGCGTCTCGAGCGCTTCGGCATTGCGGATGAGGATGCCGTGCTGGGCGCCCTTGCCGGTCCCCGTCATGATCGACATCGGGGTCGCCAGCCCGAGCGCGCATGGACACGCGATGATGAGGACCGCGATCGCGTTGACGAGAGCATAGGCGAGCGCCGGGAACGGTCCCCAGACGGCCCAGGCGATAAAGGTAGCGACCGCGACGATCACCACGGCGGGGACGAACCATGCGGCGACCCGGTCGGCCAGGCGCTGGATCGGGGCGCGGTTGCGCTGTGCTTCGGCGACCATCTGCACGATCTTCGCGAGCATCGTGTCTTTGCCGACAGCGCTTGCGCGCATCACGAACCCGCCGGTCTGGTTGACCGTCCCGCCGATCACCAGATCGCCCGCGGCCTTGGCGGCCGGCAGCGGCTCGCCGCTGATCATCGATTCGTCGATCGTGCTAGCGCCTTCGGTGATCTCGCCGTCGACCGGCACCTTGTCGCCCGGCCGGACGCGCAGCAGGTCCCCCGCCGCCAGTTGCTCGAGCGTCACTTCACGCTCGTCCCCGTCCGAGAAGATCTTGATTGCGGTCGGCGGGGCGAGCTCGAGCAGCGCCCGCAGCGCGCTCGAGGTCGACCTGCGCGCCTTGAGTTCGAGGACCTGGCCCAGAAGCACCAGCGTGGTGATGACGGCGGCGGCCTCGTAGTAGACCCCGACCCTGCCAGAGTGGTCGCGAAAGGTGGCCGGAAAGACGTCCGGCAGCAGCGTCGCGACCAGGCTGAACAGGTAGGCGATCGCGACACCGAACCCGATCAGGGTGAACATGTTGAGATTGCGGGTCTGGAGCGACTGCCACGCCCGTTCGAAAAAGGGCCAGCCGCCCCAGAGCACCACCGGGGTTGCCAGGACGAACTGCACCCACTGCGCACGGGCAGGTTCGACGAGCTGGTCGAACCGGAGTCCCGGCACCATGTCGCCCATGGCGTAGACGAACAGCGGCAGCGTGAAGATCGCGCTGATCCGGAAACGGCGGGACATGTCGACGAGTTCGGGGTCAGGGCCGTCGTCGAGGCTTACGGTCTCGGGTTCCAGCGCCATTCCGCAGATCGGGCAGCTCCCCGGACCGACCTGGCGGATCTCGGGATGCATCGGGCAGGTATATACGGCGCCCTCCGGCAGGTCCTCGACCTGGTCAAGATGCGCGCCGGACAGGTAGTGGCGGGGGTCGGCGACGAACCTGTCCTTGCACCGGGCCGAACAGAAGTAATGGGCCGCGCCGTCATGCTCGGCGACGTGGGCGGCGTCGGCGATCGTCACGCTCATCCCGCACACCGGGTCGATCGCGGTCCCCTCGGCCTTGCCATCGTGCGACGTGTGCGTGTCGCAGTAATTCATCGAGTGTCTCCTCGGCTCGGGACGAGCGGGCATCGGGGATCAGGGATAAGACGCAAAGACCTCGCGCCGGCCGTCCCCGAAGGCGATCACCTGGTAGGGCTGCACCCGTCCGCCTGCCTCCATGCCCGGCGAACCCAGCGGCATTCCGGCGACGGCGAGGCCTTCTACCCAGTCGGGCTCCTCGGCCAGAAGTCGCTCGACATCGGTCGCGGGTACATGGCCCTCGATGACAAATCGGCCCGCGATCATCGTATGGCACGAGCGCAGGTCCTCGGGCACGCCGTGCTGCGCCTTCACCGCGGCCATGTCGGGATGATCGACAGAGATTACCTCGTGCTTTTCGCCCTGTTCCATGTGCGCCGCCCAGGCGAGGCAGCAACCGCAACCCGGATCACGGTACATCGTATAGGTGGCCGCCTGCGCCGCGCCGGTGCAGGCGGCCAGCAGGACCGTGCTCAGCGTCGTCAGGAAGGGGCGAGAGGGTGTCTTTCGCATAGTCATCAGTGTCCCATCTTCTTCATGTCTTTTTCCGACATGGTCGACATGTCGTGTCCTGCGTGAGGATCTGTGGCCGGAGCCGCAGTCGCCGCGGGTGACGGCTTGGCTGCAGCGCGCGGCGCAGCAGCCTTCGTGGCCGCGGGGTCGGGGGCAGCCGCGGGTCTGGCGCTCGCGGCAGTGGAAGGCGCGGCAGGCATGGCCGTTTCCGTCTCGGTACTTGCGGCGGCTGTTTCAGGTGCCGGGACCGCTGTTATCTCTTCTGCCGCCGGGGGATCTCCGGCAGCCTGCTCGGCGGGGCTGTCGCAGCCCGCGAGCATCGCGATGATGGCGGGAACCAGCAGCAACTTTCCGGCACGACTGACTGCGCTCGACGACATGGGCGGTTCCTTACAGCTTGAGGTGATTGATGCCGTGGGCGAGTTCGCCTCCCAGGAATCCCTGGGCGAGGAGCAGCGCGGCGATGGGGAACAGGACGATGCGAAGCGCCGCGCGCGAAGCGGACTGCCGGTGCGCGAGCCACGCTGCCGCCGCGCCGAGAAGCGCGATCAGCATGCCGGTCCAGCGGTGCGCCTGCATGGTGACGTCGCCGCCGAGCCACAGGCCGGTGTGTATCCACCCGAACAGCGCGGCGAGGAGGGCGCCCGCGGCGCCCCCGTAGATCATGATCCTGACGGCCGCCTCGCGATCGGGCGTGCGGCGGGCCATGACGAACAACTCAGTGAGGGCTGCCATCAGGAAGAGCGCGATAGGAAAGTGGACGGTGGCCGGATGCAGGCTCCTGAGGACGCCGGCAAAACCCTCGCTGCGCACCTGTTCGGTGTCATGGCCCGTGGGCGCGCCGTTCGAAACGGCGCCTCCGCTCATCGTCGCCGTGTCATGGCCCTTTTCACCGTGGGCAGCGGGCGTCGCAGCGACTGAACGCGGGGGCGTCTCGCCGTGCCTTTCGTCACCGTGCGCCAGCGCGGGCAAGGCGACGGCAAGCGCCGCCAGCGCGGCGAACAGTTGCACAAGCGCCTTCACCGCTTGGCCTTCTCGAACAGGTCGACGAGCTCGTCGAGCTTGCGTTTCTGCTCCTCGGCATCGCCGCTCGCGATCGCCTCGCTCACGCAGCAGGCGGCATGGCGCTTGAGAATCTCGCTCTCGGCGCGGCCGAGCGCGGCCTTCACCGCCTGCACCTGATTGAGGATGTCGATGCAGTACCGGTCGTCCTCGACCATCTGGGCCACGCCGCGCACCTGCCCTTCGATCCGGCGCAGCCGGTTGACGATCCGGGAACTATCGGGTGTCGCCACGTTCAGTCCTCCCTCGGCCAAAGATACCTTATCGGGTATCTTGCAATACTCCTGGGGGGTATATATGACACGGACCGAAGGAGATGCAAGGGCCATGTCGGATCTGATGGTTTCACGGCGCCGCCTGTTGGCTGGCGGAACGCTCGGCGCGGGTGCGCTGGCGCTGCCAGCCTGGGCGCGCGGGGCGGACCTTCACGGCGGCGTGATCCGCCCGGGTTTCGACGAGGTGGCCGGCCGGGACATCGCCCTGACGATCGGCGAAGGACCGCGCGTCGTTCAGGGGCGCCGCGGCCATGCCGTGGCCGTCAACGGCAGCGTTCCGGGCCCGCTCGTGCGCCTGCGCGAAGGGCAGCCTGTCCGGCTGGCGGTGACCAACACGCTCAGGGAGGACAGCTCCATCCACTGGCACGGGCTGTTGCTGCCGTTCCAGTTCGATGGCGTTCCGGGCGTCAGCTTCCCCGGCATCCGGCCCGGCGAGACCTTCGTATACGACATCCCGCCCATCCGGCAGAGCGGCACCTACTGGTGGCACAGTCATTCCGGCTTGCAGGAGCAGGCAGGACACTACGGGCCGATCGTGGTCGAGCCGGCCGGCAGCGACCCGGTCCAGGCGGACCGCGATTATGTCCTGCTGCTGAGCGAGTTCACGCCGCTTCACCCGCACGCGATCATGGCGAAGCTCAAGAAGGGCGAGGAATACTTCAACGACCAGAAGACCACCTGGACCGACGACTATCCGCTGACGGGGGAGGAGCGGCGAATGTGGGCGCAGATGCGCATGATGCCCACCGACATCGCCGACGTGACAGGTTCGACCTACACCTATCTCGCCAATGGACGCGGGCCGGACGAGGGTCTGGAGTACCTCTTCACTCGGGGCGAGCGGGTGCGTCTGCGGATTATCAACGGCAGCGCGATGACCTTCTTCAACGTCCGTATCCCGGGCACACGCTTCTGGGTGGTCGCCGCCGACGGCCAGAACGTGCGCCCGGTCGAGGTCGAGGAGTTCCAGATCGGCACCGCGGAAACGTATGACATCGTCGTCGAGCCGGTCGCCGAAGCGCACGCCATCGTGGCGGAAAGCATGGACCGCTCGGGCATGGCGCTGGCGATGCTCGCGTCCCGCCCCGGAGCGCGGGCGAGCGTGCCTGCGCTGCGCGACCCGCCGCTGCTGACGATGGCGGACATGGGAATGGACCACGGCGGCGCTGCCCACGACGGGCACGGCGAGCACGGCGCCGGCGGCACGGCAGGCGCAGATCACGCGGCGATGGGTCACGCCGGCGCCTCGGCGACCGCGATCCCCGAGCCGGCGGGCCACGACATGACCGGCATGGACATGCGCGACACCTCGCTGCTGCCGCCCGACGTGAAGGTCGGCCCGGGGCTCGACATGGTGGCGATGAACCCGGTCGACAGGATGGGCGATCCGGGCATCGGGCTCGACAAGGTCCCCCACAAGGTGCTGACCTACAGGGACCTGGTTGCGCTTGCGCCGAACGACGACCTGCGGCGCCCGTCGCGCCAGATGGAAATTCATCTGACCGGCAACATGGAACGCTACATGTGGTCGTTCGACGGACAGAAGTTCTCCGCTGTCAGCGATCGGCCGATCCGTTTCGCCTACAACGAGCGCGTGCGCGTCAAGCTGGTGAACGACACGATGATGGCGCACCCGATCCACCTGCACGGGCACTTCTTCGAGCTGGTCAACGGCGCGCCGGCCAACCGCCAGCCGCAGAAGCATACGGTAATCGTCCAGCCCGGCGGCAGCGCCACGTTCGACCTGACCGCGGACGAGGAGGGCGACTGGGCCTTCCACTGCCACCTGCTCTACCACATGCACATGGGCATGTTTCAGATCGTCACCGTCGCGCCGCGGGGCGACCAGCCCGATGTCAAGCGGGTGGGAGAACATTGATGCGCATGCTCGCAGCCCTGCTCCTCGCGAGCGCCGCCGCCCCCCTCGCCGCGCAGGACCATTCGGGCCATGCGATGCCTGTCGCGGCTCCGGCAGTTCAGAGCGAGTGCGAGAAGGAAGCCGCCCGGCACCGCGCCATGGGTCACCCTGTGCCGGAGGATCGCTGTGCTCCTTCTACCGGCTCTCCCGCGACCGCGGGCGGCCATGCGCAAATGGACCATCCGGGCATGGATCACGGCGCGATGGACCACTCGAAGATGGACCACTCGGCCATGCTCCACGGGGCAAGCGGGATGGGCTCCATACCGCAGGGTCCTGCTCCGGCAGCCGCCGGGTCGGGCCCGCCGCGCGCCGCCGATGCGATCTGGGGCTCCGAGGCGATGCGGGCCTCCCGCGACGCGCTTCGCAGGGAGCACGGGGGCATGACCTGGTTCTTGTTCCAGGGCGATCGGGCGGAGTATCGCGCCCGACAGGGAGACGACGGGTTCCTGTGGGACGTGCAGGGCTACTACGGCGGCGACATCGACAAGCTGTGGTTCAAGAGCGAGGGGGAGGGCAGTTTCGGCGAGGAAATCGAATCCGCCGAAGTCCAGGCCCTGTGGAGCCACGCGATCGGACCGTGGTGGGATCTGCAGGCGGGCGTCCGCCAGGACCTTGCGGGGCGTGAGCGGACCCACGCGGTTATCGGCGTGCAGGGCCTTGCGCCATATCTGTTCGAAATCGATGCCGCTGCGTTTCTTTCAGCCAAGGGTGACCTGACCGCGAGCCTCGAAGCGGAACTCGACCAACGGGTGACGCAGCGCCTGGTCCTGCAACCTCGCGCGGAACTGAATCTGTCCGCCCAGAACGTGCCCGAACTCGGCATCGGCGCGGGTATTGAATCGGTCGAACTGGGCCTCCGGCTCCGCTACGAAATAGCACGCGAGTTCGCGCCCTATGTCGGGATCGAGCAGGAGTGGAAGCTCGGCCGGAGCGCCGACTACGCCCGGCTCGCCGGCGAGGATCCGAGCATAACGAATTACGTCGTTGGAGTCCGGTTCTGGTTTTGACCGGCGTGCCGACCCGCACCGCCGTCAGCCCTCGTGAAGAGGCAGCGCAAAACCTTCACTCGCACGCCTGCGTTATCAGCGCGCGCTGCCCCGGCGCCAGGTCAAGCGTACCCAGATCGTCGGCGATCGCGCACGTACCCGGCGGGGCAACGAGGTCTCCGATCCTCAATGGACGATCCAGAGGCAGCACCAGGAGCGGCCGCTGCGCGTAGCGGGAGCGAACCGCGTCGTCGGCCGCGCCATGGAGACGGTCGAGCCGGAAATGCGGTCCCTCGACCAGAACCGCGTGCCCCGTTTCCGAAACCCGCCTGCGGTACCGGTCCGGGTGCGGGCCGGTATCCGCCACCGCGACCGCGCGGTCGAGATGCAGGTCCCGCGAGCGACCGTAATCGTACAGCCGGTAGGTCACATCGGAGTTCTGCTGGACCTCCACCAGCGTGACGCCGGCGCCTATGGCATGGACCGTCCCCGCGGGCAGATAGACGAAATCACCGGCGGCGACCTCGCGCCATTCGAGCAGTCCTTCGATCGAACCGTCGAGCGCAGCCGCACGCATCTCGTCAGCCTCGACCTCGCGGTTGAAGCCGACCGCCAGCCGCGTCCCGGGCCGGGCGTCGATCACCAGCCAGCATTCGTCCTTGCCGCGCGCTCCCTCGGGCGCATCTGCATCCGATGGATGGACCTGAACCGACAGCTTGTCGCTGGGAAACAGGTACTTGACCAGAAGGCTCGGGATTTCGGGCGGCGGCTCGAACCAGATCTCTCCGATCCGCCGGTCTCCACTCGCCGCGAACGGCGGAGGCAGGGCAGTGCTGCCCCAGACTTTCTCGACCCAGCGCGTGGGGAGCACGCGGCAAGCGCTCATGGGCGCAAGTCCGCGATCGCCGGCGTGGCCGGGCGCACCGGAGGGTCGATCGGAGGTGTCATTCGGTGTCCTTATCGCGACGCTGAAGGGCGGATTAGCCGCAACGGCGCGCACCGCGCCAGTCCCAATCGAGTTCTCCCCGATCGCCCGTGGCCATGTCCAGTCGATCTCCTTCGTCACCGGGTCCCGCAGTACACGCCGGCAGGCTTATTGAGTATAATGCCCATCCAGACGAATAAGCGTGGCGGCGCTGCAAGTATGAATTTTCCCACCGAAATGGTTTCATCAGGTTGACAACAATGGCGTCCATCGTGAGTGTCCCGCTTCTCGATCGCAAGAGTCGAGCCAGGGAGAAATCGCAGTGGCCTTGGCAGAACGGGCAGATTTGCCTCCAGTACTCCTGGAAAAACCTGGCGCGCTCGACAGCGGTTCGGCGCTGGAATGGCTGGCGCGGCTCTCGCTTCCGCGGCTGGTGGTCAACTCGGGTCTGGCCCTGTTGTGGGCGAATCGGGCGGCGAGGTCGGTCCTGTCGTCAGGGTTGCTGCTGAACCTGCGGGACGAGCGCCTGTGTTTCGACGATCCCCTCGGGCAGGATCACTGGCGCGAAAGGCTGTCGCATGTCGGCGCGGAGCTCGAGCGGCTGGTCGTCACCGACAAGCGCGGCCACCCGAATGCGATTGTCGGCGCGTTCCGCAGCTCTGCCGCGGGCCAGGATGCCCTCTTCCTTTCGTTGATGGCCGTCGCCCAGCCGCTTGACCTCGTGAAGTGCGGACTCGCCGCTCAGTTCGATCTGACCAGATCAGAGTGTCAGATCGCCCAGATGCTTGTCGACCTGCTGTCTCCGCGCGAAATCGCGGAGAGCCTCGGCGTGTCGATCAATACCGTGAGGACGCATATTCGCGGGATCTACCTGAAACTGTCGGTCAGTTCGCAGCGGGAGCTGCTCCGACTGGCTTCGTCGTTCTGCATGGTCTGAGAGGAACCGTTTGGTGTCCAATATCGGGACTCTTTCGACACGGCCCGACTTTTCCCATTTTGCTCATCAAGGTTGACGATGCGAATCGTGAACTATCCTTTAACAAGGAGTTAACGCAGACAGGCAGACGGGTCGCACTGGGGAGCCTGCGGTTAATCGACATTTTCGGGAGGGGCATCTCGATGCTTTTGAACCAGCGCACTCGCGTGCGCCGGCTGACCGTCGGCGCTTGCGCCGCGGTAGCGATCTACTCTGCGCCCGCTGCGGCACAGGACATCACCTATCAGCCGATCGACCCCACGTTCGGGGGCAACCCGTTCAACTCGGCGCACCTGCTGGGCGTCGCGAATGCGCAGAACGATTACAAGGACCCGCGCAGCACCGCGAACAGCTCGCAGGCGGACATCTTCGCGCGCCAGCTGCAATCGCGCCTTCTGTCCGCGCTGTCGTCGCAGATCGTGAACGCGATCTTCGGGGAAAATCCGCAGGAAAGCGGCACGATCCGGTTCGGCGGCCAGACGATCACCTTCGTCCGCAGCCTGGAAAGCGTCACGCTGACGATCATCGACGACGATACCGGCGAAGTGACCGAGATCGTCATCCCGACCTTCATCGACGTCGGCGGGTGAACGGACCCATGGGCATTTCCCGTCAAACCTTCAGGATGCTTGCCGCAGCACTCGGCGCGGCAACGCTCGCCGGTTGCGCCACCCTTGGCGAGGACGGCCGCAGCCTGTTCCCTGAGACCCGGAGCAAGGCGTTCTACCCCGACAAGACGCAGACCCAGCACCTGCTGGCCGAAATCCCCGCCCCGACCCGTCCGGTCGCGGTCGCGGTCTACGGCTTCGCCGACCAGACCGGGCAGTTCAAGCCGGTGGAGAACGGCCAGACGCTCAGCCGGGCGGTGAGCCAGGGCGGCGCGGCCATGCTGGTCAAGGCACTGCAGGACGCCGGCAACCGGCAGTGGTTCACCATCGTCGAGCGCGAGAGCCTGAAGAACCTCCTCAACGAGCGGCAGATCATCCGCGAGATGCGCGAACGCTACCTGGGCGAGCAGGGGATCAATCCTCAGGCGCTGCCCGCGCTGCTGTTCGCGGGCGTCCTGCTCGAAGGCGGGGTGGTCGGTTACGACACCAACACCGTCACCGGCGGTGCGGGAGCGGCTTTCCTCGGCATCGGCGGGCGGTCCGAATACAGGCAGGACACGGTAACCGTGTACCTGCGCGCGGTATCGGTCCGCACGGGCGAGGTGCTGACCTCGGTCACCGCGTCGAAGACGATCGCGAGCCAGTCGATCGGGGCGAACGCATTCCGCTACGTCGCGTTCAAGGAACTGCTCCAGGCCGAGGCCGGCTACACCACGAACGAACCCGACCAGGTCGCGCTCCAGCAGGCGATCGAGAAGGCGGTCTACGGCCTTGTGATGGAAGGCGTCGACCTCAAGCTGTGGGACTTTGCCGACCGCGAGGCCGGTCTGCCGATGCTCGCCGCGTACAAGCGCGAGCGCGACGGGAAGATCGACGCGGAGAAATTCGAGGCGGCGCTGCGTTCGACCGCTCCGCTGAAGACGAAGAGACGCACCGCATCCACCGACGAGCCCGACCGGCGCGCGCTGATGCGCGCGGCGGAGGCCGCGGGGGTGCGGACGAACTGACCTGATCCGGGGCGAGCCGGCACCCGGGGCCAGGATTGAAGCGAGTTGCCGGTGGCGAAGGGGAAGCGGTTGCAGCCGCTTTCCCGGCGTCGGTACCAAAAGGCGCGCCGGAGTTGCAGCCCCGACGCGCCCGGTTTGACTGAGTTGCTGTGACACAACCTTGTCTGCCCGTCGCCGAAGCGGCGGACAGACATGGTTATGAAATTCCGGAAGGGGTTTTACAACCATGTTGATGACTGCCGCATTCGCGAAACGCCCCGCTGGGGGACAGCGCGCGGCCATCGGGCATCGTGGTTTCCTGACTCCATCCGGTCGCGGTCGAGGCCGGCAAACGGCCCCCGCAACCCCGCCGCGCGCCAATCCCGGTGCACGGCGTCGGGCCGCATTCACACTCAATGCTTGGATGGAGTCACTATCATGAAGCGCACTTTCCTTCTTTCCGCC
This sequence comes from Tsuneonella sediminis, assembly GCF_051912845.1. Classification (NCBI taxonomy): domain Bacteria; kingdom Pseudomonadati; phylum Pseudomonadota; class Alphaproteobacteria; order Sphingomonadales; family Erythrobacteraceae; genus Tsuneonella; species Tsuneonella sediminis. Next base: position 1,177,682 of record NZ_JBNCBU010000001.1, on the reverse strand, counting down.
TCGGCCGCCGCGCTGCTCGCGGCGTCGCCGGCACTGGCGCAATCGAACACCTCGACGGTCGACCAGACCGGCACCAACGCGACTGCGACCGTCAACCAGGGCGGTTCGGATTCGAACAGCGACATCGACCAGGGCGGCGATCTGAACAAAGCGACCGTCAACCAGGATGGCTCGCAGGCTGGTGGCAAGTCCACCATCGCTCAGACTGGCGATCGCAACGAAGCGACCGTCACCCAGAGCGACGACGGCAGCGACCTCGCGAACGTCGCCCCGCCGATCAACACCTCGACCGTGACGCAGGGCGGAAGCGACAACAAGGCGACCGTCACCCAGAACACCGCCACTTTCTCGCTCGGCACCGTGTCGGCCGTCACGCAGGGCGGGAATTTCAACGAGGCAACCGTCACGCAGGTCGACGATTCGCAGGACTCTTCGATCTCGCAGTCGTCCGACAACAACAAGGCGACCGTCTCGCAGGGTGACCTGGCGCTGGTTGCGGCTGACCAATCCTGGGGCAATGACTCGATTGTGAACCAGGGCGGCCTCGGCCAGCACACCGCAACCGTCACCCAGGGCTCGGTTGTCAGCACCAGCTCCGTTCAGCAGACCGGTGAGGACAACGATGCAACCGTCGACCAGACGGGCGCCGTCCAGAATTCCTTTGTCGACCAGTCGGGCAGCTTCAACGTCGCCGGTGTCGACCAGTCCGGCAGCCTGAACGATTCCGACGTGTTCCAGATGGGCACCAACGGCATCGCCAATGTCACGCAGAACGGGAACAACCTGACCTCGACGGTCAGCCAGAGCGCCGACAACAACGACGCGATCGTCAACCAGTCGGGTTCGACCAGCACCTCGTCCATCACGCAGTCGGCGAACAACAACGCCGCCCGCGTGACGCAGAACGGGTCGGGCAACTCGTCGAGCGTGACCCAGGATTCGGGTAGCGGATTCCTCGGCTATACCGGGACCGAGCTGGGCGAAGCGGTGCTCAACGCGCCCAACTTCTTCGGCTATGCGGTGGTACAGCAGAACGGCATCCGTCTCAGCTCTGAGATCAATTCGACCGGTCGTTCGGGCTTCGCGTTCGTCCAGCAGGTTGGCGATACCAACTCGTCGATCATCAACCAGACGGGCAATTCGAACGCCGCGTTCGTCGAGCAGGCCGGTACCCTCAACAGCTCGGACTGGAGCCAGAGCGGGTTCCTGACCAACGTCACCAGTTCGGAAACCCCGAACTCAGGCGACAACAACATCGGTCTCGCCCGCGGCGTTCACCAGACTGGCGAACGCAACAGCTCGCTCATCACCCAGTCGGGCAATGCATCGAGCTTTTCCGCCGCACTCGCCGGGCGCAACAGCGTGAACCTGACCCAGTCTGGCGACGACAACGAGTCCGACATCAACCAGGGCGGGGTCGATAACCGCGCCGACCTGACCCAGTCGGGTTCGAACAACGACTCGTTCATCACTCAGGGCGGCAGCAACAACACAGCCACGGTGACCCAGTCGTCGAACGGCAACTGGTCCAGCGTCAACCAGACCGGCACCAACGGCACCGCAACCGTGACGCAGGGCATGTGACGGGGGGAGCGGGCGGCCGGCACCGGTCGCCCGCGATCCTGTCCTAGAAAGGAATTCCACGATGAAAAGCATCCTCTTCGGCTCGGCTTCGATCGCCGCGCTGCTCGCCGCTGGCCCCGCGCTGGCACAGACCAACACCTCGACCGTCGACCAGCAGGGCGCGGCGACGGTCGCCACTGTCACGCAATCGGGTTCGGGCAACACTTCGGACGTCGACCAGAACGGCACCGGAACCGGCGCGTTCACGAACGGCGACAAGCTGCGCGCGACGACCACCCAGGCCGGCGACAACGGCTATTCGAAGGTCGACCAGTCCGGCAACCGCAACGCCGCAACGGTCGACCAGACCGCGTCGGCCGATGGCATGCGGTCCGAGGTCACGCAGTCCAACACACGCAACAGCGCCAACGTGACTCAATCGGGCCTCGGGGGCGGCGCGGGCACGGGTTCTTTCATCACCCAGAGCGGCAACCAGGGCCAAGCCGTGGTCATGCAGGGCGCCGCGACTGACGGGGCGGTGAGCCGGATCACCCAGACGGGCAACGACCAGCGCGCCAGCGTCATCCAGACTGTGGGCGCGGCGGACTCGACGATCCTCCAGTCGGGCGGCGCGCAGAACGCTTCGGTTTTCCAGGATGGATCGAGCTTCTCGACGATCAACCAGTCGAACCGCTTCAACGAGGCAAGCATCCGCCAGGAGGGCGACGGCAACACCTCCGACGTCACGCAGACCGGCGTGAACGGTGCGGTCGGCGATCCCGACAACAACTACTCGAGCGCGGACCCGATCGCCCGGGTCGGCGTCGAGCAGTACGGCGACGATAACGAATCGGACATCATGCAGAGCGGCGACAACACGCTTGCCGACGTGCTGCAGACCGGGAACCGGAACTTCTCGACGATCACCCAGCAGGGCGATTTCTCGAACGCGGTCGTTATCCAGACCGGCGACGATAACGATGCCCGGGTCGTTCGCCAGACGGCCGACGGAGCGGGAACCTCGGTGCCGCCGGGCAGCCCGGTGGTACCGGGTGACAATGCGGACGCCTACATCACCCAGACCGGCAACCTGAACGATGCGAACATCGAGCAGGACGCCGTTCCTGTCGACGCGACCATTACCCAGACCGGCAACAACAACGACGCAACAATCACGCAGGATTCGACCTCCGGAGGGGCGAGCGCCAACATCGCCCAGACCGGAGACCGCAACCTTGCGACCACCACCCAGTCGGACGACGCCCGCTCGAACATCGAACAGGGCAACCTCGCTACGAGCGATGACAACATCGCGAACGTGACGCAATCGGCCGGATCGGCAGGGTCGTTCAGCGACGTGAACCAGAACGGCGACGGCAACCTTGCCACCGTGGACCAGTCGGGCGCGAACAGCGACAGCTTCGTCTACACCACCGGTGACGACAACATCGTCGATGTCAGCCAGAGCGGCGAACGCAGTGTCGGGATCGTCATCCAGCGCGATTTCATCGGCGACAGCCTGCCGGGGCCAGCCTCGGGCAACAATGCCAAGTCGGTGCAGACGGGTTCCAGCACCTACAGCTACATCGCGCAGGACGGCACCGGCAACATCGCCGATGTCGATCTGTCCGGCACCGGTGAGCACACGACCGGCCGACACCCCGACACCGCCGGCTATGTCATCAACGAGCCGGCCGAAAGCGTCGTATTGCAGATCGGCGCGCGCAACGAAGCCTATGTCGACCAGGTTGCGGACCTTGCGGAATCGAACATCTACCAGGGCACCACGTTCGACGGCTCGGCGGTCAGTCTTGCCGACGGATCGGCCGATAACACTGCCACGGTCCAGCAGCTGTCGGGTGCGACCAACAGCCGTTCCGACGTGTTCCAGGGCGGCACGTTCAACAATGCGCTTACCATCCAGAACGCGTCGAATTCGCTGAGCGACGTGCGCCAGAACGGCTTCGACAACTACTCGAAGGTCGATCAGCAGTCGGGCGACAACCTGACCGCACGGGTCACCCAGTACGCTGACGGAAACGATTCGTTCGTGACCCAGTCGGGCACGAACAACACCGCGACCGTCGGCCAGTACTCGGACAACAACGTGTCGAACGTGACCCAGTCGGGCAGCGGCAACACCGCCACCGTCACGCAGGGCACTCCCTGACCTGACGGGGGGAGGGCGGGTCTCGTCGACCCCTGGATCCGCCTTCCTTTGTCACCACATCGAAAGGAGCGCAGTCATGTTTCCATCCTCGCTTTCTGACCGGCGTCACGACCGGGCAGGCAGGTGGCTACGCTGCGCTCTCTTCGCGCTCGTCGGGTTCGCACCCACGACGGCACTGGCCGCGGCCTCACCCGAGGTCGCGGCCAGCATGCCGATGAATTCAATCGCCTGCGGAGATGCCCAGATGATCAAGCAGACAGACGGGACCACCGTCGTCCACCGGACCAGTGGGGCCGGGGATGCCGTTACCGTGGTCACCCGCGGCCCCAATGGCGAGATCACGCTCGAACAGAGCGGCCCGTGCAACGATGCCGAGATCGCCCAGGGTGGTTCGGACAACCGGTCGACCGTTCGCCAACGCGGCACCGGCAACCGGGCCGTCGTGCGGCAGGGTCCGCCACGAGGAGAGGCACAATGACACACCGCCTGATCGGCTCCGCGCTGGCGCTTGCCGCGCTCGCGCTTTCCGCGCCCGCAAACGCCGACACCGACAAGGAAACCCCCGGTGCGCCGTGCGAGCCCGGCGGGGGCCAGGGCACCGGCAACCCGTGCAACGGAAACAACGGCAACCCCAGTCCGGAAGGCAACGCGAACAAGGAAAAGGTCCGGTACGACCGGAACCCCGATCCGTTCACCATTGCGCGGCCCGGCAACGACCGCGGAGCCTACATCACTCAGGTGGGTGACGGCGGACGGGCGACGATCGGCCAGACCGCCAACACCCAGTACGCGCGGATCGACCAGAACGGCGACGCGAACGACGCCGCCATCGCCCAGACCGGCGCCGGCGCGCATTACGCCACCGCGAGCCAGCAGGGGAACGGCAATATCCTGGAGCTGGCGCAGGATGGCACCGGCGTGCAGGTCGCGCTGGCTGCGCAGCAGGGCAACGGCAACGCGATGCGGATCACCCAGCAGGGCGGTCTCTTCACCAATGGCGTGGCTGCGTCGCAACTGGGCGACGACAACCGGATGAGCCTGACCCAGAGCGGCGACGAGAACCAGGCCCTGCTGACCCAGAACGGGTCCGGAAATGCCATGACGGCGGTGCAGAACGGCGCTAACAATCAGCTGGCATGGACGCAGAACGGCGACAACCTGTCGGACCTGGCGATCACCCAGTCGGGCAACCAGGCGATCGCGATCACGCAGTCACGATGATGCGGGCGGCTCCCCTGCTCGGTCTCGCAGTGCTGGCGATGCCCTCGCTCGCGCTCGCGCAGGCGAACGCCGAGAAGGCCCGGCTCGACGATTTCGCCGCGCCGCAGGCTTCGAGCGGAGTGGAGGTCGGCCAGATTGCCTCTACCCGCGGCCCCGTCGCGGTCGAGCAGAGAGTCGACAGGACAGTCACCGTCCCGCCGCCGCCGCAGCGGTCACGGCCCGATTCGATTCAGCAGGTCAGTGCCGGCGTCGCGCGCGAGCCGGTGGGGCAGGTCGCTCCCGCCGGGGACCGCAGCGCCCAGGCGGCGCCCGCGCTGTCTCGGCGGGAGGAAGGGCGCCGCGCCGACGCTGCACCGCTCGGCGGCAACGACCGCTGCGATCCGCAGGCCGGCACCGAAAAGGAAATGGCGCTTTGCCGGCGGGTAATCGAACTGCGCGCACGCGAGTTTTCAGCGACCGAGGCACCGCGGCTGTCCCCCGAACAGGAACTCCTGGCCCGCGAAGCGCGCTCCGAGCGCGCCTCGCTGGCCGATCTCGCCGGGCGCGGGGGCGCCGGCCGGGCGCCCGATGCCGAAGAGCGGGCAGCCCAGGAACTCGGCTTTCTCACGCTTCCATCGCAGTCCACCCGGCCGGTGGAAGAAGACGAGACCGCCGACGCCTCGCTGTCGGAAGCAGTGAAGGCCGTCCTTGTACAGATGGGCGTTCCCAATCCCTGATCGGCACCCTGGCACGGCCGGGCTCCGCGCCGCGCGCCGCGGCCCTTCGACAGCCCATTGTGCGCGGCCCCCGGCACGCCTATCGGCAACCCGATGACCAGAAAAGAAGAGCGCGATCTCAAGCATCGCAAGTTCTATCGGGCCGAACAGGAAGCGGCCTTCTCCGAGAAGAGCACACCCGATACCCCGCAGACCCGTCACCCGGCTTACCGGCTGGCGTTTCAGGACGCCGACTTCCTCCTGCGCGAGGAACTGCGCCCGGTGCGCTTCCAGCTCGAGCTGCTGAAGCCCGAGATGCTTCTCGACGAGGCCGGCGTCGGATCGACGCTGGTGATGTACGGCTCCGCGCGCATCCCCTCGCCCGATCACGCAGCGGCGCTGGTCGAAAACGCGAACGAGGAATCGCGGGTGGTCGCGGAGCGGCTGGCCGCCAAGGCGAAGTACTACGACGAGGCCTATCGGCTTGCCCGACTGGCGAGCGAGAAGTCCATCGTCGAGGACGGCAAGCGCCAGTTCGTGGTGTGTTCGGGGGGCGGTCCGTCGATCATGGAAGCGGCCAACCGGGGCGCGAGCGATGCGGGGGCGGAATCGATCGGGCTCAACATCGTGCTTCCGCACGAGCAGGCGCCCAACCCCTACGTCACGCCCTACCTCAGCTTCCAGTTTCACTACTTCGCGCTGAGGAAGATGCACTTTCTCCTGCGCGCGAAAGCGGTCGCGGTGTTCCCGGGCGGGTTCGGCACGTTCGACGAGTTCTTCGAACTGCTTACCCTGATCCAGACCGGCAAGATCATGCCGATGCCGATCCTGCTCTTCGGCAAGGAATTCTGGACCCGCGTGATCGACTGGGACGCCTTCGCAGAGGAAGGGGTGATCTCGAAAAGGGATCTGGACCTCTTCCGCTGGTGCGAGACCGCGGAAGAGGCATGGGAACACATTGCGGCGTTCTACGAACTGTCCGCCTGACCTTCTCCGGCACCCGGCCCGCCCCGCACCGCCTGGTGCCCCAGGGGTCCGTTGCCCGCCCCGAAGCCGGGCGCGGCAATGATCGCGCGGCGCACGAACTGACGGGCCAGCCGCACCGCGTGCTCGAGCGGCACGCCATGCCCCTGCAGCGTGGCGATGGCGGAAGACAGCGTGCACCCTGTCCCGTGGGTGTGCGGCGTGTCGATGCGCGTGTCGCCGAACGCGGCGGAGCGTTGCTGTCCCGGCCCGACGAGCGTGTCGATGACCCGGTCGTCATCGGTATGGCCGCCCTTGGCAAGGACGTGTGCGGCACAGGTACGCGCGATTTCGCTCGCCGCATCGGCGATCTCGACGGTGTCGCGCAGGGTGCGACCGGCGAGGTGCTCGAGTTCGGGCAGGTTGGGGGTGATGAGCGTCGCCAAGGGAAACAGCTTCTCGCGCATCGCGGCGATCGCGTCCTCCGCGATGAGGGTAGCGCCCGAGGTCGCGATCATGACCGGGTCGAGCACGACGGGCACATGATCGGGCAGGGCTTCGAGCGCGCCCGCGACTGCGTCGATGATCTCGCGGTCGTGGAGCATGCCGATCTTGACCGCGTCGACCCCGATATCGCTGAGGCAGGACCGGATCTGCTCGGCCACCACGTCGCCGCTCATCGGGGCGATTGCCTGCACGCCGACGCTGTTCTGAGCGGTCACCGCCGTCACCGCGGTCATCGCGTAGCCGCCGAGCATCGTGATGGTCTTGATGTCGGCCTGGATGCCCGCGCCGCCCGAGCTGTCAGAACCGGCGATCGCGAGCACGCGGGGAGGGGGCGCACTCATCCGGCGAACCTTCGCGCCGTCGACGGTGGATGCTGCGCGTGCAGACGCTTCGCGCGGGTCGGCCGGTCCATCAGCTCACCGCCGCAATTGGGGCAGCGGTCGTCGAGATCGTCGGCGCAGTCGGCGCAAAAGGTACATTCGAAGCTGCAGATGAACGCTCCCGGAGCTTCAGCGGGAAGGTCCGCGCCGCAGCGTTCGCAATCGGGGCGCATTTCGAGCGCCATCAGCCCGCCGCGTCCTTCACCACGTCGCATATCGTGTCCACCACGCGTTCGACCTGCCCGGCGTCGTCGCCCTCGGCCATCACCCGGATCAGCGGCTCGGTGCCCGAGGCGCGGATGACGAGGCGGCCCTTGCCCGAAAGCTCCGCCTCCGCATCGGCGATCGCCGCCTTGACCCGGGCGTCGTCGAGCGGCCTGCCCCCGGCGTAGCGCACGTTCTTGAGCAGCTGCGGGACAGGATCGAACTGGTGCAGCAGCTCGCTCGCGCGCCTGCCCGATCGCACCAGGCTGGCGAGAACTCGCAGCGCGGCGACCGTCCCGTCGCCGGTCGTGCCGTAATCGAGCAGGATCATGTGGCCCGACTGTTCGCCGCCCACGTTGAAGCCGCCTTCGCGCATCCGCTCGAGGACATGACGGTCGCCCACCGCTGTACGCTCGAGCGTCAGGCCATGGCCTGCGAGATGTCGCTCGAGTCCCAGGTTCGACATGACGGTGGCGACAACGCCGCCGCCCTTGAGGTCGCCGCGATCCTTCAATCGCAGCGCGATGAGCGCCATCAGCTGGTCGCCATCGACCGTTTCGCCCTTCTCGTCGACCACGATCAGCCGGTCGGCGTCGCCGTCGAGCGCGACGCCGATGTCGGCGCCTTCCTCGATCACCTTGGCCTTGATCGCGGCGAGCGATGTCGAGCCGACGTCGCGGTTGATGTTGGTGCCGTTGGGCGTGACCCCGAGCGGAATGACCTTTGCGCCGAGTTCCCAGATGGCCGAGGGGGCGACCTGGTAGGCAGCGCCGTTTGCGCAGTCGACCACCACCTTGAGGTCGTCGAAGCGGATGTCGCTCGCCACCGCCTGCTTGACCGCGTGGATGTACCGGCCGCGCGCGTCCTCGATCCGGCGGGCCCGGCCGACTTCGGCGGCGTCGGCGAGGTCGATTTCTTGCTCGAGCAGGGCCTCGATCGCCAGTTCGTCGGCGTCGGACAGCTTGAATCCGTCGGGCCCGAACAGCTTGATGCCGTTGTCTTCGTACGGATTGTGGCTGGCGGAGATCATAACCCCGACGTCGGCGCGCAGCTCGCGGGTCAAAAGGGCGATCGCAGGCGTGGGCAGGGGGCCCGTCATCACCACGTCCATACCAACGCTGGTGAATCCGGCGACCAGCGCGTTCTCGAGCATGTAGCCGGAGAGGCGAGTATCCTTGCCGATCACCACGCGGTGGCGGTGGCTGCCCCGCAGAAAGTGCCGGCCCGCGGCCTGGCCCACTTTCATCGCGGTGGCGGCTGTCATGACGCCGGAGTTCGTACGCCCGCGAATCCCGTCCGTGCCGAAGAACTTGCGTGCCATGATGCTCCGTTTCGCGAACCGTTTGATCGTTTCTGCCGCATTGGACGGGCCGGGGGCCGATGTCACTAGCCTGACGGGTGAAAGCCGCTATCTAGCGGCCGATGAATACGGAACACGGGGGCGCGGCGCGCCAGCTAGTCTCGGTGCGCATTCCGGCCGGCTGGACGCTTGCAGGTCTGGTCGCGGGCTTGCTCACGGGCATCGTGCTCGCACGGACGAGCGCGATCGGGCCGCTGGTGGCGGTGGCCGAACCGGTCGGCGCGCTGTGGCTGCGCGCCCTCCAGGCGACGATCGTTCCGCTCGTGGCCGGGCTGCTCGTGATCGGGATCGCCCAGCTCGCGATCGCGGCGCGCGCGGGGGCGACGGCGCGGCGGATGCTCGGCTGGGTGGCGGGAACGCTCGTCTTTTCCGCCCTGATGAGCGCGGCGCTCAGTCCGTTGCTGCTCGATCTCTTCCCGCCGCCGGCGGCCGCCGCAGGGGTCCTGTCGGCCGGGGGCGCGCCACAGGAGGTCCCCGGCCTTGCGGCGTTCGTCGAATCGCTGATCGCGCCCAACATGGTCGCCGCCGCGGCCGAGACCGCGATGCTGCCGCTGACGCTGTTCTTCGCGGCCTTCGCGGTGGCGGTCGCGCGCCTGCCCGGCGATCAGCGCGACACCCTGCTCGGGTTCTTCCGCGCGCTCGCCAACGCGATGCTGACGATTATCGGTTGGGTCCTGTGGGTCGCGCCGGTCGGGGTATTCGCGCTGGCGCTCGGGGTCGGAGCGGCAAGCGGCGGGGCGGCCTTCGCGACGCTGGCGCATTATATCGTGACTGTGGTTGCGGTCGGGTCGGTGGTGCTCACGGGCGGCTATCTCGTCGCCTGGCTCGCGGGAGGGAAAAGCCCGCTCGCCTTCGCCCGCGCCATGCTTCCGGCGCAGGCGGTCGCGATATCGACCCAGAGTTCGCTCGCCAGCCTCCCGGCCATGCTCGTCAGCGCACGGCGGCTCGACGTGCGGGAAGAGACCGCCGAGTTCGTCCTGCCGCTCAGCGTCGCGATCTTCCGCGCGACAAGCCCGGCGATGAACATGGCGGTCGCGATCTACGTCGCCCATCTGGCGGGGGTCGAACTTTCCGCACTGGCGCTGCTCGCCGGCGCAGCCGTCGCGATCGTAATCGCGCTCGGATCGGTCAGCCTGCCCGGGACGATCAGCTTCGTCATTTCGGTAGGGCCGATCGCGCTGGCGATGGGTGTTCCGATCGGCCCGCTGGCGCTGCTCGTCGCGGTCGAGATGATGCCGGATCTCATGCGCACGCTGGCCAACGTCACCGCCGACGTCGCGCTCACCACCGCGGTCGACCGCAAGAACGATTGAAACGCCTGCAACCCTAGCGGTTCCCGCGCATTGGTGTAGGGACGCCTATCTCACCTCAATCCGACCACGGGAGACAACCATGGCCTTCGAAGTCACGCCGCTGCCCTATCCTGACACCGCGCTTGCCCCCGCGATCTCCGCCGAGACGCTCAGCTTCCACCACGGGAAACACCACAAGGCCTACATCGACAAGACCAACGCGGCGGTCGAAGGCACCGACATGGCGGGAGACACGCTGGAGCAGGTCATCGCCAAGGCGCGCGGCAGCAACCAGGGACTCTTCAACAATTCGGCGCAGAGCTGGAACCACGGTTTCTACTGGCACTCGCTGGCGGCCAGCGGCGGCAATCCGACCGACGAGCTCAAGAGCATGATCGACGACGCCTTCGGCTCGGTCGACGATCTCAAGATGCAGCTCAAGGAACGCGGGGCGGGTCATTTCGCCAGCGGCTGGGTCTGGCTGATCGAGAAGGGCGGCAAGCTCGAGATCGCAGAGACACACGATGGCGACACGATGGCCGACCAGGACTGCAACCCCCTGCTGGTGATCGATCTGTGGGAGCACGCCTACTATCTCGACCACCAGAACGCGCGTCCCGCCTATCTCGAGGCGGTGGTCGAAGGGAAACTCAACTGGGGTTTCGCGGCCGACAACCTCAACCGCGGCAGCACATGGAAATATCCCGCCTGACCGGCCGCTGATCGCTGGTTCCTTTCGCACGGCCCGTTCCCCGTCACCGGGGGGCGGGCCGTCGGTTCATCCGGCCCGGGGGTCGGGAATGTCTTCCACCGGATCGCCGGTCACAGGATCGCCGAACAGTGGCTCCCCGAACAGGAAACCAACCAGGTTCGGCCGGCCGACGTGGTCGAAGAACGCCGTGAGCGTCAGCAGAATCGGGACCGAGAGGAGCGCGCCCAGCACGCCCCAGATCCAGGTGAAGTAACTCAGCGCGATCAGGATCATCACCGGGTTCATGGTGAAACGCTTGCCGAGGATCGAGGGCGTGATCACGTTCGATTCGACGGCGTGGAGGGCAAGATATGCAGCGGCCGGTATGATCCCGAGGATGACCGTGTCCGCCGTCCCCACGCCAAACAACGCGAGTACGCCGACCATTGTCAGCGGGCCGATGTAAGGCAGGAAATTGAGGATGGCGGCAAGGCCGCCCCACATGACGGGTGCCTCGAGCCCTAGCGCCCACGCACCCAGCGCGACGACGACTCCGACGCCCGCGTTTATCCACGTGACGGTCAGGATGTAAGCGGCGACCCGGTCCTGCACCTCGCGGATCACGCGCGCGGCCTTGATGCTCGCACCGAAGTCGCTCCTCTCGAGGAGAAGGCGCCGGCGCATCCGGACCCGCGCTTCGACCATGAAGAACGCCATGAGGAACGTCAGCAGGGTCTCGAGTACGACGCTGGGCGTCGCATAGGCGAATTCCTCGATCATCGAAGGGGTCGCGACCACGACCTCGCGGCTCTTGTCGCCGGTCAATTCGGCGATCTGCCGGTTCGCCTCGCCGAGCCAGTAGAACTCCTGCTGCAGGTCGGCGAAGCGCTCGCCGAGCTTGTTGACGATCGCGGGGAGCGAATCGAACAGGTCGATGGCCGGTTGCAGGATCAGCATCGCGGCAAGCACGATCACCGCCAGCATGACGAGCAGGGCAGTCAGCGAGGCGAGGACGTTGGGCAGGCCCCATGCCGACAGCTTGTCGGCGAGGGGGGAGAGCACGATCGTGAGGATGAGGGCGGTGACGACCGGCAGGAACACCACCGAGCCGATCGACAGCACGAACGGCAGGGCGAGGAACAGTCCCACGCCGAGGATCACGACAAGCGCGGAAATCAACCGCAATTCCTGCGCGGCGAACGTCATCCGCGCCGTGCGCGCCCTGACGCGCGGCGGCTGTGGCGGCGGCGGTGCGGTCGGTTCAGTGGGACGCGCTTCGGTCACGGATTCATGAGCCCCCGGGATGGACCGCGATTTTGGCGGGAAGTGCGCTGCTCTTCAAGCCGCCAGCGTGCGCGTCGCGTCACCGGGTCGGTTCGCTCACTCCGTTTCCGGCGGCCACCTCGTCGAGCTCCTCGAGAATGGCGCGATGCGCGCTTTCATCGTCGATCGAGCGCTGGGGGATCGCGCCCTCGTCGAGCATCTGGGTCAGCGCTGCGCGCGCCCGGCCCACCCGGCTCTTGATCGTGCCCACCGCGCAGCCGCAGATGTTGGCCGCCTCCTCGTAGCTGAAGCCGCCCGCGCCCACCAGCAGCAGCGCCTCGCGGCGCTCGGGCGGAAGGGTCAGCAGCGCACGGCGCATGTCGGACAGGTGGATCGGTTCCTCCTGCCCAGCGGGGGCGGTAAGGATCCGCTCGGCGACGTTCTCGTCAAAATCGCCCCTGAACCGGTTGCGCCGCATGTCGGTGAGATAAGCGTTGCGAAGGATCACGAAGGTCCAGGCCCGCATGCTCGTGCCCGGTTCGAACCGCTCCTGCGCCGCCCAGGCCTTGAGCAGCGTTTCTTGGACCAGGTCGTCGGCCATGTCAGGACGCCCGCAAAGGCCGCGCGCGAAAGCGCGCAGATGCGGCACCACCTCGGTGAGCTCGCGCTTGAAGTCGGCCTGCTCGGAGACCGTACGCTTATGCTCGGCCATCAGTTCTTGCTGTCCAGCTTCGACAGGAGGTCCTTGAACGTATCGGGCAGGGGTTCATCGACGACCGAATCGTAGAGCTGGCGCAGCCCGCTAGCCCACCCCGGTGATCCGGGTCCGTCGCCACGTCTTGCTGTTGCCGGAGTAATCTTATCGTCCCCTTTGCCCTTCGAAGCGGATGTGCGTTTGTTCAATGTCGGTTCCCGCCCATGAATCAGAATTGTGTCGTCAAAAAACAATATTGCCCCGGGGCCGCACCCCAATGGATGCGGGCCAGGGGAACGAACCCGTAGAACCGGGGAACGATCTGCCGCGGACTTGGTTCCCCTGATGCCTGCCCGCTCCTGCGCCGGGCGCATGCGGGGTGGGTATCATAGAGAGCAGTACCATCGACCGGACATTTGGCAGCCGTCGGCGATCGCGCCGCTGGCTGGTATTCTACCCGCGCGCCACTCCGGTGGCCATCTTTCTGCTTATCGCGGCGATCACGGCGCTGAGCGTGTTCGCCATCGAGCGGGGCGAGCTGCGGCGCGAGGAAGCGCGTCTCTCGGAAACCGCGCAGGCCGTCGGCTCGGCGATCGAACGCAGGGCCAACACATCCTCGGCGTATCTTCGCGCGGGGGCCGCGCTGTTCGGAACAGTGGAAGACGTTCCGTCGAGCCTGTTCCGCCGCTTCGTCAGCGAACTGCGGCTCGATGCCGATTACCGCGGTGCGGAAGGCATCGGGTGGGCCGAGGCGATCAGCCCGCGGGAGATCGCCGACTACGAGCGGCGGCTGGCAGCCGAGGTTCCCGGCATGCCCAAGGTGCGACCCGCGCCATCGCCTGACCGCGCACAGATGGTGCCGGTGACCTACCTCCTGCCCGATACCGAGCGCAACCGGCGCGCACTCGGGTTCGATATGTACTCGGAGGAGAACCGGCGCGAGGCGATGGACGAATCCGAGCGGACCGTGCGGCCGACCGCCAGCGGGCGGATCGTGCTTGTCCAGGAGGGCGACACCCCGTCGCCCGGTTTCCTGATCTATATGCCCGTGTTCGACCAGATCGCCGGCGGGCGCGAGCTCAAGGGGTTCATCTACAGCCCGTTCAATGCGCGCGATTTCCTTGCATCGGCGCTTCAGCTCGAGACCCGCCGGGGCTTCGGCATCCGGCTCTACGACGGAGACAAGGACACGCCTGACGCCCTTCTTGCCGAGATCAGGGGCGACGCAAGGAGCGGACGAACCTTCGAGAAGATCGTCTCAGTCGCCAACCGCACGATGTTGCTCGAGGTCGAATCCGCGCGCGGGTCGTCGCTCTCGATGCTGTCGATGCTCACGCTGCTGTTCGGCTTGCTCGTGGCCAGCCTGCTGATGATTGTCGCCCGGTTGCTGACCCAGCAGGCGATCGAAGATCAGGCGTCGCTCGACTGGCTGGCTGAACAGAACTCGATCCGCGACACGCTGACTCGCGAACTCAATCACCGCGTCAAGAACACGCTCGCCAACGTCCTGTCGATCGTCAGTCTGACGCGGCGCCGGGCGACCAACCTCGACGATTTCGCGGAGGGAATCGACGGCCGCATCCGGGCGCTGTCGGCCACGCACGACCTTCTCACCCAGTCGGACTGGGGGACCACGCCGATCGGCTCGGTGATCGAGGCGGAATTGGTGCCCTATGCCCGGAGCGAGGGGTCGATCGAGATGGCGGGGCCGACGGTCGAACTCGCGCCTAACGACGCGCTCTCGCTGGGCCTGGCGATCCACGAACTCGCGACCAACGCGACCAAGTATGGCGCCCTGTCCGCGCCGGAGGGGAAGGTACGGATCACCTGGGCGCTCGACCGCGACGATCTGGCCAGCGTGCGCTGGGTCGAAAGCGGCGGTCCGCCGGTGCCGTCCCATCGCCCCCGCGGCTTCGGTACCGACTTGATCGAGAAGATCGTCGCCCATGAACTGCGCCACCCGGTCGACCTGCGGTTCGAGGAGGGCGGGGTCACATGCACGCTCTACGTGCCCGTGCGGGTGCCGAGCGAATTCGAGATGCGCGCCCGCAGGCGACTCGCGCCGAAATCCTAGGGTCGGTCGCCGCAGGGCCGCAAGAAAGGGAGCGCCGAGGCGCTCCCTTTCGTGATCGGCAGGTTCGTGCGCGTCAGCCGATCGGGCGGCTCGATCCGAAGAACAGCGCCTGGCTGATCGCCGCGCGCACGGTCGATTCCTGGAACGGCTTGGTGACGAGGTATGTCGGCTCGGGCCGGTCGCCGGTGAGAAGCCGTTCGGGATACGCGGTGATGAAGATCACCGGCACGCTGTCGATCGCGAGGATGTCGTCGACCGCGTCGAGTCCTGACGACCCGTCGGCAAGCTGGATATCGGCAAGGACGAGGCCCGGAGTTCGTTCCGCGACGACTTCCTGCGCCTGGGTGCGAGTTGCCGCCGTGCCGCAGATGTCGTGACCGAGGGAGCGGACGAGGTCTTCGAGCTGCATCGAGATCAGCGGCTCGTCTTCGATGATAAGGACACTGGTGGCCGATTCGCGATCGATCTCCTCGACGGCCTGCTTGACCATCGTTTCGATATCGGCCTCGTCCATGTCCATGATCTCGGCCGCTTCGGGGACGGAAAAATCCTCGAGCGTCGTCAGCAGCAGGGCCTGGCGATTGAGCGGCGTGATCGCGCGCAGGCGATCCTGGGCGGCCGCCTCGTGCATGCCGCCGCTGCCGCCGGCATCCGCGACTTCCATGTATGCACTCGACCAGACCTTGTTGAAGGCCTTGTAGAGCGGAACCCGGCCTTTCGACAGCGAGGCCTTTAGCCCCTCGTCGGCCAGCGCGGCTTCCAGAGTAGCGCGTACGAACGCGTCACCGGTCTGTTGGGACCCGGTGAGGGCGCGGGCGTACCGGCGCAGATAAGGCAGATTGGCGGCGACTTGATCCCCGAGCGACATGCGTTCCCTTCCCGTTGATTACTGCGCACAGAACGTGGCCCCCCCCGTATGGTTCCGCCGCCATGCCGACAATGTTTTCCGGCCCATCTTTAACCGCGATCCGCGCGTGGCTCCGATGTGTGGCCGATCCTGTCCAAATGGTTTCGCCGGCGGCGGCTGATCGACCAAAGCGAGGGTAGAAAACACCCTTGAATCAGACAGTTAGCCGAAAAATGTCGGGAGAGCGGAAATTTTTTCGCCGCACCGGGAACGCGATTCCGGGTCGGGCATTTTATCACTGTCACCGCCGAGACCCCCCCTCCCGTCCAAGCGGCTGGTGATACGATCCCGAAGGGCCTCCGCTCGAAAATCGAGCGGAGGCCTTTTTTTTGGCTAAATGGCCAGCGCATGTTCCAGCGCCGCGCCGCGCCGCGCCGCGCCGCGCGACCGGCCAGGCGGTCCTCTCTGCCGGCCGCCGGGTCAGCCTGCCGCGGACGCGGCGCTCGGATCGTTCTTGGTGAGGGCTTCGCGCAGCCGGGCGACGAGGCCGTCGCGGGGCGGACGGCAAAGCGCGTCGACAAGCTGGGCATGGTCGTACGGCTTTTCGAGCACCGGGCCGAGTTCGGCGATCTGCGGAGGAATGTCCTGCGGCGCTCCGGTTGAGAACACGATTTTCGGGGGTCGGGGCCCGACCGAGCTGACAAGTTCGGCCAAGGCCCAGCCGTCGTCGCGGTCGGCAAGATGAACGTCGAGAACCAGTCCGTCGGGCTTGTTCTTGCGCAAAGCTGCCAGCGCATCGGCGGTGGTGGTGCAGATCGTCACGCTTTTCGCGCCCGCATCGAGCAGCGCCCCCTCGAGCGCGACGGCGATCGTCGCATCGTCCTCGACGAGGAGGACATGCCCGAGCTTGCGGGAACCCTTCTTGCTGGCTTCCGACCTCGCCACGTCTTTCCTGCTTTCTTCGCGGTCCGGCCCATGCGGCCACCCGTCAAGCTGCGAACGGAGCAGCCGCTTGCCGGGTTCCCGGCACGACACGCGATCGGCGGTCGGCGTGGCGTGCGCGCCACACGGACCGGCTCAGAGTGCCTTGCCGTATATCACGTATTCGCGGTTGACGTGGCTGTCGATAGCATCGGCGATCGCTATCATTCCCTGGTTGTCCTCGAGGATCCAGCCGATCTCGCCGCGGGTCGCACCATATCGCGTGACCGCCGCCCGCCTGATGTGCTCGATCATCATGAAAGCCAGCTGGCTCGCCATCCGCGACGACTGGAGCTTCTTCTTCACCCCCATCAGGGGGACGCGCATCGTTCGGACCCTCGGCCTGCGCAGCCACCACAGGAGCTTCGCCCAGCCGAAGGGGAAGAGGCGGCCCTTGAGGGGTGCGATCGCCTCGTTGAGGTCGGGGAGGGTCATCATGAATGCGACCGGCTCGCCGTCGTATTCGGCGACCATGATCAGGTCTTCGAAGACGATCGGCCTGAATTTCCTGCCCGCGTAGGCGATCTCGGCCTCGGTAAACGGGACGAAGCCCCAGTTGTCCGACCAGGCATCGTTGAGAATCTCGAGGATCAGGCGGGCTTCCTCGTCGAATTTCGCCTTCTCGACCTTGCGGATGCGAATGCGCTCGTTGCGCTCTCCGGCCGCGATGATCCGCTGGATCAGCGGCGGGAAATCCTTCCGGACGTCGAGCTCGTAGGTCAGGAGCGACTTTGCAGGCTCGTAGCCGCCGATGCTTTCGATCCAGTCGGCGTAGCGGCGGGGCTGGTGCCCCATCATGACCGTCGGCGGATGATCGTGCCCGCGCACGAGCTGACCGGGTTCCTCCCAGATCGACATGCTCAGCGGGGCAAGGACCCGCGTCGTCCCACGCTCGCGCAGCCAGGCCTCGGCGCGGGTGATCAGGGCGTGGGCCACGCCCTCGTCCTCCGCCTCGAGCAGGCCCCAATTGCCGGTACCCGGCCCCATGCCCTGTTCGGCCGGCTGGGCCAGCGCGAGGCGGTCGATGTGCGCCGAGATGCGCCCCACGACACGGCCGCCTTCGCGCGCGAGCATCAGTTCGACGTCGGCATGGGCGAAAAACGGATTGCGGCCCGGGGTGACGAGTTCGACCGCCTCGGTCCGCAGCGGCGCGACCCAGTTGGGGTCCGATCCATTCAGTCGATAAGCGAGATCGACGAATTCGCGGCGGTCGCGCTTGCTGGCGACGGGCGTGATCTCTATCTGGCGCATCAAGCGTACCTGACCTCGTTCATTTCGCATTTGCCGCAAATCCGCTATCGCGCGGCAGCAGTCGGCGCCGCCGGATAGGCCGCGCGCACGGTTCGGAAAAGCAGATTATGACCACATCGACCTCCACCACGGCCGACACGAAGGCCCTGCCGCCGGGCGGCCAGCGCTATTCGGGCGCCCGGGACGAGGACGACAAGGCGCTGCTGCGCGCGGCGGCCGAACTGACGCGCGACCTCTCCGTGGCCAGACCGGAGATATACTGGCCCGACATGCTCGGATCGGCGCTGTTGGGCTACGCCGCGCTCGCCGGGGCGATCCTGTCGCAGGTCCTGTGGCTCACCGTCCTGCTGGGCGTCGTCGCCACTCTGGCGCTGTACCGCGCGCTGCTGTTCATCCACGAGCTCACGCACCTGCACCGCGATGCGCTTCCCGGTTTTCGCACGACCTGGAACCTGCTCGTCGGCATTCCCATGCTCACCCCCAGTTTCATGTACGAGGACGGGCACACGATCCACCACTCGCGCAAGCGTTACGGCACGCCCGACGATCCCGAATACCTGCCGCTTGCCCTGATGAAGCCGTGGACGCTGCCCGCGTTCATCCTTGTCTCGCTGCTCGCGCCGCTCGGCCTCGTGCTGCGCTTCGGCGTGCTTGCGCCGCTTGGCGTGTTCATCCCGGCGCTGCGGCGCGCAAACTGGGCGCGGTTCTCGACCCTTGCCATCAACCCGACGTTCCGCCGCCGCCGACCCGCGGACGAGGACCGGCGCCGCTTCATCCTGCTCGAAGCCGGTGCCGCGATCTGGGCGCTCGTGCTGATCGCAAGCGTCCTGTGGCTCGGCTGGCAGCCGCTGCTGGTGGCGCTTGGCGTATTCTCGGCGGTGGCGGTGCTCAACCAGTTACGCACGCTGGTGGCGCATCTTTGGGAGAACGAAGGTGAGGCGATGAGTGTCACCGCGCAGTACCTCGACACCGTCAACGTCCCGCCTCCGGGGTTCGTCGCCGCGCTGTGGGCGCCGGTGGGCCTGCGCTACCATGCCCTGCACCACCTGCTCCCGTCGCTGCCCTATCATTCGCTGGCCGAGGCGCACCGCCGGATCGGCGCGCACGAACACGCGCGCGAGACGTACAACCGTGCGCATTATCGCGGGATGGCGCCGCTGGTCGGCCGGATCGCGGCGAGCACGATGCGCCGCCCGGGCGCCCGGATGGGGATGCACGAAAACGGGGCCGCCTCCATGGAGACGGCCCCGTGCAAGGCTCCGCGGAAATGATCATCCCGCGATAGCCTGCGTACGCCGGCCGCGGTTACCCGTGGACGCAGCGTGACGATCCTGCCCGTCAGTCCGTGACGGTGACGGTCTTTCCGCTCGTGTCGACCTTCACCCGGGTGTCGGCATCACCGACATCGGCCTTCACCCCGTCCGGACCGATCGAGACCCGGTCGCTGGTGTCGGTTGCAGTGTCGACGACGGCGGTCTCGGTCGCGGTCGGACCGGGAACGACGACCGTCGTGTCACCATCGGCCGCGGTCGCGGCCGTGTCCTCGGCCGCAACGTCGGCTCCTGCTTCGTCGGTTTCCCGCGCGCTGTCGCAGGCGGCAAGCGCGAGCGATGCGGCGAGGGCTGGGAACAGCAGCTTCTTCATTGCGATACGCTCCATCACATCGGGGTCGCGGTGGCGGTCGGCTCGGGCGCCTCGGTGCCGTCGGTCGGGGTCGCCATCGGGTCGGTGGGCGCCGCGGTGTCGGTGGCCATCGGGTCGGTCATCGCAGGGTCGGCCGGCATCGGCTCGGTCATTGCCGGCTCCGCGGTGTCGAGTGCGGCCTCGTCGGTCTCGGGCGCGCTGTCGCAGGCGGCGAGGGCGAGGGCGGCCGCAAGCGCGGGAAATGCGAACTTCTTCATGGCGTGAACTCCAGTTGTACTCCGGACCGCTCAACCGTCGAACCCTGCCAAGGTTCCGCCACATTTCACTCTTCGGTGCGAACCAGCACGGTCTCTCCGACGAGCGCGAACAGCAGGAACGGGGCCCACGCGGCAAGGAGGGGCGGGTAGCCCCCGAAATTGCCCATCGCGAGCGCGGCGTTGTCGACGACGAAATAGGCAAAGCCCAGCGCCATGCCGATCACCGCGCGGACGAACAGCTGCCCCGATCGCGCGAGTCCGAACGCCGCCACGGCGCCGAGCAGGGGCATCAGCACCGATGACAGGGGGCTGACGAGCTTGTGCCACCATTTCGAGCGGATCTCGGCAGTGCGCCGGCCGGCCGCTTCGTAGGCGGCGATGGATTCTCTCAACTCCCAGAACGACTGCGCGTCCGGGTCGACGCTGCCCAGCCAGACCTGGTCGGGGGTTATTGTCGAGGCGACGACGGTTTCACCGAGGTCGGCGCTGCGCGCGCCGGCGACCTCGAAGCGGACCGCGTCCTCGATCTTCCAGCCGTCGCCGGTCCACGTTGCTCGGCTGCCGCGGATCTGGTTCGCGATCGCGCCGCTCGGCGCGCGGCGGTACCAGGTCACGTTGGTGAGCTCGGTCGCGTCGCCCACGCCGGTGACGCTGCCCGCGGCAAGGATGTCGGCCCCGTCGCTGATGTATACGTTCGCCCGCACGCCGGAATCGCGCGGCACGGCCTTGAACTCGTTGGCGTCCCAGGCCTTGAGCGTGGCCGTCGCCCGGGTCACGACGCGCTCGTTGAAGGCGAAGCTGCCGATCCCGACCACCAGCGCGGTGAGCAGCAGTGGGGCCAGTACCTGGTGCGCGCTGAGGCCGGCGGCCTTCATCGCGATCACCTCGCTGTTCTGGTTGAGGCCGACGAGAGTGATGATCGTTGCCAGCAGCACCGAATAGGGCAGGAACCGCGCGACGAGCTGGGGCATCCGCAGGGTGGCATAGGTCCAGATTTCGTCCTGCCCGTTACCCGGTACCGCCAGGATCTTGCCCGTCGCGGTGAGGAGGTCGAGCATCAGCAGGACCAGGACGAGCATGACCAGCACCGCGAGGATGCGGACGGTGAACATCTTCGCGAGGTAGATGGTCAGGGTCCGCGAGGGGAAAAAATCGAACTGCATCGGGTGCGTCTACTCTGCGGGGGCGAGGGCCGGCACGCCCCGCGGACCCCGGCGGCGCAGGAGCCTGCGCAGCCGCTTGCCGAGCTTGGCGAAGGCGGTTTCAAGGGCACCGATCGCCTGCCCGCCCGGAACGTAGGCAACGCGCCAGTACATCCACAGGATCAGCGCGGCGAACAGCACGAACGGCACCCACAGGGCCAGCGTCGGGTCGACCCGGCCGAGCGAGGCATAGTCTTCCGCGTACTGGTTTATCTTGTGATAGGCGACGACCATCACGATCGACACGAATACGCCCAGCGCGCTGGTCGATCGCTTGGGCGGGATCGCCAGCGCGACCGCGAGCAGCGGCATCAGGAACATCATCACCACCTCGACGAGGCGGAAGTTGAAGCTTGCCTGGCTGCCGATCCGTTCGGCTTCGCCGGTCGCCGGCGCGTCGCCCCAGCCGATCCGCAGGAGCTCGGGCAGGATGAACTCGCGGGTGTCGTCTCCGCCTGCGCGCGCGCGGAACTTGGCCACGGTGGGCAGGTCGATCGGCAGGTCGTGACGGGTGAAGCTCAGCACGCGGGGGGTCTGCTTCCCGCCCATGTCCTGGATGATCGTGCCATCGGACAGGCGCAGGATGATCGTGTCGGGGTTGTCGGTCGTGGCGAGGAACGCGCCTTCGCGGGCCGAGATCGACAGGACCTGGCCCTTGTCGTTGGCCACCCGGGCGAAAATGCCCACCAGCCGCCGCCCGTCGTCCTCGCTGCGTTCGATCCTGAGCGCCATTCGGTCCTTCAGCGTGGTGAACTCGCCGACCTTGATCGATGCGCCGAGCGCGCCCGACTTGAGCTCGTACTCGAGCCGCTCGTACCAGTAGCGGCTGACGGGCTGGACGTAGAAGACCAGCGCGACGTTGATCGCAACGAGCACCAGCGCGATCGCGTAGGGGACCCTGAGCAGCCGCCCGTAGCCCTGACCGACCGCGCGCATCACGTCGAGCTCGCTCGATACGGCAAGCTTGCGAAAGGCCATCAATACGCCCAGCAGAAGTCCGAGCGGGATCGCCAGGCTGGCGTATTCCGGCATCATCGTCGCCAGCATCTTGAACACGACACCGATGGGGCCGCCCTGGACCGCCACGAAATCGAGCAGGCGGAGCATCTTGTCGAGAATCAGCAGCGAGGCCGCGAGCACGAACACCCCTACCATCGGGACGATGGTCAGCCGCAGGATGTAGCGGTCGATCGCGGGGAGGAAATTCAACACGGGGTCGGGCGGTCTCGTCTATCGTGGGCTGCGCCCTTAACGGCAAAAAGCGTCGCGGTCATGCCCCGTCAGGGAGCTCGCGCACGATGCGCGGTATCCCGCCCCCGGTCAGGCCTTTTCCAGCGTGCACTGGAGAGGGTGCTGGTTCGCCCGCGCGAAGTCCATCACCTGGTTCACCTTGGTCTCGGCGACTTCGTAGGGAAACACCCCGCACACGCCGACGCCGCGCTGGTGCACGTGGAGCATCACCCGTGTTGCCTGTTCGAGGTCCATCCTGAAAAACCGCTTGAGCACCATTACGACGAATTCCATCGGGGTGTAATCGTCGTTCAGCATCAGCACCTTGTACTGGCTCGGCTTCTTGGGCTTGGCGCGCGCCTTGGTGGCGATGCCCACCGCGTCGCCGGTGTCGGCATCGTCTTCGCGTCCGGCGCTGCGGACGGGATCGGCGGTTGGGGGCGTGATCATCGGGGTGGCAATATCGTATCGCAACTGGGGCAAGCAAGATGCCGCGGCGCGGTTAAACTCTCGCAAATGACTTCCGAACGGCAAACGGGCCGGATGGCTTGCACCATCCGGCCCGCTCGACGGGCGCGCATCCGATAAGACGGACACGTCCCGCTTGCGAAATGCAAAACGCTTACGCGGCGCTCTTCGAAACCTTCTCGACCGCGAGGCTCACGCGGTTCGACAGCGGCGCGAAGGCGTCGTTGGCGAGCTTCATCGAGGTCTCGGCATTCTTCGAATAACGCGCCACGGCGGCGTCGAAGTTGCGGCGGGCGATCTCGCCCTGCAGCTTGAACAGCTCGGCCGGGCTCTTGACCGCGGCCATCGCCTTGAGGTCGGCAGTGGCGGTTTCGAAGGCACCCTTGGCGGCTTCGACTTCGCCGCGCGCCATGTCCTGCACGCCAGCGCCGAGGATCTTGCCCGATTCGACCACGGCTTCGATGTTGCCCTTGGTGAATTCGGTCATCTCGCCGGCATAGGCCTGGAACTTGTCGTAAGCGGCCTTGGCGCGGGTCTGCGCGTCGGCGGCGAATTCCTTCGCCTTGGCGGTGTAGTCGGTGGTGGTGGTCTTGGCAGTGGCCATGATCTTGTCCTTCATCTGGGCAACCGCGGCAGCGCGCGGCGCGGGGGTCTGGGTGGCAGTCTTCTTGACGGTCTTCGCAGGCTTCTTCGCAAGCGCCTTGGCGGCCGGCTTCTTCGCCGGGGCGGCCTTGGCGGCGGCGGTCTTCTTCGGAGCAGCCGTCCTGCGGGCCTTGCGGGCCGGGGCAGCCTTCTTCGGTGCGGCCTTCACCTCGGCGACGGCGGCATCGATCTTGGCCGGGGCAGGCTTGGCCGCCTCGACCTCGCCCTTGGTCGCGGGAACGTTGCTGGCAGCGTCCGCATAAGCCTTCTCGGCGGCAGCGTCGGCTTTCGCGTTCACGGTATTGTCAGCGGCAGAGGCCATCGGACTTCGCTCCTATGTTGCAGTGCACAAAATAGGCATTGCAGCAGCGAAGTCAAGGATTTTTTTGTGCAGTGCACCATAACTGGCTCAGGCGAGCGATGTCAATGGCTTAGCGGGTCCTGACATAGCGTCCGGGAGCATCCTCGATCACCGTGTCGCCCTTGCCGCCCGGTTTGCGCTTGCCGGTTGCTGGAACCTGCTTTTCGCCCCGTTCGGACAGCCAGGAACGCCAGTGCGGCCACCAGCTGCCCGGGTGTTCGGTCGCGCCTTCGAGGAACTTCTCGAGGCTCGGCGCCGAGCTGTCGCCGGTCCAGTACTGGTACTTGCCCGCATCGGGATGATTGACCACGCCCGCGATGTGGCCCGAACCGGCGAGCACGAAAGTCGTGTCCCCGCGGACATGGCGTGTCATCCGCCAGACGCTTTCGGCGGGCGCGATATGGTCCTCGCGCCCCGCCTGGATGTAGATCGGGGTCTCGATCCGGGTGAGGTCGATCGGGGTTCCGTCGGCCTCCATTGCATCGGGCACCACCAGCTTGTTGCCGCGATAGAGATCGCGCAGATAGTCGCCGTGCCATTTTGCCGGCAGGTTGGTGACGTCGCCGTTCCAATGGAGAAGGTCGAACGCCGGGTAGTCCTCGCCGAGCAGGTAGTTGTTGACCACATAGTTCCAGATCAGGTCGCGCCCGCGCAGCAGGTTGAAGGTTGCCGCCATGTAGCGCCCGTCGAGATACCCTTCCTGTGACAGGTTGCCGATCAGCTCGAGCTGGCCCTCGTCGATGAAGTTCTTGAGCTCGCCCGCCTTCTCGAAATCGACCTGGGCAGTGAAGAACGTGGCCGAGGCGACAATGCCGGCCTCGCCGCGCCTCGCGAGGATTGCCAGTGCCGCGGCAAGCGTGGTGCCGGCGACGCAATATCCGATGGTGTGGACGGCCTTTACCCCGAGCCGTTCGCGGATCACCCCGATCGCCTCGATCTCGGCGCGGATGTAGTCGTCCCACACCACGTCCTTCATGCTCGCATCCGCAGATTTCCAGCTGGTGACGAACACGGTCAGTCCCTGGTCGACCGCCCATTTGATGAAGCTCTTCTTGGGCGTGAGGTCGAGGATATAGAACCGGTTGATCCACGGCGGGAAGATCACCAGCGGCGTCTCGGCGACCGTTTCGGTGCTCGGGCTGTACTGGATCAGCTGGTAGAGCGGGCCTTCGTGGACGACCTTGCCCGGCGTCGTCGCGATGTTTTCGCCAAGCCTGAACGCCTCGGCGTCGGTGTGGGTGAGTTGCCCGCGCTTCAGGTCGTTGATGAGGTGCTGCAATCCCTTCACGAGGTTCGCGCCCCTCGTCTCGATCGTCCGTTGCAGGACGACCGGGTTGGTGGCGAGGAAGTTGTCCGGGCTCATCGCCTCGACCAGCGCGCGCGTGGCGAAGGCGAGCTGCTCCTTCTTCTCCGCATCGACACCCTCGACCTGTTCCGCCGCGTCGAGCATGTATTCGGATACCATCAGATATGTCTGGTGCAGCAGCGCGAACGCCGGATGGTTGCGCCACGCGGGGTCCGAGAATCGCCGGTCCTTGCGGGGAAGCTCGGGGCTGGCGTCCTCGCCGCCGAATGCGCCGCCCATGACACCCTGCCACAGCTTCATCCCGTCTTCGAAAAACCTCTGCTGCGCGGCGATGCCGCTGCGGGCCGCCGATTGCCACGTCTGCGCCCACCCCTGGCTGAGCAGCATGAACTGCGCCGGGTCGAGCGCCGCCGCCCCTCCGGCCGCATCGCGCGCCTTCTCGCCGAGGAACTCGAGCCACATCGCCTGGAGCTTCTGCGCGGTTTCGCCCCACGCGGAGATTTCGCCCCAGTCCTTCATCACGGGCGCGCCGGAGGGCATGAACTGGTCCCACATCTCGCGCATGGTTTCGCCCTGCATGTCGAGGAAACCGGCGAACGGATCGGCGGGCTTGGTCTGGTCGGCCATCGGGAACCTTTCGCGAGCGTTGGCGCAACTTCTTGGCGTGGTTGCCGGTTTCGCGGCAAGGAATATTGCCCTACAGCAGCCGCTCCGCGGTCGCCACCCACACAAAAGCCGAAAGAACGATGAACGACGAATTCTACCGCATCAAGCGCCTGCCGCCCTACGTCATCGCCGAAGTCAACGGCATGCGGGCCGCCGCGCGGGCTGCGGGCAAGGACATCATCGACCTCGGCATGGGCAATCCCGACCTGCCGCCTCCCCAGCACGTCATCGACAAACTGTGCGAGGTGGCGATGAAGCCCGATGCGCACGGCTATTCCCAGTCGAAGGGCATTCCCGGCCTGCGCAGGGCGCAGGCGAACTACTACGGCCGACGCTTCGGGGTCGATCTCGACCCCGAGACCGAGGTGGTCGTCACAATGGGCTCCAAGGAGGGTCTTGCCAGTCTCGCCACCGCGATCACTGCGCCGGGCGACGTCGTGCTGGCGCCCAACCCGAGCTACCCGATCCACACCTTCGGCTTCATCATCGCCGGGGCGACGATCCGCAGCGTTCCCACGACGCCGGACGAGAACTACTTCCGCAGCCTGGAAAAGGCGATGCATTTCACCGTTCCGCGCCCAAGCGTGCTGGTGGTGAACTATCCGTCGAATCCCACCGCCGAGGTGGTCGACCTTGCCTTCTACGAGCGGCTCGTCGCCTGGGCGAAGGAGAACAAGGTCTGGATCCTCTCCGACCTTGCCTATTCCGAACTCTACTACGACGGCAACCCCACCCCGTCGATCATGCAGGTGAAGGGGGCGAAGGACGTCGCGGTAGAATTCACCAGCATGTCGAAGACCTATTCGATGGCGGGTTGGCGGATGGGCTTCGCGGTCGGCAACCGGACGCTCGTCGCGGCGATGACCCGGGTCAAGAGCTACCTCGACTACGGCGCGTTCACTCCGATCCAGGCGGCCGCCTGCGCAGCGCTCAATGGCCCGCAGGACATCGTCGAGCGCAACCGCCAGCTCTATCAGAAGCGCCGCGACGTCATGGTCGAGGCGTTCGGGCGGGCCGGCTGGGACATTCCCCCGCCCCCCGCCTCGATGTTCGCCTGGGCGCCGCTTCCGCCGGCCCTGAAGGACATGGGCAGCCTCGAATTCTCCAAGCAGCTCCTTACCCATGCGGAGGTCGCAGTCGCGCCCGGCGTCGGTTACGGCGAGGACGGCGAGGGGTTCGTGCGCATCGCGATGGTCGAGAACGAGCAGCGGCTGCGCCAGGCGGCGCGGAACGTGAAACGCTGGTTCCAGTCGCTCGGGATCAATGCGAGCGCGGCGTGAACCTGCCGGAAACAGGCGCGCCGATGCGCGTTGTCGTCATCGGGCCGTTCGGATAGTATAGGACGCCGCCAAAGGAACATGGACCCACGATGCCGGTCATGACCCGCCCCGAGCTCACCGAACGCGAACGCGCGATCCTCGAGGGAATCGATCGCCGCCTGCCGCTGAAGGCGATCGCGGTCGACGTCGGCGTGTCCGAATCGCGGGTAAACCAGCACGTTCGCGCACTGAAAGAGCGTTTCTCGGTCAATTCGCTCCCTGACCTTGTCGACGCGTGGCGCGGCGAGGACGCGGGAATCACGGGCGAAACCGATTACAGAAATTCTGCATGGAGAAATCCGCAGGTTTCCGGCGATGCCGGGCCGGGCGAAAGGGGTGGCCGGGTCGCACCCGGGGAGTTCGTTCTTTCCGACGCCGCGCTGTTTGCGATCGAGGCGCCGTGGTCGGTGAAGAACGAACCCCGGGTAGTCCCCGGGGTGCTCGATGGCGGCAACGCCGTCCTTTTTCGCCTCGCCGTCATCATCGGCATCGCATTCGGCCTTGTCGCCGCAATCGTGCTGGTGGTGACGGCATCGCTCTCGCTGAGCGAGGCTCTGGACGGTTTTTCGCTGGACCCGAACCCAACCCAGCCTGCCGGATGAGCGCCGGCGGGCTACCGCCGGAAATCCTCATGACCGACCAGATCCACCAGGACGCTCTTCACATCCGCAAGCTCATCCGCGAAGCCGAGGCCGTCAGCGACGAGGTGCTGATTGCCTGCGCCCGCCTCAAGCAGGCGATGGTGCGCGCGCGGCAGAACCCCAACGTCAACGTCGATGCCGGCCAGCGGGCACTGATGCGCCTGACCCAGGCCGAAAGCCAGGCGCTTTCGCTGTCCACGAGCCTCCTGCGCGTCCATGACGAACTCAGCAAGACCGCGCGCGAGACGATGGGCGGCGACGGCGATGGCAACACCCAGGTGGCGCCTTCTGCCATCGCCGAGGACGCTCCGGTCCTGGTCGCCGCGTAACCTGCTCATGGGACGCGAATGGACCTGAACCTTGCCGACACCCGCTTCTGGCTCCAGGCCGCGGTCTTCGGCCTCCTCGCCCTCGCCGCGTGGCGCGTGGGCGGGGGGCCCGAGCGGGTGCTCGCGGGGGTCCTGGTGTGGTTCAGCGTCGCCGATTCGCTCAACCATCGCCTGTTCGACGTCAATACCGATTACCTGACCACCGATACCGGCCACGTGATCATCGATGCGGTCGCGCTGCTCGTATCGCTCGCCGTCGCCCTTACCGCCAACCGGATGTACCCGCTATGGTTTGCCGCTCTCCAGCTCCTGGCCATGCTCGCGCATCTGTCGCGCGAGGTGACGCACGGCACGGCAGCGATAGCCTACCTCGTGATGTACATCGGCCCCTCGTATGGGCAGATTGTGGTGCTGGCGCTGGGCATCTGGGCGCACCACCGGCGCGTCCGGCGCCACGGCCGCTATCGGTCGTGGCGGAACTTCTCGAGCCATTTGCCGGGGAAGGCGCCCCCGACCTTGCGCAGCGGCTGATCGGCCGTTTCGGATCGCTCGCCCGCGTGATGGCGGCGAGCCCGGCGCAGCTGCGCGAGGCCGCCGGCGCGCACGAGGCCGCCTGCGCGGCGATAGCGGGCGCGCGGCGTCTGTGCGAGGCCGCGCTCGACGAGGATCTGGTCCGTGCGCAGGTCGATGGGGGGGACCCCTCGCTGCACCGTTACCTGCGCTCGCGCCTCACCGCCGGGGAGACCGAGCGGTTGCACGCCATCTACTGCGACGCCGGCCGAGGATATCTCGCCGACGAGACCGTGTGCGAGGGCACCCGCGGCCGGATCGTGGCGCGCGCCCGACCGCTGATAGAGCGTGCAATAGCGCTCGGCGCGGCGGGCTTTCTCCTCGCGCATAACCATCCTTCCGGCATCTGCCGCCCCAGCGCGGAGGACATCGCCGCCACGCGCCAGATCGGCAACATTGCGGCCGCTCTCGAGATCGACCTTATCGATCACCTGATCGTGACCCGGCGCAGCGTCTACAGCATGCGCGCAGGAGGCTGTCTCTAGCCCTTGAGAAGGTTTGGCAGGGCGCCCGATACGCCCCGGGCCTCGTCCATGAACCATGTCTTGAGCGGCGCCAGTCGCTGCACCCCGGCCATGCCGAGACGCCGCACCGCGCTGGCCGTTCGGCCCGGCACGCCGAACAGCCGCGTCAAGCCGTCGGTCGCCAGCGCCACCGAGAACGCATCGAGCCCGCGCCAGCGCTCGTAGCGGTCGAGCAGCTGCGCATCGCCCGGCTCGAGCCCGAGGCGCATCCCTTCCGCGATCACCTCGACCAGCGCGCCGACGTCGCGCAGGCCCAGGTTGAGGCCCTGGCCCGCGATCGGGTGAATTCCGTGGGCGGCATCGCCGACCAGCGCGAGCCGGTCGCCGACGATGCGGGCGGTATGGTGAAAACCCAGCGGGAACGACGAGCGCGGGCCGATCCCGCTCACCATGCCGAGCACATCGCCCATCCGCTTGACCACTTCGGCGTGGAACGCGCGCTCGCCGAGCTTGAGCGTGCCTGCGGCGTCCTTTTCGTCGACCGTCCAGACCAGCGCGCTGCGGTGCCGTCCCTCGGCGTCGTCCAGCATCGGCAGCAGCGCGAAGGGCCCGGCCGGCCAGAAGATTTCCCACGCGGTACCCTCGTGCGGGCGTTCATGAACCAGCGACGCGATGATCGCGCGGTGACGATAGTCCCATGTCGCGACGGCGAGACCGGCCTCCTCGCGCGTGGGAGACCGGCGCCCTTCGGCAGCGACCATCAGGCTGCCCGCCAGATCGCGCCCGTCGGCGAGCCGGACGGTGACGCCGTGCGGCCCGCGAACCCTTGCGACAACTTCGCTGCGCGGATGGAACGCGATGAGCGGTTCGCGCTCGGCGGCCTCGAAGAGGGCGAGCCGCAGGCGGCGGTTCTCGAACATCCGCCCGAGCGAGCCGTCCTCGGGCGCGGGCACGAAATCGATCCGGCCCGGCTTCAGCTGATCGCTGACCGCGATCCGCTCGATCGGGCAGGCGAACGGCTCGAGGCCTGCCGCAAGGCCGATGTTCGAGAACAGGTTCCAGCTCGCGGTCGAGATCGCCGAGGCCCGTCCGTCAAACCCTTCGGCGGTCAGGTCGGCCGGGTCCGCGCGGTCCACGACATGGCTGGAAATGCCTTTGCAGGCTGCGCTGAGTGCGAGCGTCATGCCCACCAGGCCACCACCGAGGATCACGAGGTCGCGCTTGTCGTCCATAGGCACGGGCCCTAGAGCGAGCGCCACGATGCGCGCAAGGACAATGCCTCTGCTGGCCGCGATCTGCGTGCTGCTGTGCGCGCTCGTCCCGGGGCTCGCCTTCGCGCAGGACCGGCCGACGCACATCGCGGCGGAGCTCGTGGCCGAAGGACCCGCGATCCCGGGCAAGCCGCTCACGCTTGCGATCCGGTTCGATCCCGAGCCGGGCTGGCACGGTTACTGGAAGAACCCGGGGGATGCCGGGTACGGAATGGAGCTCGACTGGGATCTTCCCGCGGGCTGGACCGCGGGCGAACCGCAGTACCCCGTGCCGACGAAGCTCGTGATCGGCGGGTTGATGAACCACGTGTACAAGGGACCTTACGCGGTGCTCGTCGACGTCGCGGTCGCTCCCGCGTCGGAAGCCCGCGCGTCCGCACCGGTCGCGGTCGACGCGCAGTGGCTCGCCTGTACCGACGAGATCTGCGTGCCCGAACAGGCGCGCCTGACGCTGGACCCGGCCAAGGCGTCGCCGGGACGCACGTTCGACACGTGGCGCGCGGCAATCCCGGCGCTGCTCGACCAGCCTGCGCGGTTTGCGGTCCGCAGCGGACGACTGACGATCGCGATCCCGATCCCCGCCTCGATGGCGGTCGGTCGGCCTCACGTCTTCGTCGGCGAGCGCGACCTAGTCGAGTATGCCGGGATCCAGACCTTCTCGACCGACGGGGACCTGCTGATCGCCGAACTCCCGCTCGCGCGCGAGGCCGTGGTGCCGGACGAGATCGGGGGAATCCTCGCGTTCGGTGACGGCGACGGCGTGCGTTTCGCCGCGCACGAGGGGCCCGTTCCGGCCGGCAGCGCGCCGCTGCGCCAGGCGGGTGGGCAGGAGAGCATCGCGCCGCTCTGGCTGCTTCTTCTCGGCGCGCTCGCGGGCGGGCTGCTGCTCAACGTCATGCCCTGCGTGTTCCCGATCCTCAGCCTCAAGGCGTTGAGCCTCGCGCGCGCGGGCGAAAGCGATGCCAAGGCCCGCGCCGAGGGGCTCGCCTATTCCGCCGGCGTGATCCTTGCGACCGTCATGCTAGGCGTCCTGCTGCTGGCGCTGCGCTCGGCGGGGGAGATGGTCGGCTGGGCCTTCCAGCTCCAGGAACCGGCGGTGGTCGTGGGCCTGCTCGTACTGGCGACCGCGATCACCGCGAACCTCGCAGGTCTGTATGAGCTGCCCGCGCTATCGATCACGCGCGGAGGAGAACCGGCGAGCGCGTTCGCGACCGGCCTCCTCGCCGCGTTCGTCGCGACCCCGTGCACAGGGCCGTTCATGGCCGCGGCGATGGGCGCGGCGCTACTGCTTCCGGCGATCGAGGCGATCGTGCTGTTCGCGGCCCTGGGGCTGGGCCTTGCCCTGCCGTTCCTGCTGCTCGGATTCGTACCTCCCCTCAGGCGGATGCTTCCGCGCCCGGGGCCGTGGATGGACCGCTTCCGCCGCTGGATGGCGCTGCCGATGGGGCTGACCGCGCTGGCGCTGGTATGGCTGTGCTGGCGGCTGGGAGGAGACGCGTTCGCCCTGCTCGCGCTCGCGCTGGCCGCGGCGTCGGTCGCCGTGCTCCTCTTCGTCGGCAGGCGCCAGCGGGCCGGCCGTCCGGTCGGCGGAACCGCTCTGGCGATGCTCGCTCTGCTAGTCGCGGGGTCGGTCCTTGCCCTGTCGCGGATCGACACCGGCGCTCCGGGAGCGGACAGCGGTCTCGAAGGCGAATTCATCGCTGCCCGGCCATTCAGCGAAACGCGCCTCGCCGCGGCGAGGGCCGGGGGCAAGCCGGTGTTCGTATGGTTCACCGCCGACTGGTGCCTCACGTGCAAGGTCAACGAGCGCGTGGCGATCGAGCGCGAGGCAACGAAAGCCGCGTTCGAAAAGGCGGGAGTGGTCGCGCTGGTCGGTGACTGGACGCGCCGCGATCCCGAGATCACCCGGTTCCTGTCGCGCCACGGTGCCGCAGGCGTGCCGCTCTACCTGTGGTATGCGCCGGGCGCGCAGGCCGAGGTCCTGCCGCAGGTCCTTGCCGCGGACGATCTCGTCAGGCTGGCGGGCGCGTCGTCGACTGCTCGGGAGGCAGGTCGGGCGCCTTGGAGGGCAGAGACCCGCTAGCCTCGGGCGAGCCCAGCCGGCGGCAGCGCTCGATCAGTTCACCCGGCCGCGGGCTTCCCGGCAGCGCCAGCGTGCCCGCGCCCGGTATCGTCAGTTCGAGTTTCCTGGTTCCGGTCAGCGCGTCGAGCCGCGGGTCGGCCGGCTCGAACCGGCCCTGCCACAGCCAGCCGCGCTGGCCGCCCACCTCGAGCGCGTCGACCTTGAGCCGTTCGACGTGTCCGTTGCCGATCAGCGCCATCATTCCTTTGGCACGCGCATCGGTCGGGGCGAACCGGGTGACCTTGACCAGGGCTCCGTCGCCCGCGCACTCGATCGCGAGCAGTGGCGGCTTGCCGGGGTGGCCGAAGACGATGCGCCCGGGTCCGCCGCTCGACGCCCATATGGCGCCCTCGGTATCGGGTGAGGTTTTCATGACCGTGGGTCCGGCGCGCGCGTCATCGAGCGCGATCCGCTCGACGTAGCGGTCGCTCGCGGGCGGACGGCACGCGGCGAGCGCGGCCAGGACAAGGAACGCTGAGTGTTTCACCGGGCGCGGATGAATGCGCGCAGGTCCGCCGAAAGCTTCCGGCGGTCCTCGTCGCGGATGTACATCATGTGACCCGAATCGTAGTACTGGTACTCGATGCGGTCCTGCGGGAAGCCGGTGCGGGAGAGCGCGTATTCGGCGGCGAAGAACGGGGTGGCGAAGTCGTACCAGCCCTGGCCCACGAAGATGCGCATCCCCGAATTCTCGCGCATGGCCCGGCCAAGATAGGGGGCCACCGTCAGGTAGGCGTTGGTGTCGCGCCCGCCGCGCAGGCGCCAGTCCCAGTCACCGACCCCGCCGATGGTCACGTACCGGCGGTCGGTCTTGTAGCCGATTCCGTCGCGCATCCACGCGTTGATCGCCGCGGTGTAGCCGGCGTCGATCCCGTAGAAGCTGGGGTCGTTGTCGGGTGTTTCGCCGGCGGCGTCGTAATCGGTTCCGGTATAGCGGCTGTCGAGCCGACCGACGGTCAACGCCCGGTCGCGCAGCAGCTCCTTGTAGAAACGCCCGCTCGATACCCGCAGGTCCGCACGGTCGAGAAACGTCTCGGACAGGCCGGTGAACCGCGCAAGTTCCGCGCGCACCGCGGCGCGCTCGGCAGCGGGGGCGTTCTGCCCCTTGAGCAGATACGTCGCATAGGGACCGATCGCGAACCGCCGCGCTTCCTCGACGAAGGCTTCGACCGACGGGGCACTCGCCTTGCCGTGGTAGAGCGCGGTCGCTGCCATGGTCGGCAGCGTGGTGATGTATCCGAGTTCGGCGCCCTCGGTTTCGGCTCCCGCGCCGAAGTCGAGCACGGTGGAGATCAGGATCACGCCGTTCAGCGCGACGTCGTTGTACCCGCCTTCGAGCTCGTTGACGACCGCTGCCGAGCGGGTCGTGCCGTAGCTCTCGCCGCCCAGGTATTTCGGGCTGTTCCAGCGGCCGTTGGCATCGAGCCACTGGCGGATGACCTGCGCGACCGACTTGGCGTCCTTGGTCACGCCCCAGTACTCCTCGCCCTTGGTGTCGCCGATCGTGTGGCTGAAGCCCGTGCCCACCGGATCGATGAACACGAGATCGGTGACGTCGAGCAACGAATCAGGGTTGTCGAGGATCGGGTAAGGGGGAGCGCCGTCATCGCGGGCGTCGCTGGGTATCGCCACCCGCTTGGGCCCGAACGCGCCCATCTGCAGCCAGACCGATCCCGACCCGGGGCCGCCGTTGAACATGAACGTGACCGGACGCGAGGGATCGCGCGGCTCGGCGACGTAGGCGGAAGTGACGATCGCGGCCTTGGGGATGTCCTGCTCGTCCTTGAGGACCTGCTCCTCGACCGTTGCGGTGTAGCGCATCGTGCGCCCGCCGAACGTGCCGCTGAGGGCCTTCGAGGCGCGGTTCGCCTGGTAGTCCTTTGCCGAGGAGGCAGCCTTTGGCTTGTCATCCTCGGCGGCCAGGCCGGTCGGGGGAAGGGCGATTGCGAGCGCGGCCGAAACCGC
Source organism: Tsuneonella sediminis (assembly GCF_051912845.1). Classification (NCBI taxonomy): domain Bacteria; kingdom Pseudomonadati; phylum Pseudomonadota; class Alphaproteobacteria; order Sphingomonadales; family Erythrobacteraceae; genus Tsuneonella; species Tsuneonella sediminis. Next base: position 1,143,069 of record NZ_JBNCBU010000001.1, on the reverse strand, counting down.
CAAGAGGCGTGGGAACATGGACGTCCCTATGGCAAAGCTGCCCCGCGCGGTCGATACCCTCGCCGCCCGCCGGTCAGGGTTTCCCGCCCATTCGCTTGTAGCGCGTCTTCCCATAGCGGGTCTTGCGGGTGCCGGGCTTGCCCTCGTTGCTGCGGCCGACGATCGGGGCCGCCTTCTCGCCGTCGGGAATCCCCAGTTCGTCGGCCTCGAGCCGGCGGATCTCGTCGCGCAGCCGTCCCGCTTCCTCGAACTCGAGGTCGGCGGCGGCGGTCCGCATCCGCTTTTCCAGGTCCTGGATGTAAGCGCGCAGATTGTGCCCGACGAGATTGTTGCGTTCCGGCTCGCCGGTGCCGACCAGCACGCCGTCCTGGCTGGCCGTGTGCGCGACGATGTCCTGGATGCCCCGGATGATCGTCTGCGGCGTGATGCCGTGCTCGGCGTTGTATTCCTCCTGCTTCGCGCGGCGGCGCTCGGTCTCGGCCATTGCCCGCTCCATGCTCCCGGTAATCCGGTCGGCATAGAGGATGACCTTGGATTCCACGTTGCGCGCGGCGCGACCGATCGTCTGGATCAGTGAAGTCTCCGAACGCAGGAAACCTTCCTTGTCGGCGTCGAGGATGCACACGAGGCCGCATTCGGGAATGTCGAGGCCCTCGCGCAGCAGGTTGATCCCGATCAGCACGTCGTAGACGCCCAGCCTGAGATCGCGGATCAGCTCGATTCTCTCGAGCGTCTCGACGTCGGAGTGCATGTAGCGCACGCGCACGCCCTGTTCGTGCATGAACTCGGTCAGGTCCTCGGCCATCCGCTTGGTGAGCGTCGTCACGAGGGTGCGATAGCCTTTCTGCGCGCTGGCCTTGCATTCGGCGATGCAATCCTGGACCTGGTCCTCGACCGGGCGGATCTCGACCGGAGGGTCGATCAGGCCGGTGGGCCGGATGACCTGTTCGGCGAAAACGCCGCCGGTCTGGTTCATTTCCCAGTCGCCTGGCGTCGCGCTGACCGCGAAGGTCTGCGGGCGCATCGCGTCCCACTCATTGAAGCGCAAGGGGCGGTTGTCGATGCAGCTCGGCAGGCGGAAGCCGTATTCGGCGAGCGTCAGCTTGCGGCGGTGGTCGCCCTTCGCCATCGCGCCGATCTGGGGTATCGTCTGGTGGCTCTCGTCGACGAACAGCAGCGCGTTGTCGGGCAGGTATTCGAACAGCGTCGGCGGCGGCTCACCCGGGAGGCGGCCGGTGAGGAAGCGGCTGTAATTCTCGATCCCCGCGCAGGAACCGGTGGCGGCAATCATCTCGAGGTCGAAGTTGGTCCGCTGCTCGAGCCGCTGCGCCTCGAGGAGCCGGCCCTCGGCGTGCAGCTCCTTCAGCCGCTCCTCGAGCTCGAACCTGATGGCCGCGCTCGCCTGCTTCATCGTCGGGCCGGGCGTGACGTAGTGCGAGTTGGCGTAGACGCGCACGGAATTGAGGCTGGCGCCCTTGGCCCCGGTGAGCGGGTCGAACTCGGATATCTCCTCGATCTCGTCGCCGAAGAAGCTGATCCGCCAGGCCATGTCCTCGTAGTGCGAGGGGAAAATCTCGAGGCTGTCGCCGCGCACGCGGAAGTTGCCGCGCTGGAAGGCGGCGTCGTTGCGCTTGTACTGGAGCGCGACGAGCTTGCGGATGATCTCGCGCTGGTCCTGCGTCTCGCCCTTCTTGAGGTCGAAGATCATGGCCGAGTATGTCTCGACCGATCCGATGCCATAAAGGCAGCTGACCGAGGCGACGATGATCACGTCGTCGCGCTCGAGCAATGCCCGGGTGGCCGAGTGGCGCATCCGGTCGATCGCCTCGTTCACCGAGCTTTCCTTCTCGATGTAGGTATCCGACCGGGGGACGTAGGCCTCCGGCTGGTAGTAGTCGTAGTAGCTGACGAAGTATTCGACCGCGTTGTTGGGAAAGAAGCTCTTGAACTCCCCGTAGAGCTGCGCGGCCAGGATCTTGTTCGGCGCGAGGACGAGCGCGGGGCGCTGCAGTTCCTCGATCACCTTGGCCATCGTGAAGGTCTTGCCCGACCCGGTGACGCCGAGGAGAACCTGCGTCTGCTCGCCGTCGCGCGCGCTCTTCACCAGTTCCGCGATCGCGGTGGGCTGGTCGCCCGACGGCTGGTACTCCGAGACGAGCTCGAACCGCCGGCCGCCCATCGACTTTTCCGGCCGGGCCGGCTTGTGGGGCACGAATTTATCGGAGGTGTCGGGCTCCTCCAGTCCCCTGCGAATGACGAGTTCGGCCATGCGCGCTATATGGGTGAGGGGCGTGCCGGGTTCCAGCCCGCCCCTCATCCGCGCGCCCCCGCTAGTAGTAGGACCCCGTCTTCAGGCAGGTCTGCCACTTGCGGTATTCGCGCATCTTGCATGTGCTGTCGGAACACAGCGCCTGGCTCGAATACCAGCGCTGCTGGCACATCTTCTCGCGCGGCGACTTGGTTGCCGGGGCGGCCTTGGGAGCGGTCGCCGCAGCCGCACGGGGCGCGGGCGCCGATGCTTTGGCGGCCGCGGCGGGCTTCATCGGGTTGACGCCGGTCCGTGCCTCGACAGCTGCGGCGATTTCGGCCTGGACCATCGTGCCAAGCGCCACCTCGTACACCGAGGAGCCTGAGTGGATTCTGGCGGTCGGATCGGCGCCCCGCGCGAGCAGCGCCTTGACCATGGCGAGGTTGCCCGCCTCTGCCGCGTAGTGGAGCAAGGTCCAGCCTTCGGGATTGGCCTGGTCGATCCCGAACGCCCCGCTGTCGACCAACTCGAGCGCCTCTGCATTGCTCTTGGTCTTGATGTAATATCGCGCGGTGTCGAACGGGTCGGCTTGGGCCAGCGCAGGGGCGGCCACGGGTGCGAAGGACTGGCCCGCAACAAGGACAAGGACCGCGAATGCCGCGGCAATCAACAGGCGTTTCATGCAGAAGATCTCCGAAAGGGTTTCGGCGGCTCCATTACGGCGCAAGTGCCTGGATGGATTGGACGAATGGGACGCGTGCGGGGTAAGCGGGTGACGATCCGGGGCCAGTGCGGTAAGGGGCGTGTCCGACCCTATGGAGGACACTATCCCATGTTTCGTCCGCTCCCCGTGCTGTTCGCGGCACTCGTACTCGCCTCGTGCGGCAAGGAACCCCCGGCGCCCAGGACTGCCGACGAAGTCATCGCCGAGGCGGGCAAGCTCGAGCAGCCGCGACCCGGCCTGTACGAAACACGGGTGGATCTCATGGAGTTCTCGATCCCGGGGCTGCCGGAAGAGCAGGCCAGCGCGATGAAATCGATGATGGGCCAGGCTTCGCAGCAGTCGAGTTCGTACTGTCTGACAGAGACGGAGGCCCAAAAGGGCTTCGAGGAATCGGTGCGCAAGATGACCGAGGGCTCGGGCCAGATGAAGTGCGATTTCGCCCGTTTCAGCGTCGACGGCGGCGATCTCGACGCGGCGCTGACGTGCGCGGGGCCGCAGGGGCTGACCTCCGAAATCGCAGTCGACGGAACCACCTCGGCGGAGGCGTCGGACCTGCATATGACGATGTTGCAGAAGGCGGCGATGATCCCCGGTGGCGAAATGCGCATCGAGATGCGGATGAAGTCCACGCGAACCGGCGACTGCAAATAGATGGCCGCGGTGAAACAAGCCTTCGTCTGGCGCGTTTCGCGGTCATGAACACATCGGGCATTCGCGAAAGGCTGGCCGGCGCTCCCGGCCTCGCCCCGCTTGCCGGTGCCCGTGATGCCTTCCTGCAACGGATCGCCATCGCGGCCGAGGACTGTCCCGAAGATGTCGCCGCCCCCCCGGTGCGGCGCATGCTCGGCGAACTCGAGTGGATGGTCGAACCGTTCCGCCGTATCGTGCGCCGGCACGTCGTGGTCCCTGCGCGGCGCCCCCGGACGGTCATGTTGCTGCCGGGTTTCGCCACGCACCCGGTGCGCATGCGCTACATGGCGAGGCGGCTCGAGGCCGCGGGCCACACGGTCAAGCGCTGGGGCCTCGGCTTCAACTGGGGACCGACCCGTGACAACATCGTCCGGCTCGAACAGCGGCTCGACGACCTGGCGAATCGTTACGGTGAGCCGGTGTTTCTTGTCGGGTGGAGCCTTGGCGGATTGTTTGCGCGCGAACTCGCGAAACGACGGCCCGCCGCGGTTGCGAAAGTGGTCACGATGGGTTCGCCGTTCTCGTGGAGTCCGCGCGCCAACAACGTCTGGCGCGCCTATCACTTCGTCACCGGGCACCGGGTCGAGGAACCCCCGGTCGAGATCGAGCTTGCCGCCAAGCCTCCGGTCGAAACGGTCGCGCTGTGGAGTCCGCGCGACGGCATCGTTCACCCGCGCAGTGCGCGCGGCGGACCGGGCGAGCGCGACCGGGCGGTGGCGCTGCGGTGCACTCACATGGGATTCGCCTACGACCCGCAGGCGATCGACGCAGTCCTGCGCGAACTCGACTAGCCGGCTGAAAATGTTCGCTCGTGGCGGGAAACCGGCGGGTCGCCGTTCGTTCGGGGCGCGAGGGGCGGCAATTGTGCTGGCCAATTGCGGCTTTGCGTTGCAGCGTGGGGGTCGATGAACGGTTCGTCCGACAATTTCGACGAGATGCGCGACCCGGCGGGCGCGGTGCGTCCGGCCTATGCCGGCTATGCGCAGTGGTTCAACGAGCAGGAGCGCGACTGGCTGAGGCGCAAGGACCGCGAGGCGGAAAACGTCTTCCGCCGCACCGGGATCACCTTCAACGTCTACAGCGAAGCCGAGGCGGAAGAGCGGCTGATCCCGTTCGACATGGTGCCGCGCATCGTCTCGGCGGCCGAGTGGCGCAAGCTGACCCGGGGCATCGAACAGCGCGTGCGCGCGCTCAACGCCTTCATCCACGACCTCTATCACCGGCAGGAGATCATCCGCGCCGGCCGCGTGCCCGAGCGGCTGCTGCGGAACAACGAGGCGTGGTTGCCCGAGATGGTCGGCTTCACCCCGCCAGGCGGGGTCTACACCCACATCGTGGGGATCGACCTGGTCCGCACCGGCCCCAGCGAGTTCATGGTGCTGGAGGACAATGCGCGCACGCCGTCGGGCGTCTCCTACATGCTCGAGAACCGCGAAACGATGATGGCGATGTTTCCCGAGCTGTTCACGCGGGTCGGGGTGGAAACCGTCAGCGACTATCCGCGCAAGCTTGCCCGCAGCCTCGCCGCCTGCGCCCCGCCCAAGTGCGAGGGCAAGCCCCGCGTCGCGGTGCTGACCCCGGGAATCTACAATTCCGCCTATTACGAGCACGCCTTTCTTGCCGACCAGATGGGCGCGGAGCTGGTCGAGGGCGGGGACCTGAGGGTAATCGACGGGCGGGTGGCGATGCGCACGACCGGGGGCTACGTTCCGGTCGACGTGCTCTATCGCCGGGTCGACGACGATTTCCTCGATCCGCTGAGCTTCAATCCCGACAGCATGCTCGGCATTCCGGGGATCATGGACGTCTACCGGTCGGGGGGGATCACCATCGCCAACGCGCCGGGGACCGGCATCGCCGACGACAAGGCGATCTATTCGTTCATGCCGGAGATCGTCGAGTTCTATACCGGCGAAAAGCCGTTGCTTCCCAACGTCGAGACCTATCGCTGCGCCGATCCGGAAAGCCTCAAGTACGTGCTCGACAACCTCGCCGATCTCGTGGTGAAGGAAGTGCACGGCTCGGGCGGCTACGGGATGCTCGTCGGCCCCACGGCGACAAAGCGCGAGATAGCGAGCTTCCGCCGCAAGCTGGAGGCGAAGCCCGACAACTACATCGCCCAGCCGACGCTGGCGCTCAGCACCTGCCCGGTCTTCACCCGCAAGGGCCTCAGCCCGCGCCACGTCGACCTGCGGCCGTTCGTGCTGGTGTCGCCCGACGGGATCGAGATCACGCCGGGGGGGCTCACCCGCGTCGCGCTCAAGAAAGGCAGCCTGGTGGTCAACTCGTCGCAGGGCGGGGGGACCAAGGATACCTGGGTGCTGAAGGACTGATGGCCAAGAACCGCTCATGCTAGGAAAGACCGCCAACGGGCTGTTCTGGATGTTCCGCTATCTCGAGCGGGCCGAGAACACCGCGCGCCTGCTCGACGCAGGCCTGCGCATGGCGCTTACCCGCGACGTCATCACCGCCGAGGAGGAATGGCGCTCGGTCATCCAGGCGTCGGGCCAGGCCGAGGCGTATCGCGCCAAGCACGGCACCTACACCGGCATCCAGGTCTGGAACCACATCCTGCGCGACGGCGACAATCCCGGCAGCGTGCGAGAGATGATGCGCCAGGTGCGGACCAACGCGCGGCTCGTCCGCAACGCGATTTCCGGCGAACTGTGGACCGTGGTCAACGAAAGCTGGATGCAGATCGACAGCGTCCTCACGCGACCGGTCGGGCAGGGCGCGGTGGGCGAAGTCATCGCGCTCGTCCGTCGCGCGGGCACGCTGGCACACGGGGCAATGGTCAATTCGATGCTGCGCGATGCCGGCTTCAATTTCGCCAACGCGGGCACGTTCGTCGAGCGGGCGGATAACACCGCGCGCATCCTGGACATGAAATACTACCTGCTGCTCCCCTCGCTCAGCTACGTCGGCACCACGCTCGACAGCGGGCAGTGGGACCAGGTCCTGCGGTCGGTCTCGGGCGACCGGGCCTATCGCTGGCTCAACGCCGGACAGGCCGATTCGCGCGGGATCGTCGAGTTTCTCGTGATGGACGAGCGCTTTCCCCGCAGCCTCGCCTTCAGCCACATGATGCTGCAGGCGAACCTCAAGTCGCTTGCCAGGATCCACGGCGGCGAGGGCGAGAGCGGCCGCTTGATCGAGAGATCGTGCGCCATGCTGGCGGATCTGACGATCGAGCAGGTGTTCGACCAGGGGCTGCACCAGTTCCTGACCGGTTTCATGCGCGGCAACGCCGACATCGCCCGCGCCATCGCCGACGATTACCGGTTCCTGCGGTGAGGAAGGGATAGCCAATGCGCCTCGCGATCCGCCACACCACGCGCTACACCTTTGCCCAGCCGGTCGTGCACGCGCTCCAGCGGCTGCGCCTGACTCCCAAGACGACGCAGGGGCAGGCGATACTCGACTGGTCGATGGAATACGCGAACGCGCATCGCGAACTCGAATACGAGGACCAGAACCACAACACCGTGACGCTGGTCGCGATCGAACCCGATGCGCGCGAAGTCGTGGTGACCTGCCGCGGCACGGTCGAGACGCAGGACCACGCCGGCGTGATCGGCCATCATGCCGGGCACCTGCCCTTGTGGAGCTTCCTCGGCCAGACCCGGCTGACCCGGCCCGGGCCGCGGCTGCGGCAACTGGTCCGCTCGCTCGAGTTCTCGGATCTGAAACGGCTCGATTTCCTCCACTCGCTGTCGCGGGCGGTGCGCGACGCGATCGATTACCGAACCGGCACCACCGGCGTTTCGACGACCGGCGAGGAGGCGCTCGAGGGCGGCTGCGGGGTATGCCAGGACCACGCGCACGTGTTCATCGGCGCCGCGCGCGAGGTGGGCGTGTCCGCGCGCTACGTGTCGGGCTACCTGATGATGAACGACCGCGTCGACCAGGAGGCGACCCACGCCTGGGCCGAAGCCCACGTGGACGGGCTCGGCTGGGTCGGCTTCGACGTGTCGAACGGGATCAGCCCGGACCCGCGCTATGTCCGCGTCGCGACCGGACGCGACTATCGCGATGCGGCGCCGATCACCGGGATCACCTTCGGCTCCGCGACCGAGGACCTGCACGTCGACGTCGCTGTGGAACAGCAGCAGCAGGAACAGTGACGCCCGCCACGCTTTGGTTACACTCGGGGCGCGTTTGACGAAGGCCGGGGGGCGGAGGGAACCGATGACCTATTGCGTGGGAATGGTGCTCGACAAGGGACTCGTCCTGATGAGCGACACCCGGACCAATTCGGGCGTCGACAACATCTCGGTGTTCCGCAAGATGATCCACTGGGAGCAGCCCGGCGAACGGGTGATCGCGGTCATGACCGCGGGCAACCTCGCCACGACCCAGGCCGTTATCAGCCAGCTCGAGGAACGCACCAAGACGCCGGGCGAACGGCGCAACACCGTCTACGACGCACCGACGATGTTCCAGGTCGCGACCGAGATCGGGCGCCTGCTGCGCGACACGATCGACGAACGCCAGGCGGCCAACGGCGCGCAGGGGCAGGGCCGCTTTACCGCCTCGATGATCGTCGCGGGCCAGATCAAGGGGATGGAGCCCCGGCTGTTCCTGATCTACCCCGAAGGCAACTTCATCGAGGCAAGCTGGGACACCCCGTTTTTCCAGATCGGTGAGACCAAGTACGGCCGGCCGATCCTGATCCGCGCCTACGACAGGGGCATGAGTTTCGAGGACGCGGTCAAGCTGCTGATGGTCAGCTTCGATTCGACGCTCAAGGCCAATCTCTCGGTCGGTCTGCCGCTCGACATGATGGTCATCGAACGCGACACGTTTGCCGCCAGTCACCAGCGGCGCGTGACGCATGAGGATCCCTATTTCCAGGCCATCTCGGCGGGATGGAGCGAGGCACTGCGAAGCGCATTTCACGAGCTGCCCGACTTCAGTTTCTATGCTCCGGACGACGAAAACGCCTGATCGCTCCGATTACGAGCATGCGGCTCCGCAAATACGCGTAGAATTGTCTCCGATCCCGAGCGATGCGATACAGTCGGCAGGGTGGCGTCTAGCGACAAATACTTAGGCAAATTCCTCCGTTTCGGAACTCTTGGCCGCTTGTATGTCCTGCTGGCGCTTGCAACTTGCCGGCATGGGTCAGCGGACGGTCATCCACTTCGTCGACGCGGATACGCGAATGCGGGCAGAACTGGCCCGCATCGCGTTCGGCATGGGGCATCATGCCGAGGTTTATGCCGATCTCGCCGAGCTATGCGACCATCCCGCCCACCGCGGGATCGTCGTCATCCGGGACGAGGCGCAGGAGGGGGAAATCGAGTCGGCGCTCGACCTGCTGGCACGCTGCGGGGTGTGGCTCCCGCTGGTGGGGATGAGCGAGGACCCGCCCACCTCGCGCGTGGTCGCGGCGATCAAGGCGGGCGCGATCGATTACCTCGCCCTGCCGCTCGACCCGGACCGGTTCTCGGCGATGCTCGACCGCGTCGGCGGCGAGGCCCGCGAGCACGCCGAGGCGCGCCGCAGGATGATCGAGGCCCGCGGCCGCCTGTCCAGCCTGTCGGCCCGCGAGCGCGAGGTGCTCGACTGGCTTACGCTCGGCAGCAGCAACAAGACGATTGCGCGCGAATTGCAGATCAGTCCGCGCACGGTCGAGATCCACCGGGCCAACATGATGACCAAGCTGGGCGCGAGCCATGCGGCGGAGGCCGTGCGCCTGCGCCTCGAGGCGCGGATCGACGGGCCGGCCATCCAGGCGCTGGCAGGCTGAAGCTCAGCGGCAGAACCCGTTGCCGCCGGACGACCGGGGCGCTTCAAGGTGAAAGTGGTCGCGGTGCGCGGCGTTGTAGTCCGGACCGAGGATCATCCCGAAGCGCCTGCATGCGCTCGCGTGGATCACCCGCAGAAACTGCCGTTCCGCATCGGTTCCTCCGTTCCAGCCGCCCAGGACGCTTATGCGGCGCCCGTCGGCAAGGACGAAACCGGCGACATCGATCGCTTCGGCCGTGGCATGCGCGGACAGGCGCGCGCTACCGGCGACGGTGCGGCAGTTGTAGCTGCCCATCGTCTCGATCCGGACAAGCGCGCTGCCGAGCATTTCGCGCGCGGCCCGATCGATGCCGAACCGGGCCCACGCGGCCATGGCATCGGCGAGCGGACACGAGACCGGCCCCAGGTTAGTGAGCTGGAACCGCGCCGCATCGCCCTGCAGTGCGGTCAGGCTGACGGTCCCGACGGTAGAACACCCCGCGCCGTAGTAGCGGTCGGGCACCGGGCTGAAGTTTGCGCCCGTCGCGCCGAGTTCGCTGAAACACGCGTTCGCCTGCGGACTGACCGCGACCGCACGCGGCGCCGCCTGCGCTTGCGGGCGCGCCGGTGCGCGTCCGTCGGGCACGAGGTTGCCGCAGGCGCCCAGCGACAGCGCGAGAAGGGGGACAAGCTTGCGAACCATGGCGGCGAGTGTCGCGCGCCATGGTTAACAGCGCCCTAATTCGCTGGCACGCTTTCCGCGGCTGGAGCCGGGGGCGCGGTGAACAGGCTGACGCCGACGATGGCGATGAAAGCGGCGAAGAAGCCCGGCAGGATCTCGTAGACGCCCTGCCCGCCGAGGAAGCCCGCGTCCCACCCTTGCGCGATCCACACGATGACGACGCCTGCGCCGGTGACGAGGCCCGCGAGCGCGCCCGCCCCGGTCATCCGCGGCCATGTCAGCGACAGGATGATCAGCGGGCCGAACGCCGCGCCGAACCCGGCCCAGGCGTGCGCCACGAGGCCGAGCACCTCGCTGTCGGGGTCTGCCGCAATCGCGATCGCGGCGACCGCGACGAGCGCGACGCTGATCCGGCCCACGGTCACCGCCTCGCGTTCGCTCGCGTTCTTGCGCAGGAATAGCCGGTAGAAATCCTCGGTCAGCGAGCTCGACGAAACGAGCAGCTGCGAGGAGATCGTCGACATGATCGCAGCCAGCAGCGCGGCGTAGAGGAACCCCGTGACGAGCGGGTGAAACAACAGGTTCGCCAGCAGGATGAATATCGTCTCGGGGTCCTCGAGCACCAGACCGTTGCGCTCCACGTAGGCGCGTCCGGCGAGGCCGACGCCCAGCGCCCCAACGAGGCACACCGCCATCCAGCCCATGCCGATCCAGCGCGCGGTCCTGACCGCCGCGACCGAGCGGATCGCCATGAACCGCACGATGATGTGCGGCTGCCCGAAATACCCCAGGCCCCAGGTCACCGCCGACAGCCAGCCGATCGCGGTCAGGTTGTGGCCGATGTCGAGAAATCCGTCCTGCGGGATCGCGGCGATGCTCCCGCCCGAACTGCCGCCTTCGCCGAACATCACGACGAGCGGCATGATGATCAGCGCGAGCAGCATGATCACGCCCTGCACGAAGTCGGTCAGGCTGACCGCGAGAAACCCGCCGACCACCGTGTAGGCGAGCACGACGAGCGCGGTAACCCACACCCCGGTCATGTAGCCGCCCCCGGTGAATTCGGCGAACGCGCTGACGAACAGCTTCCCCCCGCCGACGAGACCGGCGGCGGTGTAGACGGTGAAGAACAGGACGACGATCACCGCGCTGGTGACGCGCAGCGCGACGGCATGGCCGGGGAACCGGTTGCCGAGGAATTCGGGTATCGTCAGCGAATCGCCGAGTTCCGCGGTCTGTTTGCGCAGGCGCGGCGCGACGACGATCCAGTTGACCAGCGCGCCCACGAACAGCCCGATGCCGATCCACGCCTCGACGAGACCGCTGGCGTATAGCGCGCCCGGCAGGCCGAGCAGAAGCCAGCCCGACATGTCCGAAGCTCCCGCCGAGAGCGCCGCGACGCCCGGCGAAAGGTTGCGTCCCGCAAGAAGGTAGCCCTCGGTGTCTGCGGTCGATTTCCGCCACGCGTAGAGCCCGATCGCGATCATGAGCACGAAGTAGAGCGCGAGGCTGATGAGTATCCCTGTCTGCATGGCCGGGTTTGCTATCAGCCGAGAACGGCGCTGGCCAGCGCACGGATCATTTGACGCGGGCTTAACTATTTGTAGGTCGCACCGGATGACCTATTTCGACGAGTCGGCAGATTTGCCGCAAGGCATTGTCGACATGTTCGCCAGGAGCGGGGTGTCGCTGTCCATCGCCGACTACACCCGGCCCGACTGTCCGCTGGTCGGCGTCAACGAGGCGTTCCTGAAACTGTCGGGTTACCCGGCGCAGGAAGTGCTCGGCCGCAACTGCCGGTTCCTCCAGCCGGCGCGGGGGGCGGGGCCAGTGCGCCGGCGGATGCGCGAATTTCTCGACGATCCGGAACAGTCCGACGACAAGTTCGTCATCCCCAACGTGACCCGCGACGGCCAACCGTTCCTCAATCTCGTATATATGGCCAAGCTCGTGCGGGGCGGCCAGCCATCGCTCGTGCTCGGCTCGCAGTTCGCGATCGATGCGCCGGGCCGGCTCGACCCTGCTCTCTATGACCGCGCGCTGTCGGAAGACCTCAGGCGCCTCGACCTGCGTCAGCGGGAACCCGGCTGGTCGCTGCTTGGCAGCTTCGATGCCCTGTCCTCGAGCCTGTCCATCATTGCACGGGCGCGGCTGGACTGAGCGCGTGGCGGGCGGCGGCGATAGTTTCCCGATCGTCGGAGTGGGCGCGTCGGCGGGCGGGCTCGAAGCGCTGCGCGCGGTTTTCGGCGGCGATTCCGGGCGGACCGGGATGGCCTTCGTGGTCGTCCAGCACCTCGATCCCACGCACGAATCGCTGATGGCACAGCTCATCGAACGCTACACCGCGATGCCGGTAAAGCAGGCCTCGGGCGGCGAAACGGTCGAGGCGGACCACGTTTATGTCATCCCGCCGGGGCACGGGCTCGCGCTCAATGACGGGGTGCTCGAGCTTACCGAGTTCACCGATCCGCGCGGCATGCGCCGGCCGATCGACGACTTCTTCGAAAGCCTTGCCGAGGACGCGGGAACGCGGGCGGCGTGCGTGATCCTGTCGGGCACTGGTGGGGACGGCAGCCGGGGCCTGCGGGCGATCAAGGAACACGGCGGGCTGTGCATCGCCCAGGAACCAGAGAGCGCCGCCTACGACGGGATGCCGGCGTCCGCCATCGCGACCGGACTCGTCGACATCGTCGCCGCTCCCCGCGAGGTGATCGGGGCACTGCGGGATTTCTTCGCTCGCGCGACCGGCGGCGCGCCGGAAGGGGAGGCGCGCGAGGTCACCGACCATATCGACGAGTTGTGCGCGGTGCTGCGTGACGCGGTCGGGCACGATTTCTCGCTCTACAAGCGCAGCACGCTGACGCGGCGCATCGCGCGGCGGATGCAGCTGCTGGGGATCGAGGGCGCGGGCGAATACCTCGACCGGCTGCACGCCGATCCCGAGGAATGCCAGGCGCTGTTCCGCGATCTCCTTATCAACGTCACGCGGTTCTTCCGCGACCCTGAGCACTTCGACGCGCTCGAGCGGCTCGTCATCGACCCCATGGTGGCGGACTGTCCGTCGGGCGCGGAACTGCGCATCTGGGTCGCGGGCTGCTCGAGCGGCGAGGAAGCCTATTCGGTCGCCATGCTGGTCGCCGACGCGGCCGAGCGCCACGGCAAGCGGCCATACGTCCAGATCTTCGCCACCGATATCGATGAGAAGATGCTCGATATCGCGCGCGCCGGTGCCTATCCGCTTTCTGCGCTGGGCGACATTCCGCGGCCGCTGCGCGACCACTACACGGTCGGCGGCAGCGACAAGTTCATCATCGCCAACAAGATCCGGGACATGGTGCGGTTCAGCATGCACAACGTGGTGCGTGACCCGCCGTTCTCGAAGGTGGACCTGATCTGCTGCCGCAACCTGCTGATCTACTTCAACGAGGAACTCCAACGCCAGGTCGTGCCGATCTTCCATTTCGCGCTGGCCGAAGGTGGACACATGTTCCTCGGCTCGTCCGAGGCGGTCGGCCGCTACGAGGACCTGTTCGACGTCATCGACCAGGGCGCGCGAATATTTCGCCGACGTGAGGTTACCGGACGCTATTCGCTGCAGATCAGCCCGCCGCCGGTGCGACCGCGCGCGCTTCGCAGCATGCCCGAGGAGGAGAGACCACGGGTCAGCGGGACCGAGATCGCCGCGCTCAACCTCGTCGCGGAACGCTATGCCCCGGTCAGCCTGCTGGTCGATGCCGAAGGCCTCCTGCTCGAGCGCTGGGGCGCTGCGGGCCGCTATCTCGACTTTCCCGACCGGCTCGAACGCACGGTGCACGTGCCCTCGCTTGCCCGGCCGGGCCTTCGCGAGCTGATCGGGCCGCTGATCCGCCAGGTTTCCGAGACCGGCCGCCGGGCTGGAGCGAGCGGGGTCGAGATTCGCACCGCCTTCGGCACGCTGGAGGCGAAAGTGATCTGCGAGCGGCTGGCGGAGGGTGCGTTCCTCTTTGTCATCGAGGAGACGGGCCCCCTCGATGTGCGGGAAGAAGATTTCGACGAATTCGACATGGAGGACGGCCAGCGCCAGTTCCTCGAGGAAGAACTGCAAGCCACCCGGCACCGGCTGCGCTCGACGGTCGAGGAACTGGAGACGACCAACGAGGAGCTGAAGAGCTCCAACGAAGAAATGATGTCGATGAACGAGGAGCTCCAGTCGACCAACGAGGAGCTGACCACGGTCAACGACGAGTTGAAAAACAAGGTCGACGAACTCACCATCGCAAACGCCGACCTCAGGAACTTCTTCGACAGCACGCAAATCGCCGTGCTCGTCGTCGACGGCAAGCTTCGGCTGCGCAGCTTTACCCAAGCGGCGCTCGCGCTGTTTCCGATCGACCACGCCGATATCGGCCGACCGCTGGGGCACCTGGCGACAAGGATGGACGACCGGCCCTACCTCGCGCTCGCCGCGAAGGCGCAGCAGGGAGAGACGGTGGAAGAGCGGGTGCACGTCGCGGCGCTCGATGCCGAGATCATCGTGCGCGCCAATCCCTATACCCGCGGAGACGGCACCACCGACGGCGCTACATTGATCTTCACCGACGTGACCCAGGCGCTGTCGCTCGAACGCGACCTGCGCGAGGAGCGCGAGCGGCTGCAGCTCGCGCTCGACGTGGCGGGCATCGGGATCTGGGAATACGAGCCGGCGACCGACCGGGTCGTGCTCGACGAGACCGAGCGGCGGCTTCTGGCCGTTCCCGACGGCGATGACGGCGAGCGGATGGAGCCGATCCTGGCGCGGATGGACGCGGAAGACCGCGCCCGTGTCAATCAGGCGCTGCGCAAGGCCATCGAGGGCGGAGAGGACTACGACGAGACCTTCCGGGTCGAACACGGCGAGGGGGAGGTGCGCTGGCTGCGCAGCCTTGCCCGCCTGATCGACCATTCGGGCAAGCGCAAACTTATCGGGGTGACATTCGACGTGACCCCCGAACGCGCGCTGCTCGCCCAGCGCGAACTGATGATCCGCGAGATGAATCACCGGGTGAAAAACCTCTTCTCGGTGATCAGCGCGATGATCTCGATCGCCGCGCGCGAGAGCGACGACATCGAATCCTTCGCCGAGGATCTGCGCGGTCGCATCCACGCGCTCGGCCGCTCACACGCGCTGACCAGCCGCATCGAGAGCGGAATCCGCGCCGGCGGCGCCATCCCGCTGCGCCAGCTGGTCGAGACGGTGATCCTGCCCAGCCGCTCCTCGCAGCCGATCTCGATCGAGGGCGGCGACGTCGAAGTGCCCAACAGCCAGATCACCTCGATCGCGCTGATCCTGCACGAATGGGCGACCAACGCGGCTAAATACGGCGTGCTGGCGACCGACGCCGTGAAAGGCGGAGGCCGACTGGCGGTCGATTGGGCCGAGAAGGGCGGAAAGGTCGAACTCAACTGGGTCGAGAGCGGCCGCGCGCCCGATGACGACGCCGCCAGCGGGGGAGAAGGCTTCGGAACCCGGCTGGTGGAAACCGCCGCGCGCCAACTCCAGGGCGAGATCGCGGGCGAAGTCCGCCCCGACGGATTCGTGCGCCGACTGGTCTTCTCGCTCGCCTGACGATCAGGCGGCGGCCGCCAGCGCCTCCTTCAGCGCCTCGGTGATGTCGCGGCTGGAGGCGGGCTTGTCGATCACCCGGCAGTGGGCGAATTCGCCCTCGAGTTCCTTGTGCGCGTGGTTGGCGCTGACGAAGATCGTGGGCACGCCGCGCGACTTGAGTGCGCGCGCGAGCGGCCACACCGGGATGCCGCCGACGTCGATGTCCAGCAGCGCCGCGTCAGGCCGGCCTGTGCCGAGCGCCTGCATTGCATCGGCGACGCTCGTGCAGTCGCAGAACACGCGAAAGCCAAGGCCCTCGACCGTCAGGACGAGGTCGAGCAGCACGAGCGCCTCGTCGTCGACAATCATGATACGCTGCATGCACGAAGCCTCCCGTGGAAGGCCAAACCGGCGAGGTGCCGGTTCGGTTCCTGTCGGCCGGCGATTCCTCAGTCTGCCCGGCGGCTGGCCTTCTTGCGCTCGTGCGGGTCGAGGATCGCCTTCCTGAGACGGATCGACTTGGGCGTCACCTCGACCATCTCGTCGTCGTCGATGTAGGCGATCGCCTGCTCCAGCGTCATGACCTTGGGCGGGGTGAGCCGGATCGCGTCGTCCTTGCCGGTCGAGCGGAAATTCGTCAGCTGCTTCGATTTCATCGGATTGACTTCGAGATCGTCGGGCTTGGCGTTCTCGCCGATGATCATGCCCTCGTAGATCTTCGCCTGGGGGCCGAGGAACAGGATGCCGCGCTCCTCGAGGCTGTTGAGCGCATAGCCCACGGCCTCGCCGGTGCCGTTCGAAATCAGCACGCCATTCTGGCGGCCCTCGATCTGGCCCTTGTAGGGACCGTATTTCTCGAACAGGCGGTTCATGATGCCGGTGCCGCGGGTGTCGGACAGGAACTCGCCGTGATAACCGATCAGGCCTCGGCTCGGCGCCGAGAACGTGATGCGGGTCTTGCCAGCGCCCGACGGGCGCATCTCCGTCAGCTCGGCCTTGCGGCGCTGCATCTTCTCCACGACCGTGCCCGAGTGCTCGTCGTCGACGTCGATCACGACCTGCTCGTAGGGCTCGGTGCGCTCGCCGTTCTCTTCGCGAAACAGCACCCGCGGACGGCTGATGCCGAGTTCGAAGCCCTCGCGGCGCATCGTCTCGATCAGCACGCCGAGCTGAAGCTCGCCGCGCCCGGCAACCTCGAAGCTGTCCTTGTCGGCGCTTTCGGTCACGCGGATGGCGACGTTGACTTCCGCTTCGCGCATCAGGCGGTCGCGGATCATGCGGCTGGTGACCTTGTCGCCCTCGCGGCCGGCGAGCGGGCTGTCGTTCACCGCGAAGCGCATCGACAGCGTCGGCGGGTCGATAGGCTGGGCGGCAAGCGGCTCGCTCACGTCGGGCGAGGCGATCGTGTTGGCGACGGTCGCCTTCTCGAGGCCCGCGAGCGCGATGATGTCGCCAGCGCTCGCGCTGTCGACTGGCACCCGGTCGAGCCCGCGATAGGCGAGGAGCTTGGTCGCACGGCCCGCTTCGATGATCTTGCCATCCATGTCGAGCGCGCGGATCGGATCGTTGACCTTGATCGTGCCCGAGTGGACGCGACCGGTGAGCACGCGGCCCATGAAGTTGTCGCGGTCGAGCAGGGTGGCGAGGAACCGGAACGGCCCGCCGTCGTCGACCTGCGGCGCGGGAACATGGTCCACGATCTTCTGGAACAGCGGCGTCAGCGTGCCTTCGCGCAGGCTCGGGTCCTCGTTCGCATAGCCGTTGCGGCCCGAGGCGTAGAGCACCGGGAAATCGAGCTGGTCGTCGTTCGCGTCGAGGCTGACGAACAGGTCGAACACCTCGTCGAGAACTTCCTGGATCCGCTCGTCGGGCCGGTCGATCTTGTTGACGACGACGATTGGCCTGAGGCCGAGGGCGAGCGCCTTGCCGGTTACGAACTTGGTCTGCGGCATTGCCCCTTCGGAGCTGTCGACCAGCAGGATCACGCCGTCGACCATGCTGAGAATGCGCTCGACCTCGCCGCCGAAGTCGGCGTGGCCGGGCGTGTCGACGATGTTGATCCGCACCGTTTCGCCGCCGCCTTCGGGCGCCCATTCGACCGAGGTGGGCTTGGCGAGGATGGTGATCCCGCGTTCCTTTTCCAGGTCGTTCGAATCCATCGCGCGTTCCTCGACGCGCTGGTTCTCGCGGAAGGTGCCGGACTGGCGGAACAGCTGGTCGACGAGCGTGGTCTTGCCATGGTCGACGTGGGCGATGATCGCCACGTTGCGAAGGGACATCGGGGTTTCTCTTGGGTTGGCGCGGAGGGAGGCCCCGGCGCGAAAAGTCGGCGCGCCCCTAGCTTAGGAGGCGCGCGAACACAACCGGCGGTGACGCGGCGGAACATGTGTCTCCGATGCCACAGTGCGTTACCCGTTCAATCGCTTACGAAATGTCGCTTGAGCGCGGGATTGCGTAAGTTTATTCACCCCGATGTCAGTTAGGGGAGGGTAGCTGCCGCACGAAGCGGTCCGTCCTTCCCGCTCAGGAGAGGACGATTGATGATCAAGACGCGCACCGGATTCGCCGGCTCGGCCCGATTCACCCTTCTCGCCGGCGCCGCCGCCCTGGTTTTCCCGGGCATCGCCCAGGCGCAGGACGCTGGCGCCGAGGATGCCGCGGCGCAGGACGATTCCGCCGGCAACCAGATCGTCGTCACCGCGACCAAGCGCGAACAGACCCTGCAGGAAGTCCCTGTCGCGGTCAGCGTCACGACTGCCGAGACGATCGAGCGCGCGCAGATCCGCGACGTCACCGACCTCGCCTCGGTCGTGCCCAGCCTGCGCGTGACGCAGAGCCAGAGCCAGTTCGCGACTACTTACTCGATCCGCGGTTTCGGCACGAGCGGCAACAACCTGGGTCTCGAGCCGTCGGTCGCGATGTTCGTCGACGGCGTCTATCGCAGCCGCTCTGTCGCGCAGATTTCCGACCTTCCGGACATCCAGCGCGTCGAGGTCCTGCGCGGACCTCAGTCGACCCTGTTCGGCAAGAACGCATCGGCTGGCGTGATTTCGATCGTGACCAAGTCGCCGAGCTTCAACTTCGGCGGCAGCGTCGAGGCGAGCTACGGCAACTACGACGCGATGGTCGTGAAGGGATACCTGACCGGCCCGATCAGCGATACCGTGGCCGCCAGCCTCGCAGCGGGCTACAACAAGCGTGACGGTTACGTGACCAACCTTGCCAACGGCGACGACGTCAACGACCGCAACCGCTGGTTCACCCGCGGACAGGTGCTGTTCGAGCCGTCGGACACCTTCAAGTTCCGTCTTATCGGAGACTACGACAGCATCGACGAGAAGTGCTGTGCGACCTTCAACCTCCAGCGTTCGCCGCGCCCTGGCGCCACCGACGTGATCGAGGCGATCGGCGGCCGCGTGAACGACTTCCGCGGCGTTCCCGACGCCGACGTCATCTATTCCGACGTCGTGCCGTTCAGCAAGGTCAAGAACTGGGGCGTTTCGGGCCAGGCCGACTACGAGATGGGCGCGCTGACGCTGACCTCGATCACCGCCTACCGCGACACCAAGCTCAACGCCAACCAGGACGTTGATTTCACCAGCGCGCGGCTCGCCAGCGGCGCGAACATCGGGCAGGCGCACCTCAAGACCTTCACCCAGGAACTGCGGCTCGCCTCGGACTTCGACGGCCCGGTCAACTTCCTGCTCGGCGGATACTACTTCGACGAAACGGCCCAGACGAAGGACCAGATCGTCTACGGCCAGGATTTCCGCAACTACGTCGGCGGCCTGCTCGCCGGCCTCGGCGCGGGCAGCCCGGCAACCCTCGAGGCGCAGTTCAGCGCGCTGACCGGCCAGAACTACATCAACCGCTTCTGGCAGCCCGGTCAGGGCTTCTTCAACGACATGCGTCAGAAGAACGAGGCTTACTCGATCTTCGGCAACCTCGATTTCGAGTTCACCGACGGCCTCGTGCTCACGCTGGGCGCGAACTACACCCACGATGCCAAGGATGTCGTGACCAACTCGGTCAGCACCGACGTATTCTCGGGCGTCGACCTCAACGTGGTGCGCAACAACGCCTTCAACTTCGGCGTGGCGCAAGGTGTTGCGACCGTGCTGGGCAACCCGGGCGGCATCACGCTGGCCACCCCGGCGCAGATCCAGGCGGTCGCTTCCGGCGCATTCGGCCCGGCGGCGCAGGCGGCCTACAACAACATTGTGGTGCCGGGTGCGGCTGCCGCGGCCAACCCGATCCTCGGCCTGCGCGCGCTTCAGTTCCTGCCGCCGTTCCAGAACTGCCCGAACGCCGTCGAAAGCTGCAGCACGCGCGACAACGACGTCAGCTATACGGCGCGCCTCGCGTACGAGATCAGCCCGACGCTCAACACCTACATCTCCTATGCCACGGGCTACAAGGGCGCGAGCTTCAACCTCTCGCGCGACAGCCGTCCGACGCCCGCCGACGTGACGGCGCTGCGGGCTGCCAACCTCGCCGTGACCAACCTCGGCTCGGGTTCGCGCTTCGCGGAGCCGGAGGAAGCGACGGTCTACGAACTCGGCATCAAGGGCAACTGGGGTCTGGCGTCGGCCAACCTCACGTTCTTCCGCCAGTCGATCTCGAACTTCCAGACCAACACGTTCACGGGTACCGGCTTCGTGTTCGCCAATGCCGACAAGCAGACGACCGACGGGATCGAGTTCGACGGCATGGTCCGTCCCCGGGACGAGCTGACGCTGTCGCTGGCGATGACCTATCTCGATCCGAAGTTCGACAGCTTCCCCAACTCGCCGCTCGGCGACCTGTCGGGAACCACGATCGTCAACATCCCCAAGCTGTCGGCGGTGTTCGGCGCGCAGTGGGACCAGCCGATCGGCGATGACAACCTGATCATCCGGGGCGATTTCAGCTACCAGGCGCCGATTCAGGTCGAGCCCGGCCTGATCGGATTCGTCGGCACCAATCCCGACGGTTCGCGCAACTACGCCCCGGCGCGTGCCGCGGCGCGCCCGTTCCGCAACGAGGTCAACGACCTCAACGCATCGATCACCTACGCGATGCGGATGGGCCTCGAACTGACGGTGTGGGGCCGCAACCTGCTCGACGACCGGAACATCACCGGCATCTTCGATTCGGTCGCGCAGGCCGGGTCGATCTCGGGCTACACCAACCAGCCGCGCACCTACGGCGTGGCGGCGCGGTTCCGGTTCTGACCTGTCGCGTTATTCCAGTAATCGAAAGGGCCCCGCCTGCGGGGCCCTTTTTTGTTGCGTGGCAGGCGGTTGTGTGATTCCCTCGTCGAAGGGAAAGACAAAGGGGGACTAAAGACATGCATTGGATGATCCTGCCCTTCAAGCGCTACGCCGAATTCTCGGGACGGTCGCGCCGGATGGAATACTGGATGTTCACGCTTCTCAACGTGATCGTTCTTACTGTGCTGCTATTCGTCGTTCTCGGAGCGGGCGGCGCCGCGGGCGTGCTCGAGGCCGATGCGGCCGGTGATCCGTCGGCGGGCCTTGCCGCTCTGTTCGGGGGGATGGGTCTGCTCATCCTGGTGTGGGTCCTCGCGATCCTCATTCCCAGCATCGCGGTCACCGTGCGGCGTCTCCACGACCGCGACATGAGCGGCTGGTGGTACCTCGGCGCGATCATAGGCGGCATGATCCCGTACGTCGGGTTCCTCGTTTCGATCGCCTTCCTGGTGTTGATGGCGCTGCCGGGCACACCGGGACCGAACCGCTTCGGACCCGATCCGAAGGGCATGGGCGAGGCCGAGACTTTCGCCTGACGTTTGTCGGGAATGGCAATGAGGGCCCGCTTCCGCACTGGAAGCGGGCCCTTTTTCCTTAAAGCGCCCGCAGCGCTTGCGCGGGCTTGGCGCGCAACAGCGGCAGCGCGCCGATAAGCGCGAAGGCGATGACCAGCGCCAGCCCCGCGCCGAGCACGCCCGCAACGGCGCTCCAGCGCGGCAGCCAGTCGAACTCGAACATCTGGGTAACGACGTACCACGCCGCGCCGAGGCCCATCGCCAGCGCAACGCCCGCCAGCACCAGCGCCAGCGCGCCGTATTCGGCCAGCGCGAGAAGGAGCACCTGCCGGCGGCTCGCGCCGAGCACGCGCAGCACCACGGTGTCATACATCCGCTGCGCGCGTGCCGCGGCGATCGCGCCGAGCAGCACCGCAAGTCCCGCCAGCACCGCAACCGACGCGGCGGCGAGCGTGGCGAGGCCGACTTGCGCCAGAAGATCGCGCGCCTGCCGCAGCACCGGCCCGGTCTCGATCACGCTCGAGGAAGGAAACGCCCGAACCAGCGATTGCAGCAGCACGCCCTTGTGGGCCTCGTTGTCCAGCTCGATCGTCGCGGCGAGGTTGTGCGGCGCGTCCTCGAGCGTGTTGGGGCTGAATACGAGCACGTAGTTGAAACCCATCGTCTGCCAGTCGATCCGGCGCAGCGAGGCGATGCGCGCGCTGCGCTCGACGCCCAGCACGCCGACCGTCAGGTAATCGCCAACCGTCAGGCCGAGCACCCCGGCCAGTTCCTCGTCGATCGAGACCAGTGGCTCGCCGTCGTAGCCATCGGGCCACCATTCGCCTGCCGTTACCGAGTTGCCCGGCGGGACCGCGGCGGAATAGGTCAGCCCGCGTTCGCCGCGCAGGGCCCAGGCACCTTCGGGCAGGTCGTCGCCGAGGTCGGCCACGCGGGTCATCGCCTCCTTCGGGCCGTAGGCAAGGATCGCGCCGCGCAGCGCGGGCACCGTGCGCACGGCGGAGCCCGGCGCCTCGCGGTCGACGAGCGCGCGGAACTCGCCCTCCTGCGCCTTGGGCAGGTCGAGCACGAAGTAGTCGGGAGCCTGTGCCGGAACGCGCTTGGCCACCGTGCCGTCGATGCTCGTCTGCACCGCCGCCAGCAGGACGAACGCGGCGAGCCCGAAGCCGAGCGCGGTTACCAGCGTACCGGTTGCCGCACCCGGGCGGTGGAGATTGGCGAGTGCCGCGCGCCGCAGGGGGTCGCGCGGACGGGGAAGGGCGGCGGCGCCCCTGCGGATCGCCCAGCCGAGCGCCGCGAGCAGCGCCAGCGCGCCCGCCGCCCCGGCGAGGAAACCCGCGGTCAGCAGCGGCTGCCGGGCGGTCCCGAGCGCGAGCGCGACGATTGCCGCGAGGCCGAGCAGCACCGGCACCAGCGCGGCCCGGTCGCGCGCCAGCGGGCTCACCCGCTCGCGCATCAGCGCCATCGCTGGAAAGTGCCGCGCGCGCACCAGCGGGGGCGCGGCGAACACGAGCGCGACGAGCAGGCCATAGGCGAGCGCGGTCAGCAGCGCGGCCGGGGCGAACGCCACCCCGCTGCCCACCGGCAGCAACCCGTCGAGGGCGCGGGCAAGCAGGGGCGTGATCGCGACCCCGGTTGCGATCCCCGTAAGGCTGCCGACGAGCGCGGCGGCGCCGATCTCCAGCGCATAGATCCGCGCGATGTCGCCGCTCGTCGCACCGAGCACCTTGAGGGTGGCAATCCCCTGCCGCCGCGCGTCGAGGTAAGAGGCCACGCCTCCGCCGATGCCGATCCCGGCGATCACCAGCGCGGCGAGGCCGACCAGCGTAAGGAATTCGCCCATCCGGCCGACGAAGCGGTCCGCGCCCGGCGCCCCGCGGTCCCGGGTGCGGATCTCGAACCCGGCGTTGGGAAATCGGGCCTTCAGCGCATCCTCGGCCGCCTGCGCGTCGCGATCGGCCGCGAAGGCGACGTTGGCCTTGGTCCGGTACATCGCGCCGGGCGCTGTCAGTCCGGCGGCGGCCGGGACGCTGTCGCGCACGATCACCGTGGGGCCAAGCTGGAACCCCTCGCCGAGCCGGTCGGGCTCTTGGTCGAGAATGCCGCCGACCTTCAGGCTCGCGGTGCCGATCGAGAAGCTTTCGCCTACGCCGACTCCCAGCCGGTCCGCCGCGCCCTGCGCCAGCCAGGCCTGCCCCGCCGGCGGGGCGCCCACCGCCGCCCCGGCGGCAAGCGTGGCCGTGCCGTAGAGCGGCCAGTTGCCGTCGACGGCCTTCAATTCGACCGGGGCGGCTGCGGACCCGGTGGAAGCCATCGCCTGCATCCGCGTGCCCTGCGATACCGTGCCCAGATCGCGCAGAGCCTGGATTTCATCGGGCGCCAGCGCGCGCTGCCAGACGGCCACCTGCAGGTCGCCGCCGAGGAATTCGCGGCCCCGCTCGTCGAGTTGCTGTTCGATGGTACCGGTCAGCGTCCCGATCGCGGCAAGCGCCCCGGTGCCGAGAAACAGGCAGACCAGCAGCAGCCTGAGGCCGCGGAACCGCGCCGACAGGTCGCGCCGCGCGATGCGCCAGGCCGTGCCCCATGTCATCGGGGCGCGCTCACCGCGTCACGTCGCTGGCGATCCGGCCATCGCCGATGGTGATGACCCGGCCGCAGCGTTCGGCGAGTTCGCTGTCGTGGGTGATCACCAGCAGCGTCGCGCCGGTGTCGGCGGCCTGCGCGAACAGCAGGTCGATGATCGCATGGCCGGTGGCCGCGTCGAGGTTCCCGGTCGGTTCGTCGGCGAAGATCAGCGGCGGGCGCGGCGCGGTGGCGCGCGCGATCGCGACGCGCTGCTGCTCGCCGCCCGAAAGCTGGGCCGGGTAATGGTCCTTCCGATGCCCGAGGCCGACCGCATCGAGTTCGTCCGAGGCGCGGGCCCGCGCTTCGGGCATACCGGCAAGCTCCATCGGGGTTGCGACGTTCTCGATCGCGGTCATCGTCGGCAGCAAGTGAAACGCCTGGAGCACGATCCCGATACGGCCCCGGCGGGCGCGGGCGAGGCCGTCCTCGTCCATGCCCGAGAAATCGGCACCTGCGACCGTCAGCGAGCCGCCGCTCGCGCGTTCGAGGCCGGTCAGGACCGCCATCAGGCTCGACTTGCCAGAGCCCGAGGGGCCGAGCAGCGCGACGACCTCGCCCGGCAACATGTCGAGGTCGATGCCCTTCAGAATCTCCACCGGCGCGGCCGGAGTGCCGAGGGTGAGGGTGAGGTTGCGGGCGGAAATCGCCGCTTCTGGACTTGTCACGGGCATGCGATGGCATAGCTGGGGTGGGGCGGCAACGTTGCAATGGGAAACTGGTCGATGCGGATAGGTGGATTGTCGATTATCCTGGTTCTGGCGGCGCTGGCGGGCTGCAGGGACGAGGCCCCGGTCCCCGAACCCGCCGCTACGCCCGCCGCCTCTGCCGCGCGAGCCGAAGTCACCGGGCCCGAGGTGCGCGTGCTCGCGTTCGGCGATTCGCTGTTCGCCGGCTATGGCCTCGCCGATCCCGGGACGCAGAGTTACCCTGCCCGGCTCGAGACCGCGCTGCGGGCCGAGGGGCGCAACGTGCGGATCGCCAACGCGGGCGTTTCGGGAGACACGACGGCGGCGGGCCGCCAGCGGCTGGCCTTCACGCTCGATGCCCAGCCCGAGAAGCCCGACCTCGTCATCCTCGAGCTGGGCGGCAACGACCTCCTGCGCGGCCTGCCGCCCGAGCAGACCCGCGCCAACCTGTCCGCGATGCTCGACGAGTTGAAGGCGCGGGGCATCCCGGTGGCGCTCTACGGCCTCCAGGCCCCGCCCAACTACGGTTCCGAATGGCAGCGGGCATTCGACGCGATCTTTCCCGATCTCGCGCGGGAATACGGCGCGACGCTGGTGCCGTTCGTGACGGCCGAGGTCTTCACCGACCCGGCGATGCTCCAGCCCGACCGCATCCACCCTACCGCGCGCGGGGTCGAGGCCCTGGTCGCCGCGACCGGCGAAGCGGTGGCGGGCGCGTTGCCGGCGGCCGATTGATGCACCTGTCCTTCCCCGGCATCCTCGTCGCTGCCCGCCACCACGGCGAAACGGCGGTGATCGCGCGGGTGCTGTCGGAGACTTACGGGCTCGTCGCGGGCTACGTCGCCGGCGGACGCGGGCGGCAGCTGCGCCCGGTGGTGATCCCTGGCAACCGTGTCGCCGCCGAAGTCAGCGCGAAGAGCGACAGCCAGCTGCCGTTCCTCCGCCTCGAACTCGTCGAAAGTCGCGGGCCGTGGCTCGGCGAACCGCTCGCGGCGGGGGCGATCGGCTGGGTGACCACGCTGACCGCATTCGCCCTGCCCGAGCGCAATCCCTATCCGGCGCTCTACTCGGCGCTCGGCGCCACCCTCGATGCGATCTGCCACGCGCCCTCGGCCCGTGGCTGGCTGCGCGCGCTGGTCGGCTACGAGGCGCTGGTGCTGCGCGAACTCGGCTACGGCGGCGGTCCTCCGCCCGCCGAAGCTGACCTTGACGCGCTCCTGCAAATGTTTGCCCGTACCGCCGTCCCGCTCGAGCGCTACCTGCTTGCCGACCGGAAGGGCGATGCTATGTCGCAGCGCGTCATGCTGGGCGAGCGTCTGGAGAAGTTGAGGGCATGAAGGTCGCGGTCTTGCCCGGTGACGGGATCGGTCCCGAAGTCATCTCCGAGGCGCTGCGCGTGCTCGAGGCGCTCGATCTGCCGGGACTGACCCTGTTCGAGGGCGACGTCGGCGGCGTCGCCTACAAGCGCCACGGCCACCCGTTGCCGCCCGAAACGCTCGAAATGGCCCGCGCTGCCGATGCGGTGCTGTTCGGCGCGGTGGGAGATCCCGGTTGCGACGGGCTCGACCGCGCGCTGCGGCCCGAGCAGGCGATACTCGGTCTGCGTGCGGGGCTCGGTCTGTTCGCCAACCTGCGCCCGGCCACCACCTTTCCCGGCCTCGAGGCGATGAGCGCGCTCAAGCCCGAGATCGCGGCAAGGATCGACCTGCTGATCGTGCGCGAACTCAACGGCGACGTCTATTTCGGCGACAAGGCCCTCGATACGCTGCCCGACGGCCGCCGCCGCGGATGGGACATGATGAGCTATGCCGAAGACGAGGTGCGGCGCATCGCCCACGTCGCCTTCCGCGCCGCGCGGGGTCGGCGCCGCAGACTATGCAGCGTCGATAAGGCCAACGTGCTCGAAACCAGCCAGTTGTGGCGCGACGTGATCTGCGAGGTGGCGGCAGAATATCCCGACGTCGCGCTCGAACACATGTACGTCGATAATGCCGCGATGCAGCTGGTGCGCGACCCGGGCCGGTTCGACGTCGTGGTGACCGGCAACCTCTTCGGCGATATCCTCTCCGACCAGGCGAGCATGTGCGTCGGTTCGATCGGACTGCTCGCCAGCGCCTCTCTCGGCGAGCGGCAGACCCCGCACGGCACCTTCGGCCTCTACGAACCGATCCACGGCAGCGCGCCCGATATCGCCGCGCGAGGGATCGCCAACCCGATGGCGACGATCCTGTCGGCCGCGATGATGCTGCGCCATTCGTTCGGCCGCGAGGACGCCGCCGCGCGGATCGAGGCGGCCGTCGCGCGCGTGCTTGCAGACGGCGTGCGCGGGGCCGACCTCGGCGGCGACGCAGGCACTTCCGCCATCGGCGACGCGGTGCTCGCCCGCCTGTGAGCCTGACGCTCGGCATCGTCCTGCCCACGCGCAACGAGCGCGACAATCTCGCCCCGCTGATCGGGCGGATCGAGGATGCGCTCGGGCCGGAGGGATGGGAGGTGATCGTCGTCGACGATGACAGTCCCGACGGCACCGCCGATGCCGCGCGCGACCTCGCCCGCACCGATGCCCGCGTCCGCGTGCTCCAGCGGTTCGGCCGCCGGGGGCTGGCGAGCGCCGCGATCGAGGGCATGTGCGCGACCGCCGCACCGTTCGTCGCGGTGATGGACGCCGATCACCAGCACGATCCGGCGTTGCTTCCGGCGATGCTGGCGGCTGTCGAGGCGGGCGATGCGGATGTTGCGGTTGCGAGCCGGTTCGTCGCGGGCGGCAGCGCGGCAGGTCTGCCCAGCGAAACGCGCGAGAAGGGCAGCCGGCTGGCCAATCGCCTCGCGCGGCGGATCACGGGGGTGGAACTGACCGATCCGATGAGCGGGTATTTCCTCCTGCGGGCGGAGACCTTGCGCGTGGCGGCCCCGAAACTGTCCGGCATCGGTTTCAAGATCCTGCTCGACCTGCTGGCGACCGCCGAACCGTCGCTAAGGGTAAGGGAATTCCCGCTTGCCTTCGCCGAGCGCCGCGCGGGCGAGAGCAAGCTCGACAGTGCGGTCGCGTTCGAATTCCTCGTCGGGCTCTACGACCGCAGTTTCGGCCGCGTCGTGCCGAGCCGTTACGCGCTGTTCGGAACCGTCGGTGCGCTGGGGGTGGCGGTGCACATGGCGGTGCTCACCGTCCTCTACCGCTTGGCGGGCGAAGGCTTCGCGCTGGCGACGGGGTTCGCGACCCTCGCGGCGATGACGTTCAACTTCTGGCTCAACAACCGGCTCACCTATCGCGATGCGCGGCTCAGGGGATTACGGGTGCTGCGAGGCTGGGCCGGTTTCTGCGCGACCTGTTCGGTCGGCGCGCTCGCCAACGTCGCCACCGCAACGCTGCTCGAAGCGCGCGGCGTCTTCTGGGTCCTCGCCGCGCTTGCCGGGATCGTCATCGGGTCGGTGTGGAACTACGCCCTGTCGAGCCGGTTCGTCTGGGGCCGGTTCTGACCGCTAGCGCCAGCCGTCGAGCCACATCCACTTCTCGAACCCGCGCTCGTCCGGCAGCGCGGCCGCGCTGAGGATTGGGAAGAACCACGCGAACACCGCGAGGCTTCCGGCCAGCATCGTCCCCGACAGCCAGGTCCGGCCGCGCTCTCGCAGCGCGTCGAGCGCGAGCGCGAGCGCGGCGAGCAGCGCCATGCTCGGCACGAAGTAATGGTAATAGAACTGGATCGGCTTGGCCGCGACGAGCCAGATGCCCAGGCTTGCCGCGAAGACGAGGGCGGTCGCCAGCGCGTCCCATCGGCGGTGCCTGATGCCGGCCCATGCCGCCCAGCCGAGCGCGGGCAGCCCGGCGAGCATCGTCAGCGGGTTGCCGATCAGCAGCACCCCGCGCTGCGCGCCGTCACTCGGCTCGTAGAAGTACCAGATCGCCCGCCGGTCGATCACCCAGTCGGTCCACACGCTCTGGTAGGGGTGGGGCTTGGTCACGCTTTCCTGCATTCGCAGCATCATTTCGTGCAGGCCGATGAAGCCGCCCGGCGGGAGGCTGTCCGCCGCGATCAGCCAAGCCGGCGCATAAGTCGCCGCGTAGACCGCTAGCGGCACGATGCCGAGCCAGACCGCCGCCTCGGGCAAGCGCACTCCCGGCACCGGCGCGCCGCGATGCCCCACGAGGCCCTTCCACCCGGTCGCATGGAGGCGAACCGCGAGGAAGGCGAGGCCCGGCAGCGGCGCGACGGGCACCGCGTTCCACTTCGCCCCCACGGCGAGCCCCAGTGCGACGCCCGCGAGCGCGAGGCTGCGGCGCCCGTGCTCGGGCTCGCGCACCGCGGCGGCGCATTGCCAGAACGCGACCGCGAGCGCGGCGACCATAAATACGTCGAGCATCGCGATCCGCGCATGGACGAACAGGATGAACCCGCTTGCAAGCAAGAGGCCGTAGGCAAGCGTAGCGTAGCGCCGGAGCGAGGCGAACCACAGCGCGCGCATCGACGCCCACAGCGCCAGCGTGCCCGCGAGCGCGCTCATGATCCGCCAGGCCCACGGCCGGTCGCCGAACAGCGCGATCCCCGCCGCCAGCATCTCCTTGCCGAACATCGGGTGCTCGCGGTTGAGCCAGTCGCTCTGTGCCAGCAGCGCGCGGGCCGCGGGCAGGTAATGGATCTCGTCGAAGTAGGGACGCGACGGAATACCCAGGCGGACCAGTGCGAGCGCGAGGAAGCCGAGAGCGATGGCGGCGCACCAGCGGACGGGGTCGCGGGGATGGTGCGGCGCGGCGCTCATGCAACCGGGGCCTTAGCGGCGCGATCCGTGCGAGGCTAGCCTTCGCCGGCCCCATTCCAACCGCAGCAGACCAACGCTTCGTCGCGTTGCGCGGCGTGCGGCTTGCGGCCGCTCGCTCTTGCCTTTAGTCAATCGAATCAAGGGGAGGGCGGGTCACACCGTATGTGTCCGAGCTCGAGGGAGATGAAATGAGATATCCGAAAATAGCATCCGCGCTGGCAGCGGTTTCGCTTCTGGCTGCGCCTGTCGTTGCGCAGGCAGCACCGGCCGAACGCGCGTCGGCTCCCGCGATGGAGGAGAACGAACTGGGCGGCACGCTTCTGCTCGTCTTCCTCGCTATTGCAGCGGCGGTCGCGGCAATACTCATTTTCGACGACGACGACGATCCGGTCAGCCCGTAAGTCGGCTGAACCAGTTTCACGCGAAGCGGGGCCCATGCGGCCCCGCTTTTCGTTGGGGCAGGATCGCAGGGTCGGCAGGCGGCTTTCTTGCTGCGCAATCCTTTTTGTTTGCCACCGCGCGCGCCCCGCCCCTAGACGCGCAGGCGATGAAGAAGACCACCGGCATCGACCGCGCCGTGACCGCGAACTGGCGCCCCGCGACCCGTGCCGTGCGCGGGGGCATCTGGCGCAGCGAGCACGGCGAGACGAGCGAGGCGCTGTTTCTCACCTCGGGCTACACCTACGACGACGCGCAGACCGTCGCCGACCGGTTCGCCGGCGAGGCCGAGGGCATGACCTATTCGCGCCTGCAGAACCCGACCGTGGCCATGCTGGAGGAACGGATCGCGCTGATGGAGGGCGCCGAGGCGTGCCGCGCGCAGGCGAGCGGGATGGCGGCGATGACCGCCGCGCTGCTGTGCCAGCTGTCGGCCGGTGACCACGTCGTCGCCGCCCGCGCGGCGTTCGGCTCGTGTCGCTGGCTCGTCGATCACCTGCTGCCCCGTTTCGGGATCGAGACCACGGTGATCGACAGCGCGGTCGACGGCGAATGGGACGCCGCGATCCGGCCCAACACGAAGGTCTTCTTTTTCGAGACCCCGGCCAACCCGACGCTCGACGTGGTGGACCTCCGCTACGTCTGCGATCTCGCACGAGCGCACGGCATCACCACGGTGGTCGACAACGCCTTCGCCACCAGCGCGCTCCAGCGCCCGCTCGAATTCGGCGCCGACGTGATCGCCTACAGCGCGACCAAATTGATGGACGGACAGGGCCGCGTGCTCGCCGGCGCGGTCTGCGGTTCGCATCAGTTCATCGACGAGGTGCTGCTGCCGTTTCAGCGCAACACCGGCCCGAACCTGTCGCCGTTCAACGCCTGGGTCGTGCTCAAGGGCCTCGAGACGCTCGACCTCAGGGCAAGGGCGCAAAGCCGCGCCGCGGTCGCGCTCGGCGAATTCGTCGAGCAGCGGCTTGCCGCGCGCGGCGGCCGGATGCTGCACCCCGGCCTGCCCAGTCATCCGCGTCACGACCTGGCGATCCGCCAGATGCCCGGCGGGACGGGACCCATCTTTGCCTTCGAGGTGCCGGGGGGCCGCGCGCAGGCCTTCGCGGTCCTCGATGCGCTGGCGCTGATCGACATTTCGAACAACATCGGCGACGCGCGCAGCCTGATGTGCCATCCGGCCAGCACGACTCATGCCGCCATGGGGGCCGAGGCGCGCGAGGAAATGGGGGTGACCGAAGGCCTGCTGCGCATCAATGTCGGCCTCGAGGATACGCGCGACCTCGAGGAGGACCTGGACCGCGCGCTCGCGGCGGCGGGCCTCTGAAACGAATGCGGAGGTTTCGGCGGAACCTTCTCCGCTACTAACGAATTGTAACCCCAACGGGGGTTTACGCGTGGGCTCTAGACTTCATCCGGGACGGGATCGCGCACGGCTCGATGCGCGGCTTCCGGTGCGCCTGCTGCCTGACCACGCTTCGGAAAGGCACCGATGAATCCCCAGGACCATTACACCGCGCTGATCCAGTCTTCGGGCGACGCGATCGTCGCCAAGGACCTCGACGGAAGGATCCTCAGCTGGAACCCGGCCGCGGAAAAGCTGTTCGGCTGGACGAGCGAGGAGATGGTCGGCAACTCGATCCGCCGCCTGCTCCCGGACGACCTGCAGAACGAGGAAGATCTCATCCTGGCGCGGATCCGCGCGGGCGAGAGCATCGGGCTGTTCATCACGCGCCGGGTGCACAAGGCCGGCCACGAGATCCACGTCGCGGTGACGATTTCCCCGGTGCGCGATGAGACTGGAAAGATCATCGGCGGCAGCAAGATCGCCCGCGATGCCAGCGTCCACGTGGCGATGGAGGCGCAGCTGCGCGAGAGCGAGGAACGCTTTCGCATGCTGGCGGAAAACATCGCCCAGCTGGCCTGGATCGCCCGCGCCGACGGGGACATCTTCTGGTACAACCAGCGGTGGTACGATTACACCGGCAGCGATTTCGCCGCGATGGAAGGGTGGGGCTGGAAAGCGGTCCACCATCCCGATCACGTCGAGCGGGTCGAGCAGAAGTTCCGCGCCGCGCTTGCCGAGGGCGAGCAGTGGGAAGACCTGTTTCCGCTGCGCAGCGCCAGGGGCGAATGGCGCTGGTTCCTCAGCCGCGCGAAGCCGATCCGCGACGACGACGGCAACATCGTCTGCTGGTTCGGGACCAATACCGACATCACCGAACAGCGCGAACAGTCCGAGCAGATCGCCATGCTGCTGCGCGAGGTGAACCACCGGTCGAAGAACATGCTCGCCAAGGTGCAGGCGCTCGCGCGCAGCAGCATCGAGGGCGACGAGGCGCTGGTGAAGCGGTTCGAGGAACGGGTCGGCAGCCTGGCGGTCAACCAGGACATCCTCGTGCGCCGCGACTGGCGCGAGGTGCCGGTGGAGGAACTTGTCCGGCTCCAGCTCAAGTTCATGGACGGGACGATCCGCCAGATCGCGATAAGCGGGCCCGACTGCGCGCTCGTGCCCCGCGCGGCGGAGATCATCGGCATGGCGCTGCATGAACTGGCGACCAATTCGCTGAAGTACGGCTCGCTTTCCACTATCGAGGGCCGGGTCGAGATCGACTGGGACTGCGGGGACGACCGGTTCTCGATGACATGGCGCGAAAGCGGTGGCCCGCGAGTGGCAAGCCCCGTGCGCAGGGGTTTCGGCAGCCAGCTGATCGAGGACATTCCCCGCCGCGCGCTGGACGGAGAGGTGCGCTACGCATTCGAGCCGGACGGGATCGAGTGGTCGCTGTCGATCCCGGTCGACCTGCTGGCCGACGGGGTACGAACCATTGCCTGACCCTTGCGCAGCCGCGCGCACTTGCTACCTTTCAAAGCGATGAAACAGCTTTTCCAGCACGCCGCGATTACCGAGGGCATCACCGTGCGGGTCGCGGTGAATTTCCTGCCCGAACAATCGCGTCCGCAGGACGGCAAGTGGTTCTGGGTCTATCATATCCGGATCGAGAACGGCAGCCACGAGCGGGTGCAACTGGTCAGCCGGCACTGGCGGATCACCGATGGCCGGGGCATGGTCAGCGTGGTCGACGGCGAGGGCGTGGTGGGCGAAAAGCCGGTGCTAGAACCGGGCCAGAGTCACGACTACGTTTCGGGTTGCCCGCTGGCGACCCCGCACGGCACGATGGAAGGGTTCTACACCTTCCACCGCCTGTCCGGCGCAAAATCCGGCGGCGAACCGCTCGAGGTGCGCATCCCGTTCTTCCCGCTGGCAGCACCGGCCGAGGCGTAGGGCCTTGGGCGAGTTTCAGGAGCGCGCAGGTATTCCGGCGTCCTTTTCGACAGCGGCTTAGATCATGTCAGCCGCCCATGCGATCGCGACGGCGGCGGGGACGAACAGCGCCTGTGCCAGCAGCGTGCCGGCAAGTCGGCTGCCTGAAATCCACAGGATCGCGCGGCGGAACGCCGGTTCGCTGACCTGGCCGTCGACCACGTCGTCGGTCAGGACCGACAGCTGCGGGTCGATGACGAGGAACAGCAGGATCGTGGCGAAGCCGTTGATCAGCGCCGAGAGCTGCGAGGCGGTCACCCGGTACTCGGGAACGAGATACCCGGCGTAGATCGAGGCGAGCACGCCGACCACCAGGATCGCCTGCGCGAGGCAGTTGGCGCCAAGGATGCCCCAGCTCACCTCGGCAGGGCGGGTGTATGAGCGCAGCGACGCAACCGACGGGATGGTGACCGAGTCGCGCAGCGTACGCAGTCCCGCCGGGGTCACGCTGCGCAGCGCCAGCTCGGCAAGCGATTTTCTCGCCTGCATCCCGCCGATGACCCGTGCGAACAGCCGCTGCGTGCTCGGCACCAGCGCGATGCCGACGATCACCCCCACCGTGGCCGCGCCGATGAACAGGCGGAAATCGCCGAGCAGCCTCTCGCCGCTCCCGCTCGCGAGCGCCTGCTCGACGCGATTGGCGATGAGCGGGCCGAGGAAGCCGTTCGAGAGCCGCGAGACCAGCACCAGCGCGTTGAACAGCGCGAAGCTCATCGCGATCCGCCGCGTGCGCACGCCGGCGATCCGCGCTGCGTAGGCAAGCGTTCCGATGAGGTTGATCACCACCGTGAGGGTGAGGATCGCGGCGAGCTGTGCGTCCATTAGGGCTGTCCCGGCTGCGGCCAAAGGCGGCCGGCTGCCTCCGCGCGGTAATCGCGCGGGCCTTTGCCGCCAAGCCCTTCATGGCTGAGTCAGCGCGCGGTTTCCTGACGCGCTACCGCTTCGCTACGTGAGCGCAGGGACTTCCTAATGCGCCACCGCTTCGCTACGTGAGCGCGCGATGAAGCGCACGCACCTGCCCCTCAACGCCCTGCGCGTGTTCGATGCCGCGGCGCGGCACCTCAGCTTCACGCGCGCGGCGGACGAGCTGGCGGTGACCCCCGCGGCGGTCGGCCAGCAGATCCGCGCGCTCGAGGATCACCTCGGCACCGTGCTGTTCCGGCGCACGAGCAAGGGGCTCGAGCTGACCGACGAGGCGCTCGCCGGACTCGACGCGCTGCGCGAGGGCTTCCTCAAGTTCGAGGAATCGGTCCAGGCGATGCAGGCCGGGCAGGCGAGCGACCGCTACACGATAGCCGCCCCGCGCGAATTCTATGCCCAGTGGCTCAGCCACCGCCTGGCAAAGTTCGTCGAGGGCAATCCGGGCGTGCGGTTCAACCTGATCGCCGACGAGAACGCCGACTTCACCGAGACCAACCTCGACGTCGCGATCCGGCTGGTCGACGGTCCGGGCGACCTCGAAGGAGTCGAGCTCGCGCCCGCGCGCCGGGTCGTGGTCGCCGCTCCGGGCGCGGCCGACCAGTGGATCCAGTGGCCTGGCGCGCCGCTGCCCGACGGCGCCGAGGCGATGGTCCAGGTCGCCAATCCCGGGCAGGCGCTCTCGAGCGCGGTCGCGGGCCTCGGCAGGGCAGTCATGCCGCTGCTGCTGGTGGAAGAGGCGATCGAGGCCGGCCGGCTCGAGATTCTCGAAGGGCCGGACGAAGGGCGCCGTGCCTACTGGCTGGTCGCGCCGCTGCCGCAGTGGCGTCAGAAGAAGGTCAAGGCGCTGGTCGCCTTTCTCACGGCGCCCTGAACGCGCGAAACACGTCGGCTAGACCCGGCGGGTCGCATTCTGCGCGCAGGGCCTCGATCGCGCCGGGGACCGGCAACCGATATTCGAGGGTCGCTCCGTCGCGGCCCACCAGCGTCGCGCCGAGCGCGCGGATGAAGCCGATCGCGCGGGTGTTCTCTGCCAGCGTCCACGCCTGGAACTCGTCATAGCCCGCATCCGCCGCGTCGAGCAGGATCGTCGCGGTGAGCAGCCGGCCGAGGCCGCGGTCGTGGAAGTCGTCGATCACCGCGACCGAGAACTCGGCGCGGCCCGGCTCGCTATCCTCCGCCACTGCGTGGACCGCGCCGATCGCCGGCTCGCCCGGCAGGTCGCTGGCGATAGCGCCCCACGCGATGTGCTGGTCGCCGTCGGCATCGAGCAGCCGGTCGATCACCTGGGGCGGGGGAACGCTGAGGCCGGTGAAGAAGCGCAGGTAGCGCGAGCGTTCGCTCATCCGCGCGATGCCCTCGCGCATGCGGGCCTCGTCGTCGGGGCCGATGGTGCGGATGCACACACGGGTCCCGTCCTCGAGCCGGGTGTGGATCTGCCGCTCGTCGGGGCGGGACGAGGGGGCGGCGCGCTCGCTCATCGAAAGTGTCTCCGGCCGCGACCCGGGGGCGAGCGGCGGGACTAGCACGGCGGTGAGCGCCGGGGAAACCGCCGCGTCAGTTCGCCGCTGCGGCCGCCTCGGCCTCCTCGGCGCGGCGGGCGGCCTTCTCGGCCTCGGTCTTCTGCCGGTCGACCGTAACCTTGCGCGCCTGGTCGGCAAGCGCGCGCCAGGTCTTCTCGGCGCGCAGGTTGCGCTCGCGCACGTTGTCGAGCGTCGCGGCGTCGGCTTCGGCCGCGGCCTGGTTGGCGCGGGCATCGTAGAATTCGAAGGTCTGGCTCATCGACGGTCTTTCGTGGCGATCGGGTGATTGCGCGGGGGGGTGCCGCTCCCGCGCGCGGCCTGAGGCGCGCGCGGGAGAAGCGTAAGCGGGCCTTCCGCTCAGTCGGCGGCCGACAGGTTTACCGCGCTGGCCTTGCCGTTGCGGCCGGTCTCGACCTCGTAGTTCAGGCGCTGCTCCTTGTTCAGCGTGTTCATCCCCGCGGCCTGGACGGCGGTGATGTGAACGAAGCTGTCGGGAGTGCCGTCGTCGGGCTGGATGAAGCCATAGCCCTTGTCGAGGTTGAAGAACTTGACGGTTCCGGTCTTGCTCATGGTGTTTCCTTTCGAAGAAACGCTTGGGTGTGCCCCGGGGCGGAAGTGCCCGCGAGGCCGTGCGTCGGGTCGTCTCGTGAAAGGAAGTCGTCGTCTGGGCAGCGCCGGGACCCTGCACCGTCAGGGCGGCAGGGAGGGCCGGCACGTCGTCAAAAGCCGAAGTCCGTCGCAAAATTCGACGTCAGCGGCGGAGCCACTAGCACGGCTTGGGCCAAACGCCTAATCGCGCCCCGGAAGGGCGCCCGCCCAGGCGTCAGGTGTTCGCTCCCGGCGACGCGTCGGTTTCGAGCCAGCCCTGTTCGCGCGCGATGCGCTGGCGCTCGGCCATGCGCTCCAGCTTCTCGATGATGGAGGCGTGGATCGCGTCCTCCTCTTCCACGCTGCGGATGGCCTTTTCCCTGAGAACCTCGGCCTTGATGCTTTCATAGACCGGGTGGCCGGGGCGGATCTGCTGCACGCCGTAGCGCGTCGGCATCCGGTATTGGAGGAGGAAGCGCAGCAGCGCGTTGTCGGGCTTGTCCCACCAGCCGAGGATCTCCCCGCCCGAGACGATCGGGGTCGCGGTGCCCTTCAATGCGCGTTCGAGCGCGCAGTCCTCCAGCCGCTGCACCCCGCGCTCCAGCGCCGCGTCCCACGCGGAAGCAAACCCTTCGGCGCCGGGCCGGTGCCGCAGCTTGTAAAGCGCCTCCATCGACTTGCCGATCGAGCGCGCCGCCTGGGAGACGATCCCGGTCGCCGCGAGCGTGGCGACAACCTGCTAAGGAGCGATCACGTCACCGAGGAGGACGCAGAGCTCGTGCCGAATCCCCCTAAAGGCGCCGCCATCCAGGGCAGCCGGTGATCCGTCAGCGGTGCGCCTCGGGCGGATAGAGCTGAACATTGCCGGTCATGTCCCGGGGGCCTGTCGCGTTCGCGCCGAGGCTCTTTTCTATTGAGGCGATCCTTCGGGAATGCGCTTCGGGGCAGCCGTCAAAGTAACCCGGTGTCCTTGGGCATGGATGGAGTTGTTTCTGGCTCGCGCTGTTGGAGCGGCGTTCGGCCCACTGCTCGGAGGTCAAGCTGTCGGCGTCGACCAACGACTGGCCGTGCCGTTCCTGTCAGTCCTTGACCCCGCCCCCTGCCGGTCCCATCGCGCGCTTCGCGTCTTGGCCGGGGTCGCCCCGCAGGTCGCCGCAGCGGCGGCGCATCTCGTCTCGTATGAACGGATATTCAGCACCTTAACGCGCGCCGGCGGGTTGTGCGCAGGTTCCCCCAGTGGATCGACCGGCCGCGAAGCCTCGCGGCCATGCAGACGACACGTACAGGAGACCAACCATGCGTACATTCGCCCTTGCCACGGCGCTCGCCGCCGCCTCGATCGCCCTGCCTGCCGCCGCGCAGGTATCCGCCCCGCAGATCAACGCCCCGGCCGGGCTGATCCCGGTCACCGTGGGCAACGTCATCCTGCAGGACATCCTGACCGACGTGGAGATCAACGCGCTCAATGACCTCGACCTCCTCAACGACAACCAGATCGTGGTGCAGGTGCCCGTCGCGGTCGCGGCCAACGTCTGCGACGTGGCGGTGAACGTGCTTGCCAAGAACAAGAGCGGCGGCGAAGGCTGCACCGCCAAGAGCGGATCGGACGCGCTTGCCAGGGTCATCCGCCAGCGGATCAAGACCGCCGGCTGATCGCTGCGCGCTGAAATGACGGAAGGCTCCGCGCCAGCATTGCGCGGGGCCTTCCTTTTTATCGGCAGGCCCGGCGGCGGGGACTTCTCGCGCGCGAGCCGGTTCGCCCCGCGCCGCTTGACCGAAAGGGCGAATCCGACTAGGGGTGCGCCCATCCAGGGACGGTTTCGGCCATCCCCGGGCAGATAGAGCTGAACATTGCCGGTCATGTCCCGGGGGCCTGTCGCGTTCGCGTCGAGGCTCTTTTCTATTGAGGCGATCCTCTCGGGAATTCGCTTCGGGGCAGCCGTCAAAGTAACCCGGTGTCCCTGGGCATGGGTGGAGTGTTTCAGGCTCGTGCTGTGGTTGCGGCGACTCGCTTGCGAGTGGGCGCACCGTGCGCACGACCCCTTTTTCTCTCCTCTCGTGGCCGTGTGTCGCCAGCCCCCGCTGGGTAGAGCCGCGCCCCTTCAGGAAAAGTGGGCACCGGTTTTCCGCCCGGAAGGGGCGCCCCGGGCGCGCACCGCGCGCGCACGGTCAAACAGGTGAAGAGAGAAAGTCTTAATGCCGACGATCAACCAGCTGGTCCGCAAGGGCCGCGTTCCGCAGAAGGCCAAGTCCAAGGTCCCTGCGATGGAGCAGAACCCGCAGAAGCGCGGCGTCTGCACCCGCGTCTACACGACGACTCCGAAGAAGCCGAACTCGGCGCTGCGCAAGGTTGCCAAGGTCCGCCTGACCAACCAGCGCGAGGTCATCTCGTACATCCCGGGCGAAGGGCACAACCTGCAGGAGCACTCGGTGGTCCTCATCCGCGGCGGGCGCGTGCGCGACCTTCCCGGCGTGCGCTACCACGTGCTGCGCGGCGTGCTCGACACCCAGGGCGTCAAGGACCGCAAGCAGAGCCGCTCGAAGTACGGCGCCAAGCGCCCGAAGTAAGCGCTTTCGCTTTTTCGAGGTTTCCGGCCGCGCGCGCATCGTCGCAGTGGCGGCCCAGCATAAGGAATAACGAGAATGTCTCGTCGTCGTCGTCCCGAGAAGCGGGAAATCCTGCCTGATCCGAAATTCGGAGATCAGGTGCTGTCCAAGTTCATGAACAACCTGATGCTCGACGGTAAGAAGTCCGTCGCCGAGAGCATCGTCTACGGCGCGCTCGACACCGTCGAGAGCCGTGCGAAGGCCAACCCGATCGAGGTGTTCCACACCGCGCTCGAGAACATCAAGCCGCAGATCGAGGTGCGTTCGCGCCGCGTCGGTGGTGCGACCTACCAGGTCCCGGTCGAGGTCCGCCCCGAGCGTGCCCAGGCGCTCGCCATCCGCTGGCTCATCACCGCCGCCCGCGGCCGTGCGGAGACCACCATGGCCGCCCGCCTCTCCGGCGAGCTGATGGATGCCGCCAATAACCGCGGCAACGCGGTCAAGAAGCGCGAGGACACGCACCGCATGGCGGACGCGAACCGCGCCTTCTCGCACTATCGCTGGTAATACCCATATGGGGGGCGCGCTCCGCTGGCGGGGCCGCCCCCTGACTACCCGAGGAATTTCAAATGGCCCGCGAATATCCGCTGGAGCGCTACCGCAACATCGGCATCATGGCGCACATCGATGCCGGCAAGACCACCACGACCGAACGCATCCTCTACTACACCGGCAAGTCCTACAAGATCGGCGAAGTCCACGACGGCGCCGCCACCATGGACTGGATGGAGCAGGAGCAGGAACGCGGCATCACCATCACCTCGGCGGCGACCACGACCTTCTGGTCGGCCGACGACGGCAAGGGTGAAAAGCACCGCATCAACATCATCGACACCCCCGGGCACGTCGACTTCACCATCGAGGTCGAGCGCTCCCTGCGCGTCCTCGACGGCGCGGTCGCGGTGTTCGACGGCGTCGCGGGCGTGGAGCCCCAGTCCGAGACCGTCTGGCGCCAGGCCGACAAGTACGGCGTTCCGCGGATGTGCTTCATCAACAAGCTCGACCGCACCGGCGCGGACTTCTACTACTGCGTCCAGTCGATCATCGACCGTCTCGGCGCGGTGCCGCTGGTGCTGTACCTGCCGATCGGCATGGAAAGCAGCCTCAAGGGCGTCGTCGACCTCGTCAACAACCGCGGCATCGTCTGGAAGGACGAGAGCCTCGGCGCCGAGTTCGAATACGTCGACATTCCCGAGGACATGGCCGACAAGGCCGCCGAATACCGCGAGAAGCTGATCGAGACCGTCGTCGAGCAGGACGACGATGTCATGGAAGCCTACCTCGAAGGCGAGATGCCCGATGTGGCGACGATCAAGCGGCTTATCCGCAAGGGCACCATGGCGCGCGACTTCGTGCCGGTCACCTGCGGTTCGGCGTTCAAGAACAAGGGCGTCCAGCCCCTGCTCGACGCGGTCGTCGACTACATGCCGAGCCCGCTCGACGTGCCGGCGATCAAGGGCGTGCTGCCCGATACCGACACCGAGGAAACGCGCCCGTCGTCCGACGACGCGCCGTTCTCGGCGCTGGCGTTCAAGATCATGAACGATCCGTTCGTCGGCAGCCTCACCTTCACCCGCATCTATTCGGGCAAGCTCTCGAAGGGGCAGGTCCTGAACTCGGTGAAGGACAAGAAGGAAAAGATCGGCCGCATGCTGCTGATGCACTCGAACAACCGCGAGGACATCGAAGAGGCATTCGCGGGCGACATCGTCGCGCTGGCGGGGATGAAGGACACCACCACCGGTGATACCCTGTGCGATCCGGCCAAGCCGATCATCCTCGAGCGGATGGAATTCCCCGAGCCGGTCATCGAGCTGTCGGTGGAACCCAAGACCAAGGCCGACCAGGAAAAGATGGGCATCGCGCTCAATCGTCTTGCGCAGGAGGACCCGTCCTTCCGCGTGTCGACCGACCACGAGAGCGGCCAGACGATCATCAAGGGCATGGGCGAGCTTCACCTCGACATTCTCGTCGATCGCATGAAGCGCGAGTTCAAGGTCGAGGCCAATGTCGGCGCGCCGCAGGTGGCGTACCGTGAGTACCTCGCGAAGCCGGTGGACGTGGACTACACCCACAAGAAGCAGTCGGGTGGTTCGGGCCAGTTCGGCCGCGTGAAGATCAAGGTCACGCCGGGCGAGCGCGGTCAGGGCTTCGTCTTCGAGGACAACATCAAGGGCGGCAACATCCCGAAGGAGTACATCCCGGCGATCGAGAAGGGGCTGCGCGAGCAGGCCGAGAGCGGTTACCTGGTGGGCTTCCCGATCATCGACTTCACCGTCGAACTCTATGACGGTGCGTACCACGACGTCGACTCGAGCGCGATCGCGTTCGAGATCGCCGGTCGCGGCGCGATGCGCGAAGTCGCGCAGAAGTCGGGGATCAAGCTGCTCGAGCCGATCATGAAGGTCGAGGTCGTTACCCCAGAGGATTACCTCGGCGACGTCATCGGCGACCTCAACAGCCGCCGCGGCCAGATCCAGGGCACCGACACCCGCGGCAACGCGCAGGCGGTCGAGGCCTTCGTGCCGCTCGCGAACATGTTCGGGTACGTCAACGAGCTGCGCTCGTTCACCCAGGGCCGCGCCCAGTACACGATGCAGTTCAGCCACTACGACGAGGTCCCGGCAAACGTCGCGGCCGAGGTCAAGGAGAAGCTTGCCTAAGAAAGGGCGAGCGTCTAGGGGCGGCGCCTGATTCACCGGGTGCCGCCCGCAGGCTTGGTGAAATTCAATTTCAGACAGAGGTTAGAGAGTCACAATGGCTAAGGAAAAATTCCAGCGGAACAAGCCGCACTGCAACATCGGCACCATCGGTCACGTCGACCACGGCAAGACCACGCTGACGGCGGCAATCACCAAGGTGCTCGGCGCGCCGGTCGACTTCGCGAACATCGACAAGGCGCCCGAAGAGCGTGAGCGCGGCATCACCATCTCGACCGCACACGTCGAGTACGAAACCGATGCGCGTCACTATGCGCACGTCGACTGCCCGGGTCACGCCGACTACGTGAAGAACATGATCACCGGTGCCGCCCAGATGGACGGCGCGATCCTGGTCGTGAACGCCGCCGACGGCCCGATGCCGCAGACCCGCGAGCACATCCTTCTCGCCCGTCAG
Organism: Tsuneonella sediminis; assembly: GCF_051912845.1. Lineage (NCBI taxonomy): Bacteria > Pseudomonadati > Pseudomonadota > Alphaproteobacteria > Sphingomonadales > Erythrobacteraceae > Tsuneonella > Tsuneonella sediminis. Next base: position 1,101,077 of record NZ_JBNCBU010000001.1, on the reverse strand, counting down.
GTCGGCGTGCCGGCGCTGGTCGTCTATATGAACAAGGTCGACCAGGTCGACGACGAGGAAATCCTCGAACTGGTCGAGCTCGAAGTGCGCGAGCTGCTCAGCTCGTACGACTTCGACGGCGACAACATTCCCATCGTCAAGGGTTCGGCCCTGGCTGCCCTCGAGGGCCGCGACGACGAGATCGGCGCCAACTCGATCATGGAACTCATGAAGGCGGTCGACGAGCACATTCCGCAGCCGGAACGTCCGGTCGACAAGCCGTTCCTGATGCCGATCGAAGACGTGTTCTCGATCTCGGGCCGCGGCACCGTCGTGACCGGCCGCGTCGAGTCGGGCGTGGTCAATGTTGGTGACGAAGTCGAGATCATCGGCATCCGCGACACGCAGAAGACCACGGTCACCGGCGTCGAGATGTTCCGCAAGCTGCTGGATCGCGGCGAAGCGGGCGACAACATCGGCGCGCTGATCCGCGGCATCGGCCGTGAAGACGTCGAGCGCGGTCAGGTTCTCGCGAAGCCGGGTTCGGTTACCCCGCATACCGATTTCGAGGCCGAGGTTTACGTGCTGTCGAAGGACGAAGGCGGCCGTCACACGCCGTTCTTCGCCAACTATCGCCCGCAGTTCTACTTCCGCACCACCGACGTGACCGGTGAGGTCGTCCTCCCCGAGGGCACCGAGATGGTCATGCCCGGCGACAACGTGACGATCGGCGTGAAGCTGATCGCACCGATCGCCATGGACGAAGGCCTGCGCTTCGCGATCCGCGAAGGCGGCCGCACCGTCGGCTCGGGCGTTGTCTCGAAGATCACCAAGTAATCTTGGCGATCTGACCAGGTTCGGGCCCGGTCCTCATCGCGAGGATCGGGCCCTTTCCTTTGGGGCGGGGCGGCCGGTTATCCGGTCTCGACGGATTGTTGCCGGACTGCGCAATTACCCCGATTCTGGGGGTTGCACGGAACCCGCGTCGCCCGTATAGGCCCGCCCACAGACGGAGATTCGTCTCCGGAAAACGAATTCAGGGAAGGTCGCCCGTTCCGGGAAACCGGGTTCACGCGGGCCAGGCCTTTCTTTTTTTGCGGGCCGAAGCCGGTGAACGGCGACGGTTCGCTAGGCTCTTTCGCATCGGTAGTAGGACATGGAAGCCCAGAACATTCGCATTCGCCTCAAGGCGTTTGATCACCGCGTACTCGACCAGGCAACCGGCGAGATCGCGGACACCGCCCGCCGTACCGGCGCGCTGATCCGGGGTCCCATTCCTCTTCCGACGCGCATCGAGAAGTTCACCGTGAACCGCGGCCCGCACATCGACAAGAAGTCGCGCGAGCAGTTCGAGGTGCGCACTTACAAGCGGCTGCTCGACATCGTGCAGCCCAATGCCCAGACCGTGGACGCGCTCATGAAGCTCGACCTGGCCGCGGGCGTGAACGTCGAGATCAAGCTCGCTTGATCTCGGTGCGGAGCCCAAAGGCTCCGCGGACAAGGGATACCTCCGGCGATCCGCCGGGCAGCGTCCCCCGTCTCGCCTCTTCTTCCCTGAAGAGGCACTTTGGCCCGGACGGGGCGATGCATGACAATCTGGGCCGAGCACGCACCGGGGATGGTCTCCGGTGCCTCTGTAAGGAGAACGGATCATGCGCTCCGGCGTGATCGCAAAGAAAGTCGGGATGACCCGCCTGTTCCAGGAGGACGGGCGTCACGTTCCCGTCACCGTCCTGTCGCTGGAAGACTGCCAGGTCGTATCGCACCGCACGTCCGACCGTGACGGCTACTATGCCGTCCAGCTCGGCGCGGGCGAGGCCAAGCACAAGAACGTCAACAAGCCGCAGCGCGAAGCCTTCGCGAAGGCTGACGTCGGTCTGAAGATGCGCGTCGCGGAATTCCGCGTCGACGGCGAGGACGGGTTGATCCCCGTGGGCTCGACCATCTCGGCCGAGCACTTCGTCGCCGGGCAGAAGGTCGACATCACCGGCCACACGCAGGGCAAGGGCTTTGCCGGCGCGATGAAGCGCTGGGGCTTCGGCGGTCTGCGCGCGACGCACGGCGTCTCGCTCTCCCACCGCTCGCACGGCTCGACCGGTAACCGCCAGGATCCGGGCCGCGTGTTCAAGAACAAGAAGATGGCCGGCCACATGGGCGACCGTCAGCGGACGCAGCAGAACCTCGAGATCGTTCGCACCGACGCGACGCGCGGCCTGCTCTTCGTGAAGGGCTCGGTCCCGGGCTCGAAGAACGGGTGGTTGCTGGTTCGCGATGCCGTCAAGCTCGCCGCCCCCGAAGGCCTGCCGTTCCCCGGCGCGATCCTCGAAAAGAAGAGTACTGCTCCCGAGCACGAGGAAGCGGCTGCCGGCATGGTCGAAAGCGCGGCCGAGCACGAAGTGCACGAGCAGGTCGACGCCGAGCAGCAGGCGCAGCTCCTCAAAGAGCAGCAGGCCGGTGCCGGTGACGAGACGACTCCGGCCGTCAGCGCAACCCCCGAGAACGGCGACACCGCCGGCTCGGACGAAAACAAGGAGGGCTGATCCGTGAAGGTGAAGGTCCAGAAACTCGACGGCAAGGCCTCGGGCGACATCGAGCTGAACGATGCCGTCTTCGGCGTGGAGCCGCGGCAGGACATCCTGCACCGCGTCGTCACCTGGCAGCTGTGGAATCGCCGCGCGACCGGGCGTCCGACCCGCGAGCGCAGCGACGTTGCGCGTACCGGCAAGAAGTTCGGCCGCCAGAAGGGTGGCGGCACGGCTCGCCACGGCGATCGCGCTGCCCCGATCTTCATCGGCGGCGGCAAGGCGCACGGTGCCAAGAAGCGCGACTTCAACATCTCGCTGAACAAGAAGATCCGTGCTCTCGGCATGAAGATGGCGCTCTCGAGCAAGGCCAAGGACGGTCTCGTGATCGTCGACAGCCTCGAGCTCAAGGATGCCAAGACCAAGGCCCTCGCCACCCAGTTCGGCAAGAACGGCTGGAGCGGCAAGGTCCTGGTGATCGACGGCGACGCGGTCGAGGGTTCGTTCGCGAAGGCTGCGGGCAACCTGCCGGGCGTCAACGTCCTGCCGGCCGTGGGCGCGAACGTCTACGACATCCTGAAGCACGACACGCTGGTCCTCACCAAGGCCGCGGTCGAGAAACTGGAGGCGCGCTTCAATGGCTAAGTCTGCAAAGGCGGTCGACGCGCGTCACTACGACGTGATCGTCGCCCCCCACATCACCGAAAAGTCGACCCTGGCGAGCGAGCACAACGCGGTTGTGTTCAAGGTCGCGGGCGACGCGACGAAGAGCCAGATCAAGGAGGCCGTCGAGGCCATCTACGATCGCAAGGTGGCGAAGGTGAACACCATCGTCGTCAAGGGCAAGACGAAGCGCTGGAAGGGCAAGCCCTACACGCGCACCGACATGAAGAAGGCGATCGTGACGCTGGCCGAGGGCCAGGACTCGATCGACGTCACGAGCGGGATCTGAGGCCATGGCACTCAAGAATTACAAGCCGACCAGTCCGGCCCGTCGCGGCCTGATCCTGGTCGACAAGTCCGCCCTTCACAAGGGCAAGCCGGTCAAGGCGCTTACCGAAGGCAAGCGCAAGACCGGCGGGCGCAACAACAAGGGCCACGTGACCTCGCGCGGGATCGCCGGCGGCCACAAGCAGAAGTACCGCTACATCGACTTCAAGCGTCGCAAGTGGGACATGCCGGCCACCGTCGAGCGCATGGAGTACGATCCCAACCGGACCGCCTTCATCGCGCTGGTGAAATACGAGGACGGCGAACTCGCCTACATCCTCGCGCCCCAGCGTCTCGCGGTCGGCGATCAGGTCGTCGCGGGCGAGAAGGTCGACACCAAGCCTGGCAACGCGATGCTGCTCGGCCAGATGCCGGTCGGCACGATCTGCCACAACGTCGAGATGAAGCCGGGCAAGGGCGGCCAGATCGCCCGTTCGGCGGGCACCTACGTCCAGATCGTCGGTCGCGACCGCGGCATGGTGATCGTGCGGCTCAACAGCGGCGAGCAGCGTTACCTGCGCGCCGACTGCATGGGCACCGTGGGCGCGGTGTCGAACCCCGACAACCAGAACCAGAACTTCGCCAAGGCCGGCCGCACTCGCTGGAAGGGCAAGCGTCCGCTGACCCGTGGCGTCGCGAAGAACCCGGTCGATCACCCGCACGGCGGCGGTGAAGGCCGCACCTCGGGCGGCCGCCACCCGGTTACCCCGTGGGGCAAGCCGACCAAGGGTGCCCGCACCCGCCATAACAAGGCGACGGACAAGATGATCATCCGTTCGCGTCACGCCAAGAAGAAGAGGTAATCGAGATGGCTCGTTCCGTCTGGAAAGGTCCGTTCGTCGACCTCCACCTGCTGAAGAAGGCCGAGGACGCGCAGGAGAAGAACGCGCGCGGTGCGATCAAGACCTGGTCGCGGCGCTCGACGATCCTGCCGCAGTTCGTGGGCCTCACGTTCAGCGTCTACAACGGCCAGAAGTTCATTCCGGTCTCCGTCAACGAAGACATGGTCGGCCACAAGCTCGGCGAATTCGCGCCCACGCGCAGCTTCCCGGGCCACGCCGCCGACAAGAAGGGCAAGCGCTGATGGGCAAGGCAAAAGCTCCCCGCCGCGTGGGCGACAACGAGGCGCTGGCCGTCGGCACCACGATCCGTGGTTCGGCGCAGAAGCTCAACCTCGTTGCCGGCCTGATCCGCGGCAAGAAGGCCGAAGAGGCGATGAACATCCTCGCCTTCTCGAAGAAGGCGATGGCCCGCGACGCATCGAAGGTGCTCGCGAGCGCGATCGCCAACGCCGAGAACAACCACAACCTCGACGTCGACGCGCTCGTCGTCGCCGAGGCGTCGGTCGGCAAGTCGGTTACCATGAAGCGCTTCCACACGCGTGGTCGCGGCAAATCGACCCGCATCCTCAAGCCGTTCAGCCGGCTGCGGATCGTGGTTCGCGAAAGCGAGGAGGCCTAAGTCATGGGTCACAAGAGCAACCCGATCGGCCTGCGCCTGCAGATCAACCGGACCTGGGACAGCCGCTGGTACGCCGAAGGGCGCGACTATGCCAAGCTGCTCAGCGAGGACATCGAGATCCGCAAGTACATCGTCGATAACCTGCCGCAGGCGGCGATCTCCAAGGTCGTAATCGAGCGCCCGGCGAAGCTGTGCCGCGTGTCGATCTATGCCGCCCGTCCGGGCGTCATCATCGGCAAGAAGGGCGCCGACATCGAGAAGCTTCGCGCCAAGCTCGCGACGATGACCGAGAGCGAGGTGAAGCTGAACATCGTCGAGATCCGCAAGCCGGAAATCGACGCCAAGCTCGTCGCCCAGGGCATTGCCGACCAGCTGGTCCGCCGCGTGGCGTTCCGCCGGGCGATGAAGCGCGCGATGCAGTCCGCCATGCGCCTGGGTGCAGAGGGCATCAAGGTGATGTGCGGTGGCCGGCTCGGCGGCGCCGAGATCGCTCGCGTCGAGCAGTACCGCGAGGGCCGCGTTCCGCTGCACACGCTGCGCGCGAACGTCGACTATGCCGAGGCCGAGGCGCTGACCGCCTACGGCGTGATCGGCATCAAGGTGTGGATCTTCAAGGGCGAGATTCTCGGCCACGATCCGACCGCGCAGGACCGGCTCATGATGGAGGCCCAAACTTCGGGCGTCCGTCCCGCCGGCGACCGCCGCTAAGGGTGAGCTAAGACAATGCTGCAACCGAAAAAGACCAAGTTCCGCAAGGCCTTCAAGGGCCGGATCAAGGGCGAAGCGAAGGGCGGTACCGACCTGAACTTCGGTTCCTACGGACTGAAGGCGCTCGAGCCCGAGCGGGTCACCGCTCGCCAGATCGAAGCCGCTCGCCGTGCGATCACGCGCCACATCAAGCGCCAGGGGCGCTTGTGGATCCGCGTGTTCCCCGACGTGCCGGTGTCGAAGAAGCCGGCCGAGGTTCGCCAGGGCAAGGGCAAGGGTTCGATCGAGTACTGGGCCGCGCGCGTGAAGCCGGGCCGGATCCTGTTCGAGCTCGACGGCGTTCCTGGTCCGCTCGCTGCCGAGGCGTTCAGCCGCGCGGCCATGAAGCTGCCGATCAAGACCAAGGTCGTTGCCCGCCTGGGCGACACCAGCCACCTGGGAGCCGAATGATGGCAAAGGCCGCAACCAAGAAGCCCGCCAAGGCCGACGCCGGCAACGCCAAGGCCGCCGACATGCGCACCAAGACCGACGACCAGCTCTCCGAGCAGCTCGTCGACCTCAAGCGCGAGGCGTTCAACCTGCGGTTCCAGGCCGCGACCAACCAGCTGGAGCGCCCCGCGCGCATCCGCGAGGTGCGTCGCGACATCGCCCGCATCAAGACGCTGCAGAACGAGCGCACCCGCTCGGCCGAAGCGAAGTAAGGATTAGAGATATGCCCAAGCGTATCCTCACCGGGACGGTCGTTTCCGACAAGACCGACAAGACCGTGACCGTGCTGGTCGAGCGCAAGGTGAAGCACCCGCTCTACGGCAAGATCATCCGTCGTTCGAAGAAGTACCACGCCCACGACGAGGGCAACGAGTACCATCCGGGCGACGTCGTGCGGATCGAGGAGACCCGCCCGATCTCGAAGACCAAGACCTGGGCCGTGAAGGACAGGGTCGTGGCGGGCGGCGTGCAGGCGGTGGAAGCCGACCTCGACGTCGAAGCCGCGAGCAACTGATTTAGACTGAGGAACTGCCGGACTGGTTCCGGCAAGCCGAACGAGAAGGAACCGGATCGATGATCCAGATGCAATCCAATCTCGACGTCGCGGACAACAGCGGCGCCAAGCGCGTCCAGTGCATCAAGGTACTGGGCGGCTCCAAGCGCCGGACTGCCGGCGTCGGCGACGTCATCGTCGTGTCCGTCAAGGAGGCGCAGCCGCGCACCCGCGTCAAGAAGGGCGACGTTCACCGCGCGGTGATCGTGCGCACCAAGAAGGACGTGCGCCGTCCCGACGGCAGCGTGATCCGCTTCGACAGCAATGCCGCGGTGCTAGTGAACAAGAATGAGGAGCCGATCGGCACCCGAATCTTCGGCCCCGTCGTGCGCGAACTGCGCGGTCGCGGCTTCATGAAGATCATCAGCCTCGCTCCGGAGGTGCTGTGATGGCCGCCGCCAAGATCAAGAAGGGCGACAGCGTCGTCGTGCTCTCGGGCAAGGACAAGGGCCGCACCGGCACCGTCCAGGCCGTGATGCCGAAGGACGGCAAGGTTCTCGTTGACGGGATCAACGTGATCGTCCGTCACCGCAAGCCCACGCAGACGAACCCGCAGGGCGGCATCGACCGCACGCCGGCGCCGCTGCACATCTCGAAGGTGGCGCTCGCCGATCCGAAGGACGGCAAGCCGACTCGCGTCCGGTTCGAGACGAACAAGGACGGCCGCAAGGTCCGCGTCGCCGTCAAGTCCGGGGAGACGATCGATGGCTGACAAGAGCTACACGCCGCGTCTAAAGGCCAAGTACGAAGCCGAGATCGCCAAGGCGATGACGGAGAAGTTTGGCTACAAGAACGCGCTCGAGGTGCCCCGGATCGAGAAGATCACGCTCAACATGGGCGTGGGCGAGGCGAGCCAGGACAAGAAGAAGGTCCAGACCGCGGCCGAGGAAATGGCGCTCATCGCCGGTCAGAAGCCGGTGATCACCAAGGCGAAGAAGTCGATCGCCCAGTTCAAGCTGCGCGAGGGCATGCCGATCGGTGCGAAGGTGACCCTTCGCCGCGAGCGGATGTACGAATTCCTCGACCGTCTGGTGACGATCGCCATGCCGCGCATTCGCGACTTCCGCGGTCTGAACCCGAAGAGCTTCGACGGGCGCGGCAATTACGCGATGGGCCTGAAGGAGCAGATCATCTTTCCGGAAATCTCGTACGACAAGATCGAGAAGGTCCGGGGAATGGACATCATCGTCACAACCACCGCGAAGACCGACGACGAGGCGCGCGAGCTGCTGCGCCTGTTCGGTTTCCCGTTCCCCCGCGAAGATGCTGCTGAAGAGCAGCAGGCCGCGGCGTGACCAAGAATTGAGGAAGAGAGCTTAAGTCCATGGCGAAACTGAGTTCCATCAACAAGAACGAGCGGCGCAAGAAGCTCGTGAAGAAGTACGCGGGCAAGTACGCCCGGCTGAAGGCCATTGCCGACGACGAGTCGAAGGACGATGGCGAGCGCTTGATTGCGCGCCTGAAGCTGGCGGAAATCCCGCGTAACGCGAACCCGACCAGGGTCCGCAACCGCTGTTCCACCACCGGCCGCCCGCGCGGCTATTATCGCAAGTTCGGCCTTTGCCGCGTCGAGCTCCGGGACCTTGGCAACAAGGGCATGATCCCGGGTCTCACGAAGTCGAGCTGGTGAGGATCTGACAGATGGCTATGACCGATCCCCTGGGTGACATGCTCACCCGCATCCGCAACGGCCAGCAGGCGAAGAAGGATTCCGTCCTGACGCCGGCGAGCAAGCTGCGTGCGAACGTTCTCGAAGTGCTCCAGCGCGAAGGCTACATCCGTGGCTACAGCGACGACGCTTCGGGCAAGCACCCGCAGCTGCGGATCGAACTGAAGTATTTCGAAGGCGAGCCCGCGATCAAGCACGTGGCTCGCGTCTCCAAGCCTGGCCGCCGCGTTTACTCGGGTTCGAAGGAACTTCCGGTGGTGCGCAATGGCCTCGGCATCACCATCGTCTCGACGCCGAAGGGCGTGCTTTCCGATGCGGAAGCCCGTTCGCAGAACGTCGGCGGCGAAGTGCTGGCGGAGGTGTTCTGATGAGCCGCATCGGCAAGAAGCCGGTCGTGATCCCCAGCGGGGTCACCGCCGACATCAACGACGGCACGCTCACCGTAAAGGGCCCCAAAGGCACCCTTTCGATGGGTCTGTCGGACAACGTGACCTACACGCTCGAAGACGGCGCGATCTCGATCAAGCCCGCCAACGACACGCGGACCGCCCGCAACTTCTGGGGCATGCAGCGTACGCTGGTTTCGAACCTGGTCGAAGGGGTGACCGAGGGCTTCACCAAGACGCTTCTCATCAAGGGCGTCGGCTACCGCGCGCAGGCGCAGGGCAAGAAGCTCAAGCTGCAGCTTGGCTACTCGCACGACGTCGACCTCGACGTGCCCGACGGTCTCGAGGTGAAGACGCCGGACCAGACCACGGTCGAGGTGTCGGGCATCGACAAGCAGGCCGTGGGCCAGTTCGCCGCAGAGATCCGCCGCTGGCGCAAACCCGAACCCTACAAGGGCAAGGGCATCGCCTATCGCGGCGAGTACATCTTCCGCAAGGAAGGGAAGAAGAAGTAAGATGGCAAAGCTTTCCCTCTTCGAGCGCCGCCGCCGCCGCGTGCGCACCGCGATCAAGTCGCGTGCTGGCGATCGGCCCCGCCTGTCGGTGCACCGTACCGGCAAGCACATCTACGCGCAGATCATCGACGACGCCGCCGGCAAGACCGTTGCCGCGGCGAGCACGCTGGGCAGCAAGACCAGCGGTGCGAACGTCGATGCCGCCGCGCAGGTGGGCAAGGACATCGCCGCCGCCGCCAAGAAGGCCGGCGTTTCCACCGTCGTGTTCGATCGCGGCGGTTTCCTGTTCCACGGCCGCGTCAAGGCGTTGGCCGACGCCGCCCGCGAAGGCGGGCTGGAGTTCTGATGATGGCTGACGAAAACAACACCAACGAAGCGACGGCAGAGACCCAAAACGCGGTCAAGCTCGAGCAGCCGGCGATTGCCGACACCCCGTCGGAAGCTGCCGAGACGCAGAGCCAGGAAAGCGGCGATCCGGTTCAGCCGCGTGGCCGCGGTGCCCGTGGCGGCGACCGCGGTGGCCGGGGCGGCCGCGAAGGTGGCGGCCGTGGCCGTGGCCGGGGCGACCGCCGCGACAACCGGCGCGAGGAAGAAGACGACGGCATCATCGAGAAGCTGGTCCACATCAACCGCGTTTCGAAGACGGTGAAGGGCGGCAAGCGCTTCGGCTTCGCGGCGCTGGTTGTCGTGGGCGACGGCTCGGGCCGGGTCGGCTTCGGTCATGGCAAGGCGCGCGAAGTGCCCGAAGCCATCACCAAGGCGACTGCTTCCGCCAAGAAGAAGATGATCCGCGTTCCGCTCAAGGAAGGCCGCACCCTGCATCACGACGGCAAGGGCCGCTTCGGAGCGGGCAAGGTCGCCGTGCGCAGCGCGCCTGCGGGAACCGGCATCATCGCCGGTGGTCCGATGCGCGCCGTGTTCGAGAGCCTGGGCGTGGCCGACGTCGTCACCAAGTCGGTGGGCACGTCGAACCCCTACAACATGATCCGCGCTACCTTTGCCGCGCTGCAGGACCAGACTTCGCCGAAGTCGGTCGCCCAGCGCCGCGGCAAGAAGGTCGCCGACCTGCTCGGTCGGGGCGGGGCGAGCGAGGCGGAGGCGGAAGCCGACGCCGCCGCGATCACGGAGTAATCGAGATGGCGAAGATCAAGCTCAAGCAGATCGGCAGCCCGATCCGTCGCCCGGAGAGCCAGAAGAAAATTCTGGTTGGTCTGGGCCTTGGCAAGATGCACCGCGTGGTCGAGGTCGAGGATTCGCCCGAAGTCCGCGGGGCGATCGCCAAGCTTCCCCACATGGTCGAAATCGTCGACTGACTTCCAGCTGCGTCCGGTTTACCGGGCGCAGCTTACCTAGCGCGACAAAAGCGAAAGCGAGTGCACTGACATGAAACTGAACGACATCCGCGACAACGAAGGCGCCCGCCACCGCAAGATGCGGGTTGGCCGGGGCATTGGCTCGGGCAAGGGCAAGACTTCTGGCCGCGGCCAGAAGGGCCAGAAGGCACGCTCCGGCGTTGCCATCAAGGGCTTCGAGGGTGGCCAGATGCCGCTCCACATGCGCCTGCCGAAGCGCGGCTTCAACAACCCCAACGGCAAGGACTTCGCCGAGGTGAACCTGGGTATGGTCCAGAAATTCATCGACGCCAAGAAGCTCGACGCCAAGGGCACGGTCGATCACGAAGCGCTCAAGGCTGCGGGCCTCGCGCGCGGCGGCAAGGACGGTGTCCGGCTGCTTGGCAAGGGCGAACTCACCGCCAAGGTCACCTTCAAGGTCGCCGGCGCATCCAAGGGTGCGATCGAGGCGGTTGAAAAGGCCGGCGGCAAGGTCGAGCTGATCGAGGCCGCGCGCCCCGAAGCCGAAAAGAAGGCCGAACGCGCTGCCGCGAACAAGGCCAAGAAGGCCGGCTGACTAAAAGTGCGGGCGGGGGTTCGACATCGAACCCCCTGCTACCTATGTAGCCTCCCTGTGCCGGGAGGGACACTGTGAGCTCTCTGGCGCCAAAAGGATCTGTACGGTAATCCCATGGCATCACGCGCCGACAACATCGCGAGCAGCCTCAGCCTCGCGAACTTCTCCAAGGCTACCGAGCTCAAGAACCGCATCTGGTTCACGATCGCGGCGCTGGTCGTCTTCCGTTTCCTGAGCTTCGTTCCGCTTCCGGGCGTCAATCCGCTGATCCTTGAATCGCTCTACGAACAGACGCGGGGCGGAATTCTCGACCTGTTCAACACCTTCTCGGGTGGCAGCCTCGAGCGCATGAGCCTCATCGCGCTCGGGGTGATGCCGTACATCACCGCGTCGATTGTCATCCAGCTAGCCGCTGCGCTTCACCCGTCGCTTGCCGCCTTGAAAAAGGAAGGGGCCACCGGGCGCCAGAAGCTCAACCAGTACACCCGCTACGGGACGGTGTTCCTGTGCGCCATCCAGGGCTGGTTCCTCGCCTCCGGGCTCGAGGCCTATGGCGCTTCCAGCGGTCTGCAGGCGGTGGTGATCCCGGGCCTCACCTTCCGGATCACCGCGGTGATCAGCCTGGTCGGAGGTACGATGTTCCTTCTCTGGCTGGGTGAGCAGATCACCAGCCGGGGAATCGGTAACGGCGTCTCGCTGATCATCATGGCGGGCATCGTCGCCCAGTTCCCGAGCTTCGGCGCGAACCTGTTCGAAGGAGCCCGTTCGGGGTCGATCAGCGGGTTCCTCGTCGTCGGCCTGATACTCATTCTCGTCGCCCTCGTGCTGTTCATCTGCTTCATGGAGCGGGCCCAGCGGCGGCTGCTCATCCAGTACCCCAAACGCGCCAGCGCCAAGGGCATGATGCAGGCCGATCGCAGCCATCTGCCGCTGAAGCTCAATACCGCGGGCGTGATCCCTCCGATCTTCGCCAGCTCGCTGCTGTTGCTGCCGCTGACGATCAGCCAGTTCGCGGGACAGTCGATCGATCCCGAGAGCAGCACCGGCGGGATCATCAACACGATGAACTTCTACCTCCAGCACGGGCAGCCGCTGTACCTCGCGCTTTATGCCGCAGGGATCATCTTCTTCTCGTTCTTCTACACCGCGGTGGTATTCAACCCGGAAGAGACGGCCGAGAACCTGAAGAAGAACGGCGGTTTCATTCCCGGCATTCGGCCCGGAAAGCGCACGCAGGACTATCTCGATTACGTCCTGACCCGCATCACCGTGATCGGGGCGATCTACCTGACCCTGGTCTGCGTCATCCCGGAATACATGTTCAGTCGCACCGGCATCCAGATGGTGATGGGCGGCACCAGCCTGCTGATCGTCGTGAACGTTACGGTCGACACCATCAGCCAGATCCAGTCGCACCTGCTGGCTCACCAGTACGGCGACCTCATCAAGAAGGCGAAGCTGAAGGGCCGCCTGCGCTAATCCAGACCTGACCCGAGGGGGCTCGATCCGTGAACATCATCCTGTTGGGCCCCCCGGGGGCGGGCAAGGGCACACAGGCCCAGCGTCTCGTCGAGCATCACGGCATGCGCCAGCTGTCGACCGGCGACATGCTGCGCGCCGCGGTCAAGGCCGGGACGCCCGTCGGCCTCGAAGCCAAGGCGGTGATGGAGCGCGGCGAGCTGGTCTCCGATGAGATCGTCAGCAAGCTCATCGACGCCGAACTGACCGCCATGGGCGATGGCGTCGGCGCCATCTTCGACGGCTACCCGCGGACCGAGGCGCAGGCTCACGCGCTCGACACCATCCTGGCGGGGCACGGTCGCAGCCTCGATCACGTGATCGAGCTCGAGGTCGACGAGGACGCGCTGGTCGAGCGGATCACCGGCCGGTTTACCTGCGCCAGTTGCGGCGAAGGTTATCACGACGCATTCAAGCAGCCCGCGGTGCCTGGCGTGTGCGACAAGTGCGGATCGACCGAGTTCAAGCGCCGTCCGGACGACAACGAGGAAACCGTGCGCACGCGGATGGCCGAGTACCGCGCCAAGACCGCTCCGATCCTCCCCGTTTACGAGGCTCGCGGTATCGTCAGGCGGGTCGACGGGATGAGCGACATCGGTGAGGTCACCGACGCGATAGAGACGATTCTGGCCGGGTAGCCTCTTTTCCCCCGCGGTCCGGCGTGGAATAGATGCGGGCGAGGGGGGGATCATCGATGAAGCACATGTCAGCCAACATGGCGACCCTGGTACTGGGATGCGGATTGCTCGCGGCGCCCGCGGCCGCGGGAGTCGTCGAGGCAGCGGGTGATCGGTTCGTCACCCGCGACGAAGTCGTGGTAAGAGCCGCGCCGAAGGCGGCGTGGCTGGCGTTAATTTCGCCCGGCGACTGGTGGGACGATGACCATACCTGGTCGGGCGAGGCGGCGAACATGTCGATCACGCCGCAAGGTGGGGGCTGCTTCTGCGAGCGAATTCCCGAACAGGATACCGCAGCCCGGGTCGGGCTTGCAGGAAGCGCGCAGCACATGACCGTTGTGATGGCGCAGCCAGAGAAGGTCCTGCGAATGCGGGGCGGGCTCGGTCCGCTCCAGAGCGAGCCTGCGGAGGGCGTGCTGACCATCACCATGCAATCCGATGGAAAGAGCGGGGGAACGAAGATCGTCTGGGAATATGTCGTCGGCGGTTCGATGCGCTACGACGTGGGGACGATCGCGAAGGCGGTGGACGGGGTCATGAGCCAGCAACTCGCCCGTCTTGCCGACAAGCTGGGCCGGCTAGACGTTCCGGCCGACCGGGCACCGGTGCGGCCCCCGCAGAAACCCGCTGCGGGCCAGTCGGAAGCTCCGGACCTCGACGACGTTGCCGATGCCCTCGACAGGATGGGTCGGAAGGGAGACTGACCGGCCTTCAGGGGAATGAGGAGGCTTTGACGGGCCCGCGAATGGGTGTAATGCGAAGTTTGAAGACCGCGCGGCGGGGCCTTTTCGGCTCCCGTTCCCGTTTTGCCGCGCTCCGGCATTGACGGCGCAGCCGAATCGCCCTAAGCGCGCGCTCATCCGACACATCGGGACCAGTCCGGCAGGCGCCTGCCTTCGTGCGCGCCGACCGGGCTTTTTGCCGTAAAGGCAACCTGCGTGCGTCGGGCAACCGCGATGAGATAGGGGTGGCGCCAGCCGGATGCCCCTGTGGAGCATGGAGAACTAAGTGGCTCGTATTGCCGGGGTAAACCTCCCCACCAACAAGCGCGTTATCATCGCGCTCACCTACATCCACGGTATCGGCCGCACCACGGCCGTGAAGATTGCCGACAAGCTGGGCATCGATCACACCCGCCGCGTGCAGGACCTGACCGATGCCGAGGTGCTGCAGATCCGCGAGACGATCGACGCCGAGCACCAGGTCGAGGGCGACCTGCGCCGCGAGACGGCGATGAACATCAAGCGTCTGATGGACCTCGCCAGCTACCGCGGCCTGCGCCACCGCAAGGGCCTTCCGGTCCGCGGTCAGCGCACTCACACCAACGCCCGCACCCGCAAGGGCAAGGCCAAGCCGATCGCCGGCAAGAAGAAGTAAGCCGCGCCTGCACAGGCAGCAGCTGCTCTCTTGGATCTAGGACAGGAATTTCCACATGGCACGTGAACCCCAGCGCATTCGCCGGCGTGAACGCAAGAACATCTCCAGCGGCGTGGCGCACGTCAACGCCAGCTTCAACAACACGATGATCACCATCACAGACGCGCAAGGCAATGCGATCAGCTGGTCTTCGGCCGGCATGATGGGCTTCAAGGGCAGCCGCAAGTCGACTCCCTATGCCGCCCAGGTCGCCGCCGACGATGCTGGCAAGAAGGCCGCGGAACATGGCGTCCGCACGCTCGAGGTCGAGGTCAAGGGCCCCGGCTCGGGCCGCGAGAGCGCGCTGCGCGCCCTCCAGGCCGTCGGTTTCACGATCACCTCGATCCGCGACGTGACACCGATCCCGCACAACGGGGTCCGGCCGTCGAAGCGTCGCCGCGTCTGATTGCCTGCCCGGCGGCAGGGTCGCTCCCCGCCGCCGACCTTCCAGGGATCGGACGCCTCCCGGCGCCGGTCCCATACGCATTTGAACCCCAGGGGATATCCATGGCCGTCAACACCAAGAACTGGCAGGAACTCAAGAAGCCCAATTCACTCGAGGTCAAGGACGCTGCTAAGGGCCGCAAGGCGACCTTCGTCGCCGAGCCGCTCGAGCGCGGCTTCGGCCTGACGCTCGGCAACGCGCTGCGCCGCGTACTGCTGTCGAGCCTCCAGGGTGCGGCGATCACCTCGATCAAGATCGAGAACGTGCTGCACGAATTCTCCTCGCTCGCCGGCGTGCGCGAGGACGTGACCGACATCGTGCTCAACGTGAAGCAGATCGCGCTCAAGATGGAAGGTGAAGGACCCAAGCGGCTCCAGCTTTCCGCCACCGGCCCGGGTGAAGTCACGGCCGGCGACATCGCCGTGTCGGGCGACATTGAGGTCATGAACAAGGACCTCGTGATCTGTCACCTCGACGAGGGCGCTAACCTCAACATGGAACTCACCGCGGACACCGGCAAGGGATACGTCCCCGCGGTCGGCAACCGTCCGGTCGACGCGCCGATTGGTCTGATCCCGGTCGATTCGCTCTACTCGCCGGTCCGCCAGGTCAGCTACAAGGTCGAGAATGCCCGCGTTGGCCAGGAACTCGACTTCGACAAGCTGAGTCTGACGATCGAGACCGACGGCACCGTCACCCCTGAGGACGCGGTGGCCTACGCAGCGCGCATCCTGCAGGACCAGCTCGCGCTGTTCGTCCACTTCGAGGACGGCGTGCCGGTGGCATCCAGCCCGATGATCGGCATGGCCGCTCAGCCGGAAGAAAGCGATGCCAACCAGCTCAACCGTTACCTTCTCAAGAAGGTCGACGAGCTCGAGCTGTCGGTGCGGTCGGCCAACTGCCTCAAGAACGACAACATCATCTACATCGGCGACCTGGTCCAGAAGACCGAAGCCGAGATGCTCCGCACGCCGAACTTCGGCCGCAAGAGCCTCAACGAAATCAAGGAAGTCCTGAGCTCGATGGGCCTGCGCCTTGGCATGGACATCCCGGGCTGGCCGCCGGAGAACATCGAGGAAATGGCCAAGAAGCTCGAGCAGGAACTGCTCGGCTGATAGCCGGACGGGGCATGGGCTGGACCCCTTTTTCCGGCCTGCATTGGGCTACCAGTGGGTACCCATCAAAGTACTACTTTGATGGGACCAGCTATACGGGCCCCCTACGAACGAAGGAATCCAAGTCATGCGTCACGGAATCAAGGGCCGCAAGCTTCAGCGCAAGTCCGGCCATCGCGCCGCCCTGCTGCGCAACCTTGCTGCTGCACTCGTCAAGCACGAACAGATCCTGACCACAACGCCGAAGGCGAAGGAACTGCGCCCTTACGTCGAGAAGCTGGTCACCCTTGCCAAGCGCGGTGGCCTCAGCAACCGCCGACTCGCCATGAGCCGTCTGGGCGACGAGACCCAGCTGCGGAAGCTGTTCGACGTCCTCGCGGAGCGCTATGCCGACCGTGAAGGCGGCTACACCCGCATCGTCAAGGCCGGCATCCGCGAGAGCGACGCCGCCCCGATCGCGATCATCGAGTTCGTCGACCGCGACGTTGATGCCAAGGGCCAGGATTCGGGCCCGGTGATGAACGCGGACGAGGACGAGTTCGAAGACGCCTAAGACGTCGCAACCGACCACACAAGCGAAGGGCCGGGGGGAAACCTCCGGCCCTTCCGCGTTGGGGATACGGGATCGATTGAAACCGCTCTGAAAGTGGTTACATCGGCAGGCGGGCCGCAACTTCCAGGATCCCTTGCATGACTCTTCGCCTCACCGCGCTGCTTGGCGCCGCTTCGTCGCTTGCGCTTGCCGTTCCCGCCCTTGCCGAACCGTCCGGAGCACCGATGTCCGCCCCAGCCTCCTCGCCGATCACCTATCCCGCGACCGAGCGCGGCGATACGATCGAGGCGATTTTCGGTGAAGAGATTGCAGATCCGTATCGCTGGCTCGAGGCGGACGTGCGCTCTGACGCCAAGGTGGCGAAGTGGGTTGCCGACCAGAACGCCGTCACGGAAGCCTATCTGCAGGCCCTGCCCGGACGCGACTGGTTCAAGGCGCGCATCGCCGAGCGCATGGATTACGAACGTTTCGGCCTCCCTTACAAGTTCGGCAGCCGTTATTTCTATACCCGCAACACCGGGCTCCAGAACCAGAGTCCGCTCTACGTGCAGGATGGGCTCGAAGGCGCGCGTCGGCTCCTCATTGATCCGAACGGTTGGGCCAAGGATGCAGCGACCGCGTTGAGCGACTGGCAACCTTCACCCGGCGGCAGCAAGCTGCTCTACAGCGTTCAGGACGGCGGAACCGACTGGCGGATCATCAAGGTGCTGGACGTCGACACGGGCCAGGAGACCGGCGACGAGATCCGCTGGGCCAAGTTCACCGGCCTCGCCTGGGTGGGCGAAGAGGGCTTCCTCTATTCCCGTTTCCCCGAGCCGGAAGAGGGCAAGGACTTCCAGGCGCTCAACTACAACCAGGCGATCTACTACCACGCGCTCGGCACACCGCAGAGCGAGGACCGGATGGTCTTCTCGACGCCCGATCATCCGGAACGCGGCCACTTTGCGAGCGTATCCGACGACGGCCGCTGGGCCTTTGTCACCTCGTCGACGGGAACCGACTCGCGGAACGAGCTTCAGGTCATCGACCTCACGCAGGCCGAGCAATCCGGGTGGGCATCGCGTCCGCTCATCACCGGTTTCGACAACGACTGGACGCCGATCGACACGGTCGGTTCGATCCTCTACCTCAAGACCAACGCGGACGCGCCGACCTATCGCGTCGTGAGGGTTGACCTCGCCGCCGACGAGCCGGTCTTCGAGACCATCGTCGAAGCGCGCGCCGAACCGATCGATTCCGCGTCGATCGTCGGGGACAAGCTTGTCGTCAGCTATCTCAAGGATGCCGCGAGCCGGGCCGAGCTGTTCGCACTCGACGGGGCCCCGCTCCGCACGATCGAACTCGGCGGACTCGGCACCGCCAGCGGTTTCGGCGGTCGTCCGGGTGACCCCGAGACGTTCTACGCTTTCTCGAGCTTCAATCAGCCGACCGCGATCTACCGGCTCGACCTGGCCAGTGGGGAGACGACCCCGTTCGCGACGCCCAAGCTTGCGCTCGACCCGTCGCGGTATGACGTCGGCCAGGTGTTCTATCCGTCGAAGGACGGAACGAAGATCCCGATGTTCATCGTCAAGCGCAAGGATGTGACCGGTCCTGCCCCGACCCTGCTCTATGGTTACGGCGGTTTCGACGTTTCGCTCACTCCGAGTTTCTCGGCCACGCGGATGGCATGGGTCGATGCCGGTGGGGTGTTCGCGCTGGCCAACATCCGCGGCGGCGGCGAATACGGCAAGGCCTGGCACGACGCAGGCCGGCTGAACAACAAACAGAACGTGTTCGACGACTTCGCGGCGGCCGGCGAATGGCTGAAGGCGAACGGCGTGACCTCGAGCGACGGCCTTGCGATCGAGGGCGGCTCGAATGGCGGCCTGCTTGTCGGTGCCGTGCTCAACCAGCGGCCCGATCTCGTCGACGCGGCGCGCGCCGCGGTGGGCGTGATGGACATGCTGCGGTTCGACCGCTGGACGGCCGGCCGGTACTGGGTCGACGACTACGGCTATCCGTCGAAGGAGGCCGATTTCAAGGTGCTGCGGTCCTATTCGCCGTATCACAACATTCGCTCGGGCGTCGATTATCCGGCCACCCTGGTGACTACTGCGGATACCGACGACCGCGTGGTACCGGGGCACAGCTTCAAGTACACCGCCGCGCTCCAGGCCGCGGACGCGGGCGACGAGCCCCACCTCATTCGCATCGAGACCCGTGCCGGTCACGGCAGTGGAAAACCGACCGACAAGGCCATCGCCGAAGGGGCCGACGTCCTTGCATTCCTGGCTCACTGGACGGGCCTTAAGGTGCCGGAGTCCGATGGAAATTGACCTAGCAACAAACGTGCCATGTTCAGGTTCGCGGCGCGTTAGCTGAACGAAAGCTGCATTCGCAATTCAGGCTCACCTCAAGGACGCCCCGCTACACCGGCGTTGCAAAGCAGGGGATCGTCCCTTGCAGACACTTTGAGGTGAGCCATGAAAAACATTTCGAAAGCCCTCGCCAAAGGCAGTGTTGCCACCGTCGCGGCTGGCGCGATGGCCCTCGCCTCGGCTTCTCCGGCTATGGCGCGTGATCGCGACCACGACGGGATCGATGCGGGCGATATCATTGCGGGTGCCCTTATCATCGGCGGTATCGCTGCCGTTGCGGGATCGATCGGCAAGGACCGCGGCTATCGCGGCACCTATGGCGAGCCCTACTACGGAAATGATCGCTACGGCGGCTATGGGTACGACTACAACCGGTACGGCAACTCGCGCTCGGCGGTGACGCAGTGCGTCAACACAGTGCAGCGCGACCTGCGGAGACAGGGTTTCCGCGGAGCCCGGGTAACCGACATCCGCGACATCGATCGCAAGCGCGACGGCTACCGGGTCCGCGGCACCATCGTCGTCAACGAGCGCGGAAACGGCTGGGGCCGAGACTACAACTACCGCTATGGCGGCCGCGATTATGACCATGGCCGGTTCAGCTGCGACGTTCGCTACGGCCGCGTCGTGGATCTCGACTACAGCGGCCTGAAGAACTCGAGCCGCTACGGTCACCGCTACGGGTACAACAACCGGTACGGCTGGTAATCAGGCCAATCCGAAAACAGACGGGCGGTTCAGGCTGTTGCAAGCCTGGGCCGCCTAGTCGTGCGGGGTAAGGGGCGGCGAAGTGCCGTCCATTGCGACCATGGGGTGCACACGGGTCATGAGCCATTCGTTTCGCTTAGCTTCCGCTGCGGCGCTGGCCGCCTGTGCATCGATGTCGGCAGCGCCGCTCGCGGCAATCGAAATCCCGGCGTCCAGCGGGCCTGCGGCCATCGCTGCTGCGGGCGTGTTCGACGCCGATGGCGCGAATGCCCAGAACCACCGGCGCTGGTATCGCCGGGATCGCGTTGACGCGGGTGACGTGATCGGCGCGGTCGTCGTCCTGGGCACGATCGCCGCTATCGCCAGCGCTGCCAGCAAGGCCAGCCAGCGGGATCGCGGATATCGCTATCCGCAACGCTATCCCTATCCCGACGGCGACTACCGCTACGATTATCGCAGCCGGTCCGATGAGGGCCGGTTCGGCGACGGCCGCGGCCTCGACCGCGCGGTCGACATGTGTGCCCGTGAAGTCGAGCGCAATGCGCGGATCGAAACCGTCGACGGGGCGAACCGGACCGGAACGGGGTGGGACGTGACCGGGCGCTTGCGTACGGGAGGCGCGTTCCGGTGTTCGATCGGCAACGACGGACGGATCGATGCCATCGATTACGGGAATGGGGCAATGTATCGCAGTGACGCCGACGGCGTGCCTGCGCCGGGCCAATGGGATGATGACCGCTATGCCGCCGCCCGGGCTGCGCGCGATGGCGCCCCGGCCTATCCGGGAGGACCTCTCCCTGATAGTGGCGAGATCGCAGACGACGATGACCGGTATCAGACCGCCGATGCGCCCGACTTTGCCGGCTGAGGCCGAACGTCATCCCTCGCGATAGGCGGGCAGCGCGAGCTTCCAGCGAATCGCCGCACCCCGGACCCCGAAACCGGCGATCCAGGCGATGGCCCATGTCGCCGCGTCTGGCAGTCCCGCCAGCGCTCCGGCGACCGTCAGAACTGCCGCGAGAGCAGCGGCAGTGACATAGATTTCAGGGCGCATGATGATCGAGGGAACGCCCGCGATGACGTCACGCGCTACCCCGCCGGCGCATCCGGTCACCACGCCCAGGACCGCGGCTGGAACGGGCGCGACGCCGAAAGCCATCGCCTTGGCGGTCCCCAGCACGGCAAATGCGGCAAGGCCCGCGGCGTCCGCCCATTCGAGCAACTCGTTCTCCCACCACCTCGTCGGTGTGAACCAGGCGCCCAGTGCAGTGGCGAAGATTACCGGCGCGACCCAGGGCGAATGCAGCCAGAACGCGGGCACGCCCAGCAGCATGTCGCGCAGGCTGCCCCCGCCGACCCCGGTGACCAGCGCGAAGAAGGCCATCGTGACGAACGTCTGCCGGAGCCTCGCGGCGAGAAGCGCCCCGGTCAGAGCAAAGATCGCGGTGCCGATGAGATCGAGAGCAGGGGGCAGGACAGGCGGATTCATCGCAAGGCTCCTACTCCGGGCACGGCAAGGGTGCCAGATCGGGCTCAACCCAGCGTTTAGAGCCCCGTTCTGGGCTTCGACACCTTCTGGACAGGGGGGGGGATGCCGGGTCAGCCGCCCGCCGGCGGAGCGGAAACGCGGGCCCTTCGGCGGCGGAAAAGCAGGATCGTCCCGAGCACCGAGCCGAAGATCGCAAGCACGCCGAACGTTACGGTCAACGGGTTGTGCGGCTGTTCGCGGGTTTGCAGGTCCATGATGTGGAGTCCCCACATCAGGTCGTAGAACCGCCACCAACGGGTCCGGACAGCCTCGATCTCGCCGCTGTCGCGGTTGATGTAGACGTACGTTCCGTCCTCGAGGGTTGCCTGCCAGACGGGAGAGGGGCGGCGAAAGTCGAACGGGGTTTCGTCCGGTTCGAACGCGCGCATCGCGGCTATCCGGTCGCCGCCGCGGATCGAACGGGCGATCGCCGCACGCGCTTCCTCTTCGTCAAGCTGGCCAATCGATTCGCCAGTCGTCGCGTCGTACCGAGAGATACTGCCATCGGTCGCCGTAGCCAGCGTGACCGCCCGCCCGCGCTGGAGAAAGGTCCGCAGTTCGCTTATCGGGGGCGCTGCGGCCTCCGGAAACGGGATGGGTCGGGGATTGCCCGTCAATGCGGGCTTCTGTTCCGGCTCGATGCGAAGATGCGTGCCCCGGACTTCCTCGATCGGGCGGGCGACCATCAGCACGCCGCTTATCGTCCACAGCAGGAACGGGATGGCGATCAGCCAACCGAGCCAGATGTGCCACGTTGCGTAGCGTTGCATCCACCTGCCGCGCGCCATGCCTCAACCTTCCATCAGGCGGCCGATGGCCCCGGCCGCCGCAATGCAGTCACGGTCGGCCCATTCGCGTCCGATGACCTGCATGCCGCACGGCAGGCCGCCGCTTTCGCCGATGGGAACGACCGTGCTTGGCAGGTTCGGGAACGTGGCGAGGCCCGCCCACGCCAGCGCATCGCCGAATGCGCTGTCCTTGCCGTTGATCGTGATGCTCCGATCGCGGATCGGCGTCGGGTCGTGCGGGAAGGCGACGAAGGGAAGGGGCGGGGCGAGGACGAAATCGTACTCATCGAACAGTTCGGCCCAGGCATACCGGCATCGCGCCTGCTCATCGAGCAACGCGTAATACTCCGGCAAGCTCATCGCCGTTCCGTCGGGCGCGGGCTGGCCGCGTGCCATCGCCACGTTGAGCAGGCGCAGGTAATTCGCATGCTGCAGCGCCAGATCGGGCAGCAGGGCGCTAGACCGGTCCACCTTAGCGCCCGTGCGCTCGATCTCGCTCAGCGCCGCTTCGATCGGGCCGCGCACCGAGGCATCGATCTCGCTGACCGGGTGGTCGAGCAGCGCGAGGAAGCGCAGTTCCGCGATCGGCTTCGCTGTCGAAGCGAGCGGCCTTTCAGCGGTCAGGTCGAGGAGGAGCGCAAGGTCGTCGGCCGACCGTGCGAGCGGGCCTGGCACCGAAAGCGGCCCGTCGTGCACGTCGCGTCCCTGCACTGCGGGACTCGCATGCCCGCGGCGGCTGACGAGGCCGAAAGTGGTCTTGTGACCGAAAATGCCGTTGAAGTGAGCCGGGTTGCGGACCGAACTGCCGATATCGGTGCCGTATTCGATCGGGACCATGCCGCTGGCGACAGCGACGGCGGACCCGCCAGACGAACCGCCCGAAACGCGGGAGTGATCGAACGGATTGTTGGTGCGGCCATAAACCGGGTTGTCCGACTGGAGGTCGGCCAGGTCGGGAGGGACGTTGGTCTTGCCGACGATGACAGCGCCCGCGGCCTTGAGCCGCTCGACGACCCGGGCATCGCGCCGAGCAATAAAATCCTTGTGTTCGAGGTGTCCGAACGTCGTCGGCAGTCCCGCGACGTTGAAGCTTTCCTTCACCGTCATCGGGACACCGAACAACGGGCGGCCGTCCGCCTGCTCGTCGCAGAGAGCCCGCGCGGCATTCCTCGCCCGGTCGAAGTCCCTGACCACCACGGCGTTGAGCGGTCCATCGAGCGCCTCGATGCGCGCGATGCACGATTCGACCGCCTCGATGGGTGAAAGTTCCCCGCCACGGATCTGCGCTGCCAGCGTGGTGGCGGTAGGCTCGTCGGTCAGCTTGGGAATCATCGTCCGCTCTCTCCTCGGAACGAGGGGATGCGTCAGCGGGGTCCCGCCGTCAAACGTGGATCGGCTTGCCCTGCACAGCCATGGCCGCCTCCTTGATCGCCTCCGAGTGGGTGGGATGCGCATGGCAGGTGTAGGCGACGTCCTCGCTGGTCGCGCCGAACTCCATCGCCAGCGCGGCCTCGGCGATCATCGTGCCGGCGACACTGGCGATGCACCAGACCCCCAGCACCCTGTCGCTTTCCGCCTCGGCGATGATTTTCACGAAACCGTCCGGCTCGTGGTTGGTCTTGGCGCGACTGTTCGCCAGCATCGGGAACTTGCCGACCTTGACCGCGTGACCCGCTTCCTTCGCCTCGTCCTCGGTGAGGCCCACGCCGGCAATTTCGGGCCAGGTGTAGACGACGCCGGGGATCACCGCGTGGTTCACGATCCCGGTCTGCCCAGCGATGTTCTCGGCGCAGGCGATTCCCTCGTCCTCGGCCTTGTGTGCGAGCATCGGCCCGGGAATTACGTCGCCGATCGCCCACACGCCGTCGATCTTGGTGCGGAAGTCGTGGTCGGTCTCGATCTGGCCGCGTTTGTTCACCTCCAGCCCGATTTTTTCCAGACCGAGACCCTCGGTGTTCGGGCGCCGCCCGATCGAAACCAGCACGCAGTCCGCCTCGACTTTCTGCGCCTCACCGCCTGCGCTCGGTTCTACGGTTAGCGTCGCTTTCCTGCCTTTGACCGTGCAGCCGGTGACCTTGTGGCCGAGCATCATCGTCATGCCTTGCTTCTTGAAGATCTTCGCGGCTTCCTTGCGCACGTCCATGTCCATGCCGGGGAGCAACTGGTCGAGGAACTCGATGACGATTACCTCGGCCCCGAGACGCCGCCAGACCGAGCCAAGCTCGAGCCCGATCACGCCGCCGCCGATGACCACCATCTTCTTCGGCACCGCCCTCAGCTCGAGCGCGCCGGTGCTGTCGACGACGACCTGCTTGTCGTTGTCGACCTCCACACCGCTCAGCGGGGTGACCGACGAGCCGGTGGCAATGATCACGTTCTTCGCGGTAACCTTTTCGCCGCCCACGTCGACCGTGTGCGCATCGACGAACGTCGCGTGGCCCTTCTTCCAGTCGACCTTGTTCTTCTTGAACAGGAACGCGATTCCGCCGGTGAGCTGCTTGATAGCGTCGAGCCGCTGCGCGTGCATCGCGTCGAGGTTCAGCTTCGGCGTGACCTCGACGCCCATCTTGGCCATCGTGCCGTTGGCGGCCGCGTCGAAGTACTCGCTCGCGTGCAGCATCGCCTTCGACGGGATGCACCCGACGTTGAGGCAGGTGCCCCCCAGCGTCTCCCGGCTTTCGACGCAGGCGGTCTTGAGCCCAAGCTGCGCTGCACGGATCGCGGCGACATAGCCGCCCGGGCCGGCGCCGATGACGAGGACGTCGTAGTCGTATTCAGCCATTATCTCTTCCTCAAAGGTCGATCAGCATCCGCATGGGATCCTCGATCGCCTCCTTGATCGTCTTGAGGGCGGTGACCGCCTCGCGGCCGTCGATCAGTCGGTGGTCGTACGACAGCGCGATGTACATCATCGGGCGGATCACGATTTCGCCGTTCCGGACCACCGGGCGGTCCTCGATGCGGTGGAGGCCGAGGACGGCGCTTTGCGGCGGGTTGATGATCGGGGTGGACATGAGCCCGCCGAAGACGCCGCCGTTGGAGATCGTGAAGGTGCCGCCCTTCATGTCCTCCATCGTCAGTGTGCCGTCCTTGGCTCGCTTGCCGAAGTCGGCGATGTTCTTTTCGATCTGCGCGAACGATTTCGTATCCGCATCGCGCACGACCGGCACGACAAGGCCGTTGGGTGCGCTGACCGCGACCGAGATGTCGACGTAGTTGAAGTAGACGATCTCCTCGCCGTCGATCTGCGCGTTGACCGCCGGAATGTCCTTCAGCGCAAGGCACGCCGCCTTGGCGAAGAAAGACATGAAGCCGAGCTTGATGTCGTGCTTCTTGGCAAAGATGTCCTTGAACTTCTCGCGGGCTTCGATGACCGCGCTCATGTCCACATCGTTGAAGGTCGTCAGCAGCGCGGCGGTGTCCTGCGCGCTCTTGAGGCGCCGGGCGATCGTCTGGCGCATGCGCGTCATCTTGACTCGCTCCTCGCGCCGCTGGCCGGTCGACGGCGCCGGAGAGGCGCTCGAGGACGGAGCGGGCGAGGACGCTGGCGCGGACTTCGCCTCGGCCGCAGCTGCCAGCACGTCTTCCTTGGTCAGGCGGCCGTCCTTCCCGGTGCCCTTGATCGTCGTCGGATCGACCCCGTGCTCGAGCACCGCGCGCCGCACCGCCGGGCTCAATGTCTGGGTCGCTTCCGGATCATGGATCCTGGCCTGCGCGGGTGCGGCATCCTCGATCGTGTCGGCATCGGCCCGTTCGCTGGGCGGGGCAGCGGCAGCGTCGTCTGCGGGAGCGGGGGCTTCGCGCGGTTCGACGCTGGTGTTCTCGCCCGCGGCCACGTCGTCCTCGATCGTCGCCAGCAGCGCGCCGACTTCGACCGTCTCGCCGACGGCGACCTTCTGTTCACCCATCACACCATTCACCGGAGAAGGAACCTCGACGGCGACCTTGTCGGTCTCGAGGCTGGCAATCGGCTCGTCGACCGAGACCGGGTCGCCCGGCTTCTTCAACCATTCGCCTACCGTGGCTTCGGTGACCGATTCGCCGAGCGTGGGGACTTTGACTTCCTGCATCTTGGTTCCTGCTTCCTCAGGCGGGTTTCTTGGTGGCAAGCCGGGCCGTGTTGCCCCGCAACGCCTCGCCCCCGTCGTTGAGGCCGAGCGCGAGCCCGACCAGCGCGCGCTGCTGCTCCTCGTGCCGTTTCGCATAACCGGTAGCGGGTGACGCGGCGACTTCGCGGCCGGCATAGACCGGGCGCATACCATCCTTGCCCGCGGCGGCCGCCGCCTGTTCGATCAGCCGGTCGACGAAGAACCATGCGCCGTTGTTGCGCGGCTCCTCCTGGCACCAGACGATCGTCTCGAGGTTCTTCATGCGCGCGATGCGAACGCTCAGCGGCTCGCCGGGGAAGGGATAGAGTTGCTCGATACGCACGATCGAGACATCGTCGAGACCCTCCTCGTCGCGCTTCTGGAGCAGGTCGTAGGCTACCTTGCCGCTGCACAGCACGAGGCGGCGGATCTTGTCGTCGGGAATCTCGGTCGTATCGCTGACGATCCGGCGGAAGTGGCTATCGCCTGTGAAATCGTCGACCGGGCTCTTGGCCATGGGATGCCGCAGCAGCGACTTGGGGGTCATGATTATCAGCGGTTTGCGGAATGGCCGCAGCATCTGCCGGCGCAGGACGTGGAAGTAGTTCCCCGGAACGGTAATGTTGCAAACCTGGATGTTGTCGTTCGCGCAGAGCTGCAGAAACCGTTCGAGCCGGGCGGACGAGTGTTCCGGCCCCTGTCCTTCGTAGCCGTGCGGCAGCAGCATGACGAGGCCGTTGGCGCGCAGCCACTTCGCCTCGCCGGCGGCGATGAACTGGTCGATGATGATCTGCGCGCCATTGGAGAAATCGCCGAACTGTGCCTCCCACAGCACCAGCGTCTTGGGATCGGCCATGGCAAAGCCGTATTCGAAGCCGAGCACGCCGTATTCGGACAGCGGGCTGTCGTAGACCTCGAACTTGCCGTGTGGCAGCTGGGTCAGCGGGATGAACTTGCGCTCGGTCTTCTGGTCGACCCACACCGCGTGCCGCTGGCTGAAGGTGCCGCGGCCAGAATCCTGGCCCGACAGGCGCACGCCGTAGCCCTCGGCAACGAGGCTGCCGAAGGCGAGTGCTTCGGCGGTCGCCCAGTCGAATTCGCCGCCATTGGCGAACATCTGTCGCTTGGCGTCGAGAACCCGGCCAAGAGTCTTGTGGATGGTCAGGTCGTCGGGGACCGTTGTCAGCGTGCGGCCGAGGCTGTCGAGCAGCTTGCGGCTGATCGCGGTCTCGACGTTGCGACGCGCCTCTTCCGGGTCGACGGGCTTGTTGAGGCCCGCCCAGCGGCCGCCGAACCAGTCCGCGATGTTGGGCTTGTAGCTGCCCGCGCCGGCAAACTCGTCGTCGAGATGGGCGTTGAACTCGGTGCACATCGCATCGGCGTCGCCCGGCTTGATGACACCTTCCTCGATCAGGCGCTGCTCGTAGATCTCGCTGACCTTGGCGTGGTTGCGAATCTTGGCGTACATCAGCGGCTGGGTGAAGCTCGGCTCGTCGCCCTCGTTGTGGCCGAAGCGGCGATAGCACCACATGTCGATGACGATATCGCGGCCGAAGCGCTGCCGATATTCGATCGCAAGCTTGCAGGCGAACGTGACTGCTTCCGGATCGTCGCCGTTCACGTGCAGGATCGGGGCCTGGACGCCCTTCGCGACGTCGGAGGGATAGGGCGACGACCGCGCGAACTGCGGGCTCGTGGTGAACCCGATCTGATTGTTGATGACGAAATGCAGGCAGCCGCCCGTATTGTACCCGCGCACCCCCGAGAACCCGAGGCACTCCCAGACGATGCCCTGGCCGGCGAACGCCGCGTCGCCGTGAATGAGCACCGGGAGGACCTGCTCGTGTTTCTTCAGGTCGTCACGGATTGCCTGCTGGGCGCGCGCCTTGCCGAGCACGACGGGGTCTACCGCCTCGAGGTGCGAGGGGTTCGGCACCAGGCTCATGTGGACCTTGATCCCGTCGAACTCGCGGTCGGTCGACGTGCCGAGATGGTATTTCACGTCGCCCGAACCGCCGACGTCATCGGGATTGGCGCTGCCGCCCGAGAATTCGTGGAAGATGACCTTGTAAGGCTTGGCCATCACGTTCGCGAGCACGTTGAGCCGGCCGCGGTGAGCCATGCCGTAGATGATCTCTCGCACGCCAAGGGCGCCGCCGTACTTGATCACACTCTCGAGCGCCGGGATCATCGCCTCGCCGCCATCGAGACCGAAGCGCTTGGTGCCGACGTACTTCTTGCCGAGGTATTTCTCGTACTGCTCGCCCCGGATCACGGCGGCGAGGATGGCGCGCTTGCCCTCGGGGGTGAAGGTGATGACCTTGTCGGGACCCTCGATCCGCTCCTGGATGAAACGGCGCTCCTCGACATCGGCGATGTGCATGTAATCGAAGCCGACATGGCCGCAGTAGTTCTTGCGCAAGATGCGCACGAGTTCAGGTATCGTCGTCCACTGCAGGCCCAGCGTGCCGCCGAGGTAGACGGGCCGGTCGAGCGCGGCGCCGGTGAACCCGTGATATTCCGGCGTCATATCGGCGGGGAGCTCGCGCTGCGACAATCCCAAAGGATCGAGGTTCGCGGCAAGATGGCCGCGGACGCGGTAGGTCCGCACGAGCATCATCGCACGGATCGAATCGCCTGCGGCCTGCTCGACCCCCTTCTCGTCCATCGGCCTGCCCGACTTTGCGGCGGCAGCCTTGATCGCGACCTGCATCGCGGTTGGGTCGAGTGCCTGGGTAAGGTCGTCCTCGCTTTCCCCGCCCACCAGCGGCCAGCGGGCGTGGGCCCAGCTGGGTCCCGGCTGGGGATCGTCGGGAAGGAAATCGTGTGCTTCGTTACCCATCGGGTGGCCTACCTCTACAAGGGCAATGCCCGAACCGCCGCGACGCTCCCGCCAGGGAGAGCGGCACGGCCGGGATTCAGGCCAGTTCCTTCAGCAGCGCATCGAGCGTGGTGCCGAGTTCGCTCGGGCTGGGGCTGACGCGGATGCCCGCGGCTTCCATCGCCGCGATCTTGTCCTCGGCGCCGCCCTGTCCGCCGGATACGATCGCCCCGGCATGACCCATCCGGCGACCCGGAGGCGCGGTGCGGCCGGCGATGAAGCCGACCACAGGCTTCTGCCGCCCGCGCTTCGCTTCGTCGGCAAGGAACTGAGCGGCCTCTTCCTCGGCGCTGCCGCCGATCTCGCCGATCATCACGATCGACTTGGTCGCGTCGTCCTTGAGGAACAGCTCGAGCACGTCGATGAAGTTGGTCCCGTTGACCGGGTCGCCGCCGATGCCGACCGCGGTTGTCTGGCCAAGTCCGACCTGCGTGGTCTGGTGCACCGCCTCGTAGGTCAGCGTGCCCGAGCGGCTGACGATGCCGACCGAACCCTTCTGGAAGATCTGGCCCGGCATGATGCCGATCTTGCATTCGCCCGGGGTCAGCACGCCGGGACAGTTCGGACCAATCAGCCTGCTCTTGCTGCCGCTGAGCGCGCGCTTCACCCGGACCATGTCGAGAACGGGGATACCTTCGGTAATGCAGACGATCAGCTCGATCTCCGCGTCGATCGCCTCGAGGATCGAATCAGCGGCGAACGGCGGCGGCACGTAGATGCAGCTGGCGGTCGCGCCGGTCGCGGCCCTCGCCTCGGCGACCGTGTCGTACACCGGGAGCCCGATGTGGGTAGTGCCGCCCTTGCCGGGGGTCACGCCGGCGACCATCTGGGTCCCGTAATCGAGCGCCTGCTGGGTGTGGAATGTGCCCGTTTCACCGGTCATTCCCTGGGTGATGACCTTCGTGTGCCTGTCGACGAGGATGCTCACGCGAGATCTCCGTCCATGCCCTTGCATACCTCGAGCAGTTCCTCGACCGCGTCGGTCGAGACCTTGAGGTTGGCCTTCTCCTCGTCCGAGAGCTTGATCTCGATCACTTCCTCGATGCCGCCCGCGCCGATCACTGCCGGGACGCCCACGTAAAGGCCGTCGAGGCCATACTGCCCCTTCACATAGGCTGCGCAGGGCAGGATGCGCTTCTGGTCGCCGAGGTATGCCTCGGCCATCGCGATCGCGCTCGTCGCTGGGGCGTAGTAGGCGCTGCCCGTCTTGAGCAGGCCGACGATCTCGCCGCCGCCCCCACGGGTGCGCTTGACGATCTCGTCGAGGGCCGGCTTCGACGACTTGCCCATCGCGACGAGGTCATCGACCGGGATTCCGCTGATCGTGGTGTAGCTGGTGACCGGAACCATCGTGTCGCCGTGGCCGCCGAGCACGAAGGCGTTCACGTCCTTGACCGAGACACCGAATTCCCACGCGAGGAAGGTCGCGAAGCGCGCCGAGTCGAGAACGCCGGCCATGCCGACGACCTTCTCGTGCGGCAGATCCGAATACTCGCGCAGCGCCCAGACCATCGCGTCGAGCGGGTTGGTGATGCAAATCACGAACGCGTCAGGGCAGTTGTCGCGGATGCCTTCGCCGACCGCCTTCATCACCTTGAGGTTGATACCCAGAAGGTCGTCACGGCTCATGCCGGGCTTGCGCGGCACACCCGCGGTTACGATCACCACATCGGCGCCGGCGATGTCGGCGTAGGAATTGGTGCCGAGGATCTTGGCGTCGAATCCCTCGATCGGGCCGCACTGGCTGAGGTCGAGCGCCTTGCCCTGCGGGATCCCCTCGGCGATGTCGAACAGGACGATATCGCCCATTTCCTTCTTCGCGGCGAGATGGGCGAGCGTGCCACCGATCATGCCAGCGCCAACGAGCGCGATCTTCTTGCGGGCCATGGGGGGAGCGTTTCCTTCGGTCGCGCGGGACGGGCCTCGTCTGGGCGTGCCCCTCCCGCGGGCGGGGCGGCCCTTGTGTGCGAGAGGCGACCTAGGCCGCCATATGACCGAATGCAACTGCCAAACAGGCTGCCGGCGGCACTATCTTTGCAAATGGTTCGCAGTAGCGAGAATGGGTCTGCGGCGGGATCTGCAGGGCCCGGTCTCCTCGGAGAACGGATCGACCGCGAGACCCTGATCCCAGGCTATCCGGACGGTCGATGGCCACGGTCGCGGGAGCACGGCGCGCGGCTTACCCTCTCCGATGCGGCAAGCGCGCTCAGCCGACCGCGCGGCGCGGCATGCCCACCGTTCGTTCCTGAGCGAGCAGCATAGCCGCGAGATAGTCGGGCACCGCCCGGCTGAAATAATATCCCTGGCCCAGCGTGCATCCGGCAGCCCGCACTGCGGCCACCTGCTCGACCGTCTCCAGGCCCTCGGCGACGATCTTCATGCCGAGTTGCGCGCCCATCTCCGCAACCGCGCGGATGATTGCCTCGCTCTTGCGCCCGACATTGGGTCCGGAAACGAAACTGCGGTCGACCTTGATCTTGCTGAAGGGGAACCGGTCGATATACCCCAGCGACGAGTACCCGGTCCCGAAGTCGTCGAGCGCGAAATGAACACCCGCCGACGACAGCGCGTCGATGAACCCCGCGGTCGCGTGATTGTCGTCGAGAAACAGGCTCTCGGTTACCTCAAGTTCGAGCCGGGATGGATCGAGGCCTGCCTCGCGCAGCGCGGAAAGGATGCCCAGGGCCGCGCCCGGCGCCTTGATCTGCAATGACGAGAGATTGACCGCGACGCTCACGTCGTCGGGCCAGTGCACCGCCGCCTGCGCCGCCTGCGCGGTGATCCAGTTGCCGAGGGTCACGATCACGCCGGTTTCTTCGGCAACAGGAATGAACTCGTCGGGCGTGAGCTCGCCCTTTTCAGGGTGGAACCACCGCACCAGAGCCTCGAACGTGCGGATCCGGCCGCTTTCCAGATCGACGATCGGCTGGAAGAAGATCGACAGCTCGTCGCGCTGGATCGCGGTGCGCAGCTCCTGCTCGATCTCCCGCCGGCGGATAAGCGTCCGGCTCATTGCCGGATCGTAGAATCGGCTGCGGTTCTTCCCGCCGATCTTGGCGTGATAAAGCGCCAGGTCGGCGCATTGCAGGAGTCCGTCGGCATCCGCCGCATCCGCCGGCAGCAGGGCGATCCCCATCGAGGCGGGCACATCCAGCCTTTCGCCGTCGAGGCGCAGCGGCCGGGTCACGTTTTCGAGCACGCGAGGTGCGAGGTGCTCGCACGCCCGCCGGTCTTCCACCGGGCAGACCATGATGAATTCGTCGCCGCCGAACCGGGCCACCGTCGCGCCCTCCGGCGCGACAGCCTCGAGGCGCTGCGCCACGGCGGCAAGCACCCGGTCCCCCATGGTATGGCCAAGCAGATCATTCACTTCCTTGAACCGGTCGAGGTCGAGCCAGAACAGCGCGAGCGCCGGTCCCGTGACCGATTTCCCCACCAGATCTGCAAGTGCGTGATTGAAACCTGCGCGGTTTGCGAGACCGGTGACGACGTCGGTTCGCGCCAGCACCTTCATCCTCTCGGCAAGCTGGGCGTTGGTCTCCGCCGAGGAGGTCGCGTCGTGTAGCGACCGATAGATGGTGTGCACGATCGTGCCGATGGTGGGAAACGCAAGCGTCGCGGCCACTGCAAGGGTCAGATAGGCAAGCGACCCGACGTGGATGAGGGCAACCACGATTGGCAGGGCGAGAAGGACCGGCTGGCTCATCGCGATGGCCGGCCGTCCGGCATCCCGGGCAGCCGCGGCGACCGCGTACCCGACGAGCAGGGGCAGGACCATCACCAGCAGTTCTTCATCGACGCGGAGGATGACCATTGCCGCGGCGAAAATGCCGAGCCCCAGCGCATAGGTTGTCGCACCGAGCGTGTAGACGACTTCGAGCCAGCGAGCCGGAAAGCGCCCGCAGTGCCTTGCGAGGAACGCCATCGCCCCGATGCGTGCGATGCCGATCGATGTGATCGTGACCGATGCAATCCCCAGGATCCGCGATCCGGTCGATATCGCGGTGACGGCTGTAAGGATCGACCCGATCAGCGTCGCCAGGACAAGCCCCTTGGGCTGGTTGTAGAGGGTTTGCAGAAGATGAAGGTGCACCGCGCTGCTGGGCGGTTCGGACTCGCCGCACCACTTCCAGAGCCGGGCAAACCGGCGTTTGGCGACCTCACCCGTCATGCCGAGCCCTCTTAGGGCGGGTCCGTCACCATGTGGTTAACATGGCGCTTACGTTGGGGGTCAATCGCCGAGACCGATCGCACGCGCGTGGCGGTCCGCAAGCCGGCGATCGAAAGTTCTGCAGATACCCAGCCACCAGTCATGGCTCTGCCGGTCGCCCGTTGCGAGTGCGCGTTTCGCTTCGCCCAGCGCGGCGTGCGCGGCCCCAAGGCCGTGGGCGGCGAAATGGCGCAGCGCGGCTGACAGGTCGGGGTCGTCGGCAGGACCGGGATCCCCGTTGTCGTTCGCGGCCCGGTCTACGGCGCGCCGTGCGAGCGCGCGCGCGAGTGGAGAGCGGGTTACCGTCCGGGCGGGGGCAAATCGAAGCGGCATGCGGGGGATGCGATCCTTGTTATGGCGATCGTCTCGATACCCGTGGGGGCCTAAGCGCCGGTTCGTCTATAGGGTTACGTGGCCGGTAACCTCCAAGGTTATCGGGCGTTTACGTCTTGCTCCCGCGTGCCGCCGGGTTGCGCGATCCAGCGGCCGGAGTTGGCGTATTCGGCCCTGATGCCGCTTGCGGGAGGCAGGTTTCCGGTAGCGAAATCACTCTCGCCCCGAGCCGCCAGGGCCGGAGCGTAGGCCACCGGCGAGGGCGGAACGTATGCCGGTGCAGCGCCGGGCCCGGCTCCTGCTGCCGCCTTCGCGCGCGCAGCTTCGAAGGCTTGGGCCAGCACGACCGGATCGGGGGCCGACCCCACGGGATCGCGATAGGTGCGCGGGTGGGGTGCGGCGACGGGTTCGCTTGCCGCATAGCGAGCAACAAAGGCATCGGCGGTGCCGGCCAGACCGCGCCACCGGTAGAAAGTGTGCAATCCGATCGTGCCGACGTTGGTCAGGCTGGGTGCCCAATAAGGCATCACGTAAGTCGCGTGATAGTGCGTGGCGAAGCCGACCGGCCGATAGACCGAGCCTCCGAGCGCGGCCATCGCGACGCGCCTCGCCCTCATCCAGGTCGCCTGCACCGGCCTGCGGTCGAGGCTGCCGTCGCAGGTGAAGCTGAACTGGCACCCGGTGCGGCGCTCGCTTCCCTGGAAGACCACACCGCAGACGCTGTTCGGGTAACTGGGATGCGCGACCCTGTTGAGGATCACCTGGGCCACCGCGCGCTGCCCGTCGGTCGGCTCGTTCGCCGCCTCGTAATAAAGCGCCAGGGTCATGCACTGGAGCGCGCGCGCCTTGTCGAGCCCGCTGCCGCTGGGAACGAACGGGCGGGCGCCTCTTGCTGCCAGGCTGGGGCCGGGATTGGCGGAAGGCATCTCGTCTCCGGCCTCGACCGGCCCGGCCCGCCCGGTATCGACGGAAAGCTGCGGGAGGTCCTCGAGATAGAAGAATGCCGAGCCCGGAAAACTGTCGCCAGGTGTCTCGAAAGGCATCGCCGCCTCGGGCACGGAGGCGGTCGGGGACGATTCGAACCCATGCCAGTCGGCCGGCGCGGCCATCGCGGGAACAGCGATGGCCGTAGCGAGTGCAAGGCATCGCCTCCCGCGGTGGGGCCCGGCCCAAAGGTTCTGCCACGCCGCGCGCCGCGCCTGTCGCGCACCCTTGCGCTTCGAAGGCCGGTCAGGCGTCGTGGATCGGGCGGTGGTGGAGTTCACTGGCTTCCTTTGCACATCGGCCTTCGGCCGTATCGCCGGAGCGGCACCACCGGTAGCGGCTCGGCGCCCGGTGTCCCTTGGCGGAACAGACCGAAAGCGAGGGTTAAGCGGCAGGCTTGCGAAGCGGTAAACTTGGCAAACTGCGCGCGCGGGGCTATCGGCCGCGTCATGTCACGGGTTGTCCGGGGTAGCGCCCGGACCGAAGAGGGAAGCGGGTGAAATCCCCGCGCTGCCCCCGCAACTGTGACCGGGGAGCGAACGGCCAGCAGCCACTGCGAAAGCGGGAAGGCGGCCGCAAGCGACGATCCGGGAGCCAGGAGACCTGCCCGCGACGGTCGTTCCGCAGCCGGGCGGGGTGCACCGGAATGCAGCGAAGGCGCGCCCGCATCGGGCGTACCTCCCGCCGTGAACGGCATTCGTTCATGACGGGAGTATTGTGTGCGTAAATTGCTGTTTCTTTTGAGTGCCTCGATCCTGGCTGCCCCGCTGGCCGCGCAGGAGACTAGACCAGTCCTTGCGCTTGCCTGCGCCGACCAGTCCGATCCCGAATGCGGCGCGATAGGCGCCTATCGCGAAGTGGATGAAACCACCATCACTGTCACCGCCACCGGTGCTCGCGGCAATGTCGCTGACACAGGCCAGGCGATCACGGTCATCGGCGAGGAGGAAATCGACCAGGTTCAGGGCGCCGACGTCGCTCGCGTGCTGCGCCGGGCGCCCGGCGTCACGATCACCCGCAACGGTCCGCCAGGTTCGTTCACCGGCATACGCGTGCGCGGCGCGGGGGCCGAGCAGCTCCTGGTCGTGGTCGACGGGGTTCGCGTGGCGGATCCGGCGGCGCCGGGCGGCGGATTCGACTTCGGCACGCTGTCGGCGGGCGAGGTCGAAAAGCTCGACCTCCTGCGCGGATCGAACTCGACGATCTGGGGTTCGGACGCGATCGGCGGCGTGCTCGCGGTGACCACGCGCGCGACCCGCGGCCTGACCGCGAGAACCGAGATCGGCGGAGAGGCTTCGCGCTACCTGACCGCCAGCGGGGGGATGGGTTCCGACGCTTTCTTCCTCGGCGGTTCGGCGGGCTGGCGGAAGGGCAACGGATTCTCCGCCGCAGCGACCGGCAGTGAACCGGACGGGTTCGAACAATGGTCGGCCAACGGCCAGGTTCGCGCCTATCTCAGCGACAGCTTCGAACTGTTCGCGCAGGGACGCTTTGCGGATGGCAGCCTGGACATCGACGGGTTCCCGCCGCCGCTCTACGCCTTTGCCGATACCGGCGAGGTGCAGGACACCCGCCAGTACACCGGCGCCGCCGGCGCGGTCTACGACAGCGCGCTGTTCTTCGTCCGGGCAGCGTGGTCGGTCTCGGACACCGAGCGCGACAGCCTCGATCCCGCCGCGGGAAGCGCGCCCACCTACACCACCGACGGCCATTCGCAGCGGATCGACGTGCGCGGCGAATGGCGACCGCTGGGGCCGTTCGTCGTCCACTTCGGCGGCGAGCGCGAATGGACACGCTTCGCCACGCTTTTCGATGCGCGGCAGAAAACCAGCATATGGGGCGCCTACGCCCAGGGCGGGATCGAATGGGGGGGCGTATCCGCCCACGTGGGTATCAGGCGCGACGACCATGCCAGATTCGGCGGCGCGACGAGCCTCGGCGCCGACGCGAGCTACCGTCTAGGCCGCGATTTCCGCCTCCGGGCATCGTATGGCGAAGGGTTCAAGGCACCGACCCTGTTCCAGCTCCTGTCCGACTTCGGCAACGCGGATCTGCATCCCGAGCGCAGCCGCAGCTTCGACCTAGGCCTCGACTGGCACAGCCGGTCCGATCCGACCTGGGCCGCGATTACCCTGTTCCGGCGCGACAGCCGCGACCTGATCGACTTCGTGTCATGCTTCGGCGTGACAGGGGGCGTCTGTGCGGGCCGGCCCTTCGGCACCTACGACAACGTCGGGCGGGCCCGGGCGCAGGGGTTCGAGATCGAAGCCGGCCTTGCGCCCACCACCGCTCTGCGCACCCGGTTCGCCTACAGCTTCATCGATGCGGCCGACCGGGGCACGGGAGCCGATCTCGCCCGACGGCCCCGCCATGCGCTGAGCGGCTCGATCGACTGGACCACCCCGCTTCCCCCGAACCTCGGGGCCGACGTGCGGCTGGTCGGCGACAGCTTCGACGATGCGGGCAACGTCGTCCAAATCGACGGACACGTCCTTGTCGACCTTCGGGCGAGCATGCCGCTGGGCGGCAGGGCCGAACTCTACGGCCGGGTCGAGAACCTGTTCGACGCGGCCTATACCGAGGTCGCGGGGTACGGTACCCGCGGGCGCACGGCCTTCGTCGGGGCACGGCTGAAGCTGTGAGGGTACTGCTCGCCGCCTGCCTGCTGGTCGCGGGCTGCGATGCGCCGCCGACGGTGCGGGAGGGCAACGCCCTTCCCTCGATCGTAAGCCTCAACCCCTGCTCCGACGCGATCCTTGCCGAGGTCGCCGACCCGGCGCAGATCCTCGCGATCAGCCATTACAGCCACGATCCGCAGGCGACCTCGATGCCGCTGGCCGAGGCGCGGCGGTACAGGGCCACGGGCGGCACGGTGGAGGAAGTGCTCGCGCTCGACCCCGATGTCGTCGTCGGCTCGAGTTTCATGCCGCCCGCCGCGCGCGCAGCGCTCGCGCGCCTCGGGGTCCGGGTCGAAACGGTCGGGATCGCCGCGACCGTTGCCGAGAGCCAGGCGCAAGTGCTCGAACTGGCGCAACTGGCGGGGCATCCCGAGCGGGGCGAAGCGCTCGTCCGGCGCATGGATGCCGCGCTCGTAGCCTCGGGCAGCGAGAAGCGCATCCCGGCGATCCTCTGGCAGCCCGACGGCATCGTGCCCGGCGGGGATGCGCTGGTGAGCGACCTGATGACGCGCACCGGATTCATCAATGCCAGCGCCGCGCGGGGCATGGGACAGGCGGATTACCTTTCGCTCGAGCGGTTACTGGCCGAACCGCCCGCGGTGCTGCTGGTCGCCGGGAGCGAGCGGGGCCAGCGCCATCCGGCGCTGAGGGTACTGCCTGGCATGCACAGGGCCACGTTCGACCCCTCGCTCCTGTTTTGCGGCGGACCGACGATCGTGCACGCGGCGGAGCGCCTTGCCGAAATACGGCGGGATGCTTCGTGACCCGCCCGGTTCCCCTGCTACTTGTCCTGATCGCCGTGGCGATGCCTTTGTCGCTGCTTGCCGGACGCGTGTGGATCGAGCCGGCAACCACCCCCAACGCCGCCGTGATCCTTGCAGAGCTTCGCCTGCCCCGCGCAGTGCTGGCGCTGGTGATCGGGGCGGGGCTGGGAGCGAGCGGGGCGGCCATGCAGGGATACCTGCGCAACCCGCTCGCCGATCCCGGCCTGTTCGGCATCGCGCCGGGTGCCGCGCTGGGCGCAGTGGCAAGCCTGTGGCTCGGCTATGCGGCCTCGCCGCTCCTGCTTCCGCTGTTCGCCCTGCTCGGGGCGGCGGGGGCGATGGCCCTCCTCGCGGCCATCGCGGGACGGACCGGCGGGATCGCGCTGTTCACGCTGGCGGGAATGATGATCGCCAGCCTCGCGGGGGCGCTGACGAGCCTGGCGATCAGCCTAGCGCCCAATGCCTTCGCGATGAGCGAGATCGTCACCTGGCTGATGGGCGCGCTGACCGACCGGTCGTGGAACGACGTCTGGCTGGCCGCGCCGCTGACGGTGGCGGGGCTCGGTTGCCTCCTGATGGCGGCCCGCGGACTCGACGCCCTGGTACTGGGTGAGGCCGCGGCGCGCAGTCTCGGCATGGAACCGCGCCGGTTGCAGGCCTGGCTGATCGCCGGGGTCGGGCTGACGGTGGGAAGCGGGGTGGCGGTGGCGGGTATTGTCGGTTTCGTCGGGCTGATCGTTCCGCACCTCGTGCGACCGTTTACGGATCGGACGCCCTCGCGGCTTCTCCTGCCGAGCGCACTGGCGGGCGCATTGCTCGTGCTTGTCGCGGACAGCGTGTGCCGGATTCTGCCTCTGGTGACCGAACTGCGGCTCGGAATTGCGCTCAGCCTGATCGGCGCGCCGTTTTTCCTCTTGTTGCTGCTGCGAATGCGGAGGGGGCTGGCATGACGCTGGCGACCCGGGATCTCACCCTCGGCGGGCGGCTTGCAAGCGTCTCGGCGTCGCTTGCACCCGGCCGGATCACGGCAATCTGCGGGCCCAACGGAGCGGGCAAATCGACGCTGCTCCAGTGTCTCGCGGGACTGATGAAGCCCGAGGGCGGCGAAGTGCTGCTGGAAGGCGTCGATCTTTCAGCGTTGCACCCCCGCGACCGGGCGATGGCGGTGGGTTATCTTCCGCAAGACGGTGAAGTCGCGTGGGACGTCGCGGTGCGCAGCCTCGTCGCGCTGGGTCGTCTGCCGCATCGCGATCGTGGCACGGAGGCAATCAAGGCAGCGCTCAAGGCGCTCGATCTGGAGGCGCTGGCCGATCGCCCGGTTTCGCGGCTGTCGGGAGGCGAACGCGCGCGCGCGCTGCTTGCGCGCGTACTCGCGGGCCGTCCCCGCTGGATTCTTGCCGACGAGCCGCTGGCCGCACTCGACCTCGGGCACCAGCTTCACCTGCTCGCGCACCTGCGCGGCGCTGCGGATGCGGGCGCCGGCGTCGTTCTGGTCCTTCACGATCTTGCGCTGGCGATGAACCACGCCGACCGCGTGATCGTGCTGGAAGGCGGCCGCGTCGCGGCCGACGGGCCTCCACACGCCGCGCTGTCCGCGGCTGTCATCGAACGGGTGTGGGGGGTCCGCGCCTCATGGCTTGGTGATCTTGGCGAAAGCCCGTCCGGTGTGGGTCAGGCCCTCGCGGTCGCGGCCGGTCCTGCCGACTGACGGGGATCTTCGTACTCGGCATTGGCAAACATCCGGGTCCGCCTTTCGCTGCGGAACGCCAGCCCGCGCGCTAGCTCACCCCCCGCGTAACGGTAATCGAGCTCCCGCGCGATCGCGGTGTAATCTCGCAGGGCAATCGCGCGGAAAAGGCGGGGGCTTTCAGCTGCTGACAGGTTGCCCTCGCCGACGTTGAAGACAAGATCGACGAGCGCGTCAAATTCATGTTGGAACAGCGGCAGGTCGCCCGCGACGCGCACCACTGCAGCCTCCGCTTCTGCGATATCCTCCTCGAGGAAATCGAGAATCCGGTCGTAGCCGATCCGCTGCCCCACGCGCAGGCCGTCGGCCGGGGTCACGAGGTGACCGACCCCGACGGTGGGGTGCCCGGCTACGTCACGGTAGACGGTCTCGCGCACGCCCTCTTCCTCGACGAGAGCCTGCTTGAACTGCGGGCTGGCTTTCAGATCCTTCGCAGGCAGGCGCGCGAGCGGGGATTCGGTCTGCATGGCGGCAACGGCGGGCTGGGTCGCTACTATTCCGACGGCAGCGGTCGTTGCGCCCATCACTCCCGCCGAAAGCGCAAGTGCGGTCTTGCGCGTGCGCATCCGGCGGCGGAGCGCGGAGTCCCGCGGCCCTGTGGCGGGCCGAGTTCCCCGCCGCCTCAGAATGGTCTTCCGGCGTTCGCGCATCCGGGCCACGACGCGGCGCACCGGATCGCGCCGGCGATTTGGAAGGGGTGCTTCGGCGAGTTGTGAGTGTGCGGTCAAGGCGTGCCTCCTTAATCCCCCCTTCATCCAACCAACGGCTGGTGAACGGGCTCGGTCCACGACTCGTCGGGGATGGGGAACGCCTTGCGCGGCGGGGCCGGAGGAGGGTCCCTCCGGCCCCGGCCAACGCCTACTTCTTGTCGACGACGAGGCCGCGCGCCTCGAGCATCGGCCGTACGTCCGGTTCCTTGCCGGTGAAGGCCTTGTACATCTCGAAATAGTCCTGCGTGCCGCCGCGGCTGAGCACGGTAGCGCGATAGTGGTCGCCGTTCGCGCGCGTCAGCCCCCCGTTGTCGAGGAACCACTGGCGGCTCGCGCGGTCGAGCATCTCGGTCCACAGGTAACTGTAGTAGCCCGCCGAATACCCGGCCGGATCGGAGAAGATGTGGCGGAAGTAGCTGGTCCGGTAACGCGGCGGGACGAGATCCACCGCGAGGCCAAGCTCGCGCAGCGCCTTGGCCTCGAACGCGGAAACCTTTTCCGGCGTATCGATGGCGGCAGCGTCGGCCGGCGACAGGGCATGCCATTTCATGTCGAGGAGAGCGGCCTCGACAACCTCGCCGAACTGGTAACCCTGGTCGAACTTGGCCGCGGCCTGGATCTTGGCGATCAGTTCCTGCGGGATCGGTTCCCCGGTCTTGTAGTGCTTGGCATAGTTGGCAAGAACTTCGGGATAGCTCGCCCAGATCTCGTGCACCTGGCTGGGGAACTCGACGAAGTCCCGCGCGACGCTGGTCCCCGACAGCGAACCATACTGCTGGTCAGCGAACAGGCCGTGCACCGCATGGCCGAATTCGTGGAACATCGTCTCGACGTTGTCGAAGCTGACGAGTTGCGGCTCGCCCTCGGGCGCCTTGGGGATGTTGAGCACGTTGTAGACCACCGGCTTGGTCTGGTCGCGCTTCGCCGGCTTGACGAAATAGCTCATCCACGCCCCGCCGCGCTTGTTGTCGCGCTGGAACGGGTCGAAATAGAACAGGCCGAGCTGGCTGCCGTCGCGGTCGATCACGTCGTAGACCGTCACGTCGGGATGATAGACCGGCAGGTCGCTGCGCTTCTTGAACGACAGGCCGTACAGCTTGTTCGCCATGAAGAAGACGCCGTCCTCGAGCACGCGAGTAACCTCGAAGTACGGTTTCACCGCGTCCTCATCGAGATCGAACTTCTTGGCCTTGAGCTGGTTGGCATACATCTGCCAGTCCCACGGCTTGACGGTGAAGTTCTTGCCGCTCGCCTTGATCTCGGCGTTCAGCGCGGCGGCGTCGTCGCGTTGCGTCGCGGCGAGGGCAGGGACCATCTGTTCCATGAAGCCCAGCGCGGTTTCGGGGTTCTTCGCCATGCGATCCCACATCTGGTAGGTCGCCCAGTCGGGTGCGCCGAACAGCGCGGCCTTCTTCGCGCGCAGGTTCACGATCTCCGCGATCAGTGCGCGCGTATCGTTGGCGTTGCCACGCTCGGCGCGGTTCCAGCTCTTCTCGAAGAGGGCCTCGCGCGTTGCGCGATCCTCGATAGAGGCGAGCAGGGGCTGCTGCGTGGTGTTCTGCAGCGCGATGGCATAGCTGCCAGGCTGCCCGCGCTCGGCGGCAAGCTTGGCGGCCGCGGCGATGTCGCCATCGGACAGGCCAGTGAGCTTCGCCTTGTCGGTCACGACCAGCGCGTTCGCCTTGGTCGCATCGGTCAGCTTCTGGCCGAATTCGGTGGTGATCGCGGACAGGCGAGCATTGATCGCCTTGACTTCTTCCTTCTGGGCTGCGGTCAATTCCGCGCCGGCGTGCACCATTCGCTCGTAGGTGTCCTCGAGCAGCTTGGCGTCTTCGGGCGTCATGCTCATCGCGGCGCGATTGTCATGGACGGCCTTGACCCGCGCGAAAAGGCCGGGGTCGAGGTTGATCGCGTCGTAGTGAGCGGTCAGCTTGGGGCTGACCTCGGCATCGATCGCGTCGAGCGCGGGGTTGGTGTTGGCCCCGGTAAGAGAGCCGAACACGGCCTCGACCCGGCTCAGCATCTTGCCCGTGTCCTCGAGCGCGACGATCGTGTTCTGGAACGTCGGCGGCTCGGGGTTGGCCACGATCGCCGCGACTTCCGCACGCTGGATTGCCATCGCCTGCTCGAAGGCCGGCGCGAAGTCGGCATCGGAGATCTTCGTGAAGTCGGGCGCGCGCAGCGGCAGGGTGCTCGGCTGCGCGAAGTAACCGGTCGCCTGCGGAATCGCCACGGCTGCGGGGCGTTCGGTGGTCTCGGCGGTCATGGTCGTGCATCCGGCAAGAGATGTCCCCGCCAGTGCGGCGGCGACGATGAAACGGGTGGTCATTGCGGTCCCCAAAAAGCTCGAATTGAACGCCCGCCGTCCGGCGGGTCGCGAATGACCTACGTTTGAGACGATGAATGGTTGCTGGTGCAACCGCCTCGTGAGCCGTTCGTCGAGCCGATTCGGCCGTTCGCAGGATCGAGCGGCCACTCTGCCACGGGGCAATAGGCCGAGCCGCCGCGTCCCATGCGGCTTTCGTAGAGACGAAAGGACGTCACACCCCATTCGGGTGCCGACAGGTCGCCGTGCGCGGCGAGCCACGCCCCTGCGCCTACCGCACCGCCGCTGAGCCGGGCAAGGGTCACGTGGGGCACGAACCGGCGCGTCTCGGGCGCGATGCCCGCCGCCCGGCAGGCGCGCTCCACGCGGCGTTCGAGCAGGTCCAGCGCGGCGCTGGGGGCAAGTGCGGCCCAGAGCGCACTGGCGCGGCCCTTCTTCTCGAAGTGGCCGACGCCGCGAACCGAGAGGGTAAAGGAAGAAGCCGTAACCGAGCCGAGAGCGGCAACGAGGTCTTCGGCGGTGCGGGGATCCGTCTCCCCGACGAAGCGCAGCGTCA
This sequence comes from Tsuneonella sediminis, assembly GCF_051912845.1. Lineage (NCBI taxonomy): Bacteria > Pseudomonadati > Pseudomonadota > Alphaproteobacteria > Sphingomonadales > Erythrobacteraceae > Tsuneonella > Tsuneonella sediminis. The sequence continues at coordinate 1,057,512 of NZ_JBNCBU010000001.1, read as the reverse complement.
GGTGCAGCTGTTCATCGGACTGCCAGCGCGCGGGTTCGACGCCGCCTTGTGCGCCGAGCATCGCCTGCCGGACCGGTGGGGGGGGGCGAAGGGCGACGAACAGACGGACCACCGGATCACTCTATACGATAATCGATCGGCTTGAAGGTGCCGCCGTTCGAGGCATAGGCCGAGCAGGCGGTGAGCCCGATCACGAGGTCGGTGAGCGCGCGCAAGCGGATAAAGTCGCCGGGCTGGCTCGTCGGAGGATCGACACGCAGCGATCCGTCGGGTGCGACCGGCACGTTCATGAAGACGTTGAACGCGCAAGGGATCGCATCGGGCTGGATACTCCACGGGGCGAGCGCCTCGGCGAGATTTCCGAAGCAGCCCCGATGAACCGGGTGGTTCGGATAGAAATGGCGGAAGGTCGCCTCGCTGCACGGGGTCAGCAGGAAGTCGTGCCGTCCGACGCTGTCCTCTTCGATGACCAGCATCGGGTTCGAGCGGTTTGACCACAGCCGGTTGCCGGTGGTGAGCGCGATCGTCTCTTCGTAGTCGAAGGTACGCCCGTTCGAGATGACCTCGCGTACGTCCGCACGCGCGTAGGCGAGCAGGTCGGACACCTGCGTCCCTTCGGGATCGATCACGGTGAGAGCCTGGCCTTCAGCGAGTTCGAAGGCGACGCCCGATCGCGGGGCGATGCGGCGGGTGCTCATGCCCGGGGATCGCGGAATGGACAGGTCCAGTCCTCGCCCACCGCGCGGCCGCTGAACTGCCGCGCGGCGCTTCCTTCACCATGTCGCTCGAGCATCGGATTTATTGTGCCCGCAAGCGCGATGTCCCGATCCAGTATTTTCTCCCGCATCCGTTCGTACCGCCCTTCGGCGCGAAGCCGTTCGAACTGGTCGTGGAGGTTGAACACCATCGCCGGCCTCGCAAACCGCCGCGCCGGGCGCGAGGAGGCAGGATGAAGGCCGACGACGAAGTAGGCCTCCCCGCCGAAGCTGAGCGAGAAGTGCGGATCGCCTGGGTCTCCGCTCACCCGCGGATCGGGCCTTTGGCCAAGCCAGTGGTCCTTGTCGGCGATCGACTGGAGGCGCTGCCACATCGCCGCTTCGAATGCCTTTTCATCGAGGTCGAGCGGCTGGTCGAAGATGACCACGAAGCTGCGCAATCCATCACGCTCCTCTTTGTAGCGCCACGACCATTCGAGCAGGTCGTGTGTGATCTGGAGGTCGTTCCATCCACTGGTGATGTCGCGCGCGTGAACGAAGTGCATCATGTCCCGCGCGAGCGCCGACTTGGCGCCGACGCAGGGAAAGGCAGCGTCCTTTATCTTTTTGCGGAAGTCCGCCTCGGTGTCGGCGGGTCGGGTGAGCGTGGGGGAAGTGTCGAGCATGGACCGGGGAAACGTCCGGGGGGCGGGACGGGTCCCGAATTGATACTTGTTATCGGAAGACGCGCGCTTTCTGGCCCGACGAGGTATGGTCCGCATCGTCCGAATTTGGAGCCCCGGCGATAACCGCCGATCTCCTTACCGCTGTTCGCGAAACGGCCGCCGCGGAAAGCTCCGCGGCGGCCGTCCAGGGTCTTTATCCTCCGGGCCGTCAGGCGGTTTCGAATCTCTTTTCGCGCGCAGCGGAAGGCGCGCCGGTTTGACCGGATGCGGCGATGGTGCGGTCCGCTTCGTCGACCAGTTCGTCCTTCTTCGCCATGGCCTTGTCGCGGGCAGCGTCGATTGCGTCGGCCCCGTATTCACCCAGTTGCTCCTCCTCGAAGCGGGAAGCGGGGATCGCGGCGCCCGCCATCGCGCCGACGAAAGCAGCGGCGAGTCCGCCGATCAGCGGGTTGTCCTGGTAGGCGCGTTCAACCTTGTCGGTCATTTTACCTGCGCCGCGGCGCGTCCGGTTGCCGAAATCGCGCGCTTTCTGCGCGACGCGGTCGCGCCGGTCGCGAAGGGCGTCGGTCGCTTCGTCAAGCCGCTTGCGCCACGAGGTTTCATCTTCGTCATGACGCTGTTCAACCATCAGGTAGGTCGCGCGCGCGCAGTCGCGGCGCCGGCGGTAAGCCTCGTGGTCCTCGTCTGCCCTCGGCTCGATCGCCGCCATGTAGGTCACGTAGCCTTGGTGGTGAGCCTGATCCCACTCGTCGCCGGGCGCCGCGTCGCCGCCGAACTTGTCGGTGAAGGTCTTCGCGCGGGCATCGCTATCGCTGACGAGCCAAAGGCCGCCGATCGCGATCATGCCAAGCGCGATCGGGTTGCGGCGCGCCTGGTCAAGCAGAAAGCGAGCGTCGATGCCGCTTTCGCCTGCCTTGTCGAGCAGGGCGTCGAAGATGCTGCGCGGAGTGAGTTGCTCGCCGATCCGATCGGCGGTCCTGCTCATGTCGCGCTGGGTCCGGCGGATTTCCCGCTCGATGTCTGCGGGGTCGCGGGTGTCGGTTGTATGGGTCTGTGTCATTGGGGGCTCCGGCTGTTCATGTTCCCCGTTACGGCGTCCGGAGTGTCTTCGACGGTCCGGATGGAACGGGTCGGTTTCAGGTTGGTGCGGTTCATCTTCGACTTGCCACTCGAATACATTATCGCGGCGACAATCAGCGTAAGCGCGCCGACGATCAACGTGCCGAGCCACGTGTTCTCGATCCAGTCGGACACGAGATAGGCAAGGCCCATAAGGGTCACGCCGAGGCCGGCGATCCCGACGACGGCGGCACCCGCCATCGCGCCGATCGCCTGCTTGATGTCGGCCATCGCCTCGCGAACTTCGGCCTGCACAAGGCTGACCTGCTCTTCGGCAAGATGCGCGCCCTGGCGAGTGAGCTTTCCGATGAGGTCGACGACGTTGTCGTCGCGCGGATCCGGATCGCGGACACGGCGTCCGGGCGGGTCGATGATCTTGGACTGGTCGTTCATTGGGTCATTCCTTCACGGCTTGCGGCATAGCGGCCCTGCGCCGCGCGTGTTTCGCGGGCGAAGCGCCCATCGGTCGCGGTGTCGTTGTTGTCCCGGTGTTCTCTGCCACGATAATCGCGTCCTTCGGCATGGCTCTGGTGGTCGGCACCGGCGCGCAGGAAGCGCGCGGCGGCGAAGCCGGCTGCTGCCGACGCGGCGAGGAAAGTCGTTGGATGTTCGCGAGCGAAGCCGGTCACTTCGCGGCCCATCTGCTCGGGGCTGCGGCCGTCGATCTTGCGGGCAAAGCGGTCGATCCCTTTCGCGGTTTCGCGAAAGGCCGAACTCAGCCAGCCCGGTGCGTCGTTGTCGCGATCGAGGTCGCCGGCCGCCTTCTGCAGCGCTTCGGACGCCGATCGCGCGGTGCGCGTGGCCTGTGACTTATACTCTGCGGTCTTCTCGCTGGCCTTGTCCTTGGCGGTGTGCGCCAGGCGGTCTGCATCGGCTTTCAGGTCCTGCGCGGTATCGGGACCCGTCGATCCAGAGCGCTGACCTGGGCGATTGAGGTCGGCTGTGGTCATCGTCGTCTCCTTTCGTGTTTGCAATCACTTAACTAAGCAAGGGGTCGGAAGATTGTTCCGAATCTCCCGGGTTGCCGGTCAAGCTGGCCGGGCCGTCGAAGGCCGAGAGGCGGCGCACGCCCCCGTTCGCGCGGCGGCGGATCGTGTTGCAATTGCCTGCCCGCTCCCCACATCCGCACAGCCCGCCGGGTGGCCTCGTGCGCGCCCCTTGACCCACACGAACATTTGCGGAACATCCCATCCCGATGAGCCTGACGACCATTTCCGTCCGCGGTGCGCGCGAGCACAACCTCAAGGGGATCGACATCGACCTGCCGAGGGACAGCCTGATCGTGATCACGGGGCTGTCGGGTTCGGGCAAGTCGAGCCTGGCGTTCGACACGATCTATGCCGAAGGCCAGCGCCGCTACGTCGAAAGCCTGAGCGCGTATGCCCGCCAGTTCCTCGAGATGATGCAGAAACCCGATGTCGAACACATCGACGGCCTTTCGCCCGCCATCTCGATCGAACAGAAGACCACCTCGCGCAACCCGCGCTCGACCGTGGCGACGGTGACGGAGATCTACGATTACATGCGCCTGCTGTGGGCGCGGGTCGGCGTGCCCTATTCGCCCGCCACCGGCCTGCCGATCGAGGCGCAGACGGTATCCAACATGGTCGACCGGGTGATGGCTTTGCCCGAGGGCACGCGGCTATACCTGCTCGCGCCAGTGGTCCGCGGGCGCAAGGGCGAGTACCGCAAGGAACTCGCCGAGTGGCAGAAGGCCGGCTTCACCCGCGTCCGCATCGACGGCGAGATGTACGCCATCGAGGAAGCGCCGGCGCTCGACAAGAAGTACAAGCACGACATCGAGGTGGTGGTCGACCGGATCGCGGTGAAGGACGGCATCCAGACCCGCCTTGCCGACAGCTTCGAGCAGGCGCTCAAGCTGGCCGAGGGGTTGGCCTACGTTGACCTTGCCGACGGCGTGGTGCCGGGGCGCGAGGAAGAAGGCGAAGCCGGGGGCGCCCAGGAACAAAAGCTCAAGGGCGCCGGGCTGCCCGCCAACCGCATCGTGTTCTCCGAGAAGTTCGCCTGCCCGGTTTCGGGCTTCACGATCGAGGAGGTCGAGCCGCGGCTGTTCAGCTTCAACGCGCCGCAGGGTGCGTGCCCCGCGTGCGACGGCCTCGGTGAAAAGCTGCTGTTCGACCCGCAGCTGGTGGTCCCGAACGAACACCTCAGCCTCAAGCAGGGCGCGGTGGTGCCGTGGGCGAAGTCCAACCCGCCGTCGCCCTACTACATGCAGGTGCTCGCCAGCCTGGCGAAGGAATACGCCTTCGACCTCACCACCCCGTGGGACGAGCTGGGCGAGGCGAACCAGGACGTCATCCTGTTCGGCACCAAGGGCCGGGCGGTCCCGCTCACCTTCAAGGACGGGCGCAAGGAATACACCGTGCGCAAGGCGTTCGAGGGGGTGATCGGCAACCTCAACCGCCGGATGCTCCAGACCGAGAGCGCGTGGATGCGCGAGGAGCTGGGCAAGTACCAGACCGCTCAGGCGTGCGAGACGTGCCACGGCAAGCGATTGAACGACAAGGCGCTCAGCGTGAAGATCGCGGGCACCGACATCGCCACCCCCACGCAGATGAGCGTGACGGCGGCGAAGGACTGGTTCCTTGGCCTGCCCGACCAGCTCACCGACACGCAGAACCAGATCGCCCGCGCGATCCTCAAGGAGATCAACGAGCGGCTGGGCTTCCTCGACAACGTCGGGCTCGACTACCTCAACCTCGACCGCACCAGCGGCACCCTGTCGGGCGGCGAGAGCCAGCGCATCCGGCTCGCCAGCCAGATCGGCTCGGGTCTCAGCGGGGTGCTCTACGTGCTCGACGAACCCAGCATCGGCCTCCACCAGCGCGACAACGACCGGCTGCTGGAAACGCTGAAGCGCCTGCGCGACCTCGGCAACACGGTCATCGTGGTCGAGCACGACGAGGACGCGATCCGCGCCGCCGACCACGTGGTCGACCTCGGCCCCGGCGCGGGCGTCCACGGGGGCGAGATCGTCGCGCAGGGCACGCTGAAACAGGTGCTCAAGGCGAAGAACAGCCTCACCGCGGACTACCTCACCGGACGGCGCGAGATCGCGGTGCCCAGGACCCGCCGCAAGGGCAACGGGCACAAGATCACCGTCCACGGCGCGCGCGCGAACAATCTGCAGAACGTCACCGCCAGCATCCCATTGGGCACGTTCTGCTGCATCACCGGCGTCAGCGGCTCGGGCAAGTCGAGCTTCACGATCGACACGCTCTACGCCGCCGCCGCGCGCACGCTGAACGGCGCGCGGGTGATCGCCGGCCCGCACGACAAGGTCACGGGGCTGGAACTGTGCGACAAGGTGATCGAGATCGACCAGTCGCCGATCGGCCGCACCCCGCGTTCCAACCCGGCGACCTACACCGGCGCCTTCACCCAGATCCGCGACTGGTTCGCGGGCCTGCCCGAAAGCCAGGCGCGCGGGTACAAGGCGGGGCGATTCAGCTTCAACGTCAAGGGCGGCCGGTGCGAGGCGTGCCAGGGCGACGGGCTGATCAAGATCGAGATGCACTTCCTGCCCGACGTCTACGTCACGTGCGAGGAATGCCACGGCAAGCGCTACAACCGCGAGACGCTCGAGGTGAAGTTCAAGGGCCTCAGCATCGCCGACGTGCTCGACATGACGATCGAGGACGCGGAGGAGTTCTTCAAGGCCGTCCCCCCGATCCGGGACAAGATGCACATGCTGAACGAGGTCGGCCTCGGCTACGTCAAGGTCGGCCAGCAGGCGACCACGCTGTCGGGCGGCGAGGCGCAGCGGGTCAAACTCGCCAAGGAACTCAGCCGCCGCAGCACCGGGCAAACGCTCTACATCCTCGACGAGCCGACCACCGGCCTTCATTTCGAGGACGTCCGCAAGCTGCTCGAAGTGCTCCAGCGGCTGGTCGACCAAGGGAACTCGGTCGTGGTGATCGAACACAACCTGGACGTGATCAAGACCGCCGACTGGATCGTCGACCTCGGCCCCGAAGGCGGCGTGCGCGGCGGGGAGATCGTGGCGGAGGGGACGCCTGAGGCGGTCGCGGCGAATACGCGGAGCTTTACGGGGCAATATTTGCGGCCGATGTTGGCGAAGAGCGAAGAGCGGGTGGAAGAACCAGCCGGATGACGACGCGTCCATCGTCTGTGGTCAGTTAGCTTTAAAACTGTTAGCTGACCTAGCGATGAGCGGGGAGGGCGGCTGATGACATTGACCTTTTTCAATTTTGAAAAGGGCGAGATACCGCCTCCCGGCAAGCCAAACTCAATCCAGCTTTTTTACAACGACTGGGATGACTGGTTCACATATGAAACCAAGTTTGGCGTCGCCTACTTCGACGCCAACGGCGCCCGTCATCACATCGGCTGGGTGAAAATCGGACACGCTGGTCAAAATGGATTGGAACGGCGCACCAAATTGCCGCGGACTTTCACACAATTACCTGAAGATTTTTTTTCCGTTGGCTTGTCCGGCGATTATTACTCCGACATCGTAAATTTGGGCATCGCAGATGAATATTTCTCATCTATGCGCGACATGGCGTATGATTTAGAAATCTATCAGAAGCACAAAACGGAGCACGTAGCTCAGACTTCTCTCTTTAGGTCGATAGACCAAATGCGTTTAGAGACCCGGTACCATAGATTGGCACACGGTGACGTTGAGCTAACACCCTACAAGTTCACATATGAGTTTCCACCTAGAGATGAGAGACAGGTGGGCAACACGGCGGTTCTCGAGTTTAACGTCAAGCCACAGTCCTTGCCACCGACGAATGTTCACGTCCTGATTGGGCGTAACGGTGTAGGCAAAACTACCACCCTTAATAATATGATTGAGGCAATACTAACACCCGCCGCTAACACTGGTGAGTTCGAAATCGATTCCGTCTCCGGGGGGGAGGAATTTGCCAACTTGGTCGCTGTGACCTTTAGCGCTTTCGACTCCTTTGATCATGATGCACTTGGATCTAATTTCCACCATATCGGATTGAGAGGATGGGCGGAGGTTGATGGCGAACAGGTTCCTTATCTGAAGGATACCGACGAGCTTGTTTTCGACTTCGTTTCTGCCGCCTCAAATTGCCTTTCAGGAGTCAAAAGAGATCGTTGGGCTCGAGCTCTGGCGACCCTTTCGTCAGATCCGCTCTTTGCAGAGTCCGGCGTTGCAGAGCTGGCTGATACGACCATCCATTTTGACGATTGGGGTTCTGAAGCGCGGGAAATCTTTGGCGGACTAAGTTCCGGCCACGCCATCGTCTTACTTACGATCACGCGATTGGTTGAAGTCGTTGAGGAGCAAACGTTCGTCCTATTGGATGAGCCTGAAGGTCATCTGCATCCTCCACTTTTGTCTGCTTTCATAAGGGCTCTATCGGAACTTCTCATAAGTCAGAATGGCGTTTCCCTTGTTGCCACGCACTCGCCCGTCGTTCTGCAAGAGGTACCTGCGAGTTGCGTGTGGATTGTCAATCGATCTGGACGAACAATTGCTGCTTCGCGGCCGCCGTTAGAAACATTTGGGGAGGATGTCGGACGCCTCACGCACGCGGTTTTTGGATTGGAGGTGACTGATACGGGTTTCCACAAGATCATTCGCGAGAAGATGGTTGATGAAGGCTGGGACCTTGATAAGCTATTGGGGGAGTTCGAAGATCGAATAGGGTCCGAAGGAATGGCCGTTGCTCGCAGTCTTCAGGCACTGAAGTAATGCTTAGCCTCACTGTACCCGGTATCGCTCCTGGTGAAATTTATGATTTGGCCTCCGAGCGATTTCTTGACCCCAATTTTCGCCAACGGCTAGCCAGCGCGCGTCCTTCTTATCTGGATCAAGTGGCCAGCTATGGAGAAAAGGGCCGCACTCATAAACTTCACGAGATCCCTGAAGGAAACCCCGCCAACGGACTGACTAGCTCGGCCGACCTAGTGACTCTTTACGACCAAGGACTCTTACGGCGACGCTCGAAGGCCCGCCTTTTATACGAAGAAATTCGTCTTTCCACACCGTACAACATTTGTCCTTATTGTAATCACCGAAACGTTGGTCAACTTGACCACTTCCTAGCCAAAGGCAAATTCCCGATTTTTTCGGTTTGTCCAGAGAATTTGATACCATCGTGCTCCGATTGCAACAAGGTCAAGCAGGACAAAATTTACGAGAGCTTTGTTGATGCGCCGCTTCATCCGTATTTTGACTACTTTGAAGGGGTTGACTGGCTCACATGTTCTGTCGAGCAGTTTCAAGGCGGTTGGGTTGGAAAATTTGAGATTAACAACGCGGAGTTGCATGAGCATAACGTGTTGAAGTTGCGCAACCATTTTAGCGAGTTTGGGCTTTGGGAATTGTACACTATTCAAGCAACGACCGAGTTAGCGCGGCAGGCTGGGTTGGTAAACGCCTTTAGGGAATCTGGAGGAATTGAAGCGGTGCGAGATTATCTTGAGAAGTCACTCACCAGTTTCCGGTCTTTCAGTAACAATCATTGGCGGACCGCGTTGGCGCGCGGCTGCCTAAATGATGAAGCTTATTTAGCTGGGTAGTTCGCTTGGTCGCGGTGACGGCGATTACGGAGACTGGACACTAAACTGCCATACTCCAACTCAGAGCGCCGCTGCATCACCTCGCCAGAGGCACCATCTCGGGGGTGGAAGCGCAAGAGCCGGAACCCCGCCCCCTCTCACGCGCTGTTTTTCTTGAGGGAGAATCCCGGTGAGCAACGAGCGGACATTCCGCGAAGGCGACAATGTTGAGTGGAACAGCCACGGCGGCACACCGGGATGTTGCCCGCGCCGCGCACAAGCCGGAGGCGCTCAGGAAGCGCTGAGCGCCCGCACAAACCATTTTCCTACAGCCCCCCATCCCGCATACATAACGCGGTCCATCTCCCCACGGACGGACCCGCCCCATGCACGCCAACACCCCCGCGCTCACCCACCCGATCGCCGCGCTCGCGGACGATCCCGCCGACCTTGCCCCGCACGCCGTCTTCACCCGCGAGCGCCAGGTCGCGTTCCTCCACGCGCTCGCGGGGAGCGGGGCGGTGCGGCCTTCGGCGGCGCAGGCGGGGATCAGCTATCGCACTGCCTATCGCGAGCGGCGCGCCTCTCCCGCATTTCGCCGTGCGTGGGATGCCGCGCTGCTTTCGGCCCGCGCGCTGCACGAGGACGTGCTGGCATCGCGCGCGATCGACGGGGTGGAGGAGGAGGTGTGGTACCACGGCGAGGTCGTCGCCACCCGCCGCCGCTATGACGCGCGCCTGCTGCTCGCGCACCTCGCGCGGCTCGACCGGCTGACCGAAGACGCGCGGCTGCGCGCCTTTGCCGATGACTACGAGGGCGCGCTCGAGCGGTTCGCCGCCGGCATCGACGATCCCGCGCCGGTCTGCGCCGAGTGCGGCGAGGCGCTTGCCCCGCTGCCCGGCGAGCGCGTGGACGCGCCGGCGGACAATTCTTCGCCAGGATTGTGTGACAGGTGTGACAAACCCCCCGCCGCCGCCCGGCGGAAGAAGGCCGCCGCGCCTGCAATCGAGAACCCCTGTCCCGATTGCGGCGGGCGCTGCCTCGACGAGACGGCCGAGCTGACGAAGCGGGACTGCCAATGGTTCGGCAACCGGCTCCTCCGGTTCGAGGATGCGCGGCCCATCGGCGCGCGGTGGCCGCACCAGTTTCCCGGCTACGATCCCGACGAGGTCGAGGCCGAGCAGATGTGGGCGTTCGAGGAAGGGGTCGAGCGCTGGTGGCTCGTCGTCCCCGGCCCCGACGGCGACGACGGCAAGTGGCACTATGCCGACGGGGGGTGAGCGGGGGCTTGTCGCGGCGCCGGGGGGGCGTGCGCCTGCCCCGCCATCGGGCGACCGGGCGGCGGGGAGGGTCGATTAGGTGATTCGAGCCGGGACGTGTATAGCCGCGCCATCGCTGCGCCCGACCCCATGGCTTCGCCGCGACAGAGAGACGTCTCGTATGTGCTCCCGCCTTTTATCCGGAGCACCTGCGTGTCCCAAGTATACTTCGTCGCCCTGTTAACGCTCGCCTTTCTTGCGGCCGCCTGGCTGGCGTCGAACTGGCTCCTGCGCCGCCGCGAACAGCGGATGGCCGGGATGGACCTTCTCGAATCGGACGATCACGAAAGGATGCACGGTCCGTCCTGACCGGACGGCCGCTGCCTGCTCGCTTTCGATAATGGGGTAACGCGCGCGCCGCTCAGTCGAGCAGCGCGAGCTCGACCTGGCCCGAGCCGCGGGCGATCAGCCCCAGCTCGCCCGCTGCCGAGCGCGACAGGTCGATCACCCGGTTGCCGTGGAACGGGCCGCGATCGTTGATCCGCACTACCACCGACTTGCCGTTGGCGCGGTTGGTCACGCGGACCTTGCTTCCGAACGGCAGGGTCCGGTGCGCAGCGGTGAGCGCGCTCATGTCGAACGTCTCGCCGCTGGCGGTGCGGCGGCCGTTGAACTTGCGGCCATAGAAGCTGGCGACGCCCCCGCCGATCGCGGTGCCATCGTCGTCGGCCTCTTCGACCGGCGCGGTGATCGCGGTCACGTCGACCGCTCCGGCTGCCGGCGCGGTCCCGCTGACCGGGGTAGAGATGTCGGTGAAGGTGCGGACGAAGGCGTCGCTGTCGTCCGCCAGCGCCGACGTGCTCGCCGAGGCGGGCAGGGCGAGCGCGGCGGCGAAGGCCAGCATGCGCACGATCCGGCGGCCTGCAAAGGTCGATGTCCCGTCCATGCCGGGCGGTTTACTCCCGGTTCCGCCCGCCGGGCACCCCGTCACCCTCGCTCCACCCCGGAGTCACCACCGTTCATCGTGGAGTTACCGCGCGTTAACCACGTTCGCGCGTCGGCGGAGGCCTCGCCGCACCGATACTGCCGATGGACCTTGCCGCCCGGGATGCCGAGTCGCGTCGTGAGCGCGCCCATCGCGATCGCACGGTTTCGCCGGCCCGGATGACGCTTTGCCAGAATGCAAATGGGGCCGACCCGAAGGTCGACCCCACTCTCACCGGCGCGTGGTCCTTTCCGAAGAAAGGCGCTTGGCACCCAGTGTCGTTGCCATGCGGTCCCCGATCGAGGATCGGTTTCCATCCGGCTCTGTCACCGGCGCTCGCACCGGCATCCGGTTCCGTCTGGCGGTCGGTCCGGATCCGAAGATCCTTTCCTGTTCCGCCAGGCGGTTCCGAGACCGGCCGTCGATTGGTCTCCCGCCTCTCGCCCCCGAAGGGACGGCGGCTGCATCACTCCGGCCGAAGCCGTATGCGATGCCTCCTCGGCGAGCGACCGGATGACCGGTCGATGGTGGCCTGCCGGCGTCCTTCTTAAGCGATCCCCTTGCTTCTGGCCGAAGCCGTCTGCAAGGCGATCTCGAAGACCGCGCGGACTATGCCGCCACCTCGAAAGAATTTGGAAAAACTTCGAACTTTCAAACCGTTAGGATCGTCTGTTCAGTGGCTCCCGTGCCCTTCCGATAACCTGAAGTTGCATCCCGGAACCGAGTCGCGCAAGCACGCAAGTCCACGCTTTTCCACTGTCCCCGCTTTTCGTTGTGGACACGAGTGGATAACTCAACGGTTCGTCGCGGGGGCGTTCTGCGACCGAATATTTCAACGATCGCGCTGGGCGAGCAATCTCAGACGAAGCGCGTTGAGTTTGATGAACCCCTGGGCATCGGTCTGGTCGTAGGCGCCGGCATCGTCCTCGAATGTCACGTGCCGCTCCGAGTACAGCGACTGCGCGGACTTGCGCCCCACGACCTGCGCGCTTCCCTTGTAAAGCTTGAGCCGGACGGTCCCGCTGACCTTCTCCTGGCTGAGGTCGATCGCCGCCTGCAGCATTTCGCGCTCGGGAGCGAACCAGAAACCGTTGTAGATAAGCTCGGCGTACTTGGGCATGAGCTCGTCCTTGAGGTGCGCCGCCCCCCGGTCGAGTGTGATCTGCTCGATCCCGCGATGCGCGCGGGCGTAGATCTCGCCGCCAGGGGTTTCGTACATTCCGCGGCTCTTCATCCCCACGAAGCGGTTCTCGACGAGGTCGAGACGGCCGATACCGTGCCTGCGACCCAGATCATTGAGCGCGGCGAGGAGGGTCGCCGGGCTCATCGCCGTGCCGTTCAGCGCGACGCCGTCACCTTTCTCGAAATCGATCGTGATGTATTCGGGCGCGTCGGGCGCATCCTCGGGATTGTCGGTGCGCGAGTAGACGTAGTCGGGCACTTCCTCCCACGGATCTTCCAGCACCTTGCCCTCCGAAGAGGTATGCAAAAGGTTCGCGTCGGTCGAGAACGGGCTCTCGCCGCGCTTGTCCTTCGGGACGGGAATCTGATGCGCCTCGGCCCAGGCGATGAGCGCGGTGCGGCTGGTGAGGTCCCACTCGCGCCACGGGGCAATAACCTTGATATCCGGGTCGAGGGCGTAGGCGGACAGTTCGAAGCGAACCTGGTCGTTGCCCTTGCCTGTCGCGCCATGGGCGATCGCGTCGGCGCCGGTTTCGCGGGCGATCTCGATCAGCCGCTTGGAGATCAGCGGACGGGCGATGCTGGTGCCGAGCAGATAGTCGCCTTCGTACCGTGCGTTGGCGCGCATCATCGGAAAGACGAAGTCGCGCACGAATTCCTCGCGCAGGTCGTCGATGTAGATGTGGGCCTCGGGAATGCCCATCAGCTTCGCCTTGGCGCGCGCGGGTTCGAGCTCCTCGCCCTGGCCGAGGTCGGCGGTGAACGTGACGACTTCGCAGCCGTAAGTCACCTGCAGCCATTTTAGGATCACGCTGGTGTCGAGGCCGCCGGAATAGGCGAGGACGACCTTTTTGATATCGGACATGGACACTTTCCCGTTCGTTCGGCGCGGCCCCTATGGCAAGCTGCACCGGGCGGCAAGGGAGAGCACGATGGCGCGATACGAGGCGAAGACGAGGGTCACCCCCGTCAGTCCGGCCGAATTCATCGCCGAACTGCCCGACCCGCGGCGCCAAGAGGAAGCCCGGCTCCTCGACGCGCTCCACAGACGGGTGACCGGGTTGGAGCCGAAGATGTGGGGGCCGTCAATCATCGGCTACGGCAGCTATCGGTATCGCTATGCAAGTGGCCATGAGGGCGAGGCGATGCGCGCCGGTTTTTCGCCGCGCAAGGCAGCCCTGACCGTGTATCTGATGGGCACTTACTGTGATCGGCAGCCGGAAGCCGACGCCTTGTTCGCGCGCCTCGGCAAGCATAGGGCCGGCAAGTCGTGCCTCTATATCAGCCGGCTGTCGGCCGTAGATTCCGATGCCCTGGAAGGCCTCGTCAAGCTGAGCTGGGACACGATGAACGCGCTTTACCCTGCGTAAGAAGATGCAGACCGGCGCCCGGCTGGCGTGACCATGCGGAGGCAGCGAGGCTCAATCTGGCGCCAGCGGATGCCTTCATCCCGTGCGGGGACATGAACGGAGGGCGGCCTACTCGGCCGCCTCGCGAAGGGCCGGGTGAAGGTGCCAGACTGGCGGCGTCTCTGCGCTGCGCAGGCGCGCGCTTTCGATCTCGATAAACTCGCGCGTCATCGGAATGGCGGCGCGATCCTTCACGTATATCAGTTGCCAGTTGACGAGGCTGCCATTGCGGAAGGCCTGCTCCGCACCGGCCAGGTAAAACAGCCACATCCGGTAGAACTGCTCGTCGTAAAGCGCGACGATCTCATCCCGATGCAGGACCGTGCGGTTGTACCATTTCTCGAGCGTGTGGCTGTAATGGAAGCGCATCGCCTCCACGTCCATCACCTGCCATCCAGCCCTCTCGCTCGGTGCCACGAGCTCGCTGAGGGCGGGGATGTAGCCCCCGGGGAAGATGTATTTGCGGGTGAAGGCGTCGGTCCGCCCGGGAGGTCCGGCGCGCCCGCAACAATGGCTGATCATGACGCCATCGGGCTTCAACAGCCTTGCAGTATGCTCGAAGAATTGCGGGTAGTGCGGCGTGCCGACGTGTTCCAGTAGCCCGACCGAACTGATCCGGTCGAATTCGCCCTCGACGTCGCGGTAGTCCATCAGTTTGAACCTGACCTTGTCGGCTACGCCCTCGGCGTCGGCGCGCTCGCGGCAGAATGCGATCTGATCCTCGGCGAGCGCGACTCCGAGCACCTCGCACCCGTAATGCCGGTGCAGGTAGAGCGCGAAGCCGCCCCAGCCGCACCCTATATCGAGTACCTTCATGCCCGGCTTGAGGAACAGCTTCGCGGCCAGGTGCGCCTTCTTGTCGAGCTGCGCCTGCTCGAGCGAGGTCGCCTCCGGATCGCCGCGGTAATAGGCCATAGTGTACTGGCGGTCCTCGTCGAGGAACAGCTCGTAGAGCCGGCGCGTGAGATTGTAAGTGTGGGCGGCGTTTCGCGCCGCCTTGCCGCGCAGGTTCACGCTGTCGGCCATCGCGACGAGCCTGTCTGCTGCCCTGCGCAAGGGCCCTTGCGCCTGGATCGCGCGGTCTCCGTCGACCTTGGTGTTCGCCGTGACGAACAGCAGGAGATCACGGATGTCATGCGGCTCCTCGACCACGAGCCAGCCCCACATGAACGCTTCGCCTGCTCCCAGTTGCGGATAGCGGGCGATATGGCCTGCGGCGCGGCGGTCCGTCAGCCGGATTCGGATCGGTTCATCCAGGCCCGGTCCATATTCGAACACCTTTCCATCGTGGTCCGTGACGAGCAGACGCCCGCTTCGGATCCCCTGCTTCAGGAATTTGTCCAGCAGCCACATGATCGTTGCGTCCCCTAGATGCCAGCGTACCAGTGATAACCCGCGCGGTCCTCCCAGTATCCGCCATTGCCGCCGCCGATGCCCTCGAGGCTTGCGACCGCTTCGATCCCCGTCAGGTACTTGGCGTGCTTGTAGCCCAGTTGCCGTTCGACCCTGAGGCGCAGCGGGGCTCCGTTGCGCACGGGGAGTGGCTCGCCGTTGAGCAGGTGCGCGATGATCGTCTGCGGGTGGAAGGCGTCATCGAGGTCGATGCTCTCGTAGTATGGGGCGCCCGCAAGCGTGTCGGCGCAGCGGAACACGATATAGCGGGCCTGGGGCAGAAGCCCGGCACCTTCGAGGATCGTGGAAAGCTGCGGCCCGGTCCACTCGCCGATCGCGCTCCAGCCCTCCACGCAATCGTGCCGGGTGATTTGCGTGCGCTGGGGTAGCTTGCGGATATTGTCGAGGCTCAGATCGAGCCTGTGGGCGATCAGACCTCCGACTTGCAGCCGCCAGTCGGCGAACCCCGAGGCTTCGGCGATCGCGTAGTCTGGCGTGTCTATTGTTACCGATCCATTGCCGCGAAAGAACGGGGAGATCTCAGTGCGTTCGTATTCCTTGACCAAGCCCCCTCCGCCAAGGAGCCGCTGGGCCCCGCGGTGCCAGCCTTCCGACGCGCGGAACAGCGATTGCGCGGCGCGTGTGTCGGCGACTTTCGAACAGCCGCCGGCAAGCAGCGCAGCAGCGCCGGCGACGAACCCTCTACGGCGCATCGCGACCTCCGGTAATCATGTCGCGCATCTGCCGCCATGGATGTGACAGGAGTACGAGCGCGACGTGCAGGACGAGGAATCCGAAGATCGCCCACGCGAAGATGAAATGGAGCGATCGCATCGACTGGCGTCCGCCGACGGCCTCGATGACGGGCGAGAGAAGCGGCTCCATGCCCGGGCTGATGCCCATGCCGGTCAGGATCATGCCCGGCAGCAGTATCCCCAGGACAACCCCGTAGGCGAGTTTCTGGAGGAAATTGAACTTCGTTCCGGCGTGCTCGAAGTCCAGCCGCAGATGCCGCGCCACCTCGGCGCGTATTGCGCTCCAGCGCCACTCGGCCCGGGTTGTCGCGAGGTCGCGAACGAAGTGCCGGTTGGCCAGCATCGCGACCCACATGAACAGGAGGCCCAGCGCGAAGGGCCACGCCATCAGAACGTGCCACTCCCGCGCACCGGCAAGGCTGTAGTGACCGGGGATCGTCATCCATCCGGGGAAGCGCGGCACGGCGAGCCACTCGGTCCCGGCGGCGAATCCCCAGTCGCCCCAGTAAAGCCGCGGGTGGGCGTTGGAGATGTTGAGGCCGGACATGAAGAGAATGACGACGCAGACAAGGTTCAGCCAGTGCCACAGCCGGGTCGAGAGCGCATGGCGATTCAACGCGCGTGCCCTCGGGCGAGGTAGATCACGTCGCGCGGCTGAGCCAGAAGGTGCTGGCCGCTGTCGACGTAGAGAGTTTCGCCATTGGCGAACCACCCTTCCGCGAGAAAGAGGCACGCGTTGGCGATCTCATCGGGGCCAGTCCTGCGCTTCAGAAGGTTCAGCCGGTGGCTTGTCTCGGTTTCTTCGGGCGTCTGGTCGTGGCTTGGCAGGATGGCTCCGGGCGCGAGGGCATAGACCCTGTCTTCCGGCCCCGCGGCAGACATCGCCAGCATCGGCACCGTTGCTGCCAGCGCATGCTTGCTCATCGTGTAGGTGAAGAAATCGGGGTTGGGATTGGCAAGTTTCTGATCGGTCACGTGGATCACCCGCTTGCCTCCCTTCGACCGCGCATGGGTCAGGAACGCCTGCGCCATGCGAGCGGGACTCCCCGCATTCACTCGCAGCGTCTTGCGAAAGTTCTCCATGTCGATGTCCCCGTCGTCGTCGGGGACGAAAATCGACGCGGAGTTAATGAGGACGCGCCAGTCGGGAAGATGAGCGGCCAGCCGCGATACCATGTCCTTGGCCGCGTCGGCATCGGACAAGTTGCAGTGAATTGCGATAGCGCTGGGCAGTTGGGACGCCAGTTTCTCGGCCTCGGCAGCCGACCGGCCATAATGAATGACGACGTGCCATCCCGCGTCCCCGAATGCCTTGGCGATATCCGCACCGATCCGCTTTGCGCCGCCGGTCACGAGAACTGCAGGTCGTTTGGAAGCCTCCATAGCTTCCATCAAAGCACACGTGCGCAGGTATGGGAAAGCAAAAGGCGCGCCGCCTGTCGCGAGCGGCGCGCCTGTTCGTGTTCAGTTCAAGGGTCTAGCGGCAGCGGACCGTGCGGCGTTGCACTTCGCGGCCCAGCAGCGCGCCGGCGGCTGCGCCCAGAATGGTGCCAGTCGCGCGTTCGCCGCGGGTGTCGATTGCCCTGCCGACCAGCGCACCGGCAGCCGCACCGACGACCAGTCCGACCGTGCCGTTGGATTTCTTGCAGTAGTAGCGGCCGTCACGACCTTCCCAGTACTGGACGCCGTTTTCGCTCGTGTAGTGGCGATGGTTGTATCCGGTGTTGTGGGCAAGAGCGGGGGCAGCGGGGACCGCCATACTGGTAGCGGCGACGGCGAGAAGAAACTTGTTCATGGGGTATTCCTTTCCCTCATCAAGCGTGTCGACTGTTCGACGCTCCACCGGCCTTCGGGGTCCACAACCTCAGATGAACGGGAACGACCCATGCGTATCGCGCGGCAAACCGTTCTGAAATATCGACCGATCGTTCGCGGACATTTGCGGAAAAGACAAAAAGGGCGCCGCCCTTTCGGACGACGCCCCAATTGCGGATTGTTGCTCCAGCGATCAGCGGCAGCGGACCTCGCCGCGCTCGACCTGCCGGCCGAGCAGGGCGCCCGCGGCGGCGCCAAGAATGGTGCCAGTGGCGCGTTCGCCGCGCGTGTCGATCGCCCGGCCGACCAGCGCGCCGGCGGCGGCGCCGACGATCAATCCGGTGGTACCGTTGGATCGCTTGCAATAGTACCGACCGTCATCGCCTTGCCAGTACCGCACCCCGTTGCCGCTCGTGTAATAGCGCGGCTGGTAGTCCGAGTGCTTGGCGCGGTGGCCGTGCGCCGGCGCCCATCGCGGCGGATCGGCAAACGCCGGAGCGGCGGGTAGCGCGAGGCCGGCGGCGGCAATGGCGAGTAGAGACTTCTTCATCGTTGTTTCCTTCCCGAAGTAACCTGTGGCCGCAGGTCTGCGCTTCGGCAAACGAACCGCCGATGAACGCTTCATGCCGGCACGAGATTCGCGACGGAATGCGCTGCCGTTCGGGTGAGCCGATGACTCACGCGGAGAGTCTCTCCTCGTGCGGCGCCGGGGGAGCGGTATGCTGGCACGGGGAGAATGCCGATGCGATGTGACTTGGTAGACGTTTTCGGTTCAGGCCCTCTAAGCGGCAACCCGCTTGCAGTCGTGCATGGCGCCGAAGGCCTCGACGAGTCTCAGATGTTGCGACTGACGCAGTGGCTCGGATTCTCGGAAACGACCTTCCTGTTGCCGCCGACCGATCCCGCTGCCGATTACCGGGTGCGCATATTCTATCCCGCGGGAGAACTGCCTTTCGCCGGTCATCCCACGCTGGGTTCGTGCCATGCCTGGCTCCGCGCTGGCGGGCGGTCACGGCACGAGGGAATCTGCGTCCAACAGTGCGGCGTCGGCCTAGTCACTGTGCGCGGAACGCCCGATCACCTGGCATTCAAGGCGCCGCCTCTTATCCGCTCCGGTCCGCTCGAGGCGCGGGACCTCGCCGATTGTGTACGTCTGGCCGGCGTCGAGGAAGCCGCGGTCGTCGAGGGAGTCCATGTCGCCAACGGGCCGCAATGGCGCCTCCTTCGACTTGAAAGCGCGGAACAGGTGCTCGCGGCTCGGCCGGCGCCCGAAGCGCCTGCGGGGACCGACATCGGGCTCGCCGCGCCCGGCGCATCGGGTTCCGGGGTCGACTGGGAGCTCCGCGCGTTCTTCGCCGACCACAACGGCCGCTTGCGGGAGGACCCGGTGACAGGAAGCTTCAACGCCGGCGTTGCGCTGCACCTGTTTGACAGCGGGGCGGCGGCGGGGCCGACCGTTGCCGCGCAAGGACGGATGACCGGTGCAGACGGACGCGTTTCCTGGGAGCGCGATCCTGACGGCAGTGTCTGGATCGGGGGGCGGTGTGAGACGATATCGCTCGGTGCCGGCTTGCCGGTCTTCGCCGGCTAGCTAGCCGCCGCCGCCTCGCGGTCGCGCTCTGCCCGGCTCTTCTTTTCCGCCGCGGTCTTGAGCTGGCCGCAGGCCGCATCGATATCGCGCCCCCGCGGCGTGCGGACCGGGGCGCTGATCCCATTCTCGAACACGATGTCAGAGAAACGCTTCACCCGCTCGGGCGTCGAACATTCATAGGGCGCATCGGGCCAAGGGTTGAACGGAATGAGGTTGACCTTGGCCGGAAGCCTGTACTGCTTGATCAGTCGCACGAGTTCGCGCGCATCGTCGTCGCTGTCGTTCTTGCCCTTGAGCATGACGTATTCGAATGTGATTCGCCGGGCGTTGCTGGCGCCGGGATAGGCGGCGCAGGCCGTGAGCAACTCATCGATGCCATACTTCTTGTTGAGGGGAACGATTTCGTCGCGGATCTCCTTCGTCACCGCGTGAAGCGAAACCGCGAGGTTCACCCCGATCTCCTCGCCGCACCGGTCCATCATCGGTACGACACCGCTGGTCGACAGGGTAATCCGTCGCTTGGACAGGGCGAGGCCGTCGCCGTCCATGACGATCTTTAACGCGTCGCGCACGTTGTCGAAATTGTACAGCGGCTCGCCCATGCCCATCATCACGATGTTGGTGAGCAAGCGCCCGTCAGACGAATAGTGCCCCGCGTCCTCCGCCTCGTCGAGACCGGCCATGCTTCCCTTGGGCCATTCGCCCAGCGCATCGCGGGCAAGCATGACCTGGCCGACGATCTCGCCCGGGGTCAGGTTGCGGACGAGCTTCATCGTCCCGGTATGGCAGAACCGGCAGTTGAGCGTGCAGCCGACCTGGCTCGAAACGCAGAGTGTCCCGCGATCGGCATCGGGGATGAAGACCATCTCGAAGTCGTGGCCGTCCGCGGTGCGCAGCAGCCACTTGCGGGTGCCGTCGGAAGAATGCTGCGCTTCGACCACTTCGGGGCGGCCGACCACGAATCGCTCGGCGAGCCAGGGGCGCATGGTCTTGGCGATGTCGGTCATCGCCTCGAAGTCGGTGACGCCGCGGTGGTATAGCCAATGAAAGACCTGCTTCGCGCGCAGTTTGGCAGCCTTCGCATCGAGGCCGGCCTGCGCAAACAGTTCGGTGATGCGCGGCCGGGGCAGGCCGAGCAGATCGATGCGCCCGTCGGCACGCGGGGTCACGTCGCGCGAGACGGGGATCGGATCGACTGGTCCGGGGATCGACATAAGGGCGGTATCGGCCATGGCGTGGCGCATATAGGGTGAGCCGTCCTGACTGGCAAAGCCCATCGTCGAGGCGGGCCCTTTGAGCGGCGGAAAGCTGTTTCACTGCCCGCCATACCAGTCTGGACGCAGAAAATTCCATCAGGTGCGAAGGCCCGTCGCTTAAATTGCCCGGTTCGCCGAGCAACATTGTTGCTTCAGGGCAACACAATCTGGTTGTCTGAGGTTCATGAAACTGGTGCCCTACACGTCCGTTGAGCGGGTCCATGGCAGCCGCATGACCGGTTGCCTGTGACGAAAACGGAGTACTGTTAATGAATACCAAGATCGCATCGCTCGTCGCCGCTTCCCTCGCCGCCTTGGCCACCCCGGCCATGGCCCAGTCTGCGGGCGACGCGCCGTTCACCGGCGCTCGCGTGGGCGCCGAAGTGGGTTACGACCATATTCGGTCCGGCAGCACCGAGGACGTCGACAATACCCGCGATCTCAAGCAGTCGGTCGACGGCGTGACCTATGGTGGACTGGTCGGATACGATTTCGCGGCGGGCGACAACCTGCGCCTGGGCGCGGAAGCAAGCTATTCGGGCAGCAGCGCCGGAACCGATTTCGACAACGATCGCCCGACTGTTTTCAACCTCGGCAACGTCAAGGCCGATCGCGACATCTACGTGGGCGGCCGGCTCGGGTTCGTGACCAGCCCCAGCAGCATGGTCTACGTGAAGGGTGGCTACACCAACCAGCGCTACTCGCTGACCGGGACCGACGGAACCACCACGCTCGACGGCAAGCTCGACACCGACGGCTGGCGCGCGGGCGCGGGTGCGGAATTCGCGGTCGGCCGCAATTCCTTCATCGGCGCCGAATACCGCTACTCGAAGTACTCGAAGGGCGAAGTCGACTTCGAGGGCACGACGCCTGACGGCAGCCGCTTCAACCTCGACACCGATCGCCATCAGGTCGTGGCGACGGCGGGCATTCGCTTCTAGTCGGGCGAAGCCAGGGAACGGAAGGGCGGGGCCATGCGCTCCGCCCTTCTTCTTTGTTGCCAGGCCGTCAACGACGGGCGCGCGCACAACCGATCGATGCGGCATCGAGTGCCGTTGCCGCACCGCGGAGCGAATAGCGATCGGTGAACCGACGCCCCCGCACATCGGTCGCTGAAACCGCCATCGAACCCGCCGATCGCATCGCGGCGATGATCGCCGCGTCCATCGCCTTGTCCGCTGCCCAGGCATCGCCGCCGCCACCGGTCAGCGGAAAGCGCTTTCCGCCCAGCGTTAGGGAAATGGCGGGGGCCGCTGCCAACCTGCGCGACAAGCGGATGTGAACCTGTCCGCGTACCCCGCGCCGCGGCCACGTGCCGACGCTGGCAAAGGGTTCGTACTCGCGCGCCGCCCGGTTTGGCTGCGGCACGGCGATCGCATAGCATCGGCCGGCACCCGGGTCCCGGAACGCGCCCCAGTCCTCGAACACTCCAAGGTCGTCCCTCGCGCTTGCAGGAACCGCGAGCAACGCCAGCACGGACGCGACAAGCTTAATCATAGGCGATCCCCACGATCTCCCACTCCTTCTCGCCGCCCGGCAGCCGGACGGTTCGCAGGTCCCCCACGCTTGCTCCGCGCAGCGCACGCGCGAGCGGAGAGGACCATCCGATCCGGCCGACGCCTGCATCCTGCTCGTCATCGCCGACGAGGGTGACGACCTTCCGGACCTCGTCCTCGTCCGCCAGGGTCACCGTCGCACCGAAGAACGCGCGTGTCTTGTCAGGTTGCTCGCCGGGGACGACGACCCGGGCGGCCTTCATACGCCGCGCGAGGTGCGCCAGTTCACGGTCGATCTCGCGCATGCGCTTGCGGCCGTACAGGTAATCGCCGTTCTCGCTGCGGTCTCCGTTGCCAGCCGCCCAGCTGACTATCTCCACGATTTCAGGCCGCGCGGTTCCGAGCAGGTGCTCGTATCGCGCCTTGAGCGCGGTGAACCCTGCCGGCGTAATCGGATTGTCCGCCCCCATCCGGCCCGCTAACCCGGTGCGCGCTTGCCGATGAACTGGCTGACGCTCTTGGGCTGGGCGCCGAAGCGGATGCGTTCGGGATGCAGCGCCTCGTAGACGACCGCGTTCTCGAGCACGCGCTGGACATAGTTCTTGGTCTCGAAGATCGGGATCTCCTCGATCCAGCGCAGCCAGTCGATCCCGCCGAGCCGCGGGTCGCCGTTCGCGCGCAGCCACTTGTTCACGTTGCCCGGCCCGGCGTTGTAGGCCGCAGCGGCCAGCGGATAGCTGCCCCCGTAGTAATCCATCATCCGCGAGAAATACCCGTCGCCGAGGCGGATGTTATATTGCGGGTCGGTCATCAGGCTGGCGCTCATGTAGGCCATGCCCATCTTGCCTGCCTGCTCGTTCGCGGTGCCCGGCATGAGTTGCATGAGACCACGGGCCCCGGCGTGACTGATCCGGTCGATATCGAATTCGCTCTCTTGCCGCGCGATCGCGTGGACCATCGTATAATCGGCACCCGGCGGGGTTGCGATCACCGGGAAGCCGACCCGCGTGAATCCCTCGATCCCCTTCTCGGGGGCAGTCCTGCCGATCACCACCGCGAGTTCCTCCAGGCCCAGTTCCCGAGCGAGGCCGGCTGCTAGCTGGAGATCGGTCGGATCCCTGGCGTTGTCCGCGAGCGCGGTGAAGAAATAACGCTCGGTCCGCCAGTCGGTGCTGCGCGCCACTGCCCTAATCGCCTGGGCGAGGGGGGAGGCATTGAACCGGGCGATTTGCTGCTGGGTGGGAGCGCTGAGCGCAACCTGGCGAAACTCCGGCAGCGGCCGGCCCAGCCGCTCGAGAGCAAGCTGTCCGTAGAAGTACTCGGGATACTTCGCCGCCAATTCAAAATAGCGGGTGGCTTCCGCCTGGTTCCCCGCGCGGGCCGAAGCGTTACCCGCCCAATAGAAGCCCTTCGAACGCGTTTGCGGCGTCTGCGCGGCGTTGCCGTATCGGAAAAAGAGCGGGGCGGCGAGGTTGCCGTCGCCCATCGTCCAGAGTGCTTTCGTACCCCCCAGCCACATCAGCGAGGTGTAATCGTCGCGCAGCTTGTAGCTTAGTTGCGATATGTCGGTGCCCGGGGCGAACAGGTCATCGACCTTGCTCGCGATCGCCGCGGCAGTGTTGGCGCTGGCGCCACGCGCCTGCACGAGCATCTCGGTGACCATGTCCTCGGGATCGTGCGGCGGGCGCGCAAAGCTGGCCCGCGTGGCGAGCAGCTGCTGACCCCGGTCCGCCTGGCCATTCTTCCGGTAGTGCCGTGCGAGGCTGTAGACGTAACCGGGATCGCTCATGAGGTCGGCCGGAACCGACAGCCCGATCGCTTGCGGCAGGCTACCCTGCAACAAGGCGAGATGGGACATGAACTTCTCCCGGCTTGCCAGCGGCACCAGGTTCATCTGGCGCGCCGCCGCCTCGGTTTCGCCCTGCCACAGCAGTGCGCGCATCCGCTCCTCGTGATCGGCGGCCGAGAACTGCGAGCCGAACATGCTGGTTAGATAGGCTTCCGCAGGGCTGCTCATCCGGCCGCCTTGCCACGCCAACCGCGCCTGCTCGCGCGCCTCAGGCCGGCCGAGCGACGACAGGGCGAGGGCGTAGCGCGCACGGGCGGGATTGGTAAGCGGGGGAAAACGGTCGAAGAAGGCGATCACCTGGTCCGGACCGGGAGCGTCGCGCTCGAGCGCCTTCTCCGCATACGATCGGATCAGCGCCATCCGCGGATAAGTGGGATAGGCCAAGGCGAACCCCGCATAGTCGGAAAACCCCATCCGGTCGTTCGAGGTGAGCTGCTTCCAGCGCGCGACAGCGGCCGCGGCCTGGGTGGGCTGCGCAGCGACCATCATGGCACGCCCCGGGTCGGATTGCGACTGGGCAGCGAGCGGCGCAGCCGCGAGGGTAAGGGTTGCAAGTGCCGTAAAGCGCAGGAGATTCAGCTTGTTATCGACCATGCTGGACATTCTGCCTACCGGCTCCTTATCACGCGATGAATGCATGGTATCCCATGCGGGCAACGGGCACGCAAAGGCCACCCCCCTTGCGGCGCTTATGAGACTAACGAAGGCGAAGCGACAATGTTCTCGGGCTCGATTCCCGCTCTGGTGACTCCTTTTCGCGATGGGTCGTTCGACGAAGCGGCGTTCCGCCGTCTGGTCGATTGGCAGATCGAGCAAGGGTCGAAGGCGCTGGTCCCATGCGGCACCACCGGCGAAGCCTCGACGCTGTCGAATGCCGAGCATCACCGGGTGATCGAGGTCTGCATCGAGCAGGCCGCGGGGCGCGTTCCGGTCATTGCCGGTTGCGGCAGCAACGACACCATGAACGCGCTGCTTCACATGAACTTTTCCAAGAAGGCGGGCGCAGCCGCCGCGCTGTGCGTCGCGCCGTATTACAACCGGCCCAAGCAAAAGGGACTGATCGCGCATTTCAGCTATCTGGCCGAGCATTGCGACCTGCCGATCGTGCTCTACAACGTGCCCGGACGGACCGTGACCGACATCGAGCCCGAAACGGTCTGCGAACTCGCCAAGGCCTATCCGGACAAGATCGTCGCGATCAAGGACGCAAGCGGCGACCTGTCGCGCGTGACCGATCACCGGATGGGGATTGGCAAGCACTTTTGCCAGCTGTCCGGCGACGACGAGCTTGCGTTGCCCGCCAATGCGGCCGGGGCGGTGGGGTGCATCTCGGTCACCGCCAACGTCGCG
Organism: Tsuneonella sediminis; assembly: GCF_051912845.1. NCBI lineage: Bacteria > Pseudomonadati > Pseudomonadota > Alphaproteobacteria > Sphingomonadales > Erythrobacteraceae > Tsuneonella > Tsuneonella sediminis. The sequence goes on along the minus strand of NZ_JBNCBU010000001.1, from coordinate 1,032,148 downwards.
CCGGCGCTCTGCGCCGAATTCCAGGCGGCCTGCGCGGCCAACGATCTCGCCCGTGCGCGCGAACTCAACGACCGGCTCTATCCGTTGCACTACGCCATGTTCGAGGACGCCAGCCCGGCACCGGTCAAATATGCCCTTAGCCGCCTGTTTCCCGACATCAGCCCGGCGGTGCGGCTCCCGCTTGTTGAGTGCGGCGATGCGGCCAAGCGAGCTGTCGACGAGGCCCTGGCACACGCGGGCCTCGTCTAGCGCGCAGTTCGGACTCGTGCGCGCTGCCCTTGGTGAGGCGGTCGAGGGTCCGGGATACCGCCCTCCTTTCGGACCGGCGGAAAGCGGGGCCTTTCGCTCCTGTCCCTGTGCGCCTACATGCGCCCTCCCATGGCGCGCCCGAAACCCGAAACCTTCGACAAGAAGAAGACCGTTGCGGAGAACCGCCGCGCACGGTTCGACTATTTCATCGAGGACAAGTTCGAAGCCGGGCTCATGCTCACCGGCACCGAGGTGAAAAGCCTGCGGGCAGGCGAGGCGACGATCGCCGAAAGCTATGCCGAGGTGCGCGGCGGCGAGGTGTGGCTGGTCAATTCCAACATTCCCGAATTCAGCCACGGCAACCGCAATAACCACGAACCGAAACGGCCGCGCAAGTTGCTGCTCCACGAGCGCGAGATCGACAAGATGACCGGCGCGGTCGAGCGCAAGGGCATGACGCTCGTCCCGCTGTCGATATACTTCAACAGCCGGGGCCGCGCGAAGGTCGAACTGGCGCTCGCCAAGGGCAAGCAGGCACAGGACAAGCGGGCGACGATCAAGGATCGCGACTGGAAGCGCGACAAGGCGCGCCTTTTGCGCGAGCGCGGCTGAGCCGCCTCTTCAAACCCATTTCGAAAAGTGTATCTGCACCTCCATGTCTAACCCCTTCCACCGCTGGGCCAGGCGCAACATGCCCACGCGCGAGGGGATGGCGAAGAACAAGTACCTCGCCCCGATCGCGCACCGGTTCCTGAGCCCCGAACTGTGGCGGTTTACCCGCCGCTCGGTTCCACGAGGAGTGGCGCTGGGCCTGTTCGCCGGCTTCATCGTCCCGGTCGGACAGATATTCCTTGCCGCGTTCCTCGCGCTGCCGGCGCGGGCAAACGTGCCGCTCGCCGCGCTGGTTACGTTCGTCACCAACCCGTTCACCCTGCCGTTCTGGCTCTACGTCGCGAACCAGGTGGGCGCATTTACCCTCAAGATCGATGCCGCGACCGTCAACGCTGCAAGCAACGAGCTGGCGAGCGGTCGGTGGGAGCAATTCGGCTGGTTTCTTCAGACAGCAGGCGTGACGGCCTTCGGATTTATCGTGCTGTCGGTCGTCAGCGCGGCGGTCGGCTATCTCGTGTCGGGTCTCGTCTGGCGTTTCGTGGTCGCGAACCGGCGCAAGGTCCGGCTCAAGCGGATGGGCGAGGAACGCGCCCGCCGCCGCGAGACCGCGCCATGATCGAGGGGGCGACCCAGCCCATCCGGCTTTACGGTTTCATCGCGGCCGCAATCGCGCTCAGCACGGCGGCGATCTGGCTCGCGAGCGGCGAGGGCCTGACTGCGGCCGCGTTCCTTGGCGGGGTCGCTGTATTTATAGGTACGGGCCTCGCATTGACCCGGCTGCGTCCCGCGACAGGGCCGGAGGATCTCGCTCCGCCCGATTGGTCGGTCACCGTCGCCGCCATCGAGAGACCGGGCGTGGCGGTCGCGATCGTCGATCGGGCCAATCGGCTGGTCTGCGCCAATTCCGCCTATACCGAGTGGTTCGGTGTCGGCAGCGCGCCGCCGAACCTGCCCCTTGACCGCTCCGCGCTGGAGGCGCTGTCGCGCGGAGCGCGGGAAGCCTGGCGCGATGGTTTTAGTTGCGCCGAAGAAATCGAGAGCGCCGACGGCACCCGGCGGTGGGCGGTGCAGGCCCAGCGCGCGGGAAGAGGAGACGACTACCTCGTCTGGCGGTTCGAGGGACAGGCCGAAGAGGACTTCGTAGCCGACCTCGCGCGGGCCATTGTCGGCCCGCTCGGCAGGCTGCTCTCACGCAGCGGGATCGAAGCTGCGCTGGTGGGGGCCGATGGCATCGTACGCGCCGCCGCTGCCGGCTTTGCTGTCCGGGCGGCAGGTGACCCAGCAGCAACGCTTGCGGGCCAGGATTTCGCCAGCCTCCTGCGCGCCGACGAGCGCGATCGGATCTTCTTCGCGCGCGAAGGACGCCGGGGCAGCCCGCAGACACTGATCCACGTGCCGCTGGGCGAGGCCGCCGAAAGCCGCGCGCCCGACGCAAACGCCGGCTCGAGCCTCATGCTTCTGATCGATGCAGGCGTTGGTCTCGGCGCGAACGGCGAGCAGGCCGGATCGGCGGCGACGCCCCAGCTCGAGGCGCTGCTCGGAGCGCTGCCGCTCGGCCTTGCCATGACTGATCGCGACGGCCGGCTGCTGTTTGCCAATGCGCCCTTCCGTCGCGCGGCCGGGATCGAGGACAAGCCGCTTCCGCAATACCCTTCGGACCTTGTCGTGCGCGAGGACAAGGGGCCCGTTTCCGACGCCGTTCGCCGGTTCGGCAAGGGCCCGGCCAGTGCAACAGACATGGCAGTTCGCCTGCGTGGGCAGCCCGACGATCCGGTCAGCCTGGGCATTGCGGGCGTCAGAGGGCTGGGAGAGGCCGCGGTGCTGCTCAGCCTTGTCGATTCGACCGAGGAGACCCGCCTCAAGCGGCAGGTGGCCCAGGCCACCAAGATGCAGGCAGTGGGGCAACTCGCCGGCGGGGTCGCGCATGATTTCAACAATGTGCTCACCGCGGTGATCGGTACCTGCGATCTCATGCTGCTGCGCCATACCCCGGGCGACAGCGATTACGACGACATCCAGCAGATCCGCGCGAACTCGAACCGTGCCGCGGCGCTGACCCGCCAGCTCCTCGCCTTCAGCCGTCAGCAGACGCTGCGGCCCGAGGTATTGCAGCTGCCCGACGTAGTGAGTGAGGTCAGCCAGCTCCTGCGCCGACTGCTTGGCGAGAAGATCGAGCTCAAGGTCCACCACGATCGGGATCTGGGACCGGTGCGCGCCGACCCCCAGCAACTTGAGCAGGTTATCGTGAACCTTGCGGCCAATGCGCGCGACGCGATGCAGTCGCGCGGCGACGGTTCAGGCAAGCTCTCCATCGCCACGCGCCGGGTCAGCGCGCGCGACGTGCGCAAGATGGGCAGCGAAATCATTCCCGAGGGCGATTACACCGCGCTGGTCGTGCAGGATTCGGGCGGCGGTATTCCGCACCAGCATCTGACCAAGATCTTCGAGCCCTTTTTCACCACGAAGCAGCAGGGCAGGGGCGTACCCCAGGGTATGACGCTGGGCGGAACGGGCCTCGGTCTTTCGACCGTCTACGGGATCGTCAAGCAATCGGGCGGCTTCATCTTTGCCGACAACATCCCCGAGACCGCCGGCACGAAGGCGGGCGCACGCTTCAGCGTCTATCTTCCAGTCTATCGCGGCGAGGTCCCCGGCAAGGCGCCGGCTGCAGAGACATCGCAAGTGGCGGAATGGTCGGGCGGCGGGCGCATCCTCCTCGTTGAGGACGAGGACATGGTGCGCGCGGTGGCCGAGCGCGCGCTCGTGCGGGCAGGCTACGCCGTGACAGCCTGCAGCGACGGCGAGGAGGGACTGGCGGCGGTCGCCAACGGGGGCGAGTTCGACCTTGTCATCTCTGACGTGGTGATGCCGGGCATGGACGGTCCGGCGATGGCGCGCGCGATCCGCAAGGCGAGGCCGGCGTTGCCCGTCCTGTTCATGTCGGGTTACGCGGAAGAGCAACTGCGCAACGATATCGATATCGCCGACATGCATTTCATTCCCAAGCCCTTCAGCGTCAAGCAGATCTCGGACAAGGTCGGGGGCATCCTCAGCGCCGCGCGCGGTTGACGCGCGTTCAGGTTGCGGCAAGAATAAGGATACAATGTTACATAGGTCGCCTCGAATGCGACCGAACGAGGGGAAATGCCCATGCGCCTCTACCGGCTGACTCTTGCCGCTGCCGCGGTGACCGCGACCGCCGCCATCGCTCAGAACCCCGCAGATCGGGAAACCGCGCAGGGCGAACTCGACGTGACGATTTACAACGGCAACGTCGCGCTGGTGCAAGACGTGCGGCGGCTCGACATCGACAGGGGCCGCAGCCGCATCGAATTCCCCGACGTGTCTGCGCAGATCCGGCCCGAGACGCTTAGCTTCAATGCTGCCGATGCGGGGATAGTCGAACAGAATTTCGATTTCGACCTGCTCACGCCGGCCAAGATGATGGAAAAGGCCATCGGCCAGACCGTCACGCTGATCCGCACCAATCCGGCCACCGGGGCAGAGACCCGCGAACGCGCGACGGTGCTGTCGACCGCGGGCGGGGTCGTGGTGAAGATCGGTGATCGGATCGAGGTGCTGCGCGACGACGGTTTGCCGGTTCGCGTGGTCTTCGATCGGGTGCCCCCCAACCTGCGCGCCCGGCCAACCCTGGCGGTGACCGTCGACAGCGACCGTGGCGGCGTCCGCCCCGCCTCGATCCGGTATCTGACCAGCGGGCTGGGCTGGTCGGCGGATTACGTCGCGCTTTACGACGAGGCGCGGGGGACCGCCGACATGCAGGGATGGGTGACCCTGACCAACCAGACCGGCACCACGTTTCACGACGCAGATACCGTGCTCGTTGCGGGAAGCCCCTCCACGAGCGGAAATAACCGCACTTATCGGCGTCCCTCTCCGACCCCGCCGCCGCGCGGAGGATTCGTTCCCGGGACCGAGACGGCCGAGCGGGAGCGGCTTGGCGACTATTACCTCTATCCCCTTCCCGGCCGCACGACCATCGCGAACGCCCAGACCAAGCAGGTCGGATTCCTCGACGTGCAGGCCGTCCCCGCACGGAAGATCTACGCCCGCACTGTCGGCTGGCTTGCGAGCGACGACCGGCCCGTCAACGTCGCCAGCGCTATCGGTTTTTCGACCTCTCGCGAACAGGGGCTGGGCGACGCGCTTCCCGCCGGCACTGTGCGGTTCTATCAGCGCGATGCCCGGGGCACGCCCCAATTCGTCGGGGAAAGCGGCATCGGCCATACCCCGATGGGCAGCGCCTTGACCCTGACCACCGGCGATGCATTCGACCTGTTCGTCCAGGCCGAAGTGATCGCCCGCGACAAGATCACTTCCGGGGAATACGAATCGAGCGGGCGCTACCGGGTGATCAAGGACGGCGAACAGGTCACCGAGTACAGGTACGACCGCGCGGTCGACTATTGGCGCACGACGATGCGCTACGCGTTCACCAACGCAAAGTCCGTGCCGGTCGAGGTCGAGCTTGCACAGGGCGGGCTCGACCGCGGGTGGTGGGCCCGCGATTACCGGGTGACGAGCGAGGACGTTCCCGGCGAGCAGGTCAATGCCGATACCCGTAAATACCTCGTGACGGTGCCCGCGAACGGCAAGCGCGAGGTCCGGGTGACCTACGAGACCCGGTACTAGGGACGGGGCCGTGCGCCGCGTCCTTCTGTGCCTCCTGCTGGCCGGCGCCGCTCCCGCTGCGGCGCGCGAGGCGGTCGACGCGTCGGAGCCTTCGGCGCTTTCGGTGACAGTCTATCGCGACCCCGATCGCGCGCCGGATCAGGACATGCGCCGCGACTGGCCGCGCGGCTTCGCGATGATTACCGAAACGCGCCAGGTAACCTTGCCCGCGGGAGAAGCGACGATCCGTTTCGAGGGAGTGTCCGAGGGCATGGTAGCGGTAACCGCGATCGTCACCGGTCTTCCAGGCGGCACGATCGAGAAGAACCGGAACGCGGACCTGCTGAGTCCGGGTGCGCTCGTCGACGGCTCGCTGGGCAACCGCGTCACCATCACCCGTACCGATCCCGCGAACGGGCGCGAAACGAGCGAATCGGCGATCGTGCGCAGCCGCGCCGACGGCGGCCTCGTGCTGCAGACGGGCAGCGGGTTCGAAGCGGTGCGCTGCTCGGGACTGCCTGAGAAACTCTCCTTCGATCGCGTGCCGGCGGGAGTTTCCGCAAGACCGGTCTATTCGATCGATACCGCGGCCCCGGTCGGCGGTACCTACACCGTGACGCTCACCTACCTGTCATGGGGCTTCGACTGGCAGGCGCATTACGTCGCCACGCTCGCTGAGGGCGGAGCTGTCGATGACGTGCGAATGCGCCTCACCAGCTGGCTGACGCTGGTCAACGACAACGGTCAGAGCTTCCCCGACGCCGAACTCATGGCCGTTGCCGGACGCCTCAGGGTAACCAGCGATTACGCGGCTCTCGCCGATCCGCCGCAGGGGCGCCCGTTGCAGCTCGTTTGCTACCCGATCGGAAGCACGGCTGCCGGCTCGCCAGTCCCATATTACGGCAACGCGCCCTATCCGCCGCCTCCGCCTCCACCGCCACCCATGGCTGCGGCTGTGATGGAGGAAGCCGACGCGCGCGGGCTGTCTATCATGGTGACCGGCTCGCGGATGGCAAAGGCCGCGATGGTCGCAACGGAAGAGGACCTGGCGGACCTCAAGCTCTACCGCGTGCCCGAGCGGGTGACCGTATCCGCGCAAAGCCAGAAGCAGATCGCGTTTCTCGATCGCGGCGAGGTCCGGGGCACCCTGTGGCACACCACCTACTGCGCGCCGTGGCGGAACGGCAACGGCGAGGCGGCACCCGCCGCGATCATTCTCGCCACCGTGAACGATTCGCGCCATGGCCTCGGCGCCGCGCTACCGACGGGCGGACTAACGGTCTTCGAAGCAACCCCTGCGGGGGATTTGCTCATCGGGGAAGATCGGGTGCGCGATTATGCCGAGGGGCAGGATGTCGAGATCGCGGTCGGTGACAGCGGGCAAGTCTTCGCCGCGTGCTCGGTCGAAGGGGCGGCTGAGAGCCGCCAATCGGGTGCCCGAGTGCCGATGAAACTGGTCGTAACGAACGCCACGCCGGCACCGGCGAAATTGCGGGTTACGCTCGGGGGATCGGTGGTGCGGATCGCCGGGCTGGCCGGTACCCGCGTCAAGGATGGTGCGCGGATTTACGAGACCAGCATTCCCGCCAACGGGCGCCGCGAGCTGCGCTGGACGGTGGTCGACGAATAACCGTAGCATAGGTCAGCGAAAAAATTTTCGTTCCACTCTTGTTCTCATGGAACAAAACGGATACATGCCGCTTCGGGTGACAGGTGGCCCCGGGATCGCCCAGGGGTCTAGGCAAAACGCGAAAGGGTGTGTCATGGCGGCTTCGAACCTCAAGCTGGTGGAAGACAAGAACTTGGATACGGACCGTCAGAAAGCGCTCGACGCCGCGCTCGCCCAGATCGACCGCGCGTTTGGCAAGGGCTCGGCGATGCGGCTGGGCCAGAAAGAAGCCATGCAGGTCGAGACGATCTCGACCGGAAGCCTCGGACTCGACATCGCGCTGGGCGTGGGTGGCCTGCCCAAGGGACGCGTGATCGAGGTGTACGGTCCCGAAAGCTCGGGCAAGACCACGCTCGCGCTCCACGTCATCGCCGAAGCGCAGAAGAACGGCGGAACCGCTGCTTTCGTCGATGCGGAACACGCGCTCGATCCGGTTTACGCCAGGAAGCTGGGCGTCAACATCGACGAACTGATCGTCTCGCAGCCCGACACCGGTGAGCAGGCGCTCGAGATTACCGACACTCTCGTGCGCTCGAACGCGATCGACGTGCTGGTGGTCGATTCGGTTGCAGCTCTCGTCCCCCGGGCCGAGATCGAGGGCGAGATGGGCGACAGTCACGTCGGGCTTCAGGCCCGCCTGATGAGCCAGTCGCTGCGCAAGCTCACCGGCTCGATCAACCGGTCGAAATGCATGGTGATCTTCATCAACCAGCTGCGCATGAAGATCGGCGTGATGTACGGCAACCCCGAGACCACGACCGGCGGCAATGCGCTCAAGTTCTACGCCTCGGTGCGGCTCGACATTCGCCGCACCGGACAGATCAAGGATCGCGACGACATCATCGGCAATTCGACGCGGGTGAAGGTCGTCAAGAACAAGGTAGCGCCGCCGTTCAAGCAGGTCGAATTCGACATCATGTACGGTGAAGGCATCTCGAAGATCGGCGAGATTCTGGACCTGGGCGTGAAGGCCGGCCTCGTCGAGAAGTCGGGATCGTGGTTCAGCTACGATTCGATCCGCATCGGCCAGGGCCGCGAGAACGCCAAGACCTATCTCAAGGAAAATCCCGAAGTTTGCGACAGGCTGGAAGCCGCAATCCGCGGCCGGACCGACGCCGTCGCCGAGGAGATGATGACGGGTCCGGACGCGGACGACGACGCCTGATCCTCACACCGGGCGCATGCTCGCGCCCGGAAGCACGGAATGCCGGTGCGGATGCCTTGGTGCGTTCGCACCGGCTTTTCCGTTTCTGCGCACCGCCTCATCGTGATACCGCCCTCAGCGTAACGCATTGTCGTGAGGGATGGGCCGCCGGATGACTGACCGCCGGGACTGGGAGGGTCGGACGGGCCGCAAGTGGGCCGAGGAATGGCGCCGCACCGATCGCAGCTTCGCCGAGGTCACCCAGCGCCTTCTCGACAACGCGCGACGCGGACCGGTCACCCGCGCACTCGACGTCGGCTGCGGAGCGGGCGAGCTATCGCTTGCCCTGGCCCGAGAGCACGGGGACGCCCGGATTCTCGGGATCGACGTGAGCCGGCAGCTCATCGAAGTAGCCCGCGAGCGCGGAGCGCACCTGCCCAACGCCAGGTTCGACGTCGCGGATGCCGCGACCTGGCGCGACCGGGAAGGTAGCCAGGACCTCGTGATTTCGCGCCACGGAGTCATGTTCTTTCCCGATCCCGTCGCCGCATTCGCTCATCTGCGGGCGCAAGCCGCACCCGGTGCCCGCCTGCTGTTCTCGTGCTTCCGCGAGCGCAGTGAGAACCCCTGGGCAAGCCGCATTGCCGAATTGCTTCCGCCGGGGAAGGTGCAGCCCACGGAACCCGGTGCCCCGGGACCGTTTGCATTTTCCGAGCGCGCCTATGTCGAGGCTATCCTCGTGGGGGCCAACTGGCGCGACATCGCCTTCGAGAAGGTCGATTATGCCTATGTGGCCGGAGTGGGCGGCGATCCGGTCGGCGATGCCCTCACCTATTTCCTCGCCATAGGGCCTGCGGCGGCCGCCGCCGCCGAGCTCGACCCCGACGAGCGGCGCGTCTTCGCCGACCGGCTCGAGGCGTTTCTCGCCGAATATCGTGACGGATCGATCGTCGCGATGCCGGCAGCAGCGTGGGTTGTCAGCGCGCGAGCAAACTGAGCGCGTCGCCGCCGCCTCCATGCTGCCGTAATTCGCTTGTCGCTCGCGCGCGCAGCAATTACCTGCGGTGACGCCATGACCTCGACCAACGACATCCGCCGGAGCTTCCTCGACTATTTCGCGTCTCAAGGACACCGCGTCGTGCCCAGCGCGCCGCTGGTGCCGTACAACGACCCGACGCTGATGTTCGTCAACGCGGGCATGGTGCCGTTCAAGAACGTTTTCACCGGCCTCGAGACCCCGCCGAATCCCACCGCGACGAGCAGCCAGAAGTGCGTGCGCGCGGGCGGCAAGCATAACGACCTCGACAACGTGGGTTACACCGCGCGCCACCATACCTTCTTCGAGATGCTGGGTAATTTCAGCTTCGGGGACTATTTCAAGGAGCAGGCGATCACCCATGCGTGGACGCTGCTTACCAGGGAATGGGGTCTCGACCCGGAGCGGCTGACCGCGACCGTCTATCATACCGATGACGAGGCGTACGAGCTCTGGCGCAAGATCAGCGGTCTGCCGGAAGCCCGGATCATCCGCATTCCGACCAAGGACAACTTCTGGGCAATGGGCTCGGAGGGACCGTGCGGCCCGTGTTCCGAAGTATTCTACGACCACGGCGATCACATTTTCGGCGGCCCACCCGGCAGCCCCGACGAGGACGGCGACCGGTTCGTCGAGATCTGGAACCTCGTGTTCATGCAGTACGAGCAGGCGGCCGACGAGATCGTCGCGGACCTTCCCAAGCCCAGCATCGACACCGGCATGGGACTCGAGCGCATCGCGGCCGTCATGCAGGGCGTATCCGACAACTACGACACCGACACCTTCCGGGCACTGATCGCAGCGGGCGAGAGCCTGACCGGCGTGCGCGCCGAAGACAATGCAAAGGCGAGCCACAGGGTGATTGCCGATCACCTGCGATCGACGAGCTTCCTGCTCGCCGACGGCGTGCTGCCGTCGAACGAGGGACGCGGCTACGTGCTGCGCCGGATCATGCGTCGCGCAATGCGTCACGCGCACCTGATCGGCGCGAAGGAGCCGCTAATGCACCGCCTGGTGCCGGCGCTAGTCACGGAAATGGGTCAGGCCTACCCCGAACTCGGCCGCGCGCAGCCGCTGATCGAGGAAACGCTCGAACGCGAGGAAACCCAGTTCCGCCGCACGCTGGCGAATGGCCTCAAGCTGCTCGACGAGGCGACCGGGGATATGGCCGAGGGCGGCGAACTCGATGGCGAGACCGCCTTCAGGCTCTACGACACGTACGGCTTTCCCTACGACCTCACCGAGGATGCGCTGCGCAGCCGCGGCATCGCTGTCGATCGCGCGGGCTTCGACGCGGCGATGGCGCGCCAGAAGGCCGCCGCGCGCGCCGCATGGAAGGGCAGCGGGCAGGCCGCTGACGGGGACCTGTGGTTCGACATCGCCGAACGCGAGGGCGCGACCGAATTCACCGGCTACAGTTCGACCGAGGGCGAGGGCAGGGTGGTCGCGCTGGTCAAGGCAGGGGCCGAGGTCGGAGAGGCGGCCCAGGGAGACGAGATCGTCGTCCTTACCAACCAGACCCCGTTCTATGGTGAAAGCGGGGGCCAGACCGGCGATGCCGGCACGATTACGACACCCGAGGGCTTGAAGATCGCCGTATCGGAAACCGGCAAGCCGCTCGGCCGGCTCCACGCGCACCACGGCAGGGTAGAGGCAGGCGCGATCAAGGTGGGCGATGTCGTTCACCTGTGGGTCGATGCCGATCGGCGTGACCGGATCCGCGCCAACCATTCGGCAACGCATCTCCTGCATGCGGCGCTGCGGCACAGGCTCGGCGACCATGTCACGCAGAAGGGTTCGCTGGTCGCGGAAGACCGGTTCCGTTTCGATTTCTCGCACCCCAAGCCGCTCGACCCCGAAGACATTGCGGCAATCGAGGCCGAAGTGAACGCCGAGATTCGCGCGAACGAGGTGGTCACGACCCGGCTGATGAGCCCCGACGATGCAATCGCGGCAGGTGCGATGGCGCTGTTCGGCGAGAAGTACGGAGACGAGGTCCGCGTGCTCAGCATGGGCCGCAAGCGCGACGGGTCCCGGCACTATTCGGTTGAACTGTGCGGCGGCACGCACGTGCGCGCCACGGGCGATATTGGGGTGTTTCGCATCGTTTCGGAAAGCGCCGTGAGCTCGGGCGTCCGGCGCATAGAGGCGCTGACCGGAGAGGCCGCGCGAAAGTGGATGGTTCAGCGCGAGGACGCACTGAAAGACGCTGCCGCTGCGATCCGCGCGACACCTGAGGAAGTGCCAGGCCGCGTCGCCGCGCTGCTTGACGAGCGCAAGCGGCTGGAGCGCGAGCTTGCCGAGGCCCGCAAGGCGCTTGCGCTCGGCGGCGGCTCGCAAGGCAAGGGTCCCGCAGCCGACGAGGACGTGGCTGGCGTGAAGTTTTCCGGGCAAGTGATCGAGGGGCTTGAGGCGAAGGCGCTGCGCGGATTGCTCGACGAGGCGAAGCAGCGGCTCGGTTCGGGCGTGGCGGCGATCGTTGCCGTCAACGACGGAAAGGCCGCGATCGCGGCGGCGGTGACAGACGATCTTACCAGCCGGGTGAGCGCGGTCGAACTCGTGCGCGCGGGGGTCGAGGCATTGGGCGGCAAGGGCGGCGGTGGCCGGCCCGATATGGCTCAAGGTGGCGGCCCGGACGGTAGCAGGGGCGCCGAGGCGATCGAGGCGGTCCGCCGCGCGCTTGCACGCGAGGCCGCGACCGCCTGATCGCAGTCAGGGATGGATCAGCCCCGGTTACCGCTCGCGTTGCGCGTCGCGGGACCGCTTCCGCGGGCGGTGTCCTTCACTTGCGTTACATCACCGGTCCGCTGCGGACCCTTGATCGGCCCGTTCTCCTCGCCCGACTGTTCCTTGGGCGCGGCATCGGGGCGCTGCTTGATATCGCTCATGTTAGTCTCCTTTCCCCTCACCAACGGTCAAGGCGGTCGATCTATCCGGCGTCATGGGCACCAGTGCGCAATTTCGGCTTGTGGTCGAGCGCGGCCTCGTGCTGCAGCAGCGCGCGAAACTCGTCGCGCTTCTCGTGGATCGAGGCGATGACCGGTCCCATCGCGACCCCGATGTCGACCAGCACCGCCTCGCTCAATTGCAGCGAGCTCTCGAGCGTCTCGGGCACCGCGTGCGAGGCGCCTGCGCGGTAGAGGTGCGTGGCGTGGTTCAGGTCGCGGGCACGAACGATGATCGGCAGGTCCGGGTGATCCTTGCGCAGCTTCGTGGTCAGGCGCTGCGCGAGCACCGGCTCGTCCATGGTGAGGATCACCGCCGAGGCGCTCTCGATGCCCAGCCGGTCGAGAGCGTTGCCTCGAGCCGCGTCGCCAAAGGTGGCCTTGTAACCCTTGCGCCGGGCGCGCTCGATCAGGTCCGCGTCGCTGTCGATGGCGATGTAGTCCTTGCCATGCCGCGTGAGCATGTCGGCCACCAGCCGCCCGACGCGGCCGATCCCGATGATGATCACCCGCGGCTCGCCCCGGCTGGCCTCGTCGATTTCCGGAACGGGCTCGATGCGCCGTGCGACCAGGCGTCCGAGCCGCGCGAGCAGGGGCGTCACCGTCAGGCCGAGCGCGGTCACGATCTGCCAGAACTGCGCGGTTTCCCGGTCCAGCAGCAGGGCGGCGGTTGCTGCGGCGAGAACGATCAGGGTCGTTTCGCTGGGCGATGCCATCATCACCCCGGTTTCGATCGCGGTGCTGCGGCGCGCCCCCATGAGGCGCAGAAGGATGCTGGTGACGATCGCCTTCAGGAGGAGGACGCCGACGACCGCGATGGCGATGGATCCGATCTGGTCCCATACCTGGAGGAGGTCGATCCCCATGCCGACGGTGATGAGAAAAATGCCGAGGGCGAGGCCCTTGAACGGCTCGATGATCCCCTCGACTTCGCCGTGGTATTCGGTCTCCGCGATCAGGAGCCCGGCGATCAGGGCGCCGACAATCGGCGAAAGCCCGGTCGCCGCGGTGGCGAGGCTCGCGCCCATCACCACCAGCAGGCTTGCAGCAAGGAATAGCTCGGGACTCTTCGTGCGCGCGGCCTGTGCGAACAGGCGGGGCAGAAACATCCGGCCGATGATCAGCAGTGCGGTGACGACCAGCAGGCCCTGCCACAGGGTATCGACCAGCCCCTCCCAGCCATCCGACTGCGCGTAGGGAGCCAGCGCGCCGAGCACGAAGATAATCGGCACGATCGCGATGTCCTCGAACAGGAGCATCGACAGGGCCGCACGCCCGACGGGGCTGGTCGTACCAGAGATCGGCAGGACGATTGCGGTCGATGACAGCGCAAGCGCGAAGCCGAGTGCGAAGGCCGCGGTAGTGTCGAGACCGGTGAGCGACAGCGCGAAGGCAAGCAGCGCCCCAATGATGATCAGTTCGAGCGCTCCCAGGCCGAAGACCAGGCGGCGCAGCGCCCACAGGCGGTTGAATGATAGTTCGAGCCCGATGGTGAACAGCAAGAGCACGATGCCGAACTCGGCGAACGGTTCGAGCGCCTCTGGATCCGTAATGGTCACGTGGTAGAGCCAGGGCGCCTCGGGCACGAGCCGGCCCAGCCCGAACGGCCCGACGAGAAGGCCGATGAGGATGAAGCCCATCACGGGAGTGATGCGAAACCGATGGAATATCGGGATCACCAGTCCTGCCGCGCCCAGGATGACGAGGGCATCGGACAGCATCGTCGATTGCGTCATCCCCTCCGTCATCGTGCCGGGTCTCGCGCTGCAATGGTCGACGCCGCATGGGTCAGGGGCGGGTGGTGTCTCGCAGAAGATCGCATGGCAGCGACGCTAGCGGGTTACGCCCCGACAGGGAAAATCAAATGTTCCGGGGTCGCGCGATAGGGTAGCTTTCCCGGCATGGAACCCGAGGTCCTGATCGTCGGAGGCGGCCCCGCGGGCATGATGGCCGGTCTCCTGCTTGCCCGCGCGGGGGTGGCGGCGACTGTGCTGGAGAAGCACGCGGACTTCTTTCGCGATTTCCGCGGCGACACGGTTCATCCCTCGACGATGCAAATCCTGGCCGAGCTCGGCCTGCTCGCGCGATTCCTTGACCGTCCGCATACCCGGATCAATCGGGCCGAGATCTGGTTCAACCAGCGGCGCCTGACAATCGGCGATCTCACGCATCTCGATATGCCGGCGCCATTCGTCGCGATGATGCCGCAATGGGACTTTCTCGATTTCCTGCGCGACGCGGCACTTCGGCTTCCCGGTTTTGCGCTGCGGATGGAAGCCGAGGCGACCGGGTTCGTCGAGGGGGGTGGCCGCATCGTGGGGGTCCGGCTCGCGAGCGGCGAGGAACTGCGCGCGCGGCGACTGGTGCTTTGCTGCGATGGTCGCGGCTCGATCGCGCGGCGGGTTCTGCCGGTCGAAACGCTGGGGGCGCCGATCGACGTGTTCTGGTTCGCCATCCCGAAGGCCACGCGCGGCAGTGCCCTGCGCGGGGTCGTAAGCGGACACCGGCTGTATGTCATGATCGACCGCGGCGAGTACTGGCAGTGCGCCGCGGTCATTGCCAAGGGCGGGGCGGACGCCGTCATGGCGCGGGGGATCGTGGCTTTCCGCAAGGACGTTGCTGAAGCGTTGCCGGAGGCTGATGGTATCGAAGCGGCGCTCCCCGACTGGACTGCCGTGCGGTTGCTCTCCGTATCGCTCGACCGGCTCACCGAATGGAGCCGCCCGGGCCTGCTCGCGATCGGCGATGCCGCACACGCCATGAGTCCGGTGGGTGGGATCGGCATCAACCTCGCGATCCAGGACGCGGTGGCGACGGCGAACATCCTCGCCGCGCCGCTCGCTGCGGAATGCGACACCGATCCGCTGCTGCGAAAAGTCCAGGAGCGCAGGCTCTGGCCGACCAGGATCATCCAGGGCCTCCAACGCGCCGCGCACGAACGCTTGCTCCGGCCGCTGATCGAAGAACGGGCTGACCTCCCGTCAGAACCCCCGCTTCCCTTGCGCCTGCTCGACCGGTTCCCCCTTCTTCGCCGGATTCCGGGCCACTTGATCGGGCACGGCATCCGGCAGGAACACGTCCGGTCGCCGATGGCGAAGGAGTTCTAGCCGCCTCCCGGTCCGTGTGGTCCGCCGAGCGGCTCGCGGCGCGGGCGGGGCTTGCCGGGATGCTTGCCGAATTCGTCCCACTCGATGCGGTAGAGGTCGAAGCGGCGGTCGGCGAGGTTGCGCACGGTGCCTTCCGCGCGGGCCCAGCTGAGGTCGGCGAGGTTGATGTCGCTGATCGTCAGCGTCTCGACGTTCTCGGTCGCCTCGGCCGCGATCCCGTCGCGGGCGAACGGAAAATCGCACGGGGTCAGGATGCAGCTCTGCGCGTACTGGATGTCCATGTTGCCGACGTTGGGCAGGTTGCCGACATTGCCGCTCATCACGACGAAGCACTGGTTCTCGATAGCGCGCGCCTGACTGCAATATCGGACCCGCAGGTACCCCTGGCGGCTGTCGGTGCAGAACGGCACGAAGATGATCCGCGCGCCCTCGTCGGCGAGGCGGCGGGAGAGTTCGGGAAACTCGCAGTCGTAGCAGATCTGTACGCCGATCGGGCCGCAATCTGTCTGAATCACGTCGATCTTGTCGCCGCCCTTGATGTTCCACCAGTACCGCTCGTTCGGGGTGGGGTGGATCTTCTCCTGCTCGTGCACCGATCCGTCGCGCAGGCAGACGTATGCGACGTTGTGGATGTCGCCGTCGTCCATCCGGGTCGGGTGGCTGCCGGCGATGATGTTGATGTTGAATCGCATCGCCATGTCGGAGATGTCGGCCTTGAGGCGCGGTGTATACTCGCTGAGGCGTTCGATCGCCTCGACGGGCGATAGTTCCTTTTCCTCGAAGCTCAGCAGCATCAGCGTGAAGAGCTCGGGGAAGAGGATGAAGTCGCTTTCGTAGTCGCTGGCTACATCGACGAAATATTGAACCGTGCGCAGGAATTCGCCGTAGTCGGCGACCGCGCGCGCCTGGAGCTGGCAGGTCGCCACCCGAACGCTCTCGACCCCGCGCGGCAAGCGCTTCTTCGCCGGCTGGTCGCTTTCCACGTAGGGATTGCGCCAGACCATCATCACGGCGTTGGCTTCCGACGCCTTGTCTTCGGGGAGGTAATTCTCGATCACGCGCTCGGGCTCGAAGCCGTTGGCGAGCTGGAAGCGCAGCACCGGGTCGTGGAGCTTTCCGGCGACGACCTGATCGAGGTAGTCCTCCGGCCCCTTCACCTTGCGCTTGTTGCGGCGATAACCGGGCATCCGGCCGGCGAACACGATGCCCTTGAGATCGTGCTCCTCGGCGAGCGCACGGCGTTCCTCGTAGAGGCGCCGGCCGATTCGCACGCCGCGCACCTTCGGGTCGACGCACATCTCGTAACCGTAAAGCCAGTCGCCGGTCGGGTCGTGGCGGCTGCCGAACCCGTTTCCGGTAATCTCGTCCCAGTCGTGGTCCTGGAACGCGAGAGCCTCGGCCACCTGCATCGTCGCGCAGTAACCGATCACTTGCTCGTCGAGCAGCGCAACGAAGCAGCCTTCGCGGAAGTTATTGATCTGCCCCCGGATCTCGCCATGGGTATAGGCCGGCATGTCATCGTAAACCCGGCGCACGAGGTTCGCGATGCCGGGGATGTCCTTGACCCGTGCGTTCCTCACCTCGAGGCGGCGCCGACCGAACTTTTCCGCCCTGGGCCGGCTGGCGGTGCGCCTGGCTGGGCGTTTGGCGGGCGAAGGGGTTTGGGCCATGGTGTTCCTTGCGCGGCGACGGATACGAAAGGACCGGGTGCAGCTGGCGCCGACCCGGTCCCGGTTCACTCTGTCAGGTCAATGACCGGAGGCGGTGAAGGTTTCAACTCCAGCCGGCCATTTCCTTTTCGAGGTTCTCGACGATCGCCTCGAAGAACTGCTCGGTGGTCATCCACGGCTGTTCGGGGCCGATCAGGAGGGCGAGGTCCTTTGTCATCTTGCCGCTCTCGACGGTATCGATGCAAACTCGTTCGAGGGTCTCGGCGAACTTCACCACCTCGGGCGTGCCGTCGAACTTGCCGCGATAGCTGAGGCCCTGCGTCCACGCGAAAATGCTGGCGATCGGGTTGGTCGACGTCGCCTTGCCCTGCTGGTGCTGGCGATAATGGCGGGTGACCGTGCCGTGCGCGGCCTCGGCCTCGACGGTCTTGCCGTCGGGCGCCATCAGGACCGAGGTCATCAGCCCGAGCGAGCCGAAGCCCTGCGCCACGGTGTCCGACTGAACGTCGCCGTCGTAGTTCTTGCACGCCCACACGAACTTGCCCGACCACTTGAGCGCCGAGGCGACCATGTCGTCGATCAGGCGATGTTCGTAGACAATGCCCTTTTCCTTGAATTTCGCGGCGAACCCTTCGCTGTCAAACACCTCCTGGAAGAGATCCTTGAAGCGCCCGTCATAGGCTTTCATGATCGTGTTCTTGGTCGACAGGTAGACCGGCCAGCCGAGGTTGAGGCCGTAGTTGAACGACGCGCGCGCGAAGTCGCGAATGCTGTCGTCGAGATTGTACATCGCCATCGCGACGCCGGCGCTCGGGAACTTGAACACCTCGAGGTCCAGACTCTCGCCGTCGTCCCCGTCAAACACCAGCCGCAGCGTGCCGGGGCCGGGGATCAGCGTGTCGGTGGCGCGGTACTGGTCGCCGAAAGCGTGACGGCCGACCACGATCGGGTCGGTCCAGCCGGGTACCAGCCGCGGCACGTTGGAGATCACGATCGGTTCGCGGAAGACGACGCCGCCCAGGATGTTGCGGATCGTGCCGTTCGGGCTCTTCCACATCTTCTTGAGGCCGAATTCCTCGACCCGCGCCTCGTCCGGCGTGATCGTGGCGCACTTCACGCCCACGCCGCAGGCCTTGATCGCGTTCGCACTGTCGACGGTAACCTGGTCGTCGGTCGCATCGCGATTCTCGATCGACAGGTCGAAATACTGCAGTTCCACGTCGAGGTAGGGCAGGATCAGCCGCTCGCGGATCCATTGCCAGATGATGCGGGTCATCTCGTCGCCGTCGATCTCGACGACCGGGTTCGCTACCTTGATCTTCGCCATGTGCGTCCTGCTCTGTCTGAAAGGGAGGTTGCGCGCGCTTTAGCAGGGCAGGGGCGGGGTGCAAGGGCGGCGCCCCAACGCAAAAGGCGCCGCTTGCGCGACGCCTTTTCGAATCCCTTCGATGGTGGGCGCACCAAGGATTGAACTTGGGACCCCTACGATGTCAACATAGTGCTCTACCACTGAGCTATGCGCCCACACCATCGAGCGGACGGCCATCTAGCGATGGTCCCGCATAAGGGCAAGGGGTCAGATGCGCGCGGCGGCTTCGGCGTGGAACATCCGGTCGACCTCGAGCACCAGGTCCTTGAGATGGAACGGTTTAGACAGGACCTTTGCGCGCGGCTGCTCGCGGCTGGCCTTGAGCGTGACGGCAGCAAAGCCGGTGATGAACATGACCTTCGTCGCTGGGGAGATCTCGTTGCAGCGCTGCGCGAGTTCGATCCCGTCCATCTCGGGCATCACTATGTCCGACAGGAGAAGGTCGAAATGGGCCGATTCGAGATGCGGAATGGCCTCCGTCCCTCGATCGACGGCGACAACCGAATAACCGGCATTTTCGAGCGCGCGCGCGAGATAGGTGCGCATCGCTTCCTCGTCTTCGGCGAGGAGGATGCGGATCGGGGCAGGGTCGTTCATGGCCGTCGCCATAGCCCAACGCGCTTAAGAAATCTTTCGCGTCGCGACCGATGACCTGCTTTGACACAAACGCCTGGGTGGTTACTTCTGCCGTCATGACCGAAGAGGCGGCCGGGATTGCGGGCGAGAGCGGGGGAGACATTCCCGGCACCGGCGCGCCTGCGTACACCCTGCGGCGGCCACCCGGTTCGCCGATCCCCGTCCTCGTCGCGGCTCCGCACGGCGGGCGCGCCTATCCGCCGGCGCTCAGCCAGCAGATGCGCGACGAATCCTATGCATCGCTCCGTCTCGAGGATCGCCATGTCGACCAACTGGCCGATTCGATCGCTGCCGCCACCGGAGCGGCGTTGCTGGTCGCGCACGCTCCACGCGCAATGCTCGACCTCAACCGCGCCACCGACGACATGGACTGGTCGATGGTCGCGGGCGGTTCTGCGCCCGGCACACGCCACTCCGCGGCCAACCGTCGGGCGCGCGGCGGCCTCGGCCTCGTTCCGCGCCGGCTGCCGGGCCTGGGCGAGATATGGAAATCGCGGATGACGCGCGCCGACCTCGACGCGCGGATCGAGGGTATCCATCGCCCCTATCACACCGCGCTTGCCGCCGCGCTCGAGGACCTGCGCGACCGCTGGGGAGCGGTGCTGCTGATCGACCTTCACTCGATGCCGCCGCTGCGCCCGCGCCATGCGGGAGAGCAACCCGGCGAGTTCGTGATCGGTGACCGGTTCGGCGCCAGTTGCGCCCACCGCCTCGTCGCGAGCGCGTTCGATTGGTTCGAGCGGCATGGTCGCATCGCTGTCCACAACCGCCCCTATGCGGGGGGGTACGTGCTCGACCGCCACGCCGCGCCCGCACGCGGAATCCACGCCATGCAGATCGAAGTCTGCCGGACGAGCTATCTCGATGCCCGCATGGAGGAGCCGAGCGGCCGGTTCGCAGGCGTGTCGCGAACGCTGGCCGGTCTCGTCAGGGCCCTGGCAGCGGACGTCGCCGATCTGGGCGGCGCCAGATTGCCGCTCGCCGCGGAGTAGGGGTCCGACACGGACCAGCTTTTCAGCTGGCTTGTCGCCCTCGCGTGCGGCCGGTCCCGGGGAACGAAGGCGGACGATCTGTACCCGGTTACCGTAAATCAAACGATACTGAGCCCGTCTCCACCGGATTTAGATACGCGTGCTCACTCGCAGCAACTGGCGCAAATTGAGCTATGGTGCAGATGAACTATGCTGTCGTTCGGAGAGGAGTACAAAATGCTGACGACATTCCGATCTTGCGCGGCGGTTCTCTTTCTGGCTGCCGCGGGTTGTGCCGGCGTGAACCAATCCCCGATCGGGCACTCATGGGCGGGCCAAAAGGCAAACGGTGAAACTTTGATTGCAGCGAACACCGTCGAGAGCCGGAGTTTTCGAAGCGACCTCCTGAATGCGGATGTCACTTACCATGTAGTTCTGCCCCCCATGATGCAGAGGGACCCGGAGGCGCGATATCCCGTCATTTACTGGCTGCACGGGTCAGGCGGCTACCCTCCAGGCGTGCTCGATATGCTCGCCAGCGGTTTTTATAACGCGATGATCAAGGAGAAAATGGACCCCGCCATCATCGTGTTTCCCGACGGCTTTGAAGGCACTTTGTGGGCAAATGCTGCTGATGGAAGCAGGCCGGTAGAGGATGTGCTGGTGAAGGAGCTTGTCCGTCACATCGATTTCACCTTCCCCACCCAAGCGAGCCCGAGTGCAAGAGCGATAGAAGGCGCAAGCATGGGAGGATATGGAGCGGCCCGTCTGGGAATGCTCTATCCGAACGTGTTCGGCACGATCTCGATGATCAATCCAGGCCCCATGCAGCCGGTCTTGGACCCGCAAAATGCCCCGCTTGCGGGGAGCGCACGGGCTCTGGCGACATTGAACGATGTGTTTGGTGGGGATGTGGAGGACTTCAAAAGGCGAAGCCCGTGGGCGATCGCCCAGGCATTCGCGGACCGTGAATGCACGCACACCGTGATGAGGATGATCCTGGGCAAAGACGATCCGATAACGCCAACCAATCTCATGTTTTCCCAACGTCTGCGTGAACTCGGCATATCTCACGAGGTTCGGTTGATTGCCGATGCTGGCCACAACCCGAAAGAAATGCTGGAAAATTTAGGCGATGATCATTGGGGCTTCCTGACCGCGGCTTCGACTGAAAAAGCGGACGAGGATCTTTCATGCGGCATTTCATAGTTTGCATGCAGTTTGTGCGGCCAATGGCCGCGCCCTTCACGCGTCTGCAAGCAAGGCCGCCGGCTCAAACCGTCCTTTGCTTCCCTCTCGGTCGGAAGACCCTGATGGGTTCAGGGAACCAACTGTCCGTTCCAAACGGCTCGTTTCACGAACGGGCCGCACATGCGGCGCCGCTCGACTGAGCTGTTCCGGTTACGTGCGCCCAAGAAAAAACCACCTGGTGCAAGCACCAGGTGGCCAAGGTTCAGGGAGGAGGTGCACCGCAGTGCACCAGCCCGAACCGGCCATGAGGGAAGCGCGGAACGGGCAAAACCTAGTTAAGCCCGCTCGTTGGCGGATTCAAGCCCCGTCCGGCCGACCGGACGGGGCGTTTCGTCGCGGTCAGTTGGCTGGCTGCGGCGCCTGGGCAGGCATCTTGCCCTGAGCGACCTGGCGGCCGAAGATCACACGCATCTGGTCGAGAGAGAACAGGTGCGCATACAGAAGTGGGAGCAGGCCGTTCTCGTTCCACTCCTTGACCTTGTCCGCGTCGAGCGCCCGCAGCTTGTCCTGGTCGATCATGCTGAAGCCGCGGTAGACATACGGCTTGTCGGGATCGTCGGCACGGGTGATCGCGATCTCACCGTCCATGAGAAGATCGTGCTTCTTGATCTCGTCCATGAACGCCTGTGTCTTGGCGCCGGCCTGCTCGAACTGCTCGCAGAACTGAAGCGCCACCTGCACCGGCTCGCGGGGCTGGCCGGCGTCGTCGAACAGGGCTTCGCCTTCCTTATGAGCGCCGATCGCATCGCAGGTCGGATCGAAACAGAGCGACAGCTCCTCAACATCCGGGGTGAGCTTGGCGAGCAGGAAGGGATAGCGGCGGACGTACGCGGGCAGGTAGAATTCGCCGATTGGCTTGCCTTCGTCGTCGATGAAGGTGTTCACGCCTTCGTTGAGGCCCATCAGGGCGAGCGGGACCGGCTGGTCGCCCGCGCTGAAGATGATCGGGAAATCGCGCTGGGCCTGGTTGAACTCCTCGACCGTCAGGGGCACGGCATGCTGGTTCTTCAGCCAGTCGACGCTGTCGAGCGGCTTCGACTTCCACTGCGCGTGGTCCCGGCTGTTGAGCGGCATGAGGTCGTTGTAGAACAGGGGCAAGGTGGGCTGCGGCGCGCTGGCCATCGGTCTCTCCGGATGAGCTGAATTTCGAACTCGCAGCGATCTGGGCGCCGCGCATGGAAGGCCGCGCTTTAGTGGCTGGCGCCCCGCGGTGCAAGCGGGAGCAGCTTGCCCGGATTGAGGAGCCCGGCGGGGTCCAGCGCCTGCTTCACTTGCCGCATCATGGCGAGTGCAACAGGGTCGCCCAGCCGCGCGAGCGCGTCCCGCTTGAGCTGACCGATTCCGTGTTCCGCGCTGATCGAACCGCCCCACTGTGTCACGAGGTCATAGACCTGGTCGCTGATCGCCTTGCCGTCGCCTTCCTGCCAGGCAACCGGATCCGCGCCCTCGGGCGCGACAACGTGGAAATGGATATTGCCGTCTCCAAGGTGGCCGAACGCGATCGCCCGGGTCCCGGGCCAGTCAGCCTCGATTCGCGGCACCGCTTCATCGACGAAGGCCGGCATCCGCTCGACCGCGACCGAGATGTCGTGCTGGACCGCGGGGCCTTGCGCGCGCTCTGCCGGGGCGATCGCATCGCGCAAGGACCAGAACGCCTCGGCCTGGGTTTCGCTGGCAGCAATCGCGGCGTCCTCGACCAGGTCCGCTTCGAACGCTGTCGCCAGAAGGTCTTCGGCAAGCCGCGGTAGTTTCTCGGCCCCCGCCCTGTCGGCAACGAGTTCGATGAGCACATGCCACGCATGGGGTCCGGCGAGCGGTGCGCGCGCAGCGGGAAGATGGGCGAGGACGTTTCCGAGCGTTTCGTGAGGCAGGACTTCGAACCCCTCCAGGGCAGCACCGGCCACGTCCTCGGCATGCAATAACAGCCCGCGCGCCACCTCGAGCGAGGGGACCCCGGCCCAGAGCACCCGGCGATCCGCGATCGCGGGCAGCAATCGCAGCGTCGCCGCGGTCACGATTCCCAGCGTTCCTTCGGATCCGATCAGCAACTGCTTGAGGTCGAAGCCCCGGTTGTCCTTCTTGAGCGGGGTGAGCGCGGAAAAGACGCTACCGTCGGCAAGCACCGCCTCGAGCCCCGTTACCTGCGCCCGCATCGAGCCGTGCCGCAGGACCTGGGTGCCGCCCGCGTTGGTCGAGATGAGCCCGCCCACGGTGGCCGAGCCCTTGCCGCCGAGCGTGAGGGGAAACCGCAGGTCTTGTGCTCCGACGGCTTCGTGCAGGGTCTGGAGGACGACTCCCGCCTCGCAGACGACCTGGCGGGATTTGGCATCGAGCGAGCGGATCGCGGCCATCCGGCGCAGCGAGACGAGCAGGGCGTCCCCCCCCTCGTCCGGGGTCGCCCCGCCGCACATTCCGCTGTTACCCCCCTGCGGGACGATCGGAACCGCGTGCCTTGCGCAAAGCTTCACGAGCGCGGCCACCTCGTCGGTCGAGGCGGGCGATGCCATCGCCAGCGCGCGACCGGTGAATCGTCCGCGCCAGTCGGTGAGCCAGGGAGCGATCAGATCGCAGTCGCGCGTGAGCCCGCGTGGACCCAGCAGCTCGCGCGCTTCGACGAGAAAGGCAGAGCGATCGGTTGGCACCGCGCCCCTATGACACGCCGCCGGGACCGTGCGCCAGACTCCATTGTTCTCTTTCCCGGCCGGATTAAGCCGCTATTCAACCCCGTGCGCTATTGGCGTCCTGATCGCTGGACCATGAACCCGACCCTCGCTCTCCTCGCCCCCTTGGCGCTGCTGGTCCCTTCGCTGGGCGACATGCTGGGAAGCGAGCAGCAAAGCCAGCTTCTGCCTCCCCCCGAGCCAATCGAAGCCGCGCCGCGTAGCCCCGTGGCCCCTCTCGACTTCGTCGACGGATCAAGCGTCCGCCAGGTGCGGATCGAGCAGCGCGTGACGATTCGCATAGCTCCCCGCGATCCGGCGGTCCGCCCCTCGATGCTGGCCCAGATGGCGCCCGACGCCGGCGCGCCGGCGCGCTTCGCGGAGAGGAGGATGGGCAAGTGCGTGCCGGTAAGCGGGATCGCCGCGGTCGAGCCCGATTCGGGCGGCCGGCTGCTTCTGTTCATGCGCGACCAACGGCTTGTCAGCGCCAGCCTCGATAAGGCGTGCAGGGCGCGCGACTTTTATTCCGGCTTCTATCTCGAGCGGACGGGTGACGGCCTGCTGTGCGTGGATCGCGACAAGCTGCATTCGCGCGCGGGTGCGAGTTGCGGGATCAGCAGGATGCGTCAACTCGTCGCCGCGGGCGACTGAGGGCCTGCGAATCTTGACTTCGAGGCCGTTTCCGCGCAGGGGCGCGCGCGGAACGCAACGGATATTCTATCCGTATACGCTTCGGGCGCTCGCCGCCCCCTAATCCGGAAATCGTAAACCGCATGACATTTGCCGATCTCGGCCTCTCTCCCGAATTGCTGAAGGCGGTCGAATCGGCCGGCTACACCGAGCCTACGCCGATCCAGGCCCAGGCCATTCCCCCAGTGCTCATGATGAAGGACATCATCGGCATCGCCCAGACGGGCACCGGCAAGACCGCCAGCTTCGTGCTGCCGATGATCGACATCATGAGCCACGGCCGCCGCCGCGCGCTCATGCCGCGCTCGCTTATCCTCGAACCGACGCGCGAACTTGCCGCGCAGGTAGCCGAGAACTTCGAGAAGTACGGGAAGAATCACGACCTCAAGATGGCGCTGCTGATCGGCGGCGTGCAGATGGGTGACCAGCTCAAGGCTCTCAACGAGGGCGTCGATATCCTCATCGCCACGCCGGGGCGGCTGATGGATCTCTTCGAGCGGGGCAAGATCCTGCTGACAGGTTGCGAACTGCTGGTCATCGACGAGGCGGATCGCATGCTCGACATGGGTTTCATCCCCGACATCGAATTCATCTGTTCGAAGCTTCCCGAGACGCGCCAGACGATGCTCTTCTCGGCGACGATGCCGCCTCCGATCGAAAAGCTGGCGAAAAAGTTTCTCGACAATCCCAAGCGCATCGAAGTCAGTCGCCGCGCCTCGACGAACGAGAACATCACCGCGTTCAAGGTGCCGGTGAAGGCGCGCGACAAGCGCAGCACCCTGCGCTGGTTCCTGGAAAACGACCTCGTCGAAACGGCGATCATCTTCGCTAATCGCAAGACGACCGTGCGCGATATCAACAAGAGCCTGCAAAGCTACGGCTTCCGTTCCAGCGAGATCCATGGCGACATGGATCAGGCGAGCAGGATCAAGGAACTCGACCGGTTCAAGAAGGGCGAGGTCAACATCCTCGTTGCGTCCGACGTCGCCGCCCGCGGCCTCGACATCAAGGGCGTGAGCCACGTTTTCAACTTCGATACGCCGTGGCATCCCGACGACTACGTCCATCGCATCGGCCGAACAGGCCGTGCGGGCAACAAGGGTCGCGCGTTCACCTTCGTCGCCGAAGACGACGCCGAGGCGATCGAGAACGTCGAGAAGCTCACCGGCGCACCGGTGCCGGTATTTGGCAAGAAAGACGTGCGGGTCGAACTGAAGGCGCCCGAAACCAGAGCACCGAAAAGCGATGCGGGCGAAGCGGACCCACAGGGTGACGAGCCTGCGGCGGACCGAGGGTCCCAGGCTCGCGAGCGCCGTCCGCGCCGCGAGCGCGGCGACGCGCCCGCCCGTCCGCCCCGCGAGGCCGAACCGCGCGCCCAGCGCGGCGCCCGCGGGGACCGCACGCGCCGCGACGAACGTGACGATGACGCTCTCTCGAAGCCAGGCGAATGGAACGGTCCCGTGCCCGGATTTCTCGACGTGGGCTTCGGCTGAACGCTAACTTTCGTCATCGCCTGACCCTGCCTTTCGCGGACTTGTTCTGTTCCGCGTTATCCTGCAATCGCCTGTCATCAGGATTTGCGGGATCGGGGGCCTGGGCCTTGTCAAAGTCGCACTATATTCATTTGCTGGACGGCAGTTCTTCGCGCCGGGCGAGACTTGCTAATGCGATGAACGCGCACGGTCTCCATACCGAGATCTACGAAACCGCCGACGAGCTGCGCGGGCAGTACGGACGGTCGGGGTATCCTGATCAGGGCGCGGTCCTGATGAGCGATGACGATCACACTGATCTTGCCGCCATGATCGCAGACATGCGCGAGGCCGGTTGCTTCCTGCCCGTCGTCGCGTTCACCGCCGATGTTCCCAAGCCGCGCCGGATCGTGAGCGCCCTGCGGGCCGGGGCGGTCGACTATCTGTGCTTCCCTGAAGACCTGGCGATCGTCGGCAGTACGGTCGAGGCGGTGATCGAACATGCGGCGAGTCTTGCCCGTCATTACGAAATGACCGCGCTCGCCAAGACCCGTATCGCCCGCCTGTCCCGACAGGAGCGTCGTGTCCTCGAATCGGTGATTGCCGGAGCCACGAGCAAGGAAACCGCGCGTCAGATGGGCCTGAGTAACCGCACGGTCGAAGTGCACCGCGCCGCAGTGCTGGCCAAGCTCGAGGTCGCCACCTCTGCAGGCGCGATAGCGATGGGGATCGCGGCGGGCATCATGGCCACGATCGACGATCGCGCGCCCAAGGAGCCAGACGAGGCTGTGCGGTCGACGCTCGCCGTTCGCCGGATCGGAACCGGCTCATCGCTGATCCCGCCGCCCGGCCGCATGATGGCCGCAGGACCGGAATTGTACCGGCAGGCGAGCTGATCGGCTTCCGCGCGCGTTTCAGGTTCCAGTCGGCGGATGGCAAGTCGGCCATCGCCGAACCGGTTCAGGCTGCACTGACGAAGCTGTCGATCACCCGCTTGCGGCCGGCTTGCTCGAACTCGATTTCCAGCTTGTTGCCTTCCTGATCCAGAACTTCGCCGTAACCGAACTTGTCGTGGAACACGCGCTGGCCAATCGCGATGTCGGTGCGAGGCTTGGCGGCGAAACTGGCGGCGCTGCGCGTATTTTCCTTCACCCGCGCAGGCGTGGAATCATAGCCTGTCGCCACCGCGCGCTGCCAGCCGGGGCCGCGGGTGAGGGTGCGCGCCGGCTGGACCCTGGCGACGTGCGCGAAGGGATCGTCGTGCTCGCTCATCTGCGCGCGCCATAGCGAGGCTCCGCCGGTGAGCGTGGTCTCTTCGGTGACGTGATCGGCCGGCAGTTCGCCGACGAAGCGGCTCGGGATCGAGCTCGTCCACTGGCCGTATATGCGCCGGTTCGCCGCATGGACGATGGTGCAGCGCCGCCGGGCGCGGGTAATCGCGACGTAGGCGAGGCGCCGCTCCTCCTCGAGACTGGCGAGCCCGCCTTCGTCGAGCGCGCGCTGGCTCGGAAACACGCCTTCCTCCCAGCCCGGCAGGAACAGGTGATCGAATTCGAGGCCCTTGGCGGCGTGGATGGTCATGATCGTGACCTTTTCGCCTTCGTCGGCGCGGTCGTTGTCCATCACCAGCGCGACGTGCTCGAGGAAATCCTGGAGAGTGTCGTACTCCTCCATCGCGCGCGCGAGTTCGCTCAGGTTCTCGAGCCGTCCGGCGGCCTCGGCGCTCTTCTCGGCCTTGAGCATCGCGTCATAGCCGCTCTCGTCGAGGACGGTGCGCAGCAACTCGGCAGGCCCGGTCGTCTCCGCAAGTTCGCGCCAACGCAGGAACTGTCGCATGAGGTTCGCGATAGTGCCGCGTGCACGGGCCGGCAGTTCGTCGCTGTCGGCAAGCTGAAGCGAGGCGGCGGCCAGCGGCAGCCCCGTGGCGCGGGCGTGGCGGTGCATCTGCTCGAGCGTCTTGGCCCCGAGCCCACGCTTGGGCTGGTTGTAGATCCGCTCGAAGGCAAGATCATCGGCCGGCTGGGCGATGACGCGCAAGTAAGCGAGAGCGTCGCGGATTTCGGCCCGCTCGTAGAAGCGAAAGCCTCCGATGATCCGGTAGTTTAGGCCGATCTGGATGAAACGGTCTTCGAATTCGCGGGTCTGGTACTGCGCCCGCACCAGGATCGCGATCTGGTCGAGCCCTGCGCCTTCGCGCTCCAGCCGCTCGATCTCCTCGCCGATCCGGCGGGCTTCCTCCGGCCCGTCCCATACCCCGATGACGCGCACCTTTTCGCCTGCGGGCATCTCGGTCCACAGCGTCTTGCCAAGCCGCTCGCTGTTCGCGTTGATGAGGCCGGAAGCCGCGGCGAGGATGTGCGGCGTCGAGCGATAGTTCTGCTCGAGCTTGATCACCGCCGCACCGGGGAAGTCTTTTTCGAACCTGAGGATGTTAGCCACCTCTGCCCCGCGCCACGAATAGATGGACTGATCGTCGTCGCCTACCACACAGATGTTCTTGCGCTCCTGGGCGAGCAGGCGAAGCCAGAGGTACTGGACCTGGTTGGTGTCCTGATACTCGTCGACGAGGATGTACTTGAAGCGTTGCTGATAGTGCTGGAGCACCTCGCGATGCTCGCGGAATACGTTGAGCATGTGCAGTAGCAGGTCGCCGAAATCGCAGGCGTTGAGCGCCTTGAGCCTATCCTGGTAGCGGGCGTAGAATTCCTCTCCCTTGCCGTTGGCGTAGGCCTCGTTCTCGATCGCATCGAGGTCCTTGGGGTTGAGACCCCGGTTCTTCCATCGATCGATCAGGCCGGCGAGCTGGCGAGCCGGCCAGCGCTTCTCGTCCAGCCCGGCCTCCACGATCAACGCCTTGAGCAGCCGCAGCTGGTCGTCGGTGTCGATGATCGTGTAGTTCGATTGCAGGCCGGCGAGTTCCGCATGGCGGCGAAGCATCTTTGCCCCGATCGAATGAAAGGTGCCGAGCCACGGCATTCCCTCGACCGCCTGGCCGATATGCCGTCCGACCCGCTCGCGCATCTCGCGCGCGGCCTTGTTGGTGAAGGTTACGCACAGGATCTCGCTTGGCCATGCCCGGCGCGTTGCGACGAGATGAGCCAGCCTTGCGGTCAGGGCAGCGGTCTTCCCGGTGCCGGCCCCTGCAAGCATCAGCACCGGCCCTTCAGTCGTCAGGACTGCTTCGCGCTGGGGCGCGTTGAGTCCTTGCGCATACGCCGGGACGTCGTGCCTGGCGGCGCTGGGAGTTGGGACTGTGTCGGACATGCGTTTCCCGTGAACAGCTAGGGAACAAGGAGCTGCGGTGCAAGGGCCGGGCGGAACCGTGCAGCCGTGCTGCGCGTAGTGACACGGTAGATGGAAGTTCCGGAGAATTTCACAATGAAGAGACTGATCCTTGCCGGTGCCGCCGCGCTGGCCTTCGCTGTTCCCGCAGCCGCGCAGGATGCGGGCATGTCCCACTCGATGGAGATGTCCGCCCAGCAGAAGTCGATGTACGACAGCTGGCCCGCCGATCGGCAGACCTCCTATGATGGCTGGCCGCACGACTACCAGATGTACTTCTGGACCCTCACCCCGACCCAAATGACCGGCTGGTGGGCGCTGACCGACGAGCAGCGCGGCAGGGTCTATGCGATGACACCCGAGCAGCGCGTCGCAGCGTGGACCGCGATAGAACGCCAGATGGCGGGCATGCCGGCCGGGAACGCGTCGGCGACAGCAAGCGCGGCGACCACCGCTGCCGCCACAGCGAGCACGTCGGATCCGCGCTTCGTAAGCAACGCGGTGGTGCAGACGACCCCGGCCGACCCCGGACCGCCAACCGGCGACCTGCCGATTTGCAGTCCCAATCAGCAGGACAACTGCATCAACGCATGGGAAGCCGGCAAGCGCGGGCCGGGCGTTGCGCGGCCGCTCAATTACTGGCCGGGCAAGCCGGCGAGCGAAATCCCGGGCAAGAAACCGGCCGAAAAGCCCGGAATGTAGGCACAAGAGAGATCGAAAGAGGATGGGGCGCCCCCCTCAGCAGGGAGGCGCCCTTCCTATTGGGCCAGGCGGAGGAGCCGCAGTCGTGCCTTGCCGACCTTGCGGTCGGCTTCGATGGAGAGGGTGCGGACCGCCAGATCCTCGGTCGCGCCGGTTTCGACCGCGACCCACGTGGCCGGACCGACCCAGCCGAGCCGCAAGAGGCGATCGAGCGCGACACCCGCGGCGCCGGTCCCATAGGGGGGGTCAACCAGGATCATGTCGTGCGGCATCTTCGCCGCACCCAGCGCCGTTACCGATCCTGCGCTGACCGTGGCGCGCGTCCGCGCATCGAGCGCGGCAATGTTGGCCCGGATTGCGTCGAGCGCCGCCTTGTCGTGTTCGACGAACAGACACGAAGCGGCACCGCGCGAAAGCGCCTCGATCCCGAGTGCCCCCGATCCCGCGAAGAGATCGGCGACCGCCAGTCCGTCGAAGTCGCCGATGCGGCTCGCCAGCATGTTGAACAGCGTTTCGCGCGTGCGGTCGGCGGTCGGGCGGGTGGATTCCCCTTTCGGCGCGACCAGCCTGCGGCCGCGCCATTCGCCGGCGATCACCCTCATGTGCGAAGGCTCTTGCGCAGCCTTTCGACCTGGACCTGCGGGATCTCGACCGCCGTCCCGCGGGGAAGGTCTCCCAGGTTGAACGGACCGTAACCAACCCGCAGCAGCCGGCTGACCTGCAATCCGAGATGTTCGAGAACGCGCCGAACCTCGCGGTTCTTGCCCTCGGTCAGCGTCAGCAGGACCCACTGGTTGCGTCCGCCCTTTCCACCCTTGGCCGCTCCCTCGAGGTCCGCCTCGATCCGGCCGTAGCGCACCCCTTCGATCTCGACCCCTTCGATCAGTTCGTCGAGCTGGGCCTGGCTTATCTCGCCGAATACGCGGGCCCGATAGGTGCGGGGCACGTTTGAGGCGGGCAATTCGAGCGCACGCTTCAGTTCGCCGTCGTTGGTCAGCAGCAACAGGCCCTCGGTGTTCATGTCGAGGCGTCCCACCGGCATGACCCGCGGCGCCCCCCGTGGCAGCGCGTTGCGCAGCGCGGTGTATATCGTCGGCCGCCCCTTCGGATCGCGCTCTGCGGTGAGCAGCCCCGAGGGCTTGTGAAAGGCGAAGACGCGCGTCTGGTCCGCTTGCGCGACCGGCTTGCCGTCGACCGTCACCCCCTTGAGGTTGGGGAGCACCGTGGCGGGGGTGTCCAGTACCTTGCCGCCGATCGCGACCCGGCCGTCGGCGATCATTCGCTCGACCTCGCGGCGCGATGCGATCCCGGCGCGCGCGAGCAGCTTGGCGATCCTTTCGCCGCTGCGCGGGGCAGGGCGTTCACCCGGTCTTTCGGTCTGCGGCATGGCGCGGGAACTAGGCGCTCAGTTCGCTGCGCGCAACGCCTCGCTCACGGTTTCGTGGAAACGGCTGATGCCGCCTTCAAGATCGCCCAGCGTCAGGTGGGGGACCGCCCCGGTCGACAGACCCTGCTGGCCAAGCTCGGCGGCGCGAAAGTCCTCGCCCGCGAACACGCCCCCGTCGAGCAGCGCCCACGAGCGCTCCCAGTGCTCGCGCGCCTTCTCGGTCGCGGGAGGTTCCGGGATGAGCATGAAGTCCTCGACAAGCGTGTGGTCAACTGCCTGCGGCCAGAGCGACATGACGTTGATGTAATCGGGGCTCGGGATAATGATGGTCGCCGGCAAGAGCTGATAGGCGAACGTCACGCGCCGACGCAGCGCGGTCATGTCGGTAAGGTCGATCCCGTCGAGCTCGTCCACGCGGCCCACCGCGCTGCGCGCGTGCGGGCCGATCATGTCGCCGCTGGTCACCCCGTCCTTGAAGAACGGGCCGATCGTCTTCGCGTGAAGCCGGGTGACGTGGTAGCTTTCGAGAAACGCGTCCATGACAAGCTTCCAGTTGCCCGCGACGCTGTGGGTCTTGCGACGGAACAGGAAATGGTCGGGCGCGCCAAACGCGGCCATGTCCTCGCCGAGCGTGTCGGCATGGGCGAACTCGGCTCCCTCGACCGGCGCAAACCAGATCAGCCCGCCCGCTTCGCGGCTCGGGAGCTCCCGCAGGTGGTAGTCGTCCTTGTCGAGACCCGGAAAACTGTCCGGGCGCGGTAGCGCGAGCAACGCGCCGTCGAGGCGGTAGGTCCACGCGTGATAGGGGCACACGAGCCGCGCGGCGCAGACCGCTTCCGCCCCCTCCACGAGGCGCGTTCCCCGGTGCCGGCAGACATTGAGGAAGACCTGCACCTTGCCTTGCCTGTCGCGCGTGACCAGCAGCGGCTTGCCGGACAGGTCGTGCGGAACCGCCATGCCCGGTTCGGGTAGCAGGGCGCTCGGCATCAGCACCTGGGGCAGCCGGTCGAACAGTGCGGACTTCTCGCGCCCGAAATGGTCGGGATCGGTATAGACCCCGGACGGGACCGTCGCGATCCCGCCTTGCGGGCGGGTGTCCCCCCGCGCGAGCGCCTCGGCGAGCGCGAGCTGGCCCGCGGTCGGACGTTTTCCCCCGAGCGTTGTGGTCTCGTTCATGGTGACGCTTTCTAATTCCTCTCGCTGCGGTAAGTGTCGCATGGATTTGGTCGCACGGAAAGGACGCTAGGGCATGGGCGGGGTCGAAGGCGAAGCACCGAAAAAGCCGTCGAGCTGGCGCATACTCGGGCGCGCTCTCAACAACCGGAAGACCGGCTTCATGCTGCTGTTCGGGTTCGCCAGCGGGCTGCCCTTCGCGCTGTTTCTCGGCACGCTGTTCGCCTGGCTGACGGAAGCCGAGGTCGATCTCGAAACGATGGGCGTGTTCAGCCTCATCGGGCTCGCCTACGCGTTCCAGTTCCTGTGGTCCCCGCTGATCGACAAGGTCGACATTCCCGGTCTGCGCAAGCTCGGCAAGCGCAAGCAGTGGATCGTGCCGATGCAGGTGATCCTCGGCGCGATCCTGGTGACGATGAGCCTGCTCGACCCCAAGGGCGCTCTCGGCATGTTCAGCCTGCTGGCCGGGATCGGCGCCTTCGCCAGCGCCACCCAGGACATCGCGATTAATGCCTGGCGCATCGACGTCGCCGACGAGAAGGCGACGCTCGATATCCTCTCGACGATCTACCAGATGGGATACCGGCTTTCCTCGCTTGTCGGAGGGGCGCTTGCGCTGATCATTGCCGAGCGGATCGGCTGGCCGCAAACCTATCTCGCGCTGGGCGTGATCCTGCTCGCGATCGGGGCGGCGGGCTTGTTTGCACCCAACGCCGAGGGCGACGGGTCCGAAGTGTCCGGCGAAAGCGAGGAGCAGGTGCGTGCGCTGCGCAAGGCAGGCGGGATCGCACCGTCGGTTCGTTACAAGGCGCTGGCGCTCGTCGGCCTGTTGTGGGCGGGCGCGATCGGGGTCGTGCTCAACTTCATGATCGCATCCCTGACCTCGCGCCCGGAAGACAGGCCGGATCCGACGGCGTTCACTCTCAACTGGGGTCCGTGGATCATCGTCGCGACGATCATCCTCCCCGCGCTGATTGCCGGCTGGCTCGCGGCCCAGCGCAAGAAGGGGCAGAACCTCCTGGTCGAGGACGCCCCGCCCGCGCGCGGAGCGAGCTATGCCGCCGACCATCTCTATCGCGCGCTCGTGCTGCCGCTCGAGGAATTCGTCGGGCGGCTCGGCTGGTCGCTGGTGCTCATTCTCGCGGTGGTGCTGACCTACCGCATCTGCGACGCGATCTGGGGGACGTTCGCCTATCCGTTCTACCTCGGCGAACTCGGGTATTCGAAGGACGAGGTCGCGTTCGCCAGCAAGTTCTTCGGCGTCGGCGCGATCGTGCTCGGCCTCGCGATCGGCGGCTGGATGCTGACCGCGCTGGGGCGAATGTTCACGCTTCTCGTCGGCGGGTTGCTCGCGGCGCTCACCAACCTGCTCTACGCTGACATGGCGCGCGGCGGGCAGGTTATGGACGCGGTGGCGAATTTGACCGGCTTTGCCGCGCTCGTATCGAGTTTTCCCGGCGGCAGCGAGAAACTGGCACGCCTGATGGTGACGATCGGCGGAGAGAACCTTGCTATCGGCATCGCCGGCGCTGCCTACATCGCGTGGCTGTCGTCGATCGTTTCCAAGCAATTCAGCGCGGTGCAATACGCCTTGCTGTCTTCCCTGACGCTTCTCATCGGCACGTTGGGACGGGGCGCGCTCGGCCAGATGATCGAGTTGCAGGGGTATTATGCCATTTTCATCTTCACGACCTGGATCGGGCTAGGCGCGATGGTGCTCGTCTGCTTCGAATGGTGGCGACAGGCGCGCACGGGCCACGCGGGTGAGATCGCGCCCCAGGCGGCGTCCGCCGTGGCGGACTAGCACCTGCCGGTCCGGCACGCCGGGATTCTTCAGACAAATTTAGGGTTGTCGATTAATCAAACCACCTCCCGACAATGCTATCGTTCGATCATGGCGACGAATCGCGACCATTGTTCCGAAGACGACAGTCGACGCCATTTCGCCCGGCTCGAAGTGGGGTTCGGCGCGCGGCTGGAAACGCTCGATGGAGGGCAGCCGGTGCGGCTGATCAACCTGTCCCAGGGCGGCGCGCAGCTCGTGCTCAGCGAACCCGAGGAAGCGGGCGAGGGATTTCTCACCTGGCTCGATTTCGAGACGTTCGGCGAACTTGCGTGGCAGGACGGCGACCGGATCGGTCTCACCTTCGATGTCCCGCTCAGCCCGCTTTGTCTTGCCGAGACCCGCCGCCGCGCGCCCTCGGTCGTAATGGACGAGCAATCCGGTTCTTCGTTCACCAAGGCATGGGTCTCGGGTGAAATCGGCGACGACTGACCTCAGTCGGGGATTTCCCCGTTCATGCGCAGAACGGACCCTGCCAGATAGAGCGAGCCGGCGATAAGGATCGGCAGGTCGTCCGCCGGTGACGCCCTCAGCGCATCGGCGACCCCGGCGAAAGAGCGGGCGGCAGGACCGAACGCGTCCGCCCCGTGGCTCTCGCTCCCCGGCACCGGAACAACGGACAGCGATGCGATCCGGCCTTCCAGCGCGCCTACGATCGCGTCCGGGTTCTTGTTCGCGAGCATCCCGATCACGAGATGCACCGGTGCACCGAAATGCCGCGCGATCGCCGCTCCGGCGTCGGGATTGTGGCCGCCGTCGAGCCATACTTGCCGGCCCGGAGCCAGCGCGGTAAGCGGACCATCGTGCAGAAGCTGCAACCGCGCCGGCCAGCGCGCGCGTCGCAGACCCTCCGCGATCGCATCGGCGCCGACAGAGACGTAGTCCTGGTGCCGCAACATGGCGACCGCCAGCGCGGCGTTGTCGACCTGGTGCGAGCCCGGAAGCGAAGGCGCGGGCAGGGCGAGGCGGCCGTGGCGGTCTTCGTATTCGACAGCGTCACCGGAGCGGGCAAACCAGTCGCTCCCGCGCATGTGGAGCGGCGCGCCTGCCGCCATCGCCGCCCGCTCGATCTCGAGTTCCGCCGCCTCCGGATAGGCCTGCGTGACGAGCGGCCGGCCGGGGCGCACGATGCCTGCCTTCTCGAACGCGATCCGCGCGAGAGGTTGCGAGGGCGTGCCCTGTTCGGGCGCGAGCAGAAAT
Organism: Tsuneonella sediminis; assembly: GCF_051912845.1. NCBI lineage: Bacteria > Pseudomonadati > Pseudomonadota > Alphaproteobacteria > Sphingomonadales > Erythrobacteraceae > Tsuneonella > Tsuneonella sediminis. The sequence goes on along the minus strand of NZ_JBNCBU010000001.1, from coordinate 996,448 downwards.
GCCTCGTGATCGATGCCCAGGCTGGCGATGCCGCAGACGGCAGGCTCTTCGATCACGTTCGTCGCGTCGAACCGTCCGCCCAAGCCGACTTCGATCACGCAGGCGTCGGCGGGGCTTTCGGCGAAGGCGAGAAAGGTCGCGGCCGTCGTCACTTCGAAGAAGCTGGGACCCAGGTCCTCGCCCGCGTCGAGCACCGTTTCCAGTCGTTCGGCAAGCTCGGCGTCGGAGACCAGCGCGCCGGCGATGCGAATGCGCTCGTTGTAGCGTACGAGGTGCGGCTTGGTCGCGGTGTGGACGCGCTTGCTGTCCGCCTCGAGGATCGCGCGAAGGTACGCGCAGGTCGATCCCTTGCCGTTGGTCCCGGCGACGTGGAACACCGGCGGCAGCCGCTTCTGCGGATTGCCGAGCCGGCCCAACAGCGCCCGGATGGTGCCGAGGCCGAACCGTCCCTGCGGCAGCGAAAGCCGCGCCAGCCGGTCGAGCTGCGCCTGCACCGCCGGGTCGTCTGACCGCGCGAAGTCCTTCAAGGCTTGCGCCCTTACGCCGCCTTCTTCGGCGCGAGGTAGTCGATCAGCGTGGCAAGCGTCGCCTTCAGGTCCTTCCGCTCGACCACCATGTCGACCATGCCGTGCTTGTGCAGGTATTCGGCGCGCTGGAAGCCATCGGGCAACTGCTCGCGGATGGTGTCCTGGATAACCCGCTGACCGGCAAAACCGATCAGTGCGCCCGGCTCTGCGATATGGACGTCACCGAGCATGGCATAACTGGCGGTCACGCCGCCGGTCGTCGGATCGGTGAGCACCACGATGTAGGGCAGGCCCGCCGCCTTGAGGCGGCGGGTCATCACGGTCGCCTTGGGCATCTGCATCAGGCTGAGGATGCCTTCCTGCATCCGCGCACCGCCTGCGGCGGTGACGACGACATACGGACACTTGCGGGCGAGCGCGCGCTCGGCCCCGGCGCAGAACGCGGTGCCGACCGCCATGCCCATCGATCCACCCATGAAAGTGAAATCCTGAACCCCCACGACCGCGGGATGGCCGTCAATCGTTCCCGCGCCTACGCTGAACGCGTCCTTGTGGGCGTTTGCGGCGCGCGCCTTCTTGAGGCGATCGGTGTATTTCGAGGTGTCGCGGAACCTGAGCGGGTCTTCCTTGACGGTGGGCTGCGGCAGCAGATCGAAGCCCTCGTCGAGAATCAGCGACAGCCGGCGGTCGGCGTTGATCCGGCCGTGATGATTGCACCGGGGGCAGACATTCAGGTTCTCCTCGTACTCCTTGACGAAGAGCATTTCCTGGCAGGCGGGGCACTTGACCCACAGGTTGTCGGGAGTGTCGCGCTTGGCGACGAAGGGAAGGCGATTGCGGACGCGGCTGAGCCAGCTCATGCGGTTTCTCTCTTTGCTGCGTGGACCACTTCGCTGATCGAAGCGGCCAGCGCCTGGATGTGTTCGGGGGCGTCGGCCCCGTGACGTTCGCACAGCTCGACCAGCGCCGAGCCGACGACCACGCCGTCGGCGACCCGTGCGATCGCGGCCGCCTGATCGGGAGTGCGCACCCCGAACCCGACCGCGATCGGCAGATCGGTCGAACCCTTCAGCCGGGCGACCGCGGTTGCGATCGAGCCGGTCGCGGCCTGCTGAAGCCCGGTGATCCCGGCGACCGAGACGTAGTAGACGAACCCGCTCGATCCCTCCAGTACGGCGGGCAGGCGCGCGGCGTCCGTAGTCGGGGTGGCGAGGCGGATGAGGTCGATCCCCTCGGCGCGCAACGCGGGGCCAAGCGCATCGTCTTCTTCAGGCGGGATGTCGACGCAGATCACCCCGTCGACCCCGCAGCCCTTTGCTTCGGCGGCGAACCATTCGGGTCCGCGGCGGATCATCGGGTTGGCATACCCCATCAGCACCAGCGGCACGTCGGGGTGGCGGTCGCGGAACTCGTTGGCGATCATCAACACGTCGCGCGTGGTCGTGCCTGCGCTCAAGGATCGCAGGTTCGCCGCCTGGATCGCGGGGCCGTCGGCCATCGGATCGGTGAATGGCATCCCCAGTTCGATCACGTCCGCGCCGCCAGCGACCAGTGCATCGAGATTGGCCGCGGTGTCGCCGTCGCCCGCCGTGATAAACGCGACGAACGCCGGACGGCCTTTGGCGAAAGCGGAAGCGAGACGGGTCATTTGCGCTTCCGGCTCCAGCGGTCGAGGAGCGGCCGGGCAGCGATCGGCGCGATGAAAAACGCGAATGTCCCGGCCGCCACGAGCGCAATGGTCGAAGCTGTCTTGGAGGGCCACTCAACCAGCAGGGTTGCGAGCATGAGCGGCAATGCGATCAAATACATGACCATCCGCTCGAAATAGCCTTCATTGCGGACCCATCTCACATCTCCACTCCCAGCGCATCCGCCACGGTGAAGATATCCTTGTCTCCCCGCCCGCACAGGTTCGCAAGGATCACCGCGTCGCGGTCCATTTCCTTCGCGCGCCTGGCGACGGCGGCGATGGCGTGGCTGGGTTCGAGGGCGGGGATGATGCCTTCGGTGCGGCAGAGGAGCTGGAAGGCGTCCAATGCCTCGTCGTCGGTGACCGCGGTGTATTCGACCCGGCCGATGTCCTTGAGCCAGGCGTGCTCGGGGCCGATGCCGGGATAGTCGAGCCCGGCGCTGATCGAGTGCGCCTCGGCGATCTGGCCGTCATCGTCCTGCAACAGGTAGGTCTTGTTGCCGTGGAGGACGCCGGGCGAGCCGCCGGCGAGGCTGGCGGCGTGCTGCTTGTCGAGTCCATGCCCCGCTGCCTCGACGCCGAGCATCCTGACGTCGGCATCGTCGAGGAACGGGTGGAACAGACCGATCGCGTTGCTGCCCCCGCCGATCGCCGCGACGAGCAGGTCGGGCAGGCGGCCGGTGCGGCTGAGCATCTGTTCGCGCGCCTCGCGCCCGATCACGCTCTGGAAATCGCGCACGAGCTCGGGATACGGATGCGGGCCGGCGGCGGTGCCGATGATGTAGAACGTGTCCTCGACATTCGCGACCCAGTGCCGCAGCGCCTCGTTCATCGCGTCCTTCAGCGTCGCCGCGCCGCTGGTGACCGGGATTACCTCGGCGCCGAGCAGCTTCATGCGGAAAACGTTGGGTTGCTGGCGGGACACGTCGGTCGCGCCCATGAAGATCGTGCAGGGCAAGCCGAACCGCGCGCAGACGGTGGCGGTGGCGACGCCGTGCTGGCCCGCGCCGGTTTCGGCTATGATCCGCGACTTGCCCATGCGGATCGCGAGGAGGATTTGGCCGATGCAGTTGTTGATCTTGTGCGCGCCGGTGTGGTTCAATTCGTCGCGCTTGAACCAGACCTGCGCGCCCCCGAGCGCTTCGGTCAGCCGTTCGGCGAAATAGAGCGGGCTGGGGCGGCCGACGTAATGTTCAAGCAGGTCGTCGAACTGCGCCTTGAACGCCGGGTCGGCCTTCGCTGCGCGATAGGCCTGCTCCAGTTCGAGAATCAGCGGCATCAGCGTCTCTGCGACGTACCGGCCACCGTAGTCGCCGAAATGCCCCCGCTCGTCAGGCTGGTTCCGATAGGAGTTGGGTGTCGATTCCATCGCCGGTCCCATGGCGGTCAAGTGCCGCGAAGTCGAGACAGGAAAGGTTCGGGGCGCCGCCTCAGGCGTTTCGCGCAGCCTCGACGAAGGCGCGGATGCGCCCGGCATCCTTTACGCCCGGTGCGCTCTCCAGCCCGCTCGAGGCATCGACCATCTCCGCTCCCGACACGCGGATCGCCTCCGCGACGTTGTCGGGCGTCAACCCCCCGGCAAGGCCCCAGGGAATCTGGTGGCGGAAGCCGCGCAGCAGCGTCCAGTCGATCGCGACCCCGTTGCCGCCCGGCAGCACGCCGGGCGCGGCATCGTAGAGCAGCCTGTCGACCGCGCCCTTGAACCGGAGCGCGCTCTCCAGCGAATCCGCGCTGCGCACGCCGATCGCCTTCCACAGCTCCTGCGGGACGTTCGGCTTGAGAAGACCGAGCCACTCGGCCGTCTCCCCTCCGTGAAACTGCACGACATCCGGCCTGACCGCATCGACAGCCAGCGCGGTCGGGACCGGCTGCTGGTTGACCAGCAGCAACACGACCCTGGTATCCTGCGGAACCCGCGCTCGCAGTCGTTTCGCCTCGTCGAGCGTGACGTGCCGGGGCGAGGGTTCGTAGTGAACCAGCCCCACGTAGTCGGCGCCCGCGTCGACCGCCGCGTCGACGGCTTCGGCGGTGTTGCACCCGCAGACTTTCACCAGCGTCCGATTCATGGCGTCAGAGCGTCGCCTCGATTGCGCGGGCGGCGGCCACCGGATCGTCGGCACGCGTTATCGGGCGACCGACCACCAGCACGCTCGCGCCATCGTCCCGCGCGGCGCGCGGGGTGACCACGCGCTTCTGGTCGCCCGTCGAGTGGTCCGGAAGGCGCAGCCCCGGAACGACGAAGAAGCCGTTCTTCCATTGCCTGCGGACCGCCCCGACCTCGCGCCCGGAACAGACTATTCCGTCGAGGCCGGCGGTCTGTGCCAGTTCGGCAAGCCGCATGACCTGATCGTGCGGCGACCCTTGCACGCCGGTACGTTCGAGGTCGCGCTCGTCGAGGCTGGTGAGCATGGTCACCGCTACAACCCTGCAGCGTTCGCCCGCTGCGGCTTTGGCGTCCTCCATCATCGCCCTTCCGCCCGACGCATGGACGGTAACGATTGCCGGCTCGAGCACGTGGATGGCCTGCATCGCCCCCGCAACGGTGTTGGGAATGTCGTGGAGCTTCAGGTCGAGGAAGATCGGCAGGCCGACGTGGGCAATTTCGTGCACCCCGTGGTGGCCGTGCGCACAGAAGAACTCGAGGCCGAGCTTGATGCCGCCGACATGCGCTCTGACCCGCGCGGCGAGGGCGCTGGCATCATCCAGCCGGGGCAGGTCGAGCGCGACGTAAACCGGGTTCGTCACGACTGGCGGGGAGCAGAGGCGGGCGTGTCGTGTTCCCCGTCCAGCGCATCGTCGCGCAGGTCGGGATCGGGCCGCGGCGCCTGCACCGTAGGCCCCGCGGCTGTGGGAGAGGGCGTCATGGCGACGTTTCGCGCGGCGGTTTCCAGGCCCGAAATCCGCCGCTGTAGCCGCCATTTAACCCCGCGGTGGAGCAACCACATCGGCACGAGTCCGAGTAGGAACGAGACCACGACGAGCGCGGGCACCTTGGTCTCGAGGACGAGGTTGTCCCAGATCTGCACTTCCACCGGCTTCCAGTTGAAGAAGCTGAAGACGAGCAGCACCACCAGCAGCGCGAACCAGGCGATGGTGCGGACGATCTGCATCTTGTTTCCTCGCTCCCCGTTTCGGCTCTCGTTCGGGCTTAACCGCGATGGGCGAAGTTGGGAAGGGCGGCGCTATTCACCGAACACGCGCGCGAAGATCGTATCGACGTGTTTGAAGTGATAATCGAGGTCGAACTTTTCCTCGAGTTCCGCGGGGCTCAGCGCGGCGGTCACCTCGCTGTCGGCCTTGAGCAGGTCGAGCAGGCTGAGTGCTCCGTCCGATTCCCACACCTTCATCGCGTTGCGCTGGACGATGGCATAGGCGTCTTCCCGGCTCACGCCGGCCTGGGTCAGCGCCAGCAGGACGCGCTGCGAGTGGACGAGGCCCCCCATCCGGTCGAGGTTCTTCTGCATCCGGCCGGGATAGACGAGGAGCTTGTCGACGACCCCGGTCAGCCGCGCGAGAGCGAAGTCCAGGGTGATCGTCGCATCGGGCCCAATGAACCGCTCGACCGACGAATGGCTGATGTCGCGCTCGTGCCATAGCGCGACGTTCTCGAGCGCAGGGAGGGCATAGGCACGGATCATGCGCGCCTGTCCGGTAAGATTTTCGGTCAGGATCGGGTTGCGCTTGTGCGGCATCGCGCTGGAACCCTTCTGCCCGGGCGAGAAGTATTCCTCCGCCTCCAGCACCTCGGTGCGCTGGAGATGGCGGATCTCCACCGCCAGGCGCTCGATGCTGCCCGCGATCACCGCGAGCGTCGCGAAGTACATCGCGTGCCGGTCACGCGGGATGACCTGTGTCGAGACCGGCTCGACCGCAAGACCGAGGCGTTCCGCGACATGGGCCTCGACCTCCGGCGAAACGTTGGCAAACGTCCCTACCGCGCCCGAAATTGCACAGGTGGCGATTTCCTCGCGCGCCGCGACCAGACGTTTGCGGCAACGCGCGAACTCGGCATGGGCCTGGGCCAGCTTGAGCCCGAAGGTCACCGGCTCGGCATGGATGCCGTGGCTGCGGCCGATCGTCGGCGTGTACTTGTGCTCCTGCGCGCGCCGCTCGATCGCCGCCAGCAGCAGGTCGAGGTCTTCGAGCAGCAGGTCGCTCGCCTTGGCCAGCTGAACGCTGAGTGTCGTATCCAGCACGTCGCTGCTGGTCATGCCCTGGTGCATGAACCGCGCCTCGTCCCCGACCTGCTCGGCTACCCAGGTGAGGAAGGCGATGACGTCGTGCTTGGTCACAGCCTCGATCGCGTCGATCGCGGCGACGTCGATCTTCGGATCGGTCGCCCACCAGTCCCACAACGCCTTCGCCGCGCTTTCAGGCACCACGCCGAGCTCGCCCAGCTTCTCGGTCGCGTGCGCCTCGATCTCGAACCAGATGCGATATCGCGCCTCCGCTTCCCAGATCGCGGACATGGCAGGACGGGCGTAGCGGGGGACCATCATCGACTCCGGTTGAAACGTGCCGAGCGGCTAGGGATGCTCGCCGGTCATATCAACCCTTTCGCCTTCAGGCTGACGTGACCCTGGCGCCCGACGATGACGTGATCGTGAACGACGATGCCGAGGAGGCGCCCCGCTTCGGCGATGCGGCGGGTGATCTCGATGTCGGCGCGGCTGGGTTCGGGATTGCCGCTCGGGTGATTGTGGACGAGGATCATCGCCGTAGCGCCCACGTCCAGCGCCTTGCGGACAACCTCGCGGGGGTGGATCGATGCCTCGTCGATCGATCCGTCGCCCACGTGGTGATCGACGATGAGCCGGTTGCGCGCGTCGAGATAGAGTACTCGCACGCGCTCTACCGTCAGGTGTGCCATGTCGATGGTCAGGTAATCGAGCAGTGCCTGCCAGCTGCCGAGAACGGGCTTGTCCTGAACTTCGCCCCGCGCCATGCGACGGGCGGCGAGCGCGACGGCCTTGAGCGCGCCCGCGCCGCCTTCGCCCATGCCCTTGACCTGCCGGAGCGCGCCGGGTTCGGCATTGAGCACCGCGCTCAGCGTGCCGAACCGGGCCAGCAGGGCCTTTGCCAGCGGCTTTGTGTCCCCGCGTGGGTTGGCGGCGAACAACAGATACTCGAGCACTTCATAGTCGGCCAGGGCCTCTGCGCCGCCATTCAGCAGTCGCTCGCGCAAACGGGCGCGGTGCCCGGCCCGGTCATTTGCCGCCGATCTGTCTTCAGCTTGCGGCAACCTTTCCCCCGTCATCGCGTTGACCTGCCAGCGCATTGCCTTCGGGCGCGCGGACGCGCAAGTAGGGGTCGATGGCCGAGGCCGACTGCGAGATGGAAAAGGAAGTCTCGGTCGGGCGTCGCCGGCGCTGGCCGCGCGTACTCGCAATTGCCGCGATCCTGGTACTCGTGGTGCTGGCGTCGTTGTGGTTCTCGCGCGAAAGGATCGCCGGGAATTTCATCGCCGGACAGCTCCGCCAGTACGACATTCCCGCCACCTACGAGATCGAGCGTGTCGGACCGGACAGGCAGGTCCTGACGAACGTGGTCGTCGGCGATCCGCAAGCGCCGGACCTGACGATCGAACGTGCCGAGGTGGCGATCAGCTACCGCTTCGGCACCCCCACCATCGGCCGGATCACGCTCGTCAGGCCGAGGCTCTACGGCACCCTGCGCGGAAGTACCTTGAGCTTCGGGACGCTCGACAAGGTGCTGTTTCGCGAAACGGACGAACCACCCGGACTTCCGCAACTCGACCTGCGCCTCGTCGACGGGAGGGCGCTGCTGGAAACCGACTTCGGCCCGGTCGGCATCAAGGCAGACGGGTCCGGCCGGCTTGATGACGGCTTTGCCGGCATCGTCGCGGCGGCCGCGCCTGCGCTCGACGGAGCCGGCTGCTCGGCGCGCAGGATGACGCTCTACGGCAAGGTCACGACCGCTGCCGGCAGGCCGGCGTTCGCGGGCCCTTTGCGCTTCGCCTCCCTCGATTGCGGGGACGACGCGAGGGTCACTGATGCCGCGATTTCGCTCGACGTAAATGCCGACAAGGACTTGGCCGGTATCGAGGGCGAGGGGCGCCTCGCCACGGGCGCGCTCGCGCTTGCGGGCACCCGCTCCAACGGACTCAACGGGACGGTCCGCGCGACCTGGCGGAACGACGCATTCGTAGCGCGCTATTCGCTCGCGGCGCGCGGCCTAGACCACCCCCAGGCGCGTGCCGCTTTGCTGACCGCCAAGGGGAGCCTGCGCGCCCGGTCGGGTCTCTCGACATTTGAGGTACAGGGCGATGTCGAAGGCAACGGGGTGCGCGTGGGGTCGGGGCTCGACCGTTTGCTCGCCCAAGCCGTCCGCTCGACCGACGGCACGCTGCTTGCGCCGGTGCTTGCCAAAGTGCGCACGGGGCTTGCGCGCGAGGGGCGGGCGAGCAGCCTGCAGGCCGCGTTTTCCGTCCGCCGATCGCGCGAGGGGTACAGCGTGCAAGTTCCCCGGGCATCGCTGCGCGGGGGCAGTGGCGCGACGCTGCTCGCGCTGAGCCGGGTCCAGGTCACCGGGGGCGGGCACGGACTTCCGCGCATCTCCGGCAATCTCGCGACCGGTGGTGCCGGCATGCCGCGCATTGCCGGGCGAATGGAGCGCGCGCCAGGCGGTAACGCGGTGCTGCGCCTGCGGATGGCGGAATACCGTGCTGGCGGCAGCTCGCTCGCCGTGCCCGAACTTGTACTCGCGCAGTCTTCGTCCGGTGCGCTGGGCTTCTCCGGGCGGGCGGTCGCGAGCGGACCGCTGCCCGGCGGCAACGCGCAAGGGCTTGCGCTGCCGGTGTCGGGGTCGTGGACAAGAACCGGGTTCACTCTGTGGAACCGGTGCGTCGACATCCGCTTCGACAGGCTCGCGGTCGCCTCGCTGACCCTCGAACGGCGCGGGCTGACACTGTGCCCCAGCCGGGGCCAACCGATCGTGAGGCAATCGGCGGAGGGCCTGAGGATCGCCGCCGGCGCGCCGTCGCTCGATCTGTCGGGACGGCTTGCCGATACGCCGATCCGCCTTCGCAGCGGGCCGGTTGGCCTCGCCTATCCGGGTGCCCTCAGCGCGCGCGCCGTCGACGTCGCGCTCGGCCCGCCGGCCACCGCCAGCACGTTTCGCATCTCCAACCTCACCGCGACGTTCGGGCGGGAAATCGCCGGGCGCTTCGACGATGCGGACGTGCGCCTGTTCGCCGTGCCGCTGAACCTCGAGAACACCTCGGGCGCCTGGCGCTATGCGGGCGGAGCGTTGCGTATCGACGATGGCGGCTTCAGGTTGGTCGACCGGCAAGCACCAGCTCGGTTCAATCCGCTGGTCGCCGAAGATGGCACGCTGACGCTTCGGGACAGCGTCATCCGCGCTGGGGCGACGCTGCGCGAACCGACATCGCGGCGGGCCGTCACCGATGTGACCGTCGTCCACGATCTTTCGACCGGGACCGGCCATGCCGACCTGGCCGTCAACGACCTGCTGTTCGACCGACAGTTGCAGCCCGACACGTTGAGCCGCCTTGCGCTTGGCGTCGTTGCCAACATGCGCGGGACCGTGAACGGGCGGGGGCGCATCGACTGGAACGCCCGCGGGGTGACGAGCACGGGCCGGTTCAGCAGCGACAGCCTCGATTTCGCAGCCGCGTTCGGTCCGGTCCGGGGCGCCAGCGGCACGGTCGAGTTCACCGACCTTCTCAACCTGACCACCGCGCCCAACCAGCGCCTGCGCATCGCGTCGGTGAACCCGGGCATCGTGGTCGAAGGCGGCGAACTGGTCTTCTCGATGCGGGACGGCGAGTTCCTCGCGGTCGAGGGGGCGACCTGGCCATTCATGGGCGGCACACTGACGCTGCGCTCGACGAACCTGCGCTTCGGGGCAAGCGAGGAGCGGCGCTATGTATTCGAAATCGTGGGCCTCGAAGCTGCCCAGTTCGTCGAACGGATGGAACTGTCCAACATCTCCGCGACGGGAACGTTCGACGGGACGGTGCCGATCGTTTTCGACAGCGAGGGGAACGGCCGTATCGAAGGCGGCCTGCTCGTTGCGCGCTCCCCCGGCGGCAACATCTCCTACGTCGGCGCGCTGAGCCGCGAGAACCTTGGGACCATGGCGAATTTCGCGTTCGATGCGTTGAAGTCACTCGACTACCGGCAGATGTCTATCGCGATGGATGGCCGCCTGACCGGCGAAATCGTCACCCGCGTGCGGTTCGACGGGGTGAAGCAGGGCGCAGGGGCCAAACGCAATTTCATCACCCGGCGGCTTGCGAACCTGCCGATCCGGTTCAACGTGAACATAACGGCGCCGTTCTATCAGCTGATCACGTCGATCAAGTCGATGTACGACCCGGCATCGGTCCGCGATCCGCGCGAGCTCGGCCTGCTGAGCGTAGACGGCCGGGTCCTGCGGCGGGCTACCGTACCGGCTCCGCCCGAGATCCAGCCTGCGGACATTGTCCCCGACCAACCGCCTGTTCAGACCCCCGAAAGCGAGACGAACCCATGATCCGATGCGAATTGACCCCGCCAGCGGGGCTTGCGACAACTCCGCGCATGGCGGGGGCATGGCGGAAGCTGCTGACGGGCGGAACGGTGCCGGGGGGCGTGATAGGCCTGCTTGCGCTCGGAGGGTGCGTTCAGGTGACCGCTCCCGACAAGCCGATCGTGATCGAGCTCAATGTCAACATCCGGCAGGAAGTCATCTATCGGTTGGCCGCGGACGCGGAAAACACGATCGATCAAAACGAGGACATCTTCTGATGCAGAGTTTCCGTATCACCCTGATCGCTTCCGCACTGGCTGCGGGACTGCTGGTCTCGACGCCTGCGCTCGCGCAGCGCGACCCTGCATATGACGCGGCGCGGTCCGCCGGCCTGGTGGGAGAAAAGATGGACGGCTATCTGGGGATCGTCGGCGCCAGCACGTCCGAACTCCAGCGGATCGTCAACGACATCAACATCAGGCGGCGCGCGGTCTATGCGGAAAAGGCGCGCGCGGCCAATGCCACGCTCGAGGAATATGCGCTCACGGCCGGCTGTCTCGCCATCGCCAGGACGGTGCCGGGTGAAAAGTACCAGGCACCCGATGGCAGTTGGCAGACCCGAACCAGCGCGCCGCCGATGCGCGACAGCCGCTGCCCGGCCTGACCCGGAACACCCTTGTCGAAGCGTGTTGCGTTACGCCGCGGAACGCGCGTTCGCGGATTGCAGGCAGGACGACAGGACGATTTCGGGCCTGCTGCCTAGAATGGTCAATTTGAAATAAACACCGGCGGAATATTGGCGCCTGGCTTTAGTTTGTCAGTTGCATCCGTTCTTGTGGATTGTTAACGCCCCGGCAGGCAATTCGGGGGTCGCACTTGCCGGAAGCATCAGGAGCGCTGGGCGAATGGCTCGTGCTTGTCCAGCACGAGCTTCTCCTTTTCGCCGGCGTCTTCTTCCTGATCGGGGCCCTCGACGAGTTCGCGGTGGACTTGATCTGGTTCGTGCTGCGCGTGACCGGACGGGCGCGCACCGTTCGTCTTTCAGAAGAGCAGACCGGCCCGGCACCGCTCGCCGGCGAAGCGGCGGTGTTCATCGCGGCCTGGCGCGAGGCGGGCGTGATCGGAGCGACCATCCGCCATGCCCTCTCCGCGTGGCCGCATGCGGACATGCGCCTGTATGTCGGAACGTACCGCAACGATCCACTCACGGCCGAAGCGGTCATCGCGGCGGCTGATCACGACCCCCGCCTGCGGCTGGTGATCCACGACTGCGACGGGCCGAGCACGAAGGCCGATTGCCTCAACCGGCTGTATCGGGCTCTCGAAGCGGATGAAGACCGGGTGGGCCGTGCGGCGCGCATGGTCGTGATGCACGATGCGGAAGACATGGTCGATCCCGCCGCGCTGGGTCTGCTCGACGAAGCGATCAGTTCTGTCGCGCTTGCCCAGATCCCGGTCCTGCCGGAACCTCTGCCACAGTCGCGCTGGGTCGCATCGCATTACTGCGAGGAATTCGCCGAGGCTCACGGGAAGGGCATGGTCGTGCGCGATGCGCTGGGAGCAGGCATCCCCGCCGCAGGCGTAGGGTGTGCGATCGCCCGCGAAACGCTCCTTGAACTCGCGGCCCGGCGCGGTCGCGACGGTCCCTTCGCCGCCGAGTGCCTGACGGAGGATTACGAACTCGGCCTCGGCGTGGCGGCGCTCGGCAGGCGGTCGAAGTTCCTGCGCTTTCGCCATCCCGACGGACGGCTCGTCGCGACGCGGGCTTGCTTTCCTGCCGATGTCGGCTGCGCGGTACGCCAGAAGTCCCGGTGGATACACGGGATCGCGCTCCAGTCGTGGGACCGCCTGGGTTGGAGCAGCCAACCTGCGGACCTGTGGATGCGGGTGCGGGACCGCCGCGGTCCACTGACCGCCCTGGTGCTGGCCGTGGCCTATTTCCTGATCCTGATCGCCTCGGTCGGCTGGCTTGCGCATCACGCGGGATATGCCCCCTCGTTTCCTGCCACGCCGCTCGTCACGGCGCTGATCGCCGCCAACACGCTGAGTTTCGTATGGCGGGGCGCGCTCCGGTTTGCCTTCACCGCACGGGAATATGGCTGGTTGGAAGGCGTTCGCGCCGTCATCCGCATCCCGCTGGCCAACGCCATCACCATCCTTGCGGGTCGCCGGGCTTTCTTCGAGTACCTTGGTTCCTTACGGGGCCGGGCGCCCCGTTGGAACAAGACCCGCCACATCGTCCACCCCGCATTGGGCGAGCAGCGCAGCCTCGGCATATGACCGGCCCGCTCGCCCGGTCGCGCCGCCGGGGCCAGCCGGTGATCGTTCTGGTAGCCATCGCGGCCGGCTGGATCGGGCTGCGGGCGGTCATGTGGGAGCGGCCCCTTGCCGAGGGCGCCGCCCAGCCGCGGGAAGGTGCGCCGCGGTCTGAATCCCTAACCCGCCAAGGGCCACCGGTACGAGGCGGGGATGCGGTAGAAGCGGACGGGCCTGCCGCCGACCCCGGCGTCTTCGCGGACGGTTTGAGCGACCGCGGCGCGCTCGCAGCCATCATGCCGCTGCCACGCCTTCGGAAAGCCGATCATCGCGCCTCGGGGTCGGGAGCCGCCATGCCGGCAGGTCCGGTAGCGGAGCTGCCGCCAGCGCCAGTGGGCCCGGTAGCCCCCATCGCTCCCGAAGCGATACGTCCACCCGGGACGCGGGGAAGTCCGCCAATGACCGCCTCGCCGGCCAGGCAATGGCACTTCGACGCCTGGTACGCCTGGCGTCCGGGAAGCGGGCAGCCCCGGGTGGCGGCGGGAGGGCCGCGCGCACCTGCCTACGGGGGCACGCAGGGCGGGCTGGTCTTGCGCCGCGATCTCGGTCGGGGAAATCGCCGGCCGCAGGCGTACCTGCGCGCAACCCAGGCCCCCTCGCGTCCAGCGCAAGCCGAGCTTGCGGTCGGGGTCGGCCTACGCCCATTGCCGCGTGTTCCGGTGCGCCTTCAGGCCGAGGCCCGCGCGACCCGGACGGAGGGCTGGACCGACCTGCGCCCCGCAGCGGCCGCGATCACCGAGCTCGCCCCGCACGACCTGCCACTTGCGCTCCGCATCGAGGCGTATGCGCAAAGCGGATACGTCGGAGGGCGCGAAGCGACGGCGTTCGTGGACGGACAGCTCCGGATCGATCGGGCGGTCATGTCGCTCGGCGGAGCCGAGGTGCGGGCCGGCGCGGGGGTCTGGGGCGGAGCGCAGAAGTACGCGGCGCGGCTCGATGTCGGTCCGGGCGTGACGCTCGACCTGCGCGGCGCCGGCATCCCGATGCGTATGTCCCTGGACTATCGCATGCGGGTGGCCGGCGAGGCCCGCCCGACCGATGGTCCCGCGGTCACGCTTTCGACCGGATTTTAGCGCGCGCATGCCTTTCGCTGTCAGCCCCTCTCGCGTAAGCGAGCGGCGATGGACGTGTACCTCCCGATCGCGAACCTTTCGGTCAACGGGCTGGTCATCGTCGCGCTCGGTGCGCTGACCGGGGTCCTGTCGGGGCTGTTCGGCGTCGGGGGCGGATTTCTCACGACCCCGCTGCTGATCTTCTACGGCATTCCGCCCACCGTCGCCGCCGCCTCGGCCTCGACGCAGGTTACGGGCGCCAGCGTGTCGGGCGTTCTCGCACACAACCGGCGCGGCGGGGTCGATTACAAGCTGGGCGCGGTGACGGTGGTCGGCGGCGCGATCGGCAGCATCATCGGCGCGCTGATGTTCCGCTTTTTCCAGTCGATCGGGCAAATCGATACCGTCATTTCGATCCTCTACGTGGTGATGCTCGGCACGATCGGCACCCTGATGGCCCGCGAAGCCTGGACGGCGATCCGCACGAGCACGACCGGCGAGCGGCCGCCCGCCGCGAAGCGCCGGCACCATCCGCTGGTCGCGGCGCTGCCGCTGCGCTGGCGGTTCTACCGTTCCGGCCTTTACATATCGCCCCTTGCACCGTTGCTCCTCGGCGTGGGCGTGGGCATCCTGACGATGCTGATGGGCGTGGGCGGCGGGTTCATCCTCGTGCCGGCGATGCTCTACATCCTCGGGATGAGCGCGGGGGTGGTCGTCGGCACCAGCCTGTTCAACATCCTTTTCGTGACGATGGTCACCACGATGATGCACGCGCTGACCACCAAGGCCGTCGATATCGTACTCGCCGCGCTGCTGCTGCTCGGTTCGGTATCGGGGGCGCAGATCGGCACGCAGTTCGCGCAAAAGCTGAAGCCCGAAGTGCTCCGCCTGGTGCTGGCGGCTATCGTCCTGCTCGTCGCGCTGCGGATGCTCTACGGGCTCGGCGTCACGCCGGACGAGATCTACACGGTCAGTCCATTATGAAGCGGTTCCTGCTTTTCCTCGCGCTGTGCGTGTTTCTGGCGGAGGATCCGGCGTTTGCGCGCGACCCGATCCTCGTGCCTGAAGTCAGCCAGCACGAGGTTAGGGTGCGTCAGGGCTTTACCGGAACCGAACTGCTGCTGTTCGGTGCCATTCTCGATCCGGCCGGCACGCGGGCTGCGCGAGGCTACGACGTCGTCGTCGTGCTCAAGGGGCCAGCCGAACCCATTCGGCTGCGCGAAAAGGCCAAGGTGGGCGGCATGTGGCTCAACGCCGCGAGCACCGATTTCCGTTCGGCACCGTCGTATTTCGCAGTCGCTGCATCGCGGCCCGTTTCCGAGATCGTGGATGAAAAGACGGCCGCGATCTACGAATTCGGCACCCGTTTCATCCAGCTGTCGCCGACGGGCGAGATCGACCCGGCCGAACAGATGCGGTTTTCCGCCGGACTGGTCGACCTCAAGCAGCGGCAGGGTCTTTACCAGGAGGACATGAACGGGGTCACGATTAGCGAGGGCGTGCTGTATCAGGCGCGCTTCGAGCTGCCCTCGCGCGTGACCACCGGAACCTACACCGCCGAAACCTTCGCGGTGAGCGACGGGCGTGTCGTCTCGTCCGCGGTCGCCGAGGTGGAAGTCAGGAAGGTCGGTTTCGAGCGCTTCGTCGAGATATTCGCGCACTCGCAATCGTTCCTGTACGGCCTGCTCGCGGTTGCGCTGTCGGTGGGCATGGGATGGATGGCGGGCCGGCTGTTCGCCCTGATCTAGGTTGCCGCTGCTAACCTTCGTTGACGCGATCTTAACCGCGTAGCGGCAATGTTCCGCGCGGGATCAGTAGCGGGATTTTCGCGCAATGGGCGACATGGACAATCAGGGTTTCGAGGGCGCGCAGCCGGTCGGCGGCGCGCCGCGGGGCGCGGGGGGCGACAACGCGTCGCAGCCGATCGGCGTGATCCTCGAGATCGCCGGTTCGGGATCGCAGATCGCACTCGACCTCGAACGCCTGACCGAGTGCATGGACGACGAGGATCCATCGGTGGCGCTCGCCGGGCAGGTTGGCAGCCAGGTCAAGATCCGGGTCGGCAATTCGTGGCTGCTCGCCAGCGTCCGGAACCAGAAGCAGGACCGGCGGGGCGGCGGCGTGCTCGCCAACATCGATTTCCTCGGAGAGGGCAGCGAGGAGAAGCTAACCGGCCGCATCAACGGTTTCCGCCGCGGCGTCACCCGTTATCCGATCCCCGGCGCGCTGATCTATCCCGCGACAACCGCGGACCTCAGGCAGATCTATGCCAGCGACGGCCGCTCGAACATCCAGATCGGCACCGTCTACCCCACCAAGGACATTCGCGCAGGGCTGTACGTCGACGCCATGCTCGGCAAGCACTTCGCGCTGCTCGGCTCGACCGGTACCGGCAAGTCGACCAGCGCCGCCCTGATCCTGCACCGGATCTGCGACGCCGCACCCGACGGGCACATCGTGATGATCGACCCGCACGGCGAATATTCGGCCGCGTTCCGCAACACCGGCCTGATCCTCGACGTCAGTAACCTGCAAATGCCGTACTGGCTGATGAACTTCGAGGAACACTGCGAGGTCCTGCTCACCACGAACGGCAACGACCGCCAGATCGACGCGGACATCCTTGCCAAGTGCCTGCTCAAGGCGCGGATGAAGAACCGGCTGTCCGAGCAGATGGGCAAGCTGACCGTCGATTCGCCGGTGCCCTACCTTCTCTCGGACCTGTCGAACGAGATCCAGAACGAGATGGGCAAGCTCGACAAGGCGACCAACACCGCGCCTTACCAGCGGATCAAGACCAAGCTGGAGGAACTGAAGGGCGACCCGCGCTACCAGTTCATGTTCTCCGGCATGCTCGTGGGCGACACGATGGCCGATTTCCTCGGCAAGATCTTCCGCATGCCGTCGAACGGCAAGCCGATCGCCATCATCGACGTGTCGGGCGTGCCGTCCGACATCACCAGCACCGTCGTCGCGGTGCTGAGCCGGCTGGTGTTCGACTTCGCGATCTGGGGCCGGGAGGAGAAGACCCGTCCGGTCCTTCTCGTCTGCGAAGAAGCGCACCGCTACGTCCCCAACGAGAAGAACGCCGATGGTTCGTCGGTCGGCAAGATCCTCAGCCGCATCGCCAAGGAAGGGCGCAAGTACGGCATCAGCCTCGGCCTCATAACCCAGCGCCCGTCGGATCTGGCCGAAGGCGTGCTGTCGCAGTGCGGCACGATCATCTCGATGCGCCTCAACAACGACCGCGATCAGGCCTTCGTGAAGGCCGCGATGCCCGAAGGCGCGCGCGGCTTCCTCGATTCGATCCCCGCGCTGCGCAACCGCGAGTGCATCATCTGCGGCGAGGGCGTGGCGATCCCGATTCGCGTCGCGTTCGACAACCTCGAGGAACAGAAGCGCCCGGCGTCCGAGGACCCCAGCTTCGTCGAACTGTGGCGCCAGTCGGGCGGCGAGGAAGAGCGGGTCCACCGCATCGTCCAGCGCTGGCGCAGCCAGGGCAAGTAAACACCCGGCTTACGTGCCGCGCGTGTCGCCGTAGAGGTGGATGTGCAGCCGGTCGGACAGGCGAAAGCCATGCTCGACGCACAGCGGGGCGAGCCATTGCTCGCGCTCGCGTAACGTCGCGCTGCGGGTGCCCTCGGGCATGAGGAAGATGCGGCCGGGCTCGATGCCGAAGCCTGCCTGGAGCGCCAGCACCTGGGTCACGTCGCCCGGAGCTGCGATCACGAACTTGAACACCGCGCGCGGATCGGCCGCCCAGGCGGCCAGCCGCTCGGGCAACAGCGCGAGCGCGGCCGCGTTGCCGCTGTGCGCGAGCTTTGGGCTGACCGTATACTGCTCGACGAACGCATCGAAACGGGACGCGGGCTCGACCGTGCCGTTGGTTTCCACCTCGATCGCGTGGTCGGGCAGGAGCGATGCCATCTCGCCCAGCGCAGGGGCCTGAAGCAGCGGTTCACCGCCGGTGACGACCAGGCGGCGTGGCGGCAGCCGGTCTATCGCGCGGGCGGCCTCGAGCGGGGTCAGCGAAACCTGGTTCGCCTTGCGGTCGAATGTACGGCCGCCCCGGTGTGGCCGCTCGTCTTCCGAGAAATGCCAGGTGTAGGCCGTATCGCACCACACGCAGGCAAGGTTGCACCGCGACAGGCGGATGAACGAGCACGGCTTTCCCGCCGATGGACCTTCGCCCTGCAGCGAGGCGAAGATCTCCGGGCCTCCAGTGTCGTCGGTGGCAAGAATCAGGTTCATCGCCGCGCGCCTGACGCGCCGGTGCGGTCCGTGTCACACCTGTCACACTGTCCTGCCGCAAAAAAGCGGGTGTATGCGCGCGTGCCATTCAGGAGGCGCAGGAGAGGGTGACGGGGGGAGGTCATCCGCGCGCCTTGCCACATTCCGCGCGTGTAGGAAAACGCGCCCGCCCCGTCAGCCGAGCCTTTCGAGTGCCGAGCGCAGCCGGTCCGCCTCGGCGGAGTGCTGGGCGTGGTCGGCGCGCGCCTTGGTGACGGCCTCGGGCTTCGCGCGCTCGACGAAGGCGGCGTTCGACAGCCGTCCGGCCAGCGCGGCGGCTTCCTTCTCGGCGGCTGCGAGCGCTTTCGTCAGCCGTGCCTTTTCGGCCTCGATGTCGATCAGCCCTTCGAGCGGGATGACCAGCGCGTCGCTGCCTGCGCCGACCTGCATCGCCGCGCCGCCAGGCGCGGGGGACGTGTGGACGGCCGAAAGGCGGGCAACCCGCTCGATCGCCGCCGAGTTGCCGGCCAGCACCTTGCTCGCGGTGTCGGAGGGGGCGGTGAGCCACGCCTCGAGCCGTGCGCCAGGGGCGAGGCCGAGCTCGTTCTTCGCCGTGCGCAGCGAGCGGGTGAGGTCGATCAGCCACTCGATTTCGGCCTTCGCGGCCGCATCGGTGGCCGCATCCGGCTCGGGCCATTTCGCGACGATCAGCTCGTAGGGCCGTTCGTCCCCCTGATGCCGTGCCTGCGCGTGCCACAGCTCCTCGGTGATGAACGGCATGAACGGGTGCAGCATGACGAGGATCTGGTCGAGGACCCAGCCGGCGACCGCCCTGGTCTCGTCGTCGAGCTGCCCCTTGATGAGCTCGAGATACCAGTCGCAGAAAGTGTCCCACGCAAAGTGGTAGATCGCGTTGGCGGCCGCGTCGAAGCGCAGGTCGCCCATCGCCTTGTCGATCTGCGCCAGGGTCTCGACGACCTCGCCCACGATCCACCGGTTGACCGCATGCGTGGCCTCCGGCGCGTGGATGGTCGCGCTCGCGCCGATGCCGTTGGCCTGGCAGAAGCGGGTCGCGTTCCACAGCTTGGTGGCGAAGTTGCGGTATCCCTCGACCCGGCCCTCGTCCATCTTCACGTCGCGGCCCTGGCTTTCCATCGCGCACATGAAGAAGCGCAGCGCGTCGGCGCCGAACTTGTCGATCAGGATCAGCGGATCAACCACGTTGCCCTTGGACTTGGACATCTTGGCCCCGTCCGCCGCGCGCACCAGCCCGTGGAGGTAGAGGCGCTTCCACGGTGCCCGCCCCAGAAAATGCATCCCCTGCATCGCCATCCGCGCATCCCAGAAGAACAGGATGTCGAAGCCGCTGATCAGCAGGTCGTTGGGATAGTGGCGTTCGAGCAGGTCGGTCTGCTCGGGCCAGCCGAGCGTAGCGAAAGGCCACAGCGCACTGGAGAACCATGTGTCGAGCACATCCTCGTCGCGGGTCAGCGCGACGCCGTCGCCGGCCTGCGCCTGCGCGGCCTCCTCGGTCTCGGCCACGTAGACGTTGCCGGCCTCGTCGTACCATGCCGGAATCCGGTGGCCCCACCACAGCTGGCGGCTGACGCACCACGGCTGGATGTTCTCCATCCAGTTGAAGAAGGTCTTTTCCCAGGTCTTCGGGACGATCTCGATCCGGCCGTCCTTCACCGCCTCGATCGGGCCTTGCGCCAGCGTCTTGGCGTCGACGTACCACTGGTCGGTCAGCATCGGCTCGATCACCACGCCGCCGCGGTCGCCGAATGGCTGCATGATGACCTTGTCCTCGACGCCCAGCATCAGGCCCTCGGCGTCGATATCGGCGACCACCCGCTCGCGCGCCTCGTAGCGGTTGAGCCCGCGGTATTCGTCGGGCACGAGGTTGAGCGCGTCGACCTCGCCCGGCGTGAACGGTGCGCCTTGCGCGATCTCGCGCGCGCGCGCCGCGGCTTGCTGGTAGGGCGCGCCGTCGCTCCGCATCGCGGCGACCTCGTCCATCAGCCGGTACATCGGGATGCCGTTCCGCTGCGCGACCCCGTAGTCGTTCTCGTCGTGCGCGCCGGTGATCTTGACCGCGCCGGAACCGAATTCGGGGTCGGGATAGTCGTCGGTGATGATCGGGATCTGCCGGCGGTGCTCCTTCGGGCCCACCGGGATCTCGCACAGCTTGCCCACGATCGGCGCGTAGCGCGCGTCCGACGGGTGGACGGCCACCGCGCCGTCGCCCAGCATGGTCTCGGGCCGGGTCGTGGCGATGGCGATGTAGTCGCGCTCCTCCTCGAGCGTGACGTTCCCCTCGGCATCGCGCTCGACGTAGGTGTAGGTCTCGCCGCCCGCGAGCGGATACTTGAAGTGCCACATGTGGCCCTGGACCTCGCGGGCCTCGACCTCGAGGTCGGAGATCGCGGTCTTCAAGGCCGGGTCCCAGTTCACCAGCCGCTTGTCGCGGTAGAGCAGACCCTGGTCGTAGAGGTCGACGAACACCTTCACCACGGCGCGGGTGAAGTGCGGGTCCATCGTGAACTGCTCGCGGCTCCAGTCCATCGAGCAGCCGAGGCGCCGGAGCTGTTGGGTGATCGTGCCGCCCGACTGCGCCTTCCATTCCCACACGTGGTCGACGAACGCCTCGCGCGGCATGTCGGTGCGCTTGACGCCCTGGCTCGCGAGGTTGCGCTCGACCACCATCTGCGTTGCGATACCGGCATGATCGGTGCCGACGACCCACAGCGCGTCCTTGCCCCGCATCCGCTCGTACCGCACCACGACGTCCTGCAGCGTGTTGTCGAGCGCGTGGCCGATGTGCAGGCTCCCCGTCACGTTGGGCGGCGGGTTGACGATCGTGAAGGGCTGCGCGCCGGGGCGCTCGGGCCTGAACAGCCCGTTCGTTTCCCAATGGTCGTACCAGCGCGCCTCGATAGCGGCGGGATCGAATGTCTTGTCGAGTTCCTGGGTCATTTCGGGTTGGCGCCATGCCAGCGCGATTTCGCACGTGCAACAGCGGTTGACGCATCCGCTTGTCGCGCGGCGATTTTCCCCGCATAGGCGAGGGGCATGAGCGAAGGGGCGAACTACGCGATCGAAGACGGTGGGGACGGCCCGGGCGGCGGACGCCGGCTGGTCCTGTCCGGCGAATATCTCGTCTCGACGATCGGGCCTGTCGACCAGGACCTGCGCGCAATCGACGAGCCGCTTTCCGAGATCGACCTGTCGCAGGTCACCGAAATCGACACCGTGGGGGCATGGGTCGCGCTCGGGCTGAAGCGGTCGACAGGCGGCGAGATCGTCGGGGCAAGCGATCGCGCGACGCGGCTGATCGAGGCGCTCGACAAGACGGTCGAGGGGGGCGAGGTGACGCCCGAGCGGCCACCCGTGTTCACCCGCGTCTTCGAGGCCACCGGCGAGCGGGTGGCCGCCGCGCAGCGCGGGACCGCCGGGGCGATCGCCTTCGTGGGGCAATTCATTCTCGCGGTCGGCGCGATCATTCGCCATCCGCGCCGGTTCCGCATCAAGGCGTTCGTGCGCCAGATGGAACTCGTCGGCGTCTCGGCGCTCGGGATCATCGGGCTGATGAGCTTCCTTATCGGCATCGTCATTGCGCAGCAGGGGGCGGTCCAGCTGGCCCAGTTCGGCGCAGAGACGCTGACCGTGAACCTGGTGGGGCGGATCACCCTGCGCGAACTGGGCGTGCTGATGACCGCGATCATGGTGGCCGGCCGTTCGGGCAGCGCGTTTGCCGCGCAGATCGGCACGATGAAGCTGACCGAGGAGGTCGACGCCATGCGCACGATCGGCATTTCGCCGATGGAGGCGCTGGTCGTTCCGCGCGTGCTCGCGGTCACGTTCATGATGATCCTGCTGGGGTTCTATTCCTCGGTCGTCGCGATCATCGGCGGTGCGGTGATCGGCGACATCCAGCTCGGCATCCCGTTCTTTTCCTTCCTTAGCCGGATCAAGGACGTGGTGCCGATCTACGACCTGTGGGTCGGCCTCGTGAAGGCGCCGGTATTCGGGCTGATCGTCGGCATGACCGGCTGCTACCAGGGCATGAAGGTCCAGGGCAACTCGGAGGAGGTCGGCCTCAAGACCACCAACGCGGTGGTCTTCGCGATCTTCACCGTGATCGTGCTCGACGCCTTCTTCGCGGTCTTCTTCACCAACGTCGGGTGGGCGTGATGGCGGGCGAGGAGGATAGCCTGGCGGACGATCCGCAGGTCGCCGAGGCGATCGAGGCCTATGGCGATCCGGACGTCAATCGCCCGCACGAGCGTTTCCGGGGGGATTACCCGATCGTCGTCGAGGGGCTCAAGAACAGCTTCGGCGAGCATGTGATCCACGAGGATCTCTCGCTGAAGGTCCGGCGGGGCGAGATTCTCGGCGTGGTCGGCGGATCGGGGACCGGCAAGTCGGTCCTGATGCGCTCGATCATCGGGTTGCAGGTGCCCGACGAGGGACACATCGACGTGTTCGGCCGCTCGATCACCGATGGCGAGCCGGACGAGGTGCTCGGCGTGCGCAACCGCTGGGGCGTCCTGTTCCAGGGCGGGGCGCTGTTCTCCACCCTGACGGTGGGCGAGAACGTCGAGGTGCCCCTGAAGCAGTTCTACCCCGATATCGACCCGGGCCTGATGCACGAGATCGCGCGCTACAAGGTGATGCTGTCGGGCCTGCCAGAGGAAGCGGTCGCCAAGTATCCGAGCGAGCTCTCGGGCGGCATGAAGAAGCGCGCCGGGCTGGCCCGCGCGCTGGCGCTCGATCCCGAACTGCTGTTTCTCGACGAGCCGACCGCGGGCCTCGACCCGATCGGCGCGGCCGCGTTCGACCGCCTCACGCGCGAGTTGCAGGATACGCTCGGGCTCACCGTGTTCCTCATCACCCACGATCTCGATACATTGCACGAGATCTGCGACCGGGTGGCGGTGATTGCGGACCGCAAGGTCATCGCGGTCGATACGGTGCCGAACCTCATGAAGCTCGACCACCCGTGGATCCAGGAATACTTCAACGGGCCACGCGGGCGCGCGGCGCTTACCGCGCAGGCGCTCGACGAGCTGCGGCGCCACATGGACAAGCCGGTGGCCGTCAACGCAATCAAAGCGTTGGACAAGCTGGACGGTAAGAAGGCATAGCGCACGCGGATGGAGACCAGGGCCAATCATGTCTGGGTGGGGGCGGTCACGCTGGTCCTGCTCGCGCTTATCGCCGGCGCGGTGGTCTGGCTTGCCGGGCTGAACAAGGGCGTCCAGAACGAATACGACATCTTCTTCAAGCAGTCGGTCGCGGGCCTTGCCAAGGGATCGCAGGTCAGCTTCTCGGGCGTTCCGTCCGGCCAGGTGACCGAGATCCAGCTGTGGAACAAGGACCCCGAATTCGTCCGCGTGCGGGTGAAGGTGGACGAAAGCACGCCGATCCTGGTCGGGACCACGGCGACGATCCAGGGCTCGTTCACCGGGGTGTCGACGATCATGCTCGACGGCGCGCGGCGCGGTGCGCCCCCGCTGACCTGCACGGGCGAAGGCGTGGGCAAGACCGCCTGCCCCGAAGGCGTTCCGGTGATCCCGACCAAGCCCGGCGGGCTGGGCGAACTGCTCGCCAATGCCCCGCTCCTGCTCGAACGGCTGGCCACGCTGACCGAACGGCTGACGCAGACGCTGTCGGACAAGAACCAGCAGTCGATCGAGGGCATACTTGCCAACACCAACCGCATGACCGCCGACCTCGCGCAGGCGACCCCGCAGGTCCAGCGCACGCTCGTCGAGCTGCAGGTCACCTTGGGCGAGGCGAGCCAGGCGCTCGACAGCTTCGAGAAGGTCATGGGCTCGGCCGACAACCTGCTCAACACCGAAGGGCAGAGCCTCGCCGCCCAGATGCGCACCACGCTGAGATCCGCAGACAGCGCCGCCAAGTCGCTGTCGGCCACGCTCGAGGATGCCCGGCCCGCCGCGCGCACGCTGTCGGAAAGCACGCTGCCCGCGGCCGAGGCCACGATCCGCGACCTGCGCGAGACCAGCCGCGCGCTCCGCGAGGTGACCGAGAAGATCAACAGCCAGGGTGCCGGCGGCCTGATCGGCGGCCAGAAGCTGCCCGACTACAAGCCAAAGTGACCGAAGCCGAAATGAGACCGCCGATGAAGACCACCCGCATCGCCCTGGCCTCGGCCCTTGCCCTGATGCTCGCGGGCTGCATCAGCCTCGGCGGCAAGGCACCCGACAACCTGCTCGGCCTGACCCCGACCGCCAGCGTCGCGGCGGGCACGACAATCAGCGGCGACATCGCGCAGGCGATCCAGGTCAACGAGCCCGACGCGCCCGCGCGTCTCTCGGTCACCCGCGTGCCCGTGCAGATCGACGACACGCGCATCGCCTACCTCAAGGATGCGGTCTGGGCCGACCGGCCCACGCGGCTGTTCCGCAAGCTCCTGGGCGAGACGATCCGCGCGAAGACCGGACGCCTCGTCATCGATTACGACGACCCGGCGCTGACCCCCAAGAACCAGCTGCGCGGCACGCTGGTCGACTTCGGCTACGATGCGCGCACCTCGAGCGTGGTGGTGACCTTCGACGCGGTCCGCGACGTCAACGGAACGCAGGTGATGACACGGCGCTTCTCCGCCACCGTCCCCGGCGTTGCCGCCGAATCCGGTCCGGTCGGCACGGCGCTCAACCAGGCCGCGAACGAAGTCGCGGGCCAGGTCGCCGACTGGGTGGGGTGAGCCGCCCTGCAGTTTCCCGCAGGGGCAGACTGTTGGTGTGACGGCTTTCGGAGCGCTTGGGCTCCCAATCAGTCTGTTTGCTGTCGATCCTGTTTGCCGACAATTCAGGCGAGGGTCCGGCCAAATCCAGCCTCAAGGCTGGTTGCGCGCGCCTGCTGCCCCGAAGTGAACGCAGATCACACTGATCTTCCTGCTGTCTGCTGCGTTTAGGTATCATTCATTGCCCGGCCGCAACGGAGGTTCGATTGCCAGCTAAAGCGAGATTCCGATCATGACCAAGTCCATCTTCATCAACCTGCCTGTCGCCGATCTTTCCGCCGCGGAACGCTTCTATGAAGCGGCTGGATTCGAGAAGAATTCGGACTTCAGCGACGAGACTGCCTGTTGCATGGTTTGGTCCGGCTCCATCTCGGTGATGCTGCTAACTCATCAGAAATGGGCCGCACATACCGATCGACCGCTTTGCCCTCCCAATCAGTGCGAAGTGATGCTGGCGCTTTCCGTCGAAGATAAGGAAGCCGTCGATGCCATGGTCGATGCGGCCGGTTCCCATGGAGGACGAGCGGATGTTAATCCCAGGCAAGACCATGGCTTCATGTATGGCCGCAGCTTCGCTGATCCTGACGGTCACATCTGGGAAGTTATATGGATGGACGCGGCCGCAATGACGCAGGCCAATTGATGCCGCGACCCGGTCCGCTTTCCACCCCATTTCCAGGCCTACGGCCGGAATTGCCTTTGCCCCTGGAGCGGTCGATGCCTCATCCGATCAGGTTTCCTTGATCGACCGAGCGAACTCTGCGGCTCTCAGGAAGTCGGCCCGGCGCTTGTCGCGCCGCTGCTGCGCCAGATGATCGCTTCCCCACAGCTCGACCTGCCAGGCCTCTTCCAGTTCGGCCGCGTCCCACAGCGCCTGCGCGTCGGCAGCGCGGTCGAGTGCCGAGAGGCCGACGCACAGCGACGCCGACAGCGAGGTCATCACCTCGAGCGCGGCGAGCGTGAAGGGATCGAGGCCCTCGAGCCGGGATCGCAGGGTGTCCAGCGTCTCGGCCGGCTGCGCCCGGTGGACGATCCCGCTCACCCTTTCGAGCGCGATGCCTTCGCGGGCCTCGAACGCGGTGACCAGCGGCTCCCACATCGACCACTGGCGCTTGTGCAGCGGCTCGTCGGGGTCCGCGCGGTAGCACAGCGTGTCGGTCTCGGCGTAGCGCAGGAGGGTGTCGATCGTCGCTGCCGGGCTCTCTGCCACGCTGTCGATGGCGTAATCCGCAAGGTCGCGCAGCGGGAAACCGGCCGGGTCGATTTCCTCGCCCTGGCACGCCCATTCGTTCGCCAGCATGTCGGCCGCGGCGCGGGTGGGCACGACCTGGGGAGCGCTGCCGGCCTGGGTGCGGATCGGCCGGCCATCAAGCAGCACGCGCCACCCGCCGCCTGGCGCTTCGTCCACCGCCACCGCTTTCCAGAACTTCCTCATCCGCGCGGCGTCCGCCACTTGCGGGCAAGAAGCTGCGGGACCACGAAGACGTCGAGCAGACCCACGCCGAGGAACACCCACCCGACGACTTCGGGCAGGCCGAGCGCGCCGTTGAGCACGAGCAACGCGATCAGGACGAAGGCCGCGCCGCTCAGGCGCACGAGGTTGAGGGCGAGGAAACGTCCACGTTCGCGGTCGGTGGGCGGGACGGGGCGCATCCGATCATCCGGCGGGCGGCTAGCCATCGAGCAGATCCTTCAGCTCGCTTACGTCGCGGGCGACTGCATGGGCTCCCGCATCGTGGAGCTCGTCCATTTCATGATAGCCCCAGGCAACGCCGATCGCCCGGACGCCGGCCGCCCGCGCCATCGCCATGTCGAAGCTGGTATCGCCGATCATGACCGTTTCGTCCGCCGACGCCCCGGTCTCGACCAGTGCCGCCTCGAGCATCGCCGGGTGCGGTTTGGACGGGTGCCTGTCGGCCGTCTGGAGCGAAGCGAACAGGCCGGCGATCCCGTGGCCCGCGAGGCACGCCGCAAGGCCGCGGTCGGACTTCCCCGTCGCTACCGCGAGCGACCACCCTTCCGTCCTGAGACCCCGCAGAAGGTCACCGATCCCTTCGAACAGCGGTTCTTCCAATCGGCCGGTTTCGCGCGCGGCGCGGAACGCGCGCTTGTAGGCCTCGACCGCAGCCGATTGCTGGTCGTCCGGCGCGCCGGACGCGAGGCGGCGTACGGCCTGCGGCAGGCTTAGCCCGACGATCCGCCGCACGGCATGGCGGTCGGGCGGGGGGAGGCCGGCAGCGGCAAACGCATCTTCCATGGCCTCGCAAACGGGTGCCTGCCCGTCGACGAGCGTGCCGTCGCAATCGAACACGGCGAGCTTCATGCGCCGAGCGTCCGCATGAGCTGGGCGAGCGCGGGGGACCCCGCTTCCTCGAGGCCAGCGGCGATCGCTTCGCGTTCGGCGGCCGGCTTGTTCTGCGACAGCTTGAGCGTCGGCCGCCAGGCGACGACTTCCATCTCGAAGCCGACTATCCCGCCGAACAGCTTGCGCCAGGTATCCGCGGGGGTCTCGCTTGCGGACCATCGCTCGCCGCCAAGAGTTGCCTCGTTTCGCTCGATGAGGGTGTGCAGCTGGCTGTCGAGCGCGTCCGAACCGATCCGCTCGACCCGGCCTTCGAGCTCGAGCGCGACGTAGTTCCATGTCGGCACCGTGGCCCTGTCGGCATACCAGCGGGGGCTCACATAGGCATCCGGCCCGTTCACGACGATCAGCGCCGTTCCGCCCGCGATCCATTTCGTCATCGCGTTGCCGCGCGACAGGTGGAACTGGATGAAATCGCCTTCAACCGGAACCAGCGGGACGTGCGCGACGCGCGGTCCGTCGGGTGTCTGGGCGAAGACCATCCCGAACCCGATTTCCTCCACCAGCGCCCTCAACAGCGCCCGATCGTCGCTGCGGAACAGCGGATTGGGATGCATCAGCGCCTACCCTTTTTCGAGCCGCCAGCGCCCGAACGGGCCCCCGCGCGGCCGCGGCGGGTGGGCTTGCTCTTGCGCACCTGCTTGGCGTGCTGGCGAGCGGCCTGCTTCTTTTCCTCCTTCGTCCGTTCGGGCGGCCCCTCGGTCGGCGAGGCGTCGCTGAGGGAAGGGTCGAAGCCCAGTTGCTCCATCGTCGCGGCGAAATGCTCGGGCAATTCGGCGGTGACGTCGATCTTGCCGCCCTTGGGACTGTCGATGATCAGACGCCGGGCGTGAAGGTGCATCTTGCGGCTGACGCTGCCGGTCAGGAACGCATCCTGCCCGCCGTACTTGCCATCGCCCACGATCGGGTGGCCGATCGCCGCCATGTGCGCGCGCAACTGGTGAGTGCGGCCGGTGAGCGGTTCGAGCTCGACCCAGGCAGCGCGGTTGCCTGCCCGGTCGACGACCCGATAGCGCGTTTTCGCGGGCTGGCCGTTTTCCTCGTCGACGTGCATCTTCTCGCCGCCGGTGCCCGGCTGCTTGGCGAGCGGCGCCTCGATCATCCCGTGCGATACTTCGGGCCGCCCCGCGACGAGCGCCCAGTAGACCTTCTTGGCGCTGCGGCCTGAAAACCGCTTCGAAAAGAACGCCGCACTGCCCGGCGTCCGTGCGACGAGGAGAACTCCCGAGGTGTCCTTGTCGAGCCGGTGGACGAGACGGGGGCGCGGATCTCCCTCTTCCATGAAGGCATCAAGCAAGCCGTCGACGTGGCTCGTCGTCTTGGTCCCCCCCTGCGTTGCGAGGCCGGGTGGCTTGTTGAGCACGATCGCAGCGGGCGTTTCCTCGATCACCATGCCCTTCGCCGCGGCAATCTCGTCGGCGGACAGCTCGCGGCGCCGGGGTTTGGCGCCCTTCGCCGCCTGGGGCTGGTCGCCGCCGGGCGGCACCCGCAGGACCTGGCCCGCGGCGAGGCGATCCTCAGGCCGGGCACGCTTGCCGTCGACCCGGATCTGCCCCGTGCGCGCCCAGCGGCTGACGGTGGCGAAGCCCACCTGCGGCAGGTTGCGCTTGAACCAGCGGTCGAGGCGCACCCCGTCGTCGTCGGCCGCGACGGTAAACTGACGTACCAAGTCCGCCATCACGCCAGCCGCATCGCGATGAGGCCGACGTACAGCCCGATAAGCCCCGCGAGCACCGAGATCGCGGCATAGGCAAATGCGCTTCCGGCCTGCCCGCGCTCGATCAGCAGCATGAGTTCGAGGCTGAAGGCGGAAAAGGTGGTGAACCCGCCGAGCAGGCCTACGCCGACCAGCAGGCGCCAGATTTCTCCGCCGCCGAATCGCGCGAGCCCACCTGCCAGCAGGCCCATCGCAAGGCTGCCGCTCACGTTCGCCGCAAGCGTCGCCCACGGAAAAGCGGTGACCGTCGCCGGACCCAGCAGCGAGGTCATCGAGCGGCCGAGCTGGTAGCGCAGGACGGCGCCCGCGCCGCCTCCGAGGAAGACCATGGCGCTGGCGGATAGGGGGGAGGGGACAGCCATCGAGCGCCCCTTAGCCGCAGGCGCCCGCTCGCGAAACCCTCGCCAGCGCTTGCAGAATCGCTCCACACGCGCTAGGGGCGCCCCGGTTCGGAGGCTCCCGGGAACGGAAGCCCCGCTTTTTTCGTATGTTTACAAAGGCGATACCCCGCCGACCGTCGCGGGCTCTGGGTCTTTGCTGTGAGGTGTTGGACTTTTTATGCAGATCATCGTTCGCGATAACAACGTCGACCAGGCCCTGCGCGCGCTCAAGAAGAAGCTGCAGCGCGAGGGCGTCTATCGCGAAATGAAGCTGCGCCGCCATTACGAGAAGCCGAGCGAGAAACGCGCCCGCGAGAAGGCGGCCGCCGTTCGCCGCGCCCGCAAGCTCGAGCGCAAGCGCGCGGAGCGCGACGGCGCGAAGTAAGCGCCACTTGCACCATCCACGGCACTGAGGCATCGGGGCGCGGAGCAATCCGCGCCCCTTGTCGTTCCGGAGCGTCAATTCCGGGTATCGCCGGGGCCCAGTTTCAGGACCTGCCGCATGACCGAGATCACCCGTGTTCCCCTTCAGCCGATCGCGAAGGGTTCGCTGACCAAGCTGTGGCTGGGCGTTGCCGCCGCGGTGGTGCTGGGCGTCGGCATTGCCTGGGCCAGCGTGCCCGCGGGCGTCGAGGTCGAGACGCTGGCCGAGGGCAGCGGTCCGACACCCGGGGCAAGCGACGTCGTCTTCATCAAGTACGTCGGCAAGCTGGCCGACGGCACCGAGTTCGACCGGTCGCGCGAGCTGCCGTTCCCGACCAACGGGATTATTCCCGACGGGATGCCGATGCAGGTGTCAGGCGTGGTCCCGGGTTTCGCCGAGGGCCTCCAGCAGATGCAGAAGGGCGGCAAGTACGTGCTGCACATCCCCGCGGACAAGGGATACGGTGCCAGCCCGCCGCCGGGTGCGCCGATCCCCCCCAACGCGGACCTGACCTTCGAGGTCGAACTGGTCGACTTCATGAGCGAGGAAGACGCCCAGCGCCGGTTCCAGGTGCTCCAGCAGATGATGCAGCAGACCCAGCAGGACCAGCAGGGCCAGCAGGGCCAGCAACCCGGCGCGCCGCAGTAGGCGCGCTTTTCAGCAAGACCTCACGCTTTTCTCATGGCCCGGCGGCACGGGTAGGCTAATCCACTTCCCGCGAGACGTGGGAGGGCGCATGACCGGGACGACGAAAGAGCACGGCGACTGGCCGCGGCTGCCCTGGCTGCTCGCCGCCGTCGGGTTCGTCGCGGGGCTGCTCGTCGAACTTGTAGCCGGTGGCGAAGGACCGGACACCAGGGTCGGCTGGCGCGCGGCCGCGAGCGCGCTGTTCGTGTTTGCGCCACTGGCCTTCGCCTTCACGGTGGAACGCGACCGGTGGAGGGAGCCGCTGGCGTTCGCGGCAATCATCGGCGCGGTCATGGCGGGACTCGCCTGGCGCGCGGTGGGCGCGGGCGATGCGATCGCCAATCCGGAATACGGGTTTCTTTCAGGACTCGTTGCGACCGGACTTGCGCTGCCGCTGTTCCAGTCGGATTTCCATCGAAGCCGCTGGGCGACGCCCTACGAGCGGCTCCACCGCAACGTCTGGAACGATGCCATCTGCGGCGCGGGCAGCCTCGCCTTCCTCGGCGCGTCGTGGCTCATGCTGCTACTCCTGTCCGAGCTGTTTCAGCTTCTCAAGCTCGACTTCCTGGAAGATCTGCTGCGGGAGGGATGGTTCGGCTGGAGCTTTTCCGGAGCGGCATTGGGCGCGGCGCTGGGAACCTTGCGCAACCAAATCGGGATCATCGGCACGCTGAGGAACGTGATAATGGTGGTTCTGTCGATCCTGGCAGTGCCGCTCGCGGCGGGCCTCGCCGTCTTTCTCGCCGCGATGATCGTGTCCGGCCCCGAGGTGTTGTGGGAGGCGACCCGCCGCGCGACTCCGATCCTGCTCCTGTGCGCGGCAGGCGCCTGGGTGCTCGCAAACGCGATCCTGCGCGACGAGGACGCGGCGATGTCGGGCAACCGGGCACTGCGGCTTGCCGCGCAGGCGCTCGCGCTGTCGATCCTGCCGCTGACGGCGTTCGCCGCGATCTCGATGGGCACCCGCGTGGCGCAGCACGGGCTCAGCCCCGAGCGGCTCTGGGGCCTCGTCGCGATCGCGGTCGCGACCGCCTACGGCCTTGCCTGGTTCGTCGCCGTCATGCGTGGCTGGAGAGGCGAATGGCGCGACAATCTGCGCCGCGCGAACCTGCACCTGGCGGTCCTCATCAGCGGTGTCGCGCTGGTGCTCGCCTTGCCGGTCCTCGATTTCGGCGCGATAGCCACGCGGCAGCAGCTCGCCCGGCTGGAAAGCGGGGCGGTGACCGCGGACAGGTTCGACTTTGTCGCGCTGCAGACGCGGTTCGGCGCCGCCGGGCGCCAGGCGGTGGCGAAGCTCGCACAGTCGGGCAATCCGGCCGTCGAGAAAAGGGCCCGGCTTGCGATCAGGGAGGCCAAGCTGATCGAGGCGAACCGTGCGCGCGCCCGCGTCGATGCCGACGCTCCGGTCGAGGTCGATTTCCGGTTCGACGATCCTGAACTCCGGGCGAAAGTTGTCGAACAGGTCGGTCGGCAACGGTGGTTCTGCCGCGGCGGCTGCGTCGCGCTCGACCTCGGGAGCGACGGCGCCGCCCGGCGTGTGGCCCTTGTGGCGGGTGACGGGGTGCACCGGCTGGCGCTGGACCCTTCGGGACAGGAGATGGTCCCGGCGCCACCGCTTCCTCCTGTGCAGGTCCGCGACATTTCTTCCGCGAAGGTCGAGGTGCGGGAGCGAACGCTGCGGCAGATCTACGTCGACGGTGCCCCGGTGGGCGAACCGTTCGAATAGCATCGCTCGCGGCTTGAAGCGCGGTGCCCTCGCGGCTAGGGCGCGGCCATGTCCGTAGACCGCGAAACAGTGGCCAAGATCGCCAGCCTCGCGCGCATCCAGATGGATGATGCGAGCCTCGATCGACTGGTGCCCGAATTCAACAACATCCTCGACTGGGTCGAACAACTGGGCGAGGTCGACACCAGCGGCGTCGAGCCGATGACCGCTGTGATCGAGAACCACCAGCGCCTGCGCGACGACGTGGTCGACGCCGACCCGCTGACCGGCGGCGGCGTGCGCGACGAGGTTCTTGCCAATGCCCCGGCGGCCGAACACGGCTTCTTCGGCGTGCCCAAGGTGATCGAATAGTGACCGACCTTACCGAACTCGGCGTCAAGGCGATCCGCGACGGGGTCGCTGCCGGCGACTTCACCGCCCGCGAGGTGGCGGAAAGCTTCAACGCCAGCGTCGCCGCCGCGCAGGGCGCTTTGAACGCCTTCATCGTGGCGACGCCCGAAAAGGCGGTCGAGGCGGCCGAAGCGGTCGACGCTGCGCGGGCGAGGGGCGACAGCCTCGGCAAGCTCGCGGGCGTGCCGATCGGCATGAAGGACCTGTTCGCCACGCGGGGCGTGCAGACCACCGCGGCCAGCCACATCCTCGAAGGGTTCGTGCCCGAGTACGAAAGCACCGTCTCGCAGAAGCTGTGGGACGCGGGTGCGGGAATGCTCGGCAAATTGAACCTCGACCAGTTCGCGATGGGATCGTCGAACGAGACGAGCTATTTCGGCAACGTCGTCAGTCCGTGGCGCAAGGAAGGCTCGAACGCTGGCCTTGCCCCGGGCGGCTCCTCGGGCGGCAGCTCGGCGGCGGTTTCGGCGCGGCTGTGCCCGGCGGCGACCGGGACGGACACCGGCGGATCGATCCGCCAGCCGGCCGCTTTCACCGGCATCGCGGGCATCAAGCCGACCTACGGGCGGTGCAGCCGCTGGGGCATCGTCGCCTTCGCCTCGAGCCTCGACCAGGCCGGCCCGATGGCGCGCGATGTTGCCGACTGCGCGATCATGCTCGAGGCGATGGCCGGATTCGACCCGAAGGATTCGACCAGCCTCGACCTCCCGGTGCCCGAATGGGAAGCGGCCCTCGACCCGGACATGCGCGGCAAGAAGGTCGGCATCCCGCGCGAATACCGGATGGACGGCACCGACGCCGCCATTCTGAAGAGCTGGGACGACGGAATCGCCTGGCTCAGGGATGCGGGGGCCGAGATCGTCGACGTCAGCCTGCCGCACACGAAATACGCCTTGCCTGCCTATTACATCGTCGCCCCCGCCGAGGCGTCGAGCAACCTCGCGCGCTACGACGGGGTGCGTTACGGCCTTCGCGAGCTTCCCGATGGCGCGAACCTGCAGGAGATGTACGCCGCTACCCGCGCGGCAGGGTTCGGCGACGAGGTCAAGCGCCGGATCATGATCGGCACATACGTGCTTTCTGCCGGTTTCTACGACGCCTACTACAACCAGGCGCAGCGCGTCCGCACGCTGATAGCGAACGACTTCAAGGCGGCGTTCGGCCAGTGCGACGTGATCCTGGCGCCGACGACGCCGACCGCCAGCTTCCCGCTTGGCGACAAGGTCGACGACCCGCTGGCGATGTACCTCAACGACGTGTTCGCCGTCCCCGCCAGCCTCGCCGGCCTTCCCGCGATGAGCGTGCCCGCCGGGCTCAATGCTGATGGTCTGCCGCTGGGCCTCCAGGTCATCGGCCGCGCGTTCGACGAACAGGGCGTGCTCAATGCCGGCCTTGCGATCGAGAGCCGCGCCGGGTTCACGGCCCGGCCGGAACGGTGGTGGTAGGATCAGCCTTGCGCGATGTACCAGTCGTCGAATTGCGAGAGATCTTCCAGCGTTCGGCGGTAACCGTGCGCGGTAAGCAACGCGTGCAGCTTTTCGCGGTAGGGCGTGAAATTGTGTTCGACGGTAATCGCCCCGAAACGGTAACGCTCGAAGTCGAACGCGGAGAGGATCGCATACTCTGATCCTTCGGTGTCGATCGACAGATAATCGATATGGGCGGGGGCGTTGTGGCGGTCGAGCATGTCGACAAGTGAAATCGTCGGGACGCGATAGGTGCGCGCACCGCGGCGATCGTGATGGTCATGGTCACGGAACGACGTGATCGTCGACAGCTCGCCCCACTCGGCCTCGGCAAATTCGAGGGTTTCGCCGCTCTTTTCCCACACGCAGTCGCGCTCGATCGCGGCAGCGCGGCCCGCCGCGGCCAGGGCCGCATGCCAACGCCGCGCCGGTTCTGCGAGAATGCCGGTCCATCCGAAGGCTTTTTCGAGCAGCCAGGTGTTGCTGAGCGATTTGCCGTCGGTCGCGCCGAATTCGACGAAAAAGCCGCCCCGCTTCCAGCCGTTGGCGTCCAGGGCGAACAGGTCCTGGTTGAGCTGGCTCTGGCTTTCGGCGAGCAGGTCGAGCGCCTGGCGCAGATGCGCGTCATCCACGAACGACAGCGCCTGGGCCTTTGCGCCGATCAAGGCGTCGCGTTGCAGCATGTCGAGGTGGTCGTGGTTGGCAAGGGCGAGGCCGCGGGTCGCGAGCAACCGCTTGATTGTTCGCTTGAGTGTCGGAGCCATGGACGCGATCGTGGGCATCGCGCGCCTTTGTAGCAATTGCCGCAACCCGGCAAGGCTGGCCCCCGGTACTTTCTCTTCCCTCCGCAACCCACACATCCTATTGCCGCGCCATGACTGAGAATTCCTACCGCATCCAGGGCGCCACGGGCGAATGGGAGGTCGTGATAGGCCTCGAGGTTCACGCGCAGGTCACCTCCAACGCCAAGCTGTTCAGCGGGGCGGCGACCGCGTTCGGGGCTGAGCCGAACAGCCAGGTCAGCCTCGTCGACGCGGCGATGCCGGGGATGCTGCCGGTGCCCAACCGCGAATGCATCCGCCAGGCGGTGCGCACCGGCATGGCGATCGACGCACAGATCAACCGCTGGAGCCGGTTCGACCGCAAGAACTACTTCTACGCCGACCTGCCGCAGGGCTACCAGATCAGCCAGCTCTACCACCCGATCGTGGGAGAGGGATCGCTCACCATCGAGGCGGACGAGAAGGCCGGCATCCCGGCGGACAAGGTCATCGGCATCGAGCGCATCCACGTCGAACAGGACGCAGGCAAGCTGATGCACGACCAGCATCCGTCGATGTCCTACGTCGACCTCAACCGCAGCGGCGTCGCGCTGATGGAAATCGTCAGCCGTCCCGACATGCGCTCGCCGGCGGAGGCCGGAGCCTATGTCCGCAAGCTGCGCGCGATCCTGCGCTATGTCGGCAGCTGCGACGGCAACATGGAAGAAGGCTCGATGCGCGCCGACGTCAATGTCTCGGTGCGCAGGCCGGGCGACGAGTTCGGTACCCGGACCGAAACGAAGAACGTGAACTCCGTCCGCTTCGTAATGCAGGCGATCGAGCACGAGGCGCGCCGCCAGGTCGATCTGATCGAGGACGGCGGGGTCGTGGTCCAGGAAACCCGGCTGTTCGATCCGGGCACCGGCACCACGCGCTCCATGCGGTCGAAGGAAGACGCGCACGACTACCGCTACTTTCCCGATCCCGACCTGCTCCCGCTCGAACTCGACGAGGACTTTCTCGTCGAGTGCCGCGCCTCGCTGCCCGAACTTCCCGACGCCAAGCGCCGCCGCTACGTCGAGGCGCTGGGCCTGACCGAATACAACGCTCGCGAGCTGACCGCCGAGGTCGAGACGTACGCGCGCTTCGAGCAGCTCCTGTCCGAAACCGCGGCGAAGCTCGGCAAGGACGAGAGGGACGTGGCGACCCAGGTCGCCAACTGGTCGCTGTCGGTAGCGCCCGGCGTGATGAATGCGCTCGGCGCCGAGGCGAACCCGGCCAACGCTACCGCCGCGGCGCAGGCGGCGATCCTCGCGATGCAGAGCGCGAGCGAGATCAGCGGCGGACAGGGCAAGGAGATCTTCGAGATCGTCCTCAGGACCGGCCGCGAACCCGCTGAAATCGCGGAAGCCGAGGGCCTGAAGCAGGTCAGCGACACCGGCGCGATCGAAGCCGCCATCGACCAGATCATCGCGAGCAACGCCGACAAGGTTGCCGAATATCGCGGCGGCAAGGACAAGCTGTTCGGCTTCTTTGTCGGCCAGACGATGAAGGCGATGCAGGGCAAGGCCAACCCGGCGGTCGTCAACCAGCTGCTGAAGGAAAGGCTGGACGGCTAGCGGCCGTCCTCGCCCGTTTTCCTAATGCCAGCGCCGCGCCCGCTCGACGCGGTTGCGGCCCCGCGACTTGGCCGAAAGCAGCGCGAGCTCGGCTTCGCGCAGGGTCGAGTCGGCCGAGACCGCGAAGCGCGCCACGCCCGCGCTGGCGGTCAGCCGATGACGGCCCGCTCCCTCGTTGAGCTCGGCCATCGCCGCGACGACCCGCGCGCAGGCGCCGTGGGCGGTCGCCGCGTCGACTTCGGGCAGGAGCACGCCGAACGTCCCGCCGCCCACGCGGCTGACGATGTCGTCGGCCCGCAGCAGGCTGCGCAGCAGGCGCGCGAAGGCGACCAGCACCTTGTCGCCGCCGCTGTGTCCGTGGCGCAGGTTGATCGTGCGGAAGTGGTCAAGGTCGAACAGCGCGACGTGGCCCGCAGCGCCGCTCTCGACGAGGTGGCCGAGCATGCGCACGAACGCCTCGCGATTGGTCAGGCGCGTCAGGGGATCGGTCATGGCGGCGACGAACAGCCGGTCCTCGAGCGCCCGGCGCTCGTCGATCGAGCGCAGCAGGCCGAGTGCGCCGGATTTTTCGGGCAGGCCGCCAAGCTTCATTTCCATCCATCGCTGCGATCCGTCCTGCGCGAGCGCGAGAACCTCGATCCAGCCGCTGCCGTCCTGGCCGCGCACTGCCGCGGCGTGCTCCGCGAGGACGGCCTCGCTGCACGACGGATGGAGGAGTTCGAGCAGATGCCGCCCCACCGGGTCTCCCGCGAAGGCCAGTCCAAGGCTGCCGGTGGCAGGGGTTGCGTGAACGATGCGCCCCATCCTGTCGGTCTTCAGCACGAGATCGGTCGGGCTTTGCGCCACCAGCCGATAGAGTGCCGAGGCTTCCCCCGGCGAAATTGCGCCCCACATCGTGTCCACGTTCCCGTTCGACGCGCCTCCGAATCGGCCCGATGCCGATTACGGAAACTAACGTTGCCCCCGGTTGCGCAAGATCCCGCTAACGCAACCATCGAATAAGAGTATTTCTACCCCCGGTTCTGCCAACAATCGCGTTATACGGATCGTTAAAAACAACTAACGACCTGAAAAAATGAACTTAAACGCGATTTGTTAACCACGTTGTCTTTTTACAATTGTGGAAAAGTTGCAAGCGGATTCTCGAACCGGGTTGACCTACAGTTCGATCATGATGCGCACGCGCTTCGGGTCGACTCCATACGCCTCCGCGATCTGGCGGCGACCCGCCTCGACCGCTTCGACCGGTCCCGAGGCCGCCGGTTCAAGCCCGCCCGGGGTTACGCCAAGCGCCTCGGCCAGTGCGGAAAGACGACGTTCGACGGGGCGCGCCTTGCCGTGTTCCCAGGCCCAGACCGTGGGCTTACTCACCCCGAGGCGGTTGGCGATGTCGGCGAGCGACAGGCCGCGCTCTGTCCGCAGGCGGTGGAGACGGGCGCCGAATTCCTCGCCTTGCGGCAAGCCGCCCCGATCGGCGCCGCGTACCGCGCCGCGAAGCTGCGCGGCGCTGAGCGCACCCGCCCCGAGCGGTTCTTCAAACCGGCATCCGTGCA
Source organism: Tsuneonella sediminis (assembly GCF_051912845.1). Classification (NCBI taxonomy): domain Bacteria; kingdom Pseudomonadati; phylum Pseudomonadota; class Alphaproteobacteria; order Sphingomonadales; family Erythrobacteraceae; genus Tsuneonella; species Tsuneonella sediminis. Next base: position 958,286 of record NZ_JBNCBU010000001.1, on the reverse strand, counting down.
TCAGCCCGTCGGTCCAGATCACCCGCGCATCGCGCTCTCCGGCTTCGGGAAGGTCGACGACGATGCGTTCACCCTCGGCGAGGGCTGCGGACGTCTCGATAAGCAGGCCGGTCGCGGAAATGTTGTGGACCGTGACCGCGCTCTCGCTTCCTGATGCGAAGCGGCCGCTCACCCCGAGGTGGAGCGTGCGGCGGCCAGCGCTGCGCGGGTCGGTGCTCTCGTCGGTGTCGAAACGGGCTTCGATGGGCAAGTGGCTGTACTCCGCGAGTTTGCGGAGCGAGGGTGGTCCAGCGGGGTTAAGACCGGGTTAGCCGCGCGCCAATTCTATCGCGCGCGCGGCTCGACCTGGCGAATCATGCCCTCCTGCGCGACGCTCGCGACCAGCCTGCCGTCCTGGAAGATCTGCCCCCGGTTGAACCCGCGGCTGCCGCCCGACCACGGGCTGTCGCACGAATAGAGCAACCACTCGTCGGCGCGGAACGGCGCGTGGAACCAGATCGCGTGATCGAGGCTGGCACTTTTGACCTCGCCCCGCATCCACGACAGGCCGTGGGGCATGATGCTCGTGCCAAGAAGCTGCATGTCGCTGAGATAGGCTAGCACCGCGCGGTGGATGCGCGGATCGTCGGGCAGCGCAGCGCGGGCCCGGAACCACGAATGCTGGACCGGCTCCTGCGGTCCTTCGGTAAGCCAGTGGCGTCCCGTAGCCGCGCGAATCTCGATCGGGCGCGGCTCGTTGAAGAAGCGGCGAACCCGCTCGGGCAGTGTGGGTGCGACCTCTGCGCGCAGTTCCTCGTCCGACCGCAATTCGTCGGGACCCGGCACCTGCGGAAGCGTTGCGCGCTCGTGCTCCAGGCCTGGCTGGTGCTTCTGGAAGCTGGCCGCGAGGTTGAGGATCGGTTGCATCGCGCCATCGGGGCCGGGCTGGCTCGCCACCACGCGGCGGTTCGAGAAGCTGCCTCCATCGAGCTGGCGGTCAACCTCGAGCGCGATCGGATAGTCCTCGTTCCCGCCGCGCAGGAAGTAGGCGTGAAGCGAGTGCGCGGCGCGGTCTTCCTCCACCGTGCGTTCCGCGGCGATCAGCGCCTGGGCGATCACCTGCCCGCCGAACACGCGGCCTACGCCGCCTTTTTTTCGGGCGCCTTCGAACCGGTCTTCGCCCAGCGGCGCGGGATCGAGGAGGGCGACGAGGTCGGCGACGAGCGCTTCGTCAGAGGGTCTGTCGGTCATTGCCCGCGCATTGGGGCAGGCTTACGCGCGCGTCAACTCGCGCCCGACATTCGCCGCCATGCGCGCCAGGCCCAGGCCTTTGCGCGATTGGTCGCCGGCCAGCGGCGCGGGGCGCGGGGCGAAAGGCCTGCCTTGCGCAGCAGCGCATTCCAGCAGCGCGCGTCGGCCTCGGCGAACGACCAGTCACTGCGCCAGGTGATCGACAGCGAGATCGAGCTTTCCGGCCCGTTGCGAACGAAGTGCGGCGCCATGACCGGCACCAGCAGCGCTTCGCCCGGGGCCAGCGCGAAGTCCCGCCCCCCCGCGGCAAGCTCGTCGCGCCAAGCCAGTTCGCGCGGACCGCCCATGTGGTAGCTTTCGTGCGTCGTGTCGGGAGCATAGCGGGCGTCGCCGGGGGGGAACTGGGTCATCACCTTGCTGCCGACCAGCTGGAGCAGGATGTTATGCTCGGGGTCGAAATGATAGGGTGTGACCGCGCCGGGACTGGAAATGAACACGAAGGCCTGAGGGCGCAGAACCTTGCCGGTCCTGGCCTCTATCACCGGCCGCAGTTCGCCGAGCAGCGCGAGCACGAGCGCCTGGTACTCGGGCACGGCCTCGATGTTCTTGAGCACGGCCCAGCTGTTGCTGGTGGCGATGTGGCGGATGGTATCCTCGATCGCGAGCCCGGTGCCCCCGGGCTTGCCGTCGACGCCGATCGGCAGGTCGGCGCGGTTGTATTCGATCGACCGTTCGGGAAGCCGGCCAGCCAGGCTCGCGAGCGCATCGAGGGTGAGAAGGGAGTTGTCGCGCAGCCGGTGCTCGATCACCCGCGGCGTCTCCGGATAGGCGGCGGTGAAGGCACAGCGGGCGGCGGGGCCGAAGACGGCGGTGTCGAGCGCGGTGAAGCCGGTGCGGGCGTCCATCAGTCTAGAGTCCTTCAAGGGGGGCGCGGGTCTCGCCGCGGAGGATGAGCGAGCCGGTGACCCGGCGTGGGGGGCCTCCGATCGCGATGCTGACCCGGACGATCTCGCGTTTTTCGCGCCAGATGCGCTCGATCATGGGGTGGTCGGGGGCTGCGCAGCTGTCGGCCCACGCGATGTCCTCGCGCGCCAGCAAAGACAGGTTCTCGCGCTGGAGGAGGACCCCGGGAGAGAAACGGGCCAGCGATTCGTCGTAGGCGGTCTTGAAGCTGAACGCGCCAGGTGGGGCGAGCAGATTTGCCAGCATCGCGACGGGACGCCCGTCGAGCGTCAGGGCGAGCCGTTCGAGCCGGCCCTGGTCCGCGGCACCGGCAAGCGCCGTGCGGAAGAACCGCGCCGCTTGCGCGTCGCATGCGAGCGCGGAGCCCTGTGCACCTTTCCATCCGGAAGCTTCGAGCGCGAGGAAATCGTCGCACCACCCCGAAAGTCCCGCCGCATCCTCCCTGCGTTCGAATGCAACCGCCCCCAGGTCCGACAGCCGGGCGTGCTGGCGGCGCAGTTCCTTGCGTTTCTTCCCGCTCATCGACACTTCGAAATAGGCGCAAGGGGACAGGTTCGATCGCAAGACCGCGCGCTCATGCCGGTGGACGACCGCTGCCGGACGCCCTTCGATCCGGCACACGTCGCGCAGGGCGGCGAACACCGGGCCCTCGGTCGGCAACATCTCGAGATGGAGGAACAGGGCGGCTCGGGCGTGGGCGTCGGCCCACGACAGCAGGGACCGCCAGAAGGCGTGTTCGAACCCCGATGCGACCAGCGGCGTCCCGGCGAACGCATTGGGATGTCGCCAGTTGCCGATGTGAGGCAGCGGATACCCTTCGTAAGCGGACCGACGCACGAGCGGCAGGATGCCGACGAGGCGCCCGCCGAAGCTAAGCGAAGCCAGGAACGGCCGATCGTCCGCTGCAAAAGCTTCGAGGCCGGCCTGCACGAACCATCGTTCGCCGAACGGATTGGGCTCGGCCGCGGCTTCTGCCAGCGCGTCCCACCCGGTGTCGTCAGCAAACGCGCGCCAGGGCTGCACCGCGAAGGTGCCGGCACCCGATTCGTCCGGTGTGGCCAGGCCGAGCGCATGTTCCATGCGGGCGCGATACGCCAAGCGGCTGGAGGAAGCTTTAACGCGAGGCGCGAAAAGCCCGCCCCGTCCGAAAACGGGGCGGGCCGGAACGCTCTGGTTACCCGCCTACTTGAACGCGACGAGCGGCGGCGGCGCGTCCTTGTCGGCCGGGATATAGGCCGGGTTGAAGCGTTCTATCCATTTCGCCGCTTCCTCGATCCACTGGATGTGAACGTCGTCGTAGGGGAGGTTGTGAGTTCCCTGTTCCTGCACGATGTAACGGAAGTCCGTCCCCTCCTGCTTCCCCGCACGGCGCAGCGCGGCGACAAGCGTTTCGGCCTGCTCCATCGGGATGCGCTGGTCGCGCTTGGCGGCCACGATCAGGATCGGCGCCCATGTGCCCTCGGGGTGCAGCGCCGCGGAGATACCGTCCGGATCGTCGGATGTCGCCTGGAACCCGCGGCTGAACCGGCCGAGGTTGACGGTATCCCAGCGGTTCATCATCGCCATGTCGTAGATGCCTGCGCCCGCGACCGCGCACTTCCAGACATCGCCGTCGCGCTGCGCACCGCGGGCGGCCGCGTAACCGCCATAGGACCAGCCCATGATGCACGCCCGGTCGGGATCGATCGTCCCTTCCTTGCCGAACCAGGTCAGCGCGTCGACGAGATCGTCCTGCATCCGCTTGCCGTATCCGCCGGGTTCGCGGCCGAGCTTCTCGAAATCCTTTCCGTAGCCGCCCGAGCCGCGGTAGTTCGGCTGGATGACGACATAGCCCGCTTCGGCCAGCGGCTGGTTCCACGGTTCGCCTGCATTCGTCGCCGAGGCGACCCCGAACGGACCGCCGTGGGGCATCACCACCACGGGCAGGTTCCGGGCCCCCGTGCGGTGGCGCGGATAGGTGACGATTGCCTGGATCTTCGTGCCGTCGCGCGCGGTATACCATTCCGCCTTGACCGGATTGAGCGGCGCGTCCTTGAGCGCGACGCGCGACCAGTTGAGCAGCTTGATGTCGGCCTTGGGCACGTCGTAGATGTAATAGCCGCCCGCGCGCTTCACGCCGCCGGCGAAGATCACGAACTTCTCGCGTTTCTCGTCATAATCGACGATCGAGGCCTCGTTCTTGCCGAAGGTCTCATCCAGCATGGCCTGGATGTCCTTGAACAGCGGATCGACGTAGACCTCGCGGTGGGTGCCGTCGAATGTCCGGTAGCCGATGAGCTGGGTGCCCTTGTCGTCGCTGATCACGTCGCCAAGGTCGTAGCCCTTGGTCATGTAGACCGGCTCGCCCAGCGTCATCGTGGACAGGTCGGCCTTGTAGATCGCGGTGTATCCGTTCTGGCGCGAAGTGACGTAGGCTTGGTCGGTGCCGGGAATGAAGACCTCGGGCACCGGGGTGGATTCGGTGAAGGTCTTGTCGGCCGAGTTGAATACCGTGCGGAAGGTGTCGCGCTCGCCCGAGCGGTAGAGCACGCGCTGCTTGCCGCTGTCGCGATCATAGCCGATCCCGCCGCGAACGACGCCGGCGCTGTCGGCGACCCAGCTCTGCACCAAAGGATTGGTGCGCTGGGCGAACTTGAATTCGCCCGACCTGACGTCGACGTCGACGACCTCGGGCAGGCCATACCGCTCGGTTCCGTTGGCCACGCTGTCGCGCTGGAGGAGGTAGCGGCCCTTCTCGTGGTCGATATAGAGAATGCGCGAGGCGCTGCCTCCCGCGTCGCGCCAGGCCTGCTGGGTCGTCTGCCCGCTGTTCACATTGTAGGCGACGAGCCGGCTGAAGTCCGCCAGCTTTCCGTACAGGTTCTCGCGCAGCAGCACGGTGATGACGAGATCGTCGTTACCGACCCAGCGGTAATTCTGCATCGTGCGTTCGCCGGATTCGCGGGCTTCCTCGGCCTTGAGCACGATCCTGGGCGGCTTCGTCGGATTGGTCAGGTCCATCACCGCGAGAACCTCGCTGCCGTTCGCCGCGGCGCGATAGGCCAGCTTCTTGCCGTCGGGCGAGATGCGCGGCGAGCGCATGTTGGGTTGCTTGACGAACTCGGCGACCGGGATGCGTCCGGCGGCGGTTGCGGCAACCTGCGGCGGGGTGTCCTGCGCGGCGGCGACGGCGAACGGCGCGGATAGCGCCATGGCGGCTGCCGACAGCAGGCAGATCGATCGAATGAACATCGTGTTCCCTCACAAATGGACGGAAGGCGGGCAGGCCCTTGCCTTGCCTCGCCTCTGGCATCGGAAATTGGAGAGCGACCCCCACGGCTGCGTCCCCGGCGCGAAAGCGAGCCTATAGGCTGGGCCTTCGCGTTTCAAGTGGCTGGCGGCATGCGAAAAACCCCGCCCGGATCGCTCCGGACGGGGTCTCGATTTTTCGGGTGAACGGGACGCCTTGGTCAGCCGGCACCGCCCGCCGCCAGCGCCGCGAGCAGGAGCAAGGCCACGATGTTGGTGATCTTGATCATCGGGTTTACCGCCGGACCCGCGGTGTCCTTGTAGGGATCGCCCACGGTATCGCCGGTCACCGCGGCCTTGTGGGCCTCGGACCCCTTGCCACCGTGGTTGCCATCCTCGATGTACTTCTTCGCGTTGTCCCACGCGCCGCCGCCAGCGGTCATCGACAAGGCGACGAACAGCCCGCCGACGATGACACCCAGAAGCAATGCCCCCAGAGCCGCGAACCCGTTGGCCTGCCCGGCGATTGCGGTGATCGCGAAGTAGACGACGATCGGCGCCAGCACCGGCAGCATCGAGGGGACGATCATCTCCTTGATCGCCGCCTTGGTGACGAGGTCGACCGTGCGCGCGTAGTTCGGCTTGGATTCGTGCGTCATGATGCCCGGGTTGTTCGCGAACTGGTCGCGCACGTCGATCACGACGTCGCCCGCCGCGCGGCCGACGGCGGTCATGCCCATCGAGCCGAACAGGTAGGGCAGCAACGCGCCGAGCAGGAGGCCGACAATGACGTACGGGTTCTCCAGGCTGAAATCGACGTCGGTGTTGGGGAAGAACTCGCCAAGATCGGTGGTATAGGCGGCGAATAGCACCAGCGCGGCAAGGCCCGCCGATCCGATCGCGTAGCCCTTGGTCACCGCCTTGGTGGTGTTGCCCACCGCGTCGAGCAGGTCGGTCTTTTCGCGCACGCTTTCGTCGAGGCCCGCCATCTCGGCGATGCCACCGGCGTTGTCGGTGACCGGGCCATAAGCGTCGAGTGCCACGACCATGCCCGCGAGCGCCAGCATCGCGGTCGCCGCATAGGCGATGCCGATCAGGCCGGCGAGCTGGAAGGCGATGATGATGCCCGCCACGATCACCAGGGTCGGCAGTGCGGTCGCTTCCATGCTGATGGCGAGACCTTGGATCACGTTGGTGCCGTGACCGGTTTCCGACGACTTGGCGATCGAGCGCACCGGGCGATAGTTGGTGCCGGTGTAGTACTCGGTGATCCAGATGATCAGCCCGGTGATGACGAGACCGAGGAGCGAACACCAGAACAGGTCCCAGCCGGTGAAGCTGACGACCTGTTCGGCGAGGCCCTCCTCGGCGATCGGCTGGCCGGCGGTCACGTCAGCGAGGCTGCGGGTGACGACCGTGTCGATCCCGATCGCGGTATCGATGGCGACCCAGATCAGCGGGACCGACAGGACCGCGGTCACGAGGAAGCCTTTGTACATCGCGCCCATCACGTTCTTCCCGCCGCCGAGACGGACGAAATACGTGCCGATGATCGAGGTCAGGATGCACGCGCCGCCGATCAGCAGCGGCAGGCTCATCATCGGCATCAGCAGGTCGCCGAGGCCTTTCATGAGCAGCGCGGTGAGCACCATCGTGGCGCCCACGGTCACGACATAGGTCTCGAACAGGTCGGCGGCCATCCCGGCGCAGTCGCCGACGTTGTCGCCCACGTTGTCCGCGATAACTGCCGGGTTGCGCGGATCGTCCTCGGGAATGCCGGCCTCGACCTTGCCGACGAGGTCGGCGCCGACGTCGGCAGCCTTGGTGAAGATGCCGCCGCCGAGGCGCGCGAAGATCGAGATCAGCGAGGCGCCAAATGCAAGCGCGACGAGCGCATCGATGACCACACGGTCATTCGCAGCATAGCCCATCGAGGTCGTCAGCACCCAGAAGAACACCGCGATAGCGAGGAGGGCGAGGCCCGCCACCAGCATGCCGGTGATCGCGCCCGCGCGGAAGGCCATCGTCAGGCCGTCCTGCAGGCCGGTCGACGCGGCCTGTGCGGTGCGGACGTTCGAGCGGACCGAGATGTTCATTCCGATGAAGCCCGCGACGCCCGAAAGGATCGCGCCAAGCACGAACCCGCTGGCGGAAACCGCGCCCAGGAACACGAAGACGAGCACGGCGACAACGACGCCGACCATCGCGATCGTCGTGTACTGGCGCTTCAGGTAGGCCTGTGCGCCCTCCTGGATGGCCGCGGCGATTTCCTGCATCTTGTCGCTGCCGGCGCTCGCCCCGAGCACCTGGCGGCTGGTGACGAAGCCGTACACGACGGCCAGCAACCCGAGTATTATCGATATCATTACAAGGTCCACGGAAAGTCCCCTCCTGCTTGACGTGGATGATCGCCGCCTCTCCCGAGCGGCGCGCAGAGGGCCGGAGGTATAAGGCAGCGACTCGGGCTGGCAAGCCACAAAGCGCGCGAATTCCGGGGGAATCCGGCGCTAGTGTTCGAACCCCAGCCGGGAGAGATCGGGTATCTCGCGGTCCACCCACAACGGCGCGTAATCCGGCTCGTTCACCGTCCCGATCCGCCGTGCTGCAAGGGGCAGGTGCAGGTCGGGATCGGCTGTGAACAGAAGCTGGTAATCATCACCCCAGGTCGCGCACTCGCGAATGCGGCCAGGATCGGCGACCGGAAAGGTTTCGCTGCTGAGGTCGAAAGCCACCCCGCTCGCGCGTGCCATCCGGAATGCGTCGAGCAGCAACCCGTCCGACACGTCCATCATGGCACTGACCATCGGGGCGAGCGCCTGGCCTTGGGCGAGAAGCGGACGCGGACGGCGATAGGCGAGGTCGGCCGGGCTGCCGGTGCCGCGTTCGGAAGCAGCCATGCCCAGCATCGCGAGACCCAGCACGCCGGTGACATAAACAGCATCGCCGGGCCGCGCGCCGGATCGCGCGGGAACGGCGTGGTCCGCCCGGCCGATGGCGGTGCAACTCCAGCTGCGCGGGCCCGCACCGCGCACGGTGTCCCCGCCGAGCAACGGGACGGCGTAGGTGGCGAGAACCTCGTGCAGGCCCTCGAGAAAACGCTCGTCCCCGGTTCCGAGACTGTGAGTCAGCAGGATCCCGACCGGGGCCGCGCCTTTCGAGGCCAGGTCTGAAAGGTTCACTGCGACCAGTTTCCATGCGATGTCCGCCGGGTCCTCGTCCGCGCGAACGTGGACTCCTTCGAGAAGGCTGTCTTGCGTGACGACCAGCTTCTCGCCACCGACATCGAGAACCGCGGCATCGTCGTCGAGGCCGCGGGCTGCCGGGTGCGTCGCGATGCGGCGCAGGGCTTCGATGAAAGCAGCTTCGTTCATGCGCCCCTGTCACCCCGTAAGCATGCCGGGGCAAGGGCTGTTTCGCCGATCGAGGTTACGCCAACCCGCGCGGGACAGGTCCCAGCCTCGGGTTCAGGTGCGAACGGTCTTCGCTACCGCGTCGAGCACGCCGTTGACGAACTTGGCCTCACGATCATCGAAGAAAGCCTTGGCCACGTCGACCCATTCGCTGATCGCGGCGGCGACCGGCACGTCCGCGCGGGCGAGCAGCTCGTAGGCGCCGCCCCGCAGGATCTGGAGCATCGTCTTGTCGAGCCGCGCAAGCGTCCACCCCTCGGCCAGCTTGCGGGCGACCAGCTCGTCGATCTCGTCCATTCGCGCCAGTGTCCCCTTCACGAGGTCGTCGAAGAAATCGACCTCGGCCTCTGCGAACTCGTCGTCGTCGACGGTCATGCCGAGCCGGTGCTGGTGAAACTCGTCGAGCAGGCGCGCGGCGCCGGTGCCTTCCATCTGGTGCTGGTACAGTGCCTGCACGGCGGCAAGTCGCGCGGCGGAGCGGGCCTGGGAGCGGGGATTGCTGTTCATTTCAGTCTCAGTTCGATCGATCGGGCGTGCGCTTCGAGGCCCTCGGCGTGCGCCAGCGCGGCGGCCGCGGGGCCGATTTCGGCCAGGGCATCGGCGCCGACCTCGATGAAGCTCGTGCGCTTCATGAAATCGAGCACCGACAGTCCGCTGGAGAACCGCGCGCGGCGACCGGTGGGGAGGACGTGGTTGGGGCCCGCGACATAGTCGCCGACCGCCTCGGGCGCCATGCGGCCGATGAACAGGCTGCCGACGTGGCGGATTCTCTCGACGAACGGCTCAGGGTCCGCGACGGCAAGCTCGACGTGTTCCGCTGCGAGCGCGTTGGCGAGAGGGATCGCCTGCTCGAGGCCGTCCACCACGATGATCACTCCGTGGTCGTCCCAGCTTGCCCGGGCGACCTTGCGGGTCCTGAGCATCGCGCACTGGACGTCGACCCGATCCTCGACCTGCCCGGCGAACCCGGCGTCGTCGGTGATCAGGATCGACTGCGCGTCGGGATCGTGCTCTGCCTGGCTAAGGAGGTCGGCGGCGATCCAGTCGGGGTCGTTCTGACCGTCCGCGATGACGAGGATCTCGCTGGGGCCGGCGACCATGTCGATCCCGACCACCCCGTACAGCTGGCGCTTGGCCTCGGCGACCCAGGCATTGCCCGGGCCGGTGACGACGTCGACGCGGCCGATCCGTTCGGTGCCATAGGCGAGCGCGGCAATCGCCTGCGCGCCGCCCACCCGCCAGACCTCGTCGACCCCCGCGACGTGCGCAGCGGCGAGCACGAGCGGATTGGTCCGGCCGCCGGGGGTGGGCGTGACGACGGCAAGCCGCTCCACGCCCGCGACTTTGGCAGGGATAGCATTCATCAGGAGCGAGGACGGGTAGGCTGCGCGCCCGCCGGGAACGTAGAGCCCCGCGGCATCGACAGGGCGCCACCGCGCGCCAAGCCGAACCCCGCTGTCGTCGATCTCGTCACGGTCGGCGGGAAGCTGCTTTTCGTGATAGGCGCGAATGCGGTCCGCAGCGAGCGACAGTGCGTCGCGCAGTTCGGTCCCGAGATCCTCAAACGCGGCCTTGCAATCCGCCAGTTCGATCCGCCAGTCGCCATCCGCGGTCAGCTGGTGGTCGTCGAACCGGTGGGTGTATTCGCTGAGCGCGGCGTCGCCCATCGTCTTCACCCTGGCAAGGATCGCCGCGACGTCGCCGGCGATGTTGCCGCCGCTCTCGCGCCGGTCGTCGACGATCCGGCGGAACGCCTTCTCGAACCCGGGATCGGAGGCGCGCAGGAACTTCATGCCGCGATCTCCCGGAACCGGTCGACCAGAGCAGCGACCCGCGGATCGGTCTTCAGGGCGGCGCGGTTCACGATCAGCCGGGCGGTGATCTCCATGATCCTGGAGGTTTCGACAAGGCCGTTGTCCTTGAGCGTCCGTCCACTTGAAACGAGGTCGACGATCCGACCCGCAAGGCCAAGCTCGGGCGCGATCTCCATCGCCCCGTTCAGCTTCACGCACTCGGCCTGCACGCCGAGCGCCGCGAAATGGCGGCGGGTGAGGGCGGGATACTTGGTCGCCACCCGCACGTGCGTGCTGCCGTCGATCGAGGCTGCGCCGGCGGCGGGCTCGGCCACAGACAGGCGGCAATGGCCGATGCCGAGGTCGACCGGGGCGTAGAGGTCCGAATAGTCGAACTCCTCGATCACGTCCGCGCCGACGATCCCGGCCTGCGCGGCACCGTGCGCGACGAACGTGGCGACGTCGAACGCGCGGACCCGGATCACGCGGTAGCCGCCTCCATCGCAGGCGAAGGCGAGGCGGCGGTCGCCCTTGTCGTGGAAGCCCGCTTCGGGCACGACGCCCGCGCGCGCCATCAGCGGCAACGCCTCGTCGAGGATCCGTCCCTTGGGCACGGCGAAGGTGAGCGGCAGGCTGGAGGTTTCTGGCACGGCGCGGCGCACTTAGGGTGCAGGCGGCAAAAGGGCAACGCATGATGGCTGAAGGCGGGCCGAAGTACGAAGCGGTCGACATCGATCTCAAGGGCGAGGGCGCCGTCGGGCGCGCGTTCGAGAACCAGGTCGCCTACTGCCGCGCCGCGAACGCGCCGATTACCGCGCGCGTGGTTGCCGCGGTCGACAAGCTGCTCGACAGCGACGAGCCGGGCGCGCTGCTCGACCGTATCCGCAAGTGGCAGGGCGCTCCGCTCGCCGACGCGCTGCCGCTGCGTATCGCGGGCGGCATTCACGCCCTCTGGCTCTCGGGCGCACAGCCCGAACTCGGCTCGATCTACCGCGATCCCAACCCGACCCGGGAGGCGCACGACGACGTGGACCTCGTCCGCGACGCGATCCGGGCGCACGAGGCGCCGCTCATGGCGTGGCTCGCCAGCCCGCCGCAGACCAACGAGGCAGGGCGCTCGGCCAATTTCATGGCGGCAATGCTGTGGCTGGCGGACAAGGGACTGCCGCCGCTCTTCGAATGCCTGGAAATCGGCTCGTCGGCAGGCATCAACCTGATGATGGACCGATATGCCTACGACCTCGGCGGCACGCGCGCGGGGGCCGACCGCCCGGTGATGACCTTCGCGCCCGAATGGAAGGGGGCTCCGCCGCCGCAGGCCAATATCGCGATCGTCAGCCTGAAGGGCTGCGACGTCGCCCCGGTGGACCTCACCGACCCGGCACAGGCGCTGCGATTGAAGGCCTATATCTGGCCCGAGCACACCGTCCGCTTCGACCGCATGGAGGCCGCGATCGCCGCCGCGAAGGACCAGGCGCCCGACATCGTGCGAATGGATGCGGCCGCGTTCGTCGAGGCGGAACTGGCGAAGTCTCAGGCCGCGGACACGACGCGCGTCCTGATGCACTCGATCGTCTGGCAATACGTACCCAAGGACCAGCAGGCCCGGGTGACCGCGGCGATGGAGGCGGCGGGAGAGCGGGCGACCCGGGACCGTCCGCTGGCGTGGATCGCGGTCGAGGCCGACCGGACCGTCCACCGCCACGCGCTGAAGGTTCGCTACTGGCCCGGCGGCGAGGACGAGACACTGCTCGCCTGGTCGCACCCGCACGGCGCGGACATCGAGTGGTTGGGGTGAAATTGGCGGGTCAGGCGGGCTAAGTTGTCAAAACCGGACTGTCGGCAGCCGACCTCAAAGACGACATACATCAGTGGCGCGCGCACTACGTGGCGCCAAACACCAACTCGTTGCCAACAAATGGGCGGATCACCTTGCCCGGCATTCGGCGAAGCGCTTCGGCTATAAAGACCTCGCCGGTGCAATGCATCGGAACTATGTAAGTGGGGTCGATCTCGAGGAACTCGGCCACCGTCCGCCGCGCTTCATCCTCAGTCCTGGGCCGGACAAGATGGAACCCGCCCACAACCGCGTGAACCTTGCTAATCCCCGAGACTGCCTGAGCCTGGCGGACCGAGTTAAGCACCCCCCGATGGCTGCATGACGCGATAACGACCAGGCCGAGACCCTTCACAGCGTAACAAGTAGCGAGCTCATGTTCTCCATCGTCGGCGAGTTCAGGTGCGCTGCGTTTGTCTTGAGAAATCCCCGAAAGCTCGCAACCGACGCCCGGACGCATGCGTGTCGGGATCGCCGCACGCTCGAAACCCCGCAACGGGATGACGCCAGTCGTGAAGGCGTGTCCCGCAACCGTCCGCGGCTCGGGTGCGATTTGTGTCATCAACCCTGCCTCAGCGAGCTCTGCGCGGTCCAGAGTGCCCATTAGCGGCGGGGGGTTGCCGATTATCGCCACTCGCTCGCAGAACGTTTCCTCACCGCCAACGAAGAGCGGCAGCTTCTGCCCTGCGTCAGCTTTGGTTCCGAACAGTCCCGCGAAGCCGCCATAATGATCGAGATGGCCGTGGCTGAGCACGGCCGCGTCTATACTCGCCGGGTCGATGCTTAGAAGCTCGATATTGTTAGCCAGCACTTCCGAGCTGTAGCCGAAGTCGACCAACACTTGCCGCATCTCGGTGCCGCGTCTCGACTTGGCCAGGATGGACAGACCGAACTCAGCCATGAGAGACTTGCGCGACATGCGCGCTCCACGGCCTGCTCCGGTTCGCTTGACAACCAGACCGGGTAAGGCTTCGTCTGCCAAGAACGGGCCAAAGGTTGCAGCGTCGACGACAACTTGCAGCGTCAATTCATCGACGGTGGTGATGGCTGTCCGACGATCTGCACCCGAGGCAGAGGCAGTGAGCGCGACCGCCATTCCGGCACCTGTGGCTTTCAGAAATACTCGTCGATTTAGGTCACCGGCTTCGAGAGATTGCATTGTATTGTCCCTCCATGCCTCGGCATATCACGCTTGCGGCAGAACACTCTCCTGCAAAGCTTCATCGTCAGCTTGCCACCCCAAAGCGGCCGTCCGCGCCGCGACCCCGCGACCTCAGAACCAGACGCTCTCGACCCTCGTCAGCCTTCCGTCCGCTCGAGAAACGCGTCGAGCGCTTCACTGACCGCGTCCGGCGCCTCCCAGGTCACGAAATGCCCGCTGCCGGGCACCTCGACCAGCGTGAGGTTGTCGACCACCGCATCCAGACCTTCGATGTTCTCGGGCGGCAGGGCGAGGTCGTCCATTCCCCACAGCACGAGGGTGGGGATGGTGAGGTTCGGCAGCGCGGGCGGGGTCCAGCCTTCGGGCAGCGCGTAGGGCGCGTCAAGCGGCGGGACGTCGATCGGGCTCGCGCGGTACCAGTTGAGCATGGCGAACGCGGCGTCGCGGTCCTGCCAGTCCTTCAGCAGTTGCGCGCGTTCATCGGGTTCCATCGTGTCGCCGCTGTCCCAGCGGATCTCCTGCGCGAGAATGCCGAAGAGGCCCTGCTCTCGCACGAGGTCATCGTTTGCGGTGTCGCGGAAGCCTCTCATGTACTGGCTCGAAGTGCGCTGGTGCTCGTTGAGGTAGAGCAGCTTCTGGAAGATCGCCGGATGCGGCGCGTTGGCGATCACGGCGCGGGTGACGCGGCCGTTCAGCTGACCTGCGATCGCGGTGCCCCAGGCGATCGCGCCGCCCCAGTCGTGGCCGAGGATCGTAAACCGCTCGATTTCGAGCGCGTCGGCCAGCTGAAACACGTCGCCGATCAGCTTGTCGGGGGTATAGTCGGACGCCGCGGGCGGTTTCGAGCTGCCGCGATAGCCGCGCTGGTCGGGCGCGACGCAGCGGAACCTGTCCTTGAGGTGCGCGACCTGGTGGCGCCAGGTGCGGTGGCTTTCGGGAAAGCCGTGGAGGAAGATCAGCGCGGGCGCGCCTTTCGGTCCCTCGTCGACGCAGCCGAGCTCGATCCCGCTCGCCAGCTTCACCCGCTTCATCGTCACCCCTCCTTCAGCCGCTCCATGTAGCCGCGCGCCACCATCGCCTCGACCTGGTCGAGCAGCCAGCCAGGGGCGAGCCGCGCTTCACCCATCGCAAGTTCGGCGCCCTCGGCGATCAGGATTTCGCGCTGGCCGTCGGCAATGGCATCGAGCATCCGTGCGGCCGCTTCGTCCGGGTCGAGGCCCTCGTCGATCGCCTTGTCGCTCTTGCCGCGCGCGCTGCCGTCCGCGGTCAGGGCATTGCGGCTGACGTCGGTGCGGATCGAGCCGGGGAAAATCGTGTGTACCGAAACCCCGCTCTGCGACAGCTCCGCCCGCAGCGCTTCGGCATAACCGGCGAGGCCGAACTTGGCGGCGGAATAGGCGGTGCGCATAGGCACGCCGACCTTGCCGGCGATCGAGGAGACGAACGCGAGCGCCCCGTTTCCGCGCTCGCTCATCGGGCCGATGAGGCCTTGCGCGAAGGCGATCTGCGCGACGAGGTCCACTTCGATGATCTCGCGGTAGACCTGCATCCCGGTCTCGACCGCCGCCGAGCGCTGCGAAATGCCGGCATTGGCGACGGCGAGGTCGACGCCGCCCTTCCACGCGATCGCCTGAGCGGTCGCACCTGCCAGCGCGGCCTCGTCGCGCACGTCGAAGGGGAGGACGAGCGTCTCGCCGCCACCGATGGCGTCAGCGACGGCCTGCAGCCGCGCGGTGTCGCGGCCCGAGAGGACGACGTGCCCGCCGCGTGCCGCCCATTGCCGGGCGAGGGCCGCGCCGATCCCGCTCGATGCGCCAGTGATCCAGGCGACTTTTCCTTGGGGGTTCATGGGTAGCTCACCGTCTTGGGGACTTCGGGGAGGGGGATGAATTCCTCGCTGTCGCCGGGGACGAGCGGGAACCTGCCGGCGCGCCAGTCTTCCTTCGCCGCGTTGATCCGCTCGCGGCTGGAGCTGACGAAGTTCCACCAGACATGACGACCGGTCGCGAACGCCTCGCCGCCGAGCAACATCGCCCGTCCGCCGCGCTCCGACGCCAGCCGCATCGACGCTCCGGGAGCGAGCACGGTCAGCGCGAAGGGTTCGAGCGCGGTGCCTTCGATCGAGGCCTCGCCGCCGACGAGCATGACAGCGCGCTCGTCCGCCTGCGCGTCGATCGGCAGCGCGCCGCCCGGTTCGAGCACGATCTCGGCATAGATGGTCGCCGCGTGCGTGGTGGTCGGGGCGCGCTGGCCCCACAATTCGCCCATGATGACGACTGCCCGCGCGCCGCCGTCCTCGACCATGGGGAGATCGGTCTGCGCCTCGAACGCGGGATCGATCTCTTCCCTCCCGTCGGGTAGTGCGAGCCAGGTCTGCATCCCGTAGAGCCGCGGCCCGCCTGCACGCTCGGCCTGCGGCGAGCGTTCCGAGTGCACGATCCCCCGACCCGCGGTCATCAGGTTGACCTGTCCGGGGCGGATCGTGGCGAACGTGCCCAGGCTGTCGCGGTGATCGATCGCGCCCTCGAACAGCCAGGTGACCGTGGCGAGGTTGATGTGCGGGTGCGGCCGAACGTCCATGCCGCCGCCAGCGTCGAGCTGCGCAGGCCCGAACTCGTCGACGAAGATGAACGGCCCCACCATCGTGCGGCCCCTGCTTGGTAGCACCCGGCGGACCTTGAACTGGCCCAGATCATGGGTGACGGGCTGGATCGTCTCGACCACGCTCATGCGGCGTCGCCCGGGGCGAAGGCGCGGATGGCGAGCGCATGGATCCGCTGCCCGGGAATGTCGCCCAGTGCCGCATTGACCATCCGCTGGCGTTCGAGCCGCGACTTGCCGGCGAACGCGGCGCTTTCGATGACGACGGTGAAGTGCGATTCGCCGCTGCCGTCGTCGCCAGCATGGCCGCGATGCTTCGCACTGTCGTTGATTACCTGGAGGCGGCTAGGGGCGAAAGCGCCTTCCAGCAGCGCCTCCATCTCGTTTTGCAAGGGACCGGCCATGGCCCGAAGTCTTGGGAGCAATGCGGCGGGTTGTCCATGCCTGTCCGGGTGCCTACCTCGGTCCGGATGCGGCCAACACGTTTTCACGGGCGACACGAAGAATCGATCCAGCAATGCCAGGCGCCCGGTTGCGGCGAGCCGGGCCAGTTCCGCGCGCCCGGACCGCGTTCGGCCGGCTTCGACGGACCCGGTGAAAGTCTGTGGTTCTGCCTCGACCATGTGCGCGAATTCAACGCTGCCTACGACTGGTTTGAAGGGATGAGCGCCGAGGAGATCCTCGAGGCGCAGCACCCCGCCGCGGGATGGGCGAATTCGAGCACCCGGCGCGCTTTCCGCGCTGACGGGGGCGGCGGCGGTATGCCGCGCTGGGCCGATTTCGAAGACCCGCTCGACGCGATCGGTGCCCGCGCCTCGGACTTGCGCCGCCGCGCGCAGGGGCGGGCACAGGCCGCCCGCTTCACCCGTGCGGAGCAGGACGCGCTTGCCCTGATGGAGCTGCCATCGGACATCGACCGCGCTCAGTTGCGTCGCCGCTATTCGGAGCTCGTGCGGCTCTATCATCCCGACCGGAACGGCGGGGACCGCAGCCACGAAGTGCGGCTGACGCGGGTGGTCGAGGCGTACCAGTTGCTCAGGAAGAGCGTTGCGCTGGCCTAGGGTTTCGCCTGCGCCTTCGCGATCAGTTCATCGTCTATCGCGCGTGCGGCCTGGCGCGCCTCGCGCGCGTCGAGTCGCTCGGCATAGGAAGCGAGGGCCGATCGCCGCGGCAGTGATCCGAACGCGATGCCCCAGCCGACCTGGCTGCCGACATAGACATCGGCCATGGTGAACCGCTCGCCGCAAACGAATGCGTGCGCCTTCAGCCAGTCGTCGAGAGCGTCGACCGTCCGTTCAAAGCTGCCGAAACCGACCATTCCCTCGCGTTCCGCGGGGACCTCCCAGCTCATCGCCCTTGCCACGATAGCCTGCTCGAGGGGGGCGGCGGCGAAGACCAGCCACCGGAAATAGTCCGCCTTCTCGTGATCGCGCGGCAGCAGGTCGGGCGCCGACATCTCCGCAAGATAGTGGCAGATCGCGGCCGCCTCGGTCACGACGTGGTCGTGGCCGCCATGATGGTGGACCAGCGTGGGCACCTTGCCCATCGGGTTGACGCGGACCAGCGCGGACTTGTCGTGCCAGTCGACCAGTACCTGCTCATAATCCGCGCCTGCCTCGTGCAACGCCCAGCGGGCGATCTGTCCCCGGCTCATCGGGTTGGTATAGAACGTGTAGTCGGTCATCCGTCGCCCCCCTCAGTCCCCCTGCCGGGCGGCGTCGATCCTCGCCACATCGATCCTCGCCATGTCCATCATCGCGGAAAAGGCGCGCGCGGCCTCGTCCCCTCCGGCAGCAAAAGCATCGAGCAGCGTGCGCGGGGTGATCTGCCAGTTGAATCCCCATTTGTCCTTGCACCAGCCACAGGCGCTTTCCTGACCGCCGGCTCCAACGATCGCGTCCCAGTAGCGGTCCGTTTCCTGCTGGTCCTCGGTCACCACCATGAAGCTGACGCTTTCGTTGGGCTTGAACATGTCGCCCCCGTTGAGGCCCGAGAACGCGCGGCCCAGCACGGTGAATTCGACCGTCAGCGGGTCTCCCTGGCGCCCGCCGGGAAAGTCGGTCGGGGCGCGGAAGACGCGACCTACCGAACTGTCCGGAAACGTATCGGCATAGAAGCGCGCCGCGTCCTCGGCGTCGCCGTCGAACCACAGCACGGTCGTCAGCCGGTCGGCCATTTCGATCTCCTCGTCCGAGTTGCAACGCGGCCAGCGCGTCAGGAAGCGGCGTTATCGACGATCACCTCGAACCCGCCGAACACCATGCGCCTGCCGTCAAAGGGCATATCCGAACCATCCCCCCATTCCTTCATGCGTTCGTCCGCCATCATCTTCTCGTGCGCGGAGTCTGCGGTCTGCCGGTCGGGCCAGGTCATCCAGCTGAAGACGACCTTCTCTCCTTCCTCGAGTGCGACCGCGCGGCGGAAGTCGGTGACCTGGCCGTCCTTCACGTCGGTCTCCCATGCCTCGACGTGGCCCAGGCAGCCATAGTCGCGCGCGATCGGCCAGAACTTCTCGGCCACCTCGCGATAGGCGTCCTTCTGGTCGGCGGGAACGGGAACGATGAAACCTTGCACATACATGGGCGGACCTTCCCGGTAAAAAGCGGGGTCGCCGCGGCGACTCCCTTGCGAAGCCTGCGGACAGAGTGCGGCAGATTCCGGTCCGCGGCAAGGTTCGGGCCGGACGAAACCTTTCCGGTCAGCGCTGGCGAAAGGCCCACCGCAGGCCTTCCGACATCGTGCGGGTGGCAAGGCGGGCGGGAAGGGCGGCTCGGCCGGGCCGCTCGAGCCGAAGCATGGTTCGGGCATAGGGCGGCAAGAGATCGACCGCTGCAACGCCAAGAGCGCGCTGCACCGCTATCGGGGTCCCCCGCGGCCGCTGGTCGAGGACAAGGCGTGCGACTTCCCGCGCTGCCTCGCTCGTCGCCAGATCAGCGCGAAGCTCGTCTATCAGGCGCGCGGCCTCGCCCTGTGTCTCGGGCACCGGGTCTGCGCCAAGCGCGCGTGCGACGATCGCGAACTGCCGGAAATACTCGTCCCGATCGGCAGCGGGCATGTCCGGCCGGACATAGGCGAGATAGGCGCCAAGAAAGCTCGTCGCTTCCGCCACGTGGACCCAGGCGAGCGTGCGCGGGTTCGTCGCGGCATAGGGGACACCGCCCGGCAGCAAGCCGGCAACTTGCGCGTGTATCCGGTTGACCCGCTCGATCGCCGCCATGGCTTCGTCGCGGTGGGCGAACGTCGTCTGCGCAATGAATCGCGCCGTGCGCCGAAGGCGGCCGTGCATGTCGGCGCGAAAATCCGAGTGGTCGAGGACGCCTTGCAAGGCATGGGGATGAAGCATCTGCAGGAGCAGCGAGCGGATGCCGCCGACCATCATCGAGACCACGCCCGAATGCACCATCCGGATCGGGGAATCGCGCTCGAACAGGGCCTCGTCGCTGACCTCGACCGGGCGCTGGCCGGACGCGACATCGTTGAATACCCCGCGCACCTTGCCGACGAGGCGGCGCCGGACGAGTTCGAGAGGGGACCGCGGCATCGCTCGCTTCCTAGCGCAACGCCGCGTCGACGTCAGTAGGCGGACATCCGCCGGTCGAGCGTCGCGAGGGCGCGGTCGAACGCGGCAATTTCGCGGCTTGCACGCGCAGCGATCTCGGCGCCCTCGATCTGGGCGAGAACCGACCGCGCTTCCTCGTCGATATCGCCAGCGACGACGATCGTGCGGTCGCGCCTGCCCGCCTGGAGCGCGTGGGCGATGTGCCGGGCGAGCGTTTGCCGCGCGTCGACGAGCGCGGCGCGTGCCGCGCCGTCGATGACCGCCGGGTCGGCCGACATCGCCGTCACCAGGTCGACCGCCTCGCCGTCCCGGCACGAGTGGCGGCGAGCCTGGATCAGGCCGCGCAGGAGCGCGCAGCCCCGCCGTCTATCGTCCTGCAGCGCTTCGAATTCCCGGCGAAGGCGTTTCGCACGGCGTTGGATCAGCGCGCGACCGAAGTCCGCCTTGGTGGAAAAGTGGTGGTGGATCGAAGCCTTGCGGATCCCGGCACGGTCCGCGAGCGCGCCGTAACTGAATCCGCCAAATCCCTGAAAGCAGACGAGTTCCTCGCCGATATCGAGCAGCTCGTCGCGTGAGGTTTTCATGGTTCTACCTGATAGTAGGTTTTTTTCCACAGGGTCAAGCGGGTTCCCTACCTTGAGGTAGGCATGGCAACTTCGGCCACTGCAAGCGGAAATACCGTTGCGACCCCGCGTGCGCGCGTATAGGCCGCCCGGCACGATGAACGACATGACCGACGCCCTCGATACCGCCAAGCGGACAGTCCTTGCCGCTCCCGACACCACAGTCAGCGCGCGGGACGTTTTCGGGGTCGACGTGGACTGGCAGGTGCCGGCCTTTTCCAAGGCCGATCCGCGGGTGCCCGACATCGACGAAAGCTACGTGTTCGACCCGGACACGACGATCGCGATCCTTGCCGGCTTCGCGTTCGACCGTCGGGTGATGGTGCAAGGGTACCACGGCACCGGCAAGTCGACCCACATCGAGCAGGTCGCCGCGCGGCTCAACTGGCCGTGCATCCGGATCAACCTCGATGCGCACATCAGCCGCATCGATCTCGTCGGGCGCGACGCGATCGTCCTGCGCGACGGGTTGCAGGTCACCGAGTTTCGCGAAGGGCTGCTGCCGTGGGCGCTCCAGCACCCGGTCGCGCTCGTGTTCGACGAATACGACGCCGGACGACCCGACGTGATGTTCGTGATCCAGCGCGTGCTCGAGCAGCAGGGCAAACTGACCCTGCTCGACCAGAACCGCGTAATCCGCCCCGACCCGCACTTCCGCCTGTTCGCGACCGCGAACACCGTGGGTCTTGGCGATACCAGCGGTCTCTATCACGGCACCCAGGCGATCAACCAGGGCCAGATGGACCGCTGGTCCATGGTCGTCGCGCTCAACTACCTGCCGGCCGAAACCGAACAGGAGATCGTCAGGTCCAAGGCTCCCGAAGCCGACCCGAAGGTCGTGGCCGACATGGTCAAGGTTGCCGATCTGACCCGACAGGGGTTCATCGGCGGCGATATCTCGACCGTGATGAGCCCTCGCACGGTCATCACCTGGGCGCAGAACGCCGCGATCTTTGGCGATGTGGGCTTTGCCTTCCGCCTGACCTTCCTCAACAAGTGCGACGAGGCCGAGCGGGTGCTGGTGGCCGAATACTACCAGCGGGTATTCGGCGTCGACCTGCCCGAGAGCGTGGTCGGCCGGAACTGAGCGGCCCGGCCCGGATTGCCTGCAGGAACGGCGGCCTGTTCATCGCTGTGTTGACCTGCTAATACAGCTGAGATGGCGTTGCGCGACCTCTGGGGACGATCCCGAACCGGCGACGAATCCGCTCCCCGCGGGGGATATTTCGCGCTGCACGAGGCTTATGGCGGGGCGCCACCGGTGGCCGAACGGTTCGAGGACTGGGACCGCCGGCTCGGCGATGCGGAACCCGCGCCACGATCGACTTGGTTCGGGCGTCGCAAGCGCTGGTGGATCGTCCGCGGATTTGCCGCGCTGATCGGCCTGTTCATCCTGCTGGTTGCATGGCTGGCGGTGACCGCGCCGCTCTCCAAGTCGCTCGAACCGATTGCTCCCCCGCAGCTGACGCTGCTTGCCAGCGACGGGACGCCCATCGCCCGGAACGGGGCGGTGATCGACGAGCCCGTCGCGGTCGACAAGCTACCCGATCACGTCGTCGAGGCGTTTCTCGCGATCGAGGACCGCCGGTTCTACGACCATTGGGGGATCGATCCGCGCGGTATCGCACGCGCGCTGTTCACCGGGGTGGGCGGAGGGTCGACGATCACCCAGCAGCTCGCCAAGTTCACCTTCCTCACGCCCGAGCAGACCCTTACCCGCAAGGCGCGCGAAATGCTCATCGCGTTCTGGCTCGAGGCATGGCTGTCCAAGGACGAGATCCTCGCCCGGTACCTGTCGAACGCCTATTTCGGCGATAACGTCTATGGGCTGCGCGCTGCCAGCCTTCATTATTTCTACCGGCAGCCTGAACGGCTGAAGCCCGAGCAGGCCGCGATGCTGGCAGGGCTCGTCCAGGCGCCGTCGCGGCTGGCCCCGAC
Source organism: Tsuneonella sediminis (assembly GCF_051912845.1). Lineage (NCBI taxonomy): Bacteria > Pseudomonadati > Pseudomonadota > Alphaproteobacteria > Sphingomonadales > Erythrobacteraceae > Tsuneonella > Tsuneonella sediminis. The sequence continues at coordinate 935,942 of NZ_JBNCBU010000001.1, read as the reverse complement.
CCGGCACTACGATCGCGCGGTCAAGCGCATGGATCTGGTAAAGAGCGCGATGGTTGCTGCGGGCTACCTCACCCCGGCTGAGGCGGAGGCGATGCGTCCCCCCGGACTGGACGTGCGGCCCGCTCCGAGCCTGCCGACCGGAACCTACTTCGCGGACTGGGCGCTTCCCGAGGGCCGCCGGCTGGCCGAGGCGGGGTACGGTGGGCAGACGCTGACCACGACGCTCGATTCCCGTCTGCAGGCCATCGCCCGGCGAGTGACGTCGCGGGTGCCGGGCAAGGCGCAGGTCGCGCTCGTGGCAATGCGTCCCAACGGCGAGGTCGTCGCGATGATCGGTGGCAAGGACTATGCCGAGTCGCCGTTCAACCGCGCGACCCAGGCCCGGCGCCAACCGGGTTCGACCTTCAAGCTGTTCGTCTGGCTTGCCGCTTTGCGCGAAGGGATGGACCCGCAGGATCGAATCGACAACCGGCCCTTCGAGACAGGCTCGTACCGGCCGAAGAACGCCGGTGGCCGGTATTCCGACAGCATTACGCTCGAGGACGCGTTCGCTCGGTCGAGCAATGTTGCGGCGGTTCGCCTGCTGCAGACCGTCGGCAGCGAAAAGGTCATCGCCACCGCGCGCGATCTGGGGGTGACGTCCCCTCTCGCGCAGGGTGACCCAAGCCTGGCGCTGGGCACGTCGACGATGACTTTGCTCGAATTGACCGCCGCCTATGCGGGGGTTGCCGCGAACGAGTTTCCCATCCGGCCACGGGCTTTCGCCGAGCCGGAGAAGGGCTGGCTGGCACGAGCGTGGGACTGGACGCGGCATGAAAGGTTGTCCGGCCGGACCCACGCGCAGATCGAGCAGCTGCTTCGCGCCGCGATTAACCGGGGCACGGGGCGGGCGGCGGTCCTCTCGGTCCCGAACTACGGGAAGACCGGCACGAGCCAGGAATACCGCGACGCGCTCTTCGTCGGATACGCTGGCGACCTCGTCGTCGGAGTGTGGATCGGGAACGACGACAACAGCCCGCTTGGCGGGATCAGCGGGGGCAGCCTGCCGGCGCGGATCTGGCGCGACTTCATGGTCCAGGCGCTGGGTCGTGGGGCCAGCCGGCCTGCGCCCGCCCCGGACGTGCAGGACGATCCAGGCGGTCCGGTCGAGCCGATGGACGTGCCGGACCCGGCGCTGCTGCCCGAGGCGCAATTCCCGCTCGACGAGCGCGGCTCGCGCGTCCGGATTGGCGGGGAGGGTGTGACCGTCTCGACCGACGTCGATGGCGTCCCGATCGACATGCGGTTCGGCCGCGACGGGGTGCGTATCGAACCGGGAGCGCAGCCGGCCCGTCCGCCGCAGGAGGCCCAGCCCGCCTCGCCGCCGCCCTAGTCGTCAGCCTGCGGAACCAGGCTCGACCATCAGGACGTTCATCACGGCAGTTGCGATCGGGCGGCAAGGATCGTCCTGCCACGCCTCTACCGAAAGGTTGGCGTTTCGCCGGCCCAGGCGGACGATCCGGCCGCGCGCATGACTTCCCCGGGGGCGGCCCGCCGACAGGTACTGGACCGTGACGTTGATGGGCTTGAGCAATGGCGCACGGCCACGGGCCGCAAGCGCGCTCCTCAGCGCCGCATATCCGGCGGTTTCCAGCAATCCTGCGATCGCCCCGCCGTGCCATGCGCCCGGCCGTCCCTCGAGCTCGTGGGCAAAGGGAAGCGAAAGCAGAGGGGGAACGCCGGGCTCCGTTTCGGCCACGGTCACGCCCAGAGATCGCGCGTAGGCGGTGAGGTATGCGGTCATGCGGGCATCATCGACCGAGCCGGATCGAGCATCATGAACACGCCGGTCGCCTCCGCCACCAGATCGAGCGGGTCCCCGTCGTGCGCCTGCCCCCTGATGAACGCGGCGGTGCGCGTGCGCCGGTAGCAGGTCACGCGCGCACGAACCGGCGCGCGGTCGCGGCTCGGCCGCAGGTAATCGACCCTGAGGTCGAGTGTCGCGATCGGGCGGAATTCGCCCGAGGCGACCCAGATCGCCATGCCCGCGGCCATGTCGAACAGACTTATTATAGGGCCCGAGGCAAGGACCGGCCGACCCTCGTCGCCCACGAGGTCGGCGCGCCACGGCAACTCGAGTTCGCACCAGTCGGCGCCATGCGAATTGTAGCGCAGGCCCAGCCAGCCTGGATGCGCCCGTGCCAGTGCCCGTTCGACGAACGCGCCGACATCGAATTGAACCGGTGCTGTGTCCACTGAGCATCCCGTGGCGCGAATGGGAGAGCTGCGCAATCCCGCTCGATCCCGGTATGACCATCCTTCCGACCAAAAAAAACGGGGCCCTAAGGCCCCGTTCTCGTTCTAACGACTGGCAGCAGCTTACGGGCTGACCGGATCGTCGTCGTTGCCGGCGGCGATGATGACCGCGGCGATGATCGCGGCAAACGCCAGGATCGCGAGAATCCAGGTCGAGCCACCCATCTCGCTGGCTTCGTCAGCCGGAGCGGCGACCCGCTGGGGCGCAGCCTGGGCGACCATGGGCGCTGCAGTGAGCGAAAGAGCAGCCGCTGCGGCGGCAAGCTTGCGGAACGTCATATTATATTCTCCTCGAAGATCGGCATTCTTCAATCTCTTCCCCGCCGCCCTAAGCCAACCAAAGTTAGGAGGCAACCCGGTTTTTCGGCGGAAATCAGCAAAACTTAAGGCGAGTGATCCCCATAAACCAAAACGCCTGCCTTTCGGCAGATGCACGCGCCGGGGCCGCTTGCCCCAGCCCCCCACCAACGCGTTGCCCGGTGAGAGGTTCCGGCGCCCGACGAACGAATTTATCCAAACGTATCAGCAACTAGGGGGGCGACTTGCAACGCCAAGGGTTAAGATCCGGTTAGCGCCCCGCCGAATGCGCGGGCGCAGCGCGAGGAGCCTCGTAAACCCGTTCGCCGCCAACCCAGGTCTGGAGCACCCGCGTAGCACGCAGGTCTTCGGGAGAAACCAGCAGGGGATCGCGGTCAAGTACGACGAAATCGGCCCGGAGGCCCGGCTTGAGTTCGCCGAACCGTCCTTCGCCGAACCCCGCCCACGCGCCGCTTGCCGTGTACGCTGCCAGCGCGGTTTCCCGACTCATCGCTTCGGCGGGGAACCAGCCCCCGAACGGCTGCCCGTCCGGCCCGGTCCTGCTGATCGCGGCTGCCAGGCTTGCGAACGGGTCCGACGATTCGACCGGAGCGTCGGTCCCGAATGCCAGCGGGGCGCCCCCCGCCGCGATGCTTCGCCAGGCGTAGGCACCCGCCAGCCGGTCAGGCCCGAGCCGCGCTTCGGCCATCAGCCGGTCCGACGTCTGGTGTACCGGTTGCATGGAGGCGATCACGCCCAACTTGCCGAAACGGGAAATGTCCACCGGATCGACGACCTGCGCGTGCTCTATCCGCCAACGGCGGTCGCCCGTATAGGTTGGCGCCAGTTCCTCGATCGCGTCGAGCACCTCGGCATTCGCCCGGTCTCCGATCGCGTGCGCGGCAACCTGGAACTTGTCGAGTGCGGCCCGGCTCATGAAGTTGCGCAGTTGTGCGCCGTTGACCAGCGGCAGTCCGGTGTTCTTCGGATCGTCGGCATAAGGAGCCTTGAGCCACGCCCCGCGCGAGCCGAGCGCACCGTCGACATAGAGCTTGACCCCGTTGAGCCGCAGCCTGTCGTCGTAGAGCCACGGGGTAGGCCCGGGCCCGCCGATGAGTTCCATGTTTTCGACCCCGGCGGCGTAGGCCATCAGGCGCACCTGCAACCAGCCTGCATCGCCGGCGCGCCGCATCGCCTGCCACGCTTCTATCGTCGTGCCCATGTCGGCGGCGGCGGTGACGCCGTTGGCGATCAGGATTTCCTGTGCCTTGGCAAGGGCCAGGTCCCAGTCGTCGGGGCGCGGCGCGGGGACCGCCTTCGCCACGAGGTCGGCGGCGTTGTCGACGAAGACGCCCGCCGGCGCGCGCGAACCGGGCACGCGCTCGATCCGCCCGCCAGCCGGGTCGGCGGTCGCCGAATCGATGCCCGCCGCCTTCAGGGCCAGTGTGTTCGCCCACTGCGCGTGGCCGTCCACTCTTTCGAGCAGGACGGGCCGGTCGCTTACCGCCGCGTCGAGTTCGGTCGCGGTGGGAAAGCGGCCGAGACCCCAGGTCTCCTGGTTCCATCCCCGGCCGACGATCCATTTCCGTTCGGGATACTCGGCCGCATAAGCGCGGATCGCGGCCTGCGCCTCGGCCAGCGATTTCGTCTTCGACAGGTCCAGCGTGAGCGCGCCGAAGCCGATTCCCATGATGTGGGCGTGCGAATCGACAAGCCCCGGAATCACCACCGCACCCTTGCCGTCGACCGCAAAGTCGGTGCGCTGCGGACGCTTGTCCTTGCGCTGCAAAAGCTCCTTCACGCGGCCGTCGTCGTCGATCCAGATGCCGGTGAAGCGGGTGACCTTGCCTGTCCGGTCGACCGATATGCCGTCGACGTTGTCTACCAGGGTGTCCGCGGCCGCGGGCGCGGCCAGCGAAAGGGCCGCGAGCGATAGGAGGAGTGAGCGTGTCATCATGCAGAACGGTTAGGCAAATTCGCCCGTGAAGCAAATGCACAACGCGCGTGTTTCCCCGCTGCGTCATTTGCCCTAGGGCACGCTCGAGATGACCCGAGCGACCACCCTGATCGAGCCCGCGAGCGCGGCTCTGCCGCTGACGATCGACGACGTGCGCGCCGCGGCCCGCCGGATACACGGCGCGGTCGTGCGCACCCCGACGCTGCGGTCGATCACTCTCTCGCAGATCGCCGGCGCCGATATCTGGCTCAAGTTCGAGAATCAGCAGTTCACAGCCGCCTACAAAGAGCGCGGAGCGCTCAACGCGCTGCTCCAGTTGACCGACGAACAGCACAGTCGCGGCGTGATCGCGGCGTCGGCGGGCAACCATTCGCAGGGATTGAGCTATCACGGAACGCGGCTCGGCGTGCCGGTGACGATCGTGATGCCGCGCACCACCCCGTCTGTGAAGATCATGCAGACCGAGAGCGTCGGCGGCAACGTGGTGCTCGAGGGCGAAACGTTCGACGAGGCCTACGCCCACGCGCGCCTGCTCGGGAAGGAGCGCGACCTTACTTTTGTGCATCCGTTCGACGATCCGCACGTTGCCGCAGGCGCTGGCACGGTTGCGCTCGAGATGCTCGAGGATGCGCCCGACATCGACTGCCTGGTCGTGCCGATCGGCGGCGGCGGGCTCATTTCCGGCGTCTCGACGGTCGCGAAGGCGCACGAGCCGCCAATCGAAGTGGTTGGCGTGGAAGCAGCGCTCTACCCTTCGATGTACGGCCGGATCAGCGGGCGCCCCGTGAAATGCGGCGGCGACACGCTTGCCGAAGGCATCGCGGTCAAGGACCCGGGCGAATTCACCGCCAGCGTGATCGCCGAGAGGGTCGACGATATCCTGCTGGTCGAGGAGGAGGCGCTCGAGCGCGCGGTCAGCCTTCTGTTGCAGATCGAGAAGACCGTGGTCGAGGGGGCGGGGGCCGCCGGGCTTGCCGCGGTTCTGGCTCATCCCGAACGTTTCCGCGGCCGCAAGCTCGGCCTCGTGCTGTGCGGAGGCAACATCGATACCCGCCTGCTCGCAAATGTCCTGTTGCGCGATCTTGCCCGTTCGGGCCGGCTGGCACGGCTCAGGATCACGCTGCAGGACCGCCCCGGCGCGCTGTACAAGGTGATGCGCGAATTCGACGCGCACTCGGTCAACATCATCGAGATCTATCACCAGCGCATCTTCACCACCCTGCCGGCCAAGGGCCTCATAACCGACATCGAGTGCGAGGCCCGCGACCGGGAGCAGATCGACGCGCTGGTCGCCGCCCTGCGCGACAAGGGCTATTCGGTGAGCCAGGTGGAACTCAACTGACAACCGGGCCGGGCGGTTGGCAACCTTGCCGCAACTGTGCAAACTAGGTTTCCGTTAACCGTGATAGATGGTTAAAGGTGTTTTACCGCCGCCTTCGAGCGGGCATAGGTTACACCGAGCTTGGCCGCACCCCCGCGGCGCCGAGAGAGAGGACCAGCGCAAGACCGTGACGGCTCCTGTCCGTTTTCCCCGTTTCTTCGTGACGAGCCCGGCGCCGTGTCCGTACCTGCCGGGCCGCAGCGAGCGGAAGGTCTTTACCGAGCTCAAGGGTCCTCATGCCGACCAACTCAACGAAGCGCTGGGTCGGATCGGGTTCCGGCGCAGCCAGACCGTGGCCTATCGGCCGAGCTGTCTCGATTGCCAGGCCTGCGTATCGGTACGGGTTCCCGTGCGCGATTTCGTCCCGTCGAGCACGCAGAAACGCAATATCAAGCGCAACTCCGACCTCATGGCGACCGAATGTCGCCCGTGGGCGACCGGCGAACAGTTCGACCTCCTGCGCAAGTACCTCGGCGTCCGCCACCCCGGCGGCGGCATGGCCGCGATGGACGAGATCGATTACGCGGACATGGTGGAACACACGCCGGTCTCCAGCTATGTCATTGAATACAGGGAGCCTGCCGATGGGCTGATGCCGGGTCGTCTTGTCGGCGCGTGCCTCACCGATCGCCAGGGCGACGGGTTGTCGATGATCTATTCGTTCTACGACCCGGAACATGAGGCGCGCACGGGTCTTGGCAACTACATCATCCTCGACCACATCCGGCGGGCGGAGGCAGACGGCCTCGGTTTCGTCTACCTCGGCTACTGGGTCGAAGGGTCCGAACGGATGCAGTACAAGATCCGCTACCGGCCGATCGAACTGCTCGGACGCGACGGATGGCAACGCCTCGATCGCGAACGACACGAGGCTCTCGTCGCGGCTGCCATGGCACCCCGCTCCCGGGTCCGCGAAACCGCCAGCCCCGCCAAGGACGCCTCGCTTCCGCAGTTTGCTCAGGACGACTAGCCAGGCCGTAGTCGCGCTGACCGGCGCGGTTCTGGCGGCAGTCCCGGTCGGGGCTGCGGCGCAGGACCGCCGTACGCCTTCGTCTCTCGAGGAACTGATCCCCGATTCGGCGGTCGCCGACCCCGAACGATGGGCGGCGCAAGGCGCCCCGGCCGATCCCGACGAGGATGCCGCGGTCGCCGCATTGGCAGAACCGGATCCCGACTCCCCGCTCGCCGAGGTGCCGCCGATCGACCTTCCCTGGCCCGACGACCTCGAGCTTCCGGCGCTGGCCGACCTGGAGCCCGATGATTCGATCCAGTTTGCGGACGTGGACGAACGGGACCGGGAGCAGACCGGCCTTGCCGACGCCGAGATCGTGCGGATCACCGCGGAGCTGGTCCTGGCCTTTCCGCCGGACGACGCCGCGTTCCCCCAGCGCGCGGAGTTCGCCGAACGTTTCGGGCAGCTCTCGACCATCGCCGAACTCGATTCGGACGAGGACAACATCGCCCAGCTCGCCGCGCGGGCCAAGGCGGACGAGGAACTGCTGGCAACGATGCTGCGGGTCTACGGCTATTACGACGCGCAGGTCATCCGCACGGTGGGCGCGGCCCTGCCGGGAGAAGAAAATGCGGCGAACCGGCCGCGGGTGCGTTTCGACCTGATTCCCGGCGCGCGCTATCGCTTCGGTGCGATCGACCTGGGCGACCTCGCCGCCGCAACTGACGGCGAAGCACTGCGCCGGGTGTTCGAAATCCGGTCGGGTGATCCGCTGTCGAGCGATTCAATAATCGCCGAACAGTTCGACCTCGATCGCGCGCTGGGCGAGATGGGTTATCCGTTCGCCGCGATCGACGAGCCCGAACTGCTGGTCGACCATGCGCGGCAGGAAGGCGACCTGACGATGAAGGTCGCGCCGGGCGGCAAGTTCGTGTTCGGCGAGGTCAATTCGAACCTGCCCGACTTCCTATCGGGCCGCCACCTCGCCACCATCGCCCGGTTCGACCCGGGCGACATCTACCAGCGGTCGCTCGAGTACGACCTGCGCCGCGCGATCGTCTCGACGGGATTGGTATCGTCGGTGACCGTGAGCCGGCGCAAGGTGAGCGACCCGGCCGGCGGCCAACCGGGTGAAGTCGCGCTCGACGTCGAGATCACGCCGGCCAAGCTCCGCACGATCGCCGGCGCCATCGGATACGGTACCGGGGAGGGCTTCCGCGTCGAGGCAAGCTGGGAACATCGCAACCTGTTCCCGCCCGAGGGTATGCTGCGGCTGCGCGGTATCGCCGGAACCCAGCAGCAACTGGCGGGCGTGACCTTTCGCAAGAACAACTTCGGCGGACGGGACAAGGTGCTTACCCTCGACGCCTTCGCCTCGACGATTTCCAGCCAGGCCTACGACGCGCGCACGGTCTCGTTCGTGGGGACCTACGAACGGCTGTCGACGCTGCTGTTTCAGAAACCGCTCGCCTGGAGCGTCGGATTCGAGGCCGTGGCGACGGGCGAGCGGCCCGCCCCGATCGGCGGCGTGGTGCAACCCCGGCGGACGTATTTCATCGGCGCGCTGCCGGTTTATGCGCAGGTCGACACGACCGACAGCCTGCTCGATCCCAAGAACGGTTTCCGACTGGGCGGCCGGCTCTCGCCGGAGGTGTCGCGGAGCAATGCGACCCAGAGCTTCTATCTGCGCAGCCAGATCGACGCGTCGGCCTATCGCCAGGTGAGCGAGCGGGTGGTTGCCGCCGGGCGCGTCCGGTTCGGGGCCATACCGGGCGCCGCGCTCGCCGACATTGCCCCGTCGCGGCGGCTCTACAGCGGCGGCGGCGGATCGGTGCGCGGGTATGGCTTCCAGGCGATCGGGCCGCGCGACGCGAACGGGAACCCGACCGGCGGCCGCAGCCTCGTCGAAGGCGCGATCGAGGCGCGGATCGGCACCAGGTATTTCGACGGTGCGCTGTCGGTCGTACCTTTCCTCGACGCAGGATCGGTGAGCCAATCGGTCACGCCCGATTTCGATACCGTCCGCTTCGGAGCCGGCATCGGCGTTCGCTACGATACCGGCTTCGGACCGCTCCGGCTCGACGTTGCGACCCCCATCAATCCCGCTCCGGGGGATAGCCGGATCGCGGTCTACGTGTCGCTGGGGCAGGCATTTTGATGAGCGAGCCGAAAACCACGGACTCCCCATCGGCCGAGCCGGACCGGCCGGCAAGGACCGGGAGCACCCCTGCCAGATGGGCGCGGAAGACCGCGAAGTGGGTGGGGGGCAGCCTTGCGGCTCTGGTGCTGCTGGTCGTCGCCGCGGTGGCTTTGCTCAACAGCCCCATCGGGCAGCGGTGGGTGACCGACCGGATAGCCAAGGTCGCGCCCGCGTCGGGTCTCGGGATCAGCATCGGCCGGATCGAGGGTGATCTCTACGGCAAGGCGACGCTGCACGATGTCACGCTCTCCGATCCGAAGGGACCTTTCCTGAGCGTCCCGATCGTCGAACTCGACTGGCGCCCGCTGAGCTGGTTCACGCGCGGGCTCGACGTGCGCGAGCTGACCACGCACCGCGGGACGCTGTTCCGGCTGCCCGAACTCAACCCCGGCGATCCGGACGCGCCTGTCCTTCCCAATTTCGATATCCGGATCGACCGGCTGAAGATCGACGACCTCACGATTGCGAAGGGACTTGTCGGGTCCGAGGCGCACGAGGTCAACCTGCTGGCAAGGGCCGACATCCGCGACGGGCGGGTGCTCCTGGACGCGAACGGCCGCCTGGGCGAATTCGATCGCATACGCGCGCTCGTCGATGCGGAACCCGACGGGGACAGGTTCGATATCGATCTCGACTACCGGGCTCCAAAGGGGGGCGTGATCGCCGGCTTGATCGGGGCTGAGGCAGGCTATGTCGCCCGGGTCTACGGTGACGGTAGCTGGAGCCGGTGGAACGGCGTCGGGCAGGTGCTGCGCGACGGCGAAAACTTCGCCGCCTTCCGGGTGGCGAACAGGGGCGGCGACTACACGCTGGTCGGGCAGGCCCGGCCGCAGGCGGCGATCGCGCCGGGCCTGCTGCGCGGCGCGGCGGGGGAGACGGTTTCGTACAAGGCGACCGGGACGCTTCGCGACAGCGTGTTCGACGGCACTGTGCGCATGGTCGCAGGCGGCATCGCGGGCACCGCGACCGGCGCCCTCGACCTCGGAGAGAACGCGGTCGAGTCGCTCGCCGTCAATGCGCGGGTCAGGAACCCGGCGTTGCTGGGACCCGGTACGCGGATCGAGGGGGCGCGGATCGCCGCCACGCTTGATGGCCCGTTCCGCGACCTGGCTATCGATCACCGGCTGACGGTGGCGCGGTTCGCCAGCGGTACGACCGAAGTCAGCGGGGTGGCACAGAAGGGGACGGCGACCTTTGACGGCACGCGCTGGACGTTGCCGGTCGATGCCTCGATCGCGCGCATCGTCACCGGTTCCGCGCAGATAGACCCCAGGCTGGTCGACGGATCGGTGCGCGGGACCATCGTGTATGCGGGCGGCCGGCTTACTTCGGACCGCCTCGCGCTCGCGTTTCCTGGCGCAAGCGCGCAACTGGCGCTTGCGGGCGACACCGCAAGTGGCAACTACCGAGTTTCGGGGCCGGTCACCGCCAACGGGCTGGCGCTCGAGAACATCGGCACGCTCAACGGCGGCGCCACAATCGTTGCCACCTTCGGCGCTTCGCCGTGGACGCTGAGGGCGGATTTTCGCGGCCGCATCCCACAGGTGACCAACGAAACGCTCGCGAACCTTGCCGGTCCATCCATCGCCTTCAGCGGGGGGATCGCGACGGGCGGGAACCGGCCGTTCGATTTCCGGGGGGTGCGGATCGATTCGGCCAAGCTCGACCTGTTCCTCGACGGGATGATCCGGCCCGGTCGGACCAGCGTGGCAGGGCGGGGCCGTCACGCCGACTACGGTCCCTTCACGGTCGAGGGCGCCTACACCTCGCGCGGCCCGGAAGCTGTGCTGGTATTCGCCGACCCGCTGCCCGCAGCGGGGCTCAAGGACGTACGGGTCGCAGTGGTACCGACCGATGACGGCTTCGGCATCGAGACGCGGGGCGATTCGCTGCTGGGGCCGTTCGACGGCCAGATCGATCTCCTGGCGCCATCGGGCGGCCCCACGCGACTGGCGATCCGCCGGCTCGACATCTGGAAAACTTCGGTCACCGGTAACCTTGCTCTCGCGGACGGCGGGGCCGCCGGCACGTTGGCAGTGTCGGGCGGGGGGCTCGATGGCACGATCGCACTGGCGCCCCGGGCCGGGGGGCAGGCATTCGACGTGAAGCTTGCCGCGCGCGAAGCGCGGTTCGCCGGCGCGACGCCGCTGTCGATCGGCCGCGCCGACATCGAGGCAAATGGCCTGCTGGCCGATGGCAACAGCACGATCGGCGGCAGTGTCTATGCCCAGGGAATCACCTACGGGAGCCTGTTCATCGGGCGGCTTGCCGCCCGGGCCGACCTTCGCAACGGGGAGGGAACCGTCACCGCCTCGGTCGCCGGCAGGCGCGGAAGCCGATTTGCGATGCAGCTCAATGCCAACGTCGCGCCCGAGCAGGTTGCGATCGCCGCGCGGGGCGAGTTTGCAGGGCGGTCGATAACGATGCCGCGCCGGGCGGTCCTGCTCAAGCAGCCGGACGGCGGCTGGCGGCTCGAGCCCACCCAGGTGAACTTCGCGGGCGGATCGCTGATCGGATCGGGCGAGCTGGGTGGCGGACGCACAGCGCTGACGCTCCAGATGGCCGGCATGCCGCTCTCGGTGGTCGACATCTTCACCGAGCTCGGCCTGGGTGGCAGGATTTCGGGCGTCGTCGACTTCGCGAGTGGCGGCGGCGCGCCCCTGACGGGCGAGGCGCGGATCAAGATCGATGATCTGACCCGATCGGGTCTGGTGCTTACCTCTCGCCCGATGGACCTGGCGCTGGTGATGCGGCTGTCGCCCGAGCGGCTGGAGACCCGCGCGGTGATGGACGAGGGCGGCCAGCGGCGCGGGCGGCTCCAGGGCCGTGTCGCGGGCCTGCCGCGCGACGGGACTCTGTTCGACCGGCTGCGGGCAGGCGACCTGTTTGCCCAGTTGCGCTACCGGGGTCCCGCCGACGCGCTCTGGCGGCTTGCCGCCGTCGATGCCTTCGACCTGACCGGACCCCTCTCGGTCGCTGCCGACGTCACCGGGTCACTCGCCGCGCCTCGGGTGCGGGGGGTCGTGGCGAGCGAGAACCTGCGATTGCGGTCGAGCCTGTCCGGCACCGACCTGACCAACGTCAAGGCGCGGGGCACTTTTTCGGGCTCCCGACTGAGGCTCACCCGGTTCGCCGGCACCTCCCCGAACGGGGGCAGCGTTAGCGGGAGCGGAGTGATCACGCTCGAGGACCTCGGCGTCAGGGGACCGCAGCTCGACATACGCATCGCCGCTCGCGATGCCCGCCTGCTCGATGCGCAAGGCCTGAGCGCGACCGTCACCGGACCGTTGCGGATCGTATCGGATGGCATTGGCGGCACGATTGCCGGCAGGGTCATGGTGGACCGCGCGAGCTGGCGTCTCGGCACCGCCGCCGCGGATGTGCGGCTGCCGCAGATCAGGACCCGCGAAATCAACCTGCCCTATGACGTCCGGCCGAGCCCAGCAGCCACGCGGCCATGGCGTTATCTCATCGACGCGCGTGCGCCGAGCCGGGTCGATGTCGATGGCATGGGACTCGACAGCGAGTGGGGTGCGAACGTGCGCGTTCGCGGGACCACCGACGATCCGCGCATCGGGGGCGAGGCGCGGATGATCCGCGGCGACTACACCTTCGCCGGAACGCGATTCGAGCTTACGCGAGGGGTCATCCGGTTTGACGAGAACGTGCCGGTGGATCCCCGGCTCGACATCGTCGCCGAGAGCCGGTCGCAAGGCATCGACGTGGAAGTGAAGGTGCAGGGGAGCGCCCTGCAGCCAGAAATCACCTTCCAGTCGACCCCCTCGCTGCCCGAAGAGGAGATCCTCGCCCGGCTGCTGTTCGGGGGCTCGATCACCGAGCTGTCGGCAACCGACGTCCTCCAGCTGGGCTCGGCGCTCGCCTCGCTCAGGGGCGGCGGCGGAATGGACCCGATCAACAAGCTGCGTTCGGCAATCGGGCTCGACCGCTTGCGGATCGTCAGCGCGGACCCGGCACTCGGCCAGGCAACCTCGATCGCGCTCGGCAAGAACATCGGCCGGCGTTTCTACGTCGAGATCATTACCGACGGGCGCGGATACAGCGCGACACAGGCGGAGTTCCGGATCACCAGCTGGCTGTCGATCCTCGGCAGCATTTCGACAATCGGTCGCGAATCGATCGTCGCCGAGGTCAGCCGGGATTACTGAGCATGCTTTTCGGGGCGCCCGGCGGGCATTGGCCCGCAGGACGCTCCCGTTATAGCGGACCGTTCAGGCCGAGGGCGAGCCGCCGGGCCTCTTGAGCAGCTGATCCACCTTCAGCACGACACCATTGCTGGCAACGAGTGCCTGGCCTTCGATGGTCGCCTTGGCGCCGCCCGCGCGGGTCACGGTGATCGCGTTGCCCGATTTCGAAAAGGTCACTTCCCCGTCGTCGAGCGTGGTCATCGTGACCGGACCCTTGCGGTCGTCGATCGCCTTGCGGATCGCGTCGGGCGTGAGGTGTCCGGGCAGGATATGCCCGCGCAGCACCGCCACCAGTTCGGCGCGCCGGGCGTCGTCCGCCATCGCTTCCGGCCCGCCTTCGAGCGACCCGAAGGCGCCGTCTTCCGGCGCGAGGATCGTGTAACTGCCCGGCCCGTCGAATACGTCGGCAAGGCCCGCTTCCGTCAGGGCACCCGACAGCGTCGTCAGATCCGAGGCGCCCCCGATCGTTGCCGCGAGAGTGCGGTTGGCGGACGGCTCGGCGGCGCCGTCAGTAGCAGCCGGAGCATCGGACTGCGAACACGCGGTGAGCGGGGAAAGGACCGCGAGTGCGGCGGCGGCCGCGATCGGTTTCATCATCGGCATGGTCATGACCCTCATGTCAGCAGCTGGATGGCAGCCTGAATGAGCTGCGTGGTCGGATCGACCTGGTACACGTACCCGTCCGCATAGCGGTAATAGCTGTCGGGCGTGTCGTAGTACCGGTCGCGGTAGGCGTAGGGCACGTTATACACGTCGTAGCCCGACGGCATCGGCTGTCCGACGGCGAACTGGTCGCCGGTCAGTAGCGCCGCGATCGAGGTGATCGCGGAGGTCTGCGGGTCGACGCGGTACAGCACGTTGTCTGCGTATCGATAGCTGTCGGCGGACCCGAGGTTGAAATAGTCGACATAGTAATCGGGGACCGAAACCGGCTGATAGTAGCTCGGCCACGGATTGCCGACCGAAAGGGCGCCGCCCAGCAGCGGGATATATCCCAGGATCGATCCGTTCGAACCGGTCCGGAAAAGATAGCCGTCATCGTAATAATAGCGGCCGTCGCCCGGCGCCCGGTAGCCGAAAAACGAGGGCTGGTAGAACCGGTCGTCCCAACCGTCTTGCTTCTTGGCGAGACCCGGAGGCATGCACCCGTTGTTCTTCTTGGCGAGTCCCGGGGGGCACCCTTCGATGTAACCATAGCGATCGCGATCGCCGAACGTGATCGTCCGCACCTCGCGGTAGCCGTCGCGGCGATAGTCGCGATCGTCCTTCGAACGATAGTCACGGTCGGCGCGCCGCTCGGTCGCCTTGACTCGCTCGCTCCTGTCCGGGCGCTCCCAGCGGTCTTCCCTGTTTCCCTTCACCGGGGGTCCCTTATCGGCCCTATCGGCGTTTGGACCGGGTCCGCGATCGTCCTTTGCGGCGGCCTTCAGGGCCGGGCCCCTGTCGGAATTCCCGGGCTTGTCGGCCTTGCCGTGACCGTTGCCATGGGCTTCCATGACGGCGTTTGCGCCGCCCTTGTCGGCACCGTGACCCTTGCCGTTGCCCGGATCGGCGAGGGCACCGGTCGCGGTGAGCGCGATAGCCGCCGCGCTCATCAGAAACTTGCGCATTGTGCATCTCCTTTGCCCGCTGAACGGCGGGTGCACACGGCGGTTCCATGAACATCCGACAACGGTCTGCATCCGGCTGAATGAAAGGGAAAAAACCGGAAGTCACCCTTGCGAGTAGAGCCGCGCTTCCGCCTCGCGCCTTCGGGAGAGGCCCCGCAGGACCCGGCCGCCCGCGCGGTTCCAGCGTCCGAACTCGTGCCGTGCGCCGGCAAAGTCGCCAGCGACATGGCGCCGGGTCAGCGTCGCCCGGCTTATCGCGCCGGTATTGTAATGAAAGCTGACGAGAGCGTCGAACTGCGCCTCGCTTGTCGGCGCCTCGCCGATCGCCTTGCTGACTTCGGCGGCATAACGGACGAGGTCGGCAGCGAGGCGCGCGTCGCACTGGGCGCGTGTCCAGACCGTCCCGGGGCCGATGTCCGGCCCGGTCGCGCCCCAGCCGATCGTCCACGGGTGCCCGCCGGTGCCGGGATCGGGGTAGGCTTCCACCCGCCCGTCGGACCGCTTCTTTGCGAGGCCTTCGAATCGCTGGATAAGCGCGATTCCGCGCGGGCCGATGGTGCGCCCGGAGACCAGGGTTGTCACACCTGTCACACAGTCCTGCGGGGGAATTCCTGCGACCCCGATCGCATCGTCGATAGCGCGGTCAAGAGCGTTGACCTCGGCGCGCGTGAAGCCGCGCCCGAGCATTGACCGGACCGCGTCGAAAATACCCTTGCGCCGCATGGTTCGCCCCGCGCTGCCATGAAAACCGAGGCGCGGGAACTAGGCGTGAAAAGACGCTGTAGGAAAATGATTTCCGGTTCGGGACGCGAAAAAGGGGCGCCCGGTCTCCCGGACGCCCCCTCGTGCCGGCCAGCGCGCGTGTCAGGCGCTGAAGTACATGTCGTATTCGACCGAGCTCGGCGTGGTCTCCCAGCGGCTGACCTCGTCCCACTTCAGTTCGATGTAGGCGTCGATCTGGTCCTTGGTGAAGACGTCGCCCTTGAGCAGGAACTCGTGGTCCGCATCGAGGCTTTCGAGCGCCTCGCGCAGGGAACCGCACACGGTCGGAACCTCGGCGAGTTCGGCTGGCGGCAGGTCGTAGAGATTCTTGTCCATCGCGTCGCCGGGGTGAATCTTGTTCTGGATCCCGTCGAGGCCGGCCATCAGCAGCGCGGCGTAGGCAAGGTACGGGTTCGCCATCGCGTCGGGGAAGCGGAATTCCACGCGCTTGGCCTTCTCGCCCGCGCCGTAGGGGATCCGGCACGAGGCCGAGCGGTTGCGCGCCGAATACGCCAGCAGCACCGGCGCCTCGAATCCGGGGACCAGCCGCTTGTAGCTGTTGGTGGTCGGGTTGGTGAAGGCGTTCAGCGCCTTGGCGTGCTTGATGACGCCGCCGATGAAGTACAGGCACATGTCCGACAGGCCGGCATAGCCGTTGCCGGCGAACAGCGGCTTGCCGCCGTCCCAGATCGACATGTGGGTATGCATGCCCGAGCCGTTATCGTCCTTGATCGGCTTGGGCATGAACGTCGCGGTCTTGCCGTACGCATGGGCGACCTGGTGCACCACGTACTTGTAGATCTGCATCCGGTCCGCCGTCTCGACCAGCTTGCCGAAGGTGAGGCCGAGTTCGTGCTGTGCGGCGGCGACCTCGTGGTGGTGCTTGTCGCACGGCAGGCCCATCTCGAGCATCGTGGTGACCATCTCGCCGCGGATGTCGACCGCGCTGTCGACCGGGGCCACCGGGAAGTAGCCGCCCTTGGCGCGCGGACGGTGGGCAAGGTTGCCCGCCTCGTAGTCGCGGCCCGTGTTGGTCGGCAGCTCGATGTCGTCGATGCGGAAGCCGCTCGCCGCGTAGCCGTCCTCGAAGCGGACGTCGTCGAACATGAAGAACTCGGCTTCGGGGCCGACGTAGACGGTGTCGCCGATGCCGGTAGATTTGAGGAAGTTCTCGGCGCGTTTGGCGGTCGAGCGCGGGTCGCGGGCATACCACTCGCCGGTCGAGGGTTCGACGATGTCGCAGAAGACGATCATCATCGGGCTCGCGCTGAACGGGTCCATGTAGACCGCGTCGAGGTCAGGCTTGAGGATCATGTCGCTTTCGTTGATCACCTTCCAGCCGGCGATCGACGAACCGTCGAACATCAGCCCGTCCTCGAGCTCGTCCTCGCCCAGAACGCTCGATACCATCGTCAGGTGCTGCCACTTGCCCTTGGGATCGGTGAAACGCAGGTCGACCCACTCGACCTCGTTCTCTTCGATCTGCTTGAGGACGTCCTTTGCTTTCGACATGTCATTTCCTCTTGGGTTGCCCGAACGGTGACGGGCGGGGGTTGGCTGCGGCGGGGGCCCTGGCGCGCCCGGCCGCGGAGGTTCAGATGGCGGCGTCGTCCTTTTCGCCCGTGCGAATTCGCAGCGCCGAATCGATGGTGGAGACGAAGATCTTGCCGTCCCCGATGCGCCCCGTTTGCGCGGCACCCGCGATCGCCTCGACCACGCGCTCGGCCTGGTCGTCGGCGACGACGACCTCGAGTTTCACCTTGGGCAGGAAGTCGACGACGTACTCGGCCCCGCGGTAAAGCTCGGTATGGCCTTTCTGGCGGCCGAAACCCTTCGCCTCGGTGACGGTAATGCCGGAAACGCCGACCTCGTGCAGGGCCTCCTTCACCTCGTCCAGCTTGAACGGCTTGATGATCGCTTCGATCTTTTTCACGTGACCCCCACATTGCGTTCGGTCTTGCGCATCCGGATGGCACCGTTCGCGCGCCCGGGAAAGCAGGCCGGCTTCCGATTGCCCAACTCGCGCCCGATGTTCAAGAATCGTGCCAAGGCACCTCATGCCGCCTAGGGCATCGAAAAGGCCGTTGGAAGGCAGGTTGGCGACAGAAATCGCCCTTCGACCGGGGCGGCAAGGCAATTTTGCAAAGCGCGCCAGAAGCGCTGCCCACTCGCAATGCAGCAGTTGCCCATTAATTGGGCAATTGTATACTTGACAAAGCAGGGCTGAAACGGTTTGATTCGGCCTCTACGATGTCAACGTGGTGCAGTTGCCCATTATTGGGCAGAGAGAGTGGCTTTCGACCGGAACTTAGAGGTAGCGGCGCGCGACCGCCTCGATCCGGTCGAGGGTTTCCGCGACGAGTTGCGAGCACTCCAGCAGCGTTGGGAAGACCGGTTTTCCTGCAAAGACTTCCAATCCATCGGGGAAGCTTATGCTCGCGGTCGCATGTCCCTTGTCCTCGAATTCCAAGGTGCCGCCGGGGTTGAGGTAGCCCATCAAGTTCATACGCCCGCCGGGGCCAACTTGAATCAGGCCGGGCTCGAACACATTGTTGTGCACCTTATCAACCATTCGCAGGCCGCGGATTTCAGTGATGGTGATCGTCGGCATGATGAGGTTGTGTTTGTCGATGTTGTCGGCCTTGCGGATCTCCCAAAGGCCAAATTTCCCTCCCTTGTAAGGCTGTATGACGGTCAATATTTCGAGGGCTATCAGGGGGAACGCCTTCATTACTCGTCGGTTCGCTGGCGCGGATTTGGTGGGTTTGGGCGGCATGAAGGACTTACGCAGTCCCTTCCTGGTTTCATCGGCGGGGAAGTGTATGCGGCCCGAGTTGCCCGTCTTCGCCCTCATCAAGCCCGACATGACGTAATCGAGTGCGGAACTGAGGCAGTGAAACGCATCGCCGATTGCAAGCACCATATGGGCGGGGATACCTTCCGCCTGGGCGCAAATCGTTTGCCGCCCGGTTTCAGGGTCTCGATTGTCGACGATGTCGTAGAAGTCGCTGCCGACATGGGCAGCGAACCACTCCTGCGCCTCGCTAATGTGGCGGTTGGCCCGATTGACCTTTAGTCTGGCCTGAAAGAATGTGCTGTCAAAGGCTGACTCATCCATGACTGACACCGATCAAAAGAGAGAGGACGCGGTTCTCCGGCAGATGCTGAAGACACCGCCGAAACCGCACAAACCCGTTGACGCAAAGAGCCGCAGGGATTCTAAGGCCCCTGCGGCTCCCCGTGATCGAAGAAGCTAGAGTTTAGCGGCCCTTCTTCTTCGTCACCTTCACACGCTCGACTACAGAGGTTGCGCTCTGTCGCCGTGCGGCTGCAACCGGCTTAAAGCGACCAGTGATGGCGCTCCTGCCGATAAGCTTGGTTTTTGCCATTGGATTGTCCTTTGACTGAACCGAGCGGTTGGGCCGCTCGCCCGAAGACGCCGCCTGCGCCTCCTGTCGTCAAAGGCTCAGCGATTTCTTGGGCGATACCCGTCGCCGATAATTCACCCGTTCCGTTCTTGAGTCGAGTCGCCTTCTGCTTGTTATCCCGCTAGTGCTCACGCGGGGGACTTAATGGCGATAGAGATTCCAAGGGCCTTAAAGCCCGTTACTGACTTTGCGGTGCAAGTTATCGTAGGGGCGCTGGCCTTCACGGCGGTTATGCTCATCGCAGTGGGCTTAGCGGCTCTCGTAAAGTGGATAGAGACTTGGGCTGTTGCGCCAGAGTGGTTGATTGGCGGCTTGCACTGGTTGGAGTGGGGGCTCTTTTGGACCGACGCATTTTGTTTTGGCTTGTTTTTGGTGAGCGAAGTTCTCAAGTTGGTAAGAGGCCTTTGGAGAGAGTTGACCGAGCAATGAGCAAGACCGGACGTTCGCTCGGGCGAGGCGCTAAAACCGGCTCGTTCACGATCGACAAGAGATACATCAAGACGCAGGCCCGTGAGGCTGTGACGCTCTTTCTCGCGCCCGTGTCGGGCGTCTATCGCGCTGCTGTTGGCAAGGCCCAAAATAGGCCGAAGATCACAATCCGAGATAGGGCCAGCTAGCGCAGGTAGCGCTTTCGACGTTCGCCAATGCGGCGAAACGGCTTCACCTTCTTAGGCGGCGCTAAGACCAGTCCGCCGATAGGTGAGGCGCTTGCCGATGGCCCCAAGCAGGTTGGTATCGGCGCGCTCGAAGTCGTTCAGCTTGCGGGTGTTGTAACGGAAGTCGAACTCGCTGGTGTAGCGGTGCAGGTGGCGCTCGCTGACATGGTGGTAGGTGCCGACGATACCGCGCTTCAGGAGGCTGAAGAAGCCTTCGACGGTGTTGGTGTGGACAGCGCCGCGACCGTATTCCTTGAGCGAGTGGGCGACTACGCCATGCTTGCCGAACTCGGTGCCAACCTTGACGTAACCCTTGTGTTCGTCGGTCATGAGATAGCTGAAGCGGTCAACGTTGGTCACGAGGACCGAACGCAGTGTTTCGCCAGTCACCTTGGCAACGTGGAAGGAACGGACTTTGCCGCCGCGCTCGACGAGGGCGACGACAGGCTGCTTGTTGTCTAGGGCCGAACGGCGCTTCTCGACGAAACGCTTCTGTTGGCGATTGTTGCGGTTGGACACCTTGCCGCCAACGTAGGTCTCATCGGCCTCGACGAACTTGCCGAAGCCGCCGAGCGGACCGGTATCGACCGCCTTCATGGCCTCGCGAATGCGGTGCATCATGAACCAGGCGGTCTTGTAGGACACGCCGATGTTGCGGGCGATCTGGTGGGCGCTGGTGCCCTTCTTGGACGAACAGAGGACGTGGTTCACGTAGAGCCACTTGTTGAGCGGCACCTTGGAGGACTCGAACACGGTGCCCACCGTGACGGTGTATTGCTGGCGACAGGCGTTGCACTGAATGACGCCCTTGCGGATCATGCCTTCGGGATGCGCCTTGGTCTTGCGGCCCTTCTGGGGCGGCAAGCGGGTGGCGTTGGCGGACTCGCAATGCGGGCACACGGGACCATCGGGCCACATGATGCTTTCCAGATGCTCGCGGGCGGCATCTTCGTTCTGATAGCGAGGGTCAAAGAGGTTCATCGTCGGGCTTCCTTACCCGATGATATTGCCGCTTGGCCCCTGCTTTGTCAAGTATATAATGCCCATTAATTGGGCAGGCGCAGTCCGATGGTTTCGGCGAGGCCGGCCATGAGATTGAGCGACTGGACCGCGGCCCCGCTCGCCCCCTTGCCAAGGTTGTCGAGCACCGCGACGAGCCGCGCCTGCGATCCGTCGGACGAGGCGAAAACGTGAAGCTCCATCGCGTCGGACGGCTCGCGCGAGCCGCGCAGGAGGAGTTCGCCGCCGACCGGGGCATTGCCCATGCGCACGACGCGGCTTCCGGCGTAGAATTCGGCAAGCGCGGCCCGCAGCGCATCGGGCGAGGCTGCCCCGCCAATGACGGCAAGAGGGAGGGGAATCTCGACCACCATGCCGCGGTGCGCGGGGACCACCGCGGGGGCGAACAGCGGAGCGATCGTGAGCCCGCAGAGCGCCTGCATCTCGGGCACGTGCTTGTGCCCGAGTGCGAGCGCATAGCCGCGCCAGGCGATGTCGCCATCTTCTTCGAACTGGGCGATCAGGCTCTTGCCTCCGCCCGAGTAGCCCGAGACAGCGTTGCAGGTGTAGGGCCAGTCATCGGGAAGGAGGCCGGCCCGAACAAGCGGTGCGAGGAGGGCGATGAAGCCGGTCGAATAGCAGCCGGGGTTGGACACCCGGTCCGCGCCCGCCACTGCGTCGCGACCGACGACCTCGGGAAGGCCGTAAGTCCATCCCGGCGCGGTCCGGTGCGCGGTGGATGCGTCGATCACGCGCGTGCCGCTGGCCGGATCGATCATCCCGACAGCTTCGCGCGCGGCATCGTCGGGAAGGCAGAGGATCGCGAAGTCAGCCTCGTTCAGGGCCTCGCGCCGGGCGCCGGCGTCCTTCCGGCGCGCCTCGTCGAGCATGATCAGCCCGAACTCGTCCCGGCCCGACAGCCGGTCGGCGATCTCGAGACCGGTGGTGCCCACCGCGCCGTCGATGAAGACGCCCAGCGCCACGCGGTCAGCCTTCGGATACGAGTTCGTCGAGGCGGAGATAGCCCGACGGCCCCTCCGGACCGAGGCAACCCCAGCACCACGGACCCGAGTAGTCGAGCGCTTCGAACCGCGTGCCCGGATCGAGCCGCGTGACCGGGTCCGACCCGTCGCGCGGATGGGACAGCAGGTTGGCGCCGGCTTCGCCGATCGTGCGCACCTGCGGCACGACGTAGTGCGCGCAGAGATAGCGGTCGGCGAGCGCGATGTGCGCGAGGTCCCCGCGGATCGCGACGGTGCCCACCGCCGGCCGGGCGACCGGACCGGACAGCGACAGTTGGCCTTGCGGCAGCGGATATTCGGCGGCGTCGATCACGTTTTCTTCGGCTTGCCCCAGGGTTGCGCCCGGCGCGCTTATAGCGCCCGCGCGTTGACGGCAAGTTTCAGCCGTAGCGGGCCTGCAGCATGTGCCACGCCGCGCGCAGGCCAAGCGCCGCGCCTCCCTTTGGCCGGCCGGGCTTCGCCGCGGGGCGCCAGGCGAACGTATCGAAGTGCGCCCAGTCGAGGTCCTTCTCGACAAACTTGTCGAGGAACAGGCCCGCCACGCTCGCCCCGGCATAGCCGTTCGTCGCCGCGTTATTGGTGTCGGCGATGTCGGACTTGAGATATTCGTTGTAGGCGTCGGGAAGGGGTAGTCGCCATGGTTCGTCGTCGTGGGCCTTGCCGGCATCGATCAGTGCTTGCGCCGTCTCGTCGCGGCGGGCCATCAGCGCGGGCAGGTCAGGGCCGAGCGCCACACGCGCCGCGCCGGTGAGGGTGGCGAAGTCGATGATAAGGTCGGGTTTTTCCTCGCTCGCGCGGGTCAGCGCGTCGCCGAGAATCAGGCGGCCCTCGGCGTCGGTGTTGCCGATCTCCACGGTCACTCCCTTGCGGCTGGCGAGCACGTCGCCCGGGCGGAAGGAATTGCCCGAGATCGCATTCTCGACCGCCGGAACCAGCAGGTGCAGCCGCACCTTGAGCCCCGCGCCCATGATCAGGCCGGCGAGCGCGATCGCGTGCGCGGCGCCGCCCATGTCCTTCTTCATCAGGGCCATGCCGGTCGCGCCCTTGATGTCGAGGCCCCCTGAATCGAAGCAGACGCCCTTGCCGACGATTGCGAGGACCGGGTCTTTCTCGCCGCCCCACGTCAGGTGGATGAGCCGCGGCGCGTGCTCGCGCGCGGCGGCGCGGCCGACTGCATGGACCATCGGGAACTCGCGCTCGAGCGTCTCGCCCTTGGTCACTGCGACCCTGGCCTTGTGCGCCTTTGCGAGTGCCTCCACCTCGGCTTCGAGGGCGGCCGGGCCCATGTCCTCGGCAGGGGTGTTGACGAGGTCCATGACCTTGCGGGCGGCCGTGGCTTCGGCGACGGCAGGCTCGACCGCCTTGGCATCCCTGGTCAGGAGCACGCGGGCGCCCGCCGACGTGTCATCGTCCTTGTATCGGGTGAAGCGGTATTGCGCGGTCTGCCAGCCGAACAGCGCGGGACCGGGCTCGCCGTTCGCGCGGCGGTAGGTGCCCTCGGGCAGCGCCTCGGCGAGCTTGGCCATGCACCAGCTCGACAGGCTTTCCGGGTCGGCCACCCCGCCGACCGCGAACCAGTCGTCGCCGTCGGGCACGATGCCGACCTGATACCCGCTGCCGTCGAACTTCTGCGCCTCCAGCGCGGCACGCTGGCCCCTGGTCAGCGCTTTCGCCCAGTCGGCAAACCCGTCCTTGTTGACGAGGTGGATGGGCACGGCCTTCTGTCCGCGATCGGGCTGGATAAGGTCGGTAGCTTTGCTCATAGGCGAGATCACCTAATGCCTGCGCGGAGAATTCCAATGCCCGACCGCTGGTTCGCCCCTTTCGCCATCGCGATGCTCGCCGCCTGTTCCTCGCCCGAAGAGGTGGCCGAAAAGACCGGCGTGAGCGCCGATGCGGGCGCTGCCACGGCTGGCGGCGAGGCGAAGGCAACAGCGAGCGGCACCGAATTCGCCTTCGCGAGGACCTTTGCCGAGCCCGCGGGCGGGAAACTCGAATTCTCATACGCCTGGCCAAAACAGGCGGCGGTCGAGCCGAACCTTGCGGCGTTGCTCCACGATAAACTCGACAGGCAGCTGGCCGACACGAAAGGCGACTGGGAAGCCTCCTACGCCGAGTGCCCCAAAGAGGCAGTGTCGTGCCGCAACTACTCCCTGGAAGCCAGATACGAAGTTGTCGCCGACTTGCCCGGCTATCTCAGCCTATCGAACCTGTTCTCGACCTATACCGGCGGCGCGCACGGGATATACGGAATGGAATCGCTCGTGTGGGACCGGAAGGCCGGAAATGCGCTCGACGGGATCGACCTGTTCCGCTCTCCCGCCGCGCTCGGTTCGGCGATCGGGCCTGCATTGTGCAAGGCGCTGAATGCGGCTCGGGTAAGGAAGGGCATGGAGCCGATCAAAGAAGGGGCGGACAGCGGGTTCGAACCCTGCCCCGGGGTCGATCAGGCAACGGTGCTTGTGGGATCCTCCAACGGAAAGACCTTCGACCGGATCACTGCATGGTACGGGCCGTATGTGGCCGGCTCGTATGCCGAGGGGGAGTACGAGCTCGACTTTCCGATGACTGCCGCCATGCTCGAGGCCGTGAAGCCTGCCTACCGCCCGGCGTTCAGCGCCAAGCGGTGACTTTTCGCGTTCCAGCGCCTATGTGCGCCGCATGACCGAATACCAGACCGTAACCGGGACCGAGACCGTCGTGCGCGACGGCACGATCAAGCTTCACGGGCCCGCCGGGTTCGAGGGCATGCGCAAGGCCGGGCGGCTGGCTGCCGAGATCCTCGATGCGCTGGCGCCGATGGTGCAGCCAGGGGTGACCACCGGCGAACTCGACGACGTCGTGCGGCAGATGACGCTCGACGGCGGGGCGGTGCCCGCGACACTCGGGTATCGCGGCTACACTCACTCGTGCTGCATCTCCGTGAACCATGTCGTGTGCCACGGCATCCCGGGCGACAAGGCGCTCAAGGACGGCGACATCGTCAACATCGACGTGACCCCGCTGCTCGACGGCTGGCACGGCGACACCAGCCGGATGTACCTTGTCGGCGACGTGCCGCTGAAGGCGAAGCGGCTGGTCGAGGTCACCCACGAATGCCTGATGATCGGAATCGAGCAGGCCAAGCCCGGGGCGCGCCTCGGCGATATCGGCGCGGCGATCCAGGCGCATGCCGAAAAGCACCGCTACGGCGTGGTGCGCGAGTTCTGCGGCCACGGCCTTGGCCGCCTGTTCCACGACGCGCCCGAGGTGGTCCACGCCGCGAAAGCCGGCACCGGCCCCGAACTGCGCCCCGGCATGTTCATGACCATCGAACCGATGATCAATCTCGGCCGCCCTTGGGTGAAGCTGCTCAACGACGGCTGGACCGCGGTGACCCGCGACAAGAGCCTTTCCGCGCAGTTCGAACACTCGATCGGCATCACCGAGAACGGCAACGAGATCTTCACCCTGAGCCCGACCGGGCGCGACAAGCCGCCCTACGCCTAGGTTTCCCGCGCGGCCCGTACTGCCGCCCCTGCAGCGAAGGGCGCGATAGCGCACAGCGCCAGGCTGATCGCCGCGCACAGCGCGAGTCCCGCGCCGTCGGGGTTTGCCAGTGCGCCCGCGCCGAAGATCAGCACCGGCACCGCTAGCGGGATCAGCAACAGCCCGCCCAATGCCGCGCCGCCGCGCAGGGTGGCGGTGAGGGCGGAGATGGTAAGGCCGATAGCGGCGAGACCGGGAGTGCCCGCCAACAGGCCTAGCAGCAGCGTGCGGGTCGTTTCGCCCGGCAGGCCCAGCAGCGCGCTCGCGGGGAGGGCGGCGATCAGAAGCAGCGGGCCGAAGCTCAGCCAGTGAGCGAGAAGCCGTACGGCCAGCACCAGTTCCTCCGATATGCCGCGCAACGCGAACTGGTCGAAGAAGCCTGCTTCCAGATCGGGCGCGACGAGCCGGTCGATCGGCAGGATCGCGGCGAGGAGGGCGGCGATCCACAGCACTCCGCCGCCGGTCCGCGCCAGGAGCGGCGCGTCGGGTCCGACGGCGAACGGAAACAGGACCGCCACCGCGACGAAGAACAGCACCGGCAGCCACGGCCCGCCGAGCCCACTCGATCCGCCGAAGCCGAAAAGCAGGCCCAGGTCCCGGCGGAGCAGCGCCGCGATCATGCGGGAAAATCCGCCAGATCGACCCTGCCGAGGCGCGGGACGGCGATCGGTTGGTGCGAGGCGATCACCGCGATCCCGCCACGGGCGCAATGGTCCGCCACGCGCGTCTCGAGCTGGCGCGCCGCATCGGCGTCGAGCCCGTTCAGAGGCTCGTCGAGCAGCCAGATGCCGCCCGCCCGCGGGTTCGACTGCCGCAGGGCCGCACGCTTGCGCTGGCCGGTCGACAGGAAGCGGACGGGCACCTCGTCGAGCGTGGCCAGCCCCGGATCGGGGATAACGGGGCCGCCGTCGATACGCTGCCAGAACGCGAGCGCGGCGCCGAGCGGCAAGTACTCGTCGAGCGGCAGGTTGCCGTCGAGCAGCGCGACCGGACCAGCGGTCTCCACCGACCCCGCGAACGGACGCAACAGGCCGGCGAGAATGCGCAACAGGCTTGATTTGCCCGTACCGTTGGCGCCTGCAACCTGCAGCGCTTCGCCGGGTCCAAGCGCGAACGACAGCCCCGCGAACAGCAGGCGATCCCCGCGCCGGCAGGCAAGATCGTGTGACGCGAGACGGGCCCCTTCCATCGCCGGCCGCGTTAGGCCATGGCCGCCGGGCCGACAAGCGAGGGAAACGAGAGATGGCCATCGCCGAACTGACCGAAAACGAACGCAGCGCTGCGCTTGCCGACCTGTCCGGCTGGTCGCTTTGCCGAGAGGGCAAGGCGATCGAGCGGACGTTCACGTTCGCCGATTTCGGCGAGGCGTTCGCCTTCATGATCCGCGCGGCGCTGATCGCCGAAAAGACGGATCACCATCCCGAATGGTTCAATGTCTACAACCGCGTCGAGGTGACCCTGACCACGCACGACGCGGGCGGCCTCAGCGTGCGCGACGTGGCGATGGCAAAGGCGATGGACGCGCTGGTCTGACGCCGGCGTCTACTTGCCCAGCGGGCGGGTCGAATTGCGGACCTGCCGGCGGAGCCGTCCGGGCATCCAGCGCGAGGCGAAGGCGAGCCGCCGGGGTGTCTTGCCGACCAGCGTGTGCAGCCTGTTGCGGTGCACCGCGTCCCACGCCCCCTGCGCGACCGCCAGCGCCGGGGTGATCTCCAGCCCGCCTTCGATCACGCGGGATCGGATCGATTCGTTCGAGGCCTGGTTGGGGCTGTGTTCGAGAAGGGGGGTGTCGATGAAACCGGGCATGAGGTCGCGCACCGCGATGCCGAATTCCGCCCATTCGGCGTCGAGCGCCTCGGTGATCGCGCGCACGCCGAACTTGGTCGCCGAATAGACGCTCGCCCCTGACGTGCCATAGATCCCCGCCGCGCTCGCCGTGTTGAGCAGGCACGATCCCGGCGCGGTCTCGCGGAGATGGGGCAGCGCGGCCTGCGCACCGAAGATCACGCCCTTGAGGTTGACGTCGAGGCAGCGCTCGATCTCCTCGGTCGTGTTGGTGTCGAGCGATCCGCCGAGCGGTATGCCGGCGTTGTTGGCAACCACGTCGATCCGCCCCCCCGCGGCGGTCGAGAACGCGGCGAGCGCGGTGTCCCACGCTGCCCGGTCCCGCACGTCGAAGCGATGGGCGAAAGTGAAGCCGCCGTGTCCGGCATCGCCGATCCGGGCCTGGGTTTCCTGCATGCCCGCCGCGTCGACGTCGCCGAGGCCGACGAACCAGCCGCGCCCCGCGAAGTATTCGGCGATCGCGCGGCCGATCCCCGACCCGCCGCCGGTGATGAAGATCGCCTTGCGCGTGTTCATCGCTTCCACTCCCCGACCAGCGCCCTGCTGGCGCCCCCTTACGGGCGATAGCGCGACCAGTAGCGGATTGCTACCGTTCTCAGTCGGTGAGCCCGCGGACGTACTCGGCGCCTTCGACCACTTTCGCGGTCGACTTTGCGACTGCGTCGCCGATCGGCTCGGCCCGCCCGCCAAGACAGGTGGCGAGGAAGTTCTCGGCGACCGCATTGAACGCGATGTTGTTCGACGGCCGCGCGAACCCGTGACCTTCGTCGGGGAAGAGGACGTAGGTCACCGGGATGCCCTTGGCCTTCATCGCCTCGACGATCTGGTCGCTTTCGGCCTGGTTGACGCGTGGGTCGTTGGCGCCCTGGCCGATGAGCAGCGGACGCACGATCCTGCCCGCGCTGTGGAGCGGGCTGCGTTCCTTCAGCATCGCGAGGCCATCGGGCGCATTGGGGTTGCCCATCCGCTGGTGGAACTGCTCGATCATGGGCGCCCAGTAGGGCGGAATCGTCTTGAGCAGCGTTTCAAGGTTCGAAGGGCCGACGATGTCGACGCCGCAGGCCCAGCGGTCGGGCGTGAAGGTCAATCCGGCCAGCGTGGCATAGCCGCCATAGCTCCCGCCCATGATCGCGACCTTGTCCCGCGGCGCGATGCCCTTGGCGACCGCCCAGTCCATCGCGTCGTCAAGGTCGTCCTGCATCGCGCGGCCCCATTGCAGGTCGCCGGCGGAGATGAAGTCCTTGCCCAGCCCCGTGGAGCCGCGGAAGTTCACGCTCATCACCGCGTAGCCGCGGTTGGCCAGCCACTGGTGATAGGAATTGTAACCGTACCGGTCGCGGTCCCACGGGCCTCCGTGGACGAGCATGACCATCGGCACGGGCGCATCGGGCACGCCGTCCATGTTGGCGTCGCTGCCCGGCGGCAGGGTCAGATAGCTGACCAGCGTCTTCCCGTCGCGAGCCGGAACCTCGAGCGGATGCATCGGCTGCAGCGGCATTCCGACAAGGTCGGGCCGCGCGGTGTAGAACTCGGCAAGGGTCCCTGCCTTGCGGTCGTAGAGCCATGCCTTGGCCGGCGCTGTCACCGGGTCGTTGACGACGACCCACTTGGTGTCGTCCTCAGTCCGGCTGGTCACCGAGAACTGGCCGTCGAGCCTGCTGTCGAGCCAGTCGAGCGAAGCCTTTATCTGCGGATCGAGCGCGGTCCATTCGGTCTTGAGGTAGTTGACCGAATAGGCCTCGACCTTGCCGGTCTTCGGATTCGACAGCGCGCCGCCGATGTCGGCCTTGGTATCCTGCGCGATGACCGTCTTCGCGCCAGTCGCGGTGTCCTGGGCGATCAGCGCGGCGGTGTTCCGCCCGCGGCTGTCGATCCAGTACAGGGTCTTGCCGTCTGCGGTGTAGCCGGCAGGCGACGTGGTCAGCGAATCCTCGAGCGCGGTGCTTTCCGACGGCGTGTCCGCCACCTTGCCGTCAACGATCGGAAACATGTCCATGCCGCCCGCTGCATTGGCGCGCAGGGCCATCCGCAGCGTGAGCGAATCGTCGGCGAGGAAGCCGGCATAGGCTCCGTCGTTGCGGAGCACCTCGGTCATCTTGCCGGTGCCGAGGTCGAGCAGGTGGACATCGTGAAAGCGTGCGTCGCGGTTGTTTACTCCGACGAGCAGCTTGTCCCTGATCGTGGTGGAGCTGCCGATCAGCTGCACGGTGGTCTTTTCGAACGGGGTGAGGGTGGTTTCCCCGCCGGTCGCGACGTCGATGCCGTAAAGGAGGAAGTTCTCGTCGCCGCCCTTGTCCTGGATGTAGAGCAGGCTGCGGCTGTCGGGCGCCCAGAAGTACTGGCGTATCGGCCGTTCGGTGGCCGCGGTCATCGGCCTTGCCGCGTCGGGGTTGCCCGATGGCGCGATCCATACGTTCAGCACGCCGTCGCGCGGGGCAAGCCAGCTCAGCCACTTGCCGTCAGGGCTAAGGCGTCCCGCGCTGCGGGTCGGATTGCCGAAAAGAACTTCGCGCGGGATCAGCGGTGCTGCCTCGGCGGCGGCGTTGACGGATGGGGGCATCGGGGCCTCGGCGATGGAAGTGGTGGTACAGGCGGACAGCGCCAGCGCCGAAGCTGCGACGGCGAACGGAATGCGAATGGAACCCACGGCGCTTCTCCCCCAAGCGATGACTGTCTTATCCTGCTAATACAGGTTCGAGGCCTCGTGCAAGGCTAAAGTGCTGGATTGTTGTAGCAATGCCAGGTGAAGATCGCCGCCGCCCCGCGGTGGGGCCGCCAGGTTTCGGCGAGCGCGCGGGTTTCCTTCTCGCTTGGCCGCTCGTCGAGGTCGAGGATCCGGCCGAGGCCCGCCTGGACGGCGAGGTCGCCGGCGGGCCAGATGTCGGGCCGGCCTTCCGCGAAGAGAAGATAGATCTCGGCGGTCCAGCGGCCGATTCCCTTGACCCTCGTCAGCTCGGCGATGGCCTCCTCGTCGTCCTCGGGAAGCGCGTCGAAATCGATCGCTCCTGCCGCGACCAATTCGCACAATGAACGGGCATATCCCTGTTTCTGGCGGGAGAGGCCGCAGGCGCGCAGCGTGTCGAAGTCACGCGACAGGATGACGTGAGGGTCCATCCCGGCTCCAACTTCCGCCTCGAGCTTTGCCCACATGCTCGCCGCGGCGGCAACGCTGACCTGCTGGCCCACGATCGCCCGCAGCAGCGTCACGTGGCCGCGCTCGCGGATGCGCGGTTCGGGATAGCCGGCGGCATCGAGCGCGCGCGCGATCGCCGGCTCGCGTGAGGCAATCGCGTCGAGGCTGTCCCTGATCTGGCTTGCGGTAAGGCCCACCCGGCTGGTCTCCATATCGGCGGCAATCTTGCCAAAGAGGCGGCCAGCCCCTAGCAGCCGCCCCGAGCGCCCGACAGGGCAAAACCGAGGACCCCGAACGCCATGCCCAAGCTGATCGTCGTCAACCGCGCCGGTGAGGAAAGAGCCGTCGATGTCGCCGACGGGCTGACTGTCATGGAGGCGATCCGCGACAACGGGTTCGACGAACTGCTCGCGCTGTGCGGCGGGTGCTGCTCCTGCGCGACCTGCCATGTCCACGTCGATCCTGCCTTCGCGGACAGGCTTCCGCCGATGAGCGAGGACGAGGACGACCTCCTTGAATCGAGCGACCACCGCGACGGGAACTCGCGGCTGGGATGCCAGGTCCCGTTCACCGCGGACCTCGACGGGCTGAGGGTTACGATCGCCCAGGAGGACTGACGCCCCTGCCTCCCGGCAAGGCTGGGTAGCAGACCGCAAACCGGAAATGCATTGCCGCCCGATGGGCGCGCTCCTAGCTCGGCCCTCATGATTGCCCCAGTTCGCGCCCAGGCGCTCGACCTTATCGGAAATACCCCGATCGTGCGGCTCGCCGGTCCCAGCGCCGAGGCGGGCTGCGACATATTCGGCAAGT
Organism: Tsuneonella sediminis; assembly: GCF_051912845.1. NCBI lineage: Bacteria > Pseudomonadati > Pseudomonadota > Alphaproteobacteria > Sphingomonadales > Erythrobacteraceae > Tsuneonella > Tsuneonella sediminis. The sequence goes on along the minus strand of NZ_JBNCBU010000001.1, from coordinate 904,862 downwards.
GCGAATTCCTGAACCCCGGCGGCAGCGTGAAGGATCGCGCGGCGCTGGGGATCGTCCGCGATGCGGAAGAAGCGGGCGATCTCGCGTCCGGCGGCACCATCGTCGAGGGGACGGCCGGGAATACCGGGATCGGCCTGGCGCTGGTCGGCAATGCGCTCGGCTACCGGACGATCATCGTGATGCCCGACAACCAGAGCCGCGAGAAGATGGCGACTCTGCGCGCGCTGGGCGCCGAACTCGTCCTCGTGCCGCCCACGAAGTATTCCGACTGCAACCATTTCGTGCACACCAGCCGCCGCCTCGCAGAGGAAACGCCGGGAGCAATCTGGGCGAACCAGTTCGACAACACCGCCAATCGCAAGGCGCATATCGAGACGACCGCGGCGGAGATCTGGGACCAGCTCGAAGGCAGGATAGACGGGTTCACCTGTGCGGTGGGCACTGGCGGCACGCTTGCCGGCGTGGCGATGGGCCTGAAGGAGCGCGACGAGAAGATCACCATCGCGCTCACCGACCCGCACGGGGCGGCGCTCTACAGCTACTACGCCACCGGCGAACTGCGGTCGGAGGGCAGCTCAGTCGCGGAGGGTATCGGCCAGGGACGGATTACCGGCAACCTCGAAGGCGCGCCGATCGACACCCAGTTCCGTGTGTCGGACGAAGAGGGGCTCGAATGGGTCGCCCGCCTGCTGCGCGAAGAGGGGCTGTGCCTGGGCCTGTCGTCGGGGATCAACGTCGCCGGCGCGGTTGCGCTCGGCAAGCAGCTTGGGCCGGATGCGCGGGTGGCGACGATCCTGTGCGACACGGGCTTCCGCTACCTGTCGACGCTCTATTCGCCCGAATGGCTGGCGGAAAAGAAACTGCCGGTGTTCGACTGGCTGCAATCCAACTGAGGTGGCTCACTCCAGCCGCCCGAGATTGACTGGTTGGCGTCATCGGCTAGCCTTGCGGTCGATGGCCGGACGACCGCCAACGCTCGTTCATGACGAGACCACTCCGATCACCCCGCTGGGCGGCACGCGCGCGCAGGCGGTCCAGCGATTGCAGGTGGGCCTGTCGCTGCTGCTCGGCATCGTGCTCATCGTCGGGCTCGCGAACGTGATCGAGGACCGCGCCAAACAGAGTGACAAGGCCGCGGTCCCTGATGCCGCATCGACCGTCGCGCCGAGCCCAGCGTCCACCGCCAACGATCCGCTCGCCGACGCCGGGGTCGTCCCCGACCTCCCCGCCGAAACGGCGCAGGCCACGGGCACGCCGGCCGCCGTCGATCTCGAACCCGAAGATGGGCAGTAGAGCGCGGCTGGCCGCCGCGGGCCTGCTCGCGGCGCTGCTGGGGGTCGCCATCGCGGGGCAGGTCCTGCCGACGGTGCGCGACGAAGGCGACAAGCCCGCGCTCGGCCTGTTCACCTCGCTGCCGATCTACTGGGCCGAAAGTGCCGACATCGCCGATGCGCTCAGGCAGCGCGCCGCGGAAGACCACTGGGCACGCCGCGCGCTCGAGCGCGAAAACCGGCTCGTCCCGCTCGACACGCTCGACGGACGCGAACTCAAGGACCTCGACCGGCTGGTCATGGCACAGCCGCGTCCGCTCGCGCCGGTCGAGAATGTCGCGCTCGACGAATGGGTGCGCGGAGGCGGGCGCTTGCTGCTGTTCGCCGACCCGTTCCTGACCGAGCACTCGCGCTTCGCGCTGGGGGACCCGCGCCGGCCCCAGGGGATGGTGCTGCTGTCGCCGATCCTCAAGCGCTGGGGCCTCGAACTCCGGTTCGACGAACGCCAGCGTGCGGGAGAACGCATCGTCGAAAGCGGCAACGTGGCGCTGACGGTGGACCTTGCCGGGACGCTCGCTGCGGTGCCGCCGGGCGCTCCCGCGCGCTGCACGATCGAGTCCGGGGGACTCATCGCGGCCTGCAAGGTCGGTTCAGGGGCGGTGACAGTGGTGGCCGATGCCGCCTTGCTCGACCGGGATCGGGCCGCGGAAGACAGCGCCGACACCCTCAAACACCTGGTCGTTCGCGCCTTCGATTGAACCGCGCGGGTTCGCGCACGGGAAATCACGGGATAGCCCATCGGTTCACAGGAAATGACCGCAATCCTCTCGGCGAGAAGCCACCGCGGTGCCCGTCTGCATTGGTGATCCGCTGGCTTTATCCACACGAAAATCAGCCGTTAACCGCGCTATCCCGCATTTTCCCGCACTTTTCCCTTCCATCCCGGCCGCGGAAAAGTTAATAGACTGTTCCATCGGACATCCCGTTTCCGCTGCACCGCCGTCGATGCGGTGCAAGACGCCGACGCATGCGTTTGCGGCTGCGGGAAAGATGTGTCTGCGGGGTTGGCCCTTCCGGCGTTTGGAGCGGGGCCGAGGATGGGGACGGGTGGCAACATTGCTTTTCGGCGGTTACAGCGGACAGGCCTTTTCGCCCCTCGGCGAAAAGGGTCGTTTCGTCCTGCCGCCGCTATTCCGCAGCGCGGTAAAGGAATCGAGCGACGGCCGCGTCCTGTGCCTCGACAAGCATCCCCGGTTCACCTGCCTGGTCGGCTTCGGCCTTTCGCGTCAGAACGAGCTCGAGGCCCAGCTCGACCGCGAGGAGGACCGCGCGGGACCCGACTTCGACCGCGATACGCGCGCCGCGCAGCTGTTCGGCTTCGCGCGGGTGCCGTTCGATGATTCGGGCAGGTTCGTGCTGCCCGATCACCTGCGCATGCTGGGGAACATCGATGATGCGCTGTTCTTCCAGGGCGGCGGGCGAAGCTTCACGATCTGGAATCCCGCCGAACTGATGAAGATGGATGACGCTTGGGCTGCCGCGAAGGCCGCCTGCGCGCAGTTCCAGTCCGAGGGGAAGGGCAAGTGACCGCGCCGCACGTTCCCGTCCTGCTAGACGAGGTGATTGCCGCGCTGGCCCCGAATACGGGCGACGTTATCGTCGATGCGACGTTCGGGGCCGGCGGCTACACCCGTGCACTGCTCGATGCGGGGGCAATCGTTCATGCGTTCGATCGCGATCCCGACGCCATTGCGGCGGGCCGCGGCTGGCCGGAAACTGCGGAAAACCCGCCCCGGCTGGTTCTCCACGCGCGGCGTTTCTCCGAGATGGTCGACGCGCTCGCCGAGTCGGGACTCGCGCGGGTCGACGGGATCGTGATGGATATCGGCGTTTCTTCGATGCAGCTCGACCAGGCGGGGCGCGGGTTCGCGTTTTCGGCCGAAGGTCCGCTCGACATGCGCATGAGCCAGGACGGGCTTAGCGCGGCGGATTTCCTGAACGCGGCGGACGAGAGCGACATAGCCGACGTGCTTTACACCTACGGCGAGGAGCGCCAGAGCCGCCGGGTCGCCCGGGCGATCGTCGCTGCCCGTCCGCTGGAGACCACCGGGGACCTTGCCCGCGTGGTGCGCAAGGCGCTGGGCTATCGCCCCGGCGCTCCGAAGGACCCGGCGACCCGCAGCTTCCAGGCGATCCGTATCCACGTGAACGCGGAGCTCGACGAGTTGCAGACCGCGCTCGCGGCGTCGGAGGTGCTGCTGGGTGAGGGTGGCCGGCTTGCGGTCGTCAGCTTCCACAGCCTCGAGGACCGCCTGGTCAAGCGCTTTCTCCGCGATGCCTCGGCGGTTCAGGGTGGCTCGCGTCACCTGCCGCAGGCCGAGGTGGTGCCGCCCACGTTTGCGCGCGTTTCGAAGGGGATCCGCGCCTCCGAAGCCGAGGTCGCCCGCAACCCGCGGGCGCGCTCGGCCACGCTGCGCCATGCGGTCCGCACCGCGGCCCCGGCGCGACCCGAAACCGCGAGGGCCGCGTGATGGTCGCCGGCAGCCGCCTGCGCCAGATCGGATGGGCCGTGACCCTGGCGCTGTGCTGCGCGGTCTTTGCCGCGCTCACATTCAAGGTGAACTCGGTACGCAGCGAGGTGCGGCTCGCGGAACGCAAGATCCTGTCGCTCCAGCGCGAGAAGATCCTGCTCGAGACCGAGTTCGAGACCCGCGCCAGCCAGCAGCAGCTTGCTCAGTGGAACGCGGTCGATTTTGGCTATCAGGCGCCGGGGCCGGGGCAGTATCTAGAAGGCGAGCGCCAGCTCGCCGGGCTCGGCGAGGCGCGCCTCCCGACCGCACCCGCGCCGATCCGCGTCGCCCATGCCGACGACGCCGCTCCGGCGCACTTTCCCGCGATGGTCAGCCCGCTCACCGGCAAGCCCGTCCGGGCCGTGTCCGACGACACCCGCTCGCTGGCGGACAAGCTCACCAACGGCGGTGCGTTTCTTGCCGAGGCTGGCCAGTGAATGCGCTGACCTACACCGCCGCGATCCATTCGGGGCGGGTCCAGCTTGTCACTCTCCGCCAGCGGTCGCTCTCCACCGCGCGGCTGCGCGTATTGCTCGTGGCCGCCGCGTTCGCCGCGCTCGCCGCCGCGGCGGTCCTTCGCATCGGCTACCTCGGTATCACCGGAAGCGGGCGCCCGGTGACCTCGTTCGAGGAGGCGCTGCTCCCGCCCCGGGGCGAGATCACCGACCGCAACGGCGAGCCACTCGCCCGCGCGTTCCCTGCCTTCGCCATGTGGTACAACCCAGAGGCGCTGGGCGACGGCAGCCCGCTGGTGAAGGGGCCGCGCGCGGTCGCCCGCGAGCTTGCCGCGATTTTTCCCGATGTCGACGAGACCGAGCTCGCCGACCGGCTGGCCAAGGGCAAGCCCGGCTACCTCCGCCGCCGCGTGCTGCCCGAGGAAGCGAACAGGGTTCAGGCGATCGGCGAACTTGCACTCGAGCTGCCGCAGGAAACCGACCGGCACTATCCGCAAGGATCGATGGCGGCGCACGTGCTCGGCTACGTCGGGGCCGACGGCCATGGCCGGGTCGGCATGGAGGCGGTTCTCGATCAGCACCTTCGCGATCCCGCCACGCGGGGCGAGCCGGTTCCGCTGTCGATTGACGTGCGGGTGCAGGGCGCGCTCGAGGACGAGCTGACCCGGGGAATGCGCGCCACGAACGCGATAGGCTCTGCCGGCATCGTCCTCGACGTCGATACCGGCGAAGTCCTCGCGCTCGCATCGCTGCCGGAATTCGATCCCAACCACATCGACCAGGCCGGCGTGGACAACATGTTCAACCGGGTGACCAACCAGGTCTACGAACTGGGTTCGACCTTCAAGCCTCTCACCGTTGCGGCCGCGATCGACGCGGGCACGATTACCGACTTCGGCCGCCGCTACTCAGCTCGCCCGTTTCCCATCGGAGGTTTCACCATCAGGGACAGCCATCCGCTGGGCGATTCGCTGAACACGCCTGAGATGCTGATCCACTCGTCGAACGTCGTCACGGCGCACATCGTCAGCGACCTCGGCCCCGACCGCCTGAAGAAGACGATGGCCGACCTCGGCATGAACGAACGGCCGCACATCGAGCTGCCGGCGCGCGGGTTTCCCCTGTGGGCCAGTGGCAAGTGGCCGATGTTGCGCGCGATGACGGTGGGCTACGGCCACGGCATTGCTGTCACTCCGCTGCACCTCGCGAGCGCCTATGCCGCGATGGTCAACGGGGGCATCTGGCGCCCGGCGACGATGCGCAAGGTGGCCCCGGGCGAGACGATCAAGGGCCGCCGGGTGTTCAAGGCGAGCACTTCGGCGCGGATGAACCAGCTGCTGCGGATGATCGCGGTCTACGGCACCGGCCGCAATGCGAACGCGCCCGGCTTCCGGGTGGGCGGCAAGACCGGTTCAGCAGAAAAGCCAGGGGCAGGCGGGTACCGCAAGAGCTCGCTGGTCTCGACCTTCGCCGCCGCATTCCCGATGGACCGTCCGCGCTACGTCGTGATCGCCATGCTCGACGAGCCGAAGGGAACCGTCGCCTCGAGTTTCCAGCGCACCGCGGCGTGGAACGCCGCTCCCATCGTCGGGCGGCTGGTCCCGCGGATCGGTCCGATCCTGGGCATCGCGCCCGATTCGACGCGAGACGTCGACCTGACCGACCTCGACCCCCTCGTCCCGCAGGGGCGCGGCGAATGAAGCTGGCGAAGATCGCCGCCGAAGCCGGTTTCGATCCCGGTGCGGCCGCCGACCGCACGGTGACGGGGTTCGCCATCGACCACCGCAAGGTTGCGCCCGGCACGGTGTTCGGCGCGTTCCAGGGCTCGGCGTTCAACGGCGAGGATTTCATCCCCGCCGCGGTTGCCGCCGGCGCGGTCGCGGTCGTCGCGCGGCCCGAGGCGAAAGTGGAAGGCGCGCTGCACATAGCCGATCCCGAGCCGCGCCGGATGTTCGCGCGCGCCGCGGCGGTCTTCTTCCGGCCGGTACCGGCAACGGTGGTCGCCGTGACCGGCACCAACGGCAAGACCTCGACAGTCGAGATGACGCGCCAGCTCTGGCGCATGGTGGGGGTCAGCGCAGCGTCGATCGGCACGCTGGGCGTCACCACGCCCGATGAAAGCGTTTCGACCGGGCTGACCACGCCTGACATCGTGACCTTTCTGTCGAATCTCACCGGCCTTTCCCGCGAAGGGGTGACCCACGTTGCCTACGAAGCGTCGAGCCACGGCCTCAGCCAGTTTCGCAACGAAGGGCTGCACGTTGCCGCAGGGGCCTTCACCAACCTCAGCCGCGACCACCTCGATTACCATGCGAGCATGGACGATTATTTCTCCGCGAAGATGCGGCTTTTCGACGAGGTCGTCGCAGACGGCGGCACGGCGGTTATCTGGCGCGACGGCGATGGATGGGCCGAACGCGCCGAGGGGCACGCGCGGAGGAGGGGGCTGCGCGTGTTCTCGGTGGGCGGCGAGGGGGAGGACATCCGCCTCGTCGCCCGCACGCCCGGCCGTCTCGGCCAGGAACTCGAGATCGAACACGCGGGCGTGACCCGCCGGGTGAACCTGCCCCTGATCGGGGCCTACCAGGCCGCCAACGCCCTTGTCGCCGCGGGCCTCGTGGTCGCCACCGGCGGCGATGCGGCAACCACCTTCGAGGGACTCGCGCGGTTGCAACCCGTTCGCGGCCGCCTGGAGCGGGCGGCGCTCAACCGGGCGGGTGCGCCCGTCTACGTCGACTATGCCCATACGCCCGACGCGCTCGAGGCGGCGATTGCCGCGCTGCGACCGCACGTCAGCGATGCCCCGCGCGGGCGGCTGATCGTCGTGTTCGGCGCAGGCGGCGACCGCGACCAGGGCAAGCGGGCCGAGATGGGCCGCGTCGCAGCCGAGCGCGCCGACGTGGTCATCGTGACCGACGACAACCCGCGCGGAGAGGACCCGGCGGCGATCCGCCGGCAGGTGATGGACGGCGCGACCGGCGCGCGCGAGATCGGCGACCGGCGGGCGGCGATCGCCACGGCGGTCGCGCTGGCGCAGGCGGGGGACATCGTCCTTGTCGCCGGCAAGGGACACGAACAGGGCCAGATCATCGGCTCGGGAGAGAACATGAAGGTACTGCCGTTCGACGACGTAACCGTGGCGCGCGAAGCCGCCGCCGCGGGGCCTGAGGGCGGGGCTGCCCGATGAGCGCGCATTCCGCCTTGCGTGCGTGGCCCAGGCAGAAGCGCGACGCGCTGCGGCTGGCGCTGTGGACCTCCGAAGAGATCGCCGAGGCTACCGGGGGGACCGCGTTCGGCGAATTCCAGTGCGCCGGGGTCGAGATCGACAGCCGCGACGTGCGTTCGGGCGACCTGTTCGTCGCGCTCCGAGGCGAGACGACCGATGGTCACCGGTTCATCGACAAGGCCATTGCGAGCGGAGCGGCCGCCGCGCTCGTCAACCAGCCGGTTGACTGGCCGCACGTGCTCGTATCCGACACGGGCGAGGCGCTGGCGCGCCTCGCCGCGGCAGCGCGCGATCGGGCCGAGGCGGTCCGGGTTGCCGTGACCGGCTCGGTCGGCAAGACCGGGGTCAAGGAAGCGATCTTCGCCGCGCTCGACCGTGCCAGCCGCGGCGCGGCGCACCGCAGCGTGCGCAGCTACAACAACCACGTCGGCGTTCCGCTCAGCCTTGCCCGGATGCCCTCGCGCGCGAAGTTCGGCGTGTTCGAGATGGGAATGAACCACGCCGGCGAAATCGATGGCCTGACGGCGCAGGTCCGCCCGCACGTCGCGGTGATCACCACCATCGCTCCGGCGCACATCGAGAATCTGGGATCGATGGAAGCGATCGCCGATGCCAAGTCTGAGATATTCAACGGACTGGTGGCAGGCGGCCTGGCGATCATCCCCACCGATACGCCGCACTACGAGCAGCTGCGCGACAACGCGCGCAAGGCGGGCGCGCGCGTGATGACCTTTGGCCGCGCGCCGGGGTCCGACGCCCGGTTGCTCGATGCGATCCCTTCCGCGAACGGCGGCTCGCTTGTCACCGCGGACATCGACGGGACGCGGTTGTGCTACTCGGTCGCGGAGCCGGGAGATCACTGGATCCTGAACTCGCTGGCGGTGATGGCCGCGGTGCAGGCAGCGGGCGGCGACCTCGCGGTGGCCGGGCTCGCGCTTGCCGAAATGGGCGGCCTCAAGGGTCGCGGCGCGCGCCACCGCGTCGCCGTGGCCGGCGGTCACGCGCTGGTGATCGACGAAAGCTACAACGCCAACCCGGCATCGATGCGGGCGACGTTGCGCCAACTCGGCCAGACACCGGCGACCAGGCGGATCGCCGTGCTCGGCAGCATGAAGGAACTGGGCGACTTCGCTCCCGCGATGCATGCGCAGTTAATCGAGCCGATTGCAGAGGCGCACGTCGATCACGTGGTCCTGGTGGGCGACGAGATGTGCGCACTGGCGCGCGAACTGGGGAAAGGCGGGGGCGGACCCGTTGCCGCTCCCCTCTCGTTCGCGCATTGCGATGGACCCGGCGAAGCAATCGCTGCGCTGGAGGAGTTCGGGCTCGCCGGTGGCGATGCGGTGTTGGTCAAGGGATCGAATTCGGTCGGTCTCGGGAGGCTGGTGGCGCACCTCGTCGACCGCGGTCGTTAGGCGAAGATACAAATGCTGTACTTGCTCGCCGAGTGGATGGGTTTCGAGGGACTGTTCAACCTCGTCCGGTACCAGACCTTCCGCGCCGGCGCGACGATCATGACCGCGCTGGCGATCGGCCTGATCATCGGTCCGCGCATGATCGACATGCTGCGCGTGCGCCAGGGCAAGGGGCAGCCTATCCGCGAGGACGGCCCGCAGACCCATCTCGCCAAGCGCGGCACGCCCACGATGGGCGGTCTGATGATCCTCACCAGCCTGCTCCTCGCCTCGCTGATCTGGATGGACCTTTCGAACCCGTTCGTCTGGGCCTGCATCGCGGTGACGGTGGGTTTCGGCGCGATCGGTTTCCTCGACGATCTCGACAAGGTCCGCAAGGCGAGTCACAAGGGCGTCTCGGGCAAGGTCCGGCTGCTGATGGAATTCATCGTCGCCGGGATCGCCAGCTACATCATCGTCAGCCAGATCAGCACGTTCCTTTACGTGCCATTCCTCGTCGGCAAGGGCATTCCGCTCGGGCCGTTCTATTTCCTGTTCGCTGCACTGGTGATGGTCGGCGCGGGTAACGCGGTGAATCTGACCGACGGGCTCGACGGGCTGGCGACGATGCCGGTGATCATCGCCGCGGGCGCGTTCGCGATCATCGCCTATCTCGCCGGACGCGCGGATTATTCGGCCTATCTGGGCATCCCCCACGTGCCCGGCGCGGGGGAACTGGCGATCTTCTGCGCCTCGATCATGGGAGCGGGGCTTGCCTTCCTGTGGTTCAACGCGCCGCCCGCGGCGGTGTTCATGGGTGACACCGGCAGCCTTGCGCTGGGCGGCGCGCTCGGCGCGATCGCGGTCGCCAGCCACCACGAGATCGTGCTCGCGGTGGTCGGCGGGCTGTTCGTGTTCGAGGCGCTCAGCGTCATCATCCAGGTGTTCTGGTTCAAGCGCACTGGCAAGCGCGTGTTCCGCATGGCGCCGATCCACCACCATTTCGAACAGCTGGGCTGGTCCGAGAGCAAAGTCGTCATCCGGTTCTGGATCGTGTCGATCGTGCTGGCGCTGCTCGGCCTCGCGACGCTGAAGCTGCGGTGATCACGAGCCCCGCCTTCGTCGGCAAACGCTACGCCGTCCTCGGCCTCGCGCGCAGCGGGCTGGCGGCGGTCGGGGCGCTGGTTGCGAGCGGGGCACGGGTGACCGCGTGGGACCGGCAGGACAATGCGCGGGCGAAGGTCGATCCGGCGAACGTACTGCTCGCGGATCCGCTCGAGATCGACCTCACCGGTTACGACGGCGTTGTCGTTTCGCCCGGGGTGCCGCTCAACACCCACCCGATCGCAAGGCGCGCCCCGCAGTTCGGCGTGCCGGTGATCGGCGACATCGAACTGTTCGCCCAGGCCCGCGCCAGCCTGCCGCCGCACAGGGTCGTCGGGATCACCGGCACCAATGGCAAGAGCACGACGACCGCGCTCGTTCACCACGTCCTCGAGACTGCGGGCGTGCCGGCCACGATGGGCGGCAACATCGGCCTTCCGATCCTGGCGCAGGACCCTCTACCCGAAGGCGGGGTCTACGTGCTCGAGCTCTCAAGCTACCAGATCGACCTCACCCAGAGCCTCGATTGCGACATCGCGGTGCTGCTCAACATCACCCCCGATCATCTCGACCGGTACGACGGTTTTGCTGCCTATGCGGCGTCCAAGAACCGCCTGCTCGAGATGCAGGGCGAGGACCATTTCGCGATCGCGAATTGGTCCCTGGTGGAGCATGGCCTGATCCGCCGGGGCGCGGCAGGGTTCAGCCCTCTCGTCGAGGCGAGCGCGGAGGGGCAGCGCAACTGGCCCTCGCTCCAGGGCCCGCATAACGCGCAGAACGCGGGCGCGGCAATGGCGGTCTGTGCCCGTCTCGGCCTGACGGCGGACCAGATCGAGGAAGGCCTGTCCACCTTTCGCGGCCTTCCGCATCGGATGGAGAGGATCGCCGAGCATGGCGGGGTTGCGTTCGTCAACGACAGCAAGGCGACCAACACCGACAGCACCGCGCCCGCACTTGCCGCGTTCCCAGCCGCCGGCGAAGGCCCGCGAATCCACTGGATCGTCGGCGGGTTGCCCAAGGAGGACGGGCTGGGGGCTTGCGAGGCGCATCTCCGCAACGTCAAGGCGGCTTATACGATCGGAGAGGCGGGGCCGCGCTTTGCGGAACTGTTGTCACCGCGCGTGCCGGTGGTGCGTGCCGAGATGATGTGTGAGGCATTGCGCGCGGCGATCGCGGCGGCGGTGCCGGGAGACGTGGTGCTGCTGTCGCCCGCCTGCGCCAGTTTCGATCAGTTCAAGGACTACGAGCAGCGCGGAGAGCGCTTCAAGCAGTTCGTCGAGGCGCTGACCGCCGCCGACTATCTCGAGCCGTGCTGCACGGAACCCGGCCAGTGACCGAGCGGCCCTACATCCCCCGCGCGACGGCGCCTGCTCCCCGGCACCGGTACCCGGTTTCGACCGGCGCACGGCTGCGCATCTGGTGGCGCGAGGTCGATCGGGTGCTCATCGCCCTCGTCCTCCTGTTGATGGCGGTGGGCACCGCGGCAGTCTTCGCCGCCAGTCCCGCAAGCGCGCATCGGCTGTCGACGCGTTCGATCGACCTGCCGGAACTCTACTTCTACTGGGCGCACCTGCGTTGGCAGGCGGTGGGGCTGATCTTCATGGGCGGAGCCGCGGCATTGAGCCGCGAGAACGCCCGGCGGGTCGGCATCGTGCTCGCCGCCGCGATGCTGGTGTTCCTTGTCCTAGTCCCGGTGATCGGCAGCGAGGTCAACGGAGCGAAGCGCTGGATCAACCTAGGCATCGCAGGGTTCCAGCCGTCGGAATTCCTGAAACCGGGCTTTGCGATCCTGCTCGCCTGGATCGTCAGTTGGCGGCTGCGCGATCCGCAGCTGCCGGTGCTGGTGATCGTTACTTGCGTGATGGGGCTCGTGGCCGCGCTGATGATGATGCAGCCCGATTTCGGCGGCACGATCCTCTTTGCCGGAGTTTGGTTCGTGATCGTCGTGCTCGCCGGGATCCCGCTCAAGCGCGTAGGAGCGCTGATCGGCGCGGGGGTCGCGGGGGTGACGGCGACCTATTTCCTCTACGACAATGCGCGGCACCGGATCGATGCGTTCCTTGGCGGCGGCACCGCGTTCGACCAGGTCGACCTCGCCAGCCGCACCCTTCTCAATGGCGGGTGGACCGGCACCGGACTGTGGCTCGGCGTGCGCAAGATGAACCTGCCCGAAGCGCATACCGACTACATCTTCTCGGTCATCGGCGAGGAGTTCGGCCTGCTCGTCTGTGCCGGGGTGGTCGCGCTCTACCTCGCGATCGTCGTTCGCGTCCTCGTGCGACTGGCGGACGAGGAGGACCTGTTCACGCTGCTCGCGGCGGCGGGGCTGACAACCCAGATCGGCGGACAGGCGTTCATCAACATCCTCGTCAATTTGCAGCTTTTCCCTTCCAAGGGCATGACCCTGCCGCTGGTGAGCTATGGCGGCTCGTCGACCATCGCGGTCTGCCTCGCGGTCGGTCTCCTGATCGCTTTGACGCGGCGCAATCCGTTCCTCTACCGCGAGACGCCTGGCCTGAAGGCACTGATCACGAAGGAGCTGTCCGCGTGACCCGCGCGACCCGTCATTACGTTCTTGCCGCCGGGGGCACCGGGGGGCACCTCATCCCCGCGTTCGCGCTCGCCACCGAGCTCGCGCAGCGAGGGCACCACGTCGCGCTCGTCACCGACGACCGAGGTGCGGCGCTGCCGGGCAAGCCCGATTTCCTGCCGGCGCACGTTATCCCGGCATCGAAACTGGGCCGCAATCCGCTCAGGTGGCCTGCGGCGATTGCCGCGATTGTCGAAGGACGGCGCATGTCGATGCGCCTGTATGAAAGCTTCGAACCGTCTGCCGTGATCGGTTTCGGCGGGTACCCCGTCTTTCCCGCGCTGCTGGGCGCGATGGCGTGCGACACCCCCACGCTCGTACACGAACAGAACGCGGTGCTCGGCCGGGTCAACCGTTTCTTCGCGGGCCGCGTCGACGCTATCGCCACCGCCTATCCCGAAGTCGCGCGGCTCGATGCCAGGCACGCGGACAAGGTACACCTTGTCGGCAACCCGGTGCGCGCCGAGGTCCTTTCGCTGCGCGACGAACCGTTTCCCGCATTCACTCCAGACGGCCTCCTGCGCGTGCTCGTTACCGGCGGGAGCCAGGGCGCGCGCGTGCTCAGCGAGGTCGTCCCGGACGGACTGGCGATGCTTCCGCCCGCTATCCGGCAGCGATTGCAGGTTACCCAGCAGTGCCGGGCCGAGGATCTCGAGACCGTGCGCCAGCGCTATCGCAGTCACGACATTCCGGCCGAACTGGGCAGCTACTTCGAGGACATGGCAGAGCGGCTTGCCGATGCCCACCTGTTCATCGGGCGCGCCGGCGCCAGCACCATCGCGGAACTGACCGCGGTCGGCAGGCCGGCGATCCTCGTGCCGCTTCCCATCGCCACCGACGACCACCAGGCGGCCAACACGCGCGAGATCGTCAAGGCCGGCGGCGCGCGGATGATCCGCCAGGACAGGTTCACCGCAAAGGAACTCGCCAAACAGATCCAGGCGCTCGCCCAGCGGCCCGAGACGCTGGCGACCGCTGCTCACGCCGCATGGAACTGCGGCCGGCCCAAGGCGGTCGAGGACCTAGCGGACCTTGTCGAAAGCTTCGGCGCGAACGAACTCATGGACATCATCCGGGTGGGTCCCACCACCGCACGCGGCGCGACCCAGGGCGCGGTCGCTGGCCACGGAGCGGCGCTGGAAGGGACCGGCGCATGAAGGGCGTTCCGACCGACATCGGCACCGTGCACTTCGTGGGCATCGGCGGGATCGGCATGTCCGGGATCGCCGAGGTCATGCAGAACCTCGGTTACACCGTCCAGGGTTCAGACCTCTCCGAGAGCGCGAGCGTGGAACGGCTGCGCGGCCGGGGTATCATGGTCCATATCGGCCATGCCGCCGAGAACGTCGAGGGAGCTGCAGTCGTCGTCATCTCGACTGCGGTCAAGCGCAGCAACCCCGAAGTCGTCGCCGCGCTCGAACAGCGCATTCCGGTGGTCCGCCGTGCCGAGATGCTGGCCGAACTGATGCGGCTCAAGAACACCGTCGCCGTCGCCGGCACGCACGGCAAGACCACCACGACCAGCATGATCGCCGCCCTGCTCGACGCGGGCGGAGTCGACCCCACGGTCATCAACGGCGGGGTGATCGAGCAGTACGGCTCGAATGCGCGGCTGGGTGACAGCGACTGGATGGTGGTCGAGGCCGACGAGAGCGACGGCAGCTTCCTGCGGCTCGACGGGACCATCGCGGTGGTCACCAACATCGATCCCGAGCACCTCGATCATTACGGCGATTTCGACGCGGTCCGCCGCGCCTTCGTCGAGTTCATCCACAACGTGCCGTTCTACGGCGCCGCGGTCCTGTGCATCGATCACCCGGAGGTGCAGGCGGTGATGGGGCAGGTGCGCGACCGCAAGGTGGTGACCTACGGCTTCTCGCTCCAGGCCGACGTCTGCGCGGTGAACGTCGTGCCCGAAGCGGGCGGTAACCGGTTCGACGTCATCGTCCGCCGACGGGGGGAGGAGGACCGGCGCATTGCCGACGTGCGTCTGCCCATGCCTGGCCGGCACAACGTCCAGAACGCCCTTGCCGCGATCGCCGTCGCACTCGAGATGAGCTGCGCCGACGAGACCATCCGCGAAGGTTTCGCGCAGTTTGGCGGGGTGCGCCGCAGGTTCACGCGGGTGGGCGAGGTATCCGGGGCCGCAGTGATCGACGACTATGCCCACCACCCGGTCGAGATTCGCGCCGTCCTCGCGGCCGCGCGCGAGAGCGCGAGTGCCACAGGTGGTCGGGTCATCGCCGTGGTCCAGCCGCACCGGTTCACGCGGCTCCGCGACCTGATGGACGACTTCCAGAACGCCTTCAACGATGCCGACCTCGTCTATGTCACCCCGGTCTACACCGCGGGCGAGGATCCGATCGAAGGCGTCGACGCCGATGCCCTCGTCGCCGGCTTGAAGTCGCGCGGCCACCGCTCGGCCGCGACGGTGGCCGACCGGGATGCACTGGCGCGGGACCTCGCGGGCGAGATCGCGCAGGGCGACTTCGTCGTTTGCCTTGGCGCGGGCGACATCACCCGCTGGGCGGCCGACCTTCCCGACGCGATCGCACGGGTGCCGGCATGAGCCCCCAGATAGGAGAACGGCGCGGCTGGCGGCACGGCTCGGCCCCCACGTCGGCCATCGAGGAGACGACGAACGTCCCGTTCTCGACCCGCGGCCTCCGCGGGAAGGTGACGCAGGACGCGCCGCTTGCACCGCTCGTCTGGTTCAAGGCCGGCGGCAATGCCGACTGGCTGTTCGAGCCAGCAGACCTTGAAGACCTCAAGGAGTTCCTGATGCGCGTGGGCGGGCGGATGCCGGTCATGGCGCTGGGTCTCGGCTCCAACCTCATCGTGCGCGATGGCGGCGTGCCCGGCGTGGTCATCCGTCTCGGCAAGGCCTTCGCCACGGTCGAGGCACGGCGCGACAAGGTCCTCGAATGCGGCGGGGGCGCAAGCGGCATTCTCGTATCCTCCAAGGCGCGCGACGCCGGCATCGCCGGCGTGGAATTCCTGCGCGGCATTCCCGGTACCGTGGGCGGCTTCGTGCGGATGAACGGCGGAGCCTATGGCCGCGAGGTATCCGACGTCCTGATCGATTGCGACGTGGTGCTGCCGTCCGGCGACTTCGTGACCTTGCCCGCGCGCGACCTTGAATACGGTTACCGTCATTCGAACCTGCCGGAAGGCGCGGTCGTGGTCGCCGCCCGGTTCCAGGGGCGCGAGGGCATCCCCGCCGAGATCGGCGAGGAAATGGACAAGATCGCCGCCGCGCGCGAGGCGAGCCAGCCGCTGCGAACGAAGACCGGCGGATCGACCTTCAAGAACCCGCCGGGCGAAAAGGCTTGGGAACTGGTCGATCGCGCCGGCTGCCGCGGGCTCAAGCTGGGCGGAGCGCAAGTGAGCGAGAAACACACGAACTTCCTGATCAATACTGGCGATGCGACCAGCGCCGACATCGAGGGGCTCGGAGAACTCGTGCGCGAAAAGGTGTACAGCAAGACTGGCGTCAGCCTCGAGTGGGAGATCCAGCGGGTGGGTCGCCCATGACGGACAGGCACCACGTTGCGGTCCTGATGGGCGGCTGGGCCAACGAGCGTCCCGTATCGCTCATGTCGGGTGAGGGGGTCGCAAAGGCTCTCGAGGCGCGCGGTCACCGGGTGACGCGGATCGACATGGACCGGCAGGTCGCGGCGAGGGTCGCCGAAGCTGCGCCCGATGTCGTGTTCAACGCGCTTCACGGGGTGCCGGGCGAGGACGGCACGGTGCAGGGCATGCTCGACTTGATGGGCATTCCCTATACCCATTCGGGGCTCGCCACTTCGGTCATCGCGATCGACAAGGAACTGACCAAGCATGCGCTGGTCCCGCACGGGGTTCCGATGCCCGGAGGCCGGATCGTCGAGTGCGAGACGCTGTACGAAAAGGACCCGCTGGCACGGCCCTATGTCCTCAAACCGGTCAACGAGGGCAGCTCGGTCGGCGTGGCGATCGTCACCGAGGAAAGCAATTACGGCAATCCCATCCGGCCCGACGCCAAGGGCCCGTGGCAGGAATTCGACCGGCTGCTGGCGGAACCCTACATCAGGGGCCGCGAGATGACGGTCGCGGTGCTCGACGGCCCCGACGGACCGCGCGCGCTCACGGTGACCGAACTCGTGCCCAAGTCGGGCTTCTACGATTTCGACGCCAAGTACACCGACGGCATGACCGATCACATCTGCCCCGCGCAGATCCCCGACCAGATCGCGAAACTGTGCATGCATTATGCCGTGCAGGCGCACGAACTGCTCGGCTGCCGCGGCTGCAGCCGCACCGATTTCCGGTGGGATGACGAGCTGGGCGAAGACGGGCTGTTCGTGCTGGAGACCAATACCCAGCCGGGAATGACCCCGCTGAGCCTCGTGCCCGAACAGGCGAGATACTGCGGCATGAGCTACGAGGATCTTGTCGAGGCGCTGGTGGAAGAGGCGCTGGGCCGCGCCCGGGGGGCGAAGGGTGGCTGAAACGATCAACCGCAAGGTCAAGGGTGTGCGCCGCTCCGCAGCAGCGCAAAGCCGCGCTGCCACCGCCCGCAAGGCGAAGGCGAAGACCACCGGTGCGGTGGGCGGAGCGCTCGCGCTGCTGCCGTTCACCGAAGACCAGTTGCACAAGGTGTTCCTCGCCGTGATTCTCGGCGGCGCGGCGGCGCTTGCGTGGTTCGTCGCGAGCCTTGCAGGCGTGCCCGCGCTGGCGCAGGCGCAGGTCGCCGCCGTGGCTTCGGACGCCGGGTTCGAGGTGCGCCGGGTGCAGGTCACCGGCGTCGAGCGGATGAATGAACTCAAGGTATACGAGCGCGTGCTGGCCGAGCGCGACCGCCCCATGCCGCTGGTCGACCTGGCGGCAATTCGCGCCGACCTTCTGGCGCTGTCGTGGGTCGAGGATGCGCGGGTGAGCCGCCAGCTGCCGGAAACGCTGGTGGTCGACGTGGTCGAGCGCACGCCCCGCGCGGCCCTCCAGAAGCCAGGCCGGCTGGTCCTGATCGACGGCGGAGGACACGAACTGGAGCCCGTTTCCGAGGCGAACGCCAAGGGACTGCTCAGGATATCTGGACCCGGCGCGGCGCGGCAGGTCGCCGCGCTGGATACGCTGCTCGACGCCGCGCCCGCACTCAAGAGCAGGGTCGCCGAGGCGGAATGGGTCGGCAACAGGCGCTGGAACCTCACCTTCAAGACCGGCCAGGTTCTCGCGCTGCCGCACGGTCCCGACGCATCGGCCGGGGCGCTGGTCCAGTTTGCCCGGCTCGACGGGGTCAACCGGCTGCTTGGCGGAAAGGTCGCCGCGTTCGACATGCGCGCGCCGGACCGCATCTACATGCGCATTCCCGGGCGCGCGCAGCAGGCGCTCGACGCAACGGAGGCTCGGTAATGGGCTTGCCGCGCATCGCCCGCGTGTTCGGCGCGGTCAACGTCGGGTCCTTTCGCATTTCAGCGATGATCATGGGCCTGTCGGAGACCGGCGAACTGATCGTGCTCGGATCGGGCAACCGCGCGAGCCAGGGCGTCAAGCGCGGCTATGTGACCGACATGGCGGCCGCGACCTATGCAATCCGCGATGCGGTCGAGCGGGCGGAGAAAAACGCCGGCACCTCGATCTCGAGCGTGTGGGTCGGCTGCTCGGGAGCAGGCCTCGCGAGCCGGGTCGCCAAGGTCGAAATCGACATCGGCGGGCGGCGGATCGAGGAGGACGACATCGAGCACCTGCTCGTCGCCGCGCGCGACAGCATCCAGCCCGACGGACGGATGGTGCTCCACGCGCAGCCCGCGCATTACACGCTCGACGGCGCGCACGGGGTCGCCAACCCGCGCGGGCTCCATGCCGAACGTCTCGGGGTCGATATCCACGTCATGCTGGCGGATGGCGCGCCGGTGCGGAACCTGATCGAGGCGGTGCAAAACGCCCACCTCGACGTCGAGGCGGTGGTTGCCGCCCCGATCGCGGCGGGGCACGCGTGCCTCAGCCCGGAGGAGCGAGAGCTTGGCACCGCGCTGGTCGAGATCGGCGGCGAGGTGACCAACGTCGCGGTCTACGCGGGCGGGATGCTGCTGGGTCTGACCGCGATACCTTTCGGTTCGGCCGACATCACCGACGCGATCGCGAGCGCATTCGGCATCCGGAGGTTGCAGGCTCAGCGCCTCAAGAGCCGGTACGGCTCGGCGATTGCGTCAGTCAGCGATTACAAGGACATGATCCCGGTCAACGGCCCGGGCGACGACGCCACCGGACCCGCGGCACGCGGCGCGGACGACCAGAACCGCGTGCCCCGCGCCGAACTGGTCTCGATCATCACAGAGCAGTTGTCCCGGCTGACCGACGAAATCGGCCGGGCGCTGAAGGGCATGGGGTTCACCGGGGCGAAAGGCGGCCAGGTCGTTGTCACCGGCGGTGGATCCGAACTCGCCGGCATTGCCGAATTTCTCCAGAGCGCGCTTGGCCGGCCGGTCCGCGTAGGCAAGCCGCCCGCGTTGCGCGGTCTCGGCGAAGCGAACGCGACACCCAGTTTCGTGACGCTCGCGGGCCTGTGCCTCTACGCAGCGGACGATCCGATCGACATCCGCTCGATAGGCCCGCGGCACACCGCCACCACCCGGTATTCTGGGGTTGGTCTGGTCAATCGTGTCGTGCGCGCGATGAAAGAGTATTTCTGATGGGTATTTACCCCTGTGGATAAGGAAAAACGTCCTATCCCGAGACGAATCGGTTCGTGTAAGACTGTGACAGAGCATTTTTCACCCCGGAGGGGCACCCAATGAGCATCAACATCGGTCCGCCAGCCACCGACGACCTTCGTCCCAAGATCACCGTGATCGGCGTGGGCGGCGCGGGCGGCAACGCGATCGCGAACATGATCGCGGCAGAGATCGAAGGCGTCGACTTCATCGTCGCCAACACCGACGCGCAGGCGCTCTCGAACGCTTCGGCCGACAAGCGCATCCAGCTCGGCCCCGACATTACCGGCGGGCTTGGCGCGGGCGCCCGGCCCGAGGTGGGCAAGGCAGCTGCCGAGGAGACCGTCGCCGACATCGAGGACGCACTCGAGGGCGTGAACATGTGCTTCATCGCCGCCGGCATGGGCGGCGGCACCGGCACCGGCGCCGCCCCGGTCATCGCCGAGGCGGCGCGCCGCAAGGGTGTGCTGACCGTCGGTGTGGTGACCAAGCCGTTCCTGTTCGAAGGCACCCGCCGCATGCGCGCGGCGGAGGCGGGGATCGAGGAACTGCAGAAGCACGTCGACACCCTGATCGTCATTCCCAACCAGAACCTGTTCCTCGTCGCCAAGGCGGAGACGACGTTCAAGGAGGCGTTCCAGCTCGCCGACGAGGTGTTGCAGCAGGGTGTCCGCTCGATCACAGACCTGATGGTCATGCCGGGCCTCATCAACCTCGATTTCGCCGACGTGCGGTCGGTG
This sequence comes from Tsuneonella sediminis, assembly GCF_051912845.1. Taxonomy (NCBI): domain Bacteria; kingdom Pseudomonadati; phylum Pseudomonadota; class Alphaproteobacteria; order Sphingomonadales; family Erythrobacteraceae; genus Tsuneonella; species Tsuneonella sediminis. The sequence continues at coordinate 884,820 of NZ_JBNCBU010000001.1, read as the reverse complement.
ATGCAGGAAATGGGCAAGGCGATGATGGGCACCGGCGAGGGCGAGGGCGAGAACCGCGCGCTCGAGGCGGCCGAGCGCGCGATCGCAAATCCGCTGCTCGACGGCGTGAGCATGGCCGGCGCCAAGGGCGTGATCATCTCGATCATCGGCGGCGAGGACATGAAGCTCCTCGAAGTCGACGAAGCCGCGAACCACATCCGCGAACTCGTCGACGAGGACGCCAACATCATCTGGGGCTCGGCGTTCAACCCCGACCTCCAGGGCAAGATCCGCGTTTCGGTCGTCGCCACCGGTATCGACGGAACTGGCGAGGTGATGTCGAGCGAACCGCGGTCGTTTTCGCTCGGCGCGAGCCGCGCGCCCAAGCGTCCGGTTCTCGAGCTGCCGGCGGACGACGCGTTCAATGGCGACGACGAGCCCGCAACCAGTCCGACGCTGACCCCGCCGGATGCGGCGCCCTATGAACTCGGCGCGGAGGCCGAGGCATCGGGCAACCTCGACGCCGATGACGGCGAAGGCTACTTCAGCGACGCCGCGGACGAAGGCGGACGCGCGCCGCTCGACCTGGCGAGCCTCGGCACGGCTTCCGATGACGACGCGGACGACGCCGAGGACGACTATGACGACGTCGACGGCATCGTCGATCCGCTCGCGGGGCTGCGCAACGAAGCCGAAAGCGATGATGACGCCTTCGACGAAGGCGGCTGGAACAATGGTGCCGCTACAGGCGGCAGCGACGCTGCGGCCGGTGACGACGCACCGGCTGGCGGGCAGGACGAACTCCTGCTCGATGCCGATCGCCTCGCCCAGCAGGACGAGCCGGTACAGGCGCGCCTCGGCGGCGGACGCCGGCGGGGTCTCGTGTCGGGCGACAGCGGCGGGGCCGCCGCCTCGGGCGCGGGAAGCACGCTGTTCGAACGCATGGCGAATCTGTCGCGGGGCGGCACCAAGGCAGACGAAGAGGACGAGGACGACGACGAGGACGGCGGGGCGGCCTCGCTCAGCATTCCCCGGTTCCTCAATCGGCAGAACAACCAGTAGCAGGCGACGCGCTGCCCGTTTGGCGCGGGTTCAGGCGCGTGCCGCTACAGGGGCGAGACATGTTCGATCGTTCGAAACCGACACGTAGCCGCGCCGCGGCCGCGTTGCTCGCGGCGGCGCCCCTCGCGCTCGTCGCGGCGCCTGCGGGGGCGCAGAGCTATCCGGTGGTGCAGCCAATTCCCAGCCCGGCCTCGGGCGACCTCAGCCGCGCGCTGCAGCGGCTCGCCCGCAATCCCACCGATTTCGACGCGCTCGTCGCGGCGGGCCGGGCTTCTCTCGACCTCGACGACATCGATGCCGCGGTCGGCTTCTTCAGCCGCGCCGAGACCGTGAGGGCCGGCGATCCGAGGGTCAAGGCAGGGCTTGCGTCCGCAAATCTCAAGGCGGGGCGACCGATCGAGGCACTTGCCATGTTCGATCAGGCGCAGGGTGCCGGTGCCGCGCCGGCGTCGATCGCTGCCGACCGCGGACTGGCCTACGATCTTGTCGGCGACAATGCCTCGGCACAGTCCCAATACAAGCTTGCCCTCGCGCACGGGCGCGACGACGAAGTCCTGCGCCGTCTCGCGCTGAGTCAGGCGATCGCAGGCGATACCCGCGGGTTCGAGGCGACCCTGCTGCCGCTTCTCCAGCAGCGCGACCTCGCGGCCTACCGGGCGCGCGCGTTCGGCCTCGCGATCCTCGGCAAGGAAGACGACGCGATAGCCATCGTCGAGGCGGTCATGCCGCGTGAGCTTGCCGATCGCATGTCGCCCTATTTGCGCTACATGCCCAAGCTTACCCGCGCGCAGCAGGCCTCCGCCGCCAACCTTGGCAATTTCCCCCGCGCGGCGCAGATCGGCCGGGACGATCCCCGGTTCGCGCAATATGCCGGCAGCCAGCCGGTGCCCCCCGCCGCGGCCGCCGATTCCCGGCTCGCACCTGCCGGCGAACCGCTCGGGCCGCGGTCCCGGACCGACCGACGGAGCGGCCGCGAACGAGTAGCCGCTGCGCGCCCTGCTCCCGCGGCAGCCCCGGTGACGATAACGCGTGCGCCCGACGTCGACCGGCTTGGGAATCCCATCCGCCGGCGGGTTGCATCCTCGAGCGCGGTGACTGCGGCTGCCGCTCCGCCACCGCCACCGCCCCCGCCCCCGCCCGCGGCGGCCAGCCAGCCTGATCCCCAGCCGGTCGCTTCGCCGGTTCGGGCGGCGGTTCGGCAAGGCATCGAACTGCCGCCGTTGGACGCGTCGCCTCCGCCGGAGCCGCACCCCGCGGTGCAGCCAGTCGTTGTCGCCCGCCTGCCCGAACAGTCCACGGGCGCGCCCGGGTTCAACCTCGAAGCGGTCAAGCACGCGCAAAGCCAGGGCATGATGGCGGAAGGACTGGTCCCGGCAGCCGGGGCGCCGCAACCGGCGGCGAGCGCGAGCGCATCGATCGACCCGCCGGTGACTGTCACTCCGGTGCCCGAACCCGAACCGGCGAGCGTGGCGGACGCGTTCGCGGAATTCGGGTCCGCGAGCGTCCCGCGCGCGCCGGCGGTTGGCGCGGTGGACATTACGGCGATCAGGCCGAAGCGCGAGGTCGCCGAACCGCCACCTCCTCCGCCGCCCCCGCCACCTCCACCCAAGCCCAAGGCGCCCAGCCGGATCTGGGTGCAGGTCGCGACCGGCAAAGACCTCCAGGCGCTCGCTTTCGACTGGCGCCGGTTTGGCAGGAAGGCACCCGAACTCCTCGGCAAGCGAGAAGCCTACACGGCAAAGTGGGGTGCCTCGCAACGGCTCCTGACCGGCCCGGTCGATTCGGCAAAGGCGGCGAACAAGCTCGTCGCCGATCTCAAGGCGGCGGGCATCGACGCGTTCACTTTCACCAGCGAAGACGGGCAGGAGATCGCGCCGCTCAAGTGAGGCGGCCGGCGGCGCTCCACCGTTTTTGCACAGGCTTTGAACAGGCTTGTCACGTTGTCCCCAACCGTTCGCGGCCATGCGATTGCGGGCGGCGAACCCTCCCGGCAACGAGCATCGCAATGACTGAGACGGGATCGCGGCGATGAGAACCGGGCAGGACGAATACGGGCCGGCGGCCGAGGATGCAGCCCCGGTCGACATGCTCGCCGCGCTGTTCGAGGCACGCGGTTGGACCCACGAAATCGTCTCGGCGGACGAGATCTCGGCTGAGATCCAGGGCGCATGGACAAGCTACCAGGTGCGCGCGATCTGGCGCGCCGAAGACAACGTCCTGCAACTGCTGTGCCTTCCCGACATTCGCGTTGCGGACGGCAAGCGCGACGCCGCGCACGAACTCCTCGCGCTCGTCAACGAGCAGCTCTGGCTCGGCCATTTCGACGTCTGGTCGCAAGGGGGAATGCTGGTCTACCGCCACGGTCTGCTGCTGGGTGACGAGGGGCTGCTCGGGCTCGGGCAGGCGCAAGGGTTGATCGAGACCGCGATAGACGAATGCGACCGGTTCTACCCTGCGTTCCAGTTCGTGCTGTGGGGGGACAAGAGCCCGCGGGACGCGCTTGCGAGCGCGATGGTGGACGCCGCCGGCGAGGCGTGAGGGCCGGGGCCTAGCATCGCCGCGCCGTGCGCCCTAAGGCGGCGAGATGATCGCATTCCAGTCTATCCTGATCGCCGGCTACGGCTCGATGACGGGCGCCATGCTCGACGGTTGGCTCGCTTCGGGGCTGAAACCGGATATCTTCACCGCCTATGGTCCGCGCGAGAAGCCCGTCCCGGAAGGCGTGCGCTTCACGACCAGCGTTCCGGAAGGTGCGTTCGACGCGCTCGTCCTCGGGTTCAAGCCGCAGATGCTGAGCGAGGCCGCACCGCCGCTCGAACCGCTCGCAGGCCCCGGGACCGTGGTCGTGTCAGTCCTTGCCGGGGTCGAACTCGCGGCGCTCGCCCAGCGGTTTCCCCGGTCCGGGGGCGTGGTGCGGCTGATGCCCAATCTTGCCGCTGCCCTTGGCAAGTCGCCCAACGGGCTGGTCGCGCGGGGTATCGACGACGCTGGGCGGGATGCGGTGACCGAACTCGCCGCGCGGCTCGGCAGCGCGGAATGGCTGGCCGACGAAACCCAGTTCGACCTCGTCACCGCGCTCGCGGGCTCGGGGCCGGGCTTCGTCTACCGGTTCATCGATGCGCTGGCGGCCGGCGCGACCCGGCTGGGCCTCGATCCCGTCCAGGCGGAACGGCTGGCGGTGGCGATGGTCGACGGGGCAGGCGCGCTGGCGGCAGCTTCGCCGCATTCGCCGGGCGATCTCGCGCGCAAGGTGGCAAGCCCGGGGGGCATGACGCAGAAGGGCCTCAACGTGCTCGACGAGGACGAGGCGCTGACTCGACTGGTCACCGAAACCCTGCGCGCTGCCCGCGATCGGGGGCGCGAAATGGCCGCTTCGGCGCGCGACGAGGGTTAACGCGATTTCGACCGGTTTCGCTTGAAAAAGGGGGGCGAACACTCGATATTCGCCCTGTCGCCCGCGCACGGATGCTGCGGGCCAGAGGAGTAGGAAACACATGGCCGATTTTGAACCCCGCACGACGACCACGAGCTTCGGCTCGGTGCCGCGCGCCGGTGGCGCGGTCGTCTACGACGAGGGCCTGCGCCAGCACATGCTCTCGATCTACAACTACATGACGAGCGGCGTGCTGCTGACCGGCATCGTCGCTTTGCTGACCGCCAATTCGGGCCTCGCCTATTCGTTCGCGAGCGGGCCGCTGATGTGGCTCGTCGCGCTGTCGCCGCTGGCGATCGTGTTCGCCATGAGCTTCGGCGCGAACAGGTTCAGCCAGGGCACGCTCCAGGTGATGTACTGGGCCTTCGCGGTGTTGATGGGCCTGAGCCTGTCGACGATCTTCCTGGTCTACACCGGCGGGTCGATCGCGGTGACGTTCTTCGCCACGGCGGCGGCGTTCGCCGGCCTCAGCCTCTACGGTTACACGACCAAGCGCGACCTGTCGGGCATGGGCAAGTTCCTGCTGATGGGGGTGATCGGCCTCATCGTGGCGAGCATCGCCAACATGTTCATCGGCTCCGCGCCGTTCATGTACGCGATCAGCTTCATCGGCGTGCTCATCTTCGCCGGGCTGACCGTCTACGACACGCAGAAGCTCAAGGAACAGTATGCTCACCTGCGCGGTACCGACTGGGCCGGCAAGGCGGTGATCCTCGGGGCGCTCAACCTGTACCTCGACTTCATCAACATGTTCCTCTTCCTGCTGCGGTTCATGGGCAGCAAGGAGTAATCCGGGCGACCGTTGGTCGCACGCGAGATTCGGTTCATCGTGCCCGGGGGACATCGCGTCCCTCGGGCATTTTCTTTGCGCGGCCGACGGAGTAGGCGCGGTAGTGCTTCAGGCGCGCGAAAGGCGCGGGCTGTCAAATTCGATGCGGGCAGAGGAGGGCCGCGCCGCATGTTTCAGTTTTCGAGTTCGCGTATTCGTCTCCTGGCGGTCGCCGGCGCGCTTGCTGCGCTCGGCGCGTGCGCGACCCCGCCGCCGCCCCCGCCGCCGCCGCCTCCGCCTCCTCCGCCGGTGAAGGTCATTCCGCCGCGCCCGACGCCGCCGATGGGTGCTGTCGCCGGGATGGCGATTCCAGCGATACAGGGCGACGGGGTGCGCCATACGGTGAACTATCAGCTGACCCCGGCCCAGACGACGTGGAACCTGCGTTCGGCGCTCAACGTCGCCGCGCTCAACTGCCTTGAACCGAGGTACGATCCGATCCTGCAGGGCTACAAGGGGCTGCTGAAGACCCATGCACGGGGGCTGTCATCGGCCAACCGGACTCTCGAAAGCGAATTTCGCCAGAAATACGGGCCGGGCTTCCGCGACGTGCTCGATGGCTACATGACGCAGGTCTATAACTATTTTGCGCTGCCGCCCGCCCGCAACGCGTTCTGCGAGGCATCGCTTGGAGTTGCCAACGAACTGGCGCTCGTCGCGCAGGGTGACCTCGACGCGTTCGCCGCGCGCAGCCTGCCGAAGATCGAAGGCGTGTTCGACGATTTCTTCCGCGCCTACGAGCAGTACCGGGTCGAAGTCGCGCGGTGGGACGCGGAATACAACCCGACCGCGCTGACGGCGACCGTGACCGGTTACGTCAACCCGCTCGATCCGGCGGTGAACGTGCCGCCCGGCGCCACCACGGTAGGCGCGATGCCGCCGCTGCCCCCGTCAAGCCAGCCAGCCCCGGAACCGGTTATCGTGCTGACACAGCCGGCCACCTCGTCCGCTCCCGCGCCTTCCTCCGCGCCGGTTATCGTCCAGATGCCGGATGCCGAGGAGACGCCGACGATCCAGTTGCCGCTCGGCACGTCGGACTGAGCCGGAAAAAGGGGCGGTTTTGCTCTTGGCAAGCCACCCCCGCTTCGCCTAAGGGGCGCGCTCGCTGGCGACCTGACGGCAGCGACATGGAACTGGAACGGGGCCGTAGCTCAGCTGGGAGAGCGCGTCGTTCGCAATGACGAGGTCAGGGGTTCGATCCCCCTCGGCTCCACCAGTTACCTTTCGATTCATCCGATCGCGTTTCCGTTTCGCCCATGGGCGGGGGACGTCGGCCTCGCGGCTTCGCCGGTAACGATCCCGCGCCCACCGCGACTTTCAAGCGTCGCCATTTACGCGTAGCGCAGTTCCCATGCATTTCCTCGACCAGGCCAAGATCTTCATCAAGTCCGGCGCGGGCGGCCCCGGGGCCGTCAGCTTCCGGCGCGAGAAGTATATCGAATACGGCGGCCCTGACGGCGGTAACGGCGGCAAGGGCGGCGACGTCGTGTTCGAGGCGGTGCAGGGCCTCAATACGCTGATCGACTTTCGCTACACGCAGCACTTCAAGGCCCAGCGCGGCGGGCATGGCATGGGCAAGGACCGGACCGGGGCGAGCGCGCCCGACCTCATCATCCAGGTGCCCGTCGGCACCCAGATCCTGTCCGAGGACAAGGAAGAGATCCTTGCCGACTTCACCGAGGTCGGTCAGCGGCTCACCTTGCTCGAGGGCGGCATGGGCGGGCGCGGCAACGCGAGCTACAAGACCAGCACCAATCGCGCTCCGCGCCAGCACCAGCCGGGCATCCCGGCGCAGGAGATGTGGGTGTGGCTGCGCTTGAAGCTGCTCGCCGACGTGGGTCTCGTGGGCCTTCCCAACGCGGGCAAGAGCACGTTCATCAACCAGGTCTCGAACGCGCAGGCGAAGGTGGGTGCCTATGCCTTCACCACGCTCGTGCCCAAGCTTGGCGTGGTGCGGCACCGCGGGCGCGAGTTCGTGCTTGCGGACATTCCCGGGTTGATCGCCGGAGCGGCGGAAGGCGCGGGGATCGGCGACCGGTTTCTCGGCCATATCGAACGATGCCGGGTTCTTATCCATCTGATCGACATCGCCGGCACCGATCCGGCCGAGGCGCTCGCCATCGTCGAGGACGAGCTGGCAGCCTATGGCGAGGGGCTTGACGACAAGCCCCGCCTGATCGCGCTCAACAAGATCGATCTCGCCGATGCCGAGCTTGCCGAGGGATTTGCCAGGGAATTGCGCGAGGCGGGGGCCGCCGCGGTCTTCCCGGTTTCGGGGGCGACGGGCGAGGGGATCGAGGCGTTGCTCGACGCAGCGCTTGCCTATCTTCCCGACCGCACGGCGACCGAGACCCGCGGCAGCGAAGTCGAGGATGCACCCGAGGAGGGCGGCGACTGGTCGCCTGTCTGAGGTCGCGCTCGCCGCGTGACTGTCGCGCGCGGCTTCGCTAAGCGCCGCGCGAATGACGTTCGCGGCTCTCTCCCATATCGCCGATCCGGCCATTTGCCCGCGCCTGGTGATCAAGGTCGGCTCGGCGTTGCTCGTCGAGCGCGTCGGAACGTTGCGGCGCGAATGGCTGGCGGCGCTGTGCGGGGAGATCGCAGAGGCACGCGGGCGCGGCCAGCAGGTGGTCGTGGTCAGTTCGGGCGCCATTGCGCTTGGTGCGGGGAGGCTGGGGCTGTCCGGCGGCGGGCGCGCCAGCCTTGCCGACGCGCAGGCCGCCGCCGCGGTGGGCCAGATCGCGCTTGCCGGCGCATGGGATGAACTTCTCGGGGCAAGGGGTCTCGTCGCGGCCCAGCTCCTGCTCACCCTCGACGACCTCGAGGACCGTCGCCGCTACCTCAACGCCTCCTCTACGCTGGCGTGCCTGCTCGACCAGGGCGCGGTGCCGGTCGTCAACGAGAACGACAGCGTCGCCACCGCCGAGATCCGGTTTGGCGACAACGATCGCCTTGGGGCGCGGGTCGCGCAGGCTGCAGCGGCTGACGCGGTTGTCCTGCTGAGCGACGTCGACGGGCTGTTCGACCGGGACCCCGGCGATCCGGCGGCCGAGCTGGTCCGCGAGGTGCAGGGCGTCGACGAGACCATCCGGGCCATGGCGACGGGAGGATCGGGTTCGGGCATGGGCTCGGGGGGCATGGTCTCGAAGCTCGAGGCAGCCGAGATCGCAGGTCGGGCCGGCATCGCGCTGGCGATCGTGAACGGAACCCACGCCCGTCCCATCGAACACGCGCTGTCCGGAGACAAGGGCACGCTGTTCGTGCCCCAGCGGCGTGACGGCGGGCGCAAGGTGTGGCTGGGCGGGCGGATCGCACCTGCCGGGGTTCTCACGGTCGATGAAGGGTGTGCTGCCGCGCTCGGGGCGGGATCGAGCCTGCTCGCCGCCGGGGTGACAGGGGTCGATGGCGACTTCGCCCGCGGCGATCTCGTGACGATCCATTCCGCGAAAGGAGATCGGCTCGCGCAGGGGCTGGTCGAGTACACCGCCGCCGAATGCCGCGCGATCGCCGGACGCAAGGCCGGCGAGCAGGCTGGACTCCTAGGGTATGCTCCCCGGGCGGCGGTGGTCCACCGCGATCATATGGTGCTTCTGTGAGAGGGCCGCTCGTCGCCCTGACCGGTGCCACGGGATTCGTCGGGCGCGCCGCGCTGGAAAAGCTGTGCGGGGCCGGGATGCAGGTGCGCGCGCTCGCCCGGTCCGTCCCGCGCGACCAGACCGCCGCCCAATGGATCGAGGGCGACCTGTCCGACATTGGCGCGCTCGCGCGGCTGGTCGACGGCGCCGAGGCCGTCCTCCACGTCGCGGGCCTGACCACGGCGCGCGACGCGGCGGCGTTCGAGGCTGTCAATGTCGCCGGAACCCTCAACGCGGTGAAAGCGGCGACGGAGGCGGGGGTGCCGCGCTTCGTGTGCGTGTCGTCGCTCGCGGCGCGGGAGCCGGCACTCTCCGCCTACGGCGCGTCGAAGGAGCGCGCCGAGCGACTGGTCGCGGCGAGCGGACTCGACTGGACGATCGTCCGGCCGCCCGGGGTCTACGGACCGTGGGACCGCGACTATCTCGAGATGTTCAGGCTGGCGAAGCGGGGCCTGGTGCCGGTCCCACCGCCGGGGCGCAGTTCTCTCATCCACGTCCATGACCTTGCCGACCTTCTCGTTTCGCTCGTGCCCGGCGGGGAAGGGGTGACACACCGCATATTCGAACCCGACGATGGACACCCGGGCGGCTGGAGCCACCGCGAGCTGGCGCGGGTGATCGGCTGGGCGGTGGGCCGACGCCCGCTGGTGGTCCATCTCTCGCGCCCGCTACTCGAGCATGCCTCGCGTGCCGACCGGCTGCTGCGCCGCTCGCGCGCGCGACTGACGCGCGACCGGGTTGGCTACATGGCGCACCCCGACTGGGTCGCGCGTCCTGAAATGGCCGTTCCGCCCGGTCTGTGGCAGCCCCGCATTCCGACCCGCGACGGCCTCAAGGCCACCGCGCGCTGGTACCGCGAAAACGGCTGGCTCTAGCGCGCTGAGTCGACTCGGCGTCCGGAGCGTGCATAGTCCCGCGTGCGGGTCGCGAGTCGCGCCCGGGGCAAGACTCCAGGCGCGACGTGCAGGGGGATTTGCCATGAAGAAATTCGTTGCCGCAACCGCGCTGGTCGCGCTTGCCGCGTGCTCACAACCGGCCCCGGAACCCGAAGCCGATGCCGCCGCAACCGAGGCGGCCGCGCCTGAAGCCATGACGAACACGCTCGCCGCCGACGGCAAGCCCTCGCACGGCAAGTTCGAAGTCACGATGCCCGACGGCCAGAAAATCGTGGCCAACGTCAAGCCGGATGGCACGTACGAGGTTACCGACGCGAGCGGTACGGTCGTCGATACCGGCACCTGGGAACAGAAGTCGCCCAACCAGTATTGCGAGACTTCCTCGAAGGAGGGTTCGACGCAGGTCTGCTACAACGAGGAGGTGGTTGACGGTGTGTACCAGTCGACCGATCCCAAGACCGGCAAGGTTTCGACCGTAGTCCGCCTCGATAGCTGAGGGCGGTTCGCGAGAACGCGCCAGCGTCGGAGCAGTCTGGCGCTGACGCCCGCGCCGTTTACAGGAAGGGTTCGTACCCCGGCGGCAGCTCGCCGTCGGGACCGAGCTGGACGGGCGTGTGGATGCCGCATTCGGTCTTGTCCCACCCTTTCCAGCGGCCCGCGCGCGGGTCTTCGCCCGGCGCCACCTTGCTGGTGCACGGGGAGCAGCCGATCGAGGGATAGCCGCGTGCGACAAGCGGATGCGCGGGGAGTTCGTGCGCCGCGACGTACGCGGCGATCCGGTCCGCGTCCCAATCGATCAGCGGGTTGATCTTGAGGCGCCCGGCGGTGTCCGACCGGTCGATCTCGAAGCGGGGGAGGTTGGCGCGGGTCTGCGACTGGAACGCCTTGCGACCGGTGATCGAGGCATCGAAGCTTTCGAGAACCCTCGCCAGCGGGCGCACCTTGCGGATCTCGCAGCAGCCGTCGGGATCGTAGGACCAGCGCAGGCTGGTCTCGTCGCGGGAAGCAAGATCGGCCGGATCGGGCGCCAGCACGAGGAGGTTGGTCATTCCCAGGCGATCAAGCAGCGCGTCGCGATAGGCGATCGTCTCGGTGAAATGCTTGCCGGTGTCGAGGAAAAGCACCGGTGTGGCGGGCGCGACGGCGGCAATCTGGTGCAGCAGCACCGCGCTTTCGGCGCCGAAGCTCGATACCGCGGCGACACGGCCGGCCAGTCCGCCGCGCAGCACGCCTTCGAGCACCGAGGCGGTATCGCACCCTTCGAAGCGGCGATTGAGCGCGGCAGCGTCCGCGGGCGTGAACCGGGGTCCCGTGTCGATCCGGTCGGTGAACCTGCCGATGCCGAGGTCAGCCATGGGTCACCGGGTGGCGCAATGCCCAGATCGGCGTGCGGTCGTCGGCTGCGGGTTGGTAGACGTGATCCCAGCGCGAGAGGGCGGCTTCGGCATCGGCAGGATCGAGCGGGCGGTCGGGTTCGAAGGCATCGAATCCGCAGCGGCGCATCGCGAAAAGCTGGTCGACGAGCACGTCGCCCACCGCGCGCAGTTCTCCGGTGTAACCCGCCTCGCGCAGTATGCGCGCGGCACTGTACCCCCGGCCGTCGGTGAAAACCGGGAAATTCACCTCGATCAGCCGCAGGTCCGCGAGGTGAGGTATGAGCGCCCGGGCATCGTCGCCCGGCTCTATCCGCACAGCCGCGGAATTTGCCTGCTGGATATATGAATCGACCGTGACGGCCGGGTGATCGACCGGCTCGTCTTCGCGGAATCGCAACAGCTCAGCCATAGAGCGCCTCCTTGAACGGCTCGAGCCCGATGCGGCGATAGGTGTCGAGGAACCGCTCGCCTTCGCTGCGCTGCGCAAGATAGACCCCGGTCGCGGTCTCCACCGCGTCGACGATCCCTGCTTCGTCGAAGCCGGGGCCGACAATCTTGGCAAGCGAGGTGTCTTCCGCTTCGCTGCCACCCAGCAGCAGCTGGTAGTTCTCGGTCCCTTTCCGGTCGACGCCGAGGATGCCGATGTGACCCGCGTGGTGGTGCCCGCAGGCATTTATGCACCCCGAGATCTTGATCTTCAGCTCGCCGAGCTCTGCCGACTTCGGTGCAAGCCGCTGGCTCAGCTTCTGGGCGACCGGGATCGAGCGGGCGTTGGCAAGGCTGCAGTAGTCGAGCCCGGGGCAGGCGATAATGTCGCCTGCCATATCGAGGTTGGCGGTGCCGAGGCCCGCTTCGTCAAGCTTCTTCCACAGCGCGTGGAGGTCCGCCTGGCGAACGTGCGGCAGGACGATGTTCTGCGTGTGGGTCACGCGCATCTCGTCGAACGAATGGATCCGGGCGAGGTCGGCGATCAGCCGCATCTGGTCGGACGTCGCATCGCCGGGGATGCCACCGACCGGCTTGAGGCTGATCACCGCGGCGACATAACCGGCCGCCTTGTGCGGGACGGTGTTCGTATCGACCCACAGCGCGAAATCCGGGTCCGACCGGTCGACACCGCGCGGGAGGCCGGTCTCGAACGGCGGATCGGCGAAGAAGGCGGAGATGCGCTCGAGTTCCGCCAGTGGCGGCTCGATGCCCTGCGTCCGGAGGTGGGCGAACTCGTCCTCGACCTGGCGCCGATATTCCTCCGCGCCAAGCTCGTGGACGAGGATCTTGATCCGCGCCTTGTACTTGTTGTCACGACGGCCGTGGCGGTTGTAGACCCGCAAGGCGGCCTCGCAGTAGGTGACGAGGCTGTCGATCGGCACGAATTCGTTGATGCACGGCGCGATCATCGGGGTGCGGCCCATGCCGCCGCCGACCCAGAACTGCGCGCCGATCTCGCCCGCGTCGTTCCTGACGATCCGGATGCCGATATCGTGCAGCTTCATTGCCGCACGGTCGGTCGCGCTCGCGATCACGGCGATCTTGAACTTTCGCGGAAGCGCGGTGAATTCCGGGTGGAAGCTCGACCACTGTCTAAGAAGTTCGGCGTAAGGCCTTGGATCAATTACCTCGTCGGCCGCGGCGCCGGCAAAGTGGTCGGAGCTGATGTTGCGGATGCAATTTCCGCTCGTCTGGATCGCGTGCATCTCGACCTTCGCGAGATCCGCAAGGATGTCCGGCGCCTCGGCGAGCCTGATCCAGTTGTACTGGATGTTCTGACGGGTGGTGAAATGGCCATAGCCGCGATCGTACCTGTCGGCGATGTCGGCGAGCGCATGCATTTGGCGGCTGTCGAGCGTGCCGTAGGGTATGGCCACCCGCAGCATGTACGCGTGCAGTTGCAGGTAGAGCCCGTTCATCAGCCGCAAGGGTTTGAACTGGTCCTCGGTGATCTTGCCTGCGAGGCGCCTTTCCACTTGGTCGCGAAACTCCGCGACGCGGGCATCGACCTGTTGCTGGTCCCACTTGTCATACTCGTACATCGTCAGATCACCCAGTTGCCGGCTTCGGGATCGGCGGGCTTGAGGGTCAGGTCCGGCCGCACTGTGGGTCCGAGCGCGCGGATGCGGTCCTTGATGTGTGCCGGGCGCACGCCGCCTGCGGTGCGCTCGCCCTCGATCACGTAAGGCGCGTTAACGCGGCGGGCGGCTTCCTCGCGCGCGGCGATCGCATCGGCCTCGGGGCCGGCATCGACCGCGTCCTCGACGTGCAGCGACCAGTCGTAGCCGGTCCACCAGGTGACCGCGCCGGTCTTCAGATCGTTTCCGGTCAGGATCTTCATGCAGCGGCCTCCGCCAAGCGAGCGACGGCAGCGTCGTCGCGCGTGGTGACATCGCCGATCACGATGAGTGCCGGGCTCTTGACGGCCTCGGCCACGACGAGGTCGGGGAGCGCCGCCAGCGGACCGCGCAGCACGCGCATCTGTGGCCGGCAGGCGTTCTCGATCACTGCCAGCGGCATCTCCGGCGCGAGACCGTCGGCCATAAGCTTTTCAGCGATTTGCGGCGCGGTCTTGACGCCCATGTAGATGACGAGCGTGCGCCCCTTGCCGGCAAGGCCGGCCCAGTCCTGTTCGCTGAGCCCCTTGCACTGGCCCGCCACGAAACTGACCACGCTTGCCGCATCGCGGTGCGTCAGCGCGATCTGTGCTGCGGCGGCCGCGCCGTTGGCGGCGCTGATGCCGGGCACCACCTCGACCGGCACGCCGGCGGCGCGGCAGGCCTCGGCTTCCTCGCCCCCGCGCCCGAACACCAGCGGGTCGCCGCCCTTCAGGCGAACGACGTCGCGCCCGGCGAGCGCTTCGCGCACGAGCAGGGCATTGATCGCGTCCTGCGGCAGGGTGTGACGCGCGCGGCTCTTGGCTACAGAAACGAGCTTGGCCGCGGGCGGAGCAAGCGCGAGTACCGCAGGATCCACCAGCCCGTCGTGGACGATGATGTCCGCGCGCTCGATCAGGCGGGCGGCACGCAACGTCAGGAGATCGGGATCACCCGGACCCGCGCCGACGAGATGGACTGTTCCGGTTCTGGCCATGGCGGCGAGATGCGCGCGGGCACGCAATCTCGCCAGCCAGATTGCCTGTCAGCGGGGGAAGGCGCGATTTTGAAATCTGCGGTTTGACCGCGCCAAGCTAGCCTTCCGAAGGCTGCGGACCGGCCCTGTCCGGCTGTTCGATCCGCTGGGAAATCGCCGCCACAAGCTGCTGGAACTGGGCATTGTCGCGCAGGTTGAGGTCGCGCTGCGGGAACGGGATCTCCACCCCGTGCTCTGCAAACAGGTCCCACAACCGCTTGAGGACGTCCGATTTGACGTTGCCGACACCGTCCTCGGGATCGTTGATCCAGCAATGAATCACGAAGTTCACCGAGCTGTCGCCATAGGCATCGAGCCAGCACACCGGAGGCGGCGTCTTGAGCACGCGTGTCGCGCCCTTCGCCGCCTCGAGCATCAGCTTCTCGGCCAGCTTGAGGTCGCACTCATAGGAGACTCCGACCGGCACCTGGATGCGCACGTTGCGCGAGGAATACGACCAGTTCTCGACCTGGTTGACCATCAGGTTCTCGTTCGGGATCAGGTATTCGCGCTGGTCGCGGGTGGTCAGCGAAACCGCGCGGATGCCGATCTTGCGGATCTGTCCAAAGGTCATGGTGCCGGCCGAGTCGGCGATTGCGATCACGTCGCCGGGCTTGATCGAGCGGTCCATCAACAGGATGATCCCGGCGATCAGGTTGCCGAAGGTCTTCTGCAGGCCGAACCCGATCGCGAGCCCGAATGCGCCCGAGAACACCGCCAGCGCGGTCAGGTCGATGCCGAGGATGTCGATTCCCAGGAGAACGGCGATGGCCCACACCGCGATCGTGACGAGTTTTTCGGCCAGCAGGCGCTGGGTCTCGTCGAACCGTGAAAGCCGCCGCAGCGTCCGCCGCGCGAAACGGCTGAGGAAGAACGCCAGCAGGTAAATCCCGACGAGGACCGAGATGAACACGATCGCGTCCCACATCGACAGGTGGAACGAGCCGAGATCGATGGCGAAACCGTCGAGCGTCTCGACGACCCCGGCCGCGGTGCCGCCATTTTCGCTGACCGCTTCCTTGATGCCGTCCGCCGCCTTGATCGCCGTCTCGGGGGATGCCGTGGCCGTCGGCACGGGGAAAGGGGTCGCCGGAGGCAAAGCCGCGGTAACCTCGCCCACGGCACCCGAGGGATCGGGGATCGCGGTGTCCGTCGGCAGCGGGGTTGCTGTCATCTGTCGTCCATTGCTGCCAAAGCGCGCTCGAGGTCGGCGATCAGGTCCGCGGGATCCTCGAGGCCGATCGAGAACCTGATAGCCGCGCCTCCCTCGCTTGCCAAATCCGCCGGCGGCCACGCGGTCACGCTGCGCGGAGGATCGAACGGCACGACAAGGCTTTCATAGCCGCCCCAGCTGAAACCGATGCCGAACAGTTCGAGCGCGTCGATGAACCGGGCGCGCTCGCCCGCACCGCGGCCCGCCAGCACCACGCTGAACAGGCCGCAGCCGCCGGTGAAATCGCGGCTCCAAAGCGCGTGTCCCGGCGCGCCCGGCAGCATCGGGCAGAGCACCCTGGCCACCTCGGGCCGGGCATCGAGCCAGCGGGCGATCGAAAGCGCGGCGGCTGTCGAATGTGCGAGCCGCACGCCCATCGTCCTCAGTCCTCGCAGAACCAGCGCGGCGTCGTCCGGCGAGACCACGTTGCCGAGGCTCTGCGCTGTCAGCCGCAGCTTGCGGTGCCAGTCGCGCCCGGCGCTTGCCGAGCCCATCATCACGTCTGAATGACCGCCGGCATGCTTGGTCAGGCTCATGACCGCGATGTCGCACCCGTGCCGAAGCGCGGCAAAGCCGAGGGGTGAGGCCCAGGTGTTGTCGATCACGCTGACCGCGCCCTTTTCGCGCGCGATGCCGGCCAGTGCGGGCACGTCGCACACTTCCATCGTCAGGCTGCCCGGGCTTTCCAGCATCACCGCCGCGGTGCGCTCGCAGAACGCCGCGGCATATGCGTCGAGGTCGAGCGGATCGAAGAAGCGCGCCTCGATGCCGAACCGCGCGAGCAGGCCCTGCGCGATGCTGCGCGTCGGTTCGTAGGCGTTGTCGGTGACGAGCAGCACGTCGCCCGGTTTTAGGACCGTCAGCAGCGCGCCGGCGATCGCCGCCACGCCGCTCGGATAAAGGACGGTCCCGTCGGCGCCCGGTTCGATCGCGGTCAGTGCGTCGGCCAGCGCCCACTGGGTCGGCGTCCCGCGCCGCCCGTAGTAGAAATGGCCGTCCTCGTTCGGCCGTCCCCTGGCGAGGTCCGCGCTGTCGGCGTATAGGTGCGTGCTGGTGCGCCAGACCGGCGGGTTGACCGCCGCCCCCGTCCATTCGGCCTTCCGGCCTCCCGTGACGAGGCGGGTGGCCGCCTTCGTGTCGCGCGTTCGCTTGGCCATCAGGCGGCGGCTCCGGTTTCCTTGGGCGTCGCGGGATCCGCGCCCCATTCGCTCCAGCTCCCGTCGTAGAGCGCCGCGTCGTCGATGCCGATGAGGTGCAGCGCGAACAGGAGGACCGATGCGGTGACGCCGCTGCCGCACGACGCAACGACCGGCCGGGCAAGATCGACGCCCGCCCTTTCGAAAGCGGTCCGCAGTTCGCTCACCGGGCGGAAGGTGCCGTCCGGGCGGTAGAGATCGCGGAAGAACAGGTTGCGCGCACCGGGTATGTGGCCCCCGGGAAGGCCGTGGACGGTGTCCTCGGTCTCGCCGGTAAAGCGGGCGGAATCGCGCGCGTCGACCACCTGCTCGGAGCGGGTGCCAAGGTTGGCGAGCATCCCGTCCTTGCGGCGGACCGGCCTGCCAAATTCCCTGGGCGCAAGGAGAACGGGATCGGCATCGGCCTCGCCCGCCTCGACGGGCCTGCCTTCGGCTCGCCACTTCGCCAGACCTCCGTCGAGGATCGCGACGCGCTCGAACCCGTATCCGGTCAGCATGAACCACGCGCGGGCGGACGTCCTCACCTCGCTGTCATCGTATATCACCACGGGTGCCTCGCGCCTCACGCCGAGCGCTCCGACCACGCTTGCCGCGCGCTCGGGGCCGGGCAAGGTATGGCCAACGGGTGATTTCGGATCGACAAGCCGCGACAGGTCGAGGAACCGGGCTCCCGGGATGTGAGCCTGCAGGAATTCGGCGCCAGCGTCGCGTCCGGCGGCGGCAAGGTGGCGCGATGCATCGAGGACGACGAGCGCTTCCCCGCGGAGTTCTCGCGCGAGCCAGTCGGTGGAAACGAGGCTGTCCATGCGCGACAGGCGTAGCGGCCCCGAAGCGCACGATCCAGCGGCTAATCGAGCGCGGTCTGGCCCACGGCGTGATAGACCTGCGGCATCTCGTCGAGCCGGAACGGCTGGAGGCGCTGGGCGCCCGGCGGACGCAGCCCGACGACGAAAGTACGGGCGACCGGCTGCGCCCCTTCCGCCTCCGCGCGAACCCGCAGTAGCGGAACGTAGACCACCGCCTTGCCGTGCGGGATCGGCCGGATCTCCTCGACTGGCAGCCGGAACTCGCCGCTGAAGGCGATGCTCTGGCCCGGGTCGAGCCGCTCGACCGTCTGCACCGGCGCGAGCGGAACCGATGGATCGGCAAGTTGTGCCTGCGCGGGAACGCGAGCGTGGGCGGTTACGAGATCGCCGCCGAAGGTCACGTTCTCGAGCGGCATCGCGCCGCGGTTGGTGATCCGCAGCTCGTAGCTAAGCGTCGCGAATCGCATGCTGCGCGCCAGCTGCTTGGCCTGCGCATCGATCACCAGTGCCAGAGGCGAGGGCCCGACGCGCGCGGCGGGCGACGCGGTATCTGCCCCGCTCAGGTCGGCCGGTGACGCCGGGCGCGGCGGCACGATTTGCGGAGCCTCGACGGCATCGGCCACGCTCCGGCGGCGCATCCACACCACCGCGCCGACACCCGCTGCGAGCAGCAACCCGGCAAGCGCCACAAGCCAACCCGGCAGCCCGTCATTCTCGCTCTCCCCGGCGTTATCGAGAGTGGACGAGGGGGGCGGGGGTGCATCGACCGACCCGGTGGGCAGGGGCAGGGCCTCGGATTCGGCCGTCGTGCCGGGAAACGGTGCCGCCCCGTCGATGACCGCTTCCGATTCGAGCGGTGTCGGGCTCGCCGGAGGGGTGAACCGGGGCGGTAGCGAGCTCCCGCGCGGAGGGCTGACCACGCGGGGTGTCGGCGTCGGCGAGGGCAGAGGCTCGGGAGGCGGAGCCGGAGTCGCGGTCGGGCGCGGGGTCGGCGTGGGGGTGGGTGCGCGCGGGCGTGTCAGGATCGGCGCATCGGGATCGACCGGGCCTTGCACGTCGGTGGGGGTCGGGGTCGGGTTGGTCGGCAGGCGGAATCCGCCCGGCGTGCCCCCATCCTGGGCACCTCCGGGTACGGCCGCTGCTCCGACGGCAAGCGCAACAAGACTGGCGGATAGGTAGTGCTTCATGGCTCCCGACGGGACTTCCCAAGCGTCCGGCGCGCTGAATAGGCACTGAATTGCCCAAGTCCACCGCCTGCTTGCGGAAGGGCGCAATTCGCGCCAGATGCGCGGCATGAGCGACACACCCGTCACCGCCCACCTCGGCAAGTCGAGCGCGCTGCCTGGATCGCCGGGCGAGGCAACGCTCGATTATGTGCCCAACCCGCGGGAGGGAATGCTCTATCTCGTGCGCTTCGCCGCGCCGGAGTTCACCTCGCTCTGTCCCGTCACCGGCCAGCCCGACTTCGCGCACATCGTGATCGACTACGCGCCGAATGCGACGATCGTCGAATCCAAGAGCCTCAAGCTCTTCCTCGGCTCGTTCCGGAACCATTGCGGCTTCCACGAGGACGTGACCGTCGGCATCGGCCAGCGCCTCGCCGACGAAATGAATCCGCGATGGCTGCGCATCGGCGGTTACTGGTACCCGCGCGGTGGTATCCCGATCGACGTGTTCTGGCAGACCGGCGCGCCGCCCGAGGGGCTGTGGGTGCCCGAACAGGGTGTCGCCGGATACCGCGGACGCGGCTGAAGCGGATACGGCGGGAAGCGGGCGTCAGGAAGCGCGTGGAAACTGCACGGTAAAGCAGGCCCCCGTGCGATCCTGCCGCGGGCCGGCTTCCAGCGATCCGTGGAGCTGGTCCACCAGGGCGGCGATCACCTGCATCCCCAGACCGGTGGAGGCAGAGCGCGGATCGAAACCGTCGGCGAATCCGCTTCCTTCGTCGCAAACGGCGAGCCGGTTCATCTTCTCCGAAACCCGGAAAGTGACGTCGATCTGGCCGGCACCGTGTTTTGCGGCATTCGTCACAAGTTCATTTGTGATCAGCCCGATTGGCTGGATTGCGCTGGCCGGGACGGTGTCCTCGTCGCCATCGACCTCGATCTTCCGGTCGAGGATGGCGGAAAGGTCTTCGCACAACCGCCGCAAGAAGGTTGTGCACGACACTTCCTTCGCGCCATCGGCGTAGAAGTTGCGATGAACCTGCGCGACTGCTGCCACGCGGCGGGCAGCCTGTTCCAGGTAAACGGCAGCATCACCGACATCGGGCGAGCGGCTCTGGATCGCGAGCAGGCTGGAGACAAACTGCAGGCTGTTCATTACCCGGTGGTCGATTTCCCGCGCCAGCAGATTGGCCCTGCCTACCGCCTGCCGCGAAGCCAGGCGAAGCTCGAGCTGGTCCATCACGATCGAAGCGAGGTCTTTCAGATCCTCGACGTCGGTGCCCTGGATCTTGCGGGGCTCCTTATCGATCACGCAGAGCGTGCCGAGGTTGTGGCCGTCGCCCGTGGCGAGGGGGACCGCAGCGTAGAAACGCAGGCCGAATTCCCCCGCGACAAGCGGGTTCGCCAGAGACCGGGGGTCCTTTCGCGCATCTTCGATCAGATAGGGCGTGTCGCCCAGGATGGCCGAAGCGCACAGTCCGGGCTCGCGGTCGATTTGTCTTACTGGCAGCCCGTGATGTGATTTGAACCAGATTCGGTCTTCGTCGACGATGCTGACAATGGCGATCGGAACGCCAAGACGGCGGGCAGCCAAGGCCGTGATACGATCGAAAGCTCCGTCCGGAGGCGTGTCGAGAATGTCGTAACGCCGCACGGCTGCGATGCGTGCTTCTTCCTGGCTTGATGATGGTACTTGCGACACGTGTGAGCCCTTCCGGCGGGCTGCCTTGCCATCCGCCCTCGAATGTGAAACGCGATTGAACCCCTATGTGTAGCCTTCAAACTAGCGGACTGACAATGACTTCGCTAAAGTCGCTGCCGGATCGGCGGGCCGGTTGCCCCGAAACTCTGTTCCTACGCTCCTCCTCGTAGCTGGAGGTTTCGGTCGGGCGACGCGACGGACCACCTCCGCATCTCAGCCCGCAATCGCGTCTGTCGCATACCAGGGCCTGGAAAAATCGGAGGGTGAATTTCTGAGTCGGGCACGTTTCGGCCAGGACACCTTGAAGGTGTGACATGCCGTAAACCGCGCCGCCTTGCGCCGCCTTCCGTCCGGGTCCAGATTCCGCAAATGACCACCCGCACCGAAACCGACACCATGGGCAACATCGAAGTGCCTGCTGATCACCTCTGGGGCGCGCAGACGCAGCGCAGCCTGCAGAACTTCCGCATCGGCGGGGAGAAGATGCCGGGGCCCCTGATCCGCGCGCTCGGCGTCATCAAGCGGGCAGCCGCAGAGACCAACAAGGACCTTGGCGGGCTGGATAGCGCGCTGGCCGATGCGATCGCGCAGGCGGCGCAGGAAGTCATCGACGGCAAGCTGGACGGGGAATTCCCCCTCGTCGTGTGGCAGACGGGCTCGGGCACCCAGACCAACATGAACGCCAACGAGGTGATCGCCAACCGGGCGATCCAGCTGCTGGGCGGGGAAATCGGGTCGAAATCGCCGGTTCACCCGAACGATCACGTCAACATGAGCCAGAGTTCGAACGATACGATCCCCAGCGCGATTCATATTGCTGCGGCGAGCGAGATCGAAGGCCACCTTCTTCCCGCGTTGAGGGCGATGCACGCCGATCTTGCAGGAAAGGTCGATGCCTGGTCCGGAATCGTGAAGATCGGCCGCACGCACGCGCAGGACGCGACGCCGCTGACGCTGGGGCAGGAGTTTTCCGGCTATGCCGCGCAGGTGGAAGCGGCCATCGCGCGGATCGAAGTTTCGCAGGCAGGTCTTTACGCATTGGCGCAAGGCGGGACCGCAGTGGGAACGGGGCTGAACGCGCCCGACGGGTTCGCCGAGGGAGTGGCGCAGCGGATCGCCGCGATCACCGGGCTGCCCTTCGTCACCGCGCCCAACAAGTTCGCGCAGCTCGCCGCCGACGACGCGCTGGTCTTCGCGCACGGCGCAGTCAACGCAGCGGCGGCAGCCCTCTACAAGATCGCCAGCGACATCCGGCTGCTCGGCTCGGGACCGCGCGCCGGCCTCGGCGAGCTGGCGCTGCCCGAGAACGAACCGGGCAGTTCGATTATGCCCGGCAAGGTCAATCCGACGCAGGTCGAGGCGCTGACCCAGGTCTGCATCGAGGTGTTCGGCAACCAGGCCGCGATCACCTTCGCCGGATCGCAGGGGCAGTTCGAACTCAACGTCTATCGCCCGCTCATGGCATGGAACTTCCTGCGCTCGGTGCGCCTCCTCGGCGATGCCGTCCGCAGCTTCTCCGCGCACCTGCTGAAGGGACTCGAGCCGCGCCGCGACAGCATCGCCCGCGGCGTCGACAACTCTCTGATGCTGGTGACCGCGCTCGCGCCCAAGATCGGCTACGATCGCGCAGCCGCGATCGCCAAGGCAGCGCACCGGAGCGGATCGACCCTGCGCGAGGCCGCGATCGAGGCGGGGGTCACGGGCGAAGACTTCGACCGTCTCGTGCGGCCGGAGAACATGGTCTAGTCGGCGATCTCGATCCACGCGGGCGCGTGGTCGCTGGTCTTGTCCCATCCCCGCGGGGTGCGATCCACCCCGGCATCGCGCAGGCGCTTGGCCAGCGGAGGCGAGAGCAGGAAGTGGTCGATCCTGAGGCCCGCGTCGCGCTCGAACGAATTGCGCCAGTATTTCCAGAACGTGTAGAGCGTCTTGTCGGGGTGAACAGCGCGCAGCGCGTCGGTCCAGCCCTGTTCGACCAGACGGAACCAGGCCGCGCGCACCTCCGGTGCGAACAGCGCGTCGTCGATCCAGCGCTCGGGTTTGTAAACGTCGACCTCGGTCGGCATCACGTTGAAATCCCCGGCGAGCATGACCGGTAGCCCGCTGTCGAGCAGTCCCTCGGCATGCGCCGTCAGCCGTTCGAACCAGCGCATCTTGTAGTCGAACTTGGGACCGGGGCGGGGGTTGCCGTTGGGCAGGTAAAGCGCGCCGATCAGCACGCCGTTGACCGCCGCTTCGATGTAGCGGCTGTGGCTGTCGTCGGGATCGCCGGGCAGACCCCGCCGTGTCTCGTGGATTTCGCCCACTCGGCTCAAGATCGCAACGCCGTTCCAGCGGCTTTGCCCGTGCCAGACCGCGTCGTAACCGAGTTTCGCCAGATCGGCGGAGGGGAAGCGCTCGTCGGGTGCCTTCAGTTCCTGCAGGCAGACGACGTCGGGCCCCGCTTCGGCCAGCCAGCGCAGCAGGACCTCGCGGCGCCCGTTGATGCCGTTGACGTTGTAGGTGGCGATCCGCATCGGGGATCAACGCGCAGGTTGCATGGCGGTGCCGGCTGCAGGATTCGAACCCGCGGCCCCCTGATTACAAATCAGGTGCTCTACCAACTGAGCTAAGCCGGCCCACGTGAGCCCCGCCGCCGTGCAGCGGCAGGGCGCGAGCGCCTTTGCGTCAAAGTGCGCCGAAGGTCCAGCCCTCGGTTCGTGCGACGTCCGGGGTCAACCGTTCGGGCGACCAGTATTCCGGCCGGTGCGCGACGGACCGCAACCAGGCGGACGCCAGCAGCGCGTCGGAGCGGTGATCGTCGATCGGGCCGCGTTTCCCGATTGCCTTGCTTCCCAACGCCGCCAGCGCATCGTCGAGCTCGGCGTAGGATCGCAGCTTGCTGCGCCCGGCGGTCCTCCCGGCCGCGATCGCGGCGATGGTCGTGTAGATTTCAACCGCGACCGAGCCGCGCGCGGGCAGGGGATCGAACGGCCAGAGGGCGAGCACGCCGTCGAGCCGGTAAAGGACCCGCATCGCGGTCAGGCTGGCTTTGCCCACCTGGCTCGCGCCAACAAGATTGAAGTTGCTCGTCGGACGGCAGCCGAGCGCGGATTGGCCGATCCGCTCCGTTACCCGCAGCCGCCCCAGTCCGCCGCCGAACAGATCGCCCTCGCGGCCACCGTGGCGGCGATAGTGCCGGGCGATTTCGGGATGATCGACAAAGCCCGAGGCTCCGAGGTGCCGATCGTCCCGGCTGAGATCGTCGACCAGCGCCCACAGCGCGCGGGCGGTGGGCGGGCTGTCCGCCCAGCCGGGGAAGAACGCGCCCTTGTCGTCGAACGCGAGCGATCCGGAAATGTCGAGGCCGACAAGGGTATCGGGCGGCATCCCGCCGGCTATCCAGTCGAGCACCTCTTCGCGCGACCAGCGGTGGCCGGGACGCACGATCCGGGGCGCGGCGTCACCGGACCCACAGACGGCGATCGCGATGCCTGCGTGCCGCTCGCCGGCCGCGCCCGACCAGTCGATCGCGGCGAAGTGCTGGAACCGGCCGGGCCTCATCCGCCGGGAGGGGTGTCCTGCCGGCGCCCGGCGCGAAGCTTGGCCCAGTAGTCCAACCGCTTCCTGATCTCGCGCTCGAAGCCCCTTTCCACCGGCGTGTAGAAGGTTTGCCGGCCGATTTCCTCCGGCCAGTAGTCGGCACCCGAAAATCCGTCGTCGGCATCGTGATCGTAGGCGTAGTCCTTGCCGTACCCCAGGTCCTTCATCAGCCCGGTGGGTGCGTTGAGGATGGCCTGGGGGGGCATCACGCTGCCGGTTTCGCGCGCTGTGCGCCAGGCGGCCTTCTGCGCCTTGTAGGCGGCGTTCGACTTGGGAGCCGTGGCGCAATAGAGACAAGCCTGGACGATCGCGAGTTCGCCTTCGGGACTGCCGAGAAACTCGTAGGCGTCCCTGGCCGCAATGCATTGGACGAGCGCATTCGGATCGGCGAGGCCGATATCCTCCACCGCCGCGCGGATCATCCGGCGCAGCACGAACAGCGGTTCTTCGCCCGCCACCAGCATACGCGCCATGTAGTACAGCGCAGCGTCGGGATCGCTCCCACGCAGCGCCTTGTGCCACGCGGAAACGAGGTTGTAGTGGCCTTCGCGGTCCTTGTCGTAGACAGCCACCCGGCGCTGGAGGAACGTGCCGAGCTCGGCCGGGCCGAGCGGGCGCTCGATCTCCGCGGCGTAGAGCGTCTCGGCCTGATTCAGCAGGAAGCGCCCGTCGCCGTCGGCGCTGGCGACCAGCGCATCGCGTGCCTCCGGTGTGAGGGGAAGGGGCCCTTCAAGTGCTTCGGCCCTGTCTAGCAGCTTCGCGAGCGCCGCGGGGCCGAGCCGGTGGAGGATCAGCACCTGCGCACGGCTGAGCAACGCGGCGTTTAGTTCAAAGCTCGGGTTTTCGGTCGTCGCGCCGACGAGCGTAACGGTGCCGCGCTCGACGAACGGTAGAAAGCCGTCCTGCTGGGCGCGATTGAAGCGGTGGATTTCGTCCACGAACAGGAGCGTGCGGCGGCCCGCATCGGCGGCCTGGTCGGCGGCGGCGAAGGCTTTCCTGAGATCGGCGACCCCGCTGAATACCGCGCTGATCGAGGCGAACCGCATTCCCACCGCGTCGGCGAGCAGGCGGGCGATCGACGTCTTCCCGGTTCCCGGCGGTCCCCACAGGATCATGCTCGACAGACGTCCCGCGGCTACCATTCTGCCAATCGCACCCTCGGCGCCGGTGAGATGTTCCTGCCCCACTACGTCGCCCAGCGCCCGGGGACGCAGGCGGTCGGCGAGAGGTGCGTCGGGACGCGGCTCGTCCGCGTCTACCGCCGGAAGTCTGTCGGGGAAGAGATCCGCCATGCGCGCGGAGATAGGAAATCGCATGCCGTTCGACGAGGGCCTTGATATTCGATACGTCAAAGATATATCGTGAACTATCATAGGGAGAAAACAGATGCGACACGGTTGTTATCAGGGCGACGCCAGGCGCGCATTCCGGGCGGCCATGGCCGCGAAGATGGCCGCAAAATTGGGCGCGGCTGGCTGGGATAGTGCGGTCTTCGGTCCGGACGGACCCTTCGGTTCCAAGGGGCCGTTCGGACCATCGGGCCCGTTCGGTCCGGGAGGACCGTCCGGCTGGGGTGGCGGCAACCGCGGCCGTCGTGGTCGGATGTTCGGACAAGGCGAGCTGCGGCTCGCGCTCCTCAAGCTGATCGCTGACGAACCCCGCCACGGCTACGAGTTGATCAAGGCGATCGAGGAACTGACGGGCGGCCATTACGCTCCGAGTCCGGGAGCCGTCTATCCGACGCTTCAATTGCTGGTCGACGAGGGAATGATCGCCGAGCGGACCGACGATGCCAGCGCGCGCAAGCCCTTCGCGGCGACGCAGGCCGGGCGCGACGAGATTTCCGGCAGGGCTGAGGAGGTCGCCGCGGTCTTCGAACGGCTCGCCGCGCAGTCCGGACGCGGGGACCGCGGCCGCAGTCCTCACCTGTTTCGCGCGATGGGCAACCTTGCCCAGGTCCTGAAGCACAAGGCCCGCCATGGTGAACTGGACGACGATGCGATGAACGAGATCGTCGACATGATCGACGAGATGGCAAGGCGCATCGAGCGACTCTAGCGCTCCACCCCTAGGCCTTCCGGGGCGGATGGAGTAGGCTCCGGCACGGGTCGTGACGGAGGAGGGAAACATGGCTACTGCCGCGCCAGCCAAAGCGCCTTGGCATCTGTGGGTCGTGGGATTCGTGTCGCTGCTGTGGAACGCGTTCGGGGCGTATGACTACACAATGTCGCAGCTGCGCGACCCGGGCTACCTCGAAGCGACGATGGGGCCGATGGGGATCACCGTCGAAGAAGCATCCGCATTTCTCGACAGCTTCCCGGCATGGGCGGACGCGCTGTGGGCGCTCGGCGTCTGGGGGTCGGCGGCCGGATCGGTGCTTCTGCTCGCCCGTTCGCGCCATGCCGCGATGGCGTTCCTCGTTTCGCTGGTCGGCGCGGCGCTGAGCTTCGCTTACCAGTACACGCTCGACCTGCCGCCACAGATGGCTGACAGCGCGATGACGAAGATCATGCCGTTGGTGATCGTCGGCGCCGTGATCCTGCAGTGGTGGTATGCTCGCCGGATGACTGCCGCAGGCGTGCTGCGTTAACTTCTGGCTGCCAGCACCCGCAGGTAGGTATCTGCGACCGCGCTGTTGATGGCGTCCCATTCGAAGGCCTGCGCGCGGGTTGCTCCGGCTTGACCGTGTGCGGCCCGCAGCGCCGGGTCGGCTGCGTAGGCGGCGATCCGGTCGGCGTAAGCGCCTATGTCGCGCGGGGCGACGAGGTAGCCGTTGACCCCGTCCTCGACGAGGCTTGCCGCGCCCGTCGCGTCGGCGGCGACCACGGGAACGCCGCAGGCCATCGCCTCGAGCGTTACGTTGCCGAAGGTCTCGGTCACGCTCGGGTTGAGCAGCACGTCCATCGAGGCGACCGCCCGGCCCAGGTTTTCGCCGCCCTGAAAGCCGACGAAGCAGGCATCGGACATGCGCTCCTGGAAGGTAGCGCGCGCCGGACCGTCACCGATCACCATTACCTTGTGTTCCACGCTGCGTCGCTTCAGCTCGGCGACGACGCCTGCGAACACGTCGAGTCCCTTTTCGAGGACGAGCCGGCCGAGGAAACCGATTACGAGATCGCCGGGCGCGAAGCCCAGCTCGCGCCGCCACGCGTCGTCGCGTCGGCCGGGGTTGAAAATCGCGTGTTCCACCCCGCGCGACCATAGCCCGATGTCGTCGTTCATTCGCTGCTCGCGCAGCGTCTCGATCATGCTCGGGCTTGGCGTGACAAGCGCGTCGCACCCGCGATAGAGCTTGCGCAGCCACCCCTCGACCGCCGGCTCCAGGAAACCGAGGTGATAATAGCGGGGATAGGTTTCGAAACGCGTGTGGACCGATGCCACCACCGGCAGGCCACGGTCGCGTGCCCATCGAGCCGCCTCCCGCGCGGCGAAGTCGGGGGACGAGATGTGCACCAGATGCGGGTCGAAGGCGGCGAGATCTTCCCTGACCCGGCTGCCCAGCCAGGTGGGGACACGATATTCGCTCCGGCCGGGGATCGCGATCGAGGGCAGGCTGACCAGTTCACCCTTGGGCTCGAACGGTGGACTGTCGATCGTTGGCGAATAGACCCGCACCTGGGCACCCTGCCGCAAGAGATAGTCGACGAGGCGGTTGAGCGCCTTGTTTGCACCGTCCACGGTCATGGCGTAATTGCCGCTGAACAGCGCAATGCGGAGGTCTGACACCTTCATGGGCGCCGCCATATGAGCGTCGGCTTCTTTTGGCGAGAGGGGAACTGTCTGCCCGTAAGCACGCTTTGCCGGGTAATCCGATTGCGCGCTTGACTCGCTGCGCTGCAACATTAGTGCGGCGGGCGGGCCACGCGGTCCCAACGCCGCGCGTGCTCTCTGCAAGGAGAGTCTACATGACTGAATACCCGCTGCCGGAGCGCAAGCCTGCGCGTCCGTATTTCTCTTCCGGTCCCTGCGCGAAGCCGCCGGGCTGGTCCCCCGAAAGGCTTGCCACCCGGTCGCTCGGGCGTTCGCATCGCTCGAAGATCGGCAAGGCGCGCCTGCAACACTGCATCGACCTCATCCGCGAGGTGCTCGAGGTGCCGGACACGCACCGCATCGGTATCGTGCCCGGTTCGGACACCGGCGCGGTTGAAATGGCGATGTGGACGATGCTCGGACAACGCGGCGTCACCACGCTGGCGTGGGAAAGCTTCGGCGAGGGCTGGGTGACCGACGCGCTCAAGCAGCTGAAGATCGATCCCACGGTCATCCGCGCCGATTACGGACATCTGCCCGACCTCGGGGAGGTCGACTGGTCGACCGACGTCGTATTCACCTGGAACGGGACGACCTCGGGCGTCCGCGTGCCGAATGGCGACTGGATCGCCGCCGATCGCGAAGGGCTGTCGATCGCCGACGCGACGAGCGCGGTGTTCGCGCAGGACATCGACTGGGCCAAGGTCGATGTGCTGACGTTCAGCTGGCAGAAGGTGCTGGGCGGCGAGGGCGCGCACGGTGTGCTGATCCTCGGCCCGCGCGCGGTCGAGCGGCTGGAGAGCTACACACCGTCGTGGCCCCTGCCCAAGGTCTTTCGCCTGTCCAAGGGCGGCAAGCTGGTCGAGGGCGTGTTCAAGGGCGAGACGATCAACACGCCTTCGATGCTTGCGGTCGAGGACGCGATCTTCGCGCTCGAGTGGGCGAAATCGATCGGCGGCCTGCCGGCGATGAAGGCGCGTGCCGATGCGAACGCTGCCGCGCTCGATGCAATCGTGCAGTCGCGCGACTGGCTCCACCATCTCGCTGCCGATCCGGCGAGCCGCTCGAACACCTCCGTTTGCCTGATCGTCGACGGCGCGGACGAAGCGCGCATCAAGGCGATGGCGAAATTGCTCGAGGAGCACGACGCCGCCTACGACGTCGCGGGATACCGCGATGCCCCGGCGGGCCTGCGGATATGGTGCGGCGCGACGGTCGAGACCGCGGATATCGAGGCGCTCGGCCCGTGGCTCGACTGGGCCTACGCGGCCACCGCTTCCTGATTTTCGCGCAGGCAGGACGCTGCGTCCTGCCGCGCCTGTTTTCCCTTTCAAGCAAGGAGGCCGATGATGGCCAAGCCCAGAGTTCTCATTTCCGACAAGATGGATCCAAACGCCGCGAAGATCTTCGAAGAACGCGGTTGCGACGTCGATGTGATCACCGGCGAGACGCCCGATGAACTGAAGGCGCGCATCGGCGAATACGACGGCCTGGCGATCCGATCGTCGACCAAGGTGACCAGGGAAATCCTCGACGCGGCGACTAACCTCAAAGTGATCGGCCGCGCGGGCATCGGAGTCGACAACGTCGATATTCCCTATGCCAGCAGCAAGGGCGTGGTGGTGATGAACACCCCGTTCGGCAACTCGATCACGACCGCCGAGCATGCGATCGCCCTGATGTTCGCGCTTGCGCGGCAGATTCCCGAGGCGAACGAGCGTACCCAGGAAGGCGAATGGCCCAAGAACGGCTTCATGGGCGTCGAGGTTACCGGTAAGACGCTCGGCCTGATCGGCGCAGGCAACATCGGCTCGATCGTCGCCAGCCGGGCGCTCGGGCTCAGGATGAAGGTCGTTGCCTATGATCCGTTCCTGACCGAGGAGCGCGCAGTCGAGCTGGGGATCGAGAAGGTCGACCTCGAGACCTTGCTGGGCCGGGCCGACTTTATCACGCTGCATACCCCGCTTACCGACCAGACCCGCAACATCCTCAGCCGGGAGCGGCTGGAAAAGACCAAGCCGGGCGTGCGCATCGTCAACTGTGCGCGCGGCGGCCTGATCGACGAGGCGGCCTTGAAGGACGGGCTGGAGAGCGGCCACATCGCGGGTGCCGCGCTCGATGTGTTCGCGCAGGAGCCGGCGAAGGAATCGCCGCTGTTCGGCACGAAGAATTTCATCTGTACACCGCACCTTGGCGCTTCGACGACCGAGGCACAGGTCAACGTGGCGTTGCAGGTTGCCGAGCAGATGGCCGACTATCTCGTAAACGGCGGGGTGACCAACGCGCTCAACATGCCGTCGCTCAGCGCGGAGGAAGCGCCCAAGCTGCGTCCTTACATGAAGCTCGCCGAGAACCTCGGCAGCCTCGTCGGCCAGCTGGCTCACGGCAACCTGACCCAGATCTCGATCGAGCGCGAAGGTGCCGCGGCCGAACTCGCCGGCAAGCCGCTCGAGGCCGCTGTGCTCGCGGGTCTGATGAAGCAGTATTCGGACAGCGTGAACATGGTCAACGCGCCGTTTCTCGCCAAGGAACGCGGTCTTGATGTGCGTTCGATCCGGCACGAGCGCGAAGGGGCCTACAACACCCTCCTGCGCGTGACGGTAGGCACCAGCCAGGGCGATCGCTCGGTCGCCGGTACTCTGTTCGGCCAGGGCACCGCGCGGCTGGTCGAGATCTTCGGCATCGGGATCGAGGCCGAGTTGGAAGGGCACATGCTCTACATCGTCAACGAGGACGCGCCCGGCTTTATCGGCCGGATCGGTACCCTGCTCGGCGAAAGCGGCATCAACATCGGCACCTTCCATCTCGGCCGCCGCGACGCGGGCGGGGAGGCGGTGCTGCTGCTCAGCGTCGACCAGTCGATCCCCCGGGAAGTCATCGACAAGGCCTGCAAGCTCCAGGGCGTGAAGACCGTCATGGCGCTGGAGTTCTGACGGCGGTAAGGCGCGCGCGATGATCGATCCTACGACCGACCTCCTGCCCACGGGACTGGAAGATCGCCTGCCGCCCGCCGCACGCGCACTCACGCGGGCGCGGCGGGCGGCGCTCGATGCGATGGACGCGCACGGCTACGACCGGGTGATCCCGCCGCTAGTCGAGTTCGAAGCGTCGATGGCGACGCGGATGAACGGGGTGGCGACACGCCAGATGTTCCGCTTCACCGATCCCGATTCGCTGCGCACGCTGGCGCTTCGTTCGGACATCACGGTGCAGGTCGGACGGATCGCTGCGACCAGCCTTGCCGCGGCGCCCCGGCCCCTGCGCTTGTGTTATGCGGGCGAGGTTGCCGTGATCGCCAGCGACCAGCTCGATCCCGCGCGCCAGCGGCTGCAACTCGGCGCCGAGTTGATCGGCAGCGACAGCGCCGCCGCGGCCGCGGAGATCGTCAACCTTGCGATCGAGGCCCTCGCGGCAGCGGGCGCGACAGGGATTTCGGTGGATTTCACGCTGCCCGACCTCGTCGACACGCTGGCGCGCGACGTGCTGCCGCTCTCGCCCGATATGATCGACGACGTTCGCCGCGAACTCGATGCCAAGGACGCCGGCGCGCTCAAGGCGGCCGGCGGTAAGGCCTATCTGCCGCTTCTCTATGCCGCCGGGCCGTTCGATCAGGCGCTCGGGCGGTTGCAGGAGATCGATGCCTCCGGCGCACTGGCGACCCGCATTGCCGGCATCCGCGAAATTTCGGCCCGTGTGGGCGACCGCGCGAGGGTGACGCTTGATCCCGCCGAGCGGCACGGCTTCCAGTACCAGAGCTGGTTCGGCTTCACGCTGTATGCAGAGGGTGCGCGCGGAACGCTGGGTCGGGGCGGTACATACCGCCTGGGTGGCGGCGAAGCGGCGACGGGATTTTCGCTCTACATCGATCCGCTGGTCGATGCACTGGGGGCAGAACCGGCCCGTGACTTCCTGTATCTTCCGGTGGGGCACGACGCGGATGTCGCGGCGCGCCTGCGCGCGATCGGCTGGCGCACGTTGGCTGCACTGGACGAGAACGAGGATGCCGCCGCGCTGGGCTGCACCCATCGGCTCGACGGGAGCGACCCCCGACCGGTCTAGTCGAAGCGACCGGGATCGGGGCCGATGCGCCCGTCCGGATCGTCGAGCGCATCGATCCGCGCCATCTGATCCGCTGACAGTTCGAAGTCGAGGGCCCTGAAGTTCGCCTCGATATGCGCACGGCCGGTCGCCTTGGGGATCGTGCACAGGCCCGACTGCAGATGCCAGCGCAGGATTACGGCCGAAGCGGGCTGGCGGCACTCGTCGGCAATGGCCGCGATCGTCGGATGGTCCATCGCGCCGCCCTGTCCGAGCGGCGACCAGCTTTGCGTGACGATGCCGAGGTCGTCGTGCACCTTGCGCAGGTCGCGTTGCTGGAAAGCGGGGTGAAGTTCGACCTGGTTGAGTGCCGGCACGACTCCGGTTGCTTCGATCGCGGCGTGCAAGTCTTCCTTGCGGAAGTTCGACACGCCGATCGACTTCGCCTTTCCGGCATCGCGCGCCGCAACGAGCGCCTTCCACGTCTCGGTAGACAGGCCCTTCGCGGGGCATGGCCAGTGGATGAGGACAAGGTCGACGCTGCCACGTCCCAGACGTTCGAGGCACTTGTCCAGCGCGCGCAAGGTGCGGTCGTAACCCTGGCTTTCGTTCCATATCTTCGTCGTCAGCCAGACGTCGGGGTGATCCGCGATCCCCTTCCCGACACCCGGTTCGTTCCTGTAGATGGCGGCCGTGTCGACGAGTTCGTAGCCGACATCGATCGCGGTGCTTACAGCATCGGCAGCGGTATCGTCGGGAATCTGCCAGGTGCCGAAACCCAATCGGGGCATCGCGCGGCCGTCATTGAGGGCGATCGTCGGGGTGACGGTCATGAAGGTCCTTTCAGCGTGCTCGCGAGGGAAAATGCCCGAACGCGTGCGAAAGTTTCCCTCTGGCTCCGGATCCGGCGTCAGGCTGCTTCGGTGAGGTCGATCGAACCGGGCGGCAGCGCAACGCCGAAGCTGCCGACCCGCTTCCACACGATCGAACCCGTGATCGGGGGGAACTGGGCAAAGTGGACCTCGACCGTGTCGCCGATTTCGGCCGGGGTATCGGCGGCCAGCATTATTCCGCTGGCCGAAACGTTCGCGACATGGGGCGACATGTTCGCGGGGCCGATCGCGATGTCCATCTCGGGGGGAGCGGGAAAGCGCGGTTCGTGCCGGTGATCCGAGGTGCGGGCCGTGTTGCGCCGTACGAGCGTGAAGATCGACTTGCCCCCTTCGGCCGGTTTCTTGTCCATCAGAACACCGGGTTCGGGGATGACGTAACCCGCCCGGATCTGTTCGCGCCGCGATGCACTCGGGCGGACCGCCGGCGCCGGGATCGGGACCGCGGTATCGCGGGGCGGGAAGGGCGGCACGTCCGCGATGGAAGGAGCAGGCATCGGGCCCGGAGCGCTGCCCTGCCCGTGAAGGGAGACCATCCGCTGGAAAACGGCCGGGTATAGCCTCCGGTCGAACATCAGTCCGCTGGTGCCCTCGTGCGCCCACCGCATGCGGGTCGGCAAGCTTTCGAGTCCGGGGATTCTCACCCAGATGTCTTCGTCCGAAGCAGCGCTCAGGAACGCGCCCTTGATGCGGCACCCCCCGCACGACAGGTCGAGCAGCGTTGCCGGCATCTTGTGGCCACCGCGTTCGCGAACCGAGACAGCAAGCTCGAGCGGGACGCGGCAGTCCTCGCGCTGTTCGACATCGGCGAAATCGGCATCGGTAGGCATGGCGTCTCTCTCTGTTTCATCTGAAGGGCGACGGCCCGGCCCTGTGGACAGCGGTCTGCGGCGACCCAGCGTGGACCCTGCCGCGTGGCGGACTGTCTTTGCCTTGCTGGTAACAACAACAAACCCCGCCCGGGGCGGCCGTGCAAACTCGGCGCTTGGGGGTGTCCCGGAATGCGGTTAACCGGGGGAGGGGTGTTAACGGGATGGTAACCATGCCCTTCGCCATTGCCCTGCGGCCCACCTGCGCCTAGTGCCCCCGCGGTTTGAGCGACGCGAAAGAGGGCCATGGCCAACGTCACCGTTATCGGCGCCCAGTGGGGCGATGAAGGCAAGGGCAAGATCGTCGACTGGCTTGCCAGCCGGGCCGACGCGGTCGTTCGCTTCCAGGGCGGGCATAATGCCGGTCACACGCTCGTCGTCGGCGACACGACCTACAAGCTCAGCCTGCTGCCAAGCGGCATCGTAACCGGCACGCTGTCGATCATCGGCAACGGCGTGGTACTCGATCCCTGGGCGCTCAAGGCGGAGATCGAGAAGCTCGAGGGGCAGGGGGTCAGGATCGACGCCGACAACTTCGCCATCGCCGACAACTGCCCCTTGATCCTGCCGATCCACCGCGACCTCGACGGCTTGCGCGAATCGGCCGCGGGATCGGGCAAGATCGGCACCACCGGGCGGGGCATTGGTCCCGCTTACGAAGACAAGGTCGGCAGGCGAGCGATCCGGGTGTGCGACCTTGCGCACCTTGACCACCTCGACCCGCAGCTCGACCGGCTCTGCGCGCATCATGATGCGCTGCGCGCCGGGTTCGACGAGCCACCGGTGGATCGCGAACGCCTGGTCGCCGACCTTGCCGAGATCGCGCCCTTCGTGTTGCAGTATGCCCAGCCGGTGTGGAAGCGGCTGAAGAAGGTACGCAAGGCGGGCGCGCGGATCCTGTTCGAAGGTGCTCAGGGCGTACTGCTCGACGTCGATCACGGGACCTATCCCTTCGTCACCAGCTCGAACACCGTCAGCGGTACCGCGGCGAGCGGCAGCGGTCTGGGTCCGAATTCGACCGGCTTCGTGCTCGGCATAGTCAAGGCGTACACCACCCGCGTCGGCAGCGGACCGTTCCCGACCGAGCTCGACGACGACACCGGCCAGAAGCTGGGTGAGCGAGGGCACGAGTTCGGTACCGTGACCGGGCGTAAGCGCCGCTGCGGCTGGTTCGATGCGGTTCTGGTGCGCCAGTCGTGCGCGATCAGCGGAGTGACCGGCATCGCGCTGACCAAGCTCGACGTGCTCGACGGGTTCGATACCGTGCGGATCTGCACCGGCTACCGCCTGCGCGGCAAGATCCTCGATTACTTCCCGTCGCATTCCGCCGACCAGGCGGCGGTGGAGCCGATCTACGAGGAAATGGACGGCTGGCATGAGACCACAGCGGGCGCGCGCTCGTGGGCGGACCTGCCGGCGCAGGCGATCAAGTACATCCAGCGCGTGCAGGAACTGATCGAGACGCCGGTCGCGCTCGTGTCGACCAGTCCCGAGCGCGAGGACACGATCCTCGTACGCGATCCTTTCGTGGACTAGCTGGTGGTCCGGGCCGCGCTCCTCGCGCTGTCGCTTCTGGCCGGATGCGCGCAGGCTCGGGAAGCCACCCCCCCTCCGGCCGACTTGGTCCTGGTCGACAAGTCGGACCGGACACTGACGCTCTTTACCGAAGGCCGGGTCACGATGACAGTCAGCGGTATCCAGCTGGGTGACGCGCCCGAAGGGCACAAGCAGTTCGAGGGAGATGAGCGGACGCCGGAAGGTCTCTATGCGGTCGATTACCGCAACCCGGACAGCGCCTATCACCTGAGCCTGCACATCTCGTATCCCAACGCGTCTGACCGCGCCTTCGCGCAGTCGCGGGGCCGGTCGCCGGGCGGCGCGATCTTCATTCACGGCCAGCCCAACGGGCTTCCGGGGGCGGACCGGGGCGTTCGGGTCCCGGGCGACTGGACCGACGGCTGCATCGCGGTATCGAACGCCGCAATCGAGCTCCTGTGGCAGGTGATCCCCGACGGGACGCCAATAGAAATCCGGCCCTGACCACCAGTTGACTCGGCCACGGTAGCTTCTAACCCGATATCCGGGTTCTTACGGAGGGTCGCCCCATGAGACAGGCGAATTTCGCCTATGGTTCCGGCGTGGACGCAATCGCCTTCACTGCCGGAATCTATTCCGCGCGACCATCCACTGCGGCGGATTTTCGGGATGATGCTGCCACTGCCGGGTTTGCGGTCGCCGACTATGACCTTCTTGCCGAGCTGGACGAGACGCCGCCACCTATTTCCGCCGATGTGTTGCTGGTCGATTGTCCTGTGCAGGACGGCGCGACACTGGCGGCTCTGCTGCAGCTTGACATGCGCGCGGTGGTGCAGGGTATTCCGCTGGTCGTGAGCACGACGATGTCGGCGCTCGAAGCGGTCTTCTTTTGTCTTGAACGGTGCAACGCGGACATCGTCGTCGAGCCCACTAGGGGGGAACGCGTAATTGCGCTTGCGCGCGCGTTGCCCAAGATCCCCCGCATGGCAGTTCGCGAACTCGATGCGCAGGACCGCGACACGCTGCATCGCCTGACCGAACAGGTCGCGCAGATCGCGGCGCAGATCGACCGGTTGTCGGCGGGCGAGCCCCGGGCCTTCCGCCTCGAATCGCCGGTCGACGATTTCCATGGCGATGAGGGTGGCGGTGCAGAGCGCAAGCTGATCCGGCCGCCGCGCCCCCCGCTGCCGGACCCGCGGCTGGTCCG
Source organism: Tsuneonella sediminis (assembly GCF_051912845.1). Lineage (NCBI taxonomy): Bacteria > Pseudomonadati > Pseudomonadota > Alphaproteobacteria > Sphingomonadales > Erythrobacteraceae > Tsuneonella > Tsuneonella sediminis. The sequence goes on along the minus strand of NZ_JBNCBU010000001.1, from coordinate 848,535 downwards.
CAAGATCATCCGCCAGCGCCAGCTGCGGGCCGAATTCTTGGGTCCCGAGCTGTTCGCCGATCCGGCGTGGGACATCCTTCTCGACCTTACCGCGGCCCGCGCGGAACACGTGCGGGTGTCGGTCACCTCGCTGTGCATCGCGAGCGGTGTGCCCCCCACCACCGCGCTGCGCTGGATCGCGCAGATGACCGACGCTGGCCTGCTCGAGCGGGTCGAGGACGAAACCGACAGGCGGCGAGCCTTCATCGAACTGAGCGACAAGGCGGCCGACGCGATGGCCCGCTATTTCCACGAGCTTGGCAAGGACGCGAAGGCCGCGCTCTGACCGCGCAAACCGTCGCGCGCCGGAAAACGGCGGGCGCTCAACCGTTCGGTCGGCGCATTGAAGGTTCGGCAACCATTTCGCTTTAGCGTTCCCCTTCGTTCGAAAGGGCCGCGCCGGTGATTGAAGTCGAAATCCAGAACGAAACCCACCAGACCCAGCACCGCATCCGTTTCGCCGCCGTTCCGCGGATCGGGGAGGGCATCCGCCTGCTCGAGCCCGACGGCTGCTGGGCCAGCTACGACGTGCTCGACCTGTGGTACCAGAAGGCCGATTTCGGCGACATCTGGATACCCTACCTGCATGTCTGCATGACACCGGCCGAAAAGGCCGCGATGCCACCCGCGGCAGCGGCGCCTGCGCAGCGGCCCATCGGCGACAGGGAGGTCATCCCCCCGTATGGCGGTGAGGAACGCCCCGTTTACGGCGAAGAGGAGTTCGTGTCATTCACGGGTTGATCAAGCGTCTGAACGTGGCCGCCCAGGCTCCCGCCGCGAACGCAGCGCCGCATGCGGCACGTCCCGCAGAACAGCCCGCGCCGGTCCAGCAGGGAGCGCAGCGCACCTGCCTCGTGGTCGACGATTCGCGAATGATCCGCAAGGTAGCCCGCCGGATCGTCGAAAGCGTCGGCTATGCGGTGGTCGAGGCGGAGAACGGCGAGGAGGGCCTTGCCCGATGCCGCGTTTCGATGCCCCACCTTATCATCACCGACTGGAACATGCCGGTCATGAGCGGGATCGACTTCGTCACGGCCCTGCGCGCGATTCCCACCGAGCGCCGTCCCCGGGTGGTGTTCTGCACCACCAATTCAGGCGCGCGCGACATCCACAAGGGCATCGAGGCGGGTGCCGACGAATACGTGATCAAGCCGTTCGACGACGCTTCGCTTATCAGCCGCCTGCAGGCGATCGGCGCCGCGTGACATGCGCGTGTTCGTGAACCGCTAGTCCCGCGATCTGACGATCACCGTCCGCCCGCGGGGACGAGCGTCGCTCGGGCCGCGGATCGCGTCTGCGCGGGCGCGGTCGAGGATCGCCGGCGGCACGTCGGCATCGTGCAGCACCGTGTCGGCCTCGCCCAGCCAGCGTGCCTGGCGGAGCGTGAGGTCGTCGGGATCGTCGCTGACGAGAACGATCGCGACCGGCTCGCAGTCGATTTCCTCGTCCGCCGATTCAATCCAGCGGCCCACACCCTCGGCGGCATCGGGGCGTAGCGGGTCGAGTGGGCCACCTGCGGTAAGCGCGGCGTCGAGCGCGCGGCGACGCTGGACCGGGTCGGGATAGCGGCTGCGCAGACTATCGCGGGCCGCGTAGAGAGCCTGGGCCAGCTTGCCGAGGGACGGGGGAAGCAGCCCTTCGAGCCGCAGGCGCAGCTGCTTGGCAAGGCCGGCAGACGCGCCGGCGGTGCCGACCGCGACCAGCACGGGGTCGCGGTCGAGAATGCTGGGCACGGTGAAATCGCACAGTTCGGGCCGGTCGGTCACGTTGACGAGTAGGCCCTTGCACCTCAGGCGGATGGCAGCCGCCTCTGCCGCGCGCGGATCGTCCATTGCGATGAAGGCAAGCGCGGCATGATTCGTCTCCGCTTCTCCGCAGCAGGTCCCGCCCGCGCGTTCGACGAGGCGCCGCTTGGCATCCGCCGCATCGCCGTTGCCCAGCACCACGATCCGCTGCCCGCGCACGCGGTGGAACAGCGGAAGGGCGCTCAGCGGCATGGACTCACAACCATTCGGGGACCCGCTCGGCGTCCATGATCGCGTGCGGGCTGATCCGGTCGGCGACGACCGCGAACCGGTCTCCGTCGACGAGCACCTCGGCAACGAAACCACGGCTATTATAGCTCGACGCCATCGTGGCGCCGTATGCGCCCGCGGTGCGGAACACCGCGAGGTCGCCAGCGCCGACAGCCTCGATTTCGCGGTCCATCGCGAAGGTGTCGCCGGTCTCGCAGATCGGACCCACGATGTGCGCGGTCATCCGTTCGCCGGTCGGTGTCACCGATTCGAAATCGTGCCACGCGCCGTACATCGCAGGCCGCGCGAGGTCGTTCATCGCCGCGTCGACGATGACGAACGGGGGACCGTTCCCGCTGCGCTTCGAACGGACGACGCGCGTGAGCAGTACTCCCGCGTTGCCCGCGATCACGCGTCCCGGCTCGAACGAGAGTTGCACGTCCCATCCGGCCGTGACGCGCGCAACCATCGAGCCGTACTCGGCGGGCGAAGGGAATACCTCTTCCTTGCGGTAGGGGACGCCGAGTCCGCCGCCGAGGTCGGCGTGAGTCACCGTCTGTCCGCCCGCGCGCAATTCCGCGATCAGGGCACCCAGCTTGCCGAACGCGGTTTCGAGCGGTTCGAGATCGCCAAGCTGGCTGCCGATGTGGACCGCGACCCCGCGCATGTCGAGCCCGGGCTCGGCGGAGAGCGTCGCATAGATCGCGGCCGCGCGGTCGAGCGGCACCCCGAACTTGTTTTCGCGCTTGCCGGTCGAGATCTTCTCGTGCGTGCGGGCATCGACGTCGGGGTTTACGCGCAGCGCACACGGAACGGTCGCCCCCCGCCGACGGGCGATTGCGGCAAGCTCGTAACCTTCCTCCTCGCTTTCGAGGTTGAACTGGCCGATCCCGGCCTCAATGCCCTGGACGAGTTCGGCGTGGGTCTTGCCGACGCCGGAGAACACGACATCGTCGGGGCGCATGCCGGCTGCGAGTGCGCGGGTCAGTTCGCCCCCGCTGACGACGTCCGCGCCAAAGCCTTCCTTCGCCAGCACCTTGAGTACGGCGAGGTTGGGGTTCGCCTTCACGGCGAATGCGATGTGCGGGTTGCGCACACCGCCGAGCCCGTCACGAAACACCTTGGCATGGCGCACCAGCGTTGCGCGCGAATAGACGTACACGGGCGTACCTGCCGCCTCTGCAATGGCGGGGAGGGGCACGTCCTCGACGTGAAGGACGCCGTTTCGGAGTTCGAAGTGATCCATCGTCGGCGGCGCTTAGCGAGGTCGGGGGCCGGGGCCAAGCAAGGCTTGCATGGCCACCGGGATCGCGCGGCCGTGCGACCCGCTATTCCGGGGGCAGATCGAAGGGGTCGTCCTGCCGCTCCTCCGACCTCTTTCGCAGCTCGACCGAGCGATCGGGCGCAGCGAGCGGATCGAGCTTGAGCAGGTCCTCGGCATCGGGGCGAGCGGGTGCGCCGTAGGGCGTGGGTGGCAGATCCTGGCTGGCAAGCGGCTCGAGGTCTGCCTTCTGGCCGCAGGCAGACAGGAGCAGGACGGCGGCAAAGGCGACGAGGGTGCGCATCAGGTCTCCAGGCCCAGCGCGCTGCGCGCCGCGGCGACCTGTTCCCTTACCCGGGCTGGCGCGGTCCCGCCATAGCTGGCGCGCGCCGCGACCGAGGCGTCGACCGACAGGGCTGCGAACACGCGCTCGTCGATCCGTGAATCGATCGCCTTGAGATCATCGAGCTGCAGCCCGTCGAGGGCGCACCCACGGCTCTCGGCAAGCCTGACCGCGGCGCCGGTTATATGATGCGCTTCCCGAAACGGCACGTCGGCCTCGCGTACCAGCCAGTCGGCGAGATCGGTCGCGGTCGCATAGCCGAGCTCGGCCGCTTGCCGCATCCGCTCGGTGCGGAAGGCCGAATCGGCGATCATCCCGGTCATCGCCGCGATCGACAGGGCCAGAAGGCCGTGCGCCTCGAAGACCGGCGGCTTGTCGTCCTGCATGTCCTTCGAATAGGCGAGGGGAAGGCCCTTCATCGTCACCATCAAGCTGGTCAGGCAGCCGACGATCCGTCCGGCGTGGCCCCGCACGAGCTCGGCCGCGTCGGGGTTCTTCTTTTGCGGCATGATGCTGCTGCCCGTGCTGAGCGCATCGGGCAGCCGGACGAAGCCGAAAGGCTGGCTTGCCCACAGGATCAGTTCCTCGGCGAGGCGGCTGAGATGCAGCGCGCATTGCGCCGCGGCCTGGAGGTAGTCGAGCGCGAAGTCTCGGTCGCTGACGGCATCGAGGCTGTTGGCGGTCGGCCGATCGAACCCGAGCGCCCGCGCCGTGGCATCGCGGTCGATCGGAAAGCCGGTGCCCGCGAGCGCCGCCGAACCGAGCGGCGATTCGTTCATCCTCGCCCGCGAATCGGCAAACCGGCTGCGGTCGCGGCGGAGCATCTCGTAATAGGCCATCAGATGGTGGCCGAGGGTGACCGGCTGTGCGGTCTGCAGGTGCGTGAAGCCCGGCATTATGCTGTCGGCATGCTCTTCCGCGCGGGTCACTAGCGCACGCTGGAGGGCTTCGAGCCCGGCATCGACCTGCTGACACGCGTCGCGCACCCACAGCCGGAAATCGGTCGCCACCTGGTCGTTGCGGCTGCGACCGGTGTGCAGCCGCCCCGCGGCCGGGCCGATCAGTTCGGCGAGTCGGCTCTCGGTGACCATATGGATGTCTTCCAGGTCCCAGTTTTCGGGAACCCCGTCCGCTTCGTACTCGGCGGCGATCCGGTCGAGGCCGTCGGCGATAGCCTGCGCATCCGCGGTCGAGACGACGCCCTGGGCGCCAAGCATTCCGACGTGCGCCTTGCTCGCGGCGATGTCCTGGCGCCACAGCGCCTTGTCGAACGGGATCGAGGCGTTGATTTCGCGCATGATCGCGCTAGGCCCTTCGGCGAAGCGCCCGCCCCACATGGAGTTTGCCCCCTTGCCCTCACTGTCCTTGCGACTGTCGTTCACGCTGCTCGCCTCGGCCGTCATGCTGGCGGGGTGCAGTAGGGAAGAGAACAGCCAGCCGCAAGAAAAGGCGGAAACTGCCCTGACCGGCGAGATCGACCGGAGCCGCGCAGGGGATCTCATGCCCGCGGTCGCGCTATCCGATCCGGACGGGAAGGCGCTGAACACCGGCGCGCTATCGGGCACCCCGGTCCTGCTCAACCTCTGGGCAACCTGGTGCGCGCCGTGCGTCAAGGAAATGCCCATGCTCGACACGATCGCGGGTGACTATGGCGACCGGCTGCGCGTGATCGTCGCCAGCCAGGATCTCGGCGGGGCGGACAAGGTGGTGCCGTTCTTCGAGCAGGCGCAGTTTGCCCATCTCGAACCGTGGCTTGACAGCGAGAACGCGCTGATGACCGCGATCGCTCCTGAAGGCGTATTGCCGACCACCGTGCTCTACTCGGCCAGTGGCGAGGAAGTCGCGCGGGTGGTGGGCGCATTCGATTGGGAAAGCCCGGAGGCTAGGGCGCTCATCGACGAGGCCGTGGGTCCGGCTTAACTTCCGACGGGCTGCCCGATCTCGCCCAGCAGGTCGGCAAACCACGGGGTCGCGGTGTCGAACCTCTTGCCGCCGGCGATACGATCGAATTCGATCACCCGCAATGCGTTCCCGCGTTCCTCGTCCTCGCCGACAACGCCCGATTCGCCCGCGAGCGCCGCTTCGACCGCGCGGTGGACACAGGCCGCGATGAGCCTTCGGTCGGCCTCGTTTGCCGGCGCCGAGCGCGAGAAATAGCCGCTTTTCTGAACGAGCACCTTCTCCGCGCCGAGCTCGCTCGCGAAGCGATCGCCGAACCACTTGCCCGGGTCGACCTTGTCGAGCTGGACATGACCGAAGGGATCACGCGGAACCGCGTCTCCCGCCGCCTCCATCGCGGCGACGATCTCGCTCACGCCGGCGCCTTCGGCGATGAACAGGTTCACGCCGCCCTGATCGTCCATGATCGCGCGGAGCCTGGCTGCCTCGGAGGCAAGATCGAATGGCAGCTCGGGCACGTAGACCCCGTGAACATCCCACCGCGCCGCGGCGTTCTCCATCCATTCGGCAAACGGGGCGCCTCGCACCCAGTCGTGATGCGCGCGAGCGGTGGCGGCCGTGAGCCAGCCGCAACCCCGGCCCATGACTTCGTGGATGGTCAGCATCCGCGGGTTGGCGGTGTGCTCGGCGATGACGTTGCGGGCAAATACCGCGCCCTGTTCGGCGGCCGTCCAGGCGCCCAGTGACTGGCGGATCGGGATCACGTCGTTGTCGATCGTCTTGGGAAGGCCGACTACGGTGAGACCGTATCCCCCGCGCGCGAGGAAAGCGGACAGTTCGGCCGCAGCGCCGTTCGTGTCGTCGCCGCCGATGGTGTGCAGCACGTCGACCCCGGCGCGGGCCAGTTGCGAGGCGGCGACCTCGAGCGGATCCTCGCCTTCCCTGACGAGGCCCCGCTTCACGCAATCGGCGACGTTGGTCAGCTTGACCCGGCTGTTGCCGATCGGGCTGCCGCCGAACGCGTGCAGCCGCGATGCGGCGGCGCGGACCTCGGGGCTCGCCTCGACCCAGTCGCCCGTGAGAAGCCCGGCATAGCCGTTGCGGTACGCGATGATGCGGATCTCGGGCGCAATCTCGGTGTAGCGCTCAATCAGGCCGCCGACCGCCGAGGACAGGCAGGGCGCGAGACCGCCTGCAGTGAGGATGGCTACGGTGCGAACGGGCATCCGCACGCTCATGCCAAGGCGAGCGCGCCCCGCATAGCCGAATAGCTATGCAGTCAGGCTGGTGGGCGCTGACGGGCTCGAACCGCCGACCCTCTCGGTGTAAACGAGATGCTCTACCAACTGAGCTAAGCGCCCCAACCTTCGCCGGGTGATGCGCCACATAGCGTGCGTGACGAGCGAATCAATTGTCCCTATCGCCGCTTTCGATGACAAGCGCGCGCCTGACTGTCCTCGCCACCGGGGGTACCATCGCGGGGATCGCCGGATCGGCGATCGCGCACGATTACCGTGCAGGCGAGATCGGGATCGATGAATATCTCGAACAGGTCGGGGGCCTCGGCCTCGGGGCGGAGCTTGTGGGCCGGCAGATCGCCAACATCGATTCGGCCGACATCGGTCCCGCAGTGTGGAACCCGCTACACCTCGCGATCACGGAAGCGCTCGCCGACGACGAGTGCCACGGCATCATCGTCACTCACGGCACCGATACGCTGGAAGAGACCGCCTTCCTGCTCGACCTTACCCTGCCGGCGGACAAGCCGGTGGTGGTGGTCGGCGCGATGCGGCCCGCCGACGCGGTCGGTTACGATGGCCTGCGCAACTTCGCCAACGCCGTGCGCGTGGCGGGCGATGCGAACGCCGCCGGGAGAGGCGTTCTGGTGGTGATGGGCGACCGTGTGTTCGCCGCGCGCGACGTGCGCAAGGTCCGCACCCGCGGCACCGAGGCATTCCGCGGGTTTCCGCGCGAATCGGTGGGCCTCGTTACGCCCTCGAGCCTCGAATGGTTCGGTGCGCCGTGGCGGTCCGGCGGGCGCGCGGACTTCGAATGGCGCGATACATTGCCGGAAGTGGCGATCATCTACGCCTTCGCCGGCCTCGATGCGGCGAGCGTCGAACGGCAGGTCGGCGACACCGCGCGCGGAATCGTGATGGCAGGCGTAGGCGAGGGCAATTTTTCCCACGGTGCGCGGCAGGCGCTCGTCGCGCTCGCCCGGCGCGGGCTCCCGGTGGTGCGCGCCAGCCGGACCGACGAGGGGCTGGTCGACCGCGAGCCCGACGATGGGGAAAACGGTTTCGTTGCCGCGCGGGCGCTCAACCCGCAAAAAGCGCGCATTCTCTTACAATTGCTGTTGGCGGCAGGAATCGTCGACCCCGCCGCCATTCAGCACTGCTTCGACGGACGCCGGCCCTTCAACCCCATGGGGTGACGAGGTATTTCTCGCCGGTCTTCATCCTGCGGTAGTCGAGGATCGCTTCCTTCGTCAGCATGCCATCGAGGTCGACCTTGGTCTTGTAGTGGCTGGCGAAGGTCGTGGTCAGCCCGTCGAGCACGCGCTGGCGCATGCGCGCCGTCGTTTCCATGCCCGCCATCTGCAGGAACGGGGTCAGGAGCCAGCCCGACAGCGTCCAGCCGAAACCGTAGGACGGGGTCAGCGTGGTCGGCGAAAAGTCGAGCCGGCCATAGATGAACATGCGCTTCGGCTGGTTCGACCCGTAGCGCGAATATTCGGTCATCTTCGAAACGGCCACTTGCTCCATCGCCTTGAAGCAGCTGTCGACCATGGTTCCGCCGCCGATCGGGTCGAACCCGTAGAACGCGTCCGTCGCGTCGATCGCTTCGCGCAAGGCTGCCATGAAATCGCCACTAGACGAATCGACGACCCATTCGGCGCCCTCGTCCCGAAGCAGGTTCGCCTGCTCTTCCTTGCGCACGATATTGACCAGCTTCAGGCCATCCTCGAGGCAGATGCGGTTGAGCATCAGGCCGAGGTTCGACGCGCCGACGGTGTGGAGGATAGCCTCCTGGCCGTCGATCCTCGCGTTCTCGACGAAGCCGAGCGCGGTCATCGGGTTGACGAAGCTCGATGCGCCGGCTTCGGCGCTGTGATCGCCGAGCGGCAGGCACATCGCCGCGTCGGCGATGGCATACTGGGCGTAGGCGCTGCCCGGGACGCAGGCGACGCGCTGGCCCATCAGCGCCTTGGCCATGTCGCTGTCCCCGGCGGCGACGACTGTGCCCGCCCCTTCGTTGCCCGCCGGCAGCCGCTTCCCGTGGCGCGCCTTCTGGCCGCTGTTGAACGGTTCCGGCATCTTGGCGACGACCTTGCCGGTTGAGTACTCGGCGTTCTCGAAATCGGCCGCGCCGGTCAGGATCGCGAGATCGGAAGGGTTGATCGGCGCGGCTTCCATCTTGACGAGGACCTGGTTGCCCGTGGGTTCGCGGAACTCGGTGTCGACGATTTCAAGCGTCAGCGTGCCGTCCGGGGCAAGGGTGGTGAAAAGCTGCTTGCCGGTGGTCGCCATGATCCATTTCTCCCAAGGTTTCGGATTGCAACCGTTGCTAGGCGGGTGAGCGCCGGATGGCTAGGCCTCTCCCGGATATTCCGCCTTCACGAAGTAAAGCCCGTGCGGCGGAGCATTGAGGCCGAGCGCCTGCCGTTCGCGCGCCTCCAGCGCTTCGGCAACCTGCTCCACACGCCAACGCCCCATGCCGACCAGCGCTAGGCAGCCCACCATGCTGCGCACCTGGTGGTGCAGGAAGCTGCGCGCGGCCGTCTCGACAATAACATGTTCGCCCTCCCGCCGCACGTCGAGCCGGTCGAGCGTCTTGACGGGGCTCGCTGCCTGGCACTGGACCGAGCGGAAGGTGGTGAAGTCGTGCCGGCCGACGAGCGGTTGGGCGGCGTCATGCATCGCGCCCGCGTCGAGCGGTTGGGCGACCTGCCATGCGCGATCCTTTTCCAGCGTCAGTGGCGCGCGGCGGTTTGCGATCCGGTATTCGTAGGATCGACCAACGCAGCTGAAGCGCGCGTGCCAGTCTCCGGACACCGCCTCGCACGCGATGACCGCGATCGGGTCGGGGCGAAGGTGGGCGTTCAATGCTTCCATCAGCCGGAACGGCCCGATCGCCTTCTCGACATCGATGTGCGCGCGCATGGCGAGCGCGTGGACGCCAGTGTCGGTCCGGCCCGCGGAGTGCATCGTCACCTGTTCGCCCGTGACAGCGTGCGCTGCCTCCTCGACCGCCTGCTGCACACTGGGACCGCTGGCCTGCCGCTGGAGGCCGAAGAACGGCGTGCCGTCGAATTCGAGGGTCAGGGCGAAGCGCGTCACCCGACCAGCGTTCCCGCGGGCACCGCCTTGCCGTTGAGGAACGAGCCGAGGTCCATCGCAGGCTTGCCTGCCCGCTGAAGGCGCACCGGCCGGATCGCCGCATAGCCGCAGGCGATCGTCATTCCGTCGTCGAGGGTCAGGCCCGCCTTGCCCTCGCGCGCAACGATCTCGGCTTTCAGGACCTTGATGCGCTCGCCGTCGAGTTCGAACCACGCGCCGGGAAACGGCGCGAGGCCGCGAACCTGCCGTTCGATCGCCTCGGCGCCTTGGGTCCAGTCGATCTTCGCCTCGGCCTTGTCGATCTTGCGAGCGTAGCTTGCCTCGGCATCGTCCTGAGGGACCGGATGGAGAGCGGCGAGGTCGATCAGCGTACCGACCATGAGCTGCGCGCCGATCTCGGCCAGTTCCTCGGTCAGTTCGCCCGCGGTCTTGTCCTCGATCGGGGTTCGCGCGGTCGCGAGCATCGGACCTGTGTCGAGTCCCGCTTCCATCCGCATGATCGTGACCCCGGTGACCGCGTCGCCGGCCATGATCGCGCGCTGGATCGGCGCGGCACCGCGCCACTTGGGCAGGAGGCTGGCATGGACGTTCAGGCATCCCTGCTTCGGGATATCGAGCACGGCCCGGGGCAGGATCAATCCGTAGGCCGCGACCACCGCGAGGTCGGGTGCGAGCGCGGCGAGTTCGGCCTGCGCCTCGGGCGCCTTGAGCGAGGGCGGACACCTCACCGGGATGTGCCGGATTTCCGCCTCCGCCTGCACCGGGCTCGGCTGGAGCTTCTTGCCCCGGCCGGACGGGCGCGGCGGCTGGGTGTAGGCGGCAACCACCTCGTGCCCCGCTTCGTGAAGCGCGGCGAGCGTCGGCACCGCGAAGGCCGGCGTTCCCATGAAGACGATGCGCATAACCGGTGGGTCCAACCTTTCGCGGGGAGAGGGCAGCCACTATCTCCCGCCCCATGGCATCGCAAGAGATCGAGGCGCTGAGCGGCGCATTGGCGAAGCTGCCCGGCCTCGGCCCGCGCAGCGCGCGCCGCGCCGTCCTGTGGCTCGTCAAGCGCCGCGAGACCGCGCTGCGCCAGATCGTTTCCGCGTTGCAGGAAGTGCAGGACAAGCTGGTCGAGTGCGGGACATGCGGCAACGTCGACACGCAGGACCCCTGCAGCATCTGCGCCGATCCGCGCCGCGACCAGCGGTCGCTGTGCGTGGTCGAGGACGTCGCCGACCTCTGGGCGCTCGACCGGGCAAAGCTGTTCACCGGGCGCTACCACGTTCTTGGCGGGCGGCTCTCCGCGCTCGACGGGGTGGGGCCGGAAGACCTCGCGATCGGCACGCTGATCGACCGTGTTTCGAAGGGCGGGATCGACGAGGTCTTGCTTGCGATGAACGCCACTCTCGAGGGGCAGACGACTGCGCATTACATCGCCGAACGGCTCGAGGGGCGGCCGGTGCGCATCACCCAACTCGCCCACGGCCTGCCGGTCGGCGGCGAGCTCGACTATCTTGACGAGGGCACGCTCGCCCAGGCGCTGAGGGCGCGCCGCCCGGTCGGCTGATCACTTGCCGTTCAGCCGGTTCGTGCTTATTTGCGCTCCATGGCAATCCGCGAAATCCTGGAAGTTCCCGACCCCCGTCTGAAGACCGTGTCAGAGCCCGTCACCGCGTTCGACGATGAACTCAGGACGCTGGTCGATGACATGTTCGAGACGATGTACGACGCGCCGGGCATTGGCCTTGCCGCGATCCAGGTCGGCGTGCCCAAGCGCGTGCTGGTGATCGATCTCCAGCCCGAAGACCCGGATGCCGAGCCCGAGCCATGCAACCATAACGGGCACCACCATCATCACCAGCCGACGAAGAAAGAACCGCGGGTCTTCGTGAACCCCGAGATCCTCGACCCCGCAGAGGAACTGGCGACCTACCAGGAGGGCTGCCTGTCGGTGCCCGACATCTTCGCCGACGTCGATCGCCCGGCGACCTGCCGCGTCCGCTGGCAGGACCTGGAAGGCAACGTGCACGAGGAGCAGATGGAAGGGCTGATGGCCACCTGCATCCAGCACGAGATGGATCACCTCGAGGGCATCCTGTTCATCGATCACCTCAGCCGCCTGAAGCGGCAGATGGCGCTCAAGAAGCTGCAGAAGCTGCGGCAGGCCGCCTGACGGGTCGGACCTGAACCGGGCCGCGCTTACACGGCGCCGTGCTCGACCGTGCCGCGCTCCCCGTCGGCATGGACCTCGCGGTTCAGATCGGCGAGCGCCTTGCGGCAATCCTCGGAGCATTCGCGGCACATCTTGGCGCACCGGCGGCAGTGCGCGTTGTCGTGCTTCTCGCATTCCTCGGCGCACGTTTCGCACGCCTCGATGCAGACGGCGAGCACGCTGCGGATGAGTTGGCGGTTCTCGTCGGTCCGGCGCGAGGCGACCCGGTAGGCCATCGTGCACACGTCGGAGCAATCCATGCACAGGCGGATGCAGCGCGCCATGTCCATTTCCTCGGCGCTGCAAGCGTCGGCGCACGAGTTGCAGATCGCGGCACAATACATCGCGTGCTTCACCGCCTCGGCGAGTTGCTCGTTGAAATTCTCGCCAACCGCCGGATGCTCGCGGATCATTTCCTTGATCGACATGGGATCTGTCTCCTTCTGCCCACTAGCGCGCAAGGTCGGTGGATAGTTCCGCAGCAGTCTTTCCTACGTCCCACGTTCCGCCTATGTTCCCCAGTATGGAACCTCTCTCGATCATCCTGATCATCGTCGCCGTGCTGCTGGCAGGAGCATTCGGCTGGTTCGTCGGTTCGCGCCCGGTCGCAGACTGGAAAGCGCGCCATGGCGAGCGCGATGCCGAGGCAAGGGACCTTGCCGACAAGCTCGCGCGCATTGTTCCGGAACTTGCGACGATGAGCGAGCGGGCGGGACGCGCCGATTCGCTGGCCGCTTCGCTTGATGCCGCGCGAGAGGAACTGACCGCGCTCAAGGCGAAGGCGGCGGGCTTCGCCGAACAAAAAAGGCTGCTCGAGGAAAGCCGCGAGAAGCTGCTCAAGGAATTCGAGAACACCGGTGCGCAGGTGCTGGGCAAGGCGCAGGAAATGTTCCTCGCCCGCGCAGGCGAACGGTTCGATCACGCCGAGAAGGCGAACAAGGAGGCTATCGCCGCGCTGCTCCAGCCCGTGGGGGACCGGCTCAAGGCCTACGAGACGCAGGTCGAGACGCTCGAGAAGCAGCGGGTCGATGCCTTCGGCCAGCTCGCCGGGATGATCGAGGCGATGCGCGCAGGGCAGGAAGAGGTCCGGCGGGAAGCGGCGCGGCTCGGCAATTCGCTCACCAACGCGCCCAAGGCGCGCGGCCGCTGGGGCGAACGTGCGCTGCAAAACGTGCTGGAACAGTGCGGGCTGTCCGAGCACACCGACTTCGACCTCGAGCACTCGATGGATACCGAGGACGGCCGGCTGCGACCCGACGCAATCGTGCGTGTGCCGGGGCAGAAGAAGCTGGTGATCGACGCCAAGGTGTCGCTCAACGCATACCAGGCGGCGTTCGAGGCCGACGACGAGGAGGAGCGCAGGCGGCACCTCGACCAGCACGCCAAGTCGATGCGAAGCCACGTCCAGACGCTCGGCGCGAAGGGCTACCAAAGCCAGTTCGACGAGGCGCCCGACTATGTCGTGATGTTCGTGCCCGGCGAGCATTTCGTCGCCGCGGCACTCGAACACGATCCCGAGCTGTGGGACTTTGCCTTCCGCAACAAGGTGCTGCTGGCGACTCCCACGAACCTCGTGGCGATCGCGCGGACGGTCGCTCAGGTCTGGCGGCAGGACACCATCGCCCGCGAGGCGGTCGAGATCGGCCGGGCGGGCGCGGAACTTTACGATCGGCTGGCGGTCGCCGCCGAGCACATGAAGCGCGTCGGCGGCGGACTTGAGACGGCGGTCAACAACTACAACAAGTTCGTCGGCAGCTTCGAGCGCAACGTGCTGTCGGCCGGGCGCCGGCTGAGGGACAAGGGCATCGAGATCGGCAAGCGCGAGATAGAGGACATTCCGCTTGTCGAGGCTGCGCCCCGCTACGTCGAGGGTCCGGGCGAATTGCCGGAGCCTGTCGCGGACGACTGAGTTGCATCTCTTGCACTCAGGTCGCTACTGGATCCCGCATGAAACGACTTGTCCCCCTTGCCCTGTTTCCGGTCGCTCTGGCTGCCTGCAGCCAGGAGAACGCTCCGTCGGAAGCGATCAGCAAGGCAGCTGACAAGGTCGTCGAACGGGTCGAGGGGTCTGCACCGCCCCGGCTCGCCAAGGGTCCTTACGCCCCGCGAGACGAATGCGGCACCGTGAAGGGATCCGAGGAATTCCGTGGGGCGCTTAAGAGGGCTGTCTCCGCGCGCGACGCGGACGCATTGATCGCGATGGCGGCGACGGATATCAAGCTCGACTTCGGCGGGGGTTCGGGCACCGCCGAACTGCGAAAGCGGCTCGCCGATCCGGCATACGATCTGTGGGACGAACTGGCCACGCTGACAACGCTCGGCTGCGCGAAGAGGAGTGACGGGGGCATAACCCTGCCGTGGTATTTCGCGCAGGATTTCGGCGATCTCGACGTACTGAATTCGATCATCGTCATGGGCGAGAATGTACCCTTACGCGAAACCGCAGACGCGGGCGGGCGGGTGATTGCCCCGATTTCGTGGGATGCGGTCACGCTTGTGGGGAGCTTCAAGCCCGATGCGGAGTTCCACCAGGTCAAGACGACGGACGGAATGGTGGGATTCATCGCCGCGGACAAGCTGCGGCCGATTGCCGGGTACCGCCTCCTCGCATCGAGCCGCGACGGCAAGTGGAGCTTCACCAGCCTGGTCGCCGGCGACTGACGCCAGCTCAACCCTCCAGCGTTGCCAGCACCTCGTACGCGAGCACCGCGGCCGCGACCGCGGCGTTGAGGCTGTCGGCGCGGCCCTTCATCGGCATCGTGACGCGCAGGTCGCAGGCGTTCTCGTACGGTTCTGGCAGACCCCGCGATTCGTTGCCGACGAGGACGAAGCACGGCGCGGCATACGGCGCGCCGCGATAGGGCACCGCGTCGCGCAGGGAGGCCGCGACAAGCTGTCCAACTCCGCCGCGGAGCCAAGCCGTAAACTCGTCCCAGCCGGCCTGTGCGATTGCCTGCGTGAACACTGCGCCCATGCTTGCCCGCACTGCCTCGACCGAGAAAGGATCGGCGCAATCGTCAATCAGGATAAGCCCGCCCGCACCCACGGCATCGCCGGTCCGAAGCATCGTGCCCAGATTGCCCGGATCGCGCAGGGCCTGGGCGACGAGCCAGATCGGCGCGGCCGACCGGTCGATCGCGGACAACGAGGTGTCGAATTCGGCGAAAACCCCCGCAACCGCCTGGGGATTGTCCTTGCCGGTTATCTTGCCGAGGATTTCCGTGCTCGTCTCGATCACGTCGCCGCCCGCGGCGAGGACATCGGCCTCGAGCGCGGCTAGCAGGGGATGCGGGTCGCGCGCCTCGGCCATCACCAGCGTTTCGGGCACCCGCCCGCACTCGCGCGCATCGGTCAGCAGGCGCAGCCCCTCTGCAAGAAAGCGCCGCTCCCGCTTTCTGTGCTTCTTGTCGCGCAAGGCGCGGAGCGCCTTTACCGTCGGATTGGAGAAGCCGGTAATCGTTCGCCGGCCGGATCGGTCCATCAGTCTTCGCCGAAGCCGTCGTCGATCATTGCGCAGAGCTGGTCGAGCACGTCTTCGGCATCGTTGCCGGCGACGATGACCTCGACGTTGTCACCCTTGGCAGCCCCGAGCATCATCAGGCCGAGGATCGACCCGCCCACCGCCTCATTGCCGTCCTTGGCCAGGCGAACCGAGCAGCCTTCGGGCAGCGCGGCGACCGCATTGACGAACTTGGCGCTTGCCCTTGCATGGAGTCCGCGCTGGTTGACGATGGTGCAGGTCCGGCGCGCTTCGCTCATCGTCCCCGGCTCACTGCGCGGCCTTCTTCCTGTCGCACGACCCGGTCGCCAGGAACTCGGATGCGATGGTGATGTAGCTCTTGCCCGCATCGCGCGCGGCTGAAACCGCGGCGGTCACGTCCATCGCCTTGCGGGCTCCGGCGAGGCGGATGAGCATCGGCAGGTTGACCCCCGCAATAACCTCGACACGCCCCGCCTCGAGAAGCGAGATTGCAAGGTTGGACGGGGTCCCGCCGAAAAGGTCGGTCAGCACGATTGCGCCGGCCCCCGTATCGACCTCGGCGATCGCTGCCGCGATCTCCTCGCGCCGTTTCTCCATGTCGTCGTGCGGGCCGATACAGATCGTCTCGATCCCCTCCTGGGGTCCGACGACGTGCTCCATCGCACTGACGAATTCCTCGGCCAGACGGCCGTGGGTGACCAGGATCAATCCGATCATGTGACTGGGATGCTCTGCCTGCGAGAAAGTTCCGCGGCGCCGCGCCGTTCGCGGTCGCCGCCGTGTTGCGGGGTCGTCATGCCTGCGGTTGCCCTTCGAGCTGGTCTGCGGCGCGCGAACCCAGGTTGCGGTGAACGACAGTGGGGGAAAATCCACCGTCACGCAAGGCCCGCGCGATGGCCTCGGCGGTGTGGACCGACCGGTGCCGGCCGCCCGTGCATCCGAACGCGACCGTCACGTAGGTCTTGCCCTGTTCGGCATAGCGGGGAAGCAGCATGAGGAGAAGATCGCGGATCCGGCCGAACGCCTCGTCCCAGGCGGGATCCTGCCGGATGCGGTCCGAGACCGGCTGATCGAGACCGGTCAACGGACGAAGGTCCGGGTCCCAATGCGGGTTGTCGAGGAAGCGCATGTCAAACACGAGGTCGGCAAGCGGCGGCATCCCGCGCGCGAAACCGAAGCTCGCGACGGTGACCGTCATCGCGTCTGCAGGGGCTTCGGCGAAACGGTCGCGGATCGCCTGCTGCAGGTCGCTCGAGGTGAGTGCGCTGGTGTCGATCACGGCCTCGGCCCAGCGGCGAAGCGGGTCGAGAAGCTCGCGTTCGGCCTGGATGCCTTCGATGAGCGGCCGGCCCTGGGCCATCGGGTGACGCCGTCGGGTCTCGTTGTATCGGCGCTCGAGCTCGGCGCTGGTGCAGTCGAGAAACAGCGTCGTGAGATCGATGTCCGGTCGGGTGGAAAGCTTTTTCCAGCGGGCGATGATGTTCTGCGGAACGAAGCCGCGGGTGCGCGAATCGAACCCCACCGCGAGCGGCGGACGCGGCTCCCCTCCGGGATCCGACCGACTGGCGGCCTCGGCTCCGATCAACCTTTCGAGAAGGCGGATAGGGAAGTTGTCGATCGCCTCCCACCCGAGGTCTTCCAGCACCCTCAGCGCGGTGGTCTTGCCCGCGCCGGAAAGGCCGGTGACCAGGACCACGCGCTGCTTGCCGGGGGCGGAGGCGGAATCGTCGTCCATTCGCCCGGTTGTGCAGCCTGCCAGAATGTTTGGAAAGGGGCGTGCTTCAAGCCGTCGCGCCGGGGGACAATCCGTGCATTGCCAGCGCATACTCGGCGCGCAGGGCCGCGGCGGGTCCGCGCAGATCGAACGCCAGGACCGGCACCAGGCAACCCGCAAGGTCGATCGTGCCGACCCCGTCGACGAAGCGCGGCATGACCTCGTTCGACCGCAGCACGAGCGCGACCGGGGCGCTCGTCGTGGGAAGGCTGGCGATCCCGACCCCCCGCACCTCGATAAGCCCTGCCGTCGCCCGGGGAGGAGCGGCATGGAGTACGCCCGCCTCGGTGTAGAGCCTGACGCCGTCGTCGCCGATCAGCGTCGCCCCGCGGTCGATGAGCGTCAGTGCCAGCGTCGTCTTGCCGCACCCCGGCGCCCCTTCGACGAGCAGCGCGCGGCATCCGATCGCGACCGCGGTCGCCTGGTGCAGCGCGGTGCCGGCCGGCGTCATCGGCGTTGCGCGTCCGCGTCGGGCAAGGTCAGGACCATGCTGGCGCCCGAGGCCCCGTCGCCGCGCGGCTCGGCGATCAGCGTGCCGTCGTGTGCTTCGGCGATGGTGCGCGCGATCGCGAGGCCCAGGCCGCTGTGCTGGCCGAATCCTTCCTCCTCGGGGCGATCCGAATGGAACCGGCGGAAGACCTTCTCGCGGGCTTCCTCGGGAATGCCCGGCCCGTGATCGCCGACCGCGAGCGTCACCAGCCGGTCGGCCCGATCGATCGTCACCTCGATCGGCGTTCCGGGCGGGGAAAAAGAGACCGCGTTGTCGAGCAGGTTGTCGATCACCCGCTCGAGCCGAACCGGCACGCCGAGCACATGGGCACCGCCTGCCGGCCGCGTGATGACGACCGGGTGATCGGCGTTTTCGGCGCGGGTGTCCCGGCGCCCGACGATGTTCTGTGCCAGCGCGACGAGGTCGATCCGCTCGAACGTCGCCCGGCTCAGTTCGGCGTCGATCCTGCTTGCCTCGGATATCTCGCTGACCAACCGGTCTATTCGTCGCACGTCATGGGCCGCGATAGCGTTCAACTGGCTGCGCAACTCGCGGTCCTCGACCTGCGCCAGCGATTCAAGCGCGCTGCGCAAGCTGGCGAGCGGATTCTTTATCTCGTGGGCGACATCGGCGGCGAAGTGCTCGACTGCGTCGATGCGCTGGCGCAGCGTGTCGGTCATGTCGGCAATCGCGCGGGCGAGCTGGCCGATCTCGTCGCGGCGCATCGGCAGGCGGGGCACCTCGACCTGGCGCTCGCGGCCCTGCCTGACCCGGTTGGTCGCATTGGCCAGCATCCGCAGCGGGCTGACGATCGTGCGCGCCATGTAGAGTGACAGCAGCGTCGACATGAACAGGGCGAGCAGCACCGCGATGATCAGCGTGCTGCGGGCCTCGCGTACCTGCTGGGTGATGTCCACAGCGTTGCGCGTGGTGAGGAGGGTCGCCCCCAGGAGGCCGACCGGCGCGGCCGTGTTGATCACCGGGGTCCCGTCGCTCGCATCGCGCAACTGGATCTGGGTCAGGTTCTCTTCTCGCGCGCGCTTGAGTTCGGGCCATGCGTCGGCGTCGGGATTGTCCGGCTCGACGTAATCCGCGATCGGATCGGCGCCCACGACGGTGTCGACCGCGCGGTCCATCCACCGGGCAAGGTTTTCCTGCCAGGTCTCGTCGCCGGGTCGGTCGAAGGCGAAGCTGGGATCGGCGAGCTGGAAACTGTCGGCCCACAGGTTGCCCTCGGCGTCGAACATGCGCAGGCGCATCTTCTGTTCCTTGCCGATCTGGATGAGCAGGGCCTCCTGGCGCTCCCTGCTTGCCCCGGCGAGCGCTTCGGCGGTGATCTGCGCCTCGACCCGGGCGAGCTTGTAGCGCTCGTCGAGAAGCTGCTTGCGGTAGCTGTCGAGGTAGAACACCCCGCCGCCCAGAAGCAGCAGCGGCAGCAGGTTGATGATCAGGATGCGCGGGGTGAGCGACAGACGCCGGCCGGGCGTGAAATGCATCAGCGCCGCTGGCGGGTCAGCCGTCCGGGTCATCAGAAAAGGCCTCAGCCATCGGCGAAGCTGTAGCCCGCGCCGTAGAGTGTCTCGATCGCACTGAAGTCCGGATCCACGCTGCGAAACTTGCGGCGCATCCGCTTGATGTGGCTGTCGACCGTCCGGTCGTCGACGAACACGTCGTCGGGGTAGGCTGCGTCCATCAGCTGGTTGCGGCTCTTGATGACGCCAGGCCGCTGGGCCAGCGCCTCGAGGATGAGGAACTCGGTGACGGTGAGCGATACCGGACGGTCCTCCCACGTGACCTGGTGGCGGGCCGGGTCCATCCTGAGCCGGCCTCGCTCGATGACTGGTCCCGGCTCTGCCGCGCTGGCTCCAGGGTCGAGCGAATCGACCGCTCCGCTCCGCTTCAGGATGGCGCGGATCCGGGCGATCAGCAGACGCAGGCTGAAAGGCTTGGCGATGTAGTCGTCGGCGCCCATCTCGAAGCCGGCTTCCTCGTCCTGCTCGTCGTCCTTGCTGGTCAGGAAAATGATGGGCAGGGCGGGGTGCCGGGCGCGGACCCGGCGCAGAAGTTCCATCCCGTCCATCCGGGGCATCTTGATGTCGAATACACCGAAGTCGGGCGGGTTCTCGCTGATTGCCTTCAAAGCCGCTTCGCCGTCGGAATAGACGCGCGTGGCGAAGCCTTCGGCCTGAAGGGCGATCGATACGGTGGTGAGGATGTTGCGGTCATCGTCGACAAGCGCAATCGTGGTGCGATCCGCCCGCGCGTCCGGGACGTTACCGGTTTCGGTGGCATCGGCGTGCATTCCATCGGACTAGCGACTCCCGCCGCCAACGGCAACGCGCCATTGAGTGCGGCGGAGGGCCACACTTCTCTTCCCGCACCAGTTGGCTTTCCGGGCACGTTTGACGCGAACCGGATTGCCTACTATTGGCCAGGTATCGGCCCGCGCATTCGTATGCACGCGCACTGCGAAGCAGCGCTCCGGCGACAGGAATTCCTTTACGGAAATGGAGAGATAGAAGTGACCGTTGCCCTCGCTCACCCGCTGTCCGCGCAGGGCATCGAGACGCCCGCCCGCATCGAGGCCAATCTCGGCACCGATGCGCTAATCGAAACCGCGCTGGCCAACGGCGAAGGCCGGCTGGCGAAGGACGGTGCGCTGGTCGTGCAAACGGGAAAGCACACCGGGCGCAGCGCCAGGGACAAGTTCATCGTCCGCGACGCCGAGACCGAAAGCACGGTCAACTGGGGCAAGGTCAACGTGCCGATGACGCCCGAGCATTTCGCCGCCCTCAAGGCCGATTTCATGGCCGCCCTGAAGGATAGGGACACGCTCTACGTCGCCGACCTGTTTGGTGGATCGCAACCCGAGCACCGCGTCAATGTGCGGGTGATAAACGAGCTTGCGTGGCACAACCTCTTTATCCGCACGCTTCTGGTCCGCCCGAGTGCTGCGGAGCTTGAAGGTTTCACGCCCGAATACACCATCATCGACCTGCCGAGCTTCCAGGCGGACCCTGCGCGTCACGGAACCCGCAGCGAGACGGTGATCGCGGTCAACCTGTCGGAAAAGCTGATCCTCATCGGCGGGACGAAGTACGCCGGTGAGATGAAGAAGAGCGTCTTCGGCATCCTCAACTACCTGCTGCCAACGCAGGGCGTGATGCCGATGCATTGCAGCGCGAACATCGGCGCAGACGGCAAGACCGCAGTGTTCTTTGGCCTGTCGGGGACCGGCAAGACCACGCTTTCGGCCGACGCCAGCCGAACCCTGATCGGGGATGACGAGCACGGATGGTCGGATACCGCCGTCTTCAATTTCGAGGGCGGCTGCTACGCCAAGATGATTCGCCTCTCTCCCGAGGCCGAGCCCGAAATCTATGCCACCACCAAGATGCGGGGCACGGTCCTCGAAAACGTGGTGATGGACGAAAACGGCGAGCTCGACTTCGACGACAACTCGCTCGCCGAAAACAGCCGCGGGGCCTACCCGATCGAATTCATCCCCAACGCCAGCAAGGACAATATGGGGCCACCCCCGTCGAACGTGGTCATGCTGACAGCGGACGCGTTCGGCGTGTTGCCGCCGATCGCGCGGTTGACGCCCGACCAAGCTATGTATCACTTCCTGTCGGGATATACCGCGAAGGTGGCCGGAACCGAGATCGGCGTGACCGAGCCCGAGGCGACCTTCAGCACCTGTTTCGGCGCCCCCTTCATGCCGCGCCATCCCAGCGTCTACGGCAACCTGCTCAAGGATCGGATCGCGAAGGGCAACGTCCAGTGCTGGCTGCTCAACACCGGGTGGTCCGGCGGCAAGGCGACCGATGAGGGTATCGAGCGCATGCCGATCAAGGCAACCCGCGCGCTACTCAACGCCGCGCTCGACGGCAGCCTCAACGACGCCGAGTTCCGCAAGGACCCCAATTTCGGATTCGAGGTTCCGGTCGCGGTGCCGGGCGTCGACGCGAGGCTGCTCGATCCGCGCGCGGCCTGGGCCGACCCCGAGGCCTACGACCGGACCGCGCACAAGCTCGTGCAGCTGTTCGTCGATAACTTCGCTCAGTTCGAGGACCACGTCGACCAGGGCGTGCGCGATGCTGCACCGAACCTGGCTGCCGAAGCCGCCGCCTGACGGCTTGTGATGAGTTGGAGAGGGGGGCCCCGGCCGGGAGACCGGACCGGGGCCCTGAACTATCGTGCTTCCGTGACCACGGCAGCCCTGTCCCGGCGGCGCGTGGTTCAGCCGCGCGCCCTGGCGATATACCGGTCCACTGTCTTCGTCAGCACGTCCATCGGTACGTTGCCGCCGTCGACGATCGCCTGGTTGAAGGCCTTTACATCGAAGCGGCCGCCGAGCGCCGTCTGCGCACGGGCGCGCTCGCGCACGATCGCGGTATGTCCGATCTTGTACGAGCACGCCTGGCCCGGCCACGAACAGTACCGATCCACCTCGCTTGCCATCTCCAGCGGATTGCTGCCGTTGCGCTCGACGAACAGGTCGAGCGCCTGCTGCCTGGTCCAGCGCATGTGGTGAAGGCCGGTGTCGGCGACGAGGCGGCATGCGCGCCAGGCCTGGTCCTGCAGGTAGCCCAGCTGCCATTCGGGATGGTCGACATAGGCGCCGAGTTCGTCGGCAAGCTGTTCCGCGTATAGCGCCCAGCCTTCCGAGAAGGCGCCGAACGCCAGCATCGAGCGGATCGTGGGAAGCTGGTTGGAATATTCGCCTTCCCACACGTGTCCAGGGATCGCCTCGTGGTGCAGCAGCGTGGGGAGGGTGTAGGTCCGGTGAAGATCGGTCGTGTGGAGATTGATCCACATCCGGCCCGGGATCTTTCCGTCCTTGCTGCCTGCGCCGCCATAGGCATTAGGCGCGCCCGGCTCCTCCGCCGTGGGAAGGCGGCGGATTTCTATGTTGGGATCGACCATGCGTTCGAATGCGCGCGGCATCTGCGCCTTGATCCAGTCGAGCCGCTGCTGAAGGAATTCCATGATCTCCGCCCGGCCGGGGTCGCCTTCGGAGAACATAAACCGCCGGTCCTCGCCGAGCGCCTTCATCCGCTGGCCCACCGGCCCGTCGCGATAGCCGAGCCTGACCAGGATCGGGTCCATCCGCGCGTGAATTTCCTCGAGTTCGGCAAGGCCGATTGCGTGGATTTCGCGGGGCGAAAGCCGGGTCGTGGTCGCGGCCCGAAGGGCCCAGGCATACCACTCGTCGCCCCGGGGCTGGCTCCAGACCCCGGGATCCGTGTCGGCCACGGCACGTTCGGCCTCGAGTTCGGCGAGCTGGCGCTCGAGTGCGGCGGCAATGGGTCCCGAGGATAGGGCAAAGGCCCGCTCACCCCAGTTGCCGGGTATCGCACCCGAACGGCTCGTCAGTCCGTCAACGTAGGCACCGGTGCGGCTCCGCGCGTCTGCGATCGAATTCCTCATCGAGGCAATCGCCTTGTCGAGCAGGAAGCGCGGCGGCACCACCCCCATCGCGCGCGCCGCACGCAGGCGTTCGAGTTCGCCGTCGAGCTGGGCGGGAATACCTGACAGCCGGTCGAGGTAATATTCTGCATCGGCCGCGTCGCGGACGGGGTGCGTGGCGGTCATGAACCGGGGGAAATCAATGTATCCCCCGACATTCTGGATCACGACATAGGGCGAATTGCGCCAGCCGCCGACCGAGACATCGCCATAGGGCAGGGCCAGGCCGTCGAGCGCGGTGGAATAGGCACTGTCGACGACTTCGAAACTGGTCCGCGTGGCAGGATCGAGCGTGGCGGTATCGACCGCCCGAACGCGGGCGAGATCGGCCTTCAGGAGACCCGCGAGCGCACGATCACCCGCGGCCGAGCGATCGCCCAGTTTTCCCCTCATTTCTGCATGGGGACCCACGTCCAGGCCCAGCGCGGTCGCGCTCGTCGGGTTGTGGTCGAGGAGGCGCCAGGCGATGTCCTCGAGGAGCGCAGACGGGGACCCCGGACCTTCCCTTGGCGCGATCGTGGCGCATCCAGAAAGCGCGATGGCGGAAGTACTGCCAATGCCGGCAAGGGCCTGACGGCGGGTGATCTGAAAGTGCGACTCCATGCCCCGGGCTTAGGAAGCCGCGAGGCACCAAGTCAAATTGTTCAATCGATGAATTCGGCCGGCACCTGTCCGCCGTTGCGAGCTAGTTCGTTCATAACCTGCCGATGGAGCCATACGTTGTCCTCGGCGGTGCCCGAATAGTCGGTCCGGCCCATCTCCTGCGCCAAGGCCTTGCGGCTTTCGTAATCGGAATCGACCCCGATGAGCTTCATCAGGTCGACGATCGAAGTGCGCCAATTGAGCCGGTCGGCGCCGGGCATGTTGTCGAGGTTGTTCTCGACATCGATGACGCCCACTGCCGCGCTCTCGCTCGGTTCGGGGCTGGGGGGCGGATTGCCGGGGGACTGGGTGGTGTCGATGGTGGGCGAGGGCGCTGGCGCTGGACGGTCCTTGCCGAAGATGGCGTCCCTGATCTTGCCGAAAATGCTCATCGATGCGCTCCGAGGGATGGGGGCGGACAGCCCGCCCGTTCAGGGCAAGAACCAGCAGGGGGGCGGGCTGTTCCACGCACCCGGTTGGCGCTAATGCGCAGCGATGCTGTCCACGGTCCTCTCGATCCTCGTCCTCGCGACCTTCGCCCTTATCGGCGGAGCAATCTGGTTGTGGAGGAAGCCGGGCATGCGGCAGAAGGCGCTGCTGATGCTCGTCCTCGCGGCGATAGCCATGGTCAATGTCGCGATCTGGACGCTGCCAGACGGCGCCGGGCGCTCGCCGGTCGGGCAGCTCGGGACGGCGACCGACCCGGAGACGGGTCGGGACTGATCCCCCTTATTCAGGCAGTTCCCAGCGAACAGCGCTCGCATAGACGCCGGGGATCCGAGCACCGCTGGCATCCTTCGCCGGCTCGAACTGTGCGCGACGCGCAATCAGCGCGCAGGTCGCGCTGTCGAGCTCGGCGTGGCCGCTCGAAGAGGTGATCGTGCAGGTCTCGACCCGGCCATTTACGCCGACATCCACACGAAAACGCGCAACACCGGTCCATTCGCGGGCGATCCAGCTCGAGCGGTAGTCGTCAACCGTCACCCAGCGGCCCGGATCGCCCCGCGGCCGGGCTGGAACCGGATCGACTTTCGCGGAGGCCGAGGCGCTCGGCGTCGGCTTGGGCGCGACGAACGGGACGAGGTCGGGCAACTGCACGATGATCGGCGAGCTGTCGACCGGCGGCCGGGCAGACGGCAGTTCGAGCGGCGGGGTGGGAGCATGGATTGGCGGGGATACGAGCGATGGTTCGGGTTCGACCACCGGGTCAGGCTCGGTGGGCGGAGGCAGCTCGACATCCGGCACGAAAATGCCTTCCGGGTTCTTCACCGTGTCGACGACCTGTTCGAAGCTGAGGCCGGTCACCAGCGCGTATCCCACCACCGCGTGGATCGCGACGACCGCGGCGACGGCCCCCGGGCGGTCGCGCAGGTTGCGTTGATCGATATAGGCCATGCGAACATCTCCTCTCACCTGATGAAAGATGTTACAACATTACATATCTGAAGCAAGGGCTTTCGTTCGCGGGTGTATGGCGACCACCTCGCGGACCGTCAGTGCGCGATAGTCAGCGGATCGGACAGTCCGGCGAAAGCCGGAAATCGAGATAGTTGTCGACCGACAGCATCATCTCGTCGAGCTCGTGCTCGAAGAAATGGTTGGCCCGCGGGATCTCGTCGTGATGGATCGTAATGTGCTTCTGGGTGCGCAGCTTCTCGACCAGCTTGGTGACCGAACTCGGCTGGACGACGGTATCCTGTGCGCCGTGAACGAAGATGCCGCTCGCCGGGCAGGGGGCAAGGAACGTGAAGTCGTACATGCTCGCCGGGGCCGAGATCGAGATGAACCCGCGCACCTCGGGGCGTCGCATCAGCAGCTGCATGCCGATCAGTGCGCCGAAGCTCACGCCGGCGACCCACGTGGTCTGCGCCTCGGGATGGACGGTCTGGACCCAGTCGAGCGCGGAAGCCGCGTCGGACAGTTCACCGACACCGTTGTCGAAGCTGCCCTGGCTGCGGCCCACGCCGCGGAAGTTGAACCGCAGGGTGGCGAACCCGCGGTCGACGAAGGTCTTGTAGAGCCGCTGGACGATGCGATCGTTCATCGTCCCGCCGCCGTGCGGGTGCGGGTGGAGGATCATCGCGACCGGGGCACGGGGGCGGGGCCCGGGGCTGAAGCGGCCTTCGAGGCGGCCTTCGGGGCCGGGAAAGATCACTGAGGGCATGAAACGACCTTGGATAGATGGCTGCGCTGCGGCGCTGAAGGGAACCTGCGAAAGGAATACTTTCGCCGGCCCCATAGCGCCCCGCGGGTGCGCGGCTATATAGGCGCCAATGGCAAAATCGCAATCGTGACTGATCTCAAGCGCATCTACCTCGATCACGCCGCCACCACCCCGCTGCGCCCGGAGGCGCGCGCGGCAATGGAGCAGGGCTTCGCGCTGTGGGCGAATCCGTCGAGCCCTCATGCCGAGGGACGCCGGGCGCGCGCCGCGCTCGAGGACGCGCGCGAGCGAATAAGAGTCGCGCTCGGGTGGGATGGCGAGGTAATCTTCACCTCCGGCGCGAGCGAGGCAGCGGAACTGGCCATCGAGACCGCGAACACGGTGCATGATATTGCTTCGGCCGTCGAGCACGATGCGGTCCTGCGCGGCGACCGGCCCGAATGGACGCTGCCCGTGCGGCCCGACGGGGCGGCCGACCTCTTGGCGCTTTCGGCAGAAAGCGCGCCCTCGGAGCTTCTCGTCGACGATCCCGAGAACCGGTCGCTCGTCGCGGTCCAGCACGTCAACTCGGAGACCGGCAACCGTCAGCATATCGGCTTCGCCGCGGAAGTAGTGCATGACAACGGCGGGTTGCTGCTCGTCGACTGCGCGCAGAGCGCCGGCAAGTTTGCGCTGCCGAAGATGGCGGACATGGCGATCGTATCGGCGCACAAGTTCGGCGGACCGGTGGGGATCGGCGCGTTGCTGGTCAGGGATTTCGCGATGCTCCACCCGGGCGGGGGACAGGAGCGGGGGTACCGGCGGGGAACGGAGAACCTGCCCGCTGTGCTTGGCATGGCCGCGGCGCTCGAGGCGTGCGGCGATCCCTACATCGACCCGGGCGTGCTCGAGCCGCTGGAGCCGTTCGCGGCCGAGGTGCGTGCGCTGGGAGGCCAGTGGATTTCCGATCTCCTGTCCGATCCCACGCCCTATATCCGCGCATTCGCGATGCCGGCCCTGTCCGCGCAGGCCCAGCTCATGCGGTTCGACATGGCGGGCATCGCGATCAGTCAGGGCTCGGCCTGCTCGTCCGGAACGATGAAGCGCAGCCATGTCCTCGCCGCGATGGGCGTCCCCGCCGAGATCGCCGACCGCACGATCCGGGTAAGTTTCGGCTGGACCACCACCCGGGAGGAGGTCGAACGTTTCTGCGAGACCTGGCTCGGCATGGCCAGGGACGGCCGGACCGCCGCATGATATACCTCGACTATCAGGCCACCACCCCCCTCGCGCCCGAGGCGCGCGAGGCGATGCTGCGATGGCTCGACGGGCCGGGCGGAGAGGGGTTCGGCAACCCCCACTCCGCGCACAGGATGGGCCGGATGGCGAAAGCCGCAATCGACCTCGCGCGCGAGCAGGTGGCAGCGCTACTGCCGCCGGGAGGGCGCGTGATTTTCACCTCCGGCGGGACCGAGGCGATCAACCTCGCCGTTCGCGGGTCGGGGAAAGGCGGATCGGTCTCCGTCTCCGCGACAGAGCACGCGGCGGTACTCGACACGGCCGCGGACGCGGGCCGGGTACATCACCTGAATGTCGCCAGGTCGGGCCAGTGCGGCGTCGACCAGGACCTTCCAGCCGACACGCGCCTGGTCTGCGTGATGCAGGTCAACAACGAGATCGGGACGATCCAGCCGACGGTCGACTGGCATCGCAAGGCTAAGGCAGCCGGCGCGCTCTACTTGTGCGACGCGGTGCAGGCCTATGGCAAGATCGAGGTCACCGGCGCCGACATGATCGCGATCAGCGCGCACAAGTTCCATGGCCCCAAGGGCGTCGGCGCGCTGTGGGTGCGCGATGGGGTCGACCTCAGCGAAGTGCAGACCGGCGGCGGGCAGGAGGACGGCCTGCGTTCCGGCACGCTCTCGCCCGCGCTGATCGCCGGGATGGGCGCTGCCGCGGCGGTGGCGAGGGATCGGATGGTCGCCGATGCCGAGCACGTGGAGGCGTTATGGAGCCGTGCGTGCGAGCTTTTCTCCCATTGGGAACTCAACGGCAGCGCCGAGGCGCGCTGGCACGGCAACCTCAACATTCGCCGGTCCACGGAAGCGGGTGGCCTCGACGTCAACCGCCTGATGAGCGAGTGCCGGTCGGTGATGTTCTCGGCCGGCTCGGCCTGCGCCAGCGGCTCGGGCCGGCCGAGCCACGTGCTCAAGGCGATCGGCCTGTCCGACCGCGCGGCGAAGAGTTCGATCCGCCTGGGCTTCGGCCGGTACACGACGCTCGAGGAGATCGAGGAGGGGGCTGCAAGCATCAATGCAGCGGCCGACCGGCAATGATCCGGATCGAATTCACCGCGCCTGACAGTTCCCGCGTCACGGCCGAGGGCGCGCCCGGTGACAACCTGCTGCGCCTCGGCCAGGCGAAAGGCCTCCCGCTGGAAGGGACCTGCGAGGGCCAAATGGCGTGTTCCACCTGCCACGTGATAGTCGACCCGGCCTGGTTCGACCGCCTGCCCGCCGCCAGCGAAGCGGAAGAGGACATGCTCGATCTTGCCGCGAACGCCTGTCGGACGAGCCGCCTCTCGTGCCAGATCGACCTGACCGCCGATCTCGACGGGCTGGCCGTGCGGGTGCCGCCCGACAGCCACGACGCTCGCCGGATCTGAACGGGCGTTTGCGGAAAAGAATCTTCGTACTCGCGCACAAACGGCTAGGAGTGGCCGGCATCCAGCTGCTTACGGGGACTGTCCACATGCGCTACGCCTTTGCTTTCCTGATCGCCGCCGCTCCGCTCGCAATCGTCGCGCCGGCGGCACCGCTGCAAGCCGAAGACCACGCGGCGCATACCGCGACCGCGTCGAACAACGCCGCGCTGCGCGCCTGGTTCGAGGCGAAGTACGAGGAGCAGGTCCTCGACAGCCCGCTGACCCTGACGAGCCTGGGCCGCAAGGAGCGCTATGGCGAAATCGACGATTTCTCGCTCGCCGCGCAGGATCGCCAGCTGGCGTGGCAGAAGGCCTCGGTCGAGGAGATGGAGCGGACCTTCGACTACGCCTCGCTTAACGCCGCCGACCGGCTTTCCTACGATCTGTGGAAATACGAATACGAACAGGCGGCGCGCAGCGCGAAGTGGCGCGACAGCGGGTACGTCTTCACCCAGATGCAGGGCATCCATGCCTATTTGCCGACCTTGCTGATCTCGCAGCACCGGGTCGACACCGCGCAGGACATGAACGACTATATTTCGCGCGTCAGCGCGGTCGGCCGGGCGATCGGGCAGCTGGTCGACATCGCACGGTCGCGGGCGGCCAATGGCGTGCGCCCGCCCTATTTCGCCTACGACACCGTCATCGCCGAGGCGACGAAGCTCAAGTCCGGCGCGCCGTTCGACGGGGGAGCGGACAACGCGCTGTGGCAGGACGGCAAGGCCAAGATCGCCCGCCTTGTCGAGAAGGGCGCCATCAACGCCGGGCAGGCAGACACGATGCGCGGGCAGCTCGAGGCTGCGCTGGAGGGGGGCTACAAGGACGGGTACGAACAACTGGTCGCGTTCCTGACCGCAGACCGGCCGAACGCTCCCACGGTGGCAACCGGAGTGGGCGCGCTGCCCAATGGCGAAGCCTACTACGCACACCGCCTCGCGGCGTCGACCACCACCGACCTGACGCCCGACGAGGTGCACCGGATCGGGCTTGACGACGTGAAGCGCATCCACGCCGAGATGGAAGCGATCAAGGACAAGGTCGGCTTCGAGGGCGACCTCAATGCCTTCTTTCAGTATGTGAAGACTGATCCTGCGAACTACTACCCGCAGGGCGACGAGGGCGCGCAGATGTACATCGACGCGGCCAAGGCAGCGATCGACAACATCGAGAGCAAGCTTCCGCAGTTCTCCGGGCTTCTTCCCAAGGCCCCGCTGGAGGTCAGGCGGGTCGAGCCTTTTCGCGAACAGGCAGGGGGCGCGCAGCACTACCGCTCGGCAACGCCCGACGGTTCGCGGCCGGGCGTCTACTACGCCCACCTTTCGGACATGAGCGCGATGCCGAAGAACATGCTCGAGGTGATCGCCTACCACGAGGGGCTGCCCGGCCATCACATGCAGATATCGATCGCCCAGGAACTGGAGGGGGTTCCGACCTTCCAGACGCAGGCCGGCTACGGCGCCTTCTCGGAAGGGTGGGGCCTGTATTCCGAGCGCCTCGCCAAGGAGATTCCCGGCACCTACACCGATCCCTACTCGGATTTCGGCCGCCTGAGTTCGGAACTCTGGCGGGCAATCCGGCTGGTCGTCGATACCGGGGTTCATTCCAAGGGCTGGACCGAGGACCAGGCGATTGCGTATTTCACGGCAAATTCGCCCCAGAACCTCGAGACGATCCGCAACGAGGTGCGTCGGTACATCGTCTGGCCCGGTCAGGCGACAAGCTACAAGATCGGCATGAACAGGATCCTCGACCTGCGCGCCGAAGGCGAGCGGGCGCTGGGAGACAAGTTCGATATCCGCGGCTTCCACGACGCGGTGCTCGGCGGGGGATCGCTCCCGCTCGTGCTGCTGGAGCGCCGCGTTCGCGACTGGATCGCGGCGGAAAAGAAGAAGGATTGAGGCGCTAGACGGAAAAAGACCCCGCCCCTGACCGGGCGGGGCCTTCCTTCGCCCAATCGCGCCGGGAACGTCAGGCGTCTTCGGGGACCTGCTCGTCCTCGAGTGCGGCGATCAGCGCCTCGCTGAACGCCGGAATGTCGTCGGGATTGCGGCTGGTGATGAGGTTCCCGTCGATCGCGACCTCCTGGTCGACGACGTTCGCGCCCGCGTTCTCGAGGTCGGTCCGCACTGAGGGCCACCCGGTCACGGTTCGACCATCCACGATGTCGGCCTCGATCAGCAGCCAGGGCGCATGGCAGATCGCCGCGATCGGCTTGCCCGCGTCGTGAAAGTCCTCGACCAGATCGATCACGGTCTCGTTCATGCGCAGGATGTCGGGGTTCATTTGGCCACCCGGCAGCATGAGGGCATCATAGTCACCGGCGCTGACCTCCTCGACGGTGACGTCGACCTTGACCGGCGTTCCCCAGTCCTTGTTGTCCCAACCCTTGATTTCCCCGTCCTCGAGGCTGGCGACCACGGTTTCGAAGCCCGCGGCTTCGAGGTTGGCCCTCGGTTTATCGAGTTCCGATTGCTCGAAACCGTTGGTCGCTACGATCAGTACGCGTTTTGGCATGGTGGCAGTCTCCTTCCCCCACCATACGTGTGGGGATAGCGAGACGTTCCGCCGTTGAGCGCCTGCCTGTGCCGCTGCTAGGGCGAGGGGCATGGCAGACCTCATCGAAGCCGAGAAAGACCCGTTCGACGCGATCGTCGACGCGCCGTTCGACAGCGCGCTGTCCGAACGGTACCTGGTCTATGCGCTGTCCACGATCACCGCGCGTTCGCTGCCCGATCTGCGCGACGGGCTGAAGCCGGTCCACCGCCGGTTGCTGTGGGCGATGCGGCAACTGAAACTCAACCCCACCGACGCCTTCAAGAAGAGCGCGCGCGTGGTCGGCGACGTCATCGGCAAGTACCATCCGCACGGAGATGCCAGCGTCTACGACGCGATGGTCCGGCTCGCGCAGGATTTTGCCCTGCGCTATCCGCTGGTCGAGGGACAGGGCAACTTCGGCAACATCGACGGCGATAACGCCGCGGCCTACCGCTATACCGAGGCGCGGCTCACGCGCACCGCGATGCTGCTGATGCAGGGTCTCGACGAAGGAACGGTCGACTTCGCCCCGACCTACAACGGCGAGGAGCAGGAGCCCGAGATATTTCCCGGCCTGTTCCCCAACCTGCTGGCCAACGGATCGAGCGGGATCGCTGTCGGCATGGCGACCAACATCCCGAGCCACAACGTCGCCGAGGTGATCGACGCCACGCTCGAACTGATCGACAACCCGCATGCCGAGCAGGCCCGGCTGATGGAGCTGTTCCGGGGTCCCGACTTCGCCACCGGCGGCCTTGTCGTCGACAGCCCCGAGACGATCGCCGCAGCGTACGAAACCGGGCGCGGGTCCTTTCGGATGCGCGCGCGTTTCCATGCCGCCGAAGCCGACAAGGCAGAGGACCGCGAGAGCGGGATCGAGCGGCTCGGCGGGGGGCAGTGGCAGCTCGTCGTCAGCGAAATCCCCTACCAGGTGCAGAAGGGCAAGCTGATCGAGCAGGTTGCCCAGCTGATCGCCGATCGGAAGCTGCCCATTCTCGAGGACGTTCGCGATGAAAGCGACGAGCAGGTGCGCATCGTCTTCGTGCCGCGCAGCCGCAACGTGGACCCCGAACTGCTCAAGGAAAGCCTCTACAAGCTGACCGACCTCGAGACGCGGTTCGGCCTCAACCTGAACGTGCTCGATTCCGGCCGCACGCCGATGGTCATGGGGCTCAAGGAGGTCCTGCTCCACTGGATCGCCAGCCAGATCGACATCCTCCAGCGGCGCAGCCGCCACCGGCTCGACCAGATCGCGAAGCGGCTCGAACTCGTCGAAGGGTACATCGTCGCCTACCTCAACCTCGACCGGGTGATCGAGATCATCCGCACCGAGGACGAGCCAAAGCCGGTGATGATGGCCGAGTTCTCGCTGACCGACCGGCAGGTCGAGGCGATCCTCAACATGCGGCTGCGGTCCTTGCGCAAGCTCGAGGAAATGGAACTGCGGCAAGAGCGCGACGAACTCATCAAGGAGCAGGAGGACCTGGAAAAGCTCCTAGGCTCGCCTGCACGCCAGAGGACACGCCTGCGCCGCGACCTCGAGGCCCTGCGAAAGGAATACGGCCCCGACACGAAGCTGGGCGCCCGACGTACAACGATTGCCGAGGCCGCTCCGACGGTCGAATTCAATCCCGACGCGATGATCGAGAAAGAACCGGTGACGGTAATCCTTTCGCAGCGCGGCTGGATCCGCGCGGCGAAGGGTCATGTACCGCTCGACCAGGACTGGAAGTTCAAGGAAGGCGACGGCCCTGCGTTCGCGCTGCACGCGCAAACCACCGACAAGCTGCTGCTCGCCGCCGATGACGGACGCTTCTTCACGCTGGGCGCGGACAAGCTGCCCGGCGCCCGCGGCTTCGGCGAGCCAGTGCGCACGATGATCGATATCGACCCGGAAGCGACCGTCGTAGCAGCGCTGATCCACAAGCCGAAGGGGCAGCTCCTGCTCGCTTCGACGAGCGGGAAAGGGTTTGCAGCAGTCACCGACGAGTTGCTCGCAGAGACCCGCAAGGGCCGCCAGGTCGTCAATCTCAAGCCCGGCCAGAAGGTCGCCGCGGTGCGCGAGATCGCGCCCGAGCACGACCACGTCGCGGTCGTCGGCGACAACCGCAAGCTCGTGGTCTTCCACCTCGAAGAACTGCCCATCCTCGGTCGCGGTCAGGGGGTCACCCTCCAGCGCTATCGCGACGGGGGATTGAGTGACGCGACGACGTTCAGGCTCGAGGACGGGCTGAGCTGGACGATGGGCGGAGAAAGCGGCCGCACTCGAACCGAAACCGACATCTGGCAGTGGAAGGTCGCCCGCGGCGCAGCCGGACGCCTGCCGCCGACCGGATTTCCCAAGGGCAACCGCTTTTGAAATAAGAACGGACCGGGGCGCGGTTTGCGCCTCCGGCCCGTCCAGCGACCCGAAGGGCTCTCCCGTCGGAAAGCTCTCCGGAATATTAGATTACTCTGATGTAGTACCAGCACTTGCGGCAGCTGCAATCTGGTCTGCGGTGAACAGTGCCATGAGCGCGCCCTGTGCATCGACGGCGAAGTGCTCACGCTTCAGCGCGACCGCGCCGGAGGGGCTTTCGAGCACGATCGCATCGCCTTCGATCGACTTGATCGTGCCGGCCGGAGCGCCCTTGGCGGTCACGACCGCGGCGCCTGCAACCAGCGCCGCATCGCGCTTGGCGTTGGCCGCGGCGACCTGTTCGGCCATCATGGCGTCGATCTGGGCCTTGGTGACGGTGATCGTCGGACCCTTGTCGCTCTTGCCGAACGCGTTTTCGGGCAGCGGCGCCTTGTAGGTTCCGGTATCGAGCATGACGGTGCCGCCCTCGATGCTGACAATCGTGCCGACTTCGCCGCCTTGAGGGCCATAGACCGTGGCACCCGCGGCAACCTGCGCAAGCGCGGCGGCGGGAAGAAGGGCGGTGGCGAGAGCGGCCGAGACGGCCATCTTGGCAAGGTTCATGGGTAGGATCTCCGTTCAGTTCACATGGCGCCGCGAAGGCGAACAAGGCCCGCCTGGCGACGAAACTCGATTGTGTGCGCGAAAATGGCGAAGCGCGGCTTCGCATGGGGTGCCCCGGATGGCGGGACGGTGGCCCCGAAGGGGCCGGACGCGCGGGCGACCGCACGGGGGCGGTCGGGACCTTTATCCGTCACTCGTCGGGAAAGGCAACCTCGACCTGTATGGCGCAATCATCCTGAAGCCAGCCTGAAGCGCCTCAGCTGCGTCCTTCCAGCTCGCTCTCGAGGATGGCTTCGACCCGGTCGCGGCCGGGGAAGCCCTCGTCGATCCAGCGCCGCTCCACTTTCCGCAGGATCCGCGCGACTTCCGGGCCGGCACCTACGCCGCGTGCGACGATCTCGCCGCCCTTGAGCGGCAGCGTCGGCGCCTCCCACCCCGCGAGCGCCGACACGTCGGCCCCATCCAGGAGCAGCCGGTCGACCGCACTTTCCGTTCCGACCGCATAGGCCAGCGCACGCGGCGCATCGCGGTCGCGGACGTCGCGCCCCGCCGCGCAGGACAGGCGGTCGCGCTGGCTCCTCGACAGGCGGAGCCGGGCGGCGACAGTTTCGGCAACGGGTGGCACCGCGGGCAGGAGCGCGGCGAGCCGGCGAATGGCATCGGGCGCGACGCCGGCGGCGTTCTCGGCGGCAACAAGACCGGAGAGGCGATCGATCTCCGCGCCTCCCGTTTCGGGCAGCACGACCTGCAGCACGCCCAGCTCGCGCATCCGGGTGACGGTCGGGCCAGGATCGGGCAGCGCGAGTAGGTTGAGCAACTCCCACCCCACGCGTTCGCGGCTGAGGCCCTTGAGGCCCGCGGCCAGGTTCTTGCAGGCCGCTTCCGCCTCGGTATCGGGCGCGGCCCCGAAGCGGGCCTGGAAGCGGAAGTACCGCAGTATCCGCAGGTAGTCCTCGCGGATGCGCTGGTGGGCATCGCCGATGAACCGCACTCGCTTCGCCCCAAGGTCGGCAACACCGCCGAAATAGTCGAAGATCTCGCGGGTTGACGGGTCGGAATAGAGTGCGTTGATCGTGAAATCGCGGCGGGCCGCGTCGTCCTTCCAGTCGCTGGCGAAGGCGACCGTCGCTCGGCGTCCGTCGGTCGCGACGTCGCGGCGCAGCGTGGTGATCTCGACGTTGCCGCCTTCGAGGATTGCGGTGACGGTGCCGTGGTCGATGCCGGTCGGGATCGTGCGGATACCGGCGGCTTCCAGCCGGCCGATAACCTCAGCCGGCTCGAGCGGGGTGGCCGCGTCGATGTCGTGGACGTCCTGTCCCAGCAGCGTGTCGCGCACTGCGCCTCCGACCCATCGGGCATTGCCGGTGCCCAGCGCGGCGACGAGCCGCGCGAGGTCGGGTCGCTGGGTCCACTCGGCAGCCGGAAGGCGGGTGGCCGGCTCAGCCATCGAACAGCTCGGTGAGCGCAAGGCGCCGCGAGAGGTTGCCGATGATCGCCGCGGTGACCCCCCAGATCCTATGGCCTTCCCACACGATCTCGAAATACGTCCGCTCCGCGCCCTCCCATTCGACGGTGCGCGGCACGCGGTTCGCCGGATCGAGGACGAACGACAGCGGGGGCTCGAACCAGTCGCGCACTTCCGCCGGGTTGGGGACGATCGGGAGGTCGGGCGGGACAAGGGCCAGAACCGGGGTCACGTCGTAACCGGTGCGGGTGCGGAACGGGTCCGAGGCGCCGATCACCTGCACGTCGCGTGGATCGATCGCCAGTTCCTCGTGCGCTTCGCGCAAGGCGGCCTCGATCGCGTCCTCGCCGGGATCGATCTTGCCGCCGGGAAAGGCGGCCTGGCCGGGATGCGAACGCATGGTGTCGGGCCGGTGGGTCAGGAGGACCCCGGGCTGCTTGCGGTCGGTCACGGCGATGAGCACCGCGGCCGGGCGCAGTTCGTCGGGCGGGGCCATCGCGTCGGTCAGCAGGTCGACGTCGCGCGCATGGCCCGCCTCGAACACGCGGGTGAGCCGGTCCAGCAGGTTGCTCACACGGGTACCAGCGAGAACTTTTCGCCCAGGCTCGCGACGCGCCAGTCGGCGCCCGCGGCCAGCGCGAGCTGCTCGTAGGTCGAGCGGTTGAGCCGCGCCTCGCACCCCCGGCGCACGGAAAGGTAGATCGCCGGCGTATCGGCATCGCCGCGCGCGACCAGCGGGTGATCGGGTCCGGCGATGACGATCTCGTCGGTATTGAGCCGGAAGGCGAGCGCGCCATCCCTGTTGGTCATGTCAGTCGCGACAAACGCTGCATCCTCGACTTCGACCGACAGCTTCTGCAACGGCGTCACCAGCCAGTATCCGGCGCCGTCGCGCATCAGGAGCGATGCGAAGGCGCGCACCATGGCGGGGCGGGTGATCGGACTGCCGTCATGGATCCAGGTACCGTCGGCACGGATAGTGATGTGGCTGTCGCCCGTCTGGACCGGCGACCACTGCTCTACCGGAGGCAGCCGGCGCGCGGCCACGGCATCGAGCAGCTCGGCGAGCGAGAGGCCGGCGATCTCGGGAGGCGGGTCGTATGGCACGGGCGGGCGATGCCAGAGAGCCGCGGACGACTCAATCCTTCCAGGGTCCCAGCATGCCTTGCGCAGGAAGGATCGCCGGGTTGTCGCACCGCACCAGCAGGCGCACGGGGTCCCACGGCCCCGGGCAGCGCCAGCCGCGCGGCGCCTCCGTAAAGCCGAAGGGTCCGTAATACGGGGCATCGCCGATCAGCACCTGAGGCAGCGGCGCCGCCGGGTCGATCGCCCCGAGCGCCGCGGCGATCAGTGCCTTGCCGTAGCCTTCGCCCTGGTTTCCCGGCATGACGGCTACAGGGCCGACCATGAGCAGGGGGTGCATCCGGCCGTCCGGATCGGCAAGGGCCACCGGCCAGACCTGAATTGTGCCGATCAGCCAGTCGTCGTCGTCGAGAGCCGCGAAGCTCAAAGGCGGGAGCCAGTCGGTCCCCTCGCGAATGCGATAGGCGGTGCGCCCGCGCCGCTCCGCCTCGAACGCGCGATCGAGCAGGTCCTCGATCAGATCGGGATCGATCGCGGACAGGGGAACGAGGGTCGGCATGGGCGCGGCGCCGTTAAGGGCCTGTCGGCCCCATGTCGAGCGCAATCGAAGACTGGGCGTCAGCGCGGCCGCAGCTCGAGCAGGCGCCCGCCGGCCTTGTCCTCGAGCAACCAGAGCGCTCCGTCGGGTCCCTCGACGACTTCGCGGATGCGCCTGTCCATCGGGTATCGCGCCGCCTCGGACGCCTTCGATCCGTCGATCGTCACCCGGACAAGCGCAGCGGGTTTCATCGCGCCGATGATCGCGTTCCCCTTCCACTCGGGCCAGAGCTTGCCCGAATAGATCAGGAAATCGCCCGGAGCGATGACCGGATTCCAGCTAATCGCGGGTGCGGTGTACTCCGGCCGGTTCGAGTGTGGGGGGATAACGCGACCGTCGTAGTGGTCGCCCTCCGACACCTCGGGCCAGCCGTAGTTCGCGCCCTTCGAGATCAGGTTGATCTCGTCGCCCCCAGCCGGACCATGCTCGATGTTCCACAACCGACCCTGTCCGTCGAACGCGATGCCGAGGGTATTGCGGTGACCGAATGACCAGATGTCCTGCGCCTTGCCCGCGGCGCCTGCGAAGGGATTGCCTGGCGCTGGCGTGCCGTCGAGACTGAGGCGCACGATCGAGCCGAGATTGTTCGAGGTATCCTGCGCCGGTGCCATCTTCTGCCGGTCGCCGCTGGCCACGAACATCGTCTTTCCGTCGGGCGCGATGGCGATGCGGTGCGAATAGTGCCCGCGTCCGCTCACCTTCGGCTGGCGCCAGACCACCGCGAGGCTGTCGATCCGGCAGGCG
This sequence comes from Tsuneonella sediminis, assembly GCF_051912845.1. NCBI lineage: Bacteria > Pseudomonadati > Pseudomonadota > Alphaproteobacteria > Sphingomonadales > Erythrobacteraceae > Tsuneonella > Tsuneonella sediminis. The sequence continues at coordinate 810,348 of NZ_JBNCBU010000001.1, read as the reverse complement.
TCGGCCTGCTCGCAGACCAGCTGGCCCCGGCCCACCGCCGCTCCGCGCGTGTCGCCGCTGCCGGCCTCGGCCCAGCTCAGGTAGATCGTCCTGTTGCCGAGCGTGCTGCTGGTTTCGGTCGGCAGGAACGCGATGTCGCCCAGACCTCCCTGACCGCCGTAATCCACTTCGGGAAGGCCGGTCACGGTGCCGAGCCGGCCGGTCGCGACGTCGACGAATTTCAATGCACCGGACTTCTCCGTGATGAAGATAGTGTTCGTGCCTGGCGCGAATGAGGCCGCCCACGGCTCGTTGAAGCTGCCGTGTTCGGTAATGCGGAACGGCATCCCCCCGCCGCTCGCGGGGCCGGGGGTCGACTTGGCCTGCGGGGAATCCCCCGTTGTCTGCATTCCGCAGCTTGCCAGCAGGAGGGTCACGGGGAATAGAAGGGCAAGGGAAATCGGTCGCTTGGTCATGCTGTCAGGAACTCCTCACCCGCAATTCGGCTCCACCCCGCTGGTCGTGGGCGTGGACGAGGCGGGCCGCGGTCCGCTCGCCGGACCGGTTGTTGCAGCCGCGGTGGCGCTCTGCAAGCCGCGTCCGGCGGGTCTCGACGATTCCAAGAAGCTCTGCGCCGCCACGCGCGCGCGGCTCGACCTCAGCGTCCGGCGCCGCTGCGCATGGGCCGTGGGTGTGGTCGAGGTCGACGAGATCGATCGACTGAACATCTTCGGGGCGACGATGTTGGCGATGACGCTGGCTGTGGTCCGCCTTGCCGAGGTTCTCGCCCGCGACCCCGAGCTCGTGCTGGTCGACGGCAACCTCACGCCGCAGGGCCGCCGTGCCGAATGGCGCTGGGCGGCGCGGCCCATCGTCGGCGGGGACGCACGCGAGCCGGCGATCAGCGCCGCCTCGATCGTGGCCAAGGAATGGCGCGACCGGATCATGCGCGAACACGCCAGGGCACACCCGCAGTACGGGTGGGAAACCAACGTCGGCTATTCCACGCCCACGCACCTGAAGGCGCTGCGCGAGCACGGCCCATGCCCGCTCCATCGCCGCAGCTTCGCACCGGTTGCCCAGGCAGACCTGTTCGCCGCCTGACGCGAATCCGGCCGGCGCGGCGATGCGAAAGCGGCGGACCGAGTCTTCCGTGCCACACCCCGCCATATCGAGCTTGGGAATCGGCGCGGACTCAACATCTTGTAGCGGACACCTTCTGTTCTGTCAGAGGTGAGCGCACGTTAACCATATTCGGGCAAACTCCCCGCTTGACGCAGAGTCCGCGAAGACTCACCCTGTGGATAAGTTGAATCGGGGGGAACGTTGAATGGGGGTCCAGGAGACCACGAAGGCCCGTGCGCGCCGCGTGCCGGAAATCGCGAAGGCGGCGGTCGATCTGCCGCTCGGGCGGATACTCGCGGGCGATTGCGTCGAGGCGATGCGGCGGCTGCCCGATGCCTCGATCGACCTCGTCTTTGCCGATCCGCCATACAACCTCCAGCTGGGCGGCGACCTCGCCCGGCCCGACGGCAGCCACGTGGATGCCGTAACCGATCACTGGGACCGGTTTTCCAGCTTCCAGGCCTACGACGATTTCACCCGCGCCTGGCTTGCCGAGGCGCGCCGCGTGCTAAAGCCGGACGGTGCGCTGTGGGTCATCGGCAGCTACCACAACATATTTCGCGTCGGCGCGATCCTGCAGGACCTGGGGTTCTGGATCCTGAACGATGTCGTGTGGCGCAAGACCAACCCGATGCCCAACTTCAAGGGGACCCGCTTCACCAACGCGCACGAGACGCTGATCTGGGCCAGCATGGGGGAGAAAAGCCGCTACCAGTTCAACTATCGCGCGATGAAGACGCTCAACGATGAACTGCAGATGCGCAGCGACTGGACCATCCCGATCTGTTCGGGACAGGAGCGGCTCAAGGAAAACGGCAGCAAGGCACACCCGACGCAGAAGCCCGAGGCGCTGCTATACCGGGTCCTGCTGGCGACGACCGAGAAGGGAGACGTCGTGCTCGACCCGTTTTTCGGCACCGGGACGACCGGCGCGGTCGCCAAGCGGCTGGGCCGCCAGTGGATCGGCTGCGAGCGCGAGCCGGCCTACCGCGAAGTCGCGACGAAGCGGATAGCGAAGGAATTGCCGCTCGACGAAAGCGCGCTCGCCACGATGCAGTCGCCCCGGGCGGCCCCCAAGGTCGCATTCGGCGCGCTGGTCGAGGCGGGGCTCGTCCCGCCCGGTACACGGGTGTTCGACAAGAAGCGCCGCTGGATCGCCACCGTGCGGGCCGACGGCTCGCTGGCGCACGAGAAAGCCACCGGATCGATCCACGGCCTCGGCAAGGAGCTCCAGGGGGCGCCCAGCTGCAACGGCTGGGCTTTCTGGCACTACGAATCGGACGGCGAGGTGAAGCCGATCGACGCGGCCCGCCAGCTCTGGCTGCTCGCGAACGAGGATTGATGTGCCAGCCCGCCCCCGCGAAGGCGGCGCGATGACCGATCGCCTCTACCTCATGCCCGTTGGCCTTTCGCCGAGTCCGCAGGCAGAGGAGGGCGACTGCGTCCGGCTTGCCGGAGGGCTCGTCTACGCGCACCGGTTCGCCGCGATCGTGCGGCGCGGCGGCGAAATCGTTTGGCGCGAGAGATTTACCCCGGAGAGCGCGGCCGATGCTTTCGCGCGGCTACCCGAAGCGCTGGGGCCCGAAGCCGAGGCGCAGTGGTCCAGCTTGCGCACGGCGCACCCGCCGCTTCAGCTGGGGGCCCGGACCGTCCGGCTCGATCAGCCGCAGGTCGCCGGCATCCTCAACGTCACTCCGGACAGTTTTTCCGACGGCGGCAAGTTCCTCGAGAAACCCGAGGAGGGCGCGGCTCACGCGGCACAGATGCTCGAGGCCGGCGCGGCGATGATCGATATCGGCGGCGAGAGCACACGGCCTGGCGCGGCGGCGGTGTGGGAGGGTGACGAGATCGCCCGCGTCGTTCCGGCGGTAGAATACTGCGCGGCGATGGGCGCGGCGATCTGCGTCGACACCCGGCGCGCCGGGGTCATGAGCGCGGCACTCGATGCCGGTGCCCACATGGCGAACGACGTATCGGGCATGCGCCACGATCCGGGCATGATCGACCTTGTGACGGCGCGCGGGTGCCCGGTCGTGATCATGCACGCGCCCGGTCCGGCTACGGGAACTGGCGGGGACCTCCATGCGGACGGCGAATACAACGATGTCGTCTTCGATGTGTTCGATTGGCTCGCCGCCCGCCGGGACGCGGCGGTAGCGGCGGGGATCGCGCGGGAAAAGATCGTGCTCGACCCCGGGCTGGGGTTTGGCAAGACTCTGGCCGACAACCTTGCGCTTCTGAACGCCCTTCCGCTGTTCCATGCCCTCGGCCATCCGCTCATGATCGGCGCGAGCCGCAAGCGGATGATCGGCGCGCTCTCGGGCGAGGCGGCTGCCCACCAGCGCCTTGGCGGCAGCATTGCGCTGGCGGTGAAGGCTATGGACGCCGGCGCGCAGATCCTGCGCGTCCACGACGTCGCCGAGACCGTGCAGGCGCGCAACGTCTGGCGGGGCCTGCGCGACGCCGCGCTGACCGATTTCTCGATGCTGCCGGGCTGACGGAGGGAACGCTGCCTAAGAGTTCGCTGCGATGTAGGCGCCCGGGTCCTTTTCCCGCCGGTCGTAGTCGCCTTCGTGCCTGGCCTCGAAGGCGAGGTACTGGAGCCCCAGCCTGACGCGGGTATCGAGCGGCACCCGGCGGCGGAAATCGGTCAGGCCCTGGCGCTCCTCCTCGCTCATGTGCCTCGAGTTCTGCTCGTTGCACTTGTCGACGCAAGCCCACCACTCGTCGGAACCGGGCCGCTCGCGCATCGCGGCCTCGGCCGCTTCGGCGATCTTGTTGTGATCGTCGATCGCGTCGTCGGTGGTTTCCTCGGCGCTGTCGGAATCGGTCGCGCCCTCGCCCTTCTTGAGGAGGGTGGGGTAGAAGAAGCGTTCCTCCGCCTCGGCGTGCGCCTCGAGGAAGTTCTTCAGGCGCGCGAACACCTGGCCGAGCACATCGGGATCGTCCTGCGCCTGGTCGAGCGCGGCGAAATACTGGCGCTGGCGTGCGTGGTCCGCGAGGATGCAGTCGACGATATCCATGGGGTGCCCCGTCTGGTGGAAAAGGTTTCCATCCGAACGGAACGGGGGCGACGAGGTTCCGTCAGAGCGAGAAGCCGCCATCGGTATTTAACACGATGCCGGTCACGTTCGCGGACATGTCGCTGAGCAGGTAGCCGATATCGCAGGCGATTTCTTCAGGTGTCGCAAACCTGCCGCGCGGATGGCTCGCGCCCATTTCGGCGATCGCGGCTGCGCGTCCATGGGCGGCAACGGCTTCGCGAAAGGCGTCGCCGGCATCCCAAATCGCCGTGTCGACACCACCGGGAGCGACCGCATTGACGCGGATGCCCAGCGCGGCATTTTCCGCCGCTGCGATGCGGGCCATGTGCGCGACCCCTGCCTTGGCCACGCCGTAGGCCCCGATGCCGGGGATCGGTTTGACCGCCGTTATCGAGCTCGTAACGACGGCCGAGCCTGCTTCGTTCGCGCGCATCAGCCGGATCGCGGCTGAGAGCGTGAGGAATGCGCCGTCAAGATTGACCGCCATCACGCGCCGCCAGTCGTCGAACGACTGGTCCGCGATCTGGCCCCCGCTGCCGATCCCGGCGTTCACGACCGCGTGATCGAGCTTTCCCGCGGCGCGCTCGAACACGCCCCAGAAATGCGGATCGGATACGTCGTGGACATGGGCGTGGACCCTGCATGAAAGATCGAGCGCCTCGATCCCGTCGCCGTTGACGTCGACAAGGTGAAGCTCAGCCACGCCATGAGAATCGAGCCAGCGGGCGACAGCCGCGCCGATGCCCGAGCCCGCGCCCGTGACGAGCGCAGTGCGGCCGGAAAAGTCGAGTTTCGGATCGGTCATCCCGACCCGATAGCGGCTCAGGCCGCGTTGTCGATCCCGAGATCGCCGAGCTTGCGATAGAGTGTCGAACGGCCGATCCCCAGCCGCCGCGCGACCTCGGTCATGCGCCCGCGATAATGCCCGATGGCGAGGCGGATGACGTCGGCCTCGATCTCCTCGAGGCTGCGCAGGTTGCCATCCTCGGTATAGAGCATCACGCCCACGCCGTCCTGGCGGGGATCGCGGTTCTCGACGGCCTCACCGAGCATTTCCGAGAGCTGCGGGAAGCTGTCGGCGGTCAGCGCGTCGCCCTCGCAGAAAACGGCCGCCCGGAACAGCACGGCCTGGAGCTGGCGGACATTGCCCGGCCAGTCGAACGCCGCCAGGAGCGCAAGGGCCCCGTCGGTGATCGTAAGCGAACGCAGGCCCGGCTGCTCGCCGATGCGGGCAAGGAAATGCCGCGCAAGAGCCTGGATGTCACCGGTCCTCTCGCGCAGCGGCGGAATGGTGATCGTGGTGCCCGCAAGCTGGGCGTGCAGGGCCGGATGGAAATATCCCGAATCCCCCAGCGCGCCGAGCGGGAGATTGCTGGCCGAAATGACGCGCAGGTCGAACTTGAAGCCGTGCCGGGCGCCCAATGGGCGCACGACGCCGCGCTCGAGCACCTCGGCGAGGCGTTCCTGCACCTCCATCGACAGGCGGTCGACCTCGTCGAGTACGAGCGTGCCCCCGTCGCACTGCTGGATCGCGCCGACCTGCCGCTCGAAGGCTCCGGGAAAGGCATTCTGCTCGTGGCCGAACAGGACCGATTCTATCGAATTGGCCGGGACCGCGCGGGCGTTGATCAGCCGGAAGGGCGCCTTGGCGCGTGGGCTGGCCGCGTGCATCGCGCGGATCAGCATCTCCTTGCCGGTCCCGGTCTCGCCCTCGATCAGAACGTTGCCATGTCCGCGGGCGGACTTTGCCGCCTTGGCCAGCGCGGCGCGGAAGTTGGGCGCGGTGCCGATCATCGCGTCGAAATCGAGCACCTGGCCGAGCTTCTCGGTAAGCGGCTGGAGCTCGTCGCGCGGGGCTTCGCGTTTTGAGGCCGTACGCAGCGCCTGCATCAGGCGGTCGGGCGCAACCGGCTTGATCATGTAATCGGTCGCGCCGGCCCGCATGGCCTCGACCGCCAGCAGCGGGCTGGCGCTGGCGGTGAGCATCAGGATCGGCAGCGCGGGTCGGCGCGCCTTCAGTTCCTCGATAAGGCGGCAGGCATCCTCGCCGGGCACCCACTGATCCAGGATGATCGCCGACAGCTGCATTCCCTGCCGGGTGCCGAGCGTGGCGATGGCGGTTTCCGAATCGCCCACCACGATCGTGCGCCAACCATCGCGAGCGGCGAGCGCGGAGATGAGCCGGCTTTGCGCCGGTTCATCGTCGATAAGCATGAGCAGGCGGTTGTCACCCTCGTTCATCGCGCAAACGTGTCCCGTCCCGAAACAGACCGACCCAATAGGAGACAGGAGTAAAGGTCCGCTTAAGACTGCATGCAGGCTTGAGCGCGCGCGCGCCCCGCGATAGGACATCGCGCATACCGAATTCCAAGGAACGGAAAAGACATGGCAACCGGCAACGACATGAAGGCTCACCAGGGGACTTACGGCGGCTTCATCGCCTTGCTCAAATGGTCGGTCCCGATCATCGCGATCATCGCGCTGCTCATCGTCATTGCCATCGCCGACTGACGGACCGCGGCGTTGCGGATCGCTGTCCTCAAGGAAACCGCGCCGGGCGAAGCCCGCGTCGCGCTGACGCCCGAGACCGCGAAGAAGTTCATCGGCCTGGGTGCGACCATAGCGGTCGAGAGCGGGGCCGGCATCGCCGCCAGCATTCCCGATGCCGCCTATGCCGACGCCGGGGTCGAGGTGGGCCCTGCGGCGCAGGTGGTGAAGGGCGCGGACCTCGTGATGGGCGTTCAGGCGCCCGATGTTGCCGCACTTTCGGGGGCAAACCCCGGCGCCTGGGTCGCGGCGACGTTCGATCCCTTTTCGCGCAGGGAGCGGGTGGAGGCCTATGCCGGCGCCGGGTTCGAGGCGCTGGCGATGGAGTTCATGCCGCGCATAACCCGCGCCCAGTCGATGGACGTGCTTTCGAGCCAGTCGAACCTCGCGGGCTACAAGGCGGTGATCGCCGCCGCGGATGTTTACGGACGCGCGTTCCCGATGATGATGACTGCCGCGGGTACCATTCAGGCTGCGCGCGTGTTCGTGATGGGCGTGGGCGTTGCGGGCCTGCAGGCGATCGCCACCGCCCGGCGGCTGGGCGCGCAGGTCTCCGCGACCGACGTACGCTCGGCGACGAAGGAGCAGATCCAGTCGCTGGGCGCCAAGGCGATCTTCGTCGAGAACGTCGCCGGGATCGAAGGCGAGGGCGCGGACGGCTATGCCACCGAGATGAGCGACGAGTACAAGGCCGCGCAGGCCGAACTTGTCAGCAGCCATATCGCGAAGCAGGACATCGTCATCACCACCGCGCTGATCCCGGGGCGCGCCGCGCCGCGGCTGGTGTCCGACGCGCAGATCGCGACGATGAAGCCGGGCAGTGTGATCTACGACCTCGCCGTCGCGCAAGGCGGCAACGTCGAAGGATCGGTCGCCGACCGGGTGACCGAGAAGCACGGCGTGAAGATCATTGGTTATGCAAACACGCCCGCAACGCTTGCGGCCGACGCCAGCGCGCTATTCGCGCGCAACCTGTTCAATTTCCTCTCGGCTTTCTGGGACAAGGACGCGGGGCGGCCCGTTCTCGACGAGGAGATCGGCGACGCGATCCGCCTGACGCGGGGCGGAAAGGTAGTCAGCGAAAGGCTGAAAACACAGTAATTTCCGGACCCGGGGAAGGGGACCCAGAGTGGACTTCATTTCGATCCTGTCGATCTTCGTGCTGGCCTGCTTCGTCGGCTATTACGTGGTCTGGTCGGTCACCCCGGCGCTGCACACCCCGCTGATGGCGGTGACCAACGCCATATCCTCGGTGATCGTTGTCGGCGCGCTGATCGCGAGCGCGGCCGCGGGCAGCCCCAGCGCAAAGTGGCTCGGCCTGGTCGCGGTGGCGCTGGCGAGCGTCAACATCTTCGGCGGCTTCGCGGTGACGGCCCGGATGCTCGCGATGTACAAGAAGAAGGACAAGCCGGCTCCTTCGACGGAGAAGGGCGCATGAGCGCGTTTCCGGTCGAGCAGGTAACGGACCTGTCCACGGCTGCCGACGCGGCCCACGCAGTGAGTCCGTGGGTGGCGCTTGCCTATCTCGCGGCAGGGGTCCTGTTCATCCTGGCGCTGCGCGGATTGTCGAGCCCGGCAACCAGCCGCGCGGGCAATCGCTACGGCATGATCGGCATGCTGATCGCGGTGGTGACCACGCTGGTGACGCACGACGTCGCGAGCCTGCCCGAAATCCTTGCCGCCATCGCCGTGGGCGGCGCGGTCGGCTGGGTCATCGCGCGGCGCATCGCGATGACGGCGATGCCGCAGCTTGTCGCGGCGTTCCACAGCCTCGTCGGCCTCGCGGCGGTGCTCGTCGCGGTGGCCGCTTTCCTGAACCCGAGCGCGTTCGGCATCCTCGGGCTGGACGGCAATATCCTTGCCGTCAGCCGGGTAGAGATGGCGCTGGGGGCGGCGATCGGCGCGATCACCTTCTCCGGTTCCGTCATCGCGTTTGCCAAGCTCAACGGCAACATGAGCGGATCGCCGATCCTGCTGCCGGGCCGGCACGTGATCAACCTCGGCACGCTGCTCGGCATCCTCGGCGCGACAGCGGCGTTCGCGCTTGCTGCCAATGCCGGGCCGGGCGAGGGGTGGCTGTTCTGGGCGTTGCTCGCCGCGGCGTTCGCGATCGGGTTCCTGCTGATCATTCCGATCGGCGGGGCGGACATGCCAGTCGTGGTCTCAATGCTGAACAGCTACTCGGGCTGGGCGGCGGCAGCGATGGGATTCACGCTGCACAACACTGCGATGATCGTGACCGGCGCGCTGGTGGGCAGTTCGGGCGCGATCCTCAGCTACATCATGTGCCGGGCGATGAATCGCAGCTTCCTGTCGGTCATCGCGGGCGGGTTCGGCGCCGACGCGGCAATCGCGGGCGAGGCAAAGGAGCAGCGCCCCTACAAGACCGGCAGCGCGGCGGACGCGGCCTACATGCTCGAGCAGGCGGAGAAGGTCATCGTCATCCCCGGCTACGGCATGGCGGTCGCCCAGGCGCAGCACGCGCTGCGCGAGATGACCGATCTCCTCGAGGAAAAGGGCGTCGAGGTGAAGTTCGCGATCCACCCGGTCGCGGGCCGCATGCCGGGGCACATGAACGTTCTGCTGGCAGAGGCGCAGGTGCCCTATGACAAGGTATTCGAGCTCGAGGACATCAACTCGGAGTTCGCGCAGGCCGACGTCGCCTTCATTATCGGCGCGAACGACGTGGTGAACCCGGCGGCCAAGACCGACAAATCGAGCCCGATCTACGGCATGCCGGTTTTCGACGTCGACAAGGCCAAGCAGGTTTTCTTCATCAAGCGCAGCATGGGAGGCGTGGGTTACGCCGGCGTCGATAACGACGTGTTCTACATGGACCAGACGATGATGCTGCTCGCCGACGCGAAGAAGATAGTCGAGGACATCGTCAAGTCGTTCGACTGACGCCGCGTTGCGAATTTCCTTTCGCGCGGCGAGGCGCGATTGCTCTGGAGGAGAGCCTCAGGTTCCCTTCACCGTGGGCAGCCCGTTCGTGAGCGCGAAGTCCCCGAACGCGAACTTGCAGGTGTCGAACCCCGTCCACACTACCGGCGTGTCGTCGCCTTCGAAGGTCATCCGGACGTCGTACTTGCAGACCTTGGCGTCCTTGTCGAAGTGGACGGTGTAGTCGGCACCGGGCTTGATCGTCCCGGAACCGATGTCCTCATCGCGCTTGTCCTTTTTCCAGTTGCCCGATCCGGCGACGGACACCTCGACCAGCGTGATCGTCTTGCCGGTCTTGTTGACCAGCACGAAGTCCCAGTTCTCGGCCAGTGCCGGGGCAGCGCCCGCCATTGCCGTCGCGGCGACCAAGAGTTTGAAACGCATCGCAAACGCTCCTCTCTCTCACGTAACTTCTCGAGCAGACTGCGCCCTGGCGGCGAGTCTGGCAAGAGGCCCTATGGGGCGTTGACTAACAGCCCTGTCAGTTGCAGCCTGCCACGTATGAGATTGACCCTGATCGCGCCGCTGACGCTCGCCGCCGCCACCGCCTCGCCCGCGCTTTGCGCCACGCACGACATCGCCGCGGGTGACGGTGCGCAAACTCGTCTGCAGGAGGCACTGATCCTGGCCGAGCCAGGTGACGAGATCGTGCTCGGCGCCGGACGCTTTTCGCTCGACGACGGGCTCAGCCTCGACGTCGACGGGGTGACGGTGCGGGGCGCGGGGATGGACGCCACGGTGCTCGACTTCACCGGCCAGAAGGGCGCGGGCGAAGGGCTGCTGGTTACAAGCGACAGGGTCACCTTGCGCGACTTCGCGGTCGAGAACCCCAAGGGCGACGGGATCAAGTCCAAGGGCGCCGACGACATCGTCTACTACCGCGTTCGGGTCGCCTGGACCGGGGGGCCGCTCTCGACCAACGGCGCCTACGGGATCTACCCGGTCGAGAGCAGCAACGTGCTGATCGACGGTGTGCAGGTTTCGGGAGCCTCGGACGCGGGGATCTACGTGGGGCAGAGCAGAAAGATCACGGTTCGCAATTCTCTCGCGCAGGCCAACGTCGCGGGGATCGAGATTGAGAACAGCCGCGACGCGCTGGTGGAGGCGAACCTCGTCACCCGCAATACCGGCGGCATCCTCGTCTTCGACCTGCCGAGTCTGCCGGTCATGGGGGGCGGCAACGTTCTAGTGCGCGACAACCTCGTGATCGACAACGACACGTCCAATTTTGCGCCGCCCGGGAACATCGTGGCCGGGGTCAGGCGAGGAACCGGAATCATGGTGATGGCCAACGACGCGGTCACGGTCGAGCACAACACGATTACCGGAAATCCGACCGCTGCGGTCATGGTCGTCGCCTATCCGCGCGCGTTCGACGATGCGCGGTACAATCCCTATCCGCGCAAGGTGGCAGTCGGCGCCAACCGGGTCGGCGGCAACGGGACCGATCCTCAGATCGGCGGCGGCGAGCAACTGGTCGCCCTGTTTGGCGGGGCGCTGCCCCCGGTCATGTGGGACGGGCTGGGCGACGGCGCGCTGACCGTCCACCCGGACATGCGCGGGTGGACCCTTGCGCTCGCCAGGCAAGGACAGGGTCCCGACGAGGCCAAGCCTGCGCTTGCGGCCTTTGCCCCCTTTGCCGACGCTGTCGATCGCGCCGCGGTGGGCGCTTCGACGGACCTCGACGCACGCCTCAGATGATCCGCTCGATCGCCTTGCCTGCGGCTGCGGTCGCGGCGCTGCTCGGCGCGCTGACGGCGCAGGCGACCCCGGTAGGGTCGGTCGACCAGTCGGCAATCCTCGACGACGGGATGCCTCGCAGCCTGTCCGAGTTCGGCTTTTTCGCCGACCCGGTCGCCCAGGTCCCCGGCAAGAGCGTGGTGCCCTACCGGCTCAACACGCCGCTCTGGTCCGACGGGGCGGACAAGCTGCGGTTCGTGTATGTGCCGCCCGGCAAGCAGGCGCGGGCGGATGGGGAGGGCTTGCTCGATTTCCCGGTCGGATCAGCGCTTATCAAGACATTCGCGTTCCAGCAGGACGGCAAGCGGCGCCTGATCGAAACCCGCGTGCTTCTTCGCCGCGCAAGCGATTGGGTTGCACTACCTTACCTGTGGAACGCCGAGCAAACCGAGGCGACCCTCGCGATCGCCGGTGCGCGCGTCCCGCTTACCACACCCGGAGGCGAGGACATCGAATACCGCGTTCCCAACAAGAACCAGTGCAAGGAATGTCACGGCCTTCAGGGCGCGGTGGTTCCGATTGGCCCGAAGGCGGCCAATCTGTCGGAGGAGTGGCTCGCGGCCTTTCGGGGCGCGGGTCACATGGATGCGGTACCCAAGGTCGCGGCGCGAATGCCGCTGTGGGAAGAGCGGTCCTCGGCCCCCGTCGAAGCGGCCGCGCGGGGCTATCTCGACGTCAACTGCGCGCATTGCCACCGACCGGGCGGGTCGGCCTCCAACTCCGGTCTCGACCTGCGTTGGCAACAGGCCGATCCCGGCAAGCTCGGCGTGATGAAGCGCCCGGTGGCCGCCGGACGCGGTGCGGGGGATTTCCTGTTCGATATCGTGCCCGGCGAGCCGGGCCGGTCGATCCTGGTCCACCGGATGGGCAGCCTCGAAGGCGGCGTGGCGATGCCCGAACTCGGCAAGGCGACCATCGACCACGATGGACTCGACGTTGTGAAACGGTGGATCGCCGGTCTTGTCCCCGTTTCGCAGGCGCCTCCCGGTGGACGCGGGGGCGGCTGACGCGCTAACCGGGCAGCGGGCGCGTACTGAGGGAGCGACAATTTGCGCAGACTGGGGCTGATCGGGGGAATGAGCTGGGCCTCCACGCGCGATTACTACGAGTTCCTCAACCGCGGCATCCAGCGTCAGGTTTCCCCCGATTCCAGCGCGCCGCTGCTGATCGAAAGCCTCGACTTCGCATCGCTCAGGGCGATCACGGACGACGCGGGCTGGGATCACGCGGCCGGAGTGCTGTCCGAAAGCGCCCGGCGGCTCGTCGATGCTGGTGCGGGCGCACTCCTGATCTGCGCCAACTCGATGCACAAGGTGTACGACCGGGTGGCGGAGGCCGCGGGAGTGCCGGTCATCCACATCGCCGATTGCGTCGCGCGCGAGATGCAGGCCGCCGGGATCACAAGTGCCGCCCTGGTCGGCACGCGCAACGTCATGACCGAAAGCTTCTATCGCCGCCGGCTCGTCAGCCACGGGGTCGACCTGGTGCCGCCAGACATGGCCCAAGTCGAACTGATCGACCGGATCATTTACGAGGAACTGATGCGGGGCAAGGCGACCCGCGACGCGGAGCGGGCGCTGAAGACCTGGATCACCCTCAAGGAACGCGAAGGCGCCAGGGCGATCGTGCTTGCCTGCACCGAGCTTTCGATGATCGTCGATGTCGATGCGAATGTGCTGCCGGTGTTCGATTCAACCCGGGCCCATTGCCGCGCCGGCGTGGCATGGTTACTGGGCGACGAATAGTGCAAAGCGTGCGACGAATGGTTTGATTGCCAACCGGGTAATGATCTTTGTCTATTCCCTTTGGTTAGGGGTGAGGCATTCTACCCTTCCTGTCTAAGGGAGGGACTATCAATGACAAAACGGGTTGCCGGCCGCATCGCGGCCTTCAGCGGCGTCGCACTGGCCGCCGCGCTTGCCGCCACGCCGGCGCACGCCGCGGCGGGTGACAAGATTGCCAATTCCTACATTTGCGTCTTCAAGAACGACCGCGTGGCGAGAGGCGACGTCGCGGCCAAGGCGAATGCCGCAGCGCGCTCTCACGGCGGAGCAGTCGGCCACGTCTACTCGCACACGATACGCGGCTTTTCCGCCAACATGAGCGAGCAGGGCATGAACGCCATGCGCCGGAGCAATCCTTCGATCGCATTCTGCGAGCAAGACCAGGAGATGGCCATTGCCGTAGTCGCGCAGGGAAGGCCCGAGGGGCCGACCGCAAAGGCCGAGACTGTTCCATGGGGTATCACGCGCGTCGGCGGCGGCGGCAGCACCGCGAGCGGGAAGGCATGGGTGCTCGACACCGGGATCGACCTCGATCACCCCGACCTCAACGTGAACGTCGCGCTTAGCGCAAGCTTCACCCGCGAGAAGAACGCTGACGATGGCAACGGCCATGGATCGCACGTGGCTGGGACCATCGGCGCCAAGGCGAACAACGGGATCGGCGTACTCGGCGTGGCGCCGGGGGTCCAGCTCGTCGCGGTCAAGGTGCTGACCCGGAGCGGCTCGGGGACCAACAGCGGCGTGATTGCCGGGGTGGACTACGCGGGCAAGAACTTTGCAGCGGGTGATGTGGCGAACATGAGCCTCGGTGGCGGATTCAGCCAGGCTCTCAATGACGCGGTGATTGCCGCGGCTGCCAAGGGCCTCAAGTTTGCGCTAGCCGCCGGCAACGAATCGACCAGCGCAACCACCAAGTCGCCGGCTTCGGCGAACGGGCCAAACATCTACACGATTTCCTCGTTCGCGCAGGGAGACACGTGGTCGAGTTTCTCGAACTACGGCAATCCGCCGGTCGATTTTGCCGAGCCGGGTTCCTCTATCTATTCGACCTATAAGAGCGGCGGATATGCGACGCTTTCGGGTACCTCGATGGCCAGCCCCCATGCCGCAGGCCTGCTCTTGTTCGGCACGCCGAAAAGCGGCGGCACGGTTTCGGGCGACCCTGACGGCAACCCGGACACCATCGGCATCAAGTGACCACCGTTTCCGGCGGGTCGCACCTGGCCGGATGATCTGCGGGCCGCGCGTCGTTGCGATGCGCGGCCCGTTTTTTTGTCGGGCGCGGGGCGATGTTCCGCTGCTGTTCCCGTTGCCCGGGCGGGACGCGCCCACTAACCGCCTGATGCCGATGACGCTCGCCCCCTATGCTGCCGATCCAGCCGCCAGTCGCGGCCGCGAGTTCGCCGAGAGGCGCGAGGGCACCCGCGGACCCCGCAGCGAGTTCCAGCGCGATCGCGACCGGATCGTCCATTCGATCGCTTTCCGCCGCCTCAAGGCGAAGACACAGGTCTTCATAGCGCCGGACGGCGATCACTATCGCACGCGTCTGACCCACAGCATCGAGGTGGCACAAATCGGCCGCGTGATTGCCCGCGCGCTCGGGCTCGACGAGGACCTGACCGAAGCCCTGTGCCTCGCCCACGACATCGGCCATCCGCCGTTCGGCCATGCCGGCGAGGACGCGCTGCGCGAGGCGATGGCGGAGCGCGGCGGGTTCGACCATAACGCCCACACGTTGCGGGTCCTCATGCGCCTCGAAAACCCGTATTGCGACCACCCGGGGCTGAACCTGTCGTGGGACCTGCTCGAGGGGCTGGCGAAGCACAACGGGCCGGTGAGCACCCCCAACTGGGCGCTCGCCGAACTCGACGAGGCATTCCCGCTCGATCTCGGCGCTTGGCCAAGCCTCGAAGCGCAGGTCGCTGCGATTGCCGACGATATCGCCTACGACAACCACGACATCGACGACGGCCTTCGTGCCGGTTTCCTCCTTCTCGACGACCTGCTGGACCTTCCCGCGATCGCCGAGCAGTACCGCGCGGTAGAGCGGCGCCATCCATCCGCCAGCGTCGACCAGCGCCTGCGCGAACTGGTCCGCAGCCGGATCGGACTGATGGTCAACGACGTGATCGACACGACCCGCACGAACGCGAAGGGAATGCGCAGCGTGGCCGAAGTTCGCGCGCATCCCGGGCAACTTGCCGGGTTCTCTGCCGCGATGGGCGAAGAGGAGCGAGCGCTCAAGGCGTTCATGTACGAGCGGCTCTATTACCATCCCGAACAGCTGACCGCGGCCAGTCGCGCGCGCGACGTCGTTTCACGGCTGTTCGCGGCCTATGACCAGAACCCGGCTGCGCTGCCGCCTGAGTGGCGTGCGGCGCTGCCCGAGGACGAACCCGGGCGTAGCCGGCATCTTGCCGATTTCATCGCCGGAATGACCGACAGGTTCGCGATCCGCCAGTGCACCGAGATATTCGGACGCGAGCCGGAGGGGCTTCGCAATGTCTGAACCTCTGCGGATCGCGCTCGTCGGTGCGACGGGGCTGATCGGCCGCGAGGTAATGCGGCTGGCCGTCGGGCGCGAGGACATGCGACTCGTTGCGGTAGCCCGGCGCGAAACTCCGTTGCCGCCGGGAGCGCGAATGGAGATGTTCGTCGCCGATCCGGCCAAGTGGGGGGAAGTGTTCGAGGCAGTACGCCCGAATGCAGTGATTTGCGCGCTCGGGACGACGTGGAAGAAGGCGGGGCGCGACGAGGAGGCTTTCCGCGCGGTCGATCACGCCCTCGTGATCGCAACAGCAAAGACCGCAAGGGAACACGGAGCCGAAAGGTTCGTCGTCGTGAGCTCGGCCGGTGCCGACCCCATGTCGAAGGCGCTCTACCTGCGAACCAAGGGTCAGGTCGAGGGCGAACTTGGCAAGCTGCGGTTCAAGAGGCTCGACGTGCTTCGCCCCGGACTTTTGCGAGGCAAGCGATCGGGAGATCGCCGGGTGCTGGAACGGGCCGGTGTCCTCGCCAGCCCGCTCTTCGACCTCCTGCTCCTTGGATCGCGGCGGGGCTTTCGCTCGATTGCTGGCGAGACGGTCGCCAAGGCCGCGCTCGCGCTCGCGACACGCAAGGCGGCGGGGCGGTTCGTGCACGACAACGATGCAATCCTGCGCGCGGCCGCGAGCCTTTCGGTGCCGCTCCCGAACGCATGAAGATCGTCTTTAGCCGCAAGGGTTTCGACAGCGCTTCGGGCGGCGGACCATCGCCGATCGTCGACGGCCGGCCGGTCAGCCTGCCTATTCCCAGCAGCGGCGGATCGGGAACGACCTGGGATGATCTCGGTCTCGGCAATCATGTCGTGCGGGCGAGCCGCGGGCGGCACCACGGCAGCGAGGAGTGCCACCACGACCCCATGTTCCTCGAGGGGGGAACCTGTCTTTTCGGGCAGTGCGGCGCTGCGCAGACGCATCTTGCCAATCGCGGGGTGGGGCTCGGCGACGTGTTTCTCTTCTTCGGCCTGTTTCGCGAGGCCGGTCATGCGCCGCACCACCGGATCTTCGGCTACATCGTCGTGGAAGAGATCCTCGTCGTCGCAGCGCTTGAAGAGGAGCGACGCGCGGAGCTGGTCCGCGCCCGCCACCCTCATGCCGTATCCCCCTTTGCGGCGAACGATGTGATCTACGCGGGACGGGGCCGGACGGCGGCACGCGCCATGCCGAGTTTACGCCTGACCGCCCCGGGCGAAAGGCCGAGCACGTGGGACAGGCCGACGTGGCTGAAGCAAGGCGGGCTGAGCTATCACGACGACCCCGCGCGGTGGCACGCGGACGGACGCCTGCGCGCAGCTTCACGGGGACAGGAATTCGTCGCCGACATCGGCCGGCGGACGGTTCCCCGGCGTTGGCTCGCGTCGGTGATCGCCGCCATCGAGCACGGCTAGCACATTTTGCTGTGGCATTCACATTTCGATGTGATAACGCTGCCCGAATGACCACATTGACTATCGCCAACACGACCATTCAGCGGGTCCGCGATCTGGTGGCGGGCAATCGCATGAGCCGCGCCGCGCTCGCCCGCGCGGCAGGCCTTCACGCGAATTCCCTGCGCGACTGTCTCGAGCCGGGCTGGAACCCGACTGCCGATACGCTGGGCAAGCTGGACAACTTTCTGTCCGTGAACGACGAGCGGCCTGTAATCGTCCCGGCCGAGGAGATCATCGACGAGGCGCGCAACGGGCGCATGTTCATCCTTGTCGACGACGAGGACCGCGAGAATGAGGGCGATCTCGTCATCCCGGCCCAGATGGCGACGCCCAACGCGATCAATTTCATGGCGACTCACGGGCGCGGCCTGGTGTGCCTCGCGATGACGCGCCAGCGGGTCGAGCAGCTTGGCCTCGACCTGATGAGCCGCAACAACCGCACTCGTCATGAAACCGCCTTCACCACCTCGATCGAAGCGCGCGAGGGCGTCTCCACCGGCATTTCGGCGGGCGACCGCGCACGCACGATCTCGGTCGCGATCGACGGGACCAAGGGCCGCGACGATATCGTTACACCGGGCCACGTGTTCCCGCTCGTCGCGCGCGACGGCGGCGTCCTGGTGCGGGCGGGGCATACCGAGGCGGCAGTCGACATCTCCCGGCTCGCCGGGCTGAATCCTTCGGGCGTGATCTGCGAGATCATGAACGAGGATGGCACGATGTCGCGCCTGTCGGACTTGGTGCGCTTCGCGCGGTTGCACGACCTCAAGATCGGCACGATCCGCGACCTCATCGCCTATCGCCGTCGCCACGACCACCTGATCGAGCGGCGCGGCGAGCGACGCTTCACCAGCAAGTGGGGCGGCGATTGGCAGGCGATCGCCTTCTACAACCGCGCGACGGGCGAGGAGAACCTCGCGCTCGTGAAGGGATCTGTCAGGCCCGACCGGCCGACGCTGGTGCGGATGCACGCACTGTCGCTGTTCGACGACGTGTTCGGCGAGGACGGCCCGCGCGGGCAGCTGATCGAACGGTCGATGGAGATCATCGGGGGCGAGGGCGCCGGAATTATCGTGCTGATCAACCGTGCGAGTTCCGACTACGTGAGCCGCGCGATCGCGCGCGAGGGCGGCATGCCGCCCGCGAACGAAACGCAGGTGACAGAGCAGCGCGACTACGGCGGGGGGGCGCAGATCCTCGGTGCGCTCGGCGTGCACGACATGATCCTGCTGACCAACACAGAGCATTCGCTCGTCGCGCTCGAAGGATATGGCCTGAGCATAGTCGGCCAGCGGACCCTCGACTGACAGCCCGACGCTAGAGCAAGGCGCCCGACAGCGCGTCGATCGCCGCCTGCAGGATCACTGCGGCGGCGTGCGAATCGATGCGCTCCTTGCGCCGTGCCCGGCTCATGTCCTGCTCGATCAGCGACCGCTCGGCGCTGACGGTCGACCAGCGCTCGTCCCACAGCAGGATCGGCAGGCCGAGCGCCGCCGACAGGTTGCGGGCATAGGCACGACTCGCCTGCGCGCGCGGCCCTTCGCTGCCGTCCATGTTGCGCGGCAGGCCGATGACCACGCCGCGCACCGCCCGCTCGGCGCACAGCCGCGCAAGCGTTTCGCGGTCGCGGCCGAACTTTCCGCGCTCGAGTGTCTTGCCCGCCGTGGCGAACCGCCAGCCGGCATCGCATGTCGCGGTACCGATGGTCCTGGTGCCCAGATCGAGCGCGAGCAGAACGCCGCCGTCGGGCAGCGCTGCGCCGAAATCCCGCGCGCTGGCAGTGATCAGGTTGCCGGCTTCCACGCTGCCGTCCGCCGCGCCACATCGGCCTGCAGGTTCGCCCAGAACAGCGGGATGTCGTATACGTGGTAGTTGTTGCCCGGAAGGACGCCAGGGCCGAGGTCGGGCGGGTCGCCGATCAAGAGCAGCCCGGTGTCCGGGTCGCACCGCGCGGGGACCAGCCCGGCGATGAGCTCGCCGCTCGAGAAATCGCTCGTCGGCTTGAGGGTGCCACGGTTCTCGGCAGCGTCCGCCATGCCGTTCAGCGTGCCGCTGACCGGGTTGACGCAAACGATCGGGCCGTTCCCACGCGGCTGTCCGTCGAACCCGGTGGTGGCAGTGAACCGTTCGAACACCTGGCTGGGATCGGCGGGTTCGGCAAAGCTCGACCAGGTCATGATGCAGTTTGCCTGGTCTGGCGTGGCACAGGCGGGAAAGCTGATCGCGGGCAGGTCGTGCGCGACCGAAATCGGCCAACCGATCGGGTAGACCATCGCAATCCGCTCTTCGAGCGGGGTACCGCCAATCCGTTCGCGGAGCAGACGCAGGACCATCAGCGCGCCCTGGCTGTGGCCTGCCAGCACGATCGGGGTGTCATCGTCGACCGTGGCGACGAAGAAATCGAATGCCTGCACGATGTCGCGATATGCGAGGTCAAGTGCCTTTTGCGCCTGCGGCTTGTCGGTCAGGAACGCGCCGAATACCGCCTGCCGGTATTTCGGTGCCCAGATCTCGTCGGCGTCGGCAAAGGGGCTGGCCATCCCGCGCAGGAACAGGCGGGCGCGGGTCTCGGCCTCCTCGTCGCCCAGAGGTGCGTTCCACGGGGCATCGTTTCCGATGGCCGGACGGATGTAGCTGGTGGGGTGAACGAAAAAGACGGCGTAATCTCTGCCTGCCGGGTCATCAGCGGGCTGAATCGCCGAGGACGCTGTCGATTTGGGGATCGAAGCCCGGGCCTGTGCGGTGAGCGATCGTTCGGCCGCGGGCGATTCTGGCGACGCAACGCTGGCGGCGGGCGCGGGCCAGTAGCGCGCGGGATCGTCCGCACCCATGCCGGGCCGCGAATACCACATCCCGGGGTCGGCATAGGCGTTGGTTTCGAGCGCGGGCTGCTCGACGAAATCGCCGCGGGGCACGAACGCAAATTCGGTGGCTTCCTTGGACCAGATGCTCAGCGCGATCGCCCCTGCGATCACGAGGAAGATAACGAACGCGATGAAGTACAGGAACTTGCGTGCCATCAGGCTGGCGATCCCTCGGTTTCGGCGCGGCCCGCTTCGGCGTCGCCATCTTCCTGTTCGAGCCAGTGCGCACGGCGCTCGAGCGCGGTCTTGATCATGGCCAGCATGGGATCGGCGAAGGTGAGGCCGAGCACCCCGAAAAGGACGCCCATTATCAGCTGGAATCCCAGCACCAGACCCGGCGCTAGATCGACCGTCTTCTTGGCGATCATCGGCACGAGGATGTACCCGTCGAAGTTCTGCACCGCGAAGTAGATCGCGATCGTCCACAGACCCATCTCTGTCCCGCCAGAGAAGCCGACCAGCACCATCAGGATGCCCGAAATGATTGCCCCGATGTTGGGAATGAAGGCGAGCAGCCCGGTTATGAGGCCCAGCAGCGCTGCCATCGGAACTCCCACCAGACTCAGCGCGATGTAGGTGAAGAACCCTTCGGCAAACATGCCCACAAGCCGGCCTGCAAGGAGCCGCCGCATGGTGAACGCCATGTGCCCGAGCGTGTCGGCAACCTGGTCGCGATGTTCCTCCGCCACCATCCACGACAGCCCGCGTTCGTAGGGTCGCGGATCAATGGCGAGGTAGATGCCGATGATCACGATGAGGACTAGGGTCGTCAGGCCCCCGACGACCCCGCCGATCGCGCGGGTCACCGTGCCGACGCCGCTGGTCAGGCTGCCGGCAAAGCCCTGGATATCGCTCTGGTCGATCGCCACGCCCTTCGATCCCAGCCAGGCGGCCGCACGGCCTAGCTGTTCGGAGACCAGCGCGGGAAATTCCGCGGCCTGATCGGCGATCTGGCTTCCGGCGAAGCGAACGAGCCAGAACAGGAATCCCGCCGTCAGCAGCAGGACGATGGCCACCCGCAAGCCGCGCGCGATCGGAAGGACCCGCGCGATGAGCCTCGCGCCGCCATCGATCATTGCCGCGAATACCAGCGCGCCGAAGATCACGAGGAGCGACTGGGCAAGGTAGATCGCCAGCACGACAAGACCGATGACGCCTGCCCAGACCGCCGCGCGCTTCGCCTCGTAGCGCAGCTCGGGGCTGGAGATGCGAGTGGGGCTGGTGCCCACGTCCGCGTCGTCCATGTCGATCGGCGGCGGCGCGGCCTTGTCATTCATCTGCTGCTGGGCCTTTCGTGATGGCGGGCCGCAGGGTCGACCAGGCGCGGCCGTCGCGCAAGCTGCTCCACCAGGTCAGCGGATTGAGGGTGGTCGTCCCGTCGAGGGAAAAGGTGATGAATTCGGCTCGACCGCCGACGTTCGCCAGGGGCACGGGGCCACCGAGTCCGCTTTCCCAGGTTTCGGCCCGGCTGTCGGCCGAATGGTCGCGGTTGTCGCCCATGAGAAATACGTGGCCCGCGGGCACCAGCGTCTCGGGGTAGTTGTCGAGCGGCTGGTCGCGGTGGTCGACGATCCGGTAGCTGGCGCCGTTCGGAAGCGTCTCGCGCCGGGCGGGGACCTCGTAAAAATCCCGGCCGTCAGCGGAGCGGACGCGGTAGTTCTCGAAGTAGCCGAGGCACGGTACGCGGTCGCACATCTGGGCATCGACGGGAATGCGTATGTCGGGCTCGACCCTTTGCGGGACCGGCTTCCCGTTGAGGATGATCTGGCCGTTCTGCACGGCGATGCGGTCGCCGGGAAGCGCGACGACCCGCTTGATGTAATCCTCGTCGCGGTTCGGGGGAACGGCGATCACTACGTCGCCGTATTCCGGAGTCGCGGGCCAGATCCGCGTATCGCCCCGCGGCAGCACGTGGAACGACGCCGAAACCCAGCTCCAGCCATAGGGGTATTTCGAGACGACCAGCCGGTCGCCGACCATCAGGTTGGGCACCATCGAAGTCGACGGGATGTAGAAGGGCTTGGCCACGAGGCTGTGGAACGCGAGGACCGCGAGAAGCATCAGCACCAGCCCGCGCAGTTCGGCCAGCCAGTCGATCTTCTCGCGCTTCTTGTCGGGGCTGCTCATCGGCTGGATATCGCTCAGGGAAGTCATGGGGCCAGGATGCTCGTCGAAGGGACTGCCTCGATTACGACGAAGGCCTGTGCCCATGGGTGATCATCGGTTAGGGTGAGATGAATGCGCGCCTCATGGCCGCCCGGCACAAGTTCGGCAAGCCGGATTGCCGCGCCGCCGGTGAGCGCGAGCGTCGGTGCGCCGGACGGGGCGTTAACGACCCCGATGTCCTTGTGAAACACCCCGCGGCGAAAGCCCGTGCCGACTGCCTTGGCATAGGCTTCCTTCGCCGCCCATCGCTTGGCGAAAGTACCCACGCGCGTGAACGGTCGCTTGGCCGCCTTGGCGCGCTCGACATCGGTGAAGCAGCGCGCCTCGAACTTCTCGCCCCACCGGTCGAGCGAACTGGCGATCCGCTCCATGTTGGTAAGGTCGCTGCCCATGCCGATGATCATAGCTGCAGGCTCACCGTGCAGCGTCCATCAGATCACGCATCCGCAGCACAGCCGGCTCGAGGCCCACGAACACCGCTTCGCCGACCAGGTAGTGACCGATGTTGAGTTCGGCGAGCTGTGGAATGGCGGCGATCGGCTGGACGTTGTCGTAGGTCAGGCCGTGACCGGCATGTGGCTCGATCCCGTTCTTGGCGGCGAGAGCAGCCATATCGGCGATGCGCTTGAGCTCGATCGGTACCTGGTCGCCGGTGGCATGGGCGTATTCGCCGGTATGGAATTCGACAACCGGAACGCTGAGCCTGAGGGCAGCGTCGAGTTGCCGCTCGCTCGCCTCGATGAACAGGCTGACCCGGATGCCGGCGTCCTTGAGCTTCCACACGATCGGATAGAGGTGATTGTGCTGCCCAGCCGCGTCAAGACCGCCCTCGGTCGTGCGCTCCTGGCGCTTTTCGGGCACGATGCACACAGCGTGCGGCTTGTGGCGCAGCGCGATCGCGAGCATTTCCTCGGTCGCCGCCATCTCGAGGTTCAATGGCAGGTCGGTCGCCGCCTGGATGCGGGCAAGGTCGTCGTCGCGAATGTGGCGCCGGTCTTCGCGCAGATGCGCGGTGATGCCGTCGCCACCGCAGCGCGCCACGATTTCGGCCGCGCGCACGGGATCGGGATGGTCGCCGCCGCGCGCGTTGCGGATCGTCGCGACGTGGTCGATGTTGACGCCCAGTCTCAGCGGATGGGGACGCACTTTACCGGCCAAGTTACCTGCGGCTCCCCGGCTTGGTCACCGGAACGGCGGCGAGTTCGGGCGGCAGTTCGTCCTCGGCGTAGCTGGGGAACCGGATGTCGATCAGAGGGAAGAAGGGAACACCGAGATCGGCGGTGCCGTTGCTGCGGTCTACGAGCGCGGCTTCTGCGATAACTTCGCCGCCTTCGCGCCTCACCGCCTCGATGGCCTCGCGGCTGGAGAGACCGGTGGTGACCACGTCCTCGACCATCAGCACCCGGGCGCCCTCGTCGAGACGGAATCCACGGCGCAGCTCGAACGTGCCCTCCGGCCGCTCGAGAAACAGCGCATCCTTGCCCAGCGCACGGCCCATCTCGTGGCCGATGATAATCCCCCCCATCGCCGGGCTGACGACGACGTCAACCTGCTGCCGGAGGTCGCGCGGGAGCTTCTGGGCAAGGGCGATGGCCAGGTTGCCGGCGCGATCGGGGTTCATCAGGACGCGCGCACATTGCAGGTAGTGCGCGCTGTGCCGCCCGCTCGACAGCTTGAAGTGTCCCTCGAGCAGGGCTTCGCAGCTACGGAATTCGTGCAGGACTTCTTCTTCGGTCATCGCGGATGGTCGGCGCTCGTGCAGGGGGTGGGGAAAGGCTGGCAAAAATCTCCCTAGAAGCGCTTGAGGCATGGGGCAAGCGCGCGTATAGGCCCGCCCAAACCCCCGTCCGCGGGGTTTCTCCGGCCTGCCATGAGGGCGGAAAACCGGGCTGTAAGAATTAGGTCAAGACGGGAAGTTTCGCACCGATGATCCTCGGCAAATCGTTCCTCCGCACTTTCGCCCCGCTGTGGGCTGCGCTCTTCCTGGCGCTCGCCCCCCAGGCCGCGCTGGCGCAGGAGCCGGATTCGGTGGCGAGCAACCCCGCATCGGCGACCGAGGCCGCGCCTGGCGCGAGCGAACTCGGCGCTGCAGCCATCGGCGCGGTGGACGACAAGGCCGACGCCTCGAGCGAAGACGTCGCGGAGGGCGCATCGGCCTACAAGCCGCTTGGCCCCGAGTGGATCAAGGGCCAGCCTCATGCCGGCGGCTGGGACGTGCAGAAGCAGTACTCCCCGACCGGCGAACAGGCCTACACGCTGCATTACTGGCTCATTTGGGTGATGGCGGTCATCTCCGCCTTCGTGCTCGGCCTGATGCTGTACGTGATGATCCGCTTCCGCCGCAGCCGCAATCCGGTTCCCTCGCGCACGACCCACAACACCACGATCGAGGTCGTCTGGACGCTCCTGCCGGTACTCATCCTCGTCGGCATCGCTCTGCCCTCGATCAGCCTGCTTTCGGCTCAGTACAAGAGCGCGCCCAAGGATGCGCTGACGGTGAAGGTGACCGGCTACCAGTGGTACTGGGGCTACACCTATCCCGATAACGGCGGTTTCGAGGTGATCTCGAACATGCTCCCCGATGACGAGGCTGTTGCCCGCGGCGAGCCGGCGCAGCTTGCGGTCGACAACCGCATGGTCGTTCCGGCGGGCGAATGGATCCGCGTGCAGACCACTGCCGCCGACGTGATCCACTCGTTCGCGGTGCCGAGCCTGTGGTTCAAGCTCGACGCGGTACCCGGCCGGCTGAACGAGAAGCGCATGCTCATCAAGGAGCCCGGCATCTATTACGGCCAGTGCTCCGAGCTCTGCGGTGCCAAGCACGGCTACATGCCCATCGCCGTCGAGGCGCTGCCGCGCCCGCAGTTCGAGGCGTGGGTCCGGGCCCAGGGGGGAACCGTCGGTTCGGCCGAGGCTGCCCCGGCACCGTCCGCCGCTCCGCTCCAGCAGCCCGAAAGCGGCGCCCAGCAGCCTGCCGGCGCTCCGGCGAACGCCACTGCCGGTACGCCGCCCAGCGCACCCGCCGCCGTCAAGCCCATCGCCTGATCATCCGATTCGAAGCACAGAGACCCCAGCAATGGCCACCACCGCCGACACCTTCCAGGCTCACCACGACGATCACGCGCACCACGACGCGGATCACAAGCCCGGTTTCTTCGCCCGCTGGTTCATGTCGACCAACCACAAGGACATCGGCACGCTGTACCTGATCTTCGCGATCATCGCCGGCATCGTCGGCGGCGCGATGTCGGGCGTGATGCGCGCCGAGCTGGCCGAGCCGGGCATCCAGGTGCTGGGCAGCTGGGTCGCCCTGATGGGCGGCGAGGCCAGCTTCGAGGCCAACCTCCACGCGTGGAACGTGCTGATCACCGGCCACGGTCTGATCATGGTGTTCTTCATGGTCATGCCCGCGATGATCGGCGGCTTCGGCAACTGGTTCGTGCCGCTGATGATCGGCGCGCCCGACATGGCCTTCCCGCGGATGAACAACATCTCGTTCTGGCTGACCGTGGCGGGCTTCACCTCGCTGGTGATCTCGCTGTTCGTCCCGGGCGATGCGACTGGCAACGGATCGGGCACCGGCTGGACGGTCTATGCGCCGCTGTCGACCAGCGGGGCGCCGGGTCCGGCGACTGACTTCGCGATTTTCGCGCTGCACCTTGCCGGCGCAGCGTCGATCATGGGTGCGATCAACTTCATCACGACGATCTTCAACATGCGTGCGCCGGGCATGACACTGCACAAGATGCCGCTGTTCGTGTGGTCGATCCTGGTCACCGCGTTCCTGCTGTTGCTGGCGCTGCCCGTGCTGGCCGCCGCGATCACCATGCTGATCACCGACCGCAACTTCGGCACCACGTTCTTCGCGGCCGAGGGTGGCGGCGACCCGATCCTCTATCAGCACCTGTTCTGGTTCTTCGGGCACCCGGAAGTCTACATCATGATCCTGCCGGGCTTCGGCATGATCAGCCAGATCGTCGCCACATTCAGCCGCAAGCCGGTGTTCGGCTACCTCGGCATGGCCTACGCGATGGTCGCGATCGGCGTCGTCGGCTTCATCGTCTGGGCGCACCATATGTACACCGTGGGCCTCGACGTGAACACGAAGATGTATTTCACGGCCGCCACGATGGTCATCGCGGTGCCGACCGGCGTGAAGATCTTCAGCTGGATCGCCACGATGTGGGGCGGATCGATCGAGTTCAAGTCGCCGATGGTCTGGGCGCTGGGCATGATCTTCCTGTTCACCGTGGGCGGCGTGACCGGCGTCTATCTTGCCAATGGCGGCGTGGACGACGTCGTGCACGACACCTACTTCGTCGTCGCGCACTTCCACTACGTGCTGTCGATGGGCGCCGTGTTCAGCCTGTTCGCGGGCTTCTACTACTGGTTCCCTAAGATGAGTGGCCGGATGCACTCCGAACTGCTCGCGCACCTGCACTTCTGGGGCTTCTTCATCGGCGTGAACGTGATCTTCTTCCCGCAGCACTTCCTCGGCTGGCAGGGCATGCCGCGCCGCTATCCCGACTATGCCGAGGCGTTTTCGTACTTCAACGAGATCAGTTCGCTGGGTTACGTGATCATGGCCGGGTCGATGATCTTCTTCTTCGCCAACCTCGTATACGCGTTCACCGCGGGCAAGAAGGTCGGCGCCAACTACTGGGGCGAAGGGGCCACCACGCTCGAGTGGAGCCTGTCGAGCCCGCCGCCCTATCACCAGTTCGAAACGCTGCCGGTGATCGAGGACGACCACGATTACCACAACCACCTGCCCAAGGGCGCCGCTCCGGCCTGACCCTTGCAGGATTGACAAGCGAAGCGGCCGGTCCCCCGATACGGTGGGGCCGGCCGTTTCCGTTGGAGATAGTGCGATGCCCGAGATGCGCCTGATCGACACCGGCGACGTGACGCTGCGCTGCGCGCTCGCGGGGACCGGCCCGCTGGTGATTTTCGTCCACGGCTTTCCCGAAAGCTGGTACTCGTGGCGTCACCAGATCGGCCCGGTTGCCGACGCGGGCTTTACCGCGTGCGCGATCGATGTGCGTGGATACGGCGGATCGGACAAACCGCCCGAAGTGGGCGACTACACGCTCGAGAAGATCGCGGGCGATCTGGTGGGCCTCGCCGATGCGCTGCAGCCGGACGCACCGGTCATCCTGGTCGGCCACGACTGGGGTGCGCCGATCGTGTGGAACACGGCGCTTACCCATCCTGAGCGCATTGCTGCCGTCGCGGGTCTCTCGGTGCCGTTCGCCGGAGTGCCAAGCCGGCCGTTCACCGAGGTTTTCCGCGAGCACTTCACGTCGAAAGGCAAGTTCTTCTACCAGGAATACTTCCAGGAGCCGGGCGTCGCGGAGGCCGAGGCGGAAGCCGACCCGCAAGACTTCGTCCACCGCATGATGTATTCGATCTGCGGCGATGCGCCCGCCGGCAACCACTTCGACAAGCCGCTCGGCGCAAAGTTCCTCGACCGGCTGCCCGACCCGGAGCCAGTGCCATGGCTTACCGAAGAGGACATCGCGTTCTACGGCCGCGAGTTCGCGGAGAGCGGATTTCGCGGCCCGCTCAACCGGTACCGCAACCACGAGCGCGACTACGAATGGCTGCAGGGCTGGAAAGGCATGCGGATCGAGCAGCCCAGCCTGTTCGTCGGCGGCGACCGCGACCCGGCGACGTTCCTGTTCGGCGCCGTGGCCGATCCCGTCGCCATGATGCGCAACTTCGCCCCGAGGGTCGAAGGCCATATCCTGAAAGGCGTCGGCCACTGGACCCAGCAGGAAAGGCCGGAAGAGGTCAACCAACTGCTTTTGGACTGGTTGGCGCGGGTCTGAAGCCTCTTTCGTCGCGGATAAACACGAGCTTTTCGAACTCGCCCAAGGATCCTGTCATTCGGGCTTAGACTGCCCACTTTGGCGTGCGATCACTTCGTGACGAACAGCGGGTTGTCCTCCGGCCAGCGTGTGTCCGCCACGCGCGTCAGCGTCATTTCGAAGAATGGCACCGACTTTCCGTCTGCACCGATTCGCTCGCCCTTTTCTTTCCAGACGCCATCAGCCACCTCGGCCGTATAGCGGACGGTGTGCGTGCTGGCCGGAATTTCCCACGCGAAGCTCCTCCCGTCGCGAAGTTCGACCCTGCGGCTGTTCTGGTGCCCCATCGTGTAGGTCCGCATCTCGATTTCACCTTCCGCGTTCTGCGAAAAGATCGAGAACGCGTTGAAAACCGTTTTTCCGGTCGAATCGCGGCCCCTGCCTTCCATCACGCGAACTTCGCCTCCCATCATGGGTCCGACGCGTTCCATTTGCTCGAATTCCATCTTTCGCCCGTCGGGAAGCGTGATCGCGGCAGGGCCTATCCAGACGCCGTCGAGAAATGCAACTTCGCGCGTGTGGGGGGGCTTCGGGAGCGAGGCATCCTCGGCCTGTCCGACGGACCCGGCAGAAAGGAGCGCGATGGCCATGACGGATACTTGCAAAGCCGGGACTCGCAATGCGCGGCGGTGGTTGGTCACTGTATCGCCTCCATGCTGCTGGAATGTCCCCGAACCTATGGCATCATTGTTCTTTCCGATCTTGAACGAAATGGAAATCGGAAGGCCCTGACGGTGCTGTACGAGGAATTTGAACCCTTGGGCGAGGCCGTGCAGCACATCGAAAGCTATTGGCGCTTCACGCCTGTCGGCATCGAGGGTTCGTCCGACCATGCGATAATCCCCGACGGGCTGGTATCAATCAGCGCCGCCTTCCAGGGCCGGCATCTCGCCGGTGTGCTGGTGAGCGGGCCCGCCGCTGAAGCGCACGTCGTTCCGGTACAGGCAGGGCTGCGGTACGCGGGGATGCGGTTCCTGCCTGGTTCGGCCATGTCACTTTTGGGCATCGATCCGGTCGCAGTCGCGGGCCAGGTTCTCCCGATCGGTTCCATTTGTCCGTCAAGTGGGCGATGGGCCTCGGCAGCTCTGGCGGACTTCGTCGAATTCGGTGATCCCGCCCATCTCGATGCGGCAATTGCCGAACGGGCGCACAACGGCGGGCCGGTCGATCCTGTCGTTGCAGCAGCTTCAGGCCGGCTGATCCGAAGCGATGGCCGTATTTCTATAACTGCGCTGATTGCCGAGACGGGTTTGAGCGATCGACAGTTCCGCACTCGTTTTCTTGCTGCTGCCGGACTGGCTCCCAAGACATTTGCGCGGGTCCGCAGACAACGTGCCGCGTGGAAGTCGCTGGCCCGAAAGGACGCCGGCTCGTTGGCAGACGCTTCACAGATAGCGGGCTACGCCGATCAGCCGCATTTCTCCCGGGAGACCCAGCGTGCCTTCGGCACGTCCGCCCGGCGCGTGCAGCGGTACATCCGAAAGATCGACCACAAGTTCGATTAGTCTAGCGCGGTGCTACCGTCCGCACGGGGAAACGCAGCAGCGCTTCCCTCGACGCCGCTGCATCCCTATATGCCCGCTCGCCCCCGATGAGCGAATCTCCTGCCCTTTACCTGCCGACCGACTGGCGCGACTTCCTGTCGCTGACCAAGCCGCGCGTGATGAGCCTGGTGATCTTCACCGGCCTGTGCGGACTGCTGGCCGCACCGGGCAACATTCATCCGCTGGTCGGCTTCGTCGCGGTGCTGTGCATCGCGATGGGCGCGGGCGGCGCAGCCGCGCTCAACCAATGGTGGGAAGCCGACATAGATGCCGGCATGAAGCGCACCGCCAGCCGGCCGATCCCCGGTGGGCGGATGCGGCGCACCGACGCCCGGGATTTCGGCATCGTTCTGTCCGCTGCTTCGGTGGGCCTGATGGGCTTGGCGGTAAACTGGCTCGCCGCGGCAATTCTCGCGGTCTCTATCGTCTATTACGCGGTGGTTTATACCATCTGGCTGAAACCGCGCACCCCGCAGAACATCGTGATCGGCGGAGGAGCGGGCGCGTTCCCACCGATGATCGGCTGGGTGGCGGTGACGGGCGACATCACGCTGATGCCGGTGCTGCTGTTCGCGATCATTTTCTTCTGGACCCCGCCGCACTTCTGGGCGCTCGCGCTGTTCGTGCAGACCGATTACGCCAAGGTCGGAATACCGATGATGCCGGTGGTGAAGGGCGAGGCGAGCACTCGGCGCCAGATCATCGCCTATGCAGTCCTTCTGCTCCCGATCGCGGCGGCGCCATGGTTCATCGGCGGCACCGGCGCGGTCTATGGCGCGGCGGCGATGCTGCTGAGCCTCGCCTTCATCGCGCTGTCGGTGCCCGTCGCGCTGCGTCGCGCAGAGACGGGGGACCCGATGAAGCCCGAAAAGCGGCTGTTCGGCTTCAGCGTGCTCTATCTTTTCGTACTGTTCGCGGCACTGGTTGCCGACCGGGCGATTTACGGGCAGGGGCTGTTCGCATGACACCCGAGGATGAGGCCGAGTTCAAGCGCCGGCGCAAGAGCCGCAACGTCGTGCTGGCGGCGGTGCTGGTGTTCTTCGTACTTCTTTTCTACGCGCTGACCTTCGTGCAGATGGGCCGCTGACGATGAGCACGATCGAGGTCCGGCGCAGCAACCTGAAGGTCGGCCTGATGGCCGCGGCCTTCGGGCTGGCCATGCTCGGCCTCGGGTTCGCGGCGGTGCCGCTTTACCGGATCTTCTGCCAGGTCACCGGGTTCGGAGGGACGATCCAGGTCGCGACCGAGGACGAAGCCTCGCTCGCCGCCGCACGGGCCCAGCAGGTGGCGGGAGCGACCGTTTCGGTGCGCTTCGACGCCAACCTCGACCCGGACCTTCCATGGACCTTCCGGCCCGAGCAGGTGACCGAGACGGTCCAGCTCGGCCAGCGGCGGATGGCGTTCTTCTACGCGAAGAACAACTCGGACAAGCCGATCAAGGGACAGGCCAGCTTCAACGTCTCGCCCGCGCAGACGGGCCCCTATTTCAACAAGATCCAGTGCTTCTGCTTCACCGAGCAGGTTCTCCAGCCGGGGCAGGAGATCAGCATGCCGGTACTGTACTACGTCGATCCGTCGATCCGCAGCGATCCCGATGCCGCCCCTGTCGAGCAGATCACCCTGAGCTACACTTTCCACCGTTCGGACACCGATGGCTAAGAGGCCACTGGACCGCGGGGCGGAGGCGCTCTAAGGGCAACCCCAAATCCGCTTCCAACAGGGACAGAGCAATCCTCATGGCCGGCGCCAAGAACCACCAGTACCACATCCTTCCGCCCGATATCTGGCCGCTGATCGGCTCGATCTCGGCGGTCACGTTCACCACCGGCATGGTGCTGTTCATGCACCGCGACACGATGGGCGGCTGGCCGATCGTGCTGGGGCTCGGCATCGCCGGCCTCATCGCGACGTTCTTCAGCTGGTTCTCGAATATCGTGAAGGAGGCCCAGGCCGGCGATCACACCCCGGTCGTGCAGCTTCACCTGCGTTACGGGATGATCCTGTTCATCGCCTCGGAGGTTATGTTCTTCCTCGGCTGGTTCTGGGCGTTCTTCGACTTCGCGCTGTTCCCGAGCGAGCTTGCGGAATCCATCGGCGGGCAGTTCCCGCCCAAGGGCATGGAAGTGCTCGATGCGTTCGACCTGCCGCTGCTCAATACGCTGATCCTGCTGTGTTCGGGCACGACTGTCACCTGGGCGCACCATTCGCTGATCCACGGCGATCGCGACGGGCTCAAGAAGGGCCTGTGGCTGACGATCCTGCTCGGCGCGCTGTTCACCTCGATCCAGGCCTACGAATACTCGGTCGCGCCGTTCCCGTTCGGCACCAACACCTATGGCTCGGCGTTCTACATGGCGACGGGCTTCCATGGGTTCCACGTGCTCGTCGGTACGATCTTCCTGATCGTTTGCCTCGTGCGCACCTACAAGGGTCACTTCACTCCGCAGCAGCACTTCGGTTTCGAAGCGGCGGCGTGGTACTGGCACTTCGTCGACGTGGTATGGCTGTTCCTCTTCGTCGTCGTTTACGTCTGGGGCGGCTGGGGCGCGCCGGTTCACTGATGAACCCGTCCGGACCGGACATTGGAAAGGGGCAGCCCGGGATCGCCCAGGCTGCCCTTTTCGGTTTATGCCCTCGATGCGGGTCGCAGACGCTGTTCGCGGGGCCGGTGGGGTTCGCGGACCGCTGCGGCGCCTGCGCGCTCGATTACACGCGGTTCGACGTGGGTGATGGGCCGGCGGCCTTCCTGATCCTTGTCATCGGCGGCTTCGTCGCTGCGCTGGCCATCGGGTTGCAGCTTGCCGCGGACCCGCCGTACTGGCTCCAGGCGCTGATCTGGGTGCCGGTGACGACCCTGCTGGTGGTCGGCGGGCTCCGCATTGCAAAGGCCGCCTTGCTGGCGAGCGAGTTCCGCCATCGCGCGGGCGAGGGACGATGGGGGAAGTGAACCGCCGGGTACCGATCCTGCCGACCCTGATCGTCGCGCTGGCAGTGGCCGTAATGGTGGCGCTGGGCATCTGGCAACTGGCGCGGATGGGAGAGAAGGACGCGCAGCTCGCCCGATATGCCAAAGCGCAGGGCATTGCCGCCGAAGTTCCCTGGCCGGGCAATCGGGACGCCCTCGACGATGCGCTTTACCGCCGCGCAGAAGTGGACTGCGTGCGGGTCGTCGCCGTCGATACGCTGGCCGGTCGTTCCGCGTCGGGCGAGACCGGCTGGGCGCATGTCGCCCGCTGTGTCCTTCCCGGCGGTGGCACCGCGGCGGTGGCGCTGGGCTGGGCACGCGAACCCGTGCGCCCGCAATGGTCCGGCGGGCGGGTAGAAGGGTTCATCGGCCCTTACCGGGGCGGCGCGAAGCTGGTCGCATCGCCGCCGCAAGCGGGGCTGGAGCAACTCGCGCGGCCCGACCCGCGCGACGTGCCCAACAACCACCTTTCCTACGCCGTGCAGTGGTTCCTCTTCGCGCTGACCGCGGTGGTCATCTACGTCCTCGCCCTGCGCAAGCGCTGGCGGGCTTCGGCGGGATAAAGCGCGCCTTGCTTGCCGCCCGCCCGGCCCGGCGCTAGGCGCGGGCGCGATGGAATACATCTCCACCCGTGGACAGGCGCCGGCACTCGGCTTCGAGGGCGTGACGCTGGCCGGGCTGGCGAGCGATGGCGGGCTATATCTGCCGCGCGATTGGCCTTCCCTCACGGCCCCGGAAATCGCCGCGATGCGGGGCCTTTCCTATGCCGAACTCGCGGCGCGGGTCATGGCGCCGTTCGTTGGAGAAAGCCTGACGCCGGAACGGCTTCTCGACCTCACCCGAACGGCGTATGGCCGGTTCGCGCACGAGGCGGTGACCCCGCTCGTCCAGCTAGACCAGCAGAACTGGCTGATGGAGCTGTTCCACGGCCCCACGCTCGCGTTCAAGGACGTCGCCCTGCAACTCCTCGGATTGCTGTTCGAGGAATTCCTCGGCCGGTCCGGCGGCAACCTGACGATCGTGGGTGCCACCAGCGGAGATACCGGGAGCGCGGCAATCGATGCGGTCGCGGGACGCGAAGGGGTGGAGATATTCATGCTTCACCCGCGCGGCAAGGTCAGCGACGTTCAGCGCCGCCAGATGACCACGGTGCTTGCGCCCAACGTCCACAACATCGCCATCGACGGCAGCTTCGACGACGCGCAGGCGATGGTGAAGCGGATGTTCGGCGACGCGGAGATGACCGCACGGTTTCGCCTGTCTGCCGTCAATTCGATCAACTGGGCGCGGCTCATGGCGCAGGTGGTCTACTACTTCGCCGCCGCGCTCCAGCTGGGCGCTCCCGACCGCAGAATCGCCTTCAGCGTGCCGACGGGCAATTTCGGCGACGTCTTTGCCGGTTATGTCGCCTCGCGGATGGGGCTTCCGGTCGAGCGCCTGATCGTCGCCACGAACGTCAACGACATCCTGCACCGGGCATTGTCGGCGGGCGACTATTCGACCGGAACGGTGACCCCGACCGCGGCACCAAGCATGGATATCCAGGTCTCCTCGAACTTCGAGCGGCTGCTGTTCGACCTCGGCGGGCGCGACGGGCCGGCGATGGCCGAGCAGATGCGCGGGTTCGAGACATCGGGGGCGATGCGGCTCACCAATGCACAGCGGGAAGGCGCGGCGGCGCTGTTCGCCAGCGCGCGGGTCGAGCCCGATGCGATGACCGCGACGATCCGCTGGGCGCATGAGGCGTGCGGGCAGACGATCGATCCGCATACCGCGATCGGGCTTCACGCCGCGCGGACGAGCGAGCTGGCGGCTGACATCCCGCTCGTCACGCTGGCTACTGCGCATCCTGCCAAGTTCCGCGATGCTGTCGAGCGCGCGACCGGCCAGCGGCCGCAGCTTCCGGCGCGGGTCGGCGACCTGTTCGCGCGCGAGGAGCGCTATGCGGAACTTCCTGGCGAATACCGCGCGGTGCGCGATTTCATCGCCGAACGTGCCACGCCGAGATCCTGATGGCCGCGCTGATCGAGCAACCGGTGCTCATGGTGGGCGCGGGATGGAAGGATTACGGTCTCGTCGATAGCGGCCACGGCCGCAAGCTCGAGCGGTACGGCCCGCATTGCTTCGTCCGGCCCGAGCCGCAAGCAATGTGGTCGCCGCGCCTGTCCGAATGGCAGGCGGACGGAGAGTTCGTGCCCGGCAGCGACGAGGATGGCGGCGGTCGCTGGCAGTTCGACCGGCCCGTCCCCCGCGATGGCTGGAGCCTCGAATGGAACGAGGTTCGCTTCACCGCACAATGTACGCCGTTCAGGCATCTCGGCTTCTTCCCCGACATGGCGCCGGTCTGGGACTGGATGCGCGAACGGCTATCCGGCAAGCCCGACGCCGAGACCCTCAACATGTTTGGCTATACGGGGGTCGGTTCGCTCGCACTGAGCGGGTGCGGAACGGTCGCGCACGTCGACGCCAGCAAGAAGTCGGTCGCCCAGGCACGCGAGAACGCGGCGCTTTCGCAAATGGAGGACCGCCCCATCCGCTGGCTGGTGGACGATGCGGCCAAGTTCGCTGCGCGCGAGGTCAGGCGCGAACGGCGATACGACGGAATCATCCTCGACCCGCCCAAGTTCGGCCGCGGCCCCAACGGGGAGACGTGGCGGATCGAGGAAGGGCTGGCGCCGCTCGTCGCGGACTGCCGCCGGCTGCTCGATGCGGACAGCCGTTTCCTGTTCCTGACGGTCTACGCGGTGCGCATGAGCAGTCTGGCGCTCGGCGGCCTGCTCGCGGAGCTCTTCGCTGACCTGCCCGGCAGCATTGAACATGGCGATCTCGCGGTGCGGGAAGAAGGCGAGGGCGGGCGCTTGCTTCCCACTGCGATCTTCGCGCGCTGGGCCAATCCGGGCTAAGGGCAGCAGCGATGGCCGATTCGCTCATCCTCGAAGTCGCCGACCTCGAAGTCGATGTCCTTACCGGCATTTATTCCGAGGAAACCGGCAAGCCGCAGCCCCTGCGGATTACGGTTACCGCACGGATGAAACCCGCGCATCGCTACGAGCCGGACACGCACCTTTCGGCGAGCAAGAACTACATGGACCTGAAGTTCGCTGCCTCCGAGGCGCTGCCGGAGGGCGTGCACTTTAAGCTGATCGAGGCAGTCGCCGAGCACATTTGCGACACCCTTTTCGTGCAGGACGAGCGTGTCGAGGCTGTGACCGTGAAGATCGTCAAGCTTGCCATCGCCGAGCGGGACGAGAAGATCGGCATGACCCTGACGCGCGAGCGCCGCTGAACGATGCTGGTGCGCGTCGGCCCGCTTCCTACCGCGGCGATCGAGGCAGCAACGCGCTTCCATTGCGAGGCGCTTCCCCGAGTGATCGAGGCGATCGGCACGACGGATGGCGAACTGATCGTCCTGGTGTTCGGGCCGGCCGATCACACGCACCGCGGGTGGC
The DNA here is from genome assembly GCF_051912845.1 of Tsuneonella sediminis. Classification (NCBI taxonomy): domain Bacteria; kingdom Pseudomonadati; phylum Pseudomonadota; class Alphaproteobacteria; order Sphingomonadales; family Erythrobacteraceae; genus Tsuneonella; species Tsuneonella sediminis. The sequence continues at coordinate 774,358 of NZ_JBNCBU010000001.1, read as the reverse complement.
GCCTGGCGGCAGTGCAGAACCTCGCTCGCGAGCATGCGCCGCTCCGGGTCAACGGCGTTTCGGGCACGGACGAAGCAGCGATGGCGGCTGCGGTGCGTTACCTGTCGGCAGCACCGGGCGTCACCGGTCAGTACTTCGTCCTCGAACCTGCTGGCGCGGGTAACCCGCTGGCCTGACCGGCCGGCAAAAACATCCCCTCGTTTTGATCCGCGTCAATTCGCTGTGCCCGGCGGCGCGGTAGGTCGTCCCTCGTACCGAACGAAGGGAACCTGTCATGTCGAAGCACCTCACCCGCGAACTCGTGATCGCGAAAGCCGAAGTCCGCGCGAACCTGCGGCCACCGGTCACGGTGGATCGCAGTTTCGAGCTGCCCCCGGCACTGTACCTCGCGACCGCGGGGGCGTACCTGGGTTTCCTCGCCATCATGGCCGTGGGCCTGTCGAGTCCGGGCCTGATCATTCCCCTGGCAGTCTGCGCAGTATTCATCGTCATGGGTTTCGGCGTGTCGTCGACCTGGGCACGGATGAAGCCCGACAATCCGGTCGGCGCGATGACGTGGGAGCGCTTTCGTCGGCAGGGGATCGTGACGCACACCGGGCGCCTTACGTCCGGGGAGGCGGCGGCCCAGATGCTCGTTTTACCGGTGCTGATCTTTGCCTGGGCTATTGTGTGCGTAACGATCGCGGCATTCGTCTGAGCGATGGTCCCGAAGGCATAAGGGGACGAGAGAGGCGCGGAACCCATGGGCTCCGCGCCTTCCCTTCCTGTCAGACCCGGCCGCGCAGCCGCGCGAGGACCGCGTCTTCCTCGGCGACGAGACCTTCCACCGTGGATCGCACCGACCCGATCGCCTCACGCGGGCCTGCCTCCAGAGTGGCGTCGACCCAGAGCGAATCGAGTTCGGCGAGCGCGATGGCAACCCGGCTCCGGATCGAATCGAGATCGGCCAGCGCCACCTGCGCCGCCGCCCAGCTGTCGCTGGCCACCGGACCGGCGCGCGCAGCCAGACGTTCGGCCGCCGGGACGCCCACGACGAACTCGGCGTGGGCGCCGCGTGCCTGGCGTTCCAGCTCGGCGAGCCGCGCGACGAGGTCGGCGCCGGGAACGACGGGCGCGGGAACCAGCGCTTCGCTCGTATCGGGGGTGAAGGTCCCCTCGACCCGCTCCGCTGGGCGTTGGGCGAGCGACGGATAGTCACCCGATGTCGCGCAAGCGGCGACAAGGGCGGCGGGAATGAGTGTGAGGATACGCTGATACGAGGTCACGCAAGGTCCTTAGCATGTGGCGCGGACTGGGGAAGCGGGATCGCGCTCCCCCGGAAGCGTCAAGGTTCCCGATTTCGCCGCCCGGCCCGGCCTTTGGGGCGTTGACTTCGCAGGATGCTTCCCCTAACGGCACCCATCTTTCCGGGGTCCCCGTTCGGGGGCATCCGGTTTCGTCGCCCGCTGGTGGGTGGCCACACATATAAAGCGGAAGTGAATTACCCATGTTCGCAGTAGTGCGTACGGGCGGCAAGCAGTACCGGGTTGCCGCCGGAGACAAGATCGCGGTCGAGAAGCTGGCGGGCGACGCCGGCGATACGATCACCCTGGGCGACGTCCTGCTCGCGGGCGAGGGCGACACGCTGGCCGATGCGGCGAAGACCGTCGTATCTGCCGAGATCATTGCCCAGGCGAAGAGCGAGAAGGTCACCGTCTTCAAGAAGCGCCGCCGGCACAACTACCGCCGCAAGGCCGGCCACCGCCAGCAGATGACCCTGCTGCGCATCGTCTCGGTCGGCGACAGCAAGGCCGAGAAGAAGGCCGCGCCGAAGAAGGACACTGCGACGAAGGCCGAGGCTCCCAAGGCCGATCATTCCGCGCAGGCGACCGCGCCGGCGAAAGGCGTCGAGACCAAAAAGGACACCAAGGCCAAGGCCGCGGCTCCGGTGAAGGACGCCGCGCCGGCCAAGTCCGCCGACAAGAAGGCTCCGGCGAAGAAGCCGGCCGCCAAGAAGACCGAGAAGTAAGAGAGTAGGACGAAACAATGGCACACAAGAAAGCAGGCGGTTCGTCCCGCAACGGCCGCGACTCCGCCGGCCGTCGTCTCGGCGTCAAGAAGTTCGGCAGCCAGGAAGTGATTCCGGGCAACATCATCGTGCGCCAGCGCGGGACCAAGTTCTATCCGGGCACCGGCGTCGGGATGGGCAAGGACCACACGCTGTTCGCGCTGGTCGAAGGCCGCGTACGATTCCACGCCGGCAAACTCGGCCGAAAGTACGTGTCGGTCGACATGATGGCGCAAGCCGCGGAATAATCGGACGACCCGAAAACGGGGCCGTCCACGGGATGGCCCCCCGCCGGAGGTAACTTCCGGCACGAAGAGGGAGATGGGGCCAGCCCGAGTGATCGGGGGCCCGTCTCCCTCTTGTCGTTTCTCCCTCGCAACACAGGCGTCATGCGACGGCTCTATCGGCCCGATCATGGCGAGTAGGGAGTAGGCGTGATGTTCCATGTGACGGAGAGGCTGCTGCTGCGGCCGTTCTGGCCCGAGGACTGGGAGCAAGTCCTGGCGGGCGTCGGCGAGAAGGCGATCGCCTGCAACCTCGCGCGCGTGCCGTGGCCCTACACCGAAAGAGACGCCCGCTGGTGGGCCAGCCAGCCGCAGGATCCGCGGCTGCCTGCGTTCGCCGTAGTGGAGTCGCGCAGCGGCAGCCTCATCGGCGCAGCCGGGCTGGGACGCAAACCCGACAGTGTCGAGGTGGAAATCGGGTACTGGCTGGCCCGTCCTTTCTGGGGGAAGGGCTTTGCTACCGAAGCGGGGCGCGGCGTGATCGAGATCGCGCGGATGCTCGGCATCCGCAGACTCGTCGCGGGGCATTTCGTCGATAATCCGGCCTCGGGCCGGGTCCTTCGCAAGCTCGGGTTCGACGGGCCACAAACGGCGCGCCGCTTCAGCCTGGCCCGCGGCTGCGATGTCCAGTCGCTCGAGTACGCCCTCGATCTCGGCGAAGCGATTGATCCGGTGATGCAAGCCGCCTGAAACGCGATGCGCCGCTCCAGGCGAAACCCGGAGCGGCGCATCTTCGAATTCGAAATCGCGGTCCGGTCAGACCGGCAGCAGCGCGTCGGCGAAGTCGCCCTCGTACTTGCTTATGAGGTGGCGGTCGTCCTCGTTCCACGGGTGGAAGCCGGGAAGGAAGAACGCCAGCCACGGCAGGGCGATGCGACGCAGGAAACCGGGGCGAAGCAGCAGATAGGCCCAAATCCGCGCCGTGACCTTCCAGCCGGTCAGGCCGTCCTGTGCGAGCAGGTCCTTCATGTCCTTCACCCGGTTGCCGATGAACCGCTTGGTCACGAGCACCATCATCAGGCTCTTGACCTTCCAGCGGCGCCAGCGGCTCCAGTCGCGCGTGGCGTGCAGCCACGTATCGTAGGCGACACCCTTGTGCTCGATCTCCTCGACCGAGTGCCAGCGCCAGATGTCGCCGAGATCGCCCTCGGCGCCTTCGAGGTGCGCGGGGTTGGCGAGGAGTTCCTGGCCGAACATCGCGGTGAAGTGCTCGAGCGCCATCGTCGCGGCGAGGTTGAGGTACGCCGGGCGATCCTTGAGCAGGGCAAGCAGTTCCTCGACCCGCTTGTCGATGAACGCGATGTCGTATCCGCTGTCTTCGGCCAGCTTGTTGAGCACGATATGCTCGCGGGTGTGATTGATTTCCTGCTTGATGAAAGCGCGGATCTCGCCGGCCAGCTTCGGGTCGGCACCGTCACGGAACGCACGGACCGACTCGATGAAGAACGCTTCACCGCGCGGGAACGTGGCGGACAGCGCGTTGAACCATGCGGTGGCGATAGGATCGCCGTTCAGCCACCAGCGCTTCGCCTTCTGGCCGCGCAGAAAGCGGCGGTCGCGCACGACGATGTCGAGATCGTCAGGGGTCGGGGTCGGGGCAGGGGTGGCGGTCGGGTCAATATCGAATCGGGCGGGGGCGTTCATCGAATCGGCTCCTTTAACTGACACCAATGTAAGTACGCGTTACTGACATTGGTGTCAATAATCTCCTCTCATGCCTTGCCGAGTTGCGCTGCGAGGTCTACCCGGCGCAAATGGTCACCCGCAAGCGCTTGAGCCCCGAAGAATCGCGGACGGCCGCGCTCGAAGCCGCCCGGCACCTTCTTATCGAAACCGGTCCCCAGTCTGTCACGCTCAAGGCGGTGGCGGGACGCATCGGGCGAACGCACGCGAACCTGCTCCATCATTTCGGCTCGGCATCGGGTTTGCAGAAGGCGTTGGCGCAGCATCTTGCCGAGACGGTCTGCGAAACGATCAAGGAGGCGGTCCGCGCGAGCCGGGCGGGTCTCGGCAGCCCGCGCGAGGTCGTCGACCTTACGTTTGACGCCTTCGACAAGGAGGGGGCCGGTGCCCTCGCGAGCTGGATGCTCCTGACCGGGAACGAGGACGCGCTCGACCCGATCGTCGAGACCATCCACGAGCTGGTCGACGAGATCGCTCCGGAAGAGGTATCACACGACGGCGTGCAGGCCCTGCACGAGACGACGCTTACCCTGGTCCTGCTGGCGCTCGGCAATGCATTGATGGGACCCGCTCTGGCGCGCTCGCTGGGCCTTCCGGACGCAAGCGCCCGCGATCGCGCGGAGCGGCTGCTGATCGGCTCACTCGCGCGCGACCCCGCCCAGTCCTGAGCCCGGAGGGGTGCGGCCTAGAACAGGCCCGGCGTTTCACGCTGCGCGGCGGTGGGCGCGTCGGGCCTCACGAGTTCGCGTGAGGGCGCGACCGAAAGCGTGCCCTGTCCGCCTGAAGAACCGATTGGCGTGCACGTGCGGCCGGCAAGGAAATCGAGCGCGGTCTTTACCGCCGCCTCTCCCGGGTCGCCCAGTTGGAAGGTGATGTCGTCGCCCGCGGCGCACGTCCGCGGAAAGACGGTGGCGAGGCCCTTGAAATATTCCCCCTGCCGGGCGGCGTTCTCGGTCTTGAATGCGACCACGCGCATGCGGTCGTCGCATTCGGTCTTGTCGATCGCGATCTGGCCCACCGGCTTGCCGAACGTGTTGCCGCCGATGAGCGCGGTGTTCGAGCCTAGGTAGGGGATGAACGCGTTAGCGACGAGTTCGCTCGCCGAAGCCGTCCCGCCGAAGCCGATGAACGCGATCCTGGTCGCTGCAATCGCCTGCGGCTGCGCGGCGAAATTCCTCGTCGAATTGTTCGAGGACTTGCTGTCGCGGAAGGTGGTGTAGCTGAAAACCTGTCCGACCTTGTCCGCGCCGAGCAGGTCTCCGAACAGATCGGCAATACGGACGAGGCCGCCGCCATTGTAGCGAACGTCGACGATGACTTCGGTGATCCCTTGCGCCCTGAACGCGGCGAAGGCGGCGCGAAGGTCGGGATCGGCGGGATCGATGAACGTGCGCAGGTTGACGTAGCCGACCTTCCTGCCGCCATCGTCGAGAATCTTGGCGCCATAGCGGTCGGAAACCGGGTCGAGCGCGAACTCGGCCTTCGTGACCGCCACTTCCTTGATCGTGCCTCCGGTGTTGAACCGCAGCACGCGGGTCGTTCCGGGGGTCGATGGGCCAAGGGCATCGACCACCGCGGCGGTACCTCCCGAGGCCATCAGCGACGACACCGTCTGGATATTCGCACCCGTCGTTCCGATTGCGAGAAGCTCGGTCCCCCGGTCGATGCCGGCGGCTAGCGCAGGCGCGTTCTCGAACGCTTCGACAACGAACACCCGGTTCTGCGAAGTGCTATAGCTCAGCCGCACCCCGAAGCCGGCCTGCGCACCCGAGTTGATGAACGCGTTCTCTTCCTGAATCGAGGTGATGTAGGTGAAGCCGCGATCCTTGGATTCGGCGGCCGCCTGCGCCAGCAGGGCATCGATATAGCCCTGCACGGTCGAATGGCTGTTCTTGTTGACGCCGTTGTTCACCAGCGACGGGAACAGGTACCATTCGTCGATCACCGCCTTGGCGAAGTCCTGCCGCGCGGACAGCGAGCAGGCGCTGGTCGTCGATATCGGCGTCGGGGTGGGGGCGTTCCCGAAACTTCCGCCCCCGCTGCTACCGCCGCCGCCGCATGCGGCGAGCGATCCGGCAAGAACGATGGTGAGCGTAGTGCGACCCGTGCTCATCGTGAAAACCCCTCCCGATAGGAAAAAACGACCGCGATAGGACCCGGAACACGGTCGAAGGCGGAGAATGCAAAATGCCGCCTGAACACCCCGTGAGCAATCGAATCTTGTCCGCGAAGCCGGTTATCGGGCGAAATCAGGCCCAAATGCCCCTCATGCCTGTCGAAAACTCCGCTGGGGGGGCCTTGCGCTCTCGCCGTAACGGAGGCGAGCGCCTAGGATTGCCTCCATAGCCAAGCAGGAAAGGACAATGATCATGGCTGGCAAGAACAATGCGCTGCAGAAGCCCGTGAACCTGACGAGCGACCTCGAGGCGGTCGTCGGCAAGGGGCCGATGACCCGCGCTCAGGTCACTTCGAAGGTGTGGGACTACATCAAGAAGAACGGTCTTCAGGATTCGACTGACAAGCGGATGATCAATCCCGACGCCACGCTCGGCAAGGTCACCGGCTCGGACCAGATCTCCATGTTCAAGATGACCGGCGCCGTTTCCAAGCACATGAGCTGATCGGACCTCATGGATCGTGACGGGCGAGGGGCCAATCGGTTACCTCGCCCGTCCATAACGCGAGCCATATGATGATCGGCTGGATTGCCAGTCGGGGCACGTGATAGCCGAGCCCGAGGCCGCCGTCTGCGCGGGCCATGTCCAGCGCCATATGCTGGAAATTCGCGGGCCACACGCAAAGCGCGTAGATCGCCAGGCCGACGCCCGCTGCGCGACGGATCATCGGGAACCGGCCTTGCAGGAGGCCTGCGGCCCCCGCCAGTTCCGCTATTCCCGTAAGGACGACCACCGGTTCGGGGAAAGGCACCCATCCTGGAACGATCTGCACGAATGGTCCCGGCGATACGAGATGCAGGATGCCTGCGGCGGCGTAGGCGAACCCCAGAACCCACCGCAGCGCCGGACGGACCGCCTTACGGTCCAGCGGTCCAGGCCTTCCTGTCGGGCAAGGGCACCTCGCCCTCGTCCTCGCCGTCCCAGTAATGAATCCTTGTGGCCGTCACCTGCAGCATCACGGTGCCCGGCGTGTCCGGGCCGTCGGGAAACCAGCGGTCAAGCGACGGGTCCCAGTGGTCGGCGAACCGCGCCTTGTCACGGATCACCTGCGCTTCGCCCTCGACGTGGATGAACTGGCCGGGCGCACCGAGTATCCCCTTGAGCCCCGCACTGCCGAGATAGGTCAGGCCGACCTTGCGATCGCGTTCGATATCCTTGACCATCTGGCGGTCTTCGTAGGTGAAGAACCAGCTGTCACCCTTGAAATCGACTTCGCTGTTGTTGCTCATCGGTCGTGCCCCGATGGTGCCGTTCGGTGCATGGGTGGCGAGCGTGCAGAAATCGATCTGCTTCATGTCTTCGGATATTTCCGACAGCGACTTGGTCATGGAGTTCTCCTTTCCCAGCCAACCGCCTGGCCGGCAGATCTGTTCCATGGGTGGGCCGCAAGCCCGTCACCACAGTCAGTGCCTGCAATCTCCGTGTTCCCGTCCGGAGGGAGTAGCAGGCAGCCGTGCGGCGCGCTAGCGACCGGCACTGGCGATTTCCCGTGACGCGGCAATGGAGACCGGCGATGCGTTTCACTTTCTTGGCACTGGCGGCGATCGGTACGACCGGCTGGACAGCGGACGCAGTGGCCGCGCCTCCTGCGCCGGAGACGGTAGCTGCCCGTGCGCTGGAGGAAACGCCGGTCTGGGACGGGCACAACGACGTTCCCGAACAACTCCGCGAACGCTACCGCAACGTGCTCGCCGATTTCGATTTCTCCGATACGACGGCAACGGGCGACCCCGCCAGGGGCCTGGGCGCGATGCACACCGACCTGGCCAGGATGGCCAGCGGGCGGCTGGGGGTCCAGTTCTGGTCGGTCTACGTCAGCGCCAGCCTGCCCGAGCCGCAGGCAGTGCAGGCGACACTGGAACAGATCGACGTGATGAAGCGGCTGATTGCCCGCCATCCGGACAGGCTCGAACTGGTTGCAACCGCGGACGGCGCGGCGAAGGCGGTCAAGGCGGGGAAAGTCGGTTCGTTGCTCGGCATGGAAGGAGGCCACTCGATCGGCTCCAGCCTTGCCGTGCTGCGGCAGATGCACGCGCTGGGCGTGCGCTACATGACGCTGACCCATTCGAAGAACACGCCGTGGGCCGACAGCGCGACGGACGCCCCGGCTCATGGCGGCCTGACCCCCTTCGGCAAGGACGTCGTGCGCGAAATGAACCGGCTGGGCATGCTGGTCGACCTCAGCCACGTCAGCGAAAAGACGATGATCGACGTGCTCGAGATCGCGCAGGCGCCGGTCATCTTCAGCCACTCCGGCGCGCGCGCGGTCAACGGCCACGCCCGAAACGTGCCGGACAGCGTCTTGTCCCGGCTGAAGACCAACGGCGGGATCGTGATGACGGTCGGATACCCCAACTTTCTCAGCGAAGGGCGCCGCCAGTGGGTTGCGCGTATGGCGGCCGAGAAGGCGCGACTGGCAGCTCTCTGGCCCGGTGACCCGCAAGCCGCCGCGGAAGGGCTGGAGGAATGGCGCAGGTCCAATCCGGAAGTGCTGGCGAGCGTATCCGACTGGGCCGATCATATCGACCATGTGCGCAAGGTGGCCGGGATCGACCACGTCGGGATCGGCGGTGACTACGACGGGATGGAAACCGGCCCCGTGGGGGCGGAGGACGTCACGGGTTACCGGGCCTTGTTCACCGAACTTGCCCGACGCGGCTACGCTCTCGGGGACCTGCGCAAGATTTCGGGCGGCAACATCGCGCGCGTGATGCGCGAAGCCGAACGGTACGCGGCCACCCGCCGCCGCGATATGCCGATCGAATCCCCCACCGCCTTCTAGGACCCGTCGCCAGTCGATCGGGATTGTTCGGTGCCATGGGTATCCTCGATCCGGCCCAGCACCCGCACGAAGAATGCAGTCGACCAGCCGAGCATGATCACGCCGAGAACGCCTTCGAGGGCGCCGACCAGCCGCCATTCATGGGCGATGGAGGCGTCGTTGTAGCCGATCGTGGCGTAGCTGATGGTCGAGAAGTACAGCGCGTTCTCGAAACTCCATTGCGCGCCCACAAAGTCGTAGAAGAACGCGAAGAGCCAGATCTCGACGAAGTGGATGAAGATGAGCGCGAACACCACCAACAGGGTAAACAGCGTGCCGCGGAAGCTGAGCGGCTCAAGGTGACGCAGACGCTCCTCGGCTGCCTCACCGCGCATGACCCGTTGCAGGGTGAACAACCCGAGGCCATGGATCACCACGCACAAAGCGATCATGCCTGCGCCGACCGCCAGCTGCGCGTTGAAGGTTGCCTCGATGACCTGCTGGTCGCTGGGGAGCTGGTTCATAATCTCACCGTCGTTGCTGAATCGCGGGTCCCCCCAAAGAACGCGCCAAGAGCTGCGGCAAATGGTCGCGGGTCGGGCGCAGCGGCGTCGAAAAGCGTCATCGAACTGTGAAACTTTCGCGCGTCGACGGGGCCAAGGATGGTCTGGGCAGTCCGCTTGTCGCGCCAGGCCAGCATAGCCTCGGTGCTCTCGACCAGCCGTGCGCCAAGTTCCTCGTGAGAGGCAAAGCCCACAGCCTCGTCCAGATCGGCGATGGCATAACGACGGACGGTTTCGCTGCGACCCAAGGCGGCAAGCTGCGGGAAAATGAACCACATCCAGTGGCTGTGCTTTGCGCCGGAGCGCATTTCCGCGAGCGCGGTCTGATAAACCCCGCCGGCCTGCGCATCCAGAAACCGGCTCCAGGGGTTCACGATTCCTTTTTGTCCGGGAGGCCCTCGCGATCGGTTTCGGCGAGGTCGCGCAGTTCGTCCTCGCTCATCGAATCGTACATCTCCTTCGACGAGCCCTCGAGGTCCTTGACCTTGGTTTCACCGCGCTTGGCGGACAGGGCGGCCCCGGCGGCCATCTGCTGTGCTTTCGATTTTGCGGGCATGATCAGCGACTCCTATGCCCCGTCCAGTTCCGATCCCAGCTTGAGAACCTTTGCCCCGTCCTCCTGTTGCACCAGATAGGCGGGGTTGTCGGCATTGCCGTTCCTGACGATCTTCGACCCTTCGATGGTCCGCTGGACCCGGCGCTCGAAGCGTTCGGCGATCTTCCCCTTGGCGGTACCGGTTCCCCATTGCCAGCTTACGGTCTGGCCGGTTCGGAAGCTGTTCGAACCTTTCGCCAATGCCTACTGTCCCTCGGTACGCACTTCGGCCTGAGCAGAGGGGGCAACGGGCTCGACCTCGGCGTCGGTTACGGCATCGACATCGTCGCTCAGGATGACGTCCGCAGGCTCGTCCGATCGGCTTTCGATCATCCCGCTGACTGTCGCTTCCTCCTCGACATCGCCCTGGGATGCGGCACCCGTGACCCAGATGATGGTGAGGAACCCGATCGCGAGGAGGGTGCCGATTATAAGGACCCACCGGACCACGCCTTCCTTTGATCCGGCACTCGCCTCGGTCTCGCTTTCCACTATCTGATCGCCGCGACGTTCCATGATCGATCAACCTCCCTGATGCACGTGCATGACCCTGCGAGCGTTCTACGTTCGGCTCGCAGGCCGGTTCCTCAATCGCGCAGCAGTTCGTTGATGCCGGTCTTCGCCCGCGTCTGCGCATCGACCGTTTTCACGATCACCGCGCAATAGAGGCTGGGGCCGGGACTGCCGTCGGGCAGGGGCTTGCCGGGCAGCGAGCCCGGCACGACGACCGAGTAGGGCGGTACCCGCCCGATATGGACCTCGCCCGTCTTGCGGTCGATGATCTTCGTCGAGGCTCCGATGAACACGCCCATCGACAACACCGCGCCTTCGCACACGCGCACCCCCTCGACGACTTCGGACCGGGCGCCGATGAAGCAGCCATCCTCGATCACCACCGGGCCCGCCTGCAACGGTTCCAGCACGCCGCCGATGCCGACGCCGCCGGACAGGTGCACGTTCTTGCCGATCTGCGCGCAGCTGCCGACGGTGACCCAGGTATCGACCATGGTGCCGTCGCCCACGTAGGCCCCGATGTTGACGAAGCTCGGCATCACGACGACGCCCTTGCCGATATGGCTGCCGCGCCGCACCACGGCGCCGGGGACAATGCGGAAACCAGCATCGCGAAAGCGGTTCTCGCCCCAACCGGCGAACTTGAGCGGGACCTTGTCATATGCCGGCGCGCTGGCGCTGCCGCCCTCGATCACCTGGTTGTCGTTCAGCCGGAAGCTCAGCAGGACGGCCTTCTTGAGCCACTCGTTGACGGTCCATCGTCCCGAGCCGTCGGGCTCGGCCACCCGCGCCTTGCCCGTATCGAGCAATTCGAGCGCCGCCTCGACCACTTCGCGGATTTCGCTGCTGCCCGGCGTAACCTGCGCACGGTTGTCCCATGCTGCGTTGATGGCGGTCTCGAGATCGGCGGACATGATGGGCGGCTCCGGACTGGGGTTCGGGCCTCGCGCTAGCCGCGCGGATGGGGCTGGGCAAGGGGAGTCGGGCCCGGCCATCCTGCGCCGGCCCGAGGGGAGATCCGTTCAGCACTTCTTCAACCAGCCGTGGCAAGGTAGAAGCAACCTTCAGGGACGCGAAAGACGATGACGAACAGGCGGCGTATGGTTCGCTGGGAAACGGGATGCGCGCTGGCCGCCGTGCTGATGCTGGCGGCGTGCGGCGGCGGCGGCGGTCGCGGAGGCGGCGTCATCAGTTCGCCGGGTCCTGCGCCCGCGCCGACTCCTACGCCGACGCCCAGCCCGGCCCCGGCACCCGCCCCCACGCCGACGCCGACGGCATCCTTCGATACGGCCGAATTCCGGCGATCGGACGGGCCGGCCTATCACCGTGCGACAACCGCCTGGGCGCAGGGCGCGACGGGGGTGGGCGTAAAGATCGCGGTCATCGATACCGGGATCGACACCGACAGCCCCGAATTTGCCGGTCGGATCGATCCCGCAAGTTCCGACGTCGCGGGGAACGGAACGGTGGAAGGGTTCAGCGACCACGGGACCCGCGTCGCGATGGTCGCCGCCGCGGCGCGCGACAACACGGGCATCATGGGCATCGCGTACAACGCCACGGTGCTTGCCTTGCGGGCGGACCGCCCGGGGAGCTGCGCGTCGAGCACCGCGACAGCGGACAACTGTGCATTCAGCGACCGCGACATCGCCGCCGGTATCGATCGGGCGGTCTCGGCCGGGGCGACCGTCATCAACCTCAGTCTCGGAGGCGACGCGCCCAACAGCGTTCTGACGGCCGCGGTCCAGCGTGCGGTCGCAGCCGGCGTCGTCATCGTGGTTGCGGCCGGCAACGAAGGCGACGGGAGCGATCCCATGGTCGATCCCAACCAGCCCAACCCGTTCGCAGCCGGTGTGCGCAACGCGGGGGGATCGAACGTCATAATCGTCGGCTCGGTCAACGCGTCGGACCAGTTTTCGAGCTTCAGCAATCGCGCGGGCAGCCAGGCGAACTCGTTCCTGTCGGCCCTCGGCGAGCGAATCTGCTGCGTTTACGAGAATGGCGTCCTTAAGGTCGAGAGCGGGCCCAGCGGCAGTTTCGTGACGGTATTCTCCGGCACCAGCTTCTCGGCCCCCCAGGTCGCCGGTGCGGTCGCCCTGCTCAAGCAGGCCTTTCCGAACCTCACGGGCGCGCAGATGGTGCAAATACTGCTCAGCAGCGCGCGGGACGCCGGGCCATCGGGAGTCGATGCGACGTACGGTCGCGGCATACTCGATATCGCGGCGGCGTTTGCCCCCATGGGGACCACGACGCTTGCCGGCAGCACCACTGCGGTCGCGCTCAACGACGACACCGCCATCGGCTCCACCGCGACGGGCGACGCGTTCGACGGTGCCAGCGTCCGGGCGGTGATCCTCGACAAGTTCGGGCGGGCATACGGCACCGACCTGGGAGGAGGCATGCAGACCGCTGCGCCGACGCCGCGCCTTGTCGGCGCGCTCGGTGACCAATCCCGGCGCATCGGTGGCGGAAGCGAAGCCTTGAGCATGGCGTTCTCGGTTGCTGCCGGTCCCGGCAGAGGTGAAGCTTGGCCCCAGCAATTGCGGCTGGACAGAAGGGACGCGGATGCGGCGCGTGTGCTCGCCGCTCGCGTGGCACTCAGGCTTGCGCCCGGCAGACAATTCGGTTTCGCATATCGCGAAAGCGCGCGGGGGCTGGTCGCGCAGCTTCAGGGTCAACAGCGTCCAGCGTTCCTGATCGCCGAGGCCGCGGGTGCAACGCCCGGATTCGCCTCGCAAGGCGATGCGGCGCTCGCCTACCGCCAGCAGTTCGGCTCCTGGGGCCTGACCGCGAGCGCCGAGGGGGGCGAGGTCTGGCTCGGCACCCTTCGCGCGGTCGATGGCGCTATCAGCCGCCGGCGGGAATCGCGCGGGCTGACGACAGTCTCCATCGCCGCGGACCGCCGCTTCGGTGACTTCGAAACGGCGTTTGGACTGACCTGGCTGGACGAAGACCGCACGGTGCTGGGAGCATTCTTCCATGACGCGTTCGGCGGCGGGGGCGCACGAACCCTCTTCGCCGACGCCGGCGTCGGCTGGTGGTTCGGCGGCGACTGGCGGCTCGGTGGAGAGGTGCGGCGCGGCTGGACCCGTGCGAACCGGACGACCGTGATCGGCGAGGGTTCGGACTTCTCGAGTCTGGCATGGTCCGCCGACGTCTCGAAGCGGGGCCTCTTCTCGCGGTTCGACAGCCTGGCGTTTCGCGTGTCGCAACCGCTCCGGGTCGACAGCGGGCAGGTCTCGCTCGCCCTGCCGGTGGGCTACGATTACGCGACCCTTGCCCCGACATATTCCGTCCGGACGATTTCACTCGTTCCTAAGGGACGGGAGATCGACGGTGAAATCGCCTGGACGGGGCCGCTGTTCGGAGGCAGTGCCGCTGCCAGCCTCTATTATCGCAAGGACCCGGGCAACATCGCCGCCTTCGCCGACGACAAGGGTGCAGCGATCAGGTGGACCAGGGAATTCTGAGGCCGCGGTCTCCCGATCAGCCCCGGGCCCCGGCCTTTTTCGCGAACTCCCATGCCTTGTCGGCGAGCGGCCCGACCCGCTCCGACTGGGCCTTGGCGTGTGCCGAACTCGCCGTTCCGTCGATCACCCGCTTCTTGATGCCCTGGAGGATGCCTGCGAGCCGGAAGAAGTTGTAGGCGAAATACCAGTTCATGTCGGGCACCTCGCTGCGGTCCGTCGCCGCACAATACCGCTCGACGATTTCCTCGAGTTCGGGAATTCCCAGCGCCTTGCGGTCGAGGTCCATGACGCCCGATCGCCCGCCGTTCTCGGTAACGTACATCATGCACAGGTAGGTGAAATCCGACATCGGGTCGCCGAGAGTCGAGAGTTCCCAGTCCAGCACGGCCAGCACTTCGGGCCGGTCGTGCGCGAATATCATGTTGTCGATGCGGTAGTCGCCGTGGACCACGCTCGTTCGGGTCTGCTCGGGAAGCGTGGCTGGCAGGTAATCGATCAGCTTTTCCATCGAGGCGAGATGATCGGTTTCCGACAGCCGGTACTGTTTCGTCCAGCGGTCGACCTGGCGGCCGAAATAGTTGCCCGGCTTGCCGTAGTCCTCGAGCCCCGCTTCGGCGAGGTCGACGTTGTGAAGCGACGCGAGCGTATCGGTCATTGCGAAGTAGACAGCTCGCCGTTCGTCGGGCTTCGAACCCGGCATCGCGCCGTCCCAGATCGTCCGGCCATCGACCATGTCCATGACGTAGAACCACGATCCGATCACGTCGTCGTCGGTACACAGGCCATACTGCTTCGCGACGGGGAAGCCGACCTTGTGAAGTCCTGACTGAACCCGATACTCGCGATCCACCGCGTGTGCGCTCGGTAACAGCTTCCCGAACGGCTTTCGGCGCAGGACGTAGTCCTTGTCGGGGGTCGAGATCTTGTAGGTGGGGTTCGACTGGCCGCCCTTGAACTTGCCCTGGGTGAGCGGCCCCTCGAAACCCTCGACGTTTGCCTGCATCCACGCGGCCAGCCTGTCCTCGTCGAGATGGTCGGCGGCGGACGGTTCGACCGTGCCGGTGAAGGCGGCGGTGGCGTCCTTGATTTCGGCGCTGGGGGTACTCACCGGTCGAACACGATCACGCTGCGCGCGCTGTCGCCCTGCTTCATCTTTTCAAAGCCTTCGTTGACGTCCTTGAGACCGATTCTCTCGGAGATGATGGTATCGAGGTCGAGCAGGCCGCGCATGTAGAAGTCGACCAGGCGTGGCAGGTCGACCGGAAACCGGTTCATGCCCATGATCGCGCCCTGCAGCTTCTTGCCGCTGAGCAGGTCGAGCGCGCCGAGCCCGACCTTGCAGTCGAGCGGCATCATGCCGAGGATCGTCGCGGTGCCCCCGCGACGCAGGACCTTGCAGGCAAGCTCCGCCGAGGCCGCGCGGCCGACCGCCTCGATCGCGTGGTGGACGCCGCCCTTCGACAGCGCGACGACCCGTTCGGCGGCATCCTCGGCAAGCGCGTCGACCGCGTCGGTCGCGCCCAGCGTCTTTGCCAGTTCGCGCTTTGCGGGAACGGGATCGCAGGCGATGATCTGTCCCGCTCCGGCGATCCGCGCTGCATTGACGGCGGCAAGGCCCACGCCCCCGCAGCCGATCACGGCCACGGTCTCTCCCGGCACGAGCTTGCAGGCATTGAACACCGCTCCCGCGCCGGTCGTCACCGCGCAACCGATGACGGCCGCCCGGTCGAGCGGCATGTCGGGATCGATCCTCACGCAGGCGTGCTCGTGGATCAGCATCTGCTCGGCGAAGGCCGAGAGGTTGAGCATCTGGTTGACCATTTCTCCGCCGGGACGGGTGATGCGGGGTGCCTCGCCCTTCTGGCGGCGGGTGTCGCCACCGAGGCACAGCGCCATCCGGCCGGTCACGCAGAACTCGCAGTGGCCGCAGAACGCGCTGAGGCACGAGACGACGTGGTCGCCCGGCTTCACGGTGCGCACTTCGCTGCCGACTGCCTCCACCACGCCCGCCGCCTCGTGGCCGGGAACTGCGGGCAGGGCATGGGGATAGGTGCCCTCGATGAAGTGGAGATCGGAGTGACACAGCCCGCACGCGGCGGTGCGGATGAGCACCTCGTGCGGACCCGGCTTCGCGATCGAGAGATCCTCGATCTCGAGGGGGGACCCCGGCTGGACGAGTACCGCTGCCTTCACCGGCTGACTCCCACGTCGCCCGAACTGAAGCCCTCGTCCTTCGTCATGCCCGGAGCGTGGCGGGCGAACTCGATGCGGGCGATCGCGCGCGAGTGGACCTCGTCCGGCCCGTCTGCCAGGCGCAGCGTGCGCTGGTGGGCGTAGGCGTTGGCGAGACCGAAGTCCTCGGACACGCCCCCGGCTCCGTGGGCCTGGATCGCATCGTCGATGATCCTCAACGCCATCGTCGGGGCCTGGACCTTGATCATGGCGATTTCCTGCGCGGCGGCCTTGTTGCCGACCTTGTCCATCATGTCCGCCGCCTTGAGGCAGAGCAGGCGCGTCATCTCGATGTCGATGCGCGCACGGGCGACGCGTTCTTCCCAGACGTTGTGCTGGTAGATCGGCTTGCCGAACGCCTCGCGAACCTGGAGCCGGCGGCACATCTTCTCCAGCGCTTCCTCGGCAACGCCGATCGTGCGCATGCAGTGGTGGATGCGGCCGGGGCCGAGACGGCCCTGCGCGATCTCGAAGCCGCGTCCCTCGCCGAGGATCATGTTCGAGACCGGCACGCGAACGTCCTTCAGCTCGATCTCCATGTGCCCGTGCGGCGAATCGTCGTAGCCGAACACCGGCAGGAAGCGCTTGATGTTCACGCCTTCTGCATCGAGCGGGACGATGATCTGCGATTGCTGCTGGTGGCGCTTGGCCTCGAAGTCGGTCTTGCCCATGACGATCGCGACCTTGCAGCGCGGGTCGCCGGCGCCGCTCGACCACCACTTGGTCCCGTTGATGACGAAATGGTCGCCGTCGCGTTCGATGCGGGTCTCGATGTTGGTTGCGTCCGAACTCGCCACGGCAGGCTCGGTCATCAGAAACGCGCTGCGGATCTCGCCCTCCATGAGCGGTTTCAGCCACTCGTCCTTCTGGGCGCGGGTGCCGTATCGGTGAAAGACCTCCATATTGCCGGTGTCCGGGGCCGAGCAGTTGAACACCTCGCTCGCCCAGCCGACGCGGCCCATTTCCTCTGCGCAAAGCGCGTACTCGAGGTTGGTGAGGCCCGGACCGTCGAACTCGAAGCTGTCGTCGACGTGCGGACGGCCCGACTGCGGCGGCATGAACAGATTCCAGATACCCTGGGCCTTGGCCCGCGCCTTTTCTTCCTCGACCACGGGATTGACGCCCCAGCGATCCTTCGCGTGGGCAGCCTTGTATTCATCGTTGCGCGGACGAATGTGCGTGTCGATGTAATGGCGGACCCGGTCGCGCCAGTGCTTCTGCCGATCGGTGGGTTCGAAATCCATGGCGTTACGTCCTTCCTTGCAATTGAAATCGTGGTGGCAGAGCGCGGCGCTTACGCCAAGCCCCGAAGCCTGGGTCAGCGGTGCATGGTGTGGGCCTCGGGATCGGCGAGCGCGGCGTCGGCAAGCAGCGCCACGCGCGCTTCGTGGTCCTCCCTCGTGATCGGGAAGCGGCGGATCACCAGTGATACGGTTGCGGCCAGCACGACGATGCAGCCCACGTAGGCGAGGGTCAGATCCGCGATGACCGAAGCGGGAACCTCGGCTGGCCGGGCGTTGGCGGGCACGCCGGACAGGCTGAGCAGGAAGCCGGTCACGAAGATGCCCAGGCCGGTCGAACACTTGGCGGCGAAGAACGCGCCGGCTGCGAACGTGCCTTCGGACCGCCGTCCCGTCTGCTCCTCGGACGCTTCGACCACGTCGGCGACCATCGACCAGATCGACATCGTCATGATCACGCTGAACATGTTCGACAGGAACGTGAAGACGAACATCATCGAAAGCGACGGCGTCGAACCGTCGGGCCACCAAAGTCCCAGCCACCGGAGCATGAGGGGGGTCGCCCAGAAGGCAACCGCAACGATCGCGGTCCAGACCGCGAGGTCGCGCTTGCCGAAGATCTTCTGCAACGGGGTGACCGTCAGGAAGCTGCCCACCACGCTCGCGAACAGCATCACCGGGTAGAGTTGCAGCGCCAGCGGGGGAAATTTCCAGACGAAGAGCAGGAGGTAGTTAGAGATCGAGAACGTGATCCCCTGGCTGGTGATCGCCGCGACGATCGCGAGCATGAGGATGAGAAATGCCGGATGACCCAGGCATTCGCGGATATCGCCAAGCGCGCCGCGCAGCCCGACAACGGGGGCGGGAGGGCGAGAAGGCGAAGGATGGGCGACCCACTTGTGCTGGCCGATTGCCGAAAGCAGAACCGTCGCGGCCATCAGGATGGCGCCGGCGATGCCATACAGCCGGTAGCCTTCGCGCGCGAGCATCGCCTGGGGCAGGAACACCCCGTAGGCAAGCAGCAGCATGAGCAGCCCGCCGCCCCACGCGAACAGGAACCGGGTCCGCGTGAGCCGCGTACGCTCGTCGTAATCACGGGTAATTTCGGCGACGAGCGCGGCCGAGGGAACCTCGCAGAAGGCGACTGCCGCCCGCACCGCGATCGCTGATGCCAGAAGCACGGGAAAGCTTGCCGCGCCGACCGGCGACCAGAGCAGGATCCAGAGAAGCGCAAGCGGGATCGCGGCAATGTAGAGGAACGGCAGCCGGCGGCCCCATCGCGTCGACGTCCGGTCGCTCACGTGCCCCACCAGGGGGTCGATCAGCCCGTCGAAAACCAGCGCTATGAGCAATGCCAGGCTGACGAGCCTGGCATCCATCCCGAGCACCTGGTTGTAAAACAGCAGAAGAAAGGTCGAAAAGCCGTTGTCCTTGATCCCGTAGGCGACGCTCCCGAGCCCGTTCGCGAATGTCAGGCGCGATGGCAGCCGGCCGCGAACCGGCGTCACCGTGTCGGACCTTCCCGATGGCTGTTCGGAAGACGGGTATCGTCGAATCGCATACCTCTCCCCGAGGAATCTCGTATCAAGGGTATGGTAGACTGCGGCAGTCGCGCGTCAACGGCGCCGCGGCTGACGCTACGGCAAGGCGCAATCGTCATTCGACCCTTGCCCCGCCAGGCAATTCGGCTTTACGTGTGCGTCAACGAGAGGAGATTTGGAATGGCCGATCTGGACGCCTTCCGCGCGGAAACCCGCGCTTGGCTCGAAGCCAATTGCCCCCCTGAGATGCGCAAGCCGATCGAGGACGAGGAAGACGTCTACTGGGGCGGGCGCGGCGCGAGGTTCAAGAACGACGCGCAGAAGGCATGGTTCGAGGCGTGCCGCGACAAGGGCTATACCGTTCCCGCCTGGCCCAAGGAGTACGGCGGGGCGGGGCTTTCGGCTGCGGAGGCAAAGGTGCTGCGCGAGGAAATGGCGCGGATCAACGCGCGCCCGCCGCTCAACAGCTTCGGCATCTGGATGCTCGGCCCGGCGCTGCTCAAGTTCGGCACAGAGGGCCAGAAGCAGCGGTTCCTCAACGAAATTGCGCGCGGCGAAATCCGCTGGTGCCAGGGATATTCGGAACCCGGCAGCGGATCTGATCTCGTTTCCCTGCAGACCTTCGGCGAGGACAAGGGCGATCACTGGACGGTCAACGGCCAGAAGATCTGGACCAGCTATGCCGACAAGGCCGACTGGATCTTCTGCCTCGTCCGCACGGACAAGGCCGACAAGTACCGCGGCATCACCTTCATGCTCTTCGACATGGAGAGCAAGGGGGTCAGCACCAAGCCGATCCTGCTCATCAGCGGCAACAGCCCGTTCTGCGAAACGTTCTTCGACGACGTCGACGTACCCAAATCGTACGGCGAGGACATCCCGGCGCAGGTCGGAGAGGTCAACCGCGGATGGGATGTGGCGAAGTATCTGCTCGGCCACGAGCGCGAGATGATCTCGGCCACCGGCGGCGGCGACCGCGCGACCTCGCTCGGCGCCGTGGCGCGCCGCAACGGGGCGCTCGATCCCGTGCTGCGCGCCGAACTTGCGCTGTTCGACGTCGACGCGCTCGCTTTCACCGCGATGAGCGAGAAGTTCCTCGACGAGGTCAAGGTCGGCCGCGGACACCCCGCACAGCCCAACATGATGAAGTACGCCGGAACCGAGCTCAACAAGACCCGCCACGAACTGCTGATGGCGGCCGGCGGATCGGCCGCGCTCGAGTGGGACAGCGAGGAAAGCGGCGGCGGCAAGCCGGCGCGCAACTGGCTGCGGACCAAGGCCAACTCGATCGAGGGCGGCACCAGCGAAGTCATGCTCGGCGTGATCGCCAAGCGCATTCTCGAACTTCCGGGGGCCTGAACCGATGCCGCTCTATCACGACGACGACCAGGCGATGCTCGCCGAAACCGCCAGCCAGTTCATGGCCGAGGAAGGCGCCATCGCGAAACAGCTGCGCCACTGGCGCGACCTGCAGAACCGGGACGGAACAAGGGGCTGCAAGGATGGCTTCGGCCACGGCCTGTGGAAGCAGATGGCCGAGATGGGATTCACCGGGATCATGGTGCCCGAAGCGGACGGCGGGCTCGGCATGGGCAATGTCGAGGCCGGCATCGTGCTCGAGGAAATCGGCCGGAACCTCACCCCCTCGCCTTTCCTCACCAGCTCGGTCATGGCCGCGACCGCGCTGGCGCAGGGCTCGGTTGACCTCAGGGGGCATTGGTTGCCTGGGCTGATCGCGGGCGACAGCGTGTTCGCCGTCGCGATCGACGAGGGGCCAAAGCACCGCCCCGAACGCGTCTCGACGAGAGCCGAGAGATCGGGCAACGGCTTCCGGCTGACCGGCAAGAAGGACTTCGTGGTCCACGGCGCAAGTGCCGACATGATTGTGGTTTCCGCCCGCACCTCGGGATCGGACGAGGACGAGGATGGCATCACGCTGTTTGCAATCCCGAAGGACGCAGCGGGGCTGGGCCACAACTCGGTGCGACTGGTCGACAGCTCCATGGCGAGCCATGTGACGCTAGACGGTGTCGAGCTCGATGGCGACGCGGTGATCGGCGAGGTCGACGGCGGGCGCAGCGTGCTGAACAAGGTGCTCGACGCGGGTCGTGTCGGTGCTGCGGCCGAAGGTGTCGGCGTCGCGCGCGGGTCGATGGACATGACCGTCGACTACCTCAAGCAGCGCAAGCAGTTCGGGCGCCTGATCGGCGAATTCCAGGCGCTCCAGCACCGCGCCGCGCACCTCTATTCCGAAGTCGAGATCGCGCGGGCGGCCACGATCAAGGCGCAGCAGCTGCTCGATGCCGGTGCCGAGAACGCGAGCCTGATGGCCTCGGTCGCGAAGGCCAAGGTAGGCAAGGCCGCGGGGCTCGCCGTGAAGGAGGGCGTGCAGATGCACGGCGGCATCGGCATGACGGACGAATACGATATCGGCCTTTACATGAAGCGCGACCGGGCGCTCGCCGAGTTCCTCGGCGATGTCTATTACCACGCCGACCGCGTGGCGGGGCTCAGTGGCTATTGATCCGAAGGAACCTGACATGACCCTCGAAGAAATGTTTGGCCTCAAGGGGCGCGTGGCGCTGGTGACGGGCGGCAGCCGCGGGATCGGGCGGATGATCGTCGAAGGCTTTCTCGGCGCCGGGATCGACCGGGTCTACATCACCGCGCGCAAGGGCGGCGAACTGCACGAGACCGCAGAGGAACTGGGCGACCGGGTGATACCGATCCAGGGCGACATCTCGACGATGGAAGGGATCGAGGAACTGGCGCGGGAAATCGCGTCGAAGGAAGGCAGGCTCGATATCCTCGTCAACAACGCGGGCGCGGCGTGGGGCGCGGACTTCGAGGAATTCCCCGAGGCTGGCTGGGACAAGGTCATGGACCTCAACGTCAAGACCCCGTTCTTCCTTACCCAGAAGCTCCACGGCCTGCTCAAGGCTGCCGCCAGCCAGGACCACCCGGCCAAGGTGATCAACATCACCTCGGTCGACGGACAGCGGGTGAACCCGTGGGAGACCTACAGCTACCAGGCGTCCAAGGCCGCGCTGATACACCTGACACGGCGGATGGCGGCGCGGCTGGTCAAGGACCATATCTACGTCACCAGCCTCGCTCCGGGAGCCTTCCCGTCCAACATGAACAAGGCCGCCCGCGACCACGAGGAGCGGTCGGCGGCCGGTATCCCGAACCGTCGGGTCGGCGACAAGTGGGACATGGGCGGCACCGCGGTCTATCTCGCGAGCCGCGCGGGCGACTACACCGTTGGCGAAACTCTCACGGTCGACGGCGGCATCGTCAACGCCCACCTGCCGACGCATTTCGCCGAACCATCCTGACGCTTCGACGAACGGGGCGCAACTCCGCGCAAATGGGTTGCGCTGACGGCTGCCGGGGCTATTTGCCGGCGTGACCTGCGCGATGGCAGGCCGACAGACCGACAGGAAGTACGCTGATCGTGCGCCGAAATTTGCCCAGTCTCTTCACCGCGGCCGCCTGCTGTGCCCTTCTGGTTTCGTGTGGAGGAGGCGACGACAACGCGCCGACGCCGACTCCTTCGCCGACGCCGACCCCTTCGCCCACGCCGACGCCGACCCCCACGGCAATCGACTTCGACTTCACGAAGGCGTTCACCGCTTCGGCGCTCAACACCTCGTACAGCTACGCGTTTTTCACGCCGAACGGCGGCACGGAAACCTGGAGCGACGGCACGCGCCGGGATGGCGTCGCGAGGATCACCTACAACGTTGCGCCGGAAAGTGCCGACTTCGACTGGCCCGACACCGCGACGCTTCTGACGTTTGGCGCGGCGCACCTGCAATCTGCGTCGACGACGCGACGGACCTATCGCCGCGGGAGCGACGGGCTGGTGATGGAGCTGCCGTTCAAGCACGTGCTGCGGGTGACTTACGAGAAGTCGCAGTCCTACGTGCTCAACGCTGTCAGCGGCACGCTGCGGTCTTTCAGGGGGACGCTGTTCTACAACACCGTCACCACCACGGCGGACATCACGAGCAACCTGACTTACGGCGGAATGACCGAAGTGACGGGCGGCAAACCCGGCACGACACCGCCGGGCGTTTTCAGCTCGCCGGCAACCACGCTTACCGTCGCCGCGAGCGACAAGAAGATTACGGGCACGATTCAGGTTTTCGAGAACGTCGGCGGGACGCAGACCCTGCGCGCGAGCCTGCCCATCTCGGCCACGGTCAACGCGAGCGGCACCTTTGCAGGCAGCATCGACGACACCGCCAACGGCTTCAAGGGTCAGTTCGTGGGCACGCTGGCAGGCCCCTCGCGCGAAGAGGTGGTGCTGATCTTCAACGTCGCGCATACCGACGGGCGCGAACTGATCGGCTCGTTCATCGGGGATTGACCGGGGCCGCGCGCCCGGGATCCCCTGTCGTCCGGCAGCACCGAACCGATTAGGACGGGCCGCCTGTCCTGCGACCTTGGGCAGAGCGAAGGCTAGGCAGCCTGAGGTGGCGGTTCGCTACCCATGAGTTCCCTGACGAAGGGGATTAAGCCGGTCTGGCGGGTCCGTTCCATTCGCTCGGCGTGCAGGATCTCGCGGACCTTGCGGAAGCACTCGTCGACATCGTCGTTGATCACAACGTACTCGTATTCGGCCCAGTGGCTGATCTCGGCGCGGGCGCGCTCCATCCGGCTGTGGATCACGTCGTGATTGTCCTGCGCGCGGGCCTCGAGCCTGCGGCGCAGTTCGGCGATGCTCGGAGGCAGGATGAACACGCTGACGACGTCCTGGCGGTCCTTCTGGTAGAGCTGCTGGGTGCCCTGCCAGTCGATGTCGAACAGGAAGTCCTGCCCGTCCTTCAGAGCCGAGCGGATGTGCCCCTTGGGCGTGCCGTAACGGTGGCCGAAAACGTGGGCCCACTCGTAGAAGTCATCCTCCTCGACCATGCGGTCGAAGGTCTTGTCGTCGACGAAGTGGTAGTGGACTCCGTCAGTCTCGCCCGGGCGAGGATCGCGTGTGGTCACGCTCACCGACAGCTTGATGGCCTCGTCCGCTTCCAGCAACATCCGGCTGATCGTGGTCTTGCCCGCTCCCGACGGAGAGGAGAGCACGAACATGAGCCCGCGCCGCTTGAGCGCTTCGGATTGGGTGTCGCCGGGGGTCATGCGCGCTCTTGCGCGGAAGGGGCCTTGCGAATCAACCCCTGCAAGGTGCCTATTTTCCATCCTCGGTTTCGCGCAGGGCCTTGTCGCCGGCGCGCCGGGCCTTCCTGCGGGACTGCTTGCGATCATACAGCGTCTTGGCGGCAAGCCCGGTCCCCACGATCAGGGCACCGGGGATCGAGCGCGTCGCGAACCGGGAAACCGCATAGCTGGCAAGCGCCATCGTGACCGACCGGTTGTCGACCATCTTCTTGGCGCTCTGCTTGCCATAACGATTGGCCAGGAGTCCCTTTTCCAGCGTCGTGCGCATCAATCGTCCGCCTGCGCGCAGGAGGATGTCATGGATGATCAGGTTGGTCGCCGGATTGGGACTGGGGCCCATCACCTCACGATCGTTGCCGGTCACCTTGGTGATCGCCTTGTCGACCGCCCGGCCGCCCTTCGTTGCGATCCGTTCGCCCAGTTTGCCGGTGTTGCCTGCCATGCCGCTCCCCTCTGGCGCGGCGGTTCCACGATGGAGATAGGCCGCGCGGCTACTTCTTGCGGCCGAAATCGACCGTGACGACATTCGAGCCGTCGTCGCTATCGGTAACGGCCGGATGAGGCCCGCGTTCCAAGTCTCCCTGTCCGTCGTTCTCCGCGGCGTCGTGCGTCTCGGGCGCCATGTCGGCCACGGTCGCCTGGAACTGAAGGCCGAAATCGACCGCCGGATCGACGAACGCGGTGATCGCGCCGAACGGGATGTCCAGCTTGGCGGGCACCTGGTTGAAGGTGAGGCCGACGGTGAACCCATCTTCATCGACGCGAAGGTCCCAGAACTTGTTCTGGAGCACGATCGTCATCTCGTCGGTGAAGCGTTCGCGCAGGTGCCGGGGAATATCAACGCCGGGGGCGTTGGTCTTGAAGGTGATGTAGAAATGGTGGTTGCCGGGCAGGGTGCCTCCTGCCGCTTCCACCTCTCCGAGCACGCGCCCGACGACCGCGCGCAGCGCTTCCTGCACGATCTCGTCGTAGGGGATCAGGCTGTCGGGCGTATCGTCGGTCATCGCCTTCGTAGGTGGCGGGGCTGCGCGGCGCGGTCAAGCGGCAAAAGGTGAAACCGGGCTGGACCCAAGCGCGGATTGCTTGCGCGCCCGCTTCCCGCGCGTATAGGCGCGTGCCATGCGCAGCGGACGGATCGAACGAACGACCAGCGAGACGGCCATCCTCGTCGAGGTAAACCTCGACGGGACCGGTGCCTATGCGGTCGCAACCGGCATCGGCTTTCTCGATCACATGGTCGAACAGTTCAGTCGCCACTCGCTGATCGACGTGACGATGAGGGTCGACGGCGACTTGCACGTGGACCAGCACCACACGACCGAGGACAGCGCCATCGCGCTCGGCCAGGCGATTGCTCAGGCGCTCGGGGACAAGGGAGGCATCGGCCGATACGGGCAGGCCTATTCCCCCATGGACGAGACGCTCTCGCGGGTTGCGCTCGACATCTCGGGACGACCCTATCTGGTCTGGCGGGCAGGGTTCAGCCAGGAGAAGCTCGGCGAGTGGGATACCGAGCTGATCGAACACTGGTTCCACTCGGTGGCGCAGGCGTGCGGCATAACTCTCCATGTCGAGCTGCTCTACGGCAGCAACAATCATCACATCTGCGAATCGCTTTACAAGGGATTCGCCCGGGCCATGCGCCAGGCGGTCGAGCTCGACGCGCGGAAAGGCGGCGCGGTGCCCAGCACCAAGGGCCAGCTGGGCGGCTGATCGCATGGCGGAAGCGATCGCCCTGATCGATTACGGCGCGGGCAATCTTCATTCGGTTCACAACGCGCTGCGGGCAGCAGGGGCTGGGCACGTGCACGTCACGGCGGACCCGAAGATCGTGAGAGGTGCCCGGCGCATCGTTCTGCCGGGCGTGGGTTCGTTCAGGGCATGCGCGCAGGGCCTCAAAGCATTGCCCGGCCTCGTCGAAGCGCTCGAGGACCGGGTGATCGGGGCCGGAGTGCCGTTTCTCGGCATCTGCGTCGGCATGCAGCTCCTCGCCACGCGGGGTCGAGAGCACGGGGTCACGAAGGGACTGGACTGGATTGGCGGGGAGGTGCGCCCGATCGTGTCCAGCGACCCGGCGATCAAGGTGCCGCACATGGGCTGGAACGATGTGCGTCCGATGCCCCATCGCGATGGTGCAACCCTGGTCGAAGCGGGCGAAGCCTATTTCCTCCATTCGTATCATTTCGCCGCCGCCGACGGGCGCCACGTGGCGGCTATGACCGACCACGGCGGAGGTCTTGTCGCCGCTGTGGCCCGCGACAACATCCTCGGCGTGCAGTTTCATCCCGAAAAGAGCCAGGCCTACGGGCTGGCGATGCTCGCTCGTTTCCTGGAGTGGAAACCGTGATCGTGTTCCCCGCGATCGACCTGAAGAGCGGACAGGTGGTCCGGCTGGCCGAGGGCGACATGGATCGCGCGACCGTTTACGGAGACGACCCGCCCGCGCAGGCCTTGCGATTCGCCGAGGCGGGCGCTGAGCATCTCCATGTGGTCGACCTCGACGGCTCTTTCGCGGGGCGCTCCGAAAACGGGGCTGCGGTCGAGGCCATCGTCGAGGCGTTTCCGGGTTACGTTCAGCTTGGCGGGGGCATTCGCACCCGCGAGGCGGTCGAAGCCTGGTTCGACCTCGGCGTCGCGCGCGTCGTCATGGGAACTGCGGCGCTCCAGGACCCGCAGTTCGTCAAGGACATGGCGCGGGAATTCGAAGGCGGCATCGTCGTCGCGGTGGACGCGAGGGACGGCATGGTCGCAACCGAGGGCTGGGCCGAGGTGTCCGACATACCGGTGGTGGACCTCGCCCGCCGGTTCGAGGACGCGGGCGTCGCCAGCCTGCTGTTCACCGATATCGGACGCGACGGGATGCTGAAGGGCGTCAACATCGATGCGACGGTCGATCTCGCCCGACGGGTCGACCTGCCCGTGATCGCCAGCGGCGGGGTCAAGGGTATCGACGATATCTACGTCCTGTCGATGCACGCGAACGAAGGTATCGAAGGGGTCATCACCGGACGCGCGCTCTATGATGGACGGCTCGACCTTGCGGCCGCCGTCGCCATGGCGAACCGGCGATGACCGTCCGCATCCGGGTGATACCCTGCCTCGACGTGCGCGACGGTCGCGTGGTGAAGGGCGTGAATTTCGTCGATCTCAAGGATGCCGGTGACCCTGTGGAGCAGGCCAGAGCCTACGACGAGGCCGGCGCAGACGAGCTTTGTTTTCTCGACATTTCTGCCAGTCACGAGGGGCGCGGGACTCTTCTCGATGTCGTTCGCCGGACCGCCGAGGTCTGCTTCATGCCGCTTACCGTGGGAGGCGGCGTGCGTTCGGTAGAGGATGCGCGGGCCTTGCTGCTGGCCGGCGCGGACAAGGTCGCGGTGAACAGCGCGGCAGTCCAAAGACCCGAACTGGTGGGCGAGATCGCCGCCCGCTTCGGTAGCCAGTGCGTGGTCGCCAGCGTCGACGCGCGCCGCAGCGGAGCGGGCTGGCAGATCTACACCCACGGCGGCCGCAAGCCAGCGCATATCGACGCGGTCGAGCATGCCGCGCGGCTCGCCGAGCTGGGCGCGGGAGAGCTGTTGGTCACCTCGATGGACGGCGACGGGACGCAGGCGGGATACGACCTCGCGCTCACCCGCGAGATTGCCGACGCGGTATCCGTGCCGGTGGTCGCGAGCGGCGGGGTTGGCAACCTCCAGCACCTCGTCGAGGGGGTGACGCTGGGCCACGCAAGTGCCGTGCTCGCCGCCAGCATCTTCCACTTCGGCCGGCACACGATCGCGGAGGCGCACGACGCCTTGCGGGCTGCCGGATTGCCCGCGCGCAGCTGCTGACCGTCGTCCCGCTCCGGGACGGGGCGACCAAGGCCCTTGCGGCGGGCGGCACAGTGGCGCCCAGTCCGATTGCATGCGAATCTCCGGTTTCCTCCTCCTTGCGAGCATCGCGACCCCGGCCCAGGCGGCGCAGGCCATGATCCCCGAGCCGTCGACGCTCGCACTGTTCGGGATCGGCGTACTCGGCGTCATTATCGGCCGGCACGGATCGCGCCGCCGGCGCGACTGAGGGCTTGCGGGAACCGCCAGCCGCCGCCATTCCGGCAGCTATGGACACTCTTGCCCGCCTCGAGACGACAATCGCCGGACGCATTGCGGGCGGCGATGCGGCCGCCAGTTACGTCGCCCAACTTCACGCGCGAGGGCTGCCGGTTATCGCGCGGAAGTTCGGTGAAGAGGCGGTCGAGGCGACGGTCGCGGCGCTCGCGGGAAGCCGGGAGGAACTCACCGCCGAGGCGGCGGACGTCCTGTTTCACCTTCTCGTCCTCCTGGCAGAAGCGAGCGTTCCGCTGGCGGACGTCCTTGCCGAACTCGACCGGCGCGAAGGCACTTCCGGTCTCGATGAAAAAGCTTCGAGGAGCGAGTGATGCCGATCGACCCGACCCAGCCTTACGACGACCAGAACGTCTTCGCGAAGGTCCTGCGCGGCGAACTGCCGTCGAACAAGGTCTACGAGGACGAGTGGGCCCTGGCCTTTCACGACATTGCACCACAGACGCCCGTGCACATTCTCGTCGTGCCCAAGGGCGCCTACGTGAGTTGGGACGATTTTTCAGCGAAGGCGCCGGATGCCGAGATCGCGGGTTTTGCTCGTGCCATCGGCCATATTGCGCGCGAAGCGGGGCTGGTCGAACCGGGATACCGCGTGCTCTACAACGTGGGGATACACGGCGGGCAGGAAGTCCCGCACCTGCACGCGCATATCTTTGCTGGCCGTCCCCTGGGGCGCATGGTCGGCTGAAGCGCCCGGGTTAACGATGGTAAGCTTGCCACGCGAGTCTCGCTGCCGCTAAGCGGCCCGGCGATGAACGGTGATCTCCACTCTCCCGTGCCGGAGGCTCCCGGCGGCGTGATCGACGGAGCCCGGCACCTGTTTGCCGTACGCGCCTATTACGAGGATACCGACCTGTCGGGGATCGTGTATCACGCCAATTATCTGCGCTGGTTCGAGCGTGCGCGCAGCGATCTCGTGCGGATGCTCGGCATCGATCAGCGCGCCGCCGTCGAGAGCGGCGAGGGCGCGTACGCAGTCGCAGACCTCCATATTCGCTATGCCCGGCCCGCCAGGCTGGACGACACGATCCTTATCGAGAGCCGTTGCACCGAAATGGGCGCGGCGAGCGTGCGGATCGTCCAGCGAGCGACGCGCGGCGGGGAACTTGTTGCCGAGCAGACCGTCAGGGTCGGGTTCGTCGACCCGCAGGGGCGTCCCCGCCGCCAGCCCGCTGAATGGCGCGCGGCGTTCGATAACTTTGCTGTACAATCCAACCGGGATACCGAATGACCGACCTGATGATCCTCGCCGCCGCCACGTCCGATCTTCCCGGGCGGCTCGATCCGGTAAAGCTTTTTCTCGATGCCGATATCGTCGTGCAGGCGGTCATGCTCGGCCTGCTGCTCGCCAGCGTGTGGACGTGGATGATCATCGTCAGCTTCAGCCTGCGGATGGCGGCGGTCCGCCGGCGCTGCGACGAATACGAAACCGAGTTCTGGGAAGTCGACAGCTTCGACGCCTTGATGAACCGGCGGGGAAAGAAGGACATCGCCAGTGCCCGGGTCGCCTCGGCGGCGATGCGTGAATGGAAGCATTCGGTCTCGGGCGGGCGGGTGACCGATCGCGACGGGCTGCGCCAGCGTCTCGCCGCCGCAATGCACGGCCAGGTCGCGGTCGAGGCCGACGAGCTTGCCGGAAGGCTGAACTTCCTCGCGACCGTCGGCTCGGTGGCGCCCTTCGTCGGCCTGTTCGGCACGGTGTGGGGCATCATGAACAGCTTCTTCCAGATCGGACAGCAACAGAACTCGTCGCTGGCGGTGGTTGCGCCGGGCATATCCGAGGCGCTTTTCGCGACCGCGATCGGCCTGTTCGCCGCGATCCCCGCGGTCATCGCCTACAACCGGTTCAGCCACGCCGTGAATGCGTTCGAGGCGCGGCTGCACCGCTTCGCCGACCGCTTCCAGGCGAGCCTCAGCCGCGAGATAGAGACACTCTGATGGCGATGGGCCTTCATCGTGCCGGCGCTCGCGGGGGCAACCGGTCCCGCACGCCGATGGCGGAGATCAACGTCACCCCCTTCGTCGACGTCATGCTGGTGCTGCTCATCATCTTCATGGTCACCGCGCCCCTGCTGACCGCGGGCGTCCCGGTGGAATTGCCCGAGAGCCGCGCAAACCCGCTCGACCAGGAACCCGAACAGGTGACGATCTCGATCGACCGCGACGGGTATATCTACATCGATCGCGAGCGCGTCGCGGTGGGCGGATTCCCCGAGGCGCTGGATACCTTGCGGGCGGGCGGACAGCCGCCGCAAGTGACGTTGCGCGCAGACAAGTCGCTCGATTACGGACGGGTCATGGCGGTGATGGGGGAACTCAACCGCAGCGGGTTCAACTCCATCTCGCTGGTCACCAGCGGTTCAGTCAAAACGCCATAGCCCGACTACAATGGTTTTCGCCCATCTTCGGCGCGAGGAGCGCATCGGCCTCGGGATCGCGGTGGTCCTCCACCTCGGCCTAGCCGCGGCGTTTCTGGCCCAGCCTTCGCAACGCGAGATGCTTGCGCCGGCACCGAAGATGACGGTCAATCTGACGACCGACGTCGGGCTCGAGGCGACGGCGCCCGATCCCGTTCCCACGAGCGCGGCCGCCATCGCGCCCACGCTCGCTCCCGAGCCTGCGCCGGTTTCGGAACCGGCCCCTGCGGTCCAGCCGCTGCCCGAGCCGCCACGTCCGAAACCTGTCGAACGGACGGTCGCCAGGCCCGCGCCCAAGCCGTCGCCGGTTGCGACCGAACCGCGCCGCCGACCCGACGCGCCTTCGCGGACAGAGCGGTCGACTCCCAAGCCCGCGGGAGGCAGCCGGATCGGTGCCGATTTCCTGCCTGGTTCAGGCGACAGCACGACTACCCGCGAAACGCGGGTTCCTGCCAGCCAGATCGGCGCGAGCGCCAAGGCGAGCCTGTTCCAGGCAATCGCCAAGGAACTGCGGCCCAAGTGGCAGCCGCCCAGCGGACCGGAGGTCGAGGACCTGGTGACCAAGGTCAGGTTCCGCCTCAATCCCGACGGCAGCCTGTCCGGCAGCCCGGAGATCGTGCGCCAATGGGGGATCACCGATCTCAACAAGCCGCAAGCCGGACGCCACGGCGAGCAGGCCATTCGCGCTGTCCGGCTCGCCGCCCCGTTCAACCTTCCAGAGGAATACTACGAAGCCTGGAAGGTCGTGACCGTCGATTTCGATTGGAAGCTATCGCAATGATGAAACCTTTCCTTGCTCTCCTCATGCTAACTGCCGCGGCACCGGCTATCGCCCAGGACCTTGGCCAGAAGCCGCCCGCGGATACCCCGGTCATAACGACGGAAGAGGAAGGCCTGTCGGGTTCGGTCAGCTTCGAAGGGAACCTCGAGAACCTTGGCATCGCGATCCCTGGCTTCGCGACCGACCGGGATGCACCGACACCTGCCAACACCAGCGGGACCGCGGCGCTGGGCAGGGAGCTGGCGCAGGTCGTCTACAACGACTTGAGGAACAACGGCTTGTTCAAGCCTACGGGTCCGGGGTCGCTGCCGCAGCCCAGCTATGCCGAAATCACCGCACCTTCATGGGGTATGTGGTCCAGTCGCAGCGCGGAAATGCTGGTCCAAGGGTACGTGCGGGCGGGGACCGACGGACGGCTGACTGTCGGCTGCTATCTCTACGACGTCGCATTGAACAAGGAGCTCGCGCGCGCGGGCTGGGTGGTCCCGCCGGTCGACTGGCGGCGCGCCGCCCACAAGTGCGCCGACCTCGTCTATTCGCGCCTTTCGGGCGAAAACCCCTTCTTCGACAGCCGGATCGCGTACATCGCCGAGACCGGGCCCAAGGACAACCGGGTCAAGCGGCTCGCGATCATGGATTCGGATGGAGCCAACCACCGCTTCATCACCAATGGCCGCGCGACCGCGCTGACCCCCCGTTATTCGCCCGATTACCGCAAGCTGCTGTATCTCAGCTACATCGACGGCAATCCGCGGATCTACAGTTACGACATCGGTACCGGGCGCCAGACCCTGATCACCGAAAGCCGGAACCCGACCTTTGCGCCGCGCTGGTCGCCGGACGGGCGCTGGGTGCTCTACTCGATGGCTGTCGCGGGCAATACAGATATCTACCGCGTATCGGCGGATGGCGGGCCGAGCGTGCGGCTGACCGACAGTCCGGGCATCGACATCGGCGGTTCCTATTCGCCCGACGGCCGCCAGATCGTGTTCGAAAGCGACCGGTCCGGATCGCAGCAGTGCTATGTGATGAATGCCGACGGGTCGAACCAGCGCCGCATCAGCTTCGGCAGCGGGCGCTGCGCAACGCCCGAGTGGAGCCCGCGCGGGGACCAGATCGCCTTTACCAACGCCAGCACGTTCAACATTGCCGTAATGAACCCCAGCGGGGGCGGTGTTCGGACGCTGACGAACGGCTGGCAGGACGAGGCGCCGACCTGGGCCCCTAACGGCCGCGTGATCCAGTTCTTCCGGACCGAGCGCAACTCCGGCCGCACCGCGGTCTACCAGGTCGATCTGACCGGCAAGAACGAGCGACGCCTGGCCACTCCGGTCGATGCGTCGGACCCCGCTTGGGGACCCATCCTGCCCTGAGGGCATTCGATTTACACAGCGGGTCGCGCCGTTTTCAAACAAGCACACAAGGAGATGCCTGATGAACCGCTTCGTGATCATCGCCCTGCTGGCCGGTACTGCCGCATTGTCGGCGTGCAAGAAGGAGCCGCCGGCTTCGCTGCCGCCCGAGCCCGAGCCGACGATGACGAGCACTCCGGGAACCGGAAGCGGCGCGGCCGTGCCGGGCACGCAGGAACACTTCGTGCAAGGCGTCAACGGGCAGAACGTGATCTACTTCGACACCGATCGCTACAACATCGACAGCGCCGATGCGGCTGCGCTGCAGACGCAGGCGCAGTACCTGTCGCGGTATCCGCAGGTGAGCATCACGATCGAGGGCCACGCGGACGAGCGCGGAACGCGCGAATACAACCTCGCGCTGGGCGAACGCCGCGCGAACGCGGCGAAGAACTATCTTGTCGGTCTGGGCATTGCCGCCGGGCGGATCAGCGTTGTGAGCTACGGCAAGGAACGCCCCGTGGCGCTCGGCTCGAACGAGGCGGCCTGGGCACAGAACCGCCGCGCTGTCTCCGTGGTGATCAACTAGCGCGGGAAGATCGACGGCCACGCGGGGGGCGAGACCATCTCGGTCCCCGCGACCACCGGCGACGCAGCCCCCGGGGTTTCTCCGCTGGCCGAGATAGCCGGCCCGCTCAGGGCGAACGCGCCCATCGCCAGGGTGCTGACGATCGCGGAAAAAAGGAGTTGTGGGCTGGGTCTGGTCATGACGAGTTTCATTTAGGGACTTTCATATTGCATTGCAACAAAGTCCTTGTGAAAGGGTTGCCATCGCTTCCCAATCCCGGTCCGACCTCCTAGATTACGCCGATGGCAGGCGCACGGCGATCGATGGACTGGGGTTTCCCCCGCTGGCGTGGATACGGATCCGCGCGGGACGCGGCGACCGTGCGGCTGTGCGACCGTCATGGCTGCGACGAACCCGGGGATTGCCCAGCGCCCAAGAGCCCGAACAGCCCTGATCGATGGCATTTCTGCCAGAAGCACGCCGCCGAATACAATTCGAAGTGGGACTATTTCGAAGGGCTGTCCAAGGAAGAGGCCGCCGAGCGTGCGGCGAACGAGAAGCGTGACAATGCCGGTTATGCCGAAGCCTCGCATTACGGCTGGGGCGGCAGCGGCGACGGCAGCCGTTCCGCTGACGAAATGCGCGCCCTCGATGTCCTCGAACTCGAAAACGACGCCGATTTCGCGACCGTCAAGAAAGCCTTTCGCGAACGCGCCAAGAAGGTGCATCCCGACGTAGCTCCCGGCGACAAGGAAGCGGCAGCCGAATTCCAGAAGATCCAGGTCGCCTACGACGTCCTCCGCCAGGCCGAGGAGCGGCGCGAGTGGAAGGGATAGGACTGACGTCTGTACCCGCGGTCTGATCGCCGCTTGCGATTTCCAGTAGTTCCAGGTTCGTTGCACGCCCGTTATGCTTATGGCATTGCTCCCCTAGGCAAATTTCCTGCGGGGTTGGCCATGCCGGGCAGCAATCAGACGGGTCTGGGGCGATACAATCGCCTGTTTCTCTGGATGATCGTCCCGATGGTGATCATGCAGGCGGGTATCTTCTACGATTACTGGGGCGATTTTTCCGACAATGCCTGGCCGGTCCATGTCCACTACTGGACGGCCACGCTATGGTATCTGCTTCTGATCTTGCAGCCGTACCTGGTTGCGCGGGGGCGATTCGAAACCCACCGCACGCTTGGGATCATCGGCATTTTCGTTGCTGGCGGCGTGGCGCTGACGGCGATCGCCGCCCTGAACCGGGATATCGTCAACGCCGAACGGGCCGCGCAGAATCCCGAGCAGTTCGGGTTTTTCGAGCCGTGGTTCTTCTATGGGGTCGCCGCTGTCGAGATCGTGATGATGACGGCGTTCATCATCGCGATCGTCCAGTCGATACGGCACCGCCACCGCGTACAGGAGCACGCTTGGTGGCTTGTCAGCACGGTCTTCATCATCATGATGCCCGCGCTCGCGCGTGGGCTGGGATTCGTGTGGATCGTGGTGTTCGGCCCGGATGATCCGGGCGTGGCGACCTACCCGATCTATCTCAATACCGTCATTGTCGTCGCGCTGCTCTACTGGGCCGCGAAATTGTATGGCCGGTTCAACCACCCGGCGACGTGGCTCGCCCTGGCGGCCAATCTGTTCAATCTCCTCGTGGAGCCGCTCGGCAAGTGGGAGTGGATGCAGGTATTGCTCAAGACCTTGATCAAGCCCTGACGCTGCATCCTGCAGTGGCAGTTCGGTGCGCGCGGTGGTCGCTGCGGACCCCAGACGGGTCCGCAGCGCATGCCCTTACACAGCGTCCAGCGCCTGGGCAAAGTCGGCGATCAGGTCTTCAGCGTCCTCGATGCCGATGCTAATCCGCACGAGGTTGTCGGTGATCCCGAGCGCCTGCTTGCGCGCGTCCGGCACCGACAGGTGCGTCATCGACGCCGGGTGGCTGGCCAGCGTTTCCGTGCCGCCAAGGCTGACCGCGAGCTTGGCGATAGTGAGGGCATCGAGGAAGCGGAAGCACTCGGCCTCGCCCCCCTTGATGAACAGCGAGAAGGTCGAACCCGCTCCGGTGCAGTGGCGCTCGAAGATGTCCTTCTGCCGCGGATCGGTGATGAAGCCGAGATAGCCAAGCCCTTCGACCTTGGGGTGGCCCTTCAGGTACTCGCATACCCTGGCCGCGTTTTCGCCCGCGCGGCTCATGCGCAGTTCGACGGTTTCGAGGCTCCGCAGCAGCATCCACGCAGTGTTCGGGTCGGCAATCCCGCCCATGGTGTTGCGAAGCATGCGCACCGGGGTGATCCACTTCTTCGCGCCCGAGACGCTGCCGGCCACGAGGTCGGAATGCCCGCCCACGTACTTGGTCAGCGAATAGACGACGAGGTCGGCGCCGTGGTCGATGGGCTTTGACCACAAAGGCCCGAGGAAGGTGTTGTCGATCGCGATCGGGCAATCGGACGACAGGGCCGCATCGCGCGCGTCGCGCACGGCTTCGACATCGACGAGGGCGTTGGTCGGGTTGGCGGGGCTCTCGAGGTAGATCATCGCGACCTTGCCGCCGTTCTCGGCCGCCTGCGCCTTGGCCTTGGCCAGCACCGCGTCGAGTTCGGCCCGGTCGGCACCCGCGGGAAAGTCGACATAGGTCACGCCGAAGCGGCTCATGTGCTTGGCGACGAAGCCTTCGCTCGCGGCATAGAGCGGGCCGGAATGGACAATCACGTCGCCCGAGTCGCACAGCGCCAGCATGAGCACGCAGATCGCGGTCATCCCGCTCGAGAAGCACAGCGCCTCTTCAGCGCCGTCCCAGATTGCCAGGCGCTCTTCGAGGATCTGCTGGTTCGGCCCGTTGAAGCGCGAGTAGACGAGGCCCTCTGCACCGCCGGGACGCTTGCCGGTGATCCCCTCGAAGTGGCGCTTGCCCGCCGCGGCGTTCTCGAAAGCGAAGGTGCTGGTGAGAAACATCGGCGGCTTCAGGCTGCCTTCCGAGAGCGCGGGATCGTAGCCTGCTCCCATCATCAGGGTCGCGGGCGAAAGTTCGCGATTGCCGATCCGGGTCAGGGTCGGCTTCGGCTTGCGGCTGGGCGTGTCGGTCATGTCTGGTCGTCCGGTCCGGTGCCCCCAGGAAGGCGGGGGCGGCGAAGGGGCCGGGGCGCTCGCGCCCTAACCTCCGCAGGACGCATCTCCGCCGGCTCGCCGGTATGCGGCGCGGTTAGCGCGCCGTGAAACTGATTTCAACCGTAACCAAGCAGTGTCGCGGATCCCCAGACGCTTCCCACGATGAGGAGCGGTCCTGCGATATCGAGGAGGATGCCGGACCCCACCATGCGGGGCAGGGCAACGCGGTTCGTGGCCCAGGCGATCGCGTTGGGGCCGGTTCCGGCGGGGAGCATGAACCCCCAGCTCGCCGCCAGCGCGGCCGGCATCGCCAGCAGCACGGGGTCCGCGCCGAGCGCGACGCACAGGCTCGCGACGACCGGTATGATCGCGCTTGCCGTGGCCACGTTGCTGGCGAACTCGGTCACCACGATGACGAGCGCGACAACGGCAAGGGCAATCAGGACGAGCGGGAAAACCGAAAGCGGCAGGAGCGCCTGGCCCAGCCAGTCGGCAAGTCCCGAAGCCCCCATGCCGGCGGCTAGCGCGAGGCCCCCGCCGAACATCATGATCACCCCCCACGGCGCCCGATCTGCTTCGGGCCAGGTGAGCAGCGGACGGCCTGTCCCGTCCGGGATGAGGAACAGCAACAGACCCGCGATGATCGCAATCGTCCCGTCGGTCCACGCACCGGGGGGCAGCATCGGCGCGACCAGCAGCTGCGTCGACCATAGGGCGAATGCGCCCCCTATTATGGGCAGCAGGCGCTTTTGCGGGGTCGTCCACGGCGCGTGGTCGTCGATCGCCTCGCGCGCACCGGCCACGTCGAAGCGATGCTTCGCGATGCGCTGCACTTTCGCGATGATGAAGGCGGCGAGCGGGATACCGACGACGACGACCGGCAATCCGTACGTCATCCACTCGACAAAGCTGATTCGTGTTCCGGTGAGATCGCCGATGAGGGCCACCGCGATTCCGTTGGTGGGCGAACCGACGATCGTGCCGAGGCCCCCGATGCTGGCTGCAAAGGCGATGCCGATCGGCAACGCGCCCGCCAGACCCTCGCGCGCGTCGTCCTGCATGCCGCCCCCGGCAAGAACCGCCAGCGCCATCGGCATCATGATAAGAGCCGTCGATGTGTTGGATATGAGCATCGACAGCACGGCGGCGCTGGTCATGAAGGCGAGCAGCAGCCGCATCTCGCCGTTGGCTCCTCCCTTGCCGATCGAGCGCAGGATCGACAGGCTCAGCTTTCGGTGAAGCCCGGTGCGCTCGATGGCGAGGGCGACGAACGCGCCGCCAAGGATCAGGAAGAGGATCGGATCGTAATAGGCACTCGCGGTGTCCTTTGCGTTCATCACCCCTGCCAGCGGAAGCACGACGAAGGGCAACAGCGCGGTGGCAGTGAGCGGGATCGCCTCGGTCATCCACCAGGCTGCCATCCACGATACGAGACCGGCAGTTATCCATGCCTCGCGCGGCATGTCGGCTGGCGGCGGAAGGACGATCGTCGCGGCGAACAGGATTATTCCGGCTGCGAACCCGATGCGGCGTGCGGTCATCGTCTGCGCTTCCCCCCAGGGTGGGCTGTCTAGCCGAAGATGAAGCGCTGGCAACCGCGCGGTTCAGTGGCCTGCAATCGCACCTTGGCCAAGGTGCGCCAATGAACAGGATTCTCGTATCGATCGCACTCGGGTCCGCCGGTATTGCCGCCGTCGCGGCAGCTGTTCCGCCGCCCGCCGGTTCCTGGCAAATCGGCCCGGTCATCCGCGGCAAGAACTATTCGGTCGGAATGCCCGCTACACTGCGGGATGGGCCAAGGGGGCCCTGGTTTGCATTTCCGGCACGCGGAGAGGGAGAAGTGCACTACGTGACCTTGCCCGTCCGCTCGCTCGAGGGCGCCCGCGCGATCACCGTCCGCTATCGCATCGATGCCGCGCCCGGAGCGCGGCTGATGTCGGCCGACGGGACCGCACAGGGCACGTTCGGCCTCGCTTTCCAGCGCGCCGGAGACACCTGGACAGCGCGCGGGCGGTACGAAGCCTATCGCTGGTATTCGCCCGAAGCGCCGGTCATGACTCCCGGCACCCACACCTTCACCGCGCGCCTCGACGACCCGCGGTGGGTGGGCGTTCTGTCGAGCACCGCGGGCAGCAACCCGCGCGCCTTCGTCGCCGCGTTGGCCGAGGCGCAATCGGTGAGCATGACGTTCGGCGGAGGAAGCGGAAGAGGGCACGGCGTCTATGCGACCGCGCCGGCGCGTTTCACGCTGCTGGATTTCTCGAT
Organism: Tsuneonella sediminis; assembly: GCF_051912845.1. Taxonomy (NCBI): domain Bacteria; kingdom Pseudomonadati; phylum Pseudomonadota; class Alphaproteobacteria; order Sphingomonadales; family Erythrobacteraceae; genus Tsuneonella; species Tsuneonella sediminis. The sequence goes on along the minus strand of NZ_JBNCBU010000001.1, from coordinate 735,489 downwards.
CGACTGACGGTCTGTGGCCTGACCGCCCCGACAGGCCTCGCGCGCCATGATAAGTCGTTTTTCCCCGCGCTCCTGACCTCGCCCCCTTGGAACCGACACGCGGGGTCGCGCGCGACTGACGAGCCAACCGCGTAAATCCGTGCACGGTTGGCTCGCTTTGCGGACAATGGGAGGTCCGGTCCCAACGCAATTATCGCCTGTCGTTTGGCAGGGATGCGCCCCGCAAGCGGCTACTTCGGCGCGAGCACCATGACCATCTGACGGCCTTCGAGACGGGGAAACGCCTCGACCTTGGCGATCTCGGTGACGTCATCCTGCACGCGGCGAAGCAACTCGATGCCGAGTTCCTGGTGCGCCATCTCACGGCCGCGGAAGCGCAGGGTCATCTTGACCTTGTCGCCTTCGCCGATGAACTTGGTGACGCTGCGCATCTTCACGTCGTAATCATGATCATCAATGTTGGGACGCATCTTTATCTCTTTGATATCCTGCGTCTTCTGCGTCTTGCGCGCGGCATTGGCCTTTTTCTGCGCCTCATAGCGATACTTGCCGACATCGAGGAACTTGGCCACCGGCGGGTCGGCGTTGGGCGAGATTTCGACCAGGTTCAGGCCGATCTCGTTCGCCTGCTCCATCGCCTCGCGGGTGTACATCACGCCGAGGTTCTCGCCGTTTTCGTCGATGACGCGAACCTTGTCGGACTGGATCAGATTATCGTAGCGCGGGCCGCTCTTGACGGGCGGTTGCAATGAGCGCCGGGGGGGACGGGCTATGGGGCAGTCTCCTGAAAATTGCCGTTGGTAACGGCGCGCTACTTAGGGAGAATTGCGCCGTTTAGGAAGAGGGTGCAGTCAGGCCGTCGCGCGCCAGAGCGGGAATGTGGCAAGCTTGCCACCGGCGGGCACGACCGCGTCGATCGCACGGGCGGGTTGCAGTGCCTGAAGGATTTCCGGCGCGGCGGCATCCATTCCGCCGGTGAGGGCGCCGAATGCGGGCAGGATCATCCGTCCCGACCCGCGGGCATCGGCGCTGATCACCGCGCAGGGCCGGCGGATCCGCCGGTCGCGCACCGTGATGTGGAGGCGCGGGTGATAGTGGCCGGACAGTTCGGGCCGCTGCTCGCCGCGCTTAGCCCGGTGCCGCAGGACGAGGCCGGCCACCACCAATTCATCGGCAAGGGTTCCGCCGGCGCTTGCCTCGCTCGTGCCCGAACCGTCCCTGGCAAGATCGTGGTTGCCCGTGATCCAGACCCAGTCGGTGGCACGGGTAAGTGCCGCGAGCATGCCGGCAGCGTGGGGTTCGAGCCTTGCCGGACCCGAAGGGTCATGGAAGTTGTCGCCCAGGGTGTAGACCCGGCGCGCCCCGGTTTCGCGAATGGCGAGGGCAACCCGTTCAAGCGTTTCGCGGCTGTCGTACGGCGGAAGCAATTGCCCGTGCCGCGCGAAGAAACTCGCCTTCTCGAGGTGGAGATCAGCCACCAGCAGCGCGCGCTCGCGCGGCCAATAAAGCGCGCGGCCCTGCGTGAGGGCAAATTCCTCGCCAGCGAACGAAAGGGGAACCATGGCTCGCTCTTGCCCCAGCGAACTCGGCTTGGCAAGGGATGGGTCATGACCGACTGGACCCCCTATACGGCCCGCGCGAAGGAATGGTTCGAATCGCTGCGCGACCAGATCACAGCCGCTTTCGAGGTGATCGAGCGCGACGCCGGATCGAGCGCGGCGTTCGAATACACGCCCTGGAACCGCGAGGAGGAGGGCAACGACAATCCCGGCGGCGGCGTGCGCGGGGTGATGAAGGGCAAGGTGTTCGAGAAGGTGGGGGTCAACGTCTCGACCGTCCACGGTCACTTCGCCCCCGGGTTCGCCGCTACCGTCCACGGGGCCGATGACGACAATCCCGGTTTTACCGCCACCGGGATCAGCCTGGTCGCGCACATGGCGAATCCCCATGTCCCCGCAGTGCACATGAACACCCGCTTCCTGACGACCGGAAAGGCGTGGTTCGGCGGTGGTGCCGATCTCAACCCGCCTATACCCTACGTCGAGGATACCGAGGAATTCCACGCTGCCTTCCGGGCCGCCTGCGCCGGACACAACCCGACCTATTACGAACGTTTCAAGAAATGGGCCGACGACTATTTCTACATCCCGCACCGCGGCGTCCACCGCGGGGTGGGCGGGGTCTTCTACGATCACCTCGAATGCGGCGACGCGGCGGCGTGGGAGCGCAATTTCTCATTCACCCAGGACATCGGCAGGGCTTTCCTCGAGGTCTACCCGAGGATCGTGCGCCGGCGAATGGAAGCGGAGTTCACGCCCGAGGACAAGCGCACCCAGCTCGAATGGCGCGGCCGCTATGCCGAGTTCAATCTTGTCTACGACCGGGGAACGCTGTTCGGCCTCAAGACCGGCGGCAACATCGATGCCATCCTGATGAGCCTGCCGCCCGAAGCCGTTTGGTCCTGATCATTCCGGGGCGTAGACCCGCACCCAGTCGACCTCCATGGCGAGTTCGCCGCGCTTGATCCGTTCGGCGGTCTGGGCTGGCAGGCCGGGGTGGGGCGCCTTCACGCCGTTGTTCTTGATCGGGTAGGCGCCGCCAAGCGCGAAGTTGACGATCACATGCTCCGGGTTGCCGAAGACCCATTTGCCGTAATGCTCGACCATCTTGCGAGTGACGCGATAGGTCAGCCGCCCGTCGAGGTAGAATTCGATGGTGTCCGGCGTCCACTCCGCCGCATAGACGTGCCAGCCGGTCGCGTCTTCGCCGGGCGGAAAATAGAACCGGTCGACGAAGGGCGTTTCTCCTGAATAGCCCGGACCGTGTATCGCTACGCCCGTCCAGTCCTTTTCTCCGACGTATTCCATCACGTCGATCTCGCCGGTCGTGGGCCAGGGTCCGTTCCCCAGCAGCCAGAAGGCCGGCCACACGCCCACTGCGTCGGGCATGCGTATGCGGGCCTCGGCGCGGCCATAGGTGAAATCGAACTTGCCCTTGCTCTCGATCCGCCCGGCGATGAAGTCGGCCTTGCGCTTGGGATGGGTGTCGATCCCGGGAGCATGGCGGGGGGTCAGCACGAGCGAACCATCGCGGACCGCAATCACGTCGGGCCGGTCAACGTAGGCCTGTTGCTCGTCGTTGACCCAGAAGTCCATTCCGATCACGCGCCACTTGCTGCGATCGAGCGCGGTGCCGTCGAACTCGTCGGAGAAGAGCAACCGTCGCTCTGCGCCTGGAATGCTTGAAGGAGGGGCGGCCGCTGCGCACGCTGCAAGGGTGAGCGTGAGCAGGGAGGGCATGGCGGTCTGGAACTTCACGGGGGCGGCCTCTCCATCAGCTCGCTGTGAACGTTCCCATACATCGCTCCGGCGAGCAAGCCAAGGCGCTGCCCGCTAGCGTGCCAGCCAGAACCGTATCGCCATAGCCACAGCACCGAGCACGCCGACGCTCGCGGCCCAGATTCCCGCCATCCACGCGAGGCGCTGCCAAAGGGGACCGGGTCCGTCTTTGTTCGCGCCGGTCAATGAAACCCTTCCTCGCCCACCTTCCCGCGAAAGACCCAGTAGGCCCACCCCGTGTAGGCGAGGATCAGCGGCAGGGCGATCGCCACGCCGACCAGCATGAACTCCTGGCTGCGTTCTGGCGCTGCGGCGTCCCAGATCGTGATCCCGGGCGGGACGACATTCGGCCAGATGGTCACGCCGAGACCTGCCATGCCGAGGAGGAACAGCGCGAGCGAAAGGATGAACGGGGCAAGTTCCCGCCTCCTGCGCAGCGCGTTGAACAGTGCGGCGGCGATGATCAGGGTCAGCAACGGCACCTGGCTGGAGAACAGGATATTGGGCATCTCGAGCCAGCGTGCCCGGTAGGCGTCGAGGAGGGCGAGGTTGTAGACGCTAACGAGCGCCATCAGCACGAGTGTGGCCACGGCAGCCCTCGCGGCCAGGCGATAGGCACGCTCCTGCACCTCGCCCGATAGCTTCCAGATCATCCACGTCGAACCCAGCAGCGCATAGCCCGCGACTGTGCCGAGACCGGTGAGGACGGTGTAGGGCGTGAGCCAGTCCCACCACGATCCGGCGTACGCGCGGCCGGTGATGTCGATGCCCTGTATCAGCGCACCGAGAACCATCCCTTGGCTCATCGCCGCGACAACCGATCCACCAAAGAATGCAAGGTCCCAGAACCCCCGATGGCGCTCGTCGCGCCAGCGGAACTCGAACGCCACGCCGCGAAATACGAGGCCGAGAAGCATCGCGATGATCAGCGGATAGGTCGCTGGCAGGATGACCGCGTAGGCGAGGGGAAAAGCGGCCATCAGCCCGCCTCCGCCCAGAACCAGCCAGGTCTCGTTGCCGTCCCAGACGGGCGCGATCGAATTCATCGCCCGGTTGCGGCCATGGCCCACCGTGATCGTGGGAAACAGGATACCTATGCCGAGGTCGAAGCCGTCCATCACGACATAGGCAAAAACCGCGAACGCGATGATGAAGGCCCAGAGCACGGTCAGGTCCATCAGGGTTTGACCTCCGTCTCCGACCGCGGCGGACCGGCGGATGCGGCCTGCGCGGCGGGGGTGATACCGGCGGTCCGGATCGGTCCGGCAACACCTTCGCCCGGCCCGCTTTCACCTGTCTGGACCCCGCCCGCCATGAGCCTGAGAATATACCAGACACCCGCCCCGAACACGGCGAAGTAGACGACCACGAACACCGAGAGCGATGTCGCGACGGCGGGTGCGGCCAGCGGGCTTGCGCTCTCGCTCGTGCGCAGGAGGCCGTAGACCGTCCACGGCTGGCGGCCGACCTCGGTCGTGATCCATCCGGCGATGACGGCCACGAAACCGGCAGGGCTCATGGCAACTGCCGCGCGGTGCAGTGGCCTGGATTCGTAGAGCCGCCCTCGGACCCGGGCCACAAGGCTCCAGAGGCCGAGGGCCAGCATGGCGAACCCTATCCCTACCATGATCCGGAACGACCAGAAGACGATCCCGACCGGGGGCCGGTCTTCGGGAGGTATCGTGTCGAGGCCCGCGAGCGGCGCATCGGGATCGTGCTTGAGAATGAGGCTCGAGGCCTTCGGGATCTCGATCGCGTACCGCACCGTGCCCGCCTCGCTGTCGGGAATCCCGAACAGGATCAGCGGCGCGCCCTCGGGGTGGCTCTCGAAATGCCCCTCCATCGCCATGACCTTTGCCGGCTGGTGTTCGAGCGTGTTGAGGCCGTGTGCATCGCCGAGCGCGATCTGCACCGGCGTGACCAGCGCGGCCATCCACATCGCCATCGAGAACATCGTGCGCGCGCCCCTATCGGTCCGGTCCCTGAGCAGGTGCCAGGCGCCTACTCCGCCAACGACAAAGGCGGTCGTCAGGTAAGCGGCAGTAACGGTATGGAGCAGGCGATAGGGAAAGCTGGGGTTGAAGACGATCGCAAGCCAGCTGGGTCCGGGCACGAACTGGCCGTTGGCCGCCATTTCGTGGCCCGACGGCGTATGCATCCAGCTATTCACCGACAGGATCCAGAACGCGCTGATGAAGGTGCCGAGCGCGACCATGCAGGTAGCCGCGAAATGCAGCTTCGGGCCGACCTTGTTCATTCCAAACAGCATCACGCCGAGAAAGCCGGCCTCGAGAAAAAAGGCCGTCAGCACCTCGTAAGCCATCAGCGGCCCGATCACCGGCCCGGCCCTGTCCGAGAACACGGCCCAGTTGGTGCCGAACTGGTACGACATCACGATGCCGCTGACGACGCCCATCGCGAACGCCACCGCGAAGATCTTCAGCCAGAAGCGGAACAGGTCGAGGTACTTCTGCTTCCCTGTCTTCAGCCACAGCCCCTCGAGCACCATCAGGTAACTGGCGAGCCCGATCGAGAAAGCGGGGAAAATGAAGTGGAAGCTCACCGTGAAGGCAAACTGGATCCGCGCGAGCAACAGGGCGTCGAGGTCCGGCATCGCGGACGTTATGCAGCGGGGGATACCAACGCTCAATCGGCATCTCGGCAACCGGAGTTGCGCAAGATGCAACGCTGCACGTGCGAAAGGGCTTGCCGTCCGGCGTGCAATACGCACATCGTCATGGCGATGCTACGCCAGTACGAACTCGTAGAGCGGGTCAAGGGCTACGACCCCGACGCCGACGAGGCGCTGCTCAACCGCGCCTATGTCTACACCGTTCAGAAGCACGGGACCCAGAAGCGCGCGAGCGGCGACCCATATTTCAGCCACCCGGTTGAAGTCGCCGGGTTGATGACGGACCTCAAGCTCGACCAGGAAACCATCGTCACCGCGCTGCTCCACGACACCGTGGAGGACACGCTGGCGACGATCGGCGAGGTCGAGGATCTGTTCGGCGAGGAGGTCGCGCGTCTGGTCGACGGAGTGACCAAGCTTTCCAAGATCGAGGCGATGCCCGAGAACGAGCGGGCGGCGGAGAACCTGCGAAAGTTCCTCCTTGCCATGAGCGAGGACATTCGCGTGCTGCTCGTCAAGCTGGGTGACCGGCTGCACAACATGCGCACGCTGCACTTCATCAAGAGCCCGGAAAAGCGCAAGCGCATCGCCCGCGAGACGATGGACATCTACGCCCCCCTCGCCGAGCGGGTGGGCATGTACGAGTACATGCGCGAGATGCAGATGCTCGCGTTCGAGCAGCTCGAACCCGAGGCGTATGCCACCATCACCGGCCGTCTCGCGCAGATCCGCAGCGCGGACGGCGGGCAAGTCGACGCGATCGCGCTGGCAATCAAGCAGGCGCTGGCGGAGGCCGGCCTCAAGGTGGAGGTATCAGGCCGCGAGAAGCATCCCTATTCGATCTGGCGCAAGATGGCCGAGCGCCACGTCAGCTTCGAGCAAGTGACCGACATCATGGCGTTCCGGGTGATCGCGGAAAGCGACGCCGACTGTTACCGCGCGCTCGGCGTCCTGCACACGACCTGGCAATTCATTCCCGGCAAGTTCAAGGATTACATCTCGACGCCGAAGACCAACGGCTACCGGTCGCTGCACACCAGCCTGATCTATGAGAACTCCATGCGGGTCGAGGTGCAGATCCGTACCCGCGCGATGCACCGGACGAACGAGTTCGGTCTCGCTGCTCACTGGGCATACAAGCAGGGCGACCGTCCCGACGGTCAGGTCGGATGGCTGCGCGACCTGATCGAGATCGTCGACGCCAGCCACGATGCCGAGGAACTGCTCGAGCATACCCGCATGGCGATCTACCAGGACCGCATCTTCGCATTCACGCCCAAGGGGGCGCTGTTCCAGCTGCCGAAGGGCGCTACGCCGGTCGACTTCGCCTTCGCGGTCCATACCGATCTCGGCGCGCAGACCGTCGGCGCGAAGATCAACGGGCGGCACATGCCGCTGCGTACGGTGCTTAATAACGGCGACGTGGTCGAGATCATCAAGGGCAAGAACGCAGAGCCGCAGATGAGCTGGCTGGGATTCGTCACCACAGGCAAGGCGCGGGCCTCCATCCGGCGCGCGGTGCGCCTCAAGGAGCGCGAGGAAATCGCCACGCTGGGGCGCAAGCTGTTCGACGAGATCGCCGCACGCCTGCCTGCCAAGATCGGCAAGAAGGCGATCCGCGAAGCGGTCAAGCGGCTCGCACTCGATGACGAGGACGAGCTGATGTACGAGATCGGAGCCAACAAGCTCGACGATCGCAAGGTCATGGAGGCGCTCGTTCCTGGCAGCACGGCTGGGCTGGAGGAAGGCGCCGAGGTGCCTCAACAGGGCAAGGCAATCTCGATCCGCGGCCTGACGCCGGGCGTCGGTTTCAACCTCGCCGAGTGCTGCCATCCGGTGCCGGGTGATCGCATCGTCGGCCTGCGCAAGGAGGGCATGGCGGTCGTGGTGCACACCATCGATTGCCTCGAACTCGCGAGCGGGATCGACGCTGACTGGATTGACCTCAACTGGGGCAAGCGCAGCCACGGCGCGGTGGGCCTGTTGCGCGTCACCCTCTACGACCGGCCGGGCACTCTCGCGGAAATGGCCGGCCTGTTCGCCCAGAACCACGCCAACGTCGTCACGCTGGCTCAGACCCACGCCGACCACCCGTTCTCGACCTACGACGTGGAACTCGACGTAAGCGACTTGGCGCATCTCACCCGTATTCTCAGCGCCCTGCGCGCGAGCGATGCGGTGGCCCAGGCCGACCGGCTGTGATCGTGGGGCTGGATCACGTGCAACTCGCCATGCCTCCCGGCGGGGAGGGCAGGGCGCGGGCGTTTTACGCGAATGTCCTGGGCATGAAGGAAGTGGCGAAGCCGGCAGGAATGGTCGCGCGCGGGGGGTGCTGGTTCGTGGGCGGGTCGGCCCATGTCCACCTTGGGATCGAGAAGGACTTTCGTCCCGCGAGAAAGGCCCATCCGGCGCTTCTGGTGGACGACCTTGCCCAATTGCGCAACGTGCTCGCCGTGCACGAGGTCGCATTCAACGCGGGCGATACGCTCGATGGCTGCGTCAGGGGCAACATTGCCGATCCCTTCGGCAACCGCATCGAGCTGGTGCAGAAGCTTTAGGGGCCGGTCCTCACCGCGCGAACCGGAACGGGAATATTGCATACGTCAGCACCGCCCGCAGGTACGATGAAAAACGGGTCCCGGCGGTTGGCCCGGGCATCGGCGTACCGCGCGAAACTGTCGCTTTCGGTCGAAAGGAACTGATAGGTCGGGAGAACGCCGACCTCGCTTCCCAATCGCACAGTTGAAATCGGCGTGCGCTCTTCAGGCGTCCGGTAGAAACCGAGAGCCTCGGTTCCGCGCGGCAAGGTGGACAGGTGCTCGATTCCCTCGATCACGCGACCGACCACCGCGATGTTGCGGTCGAGATGGCGCGGGGCATGGCCGATAACTGCGTAGAGTTCGGCGCCACTCCCCGCGTCGGGCGACAGGTTGCGGCCTACGCCGACGGTGCCGTAGCAGTGGACGGGCCAGGCCTGCGTCGCAGACATTCCGAGGGCCCAACCGTCCTCAAAACCGGTGACTGGAGCGTAGGGGTCGGTATTACTCCGGATCGCAACCGCGCGCCGAACGCGAGTCCCCGACCCGGCGCCTTGATGGATCTTGGCGGGCACGCGCGCGATGTAGTCGTCCTCGGCGGTCGGCACCATTCGCTCGGGCAGCGGCTTCGCCTTCGCCGCATCCTCGGCATCGGGATCGCCCCACTGGACGACGTAATTGTCCTGGGCGCGCACGATTGCGAGCCCGTCCCACCAACGTGCCTTCGCCAGCGTGCGGATGTTTGTTACCCACGGCTGGCTGAAAGGCGGCGCGATCAGCTGAATGACCACGCGGCGGGCCTTGCCGTCCTGGTCGGGAGCAAGGTCCATCACCAGCAGGTCGTTGGGGGCAATATCGATCCACTCGGCGGCTTTTGCCGCCGAAACGATTTCCCCGGGCGATGGCGCATCCGCGGTTTCGGGCTGACCGACGGCGGGGGCGGCGGCGAGCGCGGCAACGAGGACCAAAAGCCTTTTCATCTCCGCCTTGTGCCACGCGCGCGGGGCAAAGCAAGGCAAGGCAAGGCTCAGTCCGCGGCTTCCTCCAGCGCGTGCATGTCCGCGTCGCTCAGGCCGAAGTGATGGCCGACTTCGTGGATCACGACGTGCGCGATCAGGTGTTCGAGGTCGTGGCCGTCGGCGATCCACTCGTCGAGGATCGGCTGGCGGAACAGGCGCACGCGGTTGGGCATCTGGCCGCTGTCGGAGATGGATTGCTCGGTCAGGCTAACTCCCTCGAACAGCCCTGTCAGTTCGAACGGGTCCTCGATGCCCATCGCCGTCAGGGTTTCCGGGTCGGCGAATTCCTCCACCTCTAGGACGACATCGCCGATGTGCACTGCAAATTCGGGCGGCAGGCGCGCGAATGCTGTCCGGGCGATCGCCTCGAATTCTTGGGCGGAAGGCGGCGGGCCGAAGACGCGGGTCATGCGGCGCGATCTAGGCGCTAGCGATGCGCTTGTCAGCCACCGCCGGGACGGCTAGGGCGCGCGGCCTGTCCAGTGCATGCGGAGCGGTGGCCGAGTGGTCGAAGGCGCTCGCCTGGAAAGTGAGTATACGTCAAAAGCGTATCGAGGGTTCGAATCCCTCCCGCTCCGCCAGCCACCCCCAGCACCAGTCTCTGCTAACAGGGTCTCCGGGCAACGTGGCGGAACAGGCGGCCTAGCGCGTGCCATTCGGTAACGGCCGCGCCTTTCGCTGTCCGTCTCCGCCGATATCAGGGCCACTTCATCGCGCACGTCTCCGCGCCGATCGCCATCGGTACGGTTTCCCTGCAAAACAGGGAAGAACAGGGAAAAATGCAAATTTCGAAGCGAAAACAGGCCAGTTGCGCCCGATTCCGCGATCTTCCGCCTCAGAAAGCGACGCGATTACCGTGGCTTGCGAGGCGGAAAGTGCCCTTTCCCTGTTATTCGCCGGAACAGGGTATTTAATCGCCCGTAACAGGGAGCGTATTCGCCCTTAACAGGCTATTTGACCGCGATAACAGGGTAGGTCAGGCGCGCGGCCAACCGAGCGCTTCGCGCTGCCTGGACCAGGCGAGCGGGACCTCGCAGCCAAGGAAAGCCTCGAGGTTGAGCGCGACCGGCTGGTGGCCTGCAAGAATGTCGCTCTGGAGTTCGGGCGCAAGGAACGCGAGCCGCAGGATCTTGCGCTCGTAGGCGGTTCGGGGAGCTTCATCGACCAGCGGCAGCCCGCTGCGGTCGCGCCGGATGAACCGGTGGGCCTTGCGCAGCGCGGCGACGAGCACCGGATCGATCCGCGCCTGCGAGCGATCGCCGGCGACGACCATCCGCCGGCCGCCGCGCACGGGCAGGGCGACCTCGAGCTGGATGATCGTTCGTTGCTTTTTCGCGCGCACGATCGTCTCGCCTTCGACCAGGTTGGCGGTGATGTTGGCCGCCCGATCACCTGTCAGCGTTATGAGCATGCCATCGGCGCTGAGCCTGACAGTCTCGACGAGTGCGAGCAGCTCGCTGCAGGCAGGTAGCCACCGCGCGATGCATTCCTCGAGCAACGTCTCGATCTCGCGCGCCGGCAACCGCCGAACGGTGTCAGCTCGATCGACGCTGCCACCCTTCTGAAGCGAGGCCGAGACGTAATAGCGATAACTCCTCCCCGTTCGCCCGCGCGAGAACGTCGGGCTCATCGGCTCGCCCGCAGCATCGAAGAGCTTGCCGGTGAGCGGCGCACGGACCATGCGCCGCTCGCCCCTGGCGCCATGTCGGCGGGCATTGGCATCGAGCGAGTGCTGCACCGCGGCGAACAGCTCTTCACCGACGATCGCATCGTGCTCGCCATCATGGACCGCACCGCGGTGAACGATCTGACCGAGGTAGATCCGGTTGCGGAGGAGGTGGAACAGCGCGCCCCGGCTGAACGCGGTTCCGCCCATCTCCTTGCCGCGCTGCGTGCGGTATTGCTTCGATACGACGTTCGTCCCTGCCAACTCGCGCTGGAGCGCATGGACCGAGCCGAGTTCGAGGTAGCGCGCGAATACATGTCGCACGGTCGCGGCTTAGATATCGTTGATCCGCAGCTTCCGCGATCCCGCCTCTGGTAGGTCGTACCCGAGCGGCGGGACGCCGCCCATCCACATGCCCTTGGCCTTCGAGGCGGCGATCTTGTCGCGGATACGCTCGCCGGTCACCTCGCGCTCGAATTGCGCGAAACTGAGCAGGACGTTGAGGGTCAGCCGCCCCATTGAAGAGGTGGTGTTGAATGCCTGCGTGACCGATACGAAGCTGACCTCGCGCCTGTCGAACGCCTCGACGATACGGGCGAAGTCGGCGAGGCTGCGGGTGAGCCGGTCGATCTTGTAGACAACCACGACGTCGACCCGTCCCGCCTCGACGTCGGCGAGCAAGCGCTGGAGGCCGGGGCGCTCCATCGAGCCGCCCGAGAACCCGCCGTCATCGTAGCGTGCCGGCAGGAGCTTCCAGCCCTCGTGGGCCTGGCTGCGGACATAGGCCTCGCCCGCCTCGCGCTGGGCATCGAGCGAGTTGAACGACTGGTCGAGACCCTCGTCCGAGCTCTTGCGGGTGTAGATCCCGCAGCGCAGTGCCTTTGTGCTCACGACGCGTCTCGCAGCCCGAAGAAGCGCGGCCCGTTCCACTTCGAGCCCGCGATCGCTGTGGCGGCGGCCGACAGGCTCGGGAACAGCCGGTCCTCGAAGCGGAAACCCCGCTCCTCAACTACGACCTCGACGGTGCGGCCCTTCCACTTGCGGGTGAGCCGTGCTCCGACGCCAAGATGCTGGCCCTCGGGGGCAGCGGCGCCGGTCCGCGCCAACGCCTTGCGCGTATCGGTATCGAGCCCGCCAAACGCCTCGACCTGCACGCGCCAGGCGACTAGCTGGCGCATAATCGACACCGAGCGAAGCCGGGGAGGGGCGCCGTAGCGCCGCCTCCACTCGGTACGCAGTTGTTCCAAGTCCATGGTCCCGATCTCGACCACGGCTTGCGCGACATCGCGGCTCATGAGGGCTTGCTCGCCTGGTAGCGGCGCACGCCGTCGACCTTCTCAGAGGTGATGACGAGGCCGCGCTTCTTCTTGAGGGCGCCGGCCATCGCGCCGCGGACCGAGTGCTGCTGCCATCCGGTCGCCTCGACCATTGCCGTGATGGTCGTCCCACCGTCTTCGGTCAGGAGATGCTCGAGCATGTCGAGGCGCGAGGGCAGCTTTGCGGCTGCTGAGTTCATTGCGGCTGCGTCTTGCGGTTCGCGTGCCATGCGCCGCTTTCTTGCGGGCGACGAGGTACTGCTGGTCATCGTAGTTCTCCGGTCTCACGCGGGGGCCGGAACTGACCTCCGCTACCGGCGCGAGCCCGGGATGCCGGGCGTGGACGCAGCAATGCTCAGGTCACCGTGACAGTCCAGTCGAAAGCGTACTCCACCGCGTTATCCCCAAGCGGTAATTCGTTCAGCCTTACGAGGGGATACGTGTTCCAGTATTGTTCTTGCATGACTGTATCAGCACAAGTGGCAGATCCGTCTGCCCATCGCCCGCTCGAAGTGGTCTATAGGCCGCTCGCGAGCCTGATCCCCGACCCCCGCAATGCGCGCACACATCCCAAACGGCAGATTGAGCAGATCGTCCAGTCGATCGCTGCGTTTGGGTTCACCAACCCGGTACTCGCCGACGAGGCGGGGAACATCATCGCCGGGCACGGCCGATTGCGCGCGGCGAAGGAAATGGGCCTGGCCGAGGTCCCGGTGATCGAGCTTGCCGGGCTGAGCGAAGCGCAGAAGAAAGCGCTGCGCCTCGCCGACAACAAGATCGCGCTCAATGCGGGCTGGGACCTCGAAATCCTCAAGCTCGAGCTCGCTGATCTCTCGCTACCCGAGATCGACATCGACCTCTCGCTGACCGGGTTCAGCGCAGGCGAGATCGACGTCGTGCTGGGCGACACCCCCGATCCCGATGACGAAGTCATCCCTGCAGTACCCGAAGCGCCGCGCGTGCTGCCCGGGGACATCTGGCAGCTCGGTGAGCACCGCGTCGCGAGCGGCGATGGCCGCGACCACGACTTCCTCGCTCGGCTTGTCGGCGAGAGCGAACGGATCGACTGCGCGTTCCTCGATCCGCCCTACAACGTGAAGATCAATGGCCATGCCGAAGCCAAGGGCCGCCACCGTGAGTTCGCGATGGCCTCGGGCGAGATGAGCACGGCCGAGTTCCGGACTTTTCTTGCCGACACGCTCGGCGCCTGCGCGTCGGTATCGCGCGAGGGCGCGGTCCACTTCGTTTGCATGGACTGGCGCCACATGGACGACGTGACCGCATCGGTGTCAGGCGTCTACTCGGATCTCCTCAACATATGCGTGTGGAACAAGAGCAACGCAGGGATGGGATCGCTCTACCGCTCGAAGCACGAGATGGTGTTCGTCTACAAGGTGGGCGATGCGCCGCATACCAACGCGGTCTAGCTGGGCAAGCACGGCCGCAACCGCACCAACGTGTGGGATTACCCGAGCGTCAACTCAATGCGCGGCAGCCGGCGCGAGGACCTCGCGCTTCATCCGACGGTCAAGCCGGTCGCGATGGTCGCCGACGCGATCTGCGACGTCACCCGGCAGGGCGAGCTGGTGCTCGATATCTTCCTCGGTTCGGGCACCAGCCTGATCGCAGCCGAGCGTGTCGGGCGACGGTTCCGCGGGCTCGACATCGACCCGGCTTATGTCGATCTCGCGATGACCCGTTGGTCCGAGATCACCGGCAAGGAGCCGCAGCTCATCCACCGAGAGAGCCGAGACGAGGCAGCATGAGCCGACGCGGCGACACGCGGTTCGTGAAGGGCCGCTCGGGCAATCCTGCCGGCCGTCCGAAGAAGCGGCGGCCGCACGTCTCGGCGTTCGACATCGTGTTCGACAAGACGCTCACGGTCACCCAGGGCGGAAAGGAGCGGGAGCTGACGATCGAGGAGGCCCTCGAACTGCAGACCTACCAGGCTGCGCTCAAGGGTAGCAAGATGGCGATCCGCAAGGTGCTGAAGATGATCGAGAAGCGCGAGGTGGCGCTGGCGAAGATGTCGCCAGCGCCCGTGAGATCGATGAGGGTGGTGCACGAGTACAGCTCCGACAACTTGCGCGATGCACTGCTGATCCTCGGCATTGCCGAGCATGATCCCAAATGGTCAGAGAAAACCGACCAATCACTCCGCATTGCGACTTGGGCGACGCAGGCTGGGCTGAGCCGTCCAGGCCGACGAAAATACACGGACCGCGAGGTGTCCGACATCAAGTTCTTCACGCTTGACGCTGATGCGCTGCGTTGGCCGCGGGGTAGTTCGGCGTGACCGAACAAGAGATCGAAGACGAAGCACACGAGGATGTCGGGTATGGTCGGCCCCCGACAGCGACCCGGTTCCGCAGGGGTCAATCCGGCAATCCCCGGGGGCGGCCCCGCAACCGCAAGCGCGAAATACCCCACGATGCAATCCTCGGGCAGATGGTCACGATACGGGAGGACGGACGTGAGCGTCGCGTAACGGCCGCCGAGGCCTTTCTTTTGCAGCTCACGCAAAAGGGGCTGGCTGGCGACAGCGCCGCAGCACGTAGTTCACTTGAGGCTATCGAGAAGGCGCGTGCTGCCCGTCAGGACAGTGGCCCATCCGGACAAGAAGTGATCACCATCTCGTTCATCAGGCTGGGTATCGAGACGATTATCGACGCGCTGGGGATCGCGACGAAGAAGTATCCGCGGGACGAAAGCAGAGTTCGGTGGGAGCTCAATCCCTGGATCGTCGAGGCCGCGTTGGCCCGAATGGGGCGGCAGCAGTTATCAATCGAGGAGCAACGCGAGGTTTTTGCCAATACGCGCGCGCCGGGCAAGGTTGAGTGGCCCGGGTGGTGGGAAGTGCCCAAGTGAATGGCCGCTTTGCGCCCCGAACCCCGACGCTCAGACCCAATCTACTATCGCCTGCAAGCAGACGTTCGGGTCCTCTGTCGTAAGGCTGCGTCGAGCAGCCCTCGTGGGTCGTTTGGGCAGTTCTTAGCGCAAAGTTGTTGGTGCAGCAGCGTGCGCTCTACATCACATGTCGGATGCGCCGGCCTTCCCCTGAAGATCAAGAGCCGCCGTCACCCAGCTGCGCTCGAATTCCGTCAAGTCCGAAGTAGAAGACTGCGCCACCAGCGTGAGCCTTTCCGTCAACGCGGACCTATCGTCGCCCTCCTGATAGAATCTTTCGGAAATCTGGATAGGAATTCCTTCCTCATCCAGATTCTTCAGCTCCTCTGCACGAAACCACCGGCTCAAATCGTGGAGAAAGAGGCTGTAGTCGACGTGGTGCCCCTCCGCCTTCAGGAACATCTCCACTACCGAGAATAGCTGTGGAAGCCCATATTCGCACGCGCGAAGAAACTTAAAAACGTTATCATGTCCAACGCGGTCGCCTTGAAATCCTTGATCATACTCTAGGAGGAAGGAGCGCATCGTATTCGCATGCCGCAGGCGACTGATGAAAAGGGTCAACTGCTTGTCTGAGAAAGCGCCGAACTCACGCGCCGACCGAACTGAGCATATAAGCGTACTGACTGCTGCGATGTGCTCGTAGCGAGGCATTCCAGACCAGATGATCGAGCGCCGGCCGCGCAATGCTGCCGCTACAGCCCCTTTCAACGCCATGGCGGTGTCAAGCCCTACCGCCGCCGCAAGGCGAAGCCCGGAGGTGTCGAGATTCAACGCAGTTCTGAGCGCCGCCACTCGATCGTCAATTTCGCTGCTGGTGTCATCTTCATCGAGATGGACAACGTAATCATCGGGAGCAGCGTCATCGTCCCCAAAAAGAGTAGGCGAGACCTCGGTGAGCTCAGGTTCTGGGGGTGAGTTAAACAGGAAAACGCGACCAATATGGTGCTGACCAAGCCTCCCCGCCCGACCCCGGATGTTCGCGAAGGTAAAGAAGTCATACCTGGAACGGCTTATCGTCTTATCGAAGATCAAAACCGTCTTCGCAGCGGTGTTTACGCCCTCGATCAGCGTTGACGTGCAGAAAAGGACAGGCAGGTCACCCGTATTGAACATTCTTACCATCTGAGAAGCGATGGCACGTGGAATTCGCCCATGGTGAATAGCAAACCCGTATTCTACTGCCTTCACGAGTGGCCAGCCCGCTCCCACATTTTCTCTCAACCACTCGGAGAATGGGGTGCTCGTATCCGATACCGCCATTTGCTCGGCAGCTTCTGCCGCCAGCCTGTTGGCTTTGTCAGGCGAAGACACGAAAACCAGTGCGGGCCAGTTGGTGTCGTCGCCAACCTCGTCGAAGAGCCTAGCGTGCTTGTCACTGATGGCCGTCAGGTCGAACGTGTCCACTGCGACCGTCGAGAACCGAGTCCGCAGAAACTCAAACTTCCACCTTCCATCTGGTGAGACTTGAACCCCGTCGATATTAGGACCGAGGAAGAAGAATTGACGCGAGCGCCCCAGAAGTTTGTAAACGGCCGCATTGAGCGTGACACTTCGCTCGTCGCGGCGGTTTGGATCGAGCTTATAGAACTCGTCCACCACGGTTAGATCTAACGTACCCAAGTCCGTGCGGTTGATGAGCCGCTCTTGGGTGCCAAGGAAGACAATCGGACCCTCTCCTGGCTTGTCCCCAGGATGCATGACTACGTTGAACGCTTCCCGGAAGCGCCTCCGCAAGCGACGCCGAAACTCGTCTAAGAGAGCGATCGTCGGGAGAACAATCGCTACCCGCTTATAACGGCCGGACGCAAGCAGTGCATCAATGAGGAGGCTTTTCCCGAAGCTGGTCGGGGCGCTCAAGATGAGATTCTTGCCCTCAAACAGATCATTGAGCGCGGCCATTTGCTCCCGGTGGAGGGTAAGGCCTTCCAGTTCGGGAACGGTTACGGTCTCGGCCACTACACGATCTGCCAAGTCGGCGGTCTCTTTATCAATGTAGTTCCACAGCCCGGTGGCCCGCGCGAGCGCGCTATATGCCTCACGGAACGTCTTCAGCTCCTCATGCTTGGGAAGCAGTTCGGCAAGCCTGGGTACCACCTCTAGCAGGTGCGGGTCGTCGGTCTCTGTTCCATTGATCGCCAATGCCGCTTGGCGGAGGATTGAGAACACCCGTTGCTTTAGTGGCTCACCCGAGAGCGTTTCAACGGCTTGCCAGTCAATCGCTGCCATGCTCATGGACAAAGTCCCTTCAGGCGACTGTCAAAAGCGTCCGCAAGCGTTCCCTTTGACCCCAATGGGACGTAAATCAGCATGATTCTGATCTTCTCGGTAAGTCCGGACTCTCGGAGCCGGCTGACCAGCTCCGACAACTCGGCTCCAACAGCTTCCGTATAGGATTTGCAAAACGTCTCGTGCGACTGAGTCGCCTTGCTATCACATGTGATACAAATAGGGAACACCGCATTCTTGAACAAGTCGTCGAGTGACGTTTGGACAGATAGCAGGTCCCGGATCTCTCGGTAATGAGCGAGTGACTTTGACACTTGGGGCCCAAGCAACAGCTTCTCGTTCTTGAGAAAGCCTTGATCAATATGCTCCGTGACGGAATCAATTGCGGCTTTGATGCCCTCGATAGCGCTTCGGTAGAACTTTGCCTCGCCGAGCCATAGTTCAAAGCCACCATCTGGCAGATCACGAACATGGACCAAGTCGAACGACTTCACGACGTCGTTTGATGAGGTCAGATAGAATACACGCGGCGCGAATGGCACGGTGTTAAAAAAATCGCGGCAAATCGCGTGCAATACGATCTCTCCGACTTCCCCGCGCTGCTTGTAGTTCTCACTTCGATAGACGCGAACAGCTGCCTCGCGGAGCCGAATATACATGTTGCCGTGATCTACGCGCAGCTCATCCTCTTTAAGAGCGTAATCCGCTATCCACTCTATGAGGTGATCTGCGAAGCTGTCACAGCGCCAAGCCTGCAACTCGAATCCGGCGCAGTAGCTGGCACTCGCCGGCACTGACGTTTCGTCGATTGCTAGTTGGGTGAGCAGGCGTTTCGGCTTGCTACTGTATGGACTTAACATCACGCCAACCACGCACCGCCCCTAAATTCGTGCGAGGGGTCTAACCGAATTTACTTACAGTTTCTACGAAACTTGGACTTGGATCTTGCCGAGAGACCACAACGGCCTTGAACATGCGGTTTGTTTACCTTCTAGGAGCTTCCTGAATGGCGGGAACAAACCCGTGGCTGCCGAGAGCGGCCAGTCAACTGGCGACCACAAGTGGACTGGCGACTTTGGGCATCGACTGCCTTCTTTAGCTGATTACGTTGAGCGGGCGGTTCGCGCGTGCTCGAGGATGAGCCAACTTTATGGATGCCGTGTGGCTTGCTCCGGGCAGGCAGCCAAGCAAAGGTAGGATCAGTAAATGGCGGAAGGTAAACCTGACAAAGAACCGAAGGGCGATCCCGCGGGGCTGTTCAGGGGCAAGCAGTTCGACATCGAACATGCCCTCAACATGTATGCGACGAGCTTCGTGCTCATGCCTGCCTTCGGGATCTACGAGGAGGAGATTGTGGCCGCGTTCAAGCCGCGGCTCGCAAATTGCCATATCTACGTCATCGGCACTATGCCAGCGATGGAGATCGTTGATCATCGCCTTGAGGATGGACGGCTTGTCATCAGTATACTCGTTGCTGGCAAACGCCATGAACTCGCCTGGCCGATGCCCGACGGCGTTGAGATCGTCGAGACCGAGCGAGGGTCGTTCATCAAGAACGGTGATGACTACTGGGCGCCCACCGAAGAAGAGATAGCGCGACGGCTCAACGACGAACAAGATGCGATCCGCTTCGATGTCCTTTACATTGGGCAGGCTTACGGAAAGGATGGGTCGCGCAACGCCCTCGACCGGCTGCTTAAGCATGAGACCCTGCAGAGGATCTCGGTCAAAGGCGTGCCGTCTGATCGCCGGCTCACGCTGCTCATGCTCGAGATCGAACCGGGCAATCGCATGATCACCTTCATGAACCCGTGGGCCGAGAATAAGGAGGACGGAAGTGCCCGCATTTCAGCGGGCCTGGACAAGTTGTTCGGGACATCCGATGCCGAGCGCGTAACTCTCTACGAAGCGTCCCTAATCCGGTACTTCCAGCCACCGTTCAACAAGGAGTTTAAGGAGAGCTTCCCGTCTACTAACCTGAAGGTGTTGGCGGACTGCTACGACAAGGATTTCTCCGCCTTGATCTCAGAGATTTGCATCGACGAACTGCCATTTAAGATGACCTCGGACGCTGTGCGGCCGTCACAGTATCACACCGCACAATTTGACCTTCACGAGGACGAGGCGCGTCAGGTGTTCTTCGGCAAGAAGACATAGCGGCTTGGGGGCGTCATTAAGCCGCGCGCCGCGGATGAATGCAGGTCGGATTTCAGGACGAGCTTCGGGTGCTGCGAATATCGGTTATGATGGCGATTGCCGACATCGCCGATCTGCGCACGTATGTCCGCTTACTCGCCCACTTAGCTAAAAGCGGGCAGTCGGGTGGCGGCCCAAAAGCGGATTTAGTTGGGTCCAGTGCCTTCGAGGATCATGTCTGCGACATCTCTTGGCTTGTCCCAGATCGAATAGTGGCCGCTGCCTTTGATCCAGTGGAACGCGGCCTGGGGAAACGCCGCACGGGCACGGGAGGCCTGACGGGGTGGACACAAGCGATCTTTTTCGCCCCAGGCGATGGTGATGCGCCCAGCTTGCGGTGATGCGGGCCCTGACTGTGCCGGGCCGCTCGCCAAATCTTTGATCAACGGAACGACCGTTGGTGTTTCGGCAAACAAGACGAGTTCCTTTTTGACCATAGTTTCTTCGAGCGCCCAAGGCCGCGCCGAAAGTTGAGCAAGCAGCGCAGTCCGCGAAACCGACGACCTGCTTAGCGTTCCCAGTTGGTCCTTCAGTGCGTGCAACAGCTTTTGCGAAGCAGTAAGGGTCCACTTGAAATACGTCCGCTCCCAGCCCCGCCAGAAACCGCCCGGATTGAGAGCGAAGACATTTCCTACACAGCCGCGGCGCGCCATCTCGAGCACCAGCCTCCCGCCGAGCGAGAAGCCCGCAACATCAATGGAAGTGAGCCCGTTTTGCTCAACATATTCTTGCAAATCGTCGGCTAAGCCAGCGAAGGTTCCGCTATCGGCGCGCACGGCTGTGTCGCCGTGCCCGGGCAAGTCGATCGTGAGTACTTCTCTTTGTCTGGCCAGAAAGGGAATGATCGGCGACCAAGACTCGCGACTGCCCCCCAGCCCATGAACCAGCAAGAGCTTTGATCCGCTTCCTTCGGTACTCGCTTCGATTTTTATGTCCGCTGTCATGTCGATGCATCACTACCCCGTCGTTCTAGGGATTGCCATCGACTGCAGCTCCAAATGCACTTGCTCAGCGAGGAAGGCGTTGGGGTGAAGCCGCTTGCTGAAAGTCTGCTTCGCACATCCGGTTGCCCAGAAGCGGAATATCAGCAATCGGCCCAGAAGCTGTCAGGGAGCTGAGCAAAGGCAGTCGCTCGGTCCCATCAGAGAAACTGTGTCTCATCTTTTCGAAGTCAGAGACGCAGCGCTGGCACTCACACTCTCGTTGTGGGCCAAGTTCCAGGCCGGGGCGATCGGCAAAATCCGCGATGGTGATACCGCCAAGGCGCCCGACGAAACTGTCATCGCTTCGCCGTGGTGCCGTTGAACTGCGACACCGCGATGCGTGTCCGAAATCGACGTTGATTATCTTTGCCATCATCATGTCATGCGTCGGGTTTGGCGAAAGCGGGCATAACGATTGAGCAGGTCATTGATGAGCTGATCTTCCGTAAAGCCGGTGACATCGTGGGGCTGATCGCCTTCCGAGCTGTGCGCCATCGCCCGATAATGCCGCTGTTCTCCCTCGTGGATTGTACGCGATTCCACCCATACGAAGCTCGGCGAGAGGAAGCTTCTGGAGCGGATCGTGTAGCAGAATACGCCCCTTTCCCCGTGTGGAATCTTCAGATCCAACCGGTCGGGCTGTTCAGTCAGTTCAGGGGAGAAACCACTTTCGCGCATCCGGGCGTCCACCGCTTCGAGCGCTGGCTTGGCGGTCGAGCGAATGAAGCTGGCGATCTGCTCGGCATCCATATGCTGCATGAGCGACGTCAGCCGTTGCTGCCAGCTAAGTTCGGGATCGGCGGCAGTGATCTCTGCGCTTGAAAGATCGATCGTTGAGCCGGCCTTCTCGAGCTGCAACGCCCGCAAAAGACCAAAGCAGATGAAGATCATGACAACCGCGAACGGTAGAGCGCTGGCGATTGCGGCGGTCTGCAGCGCTTCCAGCCCACCGGCCAGAAGAAGCACGCCCGCGATGCCTCCAGCGCAGACCGCCCAGAAGATGCGCTGCCACACGGGCGGATTCTCGGCAGCGCCGGAGGTGATCGTATCCATGACCAGCGCGCCCGAATCCGCCGAGGTTACGAAGAAGGTAATTACCAGAAGCGTGGCGATGAACGAGGTGATCGTGCCGAAAGGAAGCGCCGCCAGCGTTTCGAAAAGGGCCACCGGCAGATTGGTCAGCGCGGTCTCCGAGATCGGCGCGACGCCGCTCATATCGAGCGAGATCGCCGTGTTGCCGAAGACCGTCATCCAGAGGAAGCTGAAGAGTACCGGCACGAGCAATACGCCGCTGATGAACTCGCGGATGGTTCGGCCCCGTGAAATGCGAGCGATAAACATGCCGACGAAGGGAGACCAGGCGATCCACCAACCCCAGTAGAACAACGTCCAGCTACCCAGCCACGGGTTTGGCTCGTAGGCGTAGAGGCGAAAGGTTCGCTGGACGAGACTGTCGAGATAGGCGCCAATGTTCTGCAGGTATGCATCGAGCAAGAAAATCGTCGGACCCGCGAACAGCACAAACGCGAGCAGCAGGACCGCGAGGATGATGTTGAGCTCCGACAGGCGCTTTATGCCCCTTTCGAGACCCAGGAAGACCGACACGGTGGCGATGGCGGTAATCCCGGCAATGAGCAGCAGCTGCGTCGAGACCGACACGGGAATTCCGAAAAGATAGTCGAAGCCCGCGTTCACCTGGAGAACGCCGAGACCGAGCGAGGTCGCGACCCCGAACATCGTCCCGATGACCGCGAAGATGTCGACCGAGTGGCCAATGGGCCCATAGATTCGCCGCCCGATGAGCGGATAAAGCGGCGAACGCAGCGCGAGTGGAAGGCCGCGGCGAAAGGAGAAATAGGCCAGCGCCAGGCCCACGACGATGTAGATGGCCCAGGCGTGAAGCCCCCAGTGAAGGAACGTCAGCACCATCGCCTGCCGCGCCGACTCTATCGTTCTTGCCTCGCCGACCGGAGGAGCCGCATAGTGCTGGATCGGCTCCGCCACCCCGAAGAAGACCAGGCCGATGCCCATCCCGGCACTGAAAAGCATCGCAAACCATGACAGATAGCTGTAATCGGGTTCGCTCTCGTCGGGGCCGAGCTTTACGTCGCCGTGCCGGCTGATCATCAGATAGATGACGAACACCAGAAATCCGGCGACGGCGGCGACATAGAACCAGCCGAAGTCCGCGATGATGAGGGCCTGCACGCGCGCGAACAGCACTGCCGCTGGCTCAGCGAAGATGGCGCCAAAGGCCGCGAATGCGAGAATGAGCGCTGCCGATATGTAGAAGACCGGCGGATTGACCTGGATGCGTGCGCTGTCCTCCAGCGGAGCGGCTTCCTTCAGAACGGGGTCGGACAAGATGCCTCCCTGTAGGTGCGCGGTTACGTTAGTCGAACGCGGTGCGGCCCGGTCGGTTGCAAGAAGCAGAAGCGCGCCCCGCCGGCCGCAGCAACCGAAGCGGTACTTTCATACATTCAGGATGCGTCAGCCTTGCTAGCGCAGATGCTATTCGCGCGGTCGGGGCAGCGGGTCTAGCTCGGCAGCCGCGGGCGTGGTGCGCGGAAGAATCTGGTACGGCTGCTGGAGTTCGCTGGGGACAGCTTCGCGGCGGAATTGCCGCCATAGCGCGAAGATGAAAGTAAGCGCGGCGCAAGCGCCAATAAACATAAACAAGCCTCCGGGCCCCGCGGCCATCATCAGTCCAGCGCCGGCAGTGGGGCCCGCCGCAGCGCCGATCGAGTATGTGAGCACCAGTCCGCCGCTTGCGCTGACTCGCTGCTCCGCATTCAGGTGGTCGTTGGTGTGCGCCACGCACAGCGGATAGAGGGCAAAGCTCAGGCCTCCGAACAAAGATCCGAAGATCAACAGTATGGCTCCGGCATTCGTGGTTGAAGCAAGGCCGCCGCAGACGACCGCCGCGCCTGCCAGAGTACCAACGATGACAGTTCGCCGATCGAATCGGTCCGACAGCCAACCGAGCGGCCATTGCAGAGCCACACCGCCAGCGATCACTACGCTCATAAAAAGCGCCGTTCCGGACAGCTCCAATCCTAGGCGACGGGCGTAGACGGCTCCCAACCCGTAGAACGCGCCGAGCATGAGGCCCGTCATGCCACACCCGACCACTCCTAGCGGTGAGGCAGCATAGAGTCCCCGGGCGGAGAGCGGGGTCTTCCGGGTGACAGCAGGCTCTTCCATGCGAGTCAGCGCAATGGGCAGGACAGACAGGGACACCAAGAGCGAGGACGCGAGAAATGGTGCTGCGGTGAATCCGTCCAGGTTGAGCAGAAACTGCGCAATCGATTGCCCGGCATACAAAGCGATCATGTAGGCGGCCAGAATCAAGCCGCGTGTCTTGGGCTCAGCTCGGTCATTCAGCCAGCTCTCCAAACAAACGAAGACGGCTGCTACGCACAGTCCGTCGACAAAGCGCAGCAGCGCCCAAAGGCCGACGTTCTCGAAAACTGCGTATGCAAGAGTGCTGGCGGAAAGTAGCGACACCGCCGCGGCGAAGGTGCGGATTTGACCGACCCGGCGAATGACTGGTGAAACTCGTAAAGACCCAATCGTCAGCCCGACAAAACAGGATGTCGCCACCAAGCCGATCAGGCCGGCTCGAGATCCTGTGCTCTCGAGCCGCAAGCTGACGAGGGTCGACATCACGCCGTTACCCGCCATCAGCATGAAGATGGCGAGAAGCATGCTGCGCGTGGACAAGAATGAGCTGGGCACTAGAGCCTCAATGGCTCTTTGAGCGCCCCGTTCCCTGCCGACAACTGAGCTCGATAGATGTCCAACTTTAGCGCTTGGCCCGCAGTGAGCGGAAGTTCCCCTTTCGGCCCAAATCCCGCTTCCCGCTACTGTGAATCCCGACACGATCTGCTACCTGACCAGCCAGGAGGAGGGATGCACGCAGGTTCGCTATCGCAGTACTTCACCGGCGCGGGCGTGAAGACCGTGACCGGCACCGAGATCGATCCTGCCGTCTCCCGCAGCCACGAGTTCCAGGGCGTCGATAGTTTCCGTGCGTTCCTCGGCACACCGGCTGAGACCATTCACGTCCCCGTGAAATACGTCTGGCTCACTGACGAGGAGCCACCGCTGGTCATCGCGAGCGAGGGCACCTGGTACGACAGCCGCCGCGGCAAATCGCATCGCGGTCCCGAATACCGGCTTTATTACCCGGTGGCAGTCGAGGACGTCGTCTATCGCGCGAGCGACGGCGACACCCTGTTCATGTGCATGGACCGCGAGGGCATGCTGCTTGCGCTGCTGTGCCGTGCCGGGAGCTCGATCGAGCAGCAGCTGCTGTGGCTCTTCGGACTCGATGTCGGCGGACAGGACCTGTTCCAGCGTGACCTGCGCGAGGAGAGCGGGCGCGCGCTCGACATCGCCGCGCGCATGGTTCTCGAGCTCATTGGGATCGAGGTCGAGGCAGCCGACGACGACTGGCTCGAGCGGCTGTTGAAGGCGTTTCCGAAGGGCCTGCCCTCGACCCGCCGGTTCTCGGAGTTCGCGCGGCGGGCCTGCGAGGATCTCGATCCTTTAGGAGATCCCGATCAGGCGCTGCTGGCGTGGATGGACCTGGAGGAACGGCTATTCCTCACCTACGAGCGCCACATCGTGGGCGAGCGCCTGCGCGAGGGATTCGTGGCCGACGGGGTCGCGGACGTCGACGCGTTCATCTCCTACTCGCTGGGGGTGCAGAACCGGCGCAAGTCGCGGGCCGGTTATGCCCTCGGACACCACGTCGAGGCGCTGCTCGAGGTCCATAGCATCCGCCACACTCGCGAGGCGACGACCGAGAAGCGCAACGGGCCGGATTTCCTGTTCCCGGGCGAGGCCGAGTACCACGACCCTGCGTTTCCCGATGCCGATATGCTGATGCTGGGGGTCAAGACCAGCTGCAAGGATCGCTGGCGCCAGGTGCTCGCCGAGGCTGACAAGATTCGAACGAAACACCTGCTGACACTGGAGCCCGGAATCTCGACGGCCCAGACCGACGAAATGGCGAAGGAGCAGCTGCAACTGGTGGTGCCGCGTGGCATCCACGAGTCCTACCGCCCTGCCCAGCAGAGGGCTCTGCTCGACATCGGCGGATTCCTCGAGCTGGCCTCCCGGCTGCCTGCGGGCGCGACAGGAATCGGGCTGCGACAGCAGAACCTGCTCTAGTATCGCTCCGCCGCCCCGCATTCCCATGCGAGCGGTCACCGTTACGGGCGAAGCTTGGCTAGTCCTGCTCCTCGAACAGCTCGCGCGGGTGCACGCCGAGAGCTGCAGCAATGCGCCCGAGCACGGCCACAGAGGGATTTCGGCGGCAGCGCTCGATCCCGCCGACATAGGTCAGATCGATCTGGCCTCGTGCGCGAGCTGCTCCTGGGTGAGCTCGCGCTCTTTCCGCAGGCGGCGCACGTTGATGCCGACGATCCGGTTCCAGTCCATCGGCCAGCATGGAGACCGGCCGGCGACGAACCTCTAGGGATTATAGTCACTATTCCCGTTGACTTGGCTGCCCCTGCAAGCATGGGTCCTGTCCGTGTTCGACGTCTGGTCCCCCGAGCATTCGGTGCTGCGCGAGAAGGTGGTGGAGCACGTCTTTCTCGCCGAGCTCTCGCGCACGCTGCTGCTCGATCTGAAAATGCCGTTCGAGGTCCTGAGGGCCGAGTTCGACGCGTTCGGCTACGATCTCGTGATCGAGGCCAACGGGGTGCTGCGGCATGTACAGCTCAAGGCCACCAGAGCCTCGGGGGCCCGTGCGAGCGTCGATGTCCAGCTCGCGCTGGCGCGCAAGCCCGGCGGCTGCGTGGTGTGGATTGTCGTCGAACCCGATACGCTCGAGCCCGGCTCTTTCCTGTGGTTCGGCGGCGCCCCCGGCGCGCCGCTGCCGGATACGGGCGACCGCTCGGTGCGGCACAGCCGCGCCGATGCGACCGGCGAAAAGAAGGTCCGTCCGGGGCTGCGCCGGATCCCGAGGGGCATGTTCAGGCGGATCGATACGATGCGCGAGCTCGCGATCGCGATGTTCGGCCAGAGCGAGGCGGCCTACGACCGCATCCTGGTCGATAATCTGGCCCGCCGGGATGTTGCTCTCGACCCGGGCCTTGTTCCGGACCGAACCCTCACCTGGGAGGAAGCCGGCGAACTGGGCGCGATGGTCGACGCCTATGCGCTGGCCGAGGATGCCGGACTGGACGATCCCGGGGAGGTGGCGATCGCCATGCGCGCGAGCGCCGAGCGCACCGGCGAGTGGCAGGGCTCCGCGCTCGAACTGTGGATCACGGTCTGCATGGAGCGCCTGTGGGGCAAATGGCAGAGCGAGGGCGCGATCGGTGTCGACCTGAGCCTCCCGCCACGGCCGATGCTCGCAGAACTGGCGATCGCATTCGGGGAGAAGCTGGCGAGGCTGGGGTGGCCGCGGCGCGAACAGCGCGGCTGACTCAGTTGCGGTTGAGGCCCATCTCGCGGCTCTGCAGTTTCGCCTTCCACAGCTGCTCGGTGGCGATGATGTCCTCGACCGTCGCCGAGCTGCCGCTGACCTCCAGAATCGAGACCTGATAGTCCGACGGATCGCGGCTGCGCAGGCCGAGGTTACCGCCGTGGCCGGTGCGCACGTATTCGAGCCAGCGCCCGAGAAAGCCGTCGCTACCGGTCGCCGATCCGACGTACTGCTCTTTGGTACGCGGGCAGGTCAGCAGATAGATGCCGCGGGCCGCGCCCAGCGCCGCCAGCCATCCCGCCGGCAGCGCCTCGATCTCCGACAGCCTGCCGAAGAAGCGGGTGTAGCCGGGGAACGCCTCCTCCTGAAAGCTGCGGGCGATCTCGACGACCGGCTTCGGTTGCCTCGCAGCGACCTGCGCCCACGAGCGGATTCCGCTGCCCCAGTCGATGAACACCCGGCCGACGTCGCCGGCAGAGGCTGCGACGAGCTCCTGTCGGTAGAGATCCAGACCGGTGACGTCGTGGCCGTCGAGCGGATCGGTCGCGCCGGCAGGGCAGGTGCCGACCCGCTGAACCGCGTAGAGCCCGGCGAACATCGAGGACCCGGCAGGCGTCACCACGAAGCTTGCCCAGAACGGCGAGGCAAGGCGGGAGCGGTTCCGCTCGGTCTGGATGCTCTGGTAAGCAAGGAACGCGTCGTGGTCGTCACGCCAGAGGGTGTAGAGCGTCCTACTTCGAGATGCCGGCACCTGGTGTCTCAGCAGACGGGTGTCGGCCGGGTCGATGCCGTAGCTGTCGAGAATGGCGTTGAAGGTGAGGGTCATGGCGCGACCCTGCCGGACTCTCGCAGGAATGAAAACTCACAGGCGCGCGTAGATGGCGATGCGCACAGCGTCGGCTGTGACGGAAGCGCCGAGCTTGCGCATCATCGAGCTTCTCAGTC
Organism: Tsuneonella sediminis; assembly: GCF_051912845.1. Taxonomy (NCBI): domain Bacteria; kingdom Pseudomonadati; phylum Pseudomonadota; class Alphaproteobacteria; order Sphingomonadales; family Erythrobacteraceae; genus Tsuneonella; species Tsuneonella sediminis. The sequence continues at coordinate 707,279 of NZ_JBNCBU010000001.1, read as the reverse complement.
CGGTTGCCTCATCTGTGGAGAGGTCGAGGGAATCAGCGATGGCGTTCCGCGAATGGCCTTCAGCGAGCCTGCGCAGGAAGGCAAGCTCGGCGTGGGAAAGGCTGTCGACCAGCGCCTTTGCGCGCGAAATATTATCTGCGGTATCCATGGCTCTCCGCCTTCAGCGACTCCGCAAGAAGCCATGGACGATGGGCAGGCCAGGTTCCGCAAAGCATTAATGGGGCCAGCTGAGAAAGAGTTATAGTCGCTGGATGCCACTCTTTTATTAAGGATACCGCAAATCCGGATAAGCTTGTGATAATGGGCCAACGAGACCGTTTCATCCGGCCAAGATCCGGCGCGCCCGACGCGCAGATCCCTAAATGCATCGACGGAAATACATTCGCGGGTGACAGGTCAGCCGCCTTCTGCTCTTGAGCACGAATAAACGACCGCAAGAGAGGCATATGGATAGCACAGAACAGATGGACGCAGAGACGCTTATCACGCTCACGTCCGATATCGTCTCTGCCCACGTCAGCAATAACAGCGTCAGTGTTGATCAGGTGTCGGCGCTCATCGGCAGCGTATATCAGGCGCTGGCCGGGCTTTCGGGTTCGGCTGAGCAAGAAGAGCCGCGTCCCGATCCTGCCGTCTCGATCCGCTCATCGGTCAGGAAGGATCACCTGGTCTGTCTCGAGGACGGCAGGAAGATGAAAATGCTCAAGCGTCACCTGATGACCGAGCACGGGATGACGCCCGACGAGTATCGCGAGCGCTGGAATCTTCCAGGCGACTATCCGATGGTGGCGTCCGACTACGCCGAGACACGGCGCGATCTGGCGAAGAAGATCGGTCTCGGCCGCAAGCCGGGACAGGCGCGCGGTCGCCGGAAGAAGAGCTGAGGACCAGGGCTGGCCGGCGAATAGCGCCGGCCGGTCCCGCAATCCCGCAAGTAACGTCAGCCGAGGACGAGCGCCGCCAGCAGGAGCGCGTTCGTCCACAGTGCAGCAGGCACCAGCCAGAGTGCGATACGCGACGTGCGCGAGCGGCGCCGACGGTGCCCGCAGCCTGCGCACTCCTCGACCACGTGGAGGCGAAAGCGGTGCTTTCCATGGAACCGGCAGTCGTCTTGTTTCAATTTTCACATTCCGCATCGGCTCGGGGGCTCCCGGCTTCGGCCGGGGGCACATCGACCCGGGTCCCGCCGCCGATACTGCAGAACTTCTCCTCGCTCCGCAGGAACGCGTCAATCTGCGCCAGAACGCCCGGCAGTGGCCGGCGCTCGCGGCCCTTCAGTGTGCATTCCCACACCTCGGCTACCCGCCACCCGTCGGCGAGCAGGCGTTCGCGGATGCGCTCGTCACGCGCGATATTGCTGGCGATCTTCTCCCGCCAGAACTCGGGCCGGCTCTGCGGCCATTTGAACAAATGACAGGCATGTCCATGCCAGAAGCAGCCGTTCGCAAATATAAGAGCGCGCTTGCGGGGGAATACGAGGTCGGGTTTCCCGGGGATGCCGCGTCCGTGAAGCCGGTAGCGCCAGCCGAGCGTATGGAGACCCTTGCGGAGAAGCATTTCTGGACGAGTATTCGTGCTCCGGATGCCCGCCATCATCCGGCTTCGGACCTCGGGCGAAACGACGTCAGGCAACCTTGCGGTGCCTTCCGGGATTGCGATCACGGGCGAGCATCTCGGTAAGCTGCGGCTCCAGATACTTCGCCACCGCCTCGACCACCGGGACCGCAACCGCATTGCCGAACTGGCGATAGGCCTGCGTGTCGGAGACCGAGATCGACCATTTGCGGTCACCGTGTTCGAACCCCATCAGCCGCGCGCACTCGGTCGGCGTCAGCCGGCGCGGCCGTGTCCCCTTCTGTGCGATCAGAATTTCCGATCCGTCCTTGTGGTAGCGGGCCGAGAGCGTGCGGGCGACATCGTCGGGACCGAACAGGCTGTAGCCGAACCCGTTTCCGGCCTTCTCGTGCTTGGCCCGGTAATCCTGAAGGTACTGCCAGAGCCGCGGGGTCAGCGTGTACTTCGCATCGACCTCGTTGTGCGACTGGAGGATCGAGCCGAGCGTCGGCCATTCCGCCTGCGGCGGGACCATCCGGTCGAAATCGTCAAAGCTAAACCCCACATCCTCGCGGAAGCCGGCTATAAAGATGCGCTCGCGCTTCTGCGGTACCCACGGTGCCGAGCTGATCACCCGCCAGTCGATCGTATAGCCGAGATCCTGCTCGAGAGTGCGGCGGATGACCTGGAAAGTGCGGCCGGCGTCATGACGCTCGAGGTGCTTGACGTTCTCGAGCAGGAACGCGGCCGGTCGGTGGTAGCGGATAATCCGCTCGATATCGAAGAACAGGTTGCCCTGATGCTCGTCGTCGAAACCGTGCTTGCGGCCCAGCGAGTTCTTTTTCGACACGCCTGCAAGTGAGAACGGCTGACATGGAAATCCCGCGAGCAGCACGTCGAAGCCCGGAATGAGTGAAGGATCGACGCCGTAGGGGCGGATATCACCGGCCATGACGTGACCGGGCACTTCGGGAAAGTTGCGGCGATAGCTTTCCTGCGACCAGCGGTCCCACTCGCTGGTGAAGACGCACTGCCCGCCGATCGCCTCGAACCCGAGCCTCAGACCGCCGATGCCCGCGAAGAGGTCGACGAAGCGAAAGGCCGGCGGATCCTGACGCTCCGGCAGCCTTGCCGCAGCGATCGCCGTGACCCGCTCGCGCACCAGCTTGGGGATCCGGCACTCGGCAGCAAGGTAGCGGCGAATCTGGCGCTCGGTCACGCCAAGCTCACCGACGGCTTCCTCTATCGAGAGCCCGGTCCGGTGAAACTCCGCTGCGAACTCACCGGCTACCTCGTGCATTACGCAACCCCTTTCATCGCCGACCAGCTCTGGGTCGATTTCGGACGGAATGGCGCAGCGAGTCCCGCGTAGCAAGTTTGTTCTTCAAATGTTTCCACAGTCTCGGAGAGCGGTGGCAGGCATTGGTCAGCCACTGACTAATCATCCTTGAGTGCACACAACAAGACACTTGCCAAGACATACCAAGACACACTAGACGACGAATCATCGACGACGGGAGGTTAAATGACACACGAGGAAATGGAGCGGCTCACCGCCCATACCGATATCAAATCGGAAAAGATCCGTGTGCTGTTCCGCACGGGTGTACAGCGCGCTGATATCGCGAGATTCATGGGAGTTCAGTACCAGTACGTCCAGAACATCCTGAAGCGGAGCGGTCTCCTCGACCGCCCTCAGCCGGGCGGGGACCAAGAATCGGAAGACGTCAAAGTGTACACGGTTAAGGTAACAACCGGCGGGGCAATCAGATTGCCTCGTGAATACACGAAGGAGCATGGCATTAATGCAGGGGACACGCTGATCTGCCGCGAGGGAAAGGACGGGCTTACAATTATGAGCAGGAGCACTGCGGCAGAGACGCTGCGCAAGACCCTTGAACAGCGCATGCCGGCGGAGGCGGCGCTTCTCGAGGCACTGCTGGACCGAACAGGATCCAGCTGAAGGAGCAGAATGAGATGACTGACAGGTTTCCAGGTGATGGCAAAGGCCGCCACCCGAAGGTGGAGCTGTGGCCGCTGACGGCGCTCAAACCGGCACGGCGAAACGCGAGGACCCACTCGGACCGGCAGATCGCACAGATCAAGGGGTCGTTCGAGCAGTTCGGGGTCACCCATCCGATCCTAATCAATGACGAGGGGGAGATCGTCGCAGGCCACGGCCGGGTCGAGGCAGCGCGGCAGCTCGGGATGACCGAACTGCCGGTGATCCGCCTCTCCCATCTCGGCCCCGAGGAGCTGCGCGCCTACGCGCTCGCCGACAACAAAATCGCGGCGAACGCCGGGTGGGACCCCGAGATCCTGCAGATCGAGCTTGCCGAACTGTCGGCGCTCGACCTCGACTTCGATCTCGAGATCACCGGGTTCTCGACCACCGAGATCGATCTCGCAATCGGCGACGGCGAAGACGAGCCAGCCGACGACGAGAACCTCGACGAGCTTCTGCCGGCAGGGCAGTGCTGGATCCGTCCGGGCGACCTGTGGCTCCTGGGCGAGCACCGCCTGCTGTGCGGTGATGCGCGGGCGGCGGCGAGCTATCGCGCGCTGATGCCGGGCGAGCTCGCCAGGATGGTGTTCTCCGATCCGCCCTACAACGTGAGGATCGACGGACACGTTGACGGCCTCGGCGGGACGAAGCACGACGAGTTCGCGATGGCCTCGGGCGAGATGTCCCCGCGCGAGTTCGCCGGCTTCCTCGAGGAAGTATTCGTCAACGAGGCGCAAGTCAGCATCAACGGCGCAATCCACTTCCAGTGCATGGACTGGCGCCATATGGGTGAGATGCTCGAGGCCGGCGAGGCAGTCTACTCAGGGCTGCAGAACCTGTGCGTGTGGGCCAAGGACAGCGCCGGCATGGGATCGTTCTACCGCTCCCAGCACGAACTCGTATTCGTATGGAAGGTCGGAACCAAGCCGCACCTCAACACGGTCGAGCTGGGGAAGAACGGCCGCTACCGTACCAACGTGTGGAACTATCGCGGCGCGAGCAAGACCGGCGCGAACTCGGAGCTTGCGATGCACCCGACGGTCAAGCCGGTTCCGATGATCATGGATGCGATCAAGGACGCGTCGCGCCGCGGCGAGATCGTGCTCGATGCATTCGGTGGGTCGGGCTCGACGCTGATTGCAGCGGAGAAAACCGGCCGGCGCGCCCGGGTGATCGAGCTGGAGCCGAAGTACTGCGAGGTGACCATCCGGCGCTGGGAGAAGCTCACCGGCAGCGAGGCGGTGCTGGAATCCACCGGCGCCACCTTTGCCGCGACCTGCGCCAGCCGCGAGGCGAGCCGCGCTTTCGACCTCGAGCTGGACGGCGCAACCAGTGAGGAGAATGCGTGATGTCCGACAACCATGAGGAACAGGATCGCCCGGACGCGCAGCTGGAGGAGGCGGCGCCGCGAAAGCCCCGCACCCTCCGCGAGTCTGCCGAGACCGAGGCAAGGTTCAAGCGGAACCTCGACAGCTACATCGTGCGGGACGAGAGGGGGCGGTTCAGGCCCGGCACCCCCTCACCCAATCCTTACGGCGCGCGCCCGAAGGAGCGCCGCATGTACGGGATGACCCAGACCACGAAGGATGTGCTCGAACTGCTCGAGCAGCCGGTCATGATGACGAAGGGCAAGGGGAAGAAGAAGCAGGTACCCGCCATAGTGGCGATCTATGACAAGATGATTCACAAGGCGATCGCCGGCGACTGGCAAGCGATGAAGAAGTGCATCGAGCTGCGCGAGCGCTACTCCGATTTTCGCGAGGAAACGCTGAAGGGACTGCTTCGGGAGGCAGGCAACCTGCGGCTCTCATTCGCGCAGGCCGGACAGAAGATGCCCGAGGAGGTGGAGCGGTTGCTCGAGTTCATCGAGCTTACTGTGGCGCACGGACAGTTTCGGCCGGCCTAGGCCGCCTGGGACGGGCGTCGACTTGTGGCGCATCTCCCGAGATCCGACGATTCAGCGTTCGAACAAAAATCCCGGGAGCTTGAAGGAAGAACTCCACTGCAGGGTCCGTAAGCAGCAAAGATCTCCGCAGGAAAAGGGGTCGGCAGTCGGCCGAATTAATTGAGCGGGCCGGCGCTGACTCCTCGAGATCTTTTTCGAGCAGTTGGTGATTTCTCAAGGAGGGCCTGCCAGCGAACCGATTGCATCCTTGACTGGACTTGGTCCCGGTTTCATGTGGTGCTTGAGGGGGTTAGATATGGCTACCGCTGCTCAACTACCGGGGCCCGGCGGAGTGCGGGCTGTCCCCGAAATTGCTCTTCCCGGATGCGGAGAGGGCCCTGTTGAGCTACCCCGTATCATGCATCTTATTACTCACGCCGCACTTGCAGAAACCACCGGCGGGGTCTGCCTCGTAATACCGCATCCTGCGGGAATCGATCAGCTCACGGCGATCTTCTGTGCATTGGCTTACCTGCCAGATGACAGTCGAGACCTTGCCGACGCTCAAATCCGGAAAACCTTCAAACCCGGACAGAAGGTGAGGGTTCTGCCAGATGGATTCGTATACAGGGTGGCGGGTGATCTCGAGATCCATGGCAAGAAGGGGTATTTTCTTCAGTATCTCGATGCGAAAAAGGGCAGCGGCAACGGGCGGTTCGGAATCTGGGGCGGTGATCTCAAACGACTTGAACCCACCGAGCGTTCACGACCACTTGGTCCCGATCGCAGCGAGTGGTCGCCGGCTGCCCCAACTCTCATCGATTCCATTTGCGGCACCGAAACTCTCGGCAATCACGCACTCCTGAAGAACAGGGTGATACTGCTTGGAGCGAGATCAGAACTCGAATCCTTTCTCGACGACCTCGTCATTCTTCCCGCCGGCGCGCGAGCGGACGAGTCCGTTGGCCCAATCGGCTGTGAATTTCCCTGGGGCAGCATCAGCGAAGCCGGAGAAGTTTACATCGAGCACCCTCGCTCAACCCCGGGTGAGCCGCTTCTCGCGGCCACTCGCAACTTCGTTGCTGCGCGGGCTGCAAGTGATGGCGCTGAGGAGGGGACGAGGATCTTTGTCAGCCGGTGGCTGGAAGGCTGCATTCAGAACTTTCAGAACCTTTCTCGGATCGTCGATCGGCAGAGGGTGATATTGCTCGTCGAGGCCAGCGAGCGGGATCGACTGGATCTGTTCAGACGGGATGGCTGGGTTATTTGGGAGCCGACCGCGTCGGAACTGCTTGGAACCGACCCCGTCCAAGAAACCGGGGTGCGGTGTGTCGACCGGAATATGCAGTCCGCAAGAAACGACAGCCAATGTCGTGTTACATTCAGGACGGCTGTCCACGAGCGGCTATCCACCTGCTACCAGGGCTTGCGCTCGGTCGGCGAGCTCGTCCGCGAAATTGAGTCCGATGAAGATGGAGAGCTACTCGACGAACGTGTTGAGGAGCAGTGTTCGATCTTGTGGAGCCTGTTCCTCCAGGCCAGCAGCTGGATAAGTGCGCCGGACGAGGAGCAAAGATCGGAGTTTCTTGCCGGAATAGGCGAGGCGCGCCTGAATCTCGCCATGCTGTTGTCAGGAGTGCCTCGTGAGCTGCTGGACGCAATGAGGCGGGCGCTCGACGCCTTGAGGGCGTTTGCTGAAGAGCAAGGTTCCAGGCGCACGACTCCCAAAGGAGAGGCTTTGCTTGAGGCGCTGGACAGCGAAGAGACTCCGGTGCTGGCCCTTGGAGGAGCACACGAGAAAGAACACGCCCGTTTGCATCTGGAGGGTTTGTTTCCGTGCGACCGGATCGTCTCGGTCGCCGAGTTGCGGGAGCAGGGGACTACGGAGCACCTCGTTGGCTGTTCTGTGATGTCCAGGAAAGCCTTCGCGAGGCTGATGGACCCCTGCCCGTCCTCAAGTATCGAACTCGTCGGCTACGATTTTGAACAGGAGATCTATCATGGCCGCCTTGCCTGGCGGGCGAAAGCAAGGGCGCGGCTGGCGCCTGACCCGGAAACGAGGGAAAGGCTGAGCGGCTTTCCAGCCGTTGGCCTGGAGCCGGTTGCACCACGGGGACCTGACCCGCGGCCGGAGCCACGGGAGAACCCTGTCGAGGCCCTTGCGCGGGCGTCCCGGAGGCCGCGGCTCGATCTTCCCAAAGGGGAACAGAAGGAAACTGACGAGACACGTGAGGCGCGTCTCTGTCGTTTCACTGGCTGCTCCTGGGCGATTTTCACACCCGGCCATTCCATCTCAGTGATCGGGCTGGATGGCAGCGGGCTTCGCAGGAAGAACGTGGACGATCTTGTTACGGGTGAGCACGTGCTATTGCGCGAATCAGGCGACAAGGACGTCATCAGGCTCATCGCTGAGGATATCGCGGGGCCAGCTGAGTACGCGCTACTTTGCGAACAGGCGCAGCGCTGGCGCGACGCGCTCCGGGCAATATCGTCTTCACCACTGGATCTCTGGAGCAAGCTGCGCAGACTCGGGCTGCATCGTGATCCTGTCACGATCCGCTATTGGCTCCTCGACGACGGGGTGATCGGGCCTCGATCTCAAGATGACCTTTCCATCATCGTCGAAGGTGCCGGGGGTCAGCCCGACGACAGAATATGGTCGGAGTGCTGGGACGCCATTTGCCGATTGCGCAGCTTGCACATGCGGGCCGGGATGAAACTGACCGACATCCTCGAGGCAGAGTGCCGCGACCTGGATTGCCAAGATTTCGAGCACGAGCAGGCTCTGGATCTTTCGCTTGGTCTGCTCTGGCTTGTCCGGGTTGCTGAGGTTCGGCCGTCTGAGCACTGGCCAGCTGGCGAAGTTAATCAGCTTGTGTGGGGCAGCGATGACTGGAGAGAACAGCGGATGCGAAGCCTGCTGGCAGGAGAACGCACCTGAATGGCCCAGATGATTCCTCACGTGCCGTCCCAGGGCACACCACAATCCGAGCTTAGGGTCTTCAGGAAACTGGCAAGCGAGCTGGAAACATCCGGCTGGATCGTCTTTCACTCACTTGGTCTGTCGAGCAGCTACACAGGTCATTACGGCGAGATTGATTTTGTCGTTCTCATCCCCGGACGCGGAATCGTCTGCGTGGAGGTGAAGGGCGGCGGCGTGACTCAACACGGCGGCGTCTGGTCTTCCCGGGATGAAAAGGGCGTAACACACCAGCTCAAGCGTTCTCCCTTCTCTCAGGTCCAGAGCGCTATGTTCAAGCTACGTCGCGCCATTGAGAGCCGCTTCGGCAAGCACTCGATGGAGGCACAGGTCCCCACCGGCTACGTGGTGATCTTTCCCGGCGTCGATTGTCCACCGCCAAGCCCGGAATACACGCGTCGTGATGTTATCGATCGTCAGGACCTTGACCGCCCGATCGCCCAGCTTTTGAGTGAGTGCCCCACTCTTGAAGTCTCCTCCGCCAAGGCTGGCGCCGCCTTCAGCGGTGGTGCCTTTCAGAACCTGCGCAAGTTTTTCCGGCCCGACTTTGAGCGTGTTCTGACGGCAGGAGCGAGCCTGCGGCCGGTAGAGGAAAGTCTTCGGGCACTCACCGAAGAGCAGTACGCGTTCCTGGATGCCGCCGATCTCAATTCGCGGTGCATTCTTGTAGGACCCGCAGGCAGCGGGAAGACTACCCTGGCCGTGGAGTACGCCCGGCGCCTTTCGGCCGAAGGACAGAGCGTACTCCTTGTCTGCTTCAACCGCGGACTGGGTCGCTGGCTTGCGGAAAGGGCGACAGATCTCGGGCCCGGAAGGGTTGTGGCGGGGTCAATGCACAAGCTGCTCGACGAGCGGATCGGCAAGACTTCATTCGCAGCGGAGTTCCGGAAGAACCGGCAGCACCCTGAACTTTTCAGTGAACTGTACCCTCTATACGGCGCCCTCGCTATCGAGGAGCTGGGCGAGCGATTTGATGCAGTCCTGATAGACGAGGCGCAGGACTTTCGCTCAACAACGCTGGTCGCTCTTGCCGAAGCCTGGACGCGAGATTCTGAAAATCCGCGCATCGTCTTCTTTGGAGACTACGTTCAGCAGGCGATCTACGACACGCCGGGCGAGAACCTGCAGGTAGCGAGAGAGGCACTTACTGGCGCTTTTGCCCTGCCCCTTCGAAAGAATTGCCGCAACACGCGCCGGATCGCCGTGCAGACCTCGAGCCTTTCCGGATTCCGCGATCTCAAGCTCAACCACGGCCAGCCCGAGGGGGAGGCGGTCGAGACCACCTTCTACCGCGACAGAACTGATCAGACGGAACGGCTGGCAAAGGTATTTGCCAAACTTAGGGACGAAGGGATCAGCTCCGACGATGTCGTGGTGCTGGGAAAGTACCGTCTGGAGAACTCCGGCGTGGCTACTCTATCTCAGGAAAGCTGTTGGAGACTGGTTGATGATCCCAATGGACAGCGGAAGAGCACAGTCGTCTATTCTACAATTTATGCCTTCAAAGGTCTGGAATCGGCGGTGGTAATCCTCGTCGACGTAAATTGTCTGGACGAGGGGGAGGGCGAGGCACTGCTGTATGTCGGCATGTCTCGAGCAAAGGCCCGGCTTTACATGTTGATAGACGAACGGTGTCGACCCGCCTTCGACCGCAAGGTTCTTACAGGGCTCACTGGACTTGTCGGATCATGAACACCAATCCATTTGGCCTGCCTGAACAGATCTCCGACTCTCGCGATGTAAGATCCTTTGTTGTGGACTGGCTTCGCCGCGAACTCGTGGGGCCATCGCCGGGGCATCCGATGCTGCAATGGAGCGCTCAACATCCCGAGCTGAACGGCGAGGAGATCCTGAGACCCCAGGACCCTCCACGATACCGCTACGGGGCAGGCATTCTGTTCCCGAGAGGTGTTACCTATTCAGGGAGTCTGGATCCTGGCGACAGCCTTTCGGACCTTGACGCCAGTGCTGCAGAGGAACCTGACGCTGCAAGTCTGGATGAAGTCGGCGGCGAGCACACCACCCAGCCGAACGAGGATGCGAGCGAACTGGACGAGGAAGTCGAGGTATCAACCTCGTTCCTGCCCAGCACGATGGGGATCAGCTTCCTCCTCGAGGCAGCTGATGATCTTGAGGTGGAACTGGAATGGGCCACCTACGACCCTCGGAAGTTACGGGGCTATGGCTTGCCCGGCAGACCACGCGATGAGGAACAGACACTCTGGTTCCGTCGCCCGCAGCGTCAAATCGTTCCGCTCAAAGCTGAGCAACTTATCGAAACCGCCCAACAGCGCCTGACGCTCGTCGACACTCCCGGTCAGGGTCAGCTGGTTCTCCATGTACTGAGCCGGCCCTGGTCCGGCGCCCCCGCGCGGCGCCTCGTCACTCTCACGCTTATGAACACCAGTGACGCCGAGCCAAGGAACGAAGCCTGTTTCTTCCAGTGCGGCTTCACAGCACGCGCAGTCGGTGATGCTCGCATACTGCCATATAGCGAACGGCCTGAAGAGCAATCCGACGACGAGGAATTGTCCCTGCGGTTGCTCTATCGCCATCGACCCGTCTTTGCCGTGGGGCACGGTTGTGCCGCCGACTGGGATGCAGATCCCTCTGCACACTTTGCTCACTCCGTGAGAACCGAGACCCTGCCCATGTACGAGCAGGCGCCTATCGCTCCCCGGGACTACATCGAAGGCGTCGATCTTTCGATGCGTCGGCTGGGAGAGGCTGAAAAGGCGGATGTTCTTCGCTCCTGCCGGAGTCTTGCCCAGTCGTACGGGGCGTGGATTGCCAAGCGTCGTGAAGAGCTGGCCGCCGATGCAACGATTTCGGCAGCGCTTAAAAAAACAGGCGAGCGACATCTTGCCGCTTGTGATCAATGCCATGAGCGAATGCTCGGTGGCATCGAGCTTCTGGAGCGAGATGCCGACGCCCTCGAGGCATTCCAGCTGATGAACCGGGCGATGGTGGAGCAAAGGGCTCACTACGCTCTCTCGTCCGAAGCCCAGCTGAGGCGCCAGTGGACCGAGGTTCGTGGTGGCAACGTTCCGGAGCGGCCGTACTCACAGCCCGATTATCCCTACAGCACGGCATGGCGACCCTTCCAGCTCGCCTTTGTGCTGATGAACCTGCTGCCGTTCCTTGAGCCGGAGAGCAGTGAGCGCAGCATCGTCGACGTCATATGGTTTCCGACGGGTGGCGGGAAGACCGAGGCCTATCTCGGTCTGGCAGCATTCTGCATCCTCCACCGCCGTCTTGCTGACCCGGCCAATACCGGAACGACAGTGCTGATGCGCTACACGCTACGCCTGCTGACGACACAGCAGTTCCAGCGTGCTGCTTCCCTGATCTGTGCTCTTGAGTTGATGCGCCGGGGTTCCCCTCAGACTTTTGGCGAGACGCCAATTACAATCGGCCTATGGCTCGGCTCGGGCGTCACGCCGAACCGCAACAAGGAAGCGGTGGCCGATCTCGCAAAGCTTGCGCAAGGTCAGGGCGACAACAGGTTCATCGTACTTTCCTGTCCGTGGTGCGGCGTCGACATGGGGCCTCAGCCTCTCGGACGGAAGACGCGCGTATTCGGATATGAGCAAACGGGCAGTCCTGCTCACGTCAGATTCCGGTGTGAGGATCACGACTGCCCCTTCAGTTCGGAGATTGGACTGCCGCTCGAGGTCGTTGACGAGAGGATCTATTCCTCTCCTCCAACAATGCTCATCGGCACCGTCGACAAGTTCGCAATGATGCCTTGGCAGCCCCAGGCAAGGCACCTTTTCGGCATCCACTCGGAAACCGCTGTCTCCCCTCCCGATCTGGTGATTCAAGATGAGCTCCACCTCATCGCCGGTCCATTGGGGTCGATGGTCGGCCACTATGAAACTGTCATCGACGAGCTTTGCGCCCGCTCGGCACAGGGGCGCAGGATCGGCCCTAAAATCGTCGCTTCCACTGCGACCATTGCAAGGGCAACCGAGCAGGTCAAAGCCCTCTACGATCGAGAGGCGCTGCTCTTTCCGCCCCAGGGGCTTCGAGCAGGCGAGTCGTATTTCGCGGTAGAGCGCACTGATGTGCCGGGACGCCTGTATGTAGGTGTGCTCGCGGGGGCGCTGTCTTCACACGTGGTAGCCCAGATCAGAACGGTCGCAGCGCTTCTGCAGGCGCCCGCCCTCCTTCAAGAGCCAATCTGTCCTTCCGTTCCAGACAATCTGCGTGACCCGTACTGGACCCTCATGTGCTACTTTAATTCGCTTCGGGAACTGGGTCGGGCCGCTACTCTGATACAGGCCGACATTCGCGAGTATCTCAATGCGGTCTGGGACAGGATCGGCCTCAGAGCTGACTTGCTCGGAGCCGAGGGCAAGAGCCTGCGCAGGTTCATCAACCGGGACGAAGAGCTGACGAGCCGTCTCCGAAGTGCGGAGATTCCGGGGACACTTCAAAAGCTGTTCACAGGGCTGCCTTCACCCGAGACTGTCGACATTTGTCTTGCGACCAACATGATCCAGGTGGGCCTAGACGTGCCGCGCCTCAGCCTGATGACAATCGTGGGACAGCCCAAGACGGCTTCCGAATACATTCAGGCTTCGAGCCGCGTTGGTCGCGATCGGGACAAGCCAGGCCTTGTCGTGACCAACTATAATCCATTCAAACCGCGGGACCGATCGCACTTCGAGAGCTTTCGCTCCTATCACGAGAACGTCTACCGCCACGTCGAGCCGACGAGCGTCACTCCATTTGCAGTTCCGGTTTCAGAAAGAGCCATTCACGCCATCGCGGTTACTCTGGCACGCTTCAAAGTGCCGGAACTTCTGGACTCGCCGGCGGCCGGCATTTCCACGAGCACGCGTAAAATGATCACGGACGTTATCAGGAAACGCGTCCGTTCCATTTCAGAGGGTGACGAGGACATCGCGCTGGAGAAGCTCGAAGATTTCCTCGATCTCTGGGATCGTTGGCGTCCTGAAAACTACGGCGATTTTATCGGCTCAAGCGAAAGCGAACCGCTCCTTTGGCCGGCAGGGAAAGCTCCGGCTGATGAAGACTGGCTGTCGACCAGCCCGACAATGGCCTCGATGCGGAGCGTTGACGCAGAAAGCGAGGCAATGCTCATTCGGCAGTACGTGACGGGAAGCGACCGATGAGGCGCCCCCACAGCCGTACCGGAGGGCAGAACCGGGCAGTGCTGGTTCGCAAGCGCCCGGTTCGTCGCGGCCAACTCATCTCCCCGTTTGGCGTCGGTGCAATCACGGATTTTCGCAATGACGAAGCCCTCATGTGCGCCGGTATTGATGCCTGGTTTCAGGAGGATCCGCCAGGCGACCTGCGGGTTAACGAGGAACGCCTGCAGGCGCGACTGGGGTGCGACTACTTCGTTCTTCCGCCTGACTTCAGCGAGAACCGTGGTGGCCCCAAGATCCGCATCCCCTATGTTCGCTTCCCCCGTTGGCACTATTGCCCGAGGTGCTTTCGGATGCGGGAGGCACAGCTCTTCGGCGATCAACCGACCTGCTCGGCCTGTTCCGGCGAGGGGCGATGGAAGCGCAGGATGATCCCCATCCGCATTGTCGCGGCATGCGAGCATGGACACATTCAGGACTTTCCCTTCCAGGAGTGGATAGGTTGCTCATGTGACGAGAGCGCCGAACTCTATTTTAAGTCCGGCAGGAGCGCAGCGAGCATACAGGGGACCAAGATCGAGTGCCGCAAATGTGGGAAGGTGCAGTCACTCGCGGGTGCTTTTCAGCCGGCCGCACTTGCAGCTCGCGGCGCCCACTGCTCGGGTGCCCGCCCCTGGCTTGGCATCACTGAGGGCACCGGCGAATGCGTGCAGCCTCTGCGCACGCTGCAGCGAGGTGCCTCCAACCTGTATTTTCCAGTGGTCCGCAGCTCTATCTACGTTCCAGCCGAACTCTCCGCCGTAGATCCGAAAATCCGGAAGATGCTCGAAGACCCGGCAAAGTGGGCGGCGCTGACATCGGCGACGGTCGACGGCAAGCCGAATGAGACCGCCATCCGAATGCTGGCACAGATGAACTCGATTGATCCCGACGCATTGCTTGAGTCCGTTTCAGCCAAGATGGCTACGGGAGAGCAACAGAAGAAAACAGCGCAGGCGACCGAGGAGGAGTTCAGGCGTCAGGAGTTCGACGTACTCCGGGCCGGGAGTAGCGATCACAGATCAGATCTGCTTTGTGAGGTACTGCCCGGCACACGGTACGGCTTGCTAGCTGACTTCGTCAGATCTGTCGGTCTGGTGCGAAAGCTGCGCGAAACGCGGGTCCTCACCGGCTTTGCAAGGGTCAACCCGCCCGGCGGTAGTTCCGACGTCGAGCAGGCACTTTCACGCGCACCTCACCCGCGCTGGTTGCCTGCGACTGTTGTTCGTGGAGAAGGCATCTTCATCGAATTCGATGATTCAGTCATTTCAGAATGGGCAGCACAGGCGGAAGTCAGATCCCGCACGAAAATGCTTATCTCCGGCTATGACGCGCAGAGAGCTGCCAGAAACCTGCTCCCTCGAGGCATCGATAGTCGATTTCTGCTCGTCCACACCCTGGCGCATGCGCTGATCCGCGAACTCACCTTTCTTTGCGGCTATGGTTCCTCTGCGCTCCGTGAAAGGATCTATTGCAGCCTCGACGATCCGGGGCGCCCCATGCTCGGTCTGCTCATCTACACTGCATCCGGGGACTCGGAAGGTACCCTCGGCGGACTCGTAAGTCAGGCAGAAGAAGGCAAGCTTGAGGCCCTCTTCTCCGCGATGTTTCGCCGTTCCATGTGGTGTTCCAACGACCCAGTCTGCATCGAGAGCCAGCCAAGGGGAGCTGGGCAGATGAACCTGGCCGCGTGCCATGGGTGTACGCTGCTGCCCGAAACAAGCTGCGAAGAGGGTAATCGGCTGCTCGACAGGGCGCTTCTTGTGGGTACACCAGAAAACGGCAAACTCGGTTTTTTCAGCAAAATCTGGTCCCCGGCTACCTCCTCACCCGCTTGAGGACACCGCGCCGACGGTAGCAGCTCGCGCCACCCTGGCCGGTTTCCTCCAGAACTCCGTAGGCGCACGAGCGATCATCCCCGATCTGTGAGATCTGCAGTGAATTGGCCGACGCCCACAAGTCCAGAACTATCAGTTTTGCCGCCGGCAGACCGCATGGGTGCGCACAAGCTGCATGCAGCTGTTTTCTTTAAGAGGCTTCGCGCTATGCCCCACATATGAGCGGCGCATTATACAACGGCTACAGCTGGAAACAGCGGGACCTCATCCTCAAGGCTTATCGTCGCGGCGAAGCGGGGCCTGACTTCGTTCTGGAAGGGAAGCCCTGCGGCCTTTGCGGCAACCCGGATCGACCTGCTGGCGAATGGCATTCGGAAGATTACTCTCAACCCTTCACCTTCGAGCCGCCCCAGACCTATCCCCTTTGTAAGCCCTGCCACTTGCGCCTGCACAAAAGGTTCAACCAACCTGCCGAGGAATGGGAACTGTTCTGCCGCCACGTCGAGGCTGGTGGATACGGATCAGAGTTCGTTTCTTCTTATCCGCTGGGGAAGCGCAGAGACCTGTGCGCGAAGATCAGAGTAGGCGAACCGTTTGGGGTCGCTCCGATCCGAAGGCGAACAGTTTCGAGCCCGTGGTGGCGAGAACTCACACTCGATCCAGAGTCTCTCGACGCTGCATGGGCGCGGCCCAGACCCTTGAGAGAGCGCCCGGACGAGCAAAGCTATCGCTCTGCTCTCGAAGCTGCCTCGCCTTCTGAGCAGGAGTGGGCGATCCTGCGTTATCACGCCAATGCACATCGCAGAACGGTGACCATGCGCGAGATCGCGCGGGAAGTTCTGGGCTCGGATCAACCACAAGCTGCAAATCTCGCATATGGGAAGCTGGCGAAACGAATCGGAAAAGCCTTGAATTGGCAGCCCGACCTTGGCCCGAATGGAACTCCTTTCTGGATGAGCGTCATCGCCGAGGGGTGGCGACCACCGAGCCGCAATGGACAACGACGGGACTATGAGTTGACGATGGTGCCGGTGCTCAAGGGGATGGTGTCCCCTGAAGCGCCGGATCGTCGACGCAGAGGCGCTGCTGATCATCTTGATCGCTGCAAACTAACGGTCGGCCATGGCCCGCACGCGGTCACCGCTGCGAGGCGCGAGCGGCGGCGAGAAGTTGTGGGTTGTGACGCCGCGCCAACGGCGCGGGGGATCTGCCGTTCCGACGGGGACTCGAACCCCCTTTAACATAAGACCGATTGGCGGCCCGCGCCCAAGGCGACAAGTCAGATTGCGTGATTGGCGGTGCGCTACGAAGCAGTCAGTGCACCATGAAGGTAACTCGACGACAGGTTCGTATGGCAGCGCGATCACAGTTTCAACAGACGGAGCGTTCCCCAGTTCACAGTCGCTCTGACAACCAAGCTTGAATCTGTCACCGAGCGCACGAGCGATCTCCGTCCATCCTGCTTCAGGCCGAAATCGTTCTTTACCGAGGAAAGCAGTGGCACATTCCCGTGGAGTTCTAGGGACGCCTGGCCGATCAGGGAGGCTGGCAGCCTGATAATGAGGTCACCCTTAGACGAATGTGTCAATTCGAATCGGCCCTTCTTTGTGTCTCCATCGACCTTCACAGAAAGCCGCCCGACGCTATCAAATGAGATATCCGCAGCTGGCGCATTCATCAACTCCGCGCTAACATCGGCATTCGCAGACTTGTGAGACTTTTTATCGACGGTGATCGTCACCCACGAACCGGCCTCACTTGAACTCAACGACACCAATCCTGCAGGAGAGGAGTCGACGAGTTCGATGGATCCAGCGCCGTGACCTCCAGAACACAACACAGTCAACGAACCGGGGACCTGCTGTTCTATCCGCACCATCCTACCGTTCGGAATGTTGTTCTTCACGCCCCGCGCCTTTCCATTTTAGCTAGCTGCGAGTCCATCCGCATCCCCCACTACCGACAATGAGTTCGCGACGTGCTCCAAAACCGACAACACCGAAGGGAAGCCGCAGGGTACGCGAGCACCGTTTGCCGCACGCAAGGCATGCGCTTCTTTTGCAAAGATGAGGCTCATCCCTGCCTCTTCCAGTAAGCGGAGATTGCGTTGCACGATCTGTTTGCTGAATGCCGCCTCGTTTAGCGCAGGAACAACGAACACGGGGATGTCACAATGCACGGCGATCGCTGAAATCAGATCGTCAGCAGCGCCGGTCGCCAGTCGGGAGATCTGTGCCGCTGATGCCGGCATTATCACAAGTGCGTCAGCGGATTCTGCCAGCTCTATGTGCGGAATGAAGATCCCGTTTGACGACTGAAACATGTCGCTGAAGACCTTCCCACGCGCAAACGCCGAGAGAACCTCGACATTCACAAAGCGATGGGCGTTCCTAGAGAGTACGACCGTCACCTCCACACCCTGATCTGTGAGTATCAAAACCTGCTGTGGAATTGCGGTAGCAGCTCCGGCGCCGCAAACGCCGAGCAGCCATCTCATGATACAAGCGCCGCCTTGGCTGCACGAGTCTGACGATCCGTGGCCAGAAGCTCGCAGAGAGCTTCGCATGCCTCGTGATATTTGCTCTGCTCCCGGCTTAGCACGCACATCTTGGCACAACTCGCCTCGTACCTGCAGCCCCCACACACTTCGGGAACGTGGGAGCGCATTCTTAAGCGCTCCTCGACGAAATCACCCATGATATCGGGAAGCTCCGCACTCCAATTCGGCGTATAGGCCTTCTTGAACTCGGAACGCTCGGCGCGAGCCATGCTGCAGGGGTAAAGGCAGCCGTCATCTGCAAGCAGAAGCGCCTCGTCCACTGCACCGCAGCTTTGCTCCTTTGCGGAGACGTAGATGCGGTGCCGTTCAGCAAGGTAGTCAGCTACCCGCGGCATGGTGGGCAGATAGAGATAAAAATTGCCTATACGGGATGCGGTTCGACAGAGGTCATCAAGCACCCCAAGGAATGCAGCGGCCGAAGGGACCCCAAGACTTGTCTTCTCAATCTCGACATACTTGTTTACAAAAATATCGGCGATGTCGAGTTCTGCCATCTTCAAAAAGAATGACTCGAAATCGTGACAGTTTTGCTCAGCAAGAGTTAGGGCAACTGCGAGCCGAAAGCGATTCTCGCCCCGCACGTTTGCAAGGTTTTGAATGCCGCGGAAAATGCGATCAAATGTGCCCCCACCCCTTATCCGGTCGTTTGTGGCCGCCGTTCCTCCGTCTAGGCTGACCGCAACAAGCTTCAGCTGGAGCGAAGCAAGGCGCTCCGCAATCACCGGCGTCACCAGTGTTCCATTTGTCGAGATGGAACACTGGACCCCGCCCGCACGGAGTACCTCCAGATAGTGGAAAAGATTTCTATCGGCTAGCGGCTCACCGCCGAGAAAAATGACATTCGTAACACCATTGCGCATGATGTCACGGCATCGTTCTTCCCCCTGCTCAACTGTAAGCGTGTGGGCTTTGTTGTTCAGGAAACGGCTATTGTAACAAGTCTCGCAGGAGAGGTTGCACCGGTTGGTAACCTCCCAGAACACAGTGTTTGGCGCTCCCGCGAGACTCATGACAAGGATCCCTGTTCAGCAAAGATTATTGTTGGTGTCGTCCAACGAGAGCGGACCGACCTTGCGAGTAACCTCCAAAATCTTGAACGCCTTGCCACCCACCGTCTCGTTGACAACCAAGCGGTCCTTGCCAGAGGATTTAAGCGCTGCGTCTACCTGCTCCCGGTCATAGTTAAAGATGACCGCCCCTTTCTCATTTTGGTTAGGCATTCTCAGTCTCCTTTCTTTTGGGGTTATACTCTAGCTCGAGGATGCCCTCTCTCCCGCTTGATCGAAGCAGGATGGGGCGGCCGTCGGCTATGCGGGACCGCTCAATGAGCTGCTCGAGATGGATGCGCATCGAAATTGGGCCTGGACTATTCGGCGCGACAAAACGTACATCTATATGGTCAGGCATGTTGAACACTCCTTGTGCTTGGATACTCTGCCCCCATCAATGTGCAGAACACGTGCAAAACATCCGGGCTACACATGGGCTGCTCCCCTCGACTAGTCTTGGCAAGTACCTCGACTACTGAGTCTTCGACTTCGAAAATACGCCTCCCGTTTGCCACAACCACGTTGAAGCTTCCCCGCGATAGGGCTTGTCCGTTCGGATCGTAAGCGCCGCCAATGATTAGCGCTTGGCGTGCAAGATGCGCATCTTCTTGCGCGCGTTCTGCCGCCGCTATGCTGAACGGAAGGACAAAGTGAGCAAATGAGACAGTAGCCTCTTGCTGGCATTCCTCGCGCACGGCATCACTTTCGACCAACAGGAGATGCTCCCGGGTTGGCACGGAAGTCCTCTCATCTATCTCCCTCACCATCTCGCTCCCCGTAATCTCATCATAGAGGCCATAGGCATCCTTCTGCCCAAGGCCTTCAGCCACGGTGAAGTTGAGATCTGGCCGGAGAGCGTCGGCGCCATCGGAAATCTGGACGCCAAATCGACCTGGATCTTGGTGAACGATAGAGTTTGTATTCAGAGTAAACGGCGAAAACCCGAGTAGCGCCAGCCGATGCTGGTGCTTGGACAGAAGCTCGACGGTTTTCTGAAAATCGGTTTTAGACTCTCCAGGGAAGCCGATGATGCACATCGCATGTGCAGCGATACCCACTGCCGCACAGTGCTGCAGAACTCGGTCGACGTCTTCAACCGCGATTCCCTTCCCCATCAGATCGAGCACTCGCTGTGAGCCACTCTCGAGCCCGAACGACAGGACTTTGCAGCCCGCTCTAGCCATCAAACTCAGAGTTTCGTTAGTTAGTGCGCGTTCAAATCGAATTTCAGTACCCCACCGTATAGTGAGGCCATTATCTAGTAAGAGCTTGGCGAAAGCCGAGGCTTTAGAAGGGGCAAGCGACTCGTCCACGAAGTAGAAGTGCCCGCAACCGTGGCGATCCCGGAGGCGCTCTATGTGCGCCAAAAGCCCATTGGCTTGGAGGGTCCTGTAATCATTTCCATACGTGTGAAAGTGCGTGCAGAAGGCGCAAGCACCCCAATAACATCCTCTGGAGGTGAGGAGCGGAAGGATAGGGCTTGGTGACAGGTACTGGGAGAGGTTTAAATCATCGAAGTCAGGTGTGGGCAGCTCTTCCATGCGTTCGCGGTGGCGCGTCTTAACATCGACCTCGGCTCCCAGACGCGTCATAAGATTAGGAGTATCAAGCAACCACGGGTCTTGTTGCGTTTCGAGGCAGTCGAGCAGGGTGACTAATGCGGTCTCGCCTTCATAGGCAATGACGAAGTCGAACAGCGTAGCCAAAGTAGGGTTGCTTGCCAGTAACTTCCCCACCTCGGGCATGAGGCTGCCACCCACAGCGATGGGGATGTCCGGCCAAGCGCTGCGGACGTAGCGGGCAAGTTCGAGCCCAGCGATGAGCTGACCGTAGTAGTTGATCGAGATACCGATCAGGCCTGGAGTATCGTCGCCTACCAAGGCGCACACCCGCTTCTCCAGAAATTCGGCGACGGGACTCCGCCGGCTTTTTACACCTTGAACGACTTCGCGTAAAGAAAACGGAGCTTGCCCACACCTGAATTCGGCTCGATTTACCGAATATTCGCTGTGCACCGCGCCGATCAGTTCAAAAACGTCATCTACAGCTTCGATGGCTCGCCTGCGCTCGACCTTGTTCTGAAAAAGTTCGGCGTCTCCGAAGCACTTCACAGCATCGCGTACGGCTAACCGGAGCTTGGGCACCATGGTGTATGCCCTTGCAACTCGGAAGTAATCAGCCTGCATCTCGAAAGGCAACGTGCGCATGCCCCCGTAACCATCCATTTTTTCGGCGAGTAGCGCTTCGCACGTCTCGATGAACTCGGGAGCGAGTAGATGCCGAACAGTCTCAATCGACAGATCGACAATCTTACAGCGGTGCCTGCCCGACGCGCGAATCGCTGCAGCAAGGCTGGGCAAGCCGAGAGGTGGATAGAACGGGTTGGCGATCGGGGGCGCGAGAAGGAGGGTGTACACGGCGCCCCCCTAATTCAGTTCAGTCAGATCTGAGAAACTTCCGACCAACACCACGAAGTGTGCCAAAGAGTACGGATCGTGTGCTACACATTCGCACCGAAGCCGGCATCGAAGCTCACAACTGAAGTGATCCGTCGGAACGCCCTTGAACAGCATACAAGACTCCGGCCCTGCCCGGACGAGCCAAGAAGCAGCGCCCGTCAGCAAATTGAGTCAGCGATTCGGCGATCGAAGCGGGCACTATGATGCAAGCTCAGATAGACATCAATAGTGTAAATGAGCCTGTTTCGCGAACAATTCCCCCACGGGATTCTGTCACACCAAAATGCACCGGCCCGTTAGAACCTGAGGTCAGAGGCGCACGCAAGCAACAACGGGTGGAGAACTCACATCTGCCGTTCCGACGGCGAGAATGAGCGATGCTGCGTTTCCGGCAGATGAAGCCGCTGCAGAAGTTCGGCTCCGACCATATCGCCTCCTCCACAATTACTTGGCGTAGGAACGCCACCCAAGTGCGCCTAGCGGAGACAAGCTTCGGTTAGACTGACAGCACCGCCATGACAGTTCTGCTAGACCCAATGCGCGCGGCCCGGCAGCACGTAGTCATCCCGCCTCTCCGTTATCCAGTTCTTTACCATGATGGCCGAGAGGCGGGGCATGCCCCATGCGCCATCCGCCACCGTCCTGATCGCCGACGACGAGCCGCTCCTCACCGACCTGCTCGAGTTCCGCCTGACCGCGCGCGGATACGAAACCGTAGTCGCGAGGGACGGGCGCGAAGCGCTGGTGCGGCTCGAGGAAATCAGGCCGCAGGCCGTCGTGCTCGACATGATGATGCCCGTCCACGACGGCCTTGAGGTCCTTCGCAGGATACGCGCAAGTGAACGGCACTCCGCCACGCCCGTGATCATGCTGAGCGCTCGGCGCGGGGAGGCCGACGTGATCGGTGCCCTCGAACTGGGCGCGAACGACTATCTCGTGAAGCCATTCCTGCCAGAGGAACTGCTGCTGCGCCTCGCGCGCCTGCTTGCAGGATCAGCCGCGTGACCGCGCGATCAATCGCGCTGGCGGTGACCGGAGTGCTCTGCGTGGCGATGGCGCCTCAAGCCGCAGCCGCTTCGGAACCGAGCGACTACGAAGCAGGCGTTGCGGCACGGCTCGACGGGCGGCCGGGAGATGCCCAAATCCTGCTGAACCGCTGGCTTGCGAACCATCCGGACGACGCTGATGCTTTGCTCCAGCTAGCGTTGACCGAGCTCGCATTGGGACGCCTCGATTCGGCGGAGAAGGGTTTTCACGCCGTGTTGTCGGCCGCGCCTGGGTACGCGGATGCGGCGGCGGGGCTGGAGACAGTCCGGGCACGCAGGCAAGCGGCCCACCGGCGCCAGCGCCCGAGCCTCGGGCTCGAAGGCGCGTGGAGCGATCTGACCCGCGGGCAGGCCGACTGGCGCGAGGCAACGCTCGAAATCGAGGTTCCAGTAGGAGCGGCGTCGGCGGGGGGGCGGATAAGCCATCTCGCTCGTTTCGGGGCCAAGGACACGGAACTGGAGGCGCAAACCCGCTTCCACCCGACGAGCGACACCTGGTTCCGCGTGCACGCGGGCGTCACGCCTCACGCCGATTTCAGGCCCGCCTTCTCGTTCGGCGGTGGTGCGGATTTCAGGCTCGCCAACGCGCAAAGCATCGTAGTCACGCTCGATGGCGCCTTTCAGCGGTTTCCCGCGCAGGACGTCGTTACGATGAATCCCGCCATTACCCGTTACTTCGACGCGGGGCGCACATGGGTCACTCTCCGGGGCGTGGCGACGGCCGCCGATGGTGGTCCGCTCGAGCTGGGCGGGCTGGCACGGATCGATCACGCGCCGGGAGAGCGGTGGCGGGTGTTCGTCGGCGCCGCCGACGGGCCGGACACCGACCTCGGCACGGTTGCCAGGACGAGCGCGGTTTTCGCGGGAGTCGCGGCCCCGATCGGACCCCGGATGTCGATCACGGGATCCCTGTCGCGCGAGTGGCGCGGCGGCCTGGGCGACCGCTCGGAATTCCGGCTCGCGATCAGGACCGGTCTTTGACCGCCACGCTGTACGCTCTCTGGCGATTCTCGCTGCTCCTGTCAGGCGCCGCGCTGGCGGCGATGGCGGCGCTGCTGCTCGCCCGGCTCGTCGACAAGCGAAGAGCCGAAAAGCGCGAGGAAGTGCGGCTCCGGTTGATCCCCATCCTGTTGCAGGGACGGGATATTTCAATCGAGCGGTCCCGGTTTGAGCGGCGCGTGGCGGCCGACCTGACCGTCGAGTTGGCCGAGCTTGTGCGCGGAAGCGATCGCGACGGGCTGATCGCTGCGGCGACACGCGTGGGTGCCGGCAAAGAACTGGCAGCGCGCCTGCGCTCGCGCGCACCGCAGGACAGGCTGGTCGCGGCCGAAGCGCTGGCGATGTTTCCCTCCTACACCCAGCAAGTGACCGCACTGGCTCTGAATGATCGCAACGCGGACGTTCGGCTGGGGGCCGCGCTGGCATTGGCGCACGAGGGGCGTGCGCCCCCGGTCGGTCAGCTCGTTCGCTGCCTCGGCATTGGATCGAGTGAACGATCTCTTCTGGTCGTGTCGCTGATGCGCGACCTCGCGCGGACCGATCCACACGCCGTCGAAGCGCTGCTTTACGACCTTGACGTTCCCGACGCCGCGAAGCTCGCGGCCACCGATGCGCTCGCCCAGAGCGGGGCGATCGATCACGCACCCCTTGTCGCATGGATGGCCGAAACAGCCGAAGAAGGCGGCGAGTTGCGGCCCCGTATATTCCGTGCACTCGGGCGCGTCGGCCATCCATCGGCCCATCCTGCGATCCTGGCCGGGCTCGACAGCGACCGCTGGCCGGTACGCACGACCGCCGCGGAGGCAGCGGGGCGCGCCGCGCTCGTCCAGGCGGTGCCACGACTTGGTGAACTGCTGGGCGATAAAGAGTGGTGGGTCCGCTTCCGCTCAGGCGAAGCGTTGCTGCGGCTTGGACCGGCGGGACACCTCGCACTGGAGGCGGCGGCAAATGGCGATCTCCCGGTCGCGCGCGAGGCGGCAAGGGTGATCCTGGCAGAGAAGAGGGCAGCATGATTCTGCCATCCGCATGGGCCCAGGACTGGATGGTCGGGGCTGCTGAAACGATAGCGCTGATCGTCATCGTCACCGGCCTGTTGCAGGTGGGCTTCTACGTCGTGCAACTGGCTTTTGCCGCACTCGCGCTGTCCAGGCGGCCGCCCGTGCCCCGCAGCGCGACGCTCTGGCGCCGCTATTCGGATGAGGCACCCCCGATCACGGTGCTCGCTCCGGCCTTCAACGAAGAGCTGACGGTGGTCGAAAGCGTGCGCTCGCTGCTTGCGCTCGAGTATCCGGATTTCGAAATTCTCCTGATCAACGACGGATCGACCGATCGCACCCTCGCCAGGCTGATCGAAGCGTTCGATCTCGCGCCGGTCGAGCGCTATGTCGACAGCGCGCTCTCCCACGCGGCGATCCGCGGCTTCTACGCCAGTCCCGCGCTGCCCCGGCTACTCGTCATCGACAAGGATAACGGCGGCAAGGCGGACGCCCTCAATGCCGGCATCAACAGTTGCCGCACCTCGCTGTTCTGCGCGATCGATGCCGATTCGATCCTCGAACCCGACGCGCTGCTGCGCGTCGTCCGGCCCTTCATCGACGAGCCCGATCTGACGATCGCAGCCGGGGGCACCATCCGCATCGCCAACGGCTGCACCATCGATTCCGGTCGGGTGGTCGAGGTGCGCCTGCCGCGCAACTTCCTCGCGCTGGTGCAGATCATGGAATACCTGCGGGCTTTCCTGATGGCCCGGCTCGCGCTCGGGAAGATGCAGGTCCTTACCGTGATCTCCGGCGCCTTCGGTCTGTTCAACCGGCAGCGCGTCGTCGAGGTGGGCGGGTACAGTCACGCCACCGTCGGCGAGGACATGGAACTGGTGGTCAAGCTGCACCGCCATATGCGCGACCGGCAAGAGCCCTACCGTATCGAGTTCATCGCCGAGCCGGTTTGCTGGACCGAATGCCCCGAAGACCTTGCGGTGCTGGGCCGTCAGCGCAGCCGCTGGCAACGCGGAGCGCTGGAATGCTTCGCGAAGCACAAGGCGATGTGCTTCAATCCCCGGTATGGGCGGATCGGCTTTATCGGCTTCGGGCAGATACTCCTCGTCGACGTCATCGGTCCGCTCGTCGAAGTGCTTGGTTACCTGCTGGTGCCGCTTCTCTATGCTCTGGGCCTGCTCGCCCTTCCGTGGCTACTGGCGTTCCTTTCGGTCACCTTCACGTTCGGCATATTCGTGAGCGTCGCGACACTCGTCCTCGAGGAAATCCAGTTACGCCGTTTTCCGCGTGTCCGTGCGATCCCGATCCTCGCCGCCGTCGCCGTGCTCGAGAATTTCGGCTATCGCCAGCTGTCGAACTTCTGGCGGTTGCAGGGATGGTGGCAATTCCTTCGCAGGCAGCAGGGGTGGGGGACTATGACCCGCAAGGGGTTCGCGACGGCGGCGACGAACTAGAGCGCTTCGAGCAGTTTTAACAGCTCGTCGGTCGCGTGGTGCGGATCGTGACCGGCATCGATTGCCTCTTCCACCGCGAGCGCGGCTTCCCCGATCGCAGCAAAGCCGAACATCCCCGCATTACCCGCAAGCCTGTGCGCGAGCGATGCCAGCGCTGGCAGGTCATTCCGCGCGAGAGCATCGCGCAGCGCCGCCCGCTTTTCGGGTGCCTGCGCAACAAAGCGCTGCCCCAGTTCCGCGAGTTTGGCCTGCAGTGCGTCGGTCACAGGAAGGCGCGCACTTGTGCTGCGAGGGTAATCGGATCGAACGGCTTGGCGATGACGCCGATCGCGTCGAGGGTGCGGAAATCGTGGATCTCGCTCCGCTGGGCCCGGGCAGTAACGAACACGACCGGGATGGCGGCGGTGCGCGAATCGGCGCGCAGGCGGTCGAGCACCTGCGGACCGTCCATGCCGGGCATCATCACATCGAGAAGAACCAGGCTCGGCCGCCATTCGATCGCCGCAGCGATGGCCTGTTCCCCGCCCTCGGCCGTCCTCACCTCGAAGTGGGGATCCAGCGACAGCGCCATGTCGGCGATCTCGCGGATATCGGGTTCGTCGTCGACGTAGAGGATCCGGGTCATGCCGCCCTCCGGTTCATGCGCTGGATCAACGCCATCGTGGTCTCGACGAGTGTGGCCACCGCGCTGCGGCTCTTGATGAGAACCGCGTCGACGTTATGCGAGGCGGGTGTCCCGTCGAGCGCGGTGAAGATCACCACGGGCAGATCCTTCGCAGATGCGCGCAGACTGTCGATCAGGTCGAGGCCGCTCTCCGGCGGCACGACGACGTCGACGATCACGCCCGCGAGATTGCGCTGCGTTACCTCCTTGCGGGCATCGGCGAGCGAACTTACCGACACGACCGCGGCCTTTCCGGCGAAGGCGCTGGCAACTACCGCCAGGCAATCCTGGTCGTCGTCTAGATGCAATATCGCCGGCAGGCCGTGCTCGGGCTGGCCGGGTCGCGCGTCCTCGCAGTCGGCGAGCGGCAGCTCGAAACTGAACACGGTCCCGCCTCCGTCCCGATCGGAGAAGGTCAGCGCCCCCCCGTGCAACTGCGCGATTTCCCTCGCGATCGCGAGGCCCAGGCCGGTGCCGCCGCGCCGCCGGCGGTCGGACCCGTCGGCCATCGCGAACTTGCCGAATATCCGGTCACGGAAATCCTCGGGGATGCCTTCTCCACGGTCCCGAACCTCGATACGTGCGCGCCCTCCGGCGTTTTCGATCGCTATTTGAACCGTTCCTTCCGGTGGAGAATGCTTGATCGCGTTGGAGACAAGGTTGGTCAGCAGCTGCTCCAGCCGGTCGGGGTCCCCCATCACCGCGATCGGCCATGGCGGCATCGACAGTTCGATGGCAACCGAGTGAGCGTCGCCGAAGGCACGGTTTGCCTGCGCCGTTCGCTGGACGAGGGGGACGAGCGACATTCTCCTCAAGTCGAACTGCATCTTGCCGGATTCGATCTTCTCGATGTCGAGGATATCGTTGATCAGGCGGATGAGCCGTTCGCAATTGCTGTGGGCAATCGACACGAGCCGGGCGACCTTTTCCTCGAGCGGACCTGCGGCGCCCGCGGCGAGCAGGCCGAGCGATCCGCCGATCGAGGTCAGCGGAGTGCGCAGTTCGTGGCTTACCGTGGACACGAATTCGGTCTTCATCTCCTCGATGCGCTTGCGTTCGGTCACGTCGCGTATCACCGCGACATAGGACACGTCCTCGCCATCGCTCACACGGCTTATCGAAACATCTGTGGCCAGGGTGGTGCGGTCGGCGCGGCGGCCGATGAACTCCTGGTGCTCGCCGGAACCCTGCGAACCCGCAACGCCAACCTGACGTAGCCATGCGATGCTGTCGTCCAGCGGCGCGGGGCTCGCCATCAGGTTGGTGTTGTGCATCCCGACCAGCTCGGCCGGAGTGTAGCCGAACAGGCGCGTCATGCTCGGGTTGGCTTCGCGGATGTATCCTTCGGCATCCAGCACCAGCATCCCGTCTACTGCGCTGTCGAAGATCGCGCGGTTGCGCGCGCTGAGCGCACGTACGCGTTCCAGGGCCGACTTGCGCAGCCACATCGCTCGCCAGATTACCACGGAGAGGAGCGCGAGGAGGGTGACGAGGGCGCCCAGAGCGCTGTTTATCAGGAATTCGGCGCGCACACGCTTGCGATCCCTCGCCTGCGTCAGGACTGCAAGCCGGCTCGCCTCCGCCCGGTCGAGACGCGCGATCTCGGCTCGCAGCGCCTCCATCAGCAAGCGTCCTTCGCCCTGTGCGATGGTGCCGCGCGCGGCTCCGGCGTTTCCGCGTGCAACGAGGTCGATCGTCATTTCGGTAAAGCGAAGTTTCCGGCTCGACAGGGCTTCGACGCGCGTCAGGTCGGGCCCGGCGAGAACAGGCGCAGCGGAGCGGTCAAGCCTGCGCTCGATGCGAGTGCGGGCTCTCTCGTAAGGTTCGAGGAACCGTGGATCGCCCGAGATGACGTATCCCCTTTGGCCCGCTTCGACTTCCTGGTGATCTGACAGGATCTTGAGCAGTTCCTGCCGCGCCGAAACCGATTGTTCGACCGACGTGCGGAGCGCCCGGTTCTGGGCAAACTCGTTCTGGATCTCGAAAAAGACGAACAGCAGGCTCGTCGGGATCGCGACGAGCGCGAGCAGCGCCGCCGCGCGGCTGAGTCCTTTGAACCGGTTCATCCTTGCGCGTTACCATCAACATATGACCGAGTTCTCAATCGACTGGCGCGTAGCATCCGCAACCTTCCCTGGCCTCCCCATCGCGGGCACTCGCAGGCACGCTACAACCCGAATTCCACTCCTGCCCAGATCGTGCGGGGCGCGCCAAGATCAATCGATCCGCCCTGGTTGCGCGTGAAGACGATCTCGTCGGCCAGATTCTCGCCGCGTATCAGGAGCGCGAACCTGCGGGTTACCGGCAAGCGGGCGAATGCATCGAGCGTGGTCGCGGACGGCAGGAGGTCGGTCTCGAGGTCGTTCTCGAATTGCGCCCCGACATGCCGTAGGGTTACGGCCACCAGGGCCTTGCCCGCCGGTCGCCACGAGAATGTTCCCCCGGCGAACCAGCGCGGCGTCTGGGCGGGGCGCTTGCCGTCGAGCGCTGCCGCCGCCCCGCTGCCTCTCGCCCGCGAAGCCGTGTAGGCCAGCGATCCGTCCAACCTGAACGAGCCGATTGCCACTCCGGTACTGGCTTCCACACCACGAGCCTCGATAGCGTCGAGGTTCTGCCGCTCCCGCAGGTTCGGACCGATCGTCACGTTGGCGATTGCGTGTTCGACGCTATTGTCGAACGCGGTGATCGAAAGGTCCAGAAATGCGGCGGGACTGAAATCCACCCCGGCTTCGTAACCTTCGAGGCGTTCCGGCCGCAGCCCGGGATTGGCCCGGGTCGTTACGGGAAAGACGGTGAAGGGCCGGTAGAGTTCGTTCAGGGTTGGTAGCCTCAATCCGGTATAGCCTGCCGCGCGCAGCCGCAATCCGCTGCTGACGCGGGCGACCACCCCACCGCGTAGGCTCGTCTCCCAGCCGGAACGATCGGGATAGCGTTCGTCGATGACAATCGATCCGGAGGCGTTGCGCGCCTGGTAGAACCCGTCGCGGATCGTGTAGCGGTCCGCGCGCGCGCCGCCCGTCAAGGTTATCACGCCGACGCTTACGTCGTTTTCGACGAAGACCCCCAGGTCGGTGTTCACGCCGCCGGCGTTGCGGCGCTGGGTCACCGCGCCGGTAGTGCCGTTGATGGCGTCCTCGTATAGCTCGCCGCCGGACCTGCGGTAATCCATGCCGAGGCGCAACACGTTCATGGTTCCGGTCGGGGGGCGCAGTTCAAGCTTGCCGCCCAGTCCGGTCGCCGGGGTGTTCCGTTGGTCGAGAACGGGCCGGAAAGTGGCAGAACTGACGACGAGGTTGGTGAAGTTGCGCGCCTGGACATAGCCCAGCGCGTCGAACTGCCACCGACCGCGACCCACCACGCGCAACGAGGCGTCCTGTCCCGCGGTCGACGAATTCGCGCCGTCGAACCGCAACGTCCGTTCGTCGCGGTAGGCGAGGCCGCGCGCCTGCAATTCGATGGTATCGCCGATCGGCGCCACGCCGCGCGCCTGGACCGACCACGCATCGTATGCGGCGCGCGCCGTGGCGGGAACGCGCTGGTCGCGCGGTGTCGTATGGAACCCTTGTCCGCGGTCCCATCGACCCGAAACGACCGCGAAACCCGCACCCAGCTGCGGGGCGATCGTCATGCCGACTTCTGTTTCGCTGCGATCGTTGACCAACGCGCGCGCGCCGATTGGGCCGAGCGTCCGCGCGTCGGCGCTCGACAATTCGATCGTGCCCGCTAGCGCCCCCGCTCCGAACGGCCCGGAGCCCCCTCCTCGGGTCACGCGCGCGCTGGCCAGCCGTTCCGGCGCGATCGCGCTGAACGGGATGTACCCGAAGAACGGGTCGCTCATCGGCACGCCGTCGAGAAGGATCTGTGCCCGGCTCGAGGCATTTCCGCCGAGCGCGCGAAGCGTGACGCCCTGTGCGCTCGGATTGCTGGACCGGCTGTCCGATCGGCGGAACTGCTGGAATCCCGCCACCGCGGCGAGGGCGTCTTCGATACGGCCCGAGCCCGTTGCGACGAGTTGCTCGCGGCCGAGTACCTGCGTGTCATATGCAGGGGTCGCCGGGGGGTCGGGCAAGCCCGCGCCGGTCACGACTATCGCGGGCTCGTCACCTTGGCGGTCCTGCGCCTCGAGCGGGGCAGCTATCCAGGCAATCCCGATAGCGGCAGCGCAGGGCGCAAATCTCGATGCGCGGACAATCACAGGTTCATTGGCTCCTCGGGAACTGGGCGACGCGGGCGCTCGACGGCCAGTGGGGCGCCGCCATGCAGGCCACCATACGCAGGCCGCGGCCGACAACCAAGCCTCCGGGGTCGCCCGCCTGCGCGTCGGCAGGGAAATCGCGAATGGCCAGGAAAATCGCCGCCATCCATATACTTGCTACCCTGCCGGTTTTGTCACACGACTGCCTGCATGGGGGTCGGGGAATTTCACATCACGGCGATCATGCCCGGGCCGAGCGCGGTCGCACTCGGCTCTGCGGGCGACGCAACGTTCCTGTCCGGCTGGCAATGCGAAGAATTGCTGGGCCTCATCGGGTCGGCGCGCTGTTGCCGCTTGCTTCCGCGGGGCTGGGCGGAAGGCTGGCCCGGGCGCGGCAATCTCTTCCTGGTCGACGGCAAGGCGCTACGGGATAACTGGGCCGCATCGTGCGGGGTGGCGCGAGATCACCCGCGTCCCCTTGCCCTGGTCCTGCGGTTCGCCCATCCGGCATGGGATGTTGCAATCGGTCGCATCGCCGAGGCTTATGGCCTTTCGGCCGTCGAGGCTGCGCTGGCCAACGCGCTTGCCGAGTTTGGCGATTTCGAGAAAGCTGCCGCGTCCGCGGGTCTCAAACGAGTGCCCGCGCGCAATGCGGTCATGCGGCTGCGCGCGAAGTTCGGAACCCGCAACCTTGCGGAAACGGTCGAACACATCCTGATGATCATGTTCGGGCCGCGTTCGGACGACTTCAAGCCGGTCGACGACACGATCGCCGACATGCTCGAAATCGGTCCGCGCCACTTGTCCGTCGCCCGGGCAATCGCGGGAGGATCGCCGCGCAAGGCGATTGCCCGGACTAACGGCATGTCGCTGGCAACGGTGAAAGCCCTGCTTGCGGAGATTTACCAGCGGCTGGACGTCACCTCTGCGGCCGAGGTTAGCTGCGTGCTGGCGCAGGCGTCCAACATCGCGGAATCCTTCCTCGACCGGCCTGACGGTGCGCTCGACCCCGCGCCCGCCCTGCGTCATGCGTCGGTCCGCGACGGTGCGGGGCGAACGATCGCCTACTCGGTGTTCGGCGACCGCGGTGCACCCGCCATCGTCCTGCTTCACAGCTCGATCTGCTGCCGTCATCCACCGACCCGCTTCGTCCGGTGCCTTAACCGTCTGGGATGGCAGGTCATCGTCGTCGACCGCCCCGGCTTCGGGGAGACCAGCAATGCCGACTCCGAAAGCGCGGATGCGCATTTCGCCCAGGCCGCGGACGACCTCGTCCTGGTCCTGGACGAAGAAGGAGTCCCGAAAATCGTGCTGGTCGGTCGAAGCACGGGGCAGGGGGCGTTCTTCTTCACGGACCGGCTCGGCGACAGGATCGAACGGGCGATCCTCTTCAATCCGACTCCGCCGGTACATCACTCGCCGGTCGACAAGGGACCTCTCGGGGCGCTCAAGCGACGCTATGCGCGAAGCCCGGGGTCGATCCGCCTGCTGATCGGGTTGTTTCTGCGCTACGCGACGCCCGAACGGATCGTAGTGGGAATGCGGCGGTCGTTCGCGCAAAGCGATCCCGATCTGAAATCCCTCGATGATCCCCGTGTTGCCGAGGACTATCTGCTCGCAACGATGCCCCTGCGGAAAAACCTGTCCGGCTACATCGTCGAAAATGTCTCGTGGGCGAGGGGCTGGGAACCGCATCCGCGCGGCCGGACCGACCATTACACGCTCGTCTTCGGACGGCACTTCGTCCTGCACGATCCGCAGGTTTCCCGGCGGTACTTTTCCCGGCTGCTCCCGCGAGCGGAATGCCACGTCGTCGTCTCGGCCGGCCAGATGATCCTCTATTCGCACCCGGAGGAAGCTGCAGCCTGCGTCGGAAGTCCCGCCTGACTTCGGGCATTTCGCTTGCCCTGCCGCCGTGCTCGCGTAAGGTTGACGCAAACGTAAAGCGAGCAAGCAGGGAGTGGACGATGGCGTTCAAGACGCGGATCACGGAGATGTTCGGGGTCGAGACACCGATCCTCATGGGGGGCATGACCGGCGTGGGTTACGGCGAACTCGTCGCCGCCGTCGCCGAGGCCGGCGCGCTCGGGTTCATCACCGCGCACATGTATCCCAGCGGTGCCGCGCTCAGGGAGGAAATCGACAAGGTTCGCGGGCTGACCGACAAGCCGTTCGGCGTGAACCTGACCCTGCTGCCGTCGATCAACCCGATCCCTTACGACGAATACCGCGAGGCGATCATCCAGAGCGGTCTCAAGATAGTGGAGACCGCCGGGCGCGCGCCGACCGATCACCTGCCCGCGTTCAAGGAAGCCGGGGTCAGGGTGATCCACAAGTGCACCAGCGTCCGCCATTCCGAAAGCGCGGTGCGCAAGGGCGTGGACGTGATCAGCATCGACGGGTTCGAATGCGCTGGGCATCCGGGCGAGGATGACGTCGGGCTTGTCGTCCTGCTGCCCGCTACCGTGGATGCGCTTCCCGACACGCCGATCGTGGCGAGTGGCGGCATGGCCGATGGCCGCAGCCTGGTCGCCGCGCTCGCGCTGGGTGCGGACGCGGTCAACATGGGCACGCGCTTCTGCGCCACGCAGGAAGCGGCGATCCATCCCAACGTGAAGCGCCAGATCGTCGAGAACACCGAACTCGACACGGTGCTGGTGGGCCGGCCATTCCGTAACACTGCGCGTGTCGCACGCAACGCGGTCTCCGAAGAGGTCGCCGCGATCCAGCGCAACCCTGACACCACGTTCGAGGAAGTGAAACACCTCATGGCCGGCGCGCGCGGGCGCGAACTCGTCTATGCAATGGGGGATATGGACGGCGGCATCTGGTCGAGCGGGCAGAGCCAGGCGCTGATCCACGACATCCCGACCTGCAAGCAGCTGGTCGCCAACATCATGGCGCAGGCCGAGGCGGTGCGGGCCCGGCTTGGCTCGCTGGACGATTAGCGCTGGCTGGGGCGGCAGGATTCGAACCTGCGAATGCCGGTACCAAAAACCGGTGCCTTACCACTTGGCGACGCCCCAGCAGCGCGGCGCTCCTATAGCGACCTCGCCGCGCAAGGAAAGACCCGGTACCGATTCAAGAACGCGGGCGGCGCGGGTCAGGCCGCATGCGGGGCTGGCTGCCACGGCCAGCGATTTGATCTGGATCATTGCCGCCGGGAATGCGGATCACCAGTCTCCTGGGAATGACGAAGCTGCTGATCCCCTTGGCGTGCGCTGCCCTGGCCGGTTGCCACTCGTTTGCGCCAAGATCCGATGACACAGGTGCGATGGACGCCGGCAGCGCGCTTGAGGCACGGGGCTACAAGCTTGCCGTCAACCGTTGCGCCGATTGTCACTCGGTCGATCATGCGGAAACCTCGCCGTTGGCGCTCGCGCCCAGCTTTTCCGCCATCGCGAATTTGCCTGGCTTGACCCCCGCAACGCTGGCGCAGTGGATGCGCGACCACCGCAACTATCCGGACGAGATGTATTTCGAGATTCCGGCGGAGCACATCGAGGAACTGGCGGCGTACATGTTCACCTTGCGGCGAACGGATCCCCCGCGTCCCGATTGATCCCTGCGGCCGTCAGGCGCTCTCGAGCGACTTCCAGGGGACGCGGTCGAGCAATTCGGGCTTTTCGATCGCGTCGAAATCGGCCGCCGAGTGGCGTTCCTTCATGTTGGACGTGTTTACGATCCGGCCACGCCGGACCGCAGGCCTGTCTTCGAGCGCGCGGACCCACCTTGCGAGGTTGGTGTATTCGTGCACCGACAGGAACTTCGCCGCGTCGTTGTAGGCATCGCCCCGCAACAACGCGCCGAACCAGCCGTAGGCCGCGACGTCGGCGATCGAATAGGCGCTTCCCGCGAGAAATTCGGTTTCTGCCAGCCGCAGATCGGCGACCGAAAGAATGCGCTTCGTTTCCATCGCGTAGCGGTTGATCGGGTATTCGAACTTTTCCGGAGCGTAAGCGTAGAAGTGACCGAAACCGCCGCCGATGAACGGGGCGGTGCCCATCTGCCACATCAGCCAGCTCAGCACCTCGGCACGGGCGGGATTTTGCCGGGGCAGCAGGAAATCGAATTTCTCCGCCAGGTGGATAAGGATCGCGCCGCTTTCGAATACGCGGAAGGGTTCCGCGCCGCTGCGGTCCTCCAGCGCGGGAATCTTGCCGTTGGGATTGAGCGCGGTGAACCCGCTCGAGAACTGGTCGCCCTCGCCGATGTTGATGATCCACGCATCGTATTCGGCATCGTGGCCCGCCTCGAGCAGTTCCTCGAACATGATCGTCACTTTCTGCCCGTTCGGGGTGCCGAGCGAGTAGAGCTGGAACGGATGCGCGCCGACCGGCAGTTCCCGGTCGTGCCGAGCGCCGGCGGTGGGGCGGTTGATGCTGGCGAAACGACCCCCGTTCTCCTTGTCGTGTGTCCAGACTTTCGGCGGGGAATAGTCGGTACCGGTCATGCGCGAGACGCTCCGTGTGACGTTCAGAAGAAGATGGACATGGGCTCGCGGAACCGCAAGCCGCCAATGCCGTTGCGCAGGTCATGGTCGCTCAATCCAAGCTCATATATGTCGACGACGACATGCCGGGCATCACGCGCAAGCGCAGCGGTCGTGGATGGGCCTATTACGATCCCAAGGGCGAGCTGATCACCGATCCGGACGAGCGGGACCGCCTGAACCGGGTGGCACTCCCGCCCGCCTATACCGACGCATGGTTCTGCCCGGCGCCGAACGGCCACATCCTCGCCACCGGTATCGACGCCAAGGGGCGCAAGCAGTACCGCTATCACCCTGATTTCCGGACTGCGCGCGAAAGCGAGAAGTTCGACGGCTGCGCATCTTTCGGCCGGCTCCTGCCGCTCGTGCGCAAACGGGTCGAGATCGACCTCAAGGCCCGGGCCCTCACCCGTGAGCGCGCGATCGCAAGTGTCGTGCGCCTGCTCGACCTCGGCGCCATCCGCATCGGCAACGATGCCTATGCGCGGTCGAACAAGAGCTTCGGAGCAACGACGCTGCGCCAGCGCCATGCGCAGGTGAAAGGCCAGACCATCCGGCTCAAGTTCAGGGGGAAGAGCGGGGTCGAACGCGAAGTGGTGCTGTCGGACCGGGCGCTCAGCCGGGTCGTGCGGGCCATGCAGGACCTGCCGGGTCAGCGATTGTTTCAGTACGAGGACGAGAACGGCGATCTGCGCTCGGTCGGGTCGGCGGACGTCAACGATTACCTGTGCGAGACGATGGGCGATCATTTCACCGCCAAGAGCTTTCGCACCTGGCATGCCAGCGTCCTGGCACTCAAGGTCCTGGCCGAGGCCGAGGGACAGGTGACGCTGAAAGCCATGCTCGAGGAAGTGGCCGATCACCTCGGCAACACGCCAGCGGTGACGCGGCGCAGCTACGTGCATCCCGCGGTCATCGCGCTCGTCGAACGGCAGCAGAAATGGCGCAGCGCCTTGCGGATGCCGCGCGCGACCCGCTGGCTGGGACGCGAGGAACGGGCGCTGATCGATCTTCTCGAGGGATCACCCCGGGCCAGCAAGCTGCTTGCTGCGTGAGCGGGAAGGACGGTACGGAACGCTCCCGCCGAGCCGGGGTTGAGCCCGCATGACAAAGAACAGCGACAAGGCCGAGACGCTTGACCACGCCTTGCCCGATGCACTGCAGGAGAGGGCCTGCCGTGTCCTCGATCTGGCGCATGAAAAGGATCTGTCGCTCGCAACCGCCGAGAGTTGCACGGGCGGATTGCTGGCCGCCCTGCTGACGGACGTCGGCGGACGCGGCCATGTATTCGATCGCGGTTTCGTGACCTATGCGGAAGCGGCGAAAACCGATCTGCTCGGGGTGGACGCCGGGCTGATCGACAGCGTCGGCGTGGTGAGCGAGGATGTGGCGCGCGCCATGGCGAAGGGAGCGATCGCGCGGTCTGACGCCGACGTCGCCCTGTCGGTGACGGGCTTTGCGGGCCCCGGCGGGCCGGGCGACGAGGAAGGGCTTGTGCACTTCGCCTGCGCGACCCGTGACGGGGCCTGCGCCCACCGCGAGGAGCATTTCGGATCGATCGGTCGCGCGGGCGTCCGGATCGCCGCGCTTGAAGTCGCGCTCGCGATGATGGAAGACGCGCTCCACGCATGAACGACGCTTCGGACCGCTTCTATTCCCTGCACGCGCACGGGCTCGTGCGCGTGGCCGCGAGCACCCCGCAGGTGCGCACGGCCGACGTGGCGTTCAACCGCGACGCCATTCTGGAAGAAGCGAGGCGCGCGCACGACGCGCACGTGGATCTCGTGGTCTATCCGGAGCTGTGCCTGTCGTCCTACGCCATCGACGACCTCCATCTCCAGCTTGCGATGGTCGAGGCGGTCGAGGCGGCAGTGGCCGACATCATAGAGGCAAGCAGCGATCTCGACCCGCTCCTGCTCATCGGCGCGCCGCTGCGGCACAATGGCCGCCTGTACAACTGCGCGCTGGCTATCCATCGCGGGCGGCTGCTGGGTGCCGTGCCCAAAAGCTACTTGCCGAACTACCGCGAATTCTACGAGAAGCGCTGGTTCGCCAATGGGCGGCTGATCGAAGGGATCGAGATCGCCGTGGCCGGAAGTCAGGTCCCGTTCGGGACCGACCTGATCTTCGCCGCCGAGGATCTGCCCGGGTTCCGAGTGGCGGTCGAGATTTGCGAGGATTACTGGGCCCCGGTTCCCCCATCGACCCGCGCCGCGCTCGCCGGGGCGACGATCCTGTGCAACCTGTCCGCGTCGAATATCACCATCGGGAAGAGCGACGAGCGCCACCTGCTCAGCCGGTCGCAGTCGAGCCGCGCGGTGGCGGCGTATGTCTATTCCGCCGCCGGGCACGGCGAGAGCACGACCGACCTTGCATGGGACGGGCAGGGCATGATCTACGAACTCGGCGACCTCCTTGCCGAGAGCGAACGCTTCGCCTTGCAGCCCGAGCTCTGCATCGCTGACGTCGATTGCGAACGCATCCTGTCCGACCGGATGCGGATGCAGACCTTCAACGACGCGGCCGAGCACGAGGGCCGCCCCGAAGACAGTTTCAGGATCGTGCCTTTCGCGCATGAACCGTCGTTCGCGGACATCGGACTTGTCCGTCCCGTGCGGCGCTTCCCGTTCGTGCCCAACCGTCCCGACAAACTCGACGAGGATTGCTTCGAGGCGTTCAACATCCAGGTCGACGGACTGATGCGCCGGATCGAGGCGACGAAGCCCAGGTCGCTGGTGATCGGGGTGTCGGGCGGCCTCGACAGCACGCATGCGCTCATCGTTGCCGCCAAGGCCTGCGACCGGCTGGGCCTGCCTCGCGCAACTATCCGCGGATACACGATGCCCGGTTTCGGGACCTCGGAAGGCACCAAGTCGAACGCATGGAAACTGATGGAAGCGCTCGGCATCACGGCCGAGGAAATCGACATCCGGCCCGCCGCGGAGCGCATGCTGCACGATATCGGTCATGCGTATGCGCAGGGCGAGCCGGTCCACGATACCACGTTCGAGAATGTCCAGGCGGGGCTTCGCACCGACTATCTATTCCGGCTCGCCGGCCAGCACGGCGGGTTCGTGATCGGCACCGGGGACCTGTCGGAACTCGCGCTGGGCTGGTGCACATACGGCGTCGGCGACCAGATGAGCCATTACGGGGTGAACTCGGGCGTTCCCAAGACGCTCATCCAGTGTTTAATCCGCTGGACGACGCGCACCGACCAGTTCGACTCGGTGACCGACGCGGTGCTAGAATCCATCGTTGGCACTGAAATCAGCCCGGAACTCGTTCCTCCCGGCGATGGCGGCGAGATCCAGAGCACGCAGAGCATCATCGGCCCGTACGAGCTGAACGATTTCTTCCTCCACCACACCATCCGTTGGGGTCAGAAGCCGTCGAAGGTCGCGTTCCTTGCCTGGCACGCCTGGCGCGATGCGAGCCGCGGCCGGTGGCCGCTAGCCTTCCCTGAGGATGCCAAACACGAATACGACCTCGTCACGATCCGCCACTGGCTCGAGAACTTCCTGCGCCGGTTCTTCGGTTTCAGCCAGTTCAAGCGCAGCGCAATGCCCAACGGTCCCAAGGTTAGTGCCGGCGGTGCGCTCAGCCCCCGTGGCGACTGGCGCGCGCCGTCGGACGCGGTTGCCGATGTCTGGCTCGACGAGTTGCGCTCTAGGGTGCCCGAACGCTAGTATCGTGTGGAGCAATCCGGCGCGGGGACCGTTTGGATTGCAAATGACGACGGGAATTGCCCGACATGGCTACTATCTCGGCGATCGCCACAGCGGTCCCTGATCTTGATTTCGAACCCGACTATCGCCGCTGGGCCCTGTCCCGCCTGGGCGAAAGCCGCGAAGCAAAGCTCTATGAACGCATGGCGAGCCGGTCCGGAATCGAGCATCGCTGGTCGGTCCTGGACGAGGAAGACGCTCGGCTTGACGAGGGGGTCGGCTTCTACGGCGGCGAGGCGCCGAGCACTGCGGCTCGCATGGCAATCTACTCGCGGGCGGCACCCGAGCTGGCGTTGAAGGCCATTGCCGGCCTGCCCGAACTCGGAACGCCGACCCACATCGTCGTCGCCAGCTGCACGGGCTTCGTCGCACCGGGCATCGACCAGATCATCGCTCGCCGGCTCGGGCTGGGAGATAGCGTCGAGCGGGTCCTTGTCGGCTTTATGGGATGCTACGCTGCCGTGACGGCGCTTCGCACCGCACGGCACATCGTGCGATCCGAACCCGACGCCCGCGTACTCGTCGTCACCGTCGAACTGTCGAGCCTGCACCATCAGGAGGAAATGGACCTCGAGCCGCTCCTCATGGGCGCGCAGTTCGGCGACGGGGCCGCAGCGGCCATCGTCACCCGGCGTGAAGCAGGACTGGCACTGGGTGAAGGCATTTCGGCGGCGCTTCCCGACAGTGCTGATCTGATAACCTGGCGCATAGGGGATACCGGCTTCCACATGCGGCTGTCGGGCGAAGTGCCGGGACGAATTGCGTCCGCACTGGCCGACCCGACCGTCCAGCGCCGGATCACGGGAGGCAGGGATCCGGCAGATATCGCTGCGTGGGCTGTTCACGCGGGGGGGCGCTCGATCCTCGATGCGGTCGAAAAGGGCCTGCATCTCTCGCCAACGGCGCTCGACGAATCGCGCGAGGTCCTGCGGATGTTCGGGAACATGAGTTCCTCGACCTTGATGTTCGCGCTCAGGCGAATCCTGCGTTCGCGTCCGGACAGCGGGGTCGCACTGGCGTTCGGACCGGGCCTTGCAATGGAGGGTTTTCGCTTCGGCTGGCGCGATGCTGGCTGATCGCGCCCTCGACGACGAACTAATGGACGATCCCGCGCTCGACGCGGGGACCTACGCGCAAGTCCTTCACCATCTGGCCCAAGTCAATACGCTGACCATGGCACGGCGGCCAACGCTGGCGTTTCTCGACCGCGCGATCGGCACGCGCAAGAGTTTCACCGTGCTCGATGTCGGCTTCGGCGACGGCGACATGCTGCGCGCGATCGCGCAATGGGCTCGGGAGCGCGGGGTCGAGGCGCGGCTCGTCGGGATCGACCTCAACCCCCGCAGCGTGGCCGCGGCGCGCAGTGCGACATCCAATGGTGCGGCGATCGAATACCGGACTGGCGACTACGCCGATCTCGCGGGCGAGGGCTGGGACTGCGTGATCTCGAGCCTTGTCGCGCATCACATGAGCCACGGGCAACTCGTCGCGTTCCTGCGGTTCATGGATCGCGAGGCTGCGGCCGGGTGGTTCGTCAACGACCTCCACCGTCATGGCTTTGCCTATGCAGGATGGCCGATTCTCGCGGGGATCATGCGCTGGCACCCCATCGTGCGACACGATGGACGCCTGTCGATCGCCCGGTCCTATAGACCCTCTGAGTGGCTGCCGCTGCTCGCTGAGGCGGGCATCGAGGGCGCGCGGGTATTTCGCCAGTTTCCCTTCCGGCTATGCGTCGAAAAGCGCCGCTGATCGTCGGCGCGGGGCCGGCCGGATGCATGGCCGCAATCGAGCTGTGCAGCGGCGGAGCTACGCCGGACCTGATAGACCGCGACGGGACGGTGGGCGACGCGCTGTGCGGGGGCTTCCTTTCGTGGCGCACCGCGGCGAAGCTGCGGGCGATCGATGCCTGTCCCGTGCATCTGGGCGCGCCCCCGGTCGCGACGCTGGCGCTGATTGCCGGCACGAGTGAGGCGACGGCTCGATTGCCGTCTTCAGGCTTCGGCCTGTCGCGCCATGCGCTCGACAGTGCGCTGCGCAAGCGCGCGGTCTCCGCGGGAGCCCGACTGGTCATTGACCGGGTCCGCGCTGTCCGGCCGGACGTGGTCGAGGGAGAGGCGAGCGATTACGTATCGGAGGCGATATTCCTCGCCAGCGGCAAGCATGACGTACGCGGCCAGTCGCGCCCGCGTGACGACGATGATCCCGCGCTTGGCCTGCGTATCCGCATCCCGGCGCACGACCGGCTTGCCACGCTGCTCGACGGGCGGATCGAACTGCACCTGTTTGCCGGCGGATATGCCGGGATCGTTTTGCAGGAGGATGGCAGTGCCAACGTCTGTCTTGCGCTGCGCAAGTCGCTGCTGGCCGATGCCGGCGGGAAGCCGCGCGATCTTCTCGACCGGCTCGCCGCAGAGCACCCCCACTTTGCCCAGCGCATCGCCTTCGCGCCGAGCGACAGTGTGGTCGATACGGTCGGCTCGGTTCCCTACGGCTGGATCGCCCGGACCAGCA
The DNA here is from genome assembly GCF_051912845.1 of Tsuneonella sediminis. Taxonomy (NCBI): domain Bacteria; kingdom Pseudomonadati; phylum Pseudomonadota; class Alphaproteobacteria; order Sphingomonadales; family Erythrobacteraceae; genus Tsuneonella; species Tsuneonella sediminis. The sequence continues at coordinate 665,706 of NZ_JBNCBU010000001.1, read as the reverse complement.
AGCCGGGCCTTTACCGCCTCGGCGACCAGGCCGCGGTCATTCCTTCTCTCGCTGGCGAGGGCATGGCAATAGCCCTGGACAGCGGCATTTCCGCGGCACGGGCCTGGCTCGCCGGAAGGGACGGCCCGCATTTCCAGGCAAGGTTCGCGGCGCGGGCCAGATGGCCGGTCCGCGTCGCGAGGCTGATTTGGCAAATTGCCGAAAGGCAGGCCGGTGCTTCGGCGCTGGTCCACGCCACCGATAAGGCACCATGGCTCGCCCGCGCGGCGATGACACTGACGCGGCTGTGACGGCTAGATCTTCACGACCCAGCCATGCGGATCGGGCGCGAGGCCGCGCTGGATCGAAACCAGCCGCTCGCGCAGCTTACCAGTCAGCTGGCCCGGGCCGCCCGATCCGATCGTAAACGCTCCCTCGGGTCCCTCCACCTTGCCAACCGGAGTAACGACGGCCGCCGTGCCGCAGGCCATCGTCTCGATCAGGTGGCCGCTCTCTGCGTCGCGCCGCCACTGGTCGATCGAATAGCGTTCCTCGCGGATCGAAAGGCCTTCGTCCCGGAGCAACTGGATCAGGCTGTTGCGGGTGACGCCCGGCAGGATCGTGCCGGTTAGCGGCGGGGTGATCACGCTACCGTCGTCAAAGGCGAAGAACAGGTTCATCCCGCCCAGTTCCTCGATCCACTTGCGTTCGACGGCGTCGAGGAAGACGACCTGGTCGTGTCCCTTGGCAATCGCCTCGGCTTGCGGGACCAGGCTCGCGGCGTAGTTCCCGCCGGTCTTTGCCGCCCCCGTCCCGCCGGGTGCTGCGCGAACGAAATCCCGGCTCACCCAGATGCTGACGGCGGGCACGCCGGACTTGAAATAGTTCCCCACCGGCGAGGCGATGACCAGGAACTTGTATTCGCGCGCGGGCCGCACGCCCAGGAATGCTTCCGAAGCGAACATGAAGGGCCGCAGGTAGAGCGCTCCGCCTTCGACGGTGGGAAACCAGTCCCGGTCCTTGAGAACGAGTTGACGGCAGGCTTCGACGAACAGGTCCTCGGGCACGTGGGGCATCGCCAGCCGGTCGGCGGACGAATTCATCCGTGCCGCGTTCATATCGGGCCGGAAGAGCGCGAACTGGCCGTCGGGATGCCGGTATGCCTTCATCCCCTCGAAGATTTCCTGCGCATAGTGCAGCACCGCGCAGGCGGGATCGAGGCTCAACGGCTCGCGCGGACCGATCCGCGCGTCGTGCCAACCGCGTCCTGCATGATAGTCGACGGTGACCATGTGATCGGTGAAGACCGTGCCGAAACCCGGGTCGGCGATCGCCTGGGCGCGGGTTTCGCCGGGTACGGGAGCGGGGTGGGGCAGGTGCGCGAAGTCCATGCAGCGCCGGTTAGGGCGGCCCGCGCCGCCACGCAAGTGAGGCAAGGGCGGGGAAGGGCGGGCCTATCCCCAAATGAGAAGGGCGGCCCCTTCTGCCAGGAACCGCCCTTCGCATGGTCAGCGGCCGGTTCGGCCGCCCACGAAGCCTCTATCGGCGTCAGAGATTACCGATAATGCCTCGCGAGGGTCGTCACCGACCTCCCTGCTGAACCATGAGACATCGGATCACCTCCTTTCGCGCTTCTAGAGCCAGACCCGCCGTTTCACCGGGGGCCGAGAGCCGCGTGGGTCGCTGGCCTCGACAGGGAATGTGAGTCTTTCGGCCCCGCAACACAAGTCTTGAAAAATAGTTTTTCACTGTCAGTATTCGACGCTTCCGGCCCGCGCTTTCGCGGGCCTTTTTCATACCTGCCCCCGGCAGTCCTCCACGACCCGCGTGACCTCGGGCCAACTTGGCAGGTAGAGCGTCGACTGGCCCGCGGCCTCGACCGCGAAACGGCCTTTCGAAAATGCCATCGCATCGAGGATCGGGTCGTTCGCGGCAACGGTCGCCACCAGCGACGGCAGATCGCCGCCCGAAGGCTGCGCCGTCAGGACGCGATCGGCGGTCTCGGTGCGGATGCGCAGCGGCACTCCTCCCGAAGCCGTCCCCGCCCGTGCGAGGGTGATCGTGCGGTCGGCGATGCGGCAGGTCAACGCGAACCGAGCGTCCGCCCCCGCGGTCCCGAAGAGCGCCGCGGTGGTCGCGGCGCTCCTGCGGTAGAACCAGTCGCCGTCAGTCTGCGGCGCGTCCATCCAGTTGTCGAAGCTCGGCGCGGGCGCGCCGGCAGGTGCCGGTGCAGTCGTGGGACGAGCCTGCGGGGGTGCGGGGGTCGGCTCCGGCGCCGGAGCGGTGCAACAGGCAGCGCCAAGACATGTGAGGGCGGCAATGGGGCCACGAAAGCGCATGAATTCTCCCGGTTTGACAGGCGACCAACGCACGCTAACCCGCAAAAGGTCCATGAGAAAGATGCGCCTCGATCAGTTGCTCGTCGACCGCGGCCTCGCCGAAAGCCGCAGCCGTGCGCAAGCGCTTGTGATGGCGGGCGTGGTCTTTTCGGGTGAGCGAAAGCTCGACAAGCCCGGTCACCAGATGCAGGTGGATGCCGAGATCGACGTGCGCGGGAGGGATCACCCGTGGGTCTCCCGCGGCGGAATAAAGCTGGCCCACGCGCTCGACGTTTTCGCGCTCGACCCGGCGGGGGCGATCGCGATGGACATCGGTAGCTCGACCGGCGGCTTTACGGATGTCCTCTTGCAGCACGGGGCTGCGCGCGTGTTCGCCGTCGATTCTGGAACCAACCAGTTGGCCTGGAAGCTTCGGCAGGACCCGAGGGTGACCGTGCTGGAGCAAACCAGCGCGCGAATATTGACCCCCGGGATGATCGATGCCCCGTGCGGCTGGGTCGTTTGTGATGCGTCGTTCATCGGCCTTGCCAAGGTCCTCGAGCGACCGCTTGACCTCGCGGCGGCGGACTGTCGGCTCGTCGCGCTGATCAAGCCCCAGTTCGAGGTCGGCCGCGAGGAAGTCGGCAAGGGCGGCGTCGTGCGCGACCCTGCGCTTCACGAGCGCGTTTGCACGGATGTTCGAAATTGGCTCGAGGTACGTGACTGGGCAGTCGACGGAATTGTCCGCAGTCCCATCACGGGACCGGAAGGCAATGTCGAGTTCCTCATCGCCGCACGGCGTGGCAACGTTGCGCCCGCATTCGCGGTCGGCCACAAATCCGCCCACGAATCGGCTTCGATGGAGACTCCATGACCGCTCTCGCCTCGCGTGGACAGTTGCGCGCCAGTCTGGTTCGCTGGGCGTTGTTCACCGTGCCGCTCGTGGTGCTGCTCGGATTCCTGTCCGGGCAGCTCTCGGGAAGCGGGGCCGACAGCGTGTGGTTCCGCTCGCTCGAAAAGCCTGCGATCTTCCCGCCCCCGATGTGGTTCGGGATCGTCTGGACGATCCTCTATGTCCTCATGGGACTCGCGCTCGCGATGGTCTGCGCGGCTTGGGGCGCGCGCGGCCGATCCGCCGCGATCGCGGTGTTCGCACTCCAGTTCGTGGTCAATCTCGCGTGGTCGCCAGTGTTTTTCGCATTGCACGAAATCCGCGCCGCGCTGGTCGTGATCGGCGTGCTCGACGTGCTCGTGCTGCTGACGATCGTGCTGTTCTGGCGGGTGCGCATGCTGGCGGGCGTCCTGCTGTTACCCTACCTGGCATGGATTGCCTTTGCGACGGTGCTCAACTGGCAGTTCCTCGAACTGAACCCTGCGGGCGGGATCGACGAACCGGCCAACGGCGCGGTCGAGCGTTACGAGTTCTGACTTGCGCGCAGGTGGCGTCGCCGCCACATAGCGCGCCATGCAGAGCGAAAATCCCCTCGTCGCCGATCTCGTCAAGCTGGCCAATGCGGCTGCGGGCACGTTCGCGGGCATGACACGCGAGGCGCGCGATGGCGCGCGCGAACGGATGCGCGAGGCGTTCGGCGGGCTGGACTTCGTCAGTCGCGAGGAGTTCGACGCGGTCAAGGACATGGCCGCTCGCGCGCGAGAAGACAGCGAAAGACTGGCCGCCCGCGTCGACGCGCTCGAGGCGGCGCTTTCCCGTAAGGACTGACATCTGCGGGGGCCTTGGAACGCCCTCTGGTTCGCGGGGTTGAGCGGACGAAAGGGATTACCCGCATGTTCACCCAGCTCAACCCACCGATACCGCTTCACGTGCTCGACAAGGGCGACGGCCTGGCCTTCGGTGTGATCGACTACGGACCCGAGCATAACCTGTTCTGGATCACTGCGCTCGACGCAAACGGCGAAATCTGGTGCGCGCCCAATCCGCAGGTCCGGATGCAGTCGAACTGGAGCATGGGGCGCGGGAAGAGTCCGGCCGTCGCTGCCTCCCGAGGCCGCCTCGCCGCTGCGAACGCCTCGCCCGGAGAAATCTGCGCCGACTGTTCGGACGCGCTTGCGAGCCGCGCCTAGCTCATCCGCTCGGCCGACCCTCCGGCAATTCGCCACACCGATGCGTTGCTCAGGATCGGTTCGAACGGCGCGGTTTCGGTTCCCGTGAGCCAGACTTGCGTGCCGCCGTCCGCGAGCCGCGCGAACAGCGCCTCGCGCCGCACGGGATCGAGATGCGCGGCCACCTCGTCAAGCAGCAGGACGCTCGCTCGCCCGCGCGCGGCCAGGCCCGCGTGGGCCAGGGTGATGGCGATCAGCATCGCCTTTTGCTCACCGGTGGAGCAATGGGCGGCCGGCTGGTCCTTGCCTGCCATCGTGACCGCCAGATCGTCGCGGTGGGGGCCGGCAAGCGTGCGGCCGGCGGCGCGATCGGCGGGTCGTGCGGCCCGCAAGGCCGCGGGATCGGCGCTGCCACCTCCGGCAAGCGCGAGGCGCGGTCTTGCAAATGGTTCAGGCGGCAGCGTGGACAGTTCGGCGCACAGCGCCTCCACGAGCCGCGTGCGCCCCTGTGCAAGCGCTGCCCCGGCTTCGGCCATCTGCGTCTCGATGCCATCGAGCCATATCGGATCTGGCGGCGTCTCCGACGACAACAGGCGGTTTCGTTCGCGAAGGGCTGCCTCGTATCGCGCGGCGCTCCGTGCGTGATCCGCGTCGAGCGCGACTGCCATGCGATCAAGCCAGCGCCGACGCGCGCCTGCGCTGTCGGTGAACAGTCCGTCCATCGCCGGCGTCAACCATGCGAGAGCGAGCCACTCGCCAAGCGCGAGCGCGCTTGATTCGGCGCCGTTGATCCGCACCAGTCGGCGCGAAGGTCGAGCCGGATCGGTGGCGGTACCAAGCCGCACCGGCTCGCCCTCCGCCTCGAGCGAAGCGCCGATAGCGAAACCCCCGGGGCCATCACTCGCCGCCATGTCGGTAAGCGAAGCACGGCGAAGGCCTCGACCCGGCGCGAGAAGCGACAGCGCTTCGAGCACGTTGGTCTTGCCCGCTCCGTTTTCGCCGACGAGCAGATTGAACCGGCCTGCCCCGTCGAGGCTGGTGGCACGATGATTTCGGAATGTCGTGAGGGAGATGCGATCGAGCGCCATTAGGATCGGCCGATAGCGGTCACTCGTCATATCTGCCAGCGCTTACAGAGGGGGTCCCAACAATTGGGAAAATTTCCCTAAGTTGAGCAAGGCGTTCATCGGCCGTCCATATGGTCGATCGAGAAAATGGCTATTTTCCGCCATTTTTTTAAATTGGCACGCCCCTTGCGAAAGTATCGGCATCAGGCGGAATGGCCCGCCGGACATTCTTGATAAAGGGAAAATCAGACATGCAACTTCTCAACACCAAGGCTGCCGCCGCCTTCTTCTCGCTCGCCTTCAGCCTCGTGATGCTGGCGACGGCGATTGCCCCCGCCAACGGCGGTGCGCTTCTCCCGGGCGGAATGCTGGCATGAACAGGCCCGACCGCACCCGCTCCGCCGTCACGCCCAAACGCGAGGGCTTTCACCTCGATCGCGCCAACGGCAAGGTCTTCGGGGTCTGTGCCGGGATCGCCAGCTACTTCGGGATCGACCCCCTGTTGGTCCGCGTAGTCTTCGCCGCAGGCACGATCATCGGCTTCGGCTCGTTCCTGCTGATCTATCTCGCGATCGCGCTGATCGCCGACTGAGGGAGCCCTTTCGGGGGCTCCCTCCAACCCTTCACATCGCCGAGATGCCCCCGTCGAGCTTCAGTTCGGCCCCGGTCATGAAGCTGCTCTCGTCACTGGCGAGGAACAGGACGCCGTCGGCGATCTCGCGCGGCACGCCCACCCGCTTCAGCGGGATCTGCCGCGCCAGCTTGTCCATGATTACTTCTTTCGAGTGGCCTGTGCGGCTCGTCATCCCGTCGAGGATCGGGGTGTCGACGAAGGTCGGGTGCACCGAGTTGCAGCGGATGTTCCAGCCCATCTTGCCGCAGTAGAGCGCGACCGATTTCGACAGCATCCAGACCGCCGCCTTGCTGGCGTTGTAGCCGGGCATCGTATCGCTCGCGATAAGACCGGCGATCGAACTGATGTTGACGATCGAACCAGGCTGATGGTCCTTCATCAGGGGGAGGGCCTTCTGGCAGCCGAGGAACACCGAATCGACGTTGATCGCGAAACCGCGCCGCCACTCCTCGAGCGTGCAGGTCTCGATATTGCCCCGCACCCCGACTCCTGCGTTGTTGACCAGCACCGAGAGGCCGCCAAGCGTGTCGCGCGCCATCTCGATCGCTGCATCCCACCTGTCCGGATCGGTCACGTCGTGCTGCATCGCAAAGGCGGTTCCGTCGCCGTGCTGCTTGTTGAGTGCGGCAGCGGTTTCGTGAGCGCCTTCGCCGTTGATGTCGGTGCAGATCACGCGCGCGCCTTCACGGGCGAGAACCTGGCAGTGCGCCGCGCCGAGCCCCTGCGCAGCGCCCGTTACCAGCGCCAGCTTGCCCGCAACCCGTCCTGCCATGTCACTCTCCCCGAATGTCGCCCGCCAGTAGCAGACCCATTATTCGAACGTCGATCCCGATGCCCGCATTTCTGCGCTTCTCGACGAAACCGGAAAGCTCGGCAAGGGGCACGCGGTGAACGGTGATGTCCTCACCATCGGTTCCACCCCCTGCGCTCACCCGCGTCAGGCCGTGCGCACGCACTAGAGTGAAGCTTTCGCTGACCATCCCGGGCGAGCTGTAGAATTCGCCGGCGATCGAGAGCCGGTCGGCGCGCCAGCCGGTCTCCTCCTCGAGTTCGCGCCCTGCGGCCGCCAGCACGTCTTCGTCGGGATCGTTCTGGTCTCCGACGAGGCCTGCCGGCAGTTCGAGGCAGACCTTGCCGAGAGGTACCCGGTATTGCTCCACGAGCAGGACATGCCCTTCATCGACTGCGAGAATAACCGCGGCCCGGATCCCGCGCACTCGCCCGACGTATTCCCACCGGCCCCGAACCTTCGCGGCGATGTAACGGCCTTGCCAGACGACTTCCTCGGGTTCGCCGCGGTCCGCGGTCATACCTCGATCAACCGGTCGGGCAGTTCATTCACGTCGTCTTCGTCGCGCGGGAAATGTTCCGCGAGGACGGCGCCGACGTCCGCGATGCCGGTCGCGAGGCCCTCGGCGATCCGGCCTTCGCGGATATGGGCCAACATATCTGCCATCGCGCTTCCCCAGACTTCGCCGGGCACCTTGCGCGCGATCGCTTCATCGGCGACGATTTCCGCCCGGTGCTCGCGCATCGACAGGTAGATCAATACTCCCGTGCGCCCGTGCGTGCGCCGCTCGGCCCCGACCTTGAAATGGCGTACCGCAGCATCGTGGACCCGGGCTTTCTTCACCAGGGGCGGGATGAGGAAGAATTTCAGGGGCTGCCAGAACTGGATCGCCCAGACCGAGGCGAACTTCAGCACCATCACCGCGAGGGCAAGCGTCAACACCGCCTGGGGGTGCCAATCGTGGTTCCATCCGCCCAGGACACGGTCGACAAGTGGAAGGTAGAAACCGGGTAGAAGCGCGAGGAAGGCAAGCGCGGTCGTCGCGGCAAGAAGTCCCCATCCGATCTGGATGTCGTGATACCCGTCCGAACGTTCGGCAAGGACGGTGACGATCTCGCCCGCGGTATGTTCCTCCGCCGCAGCTACCGCCGATGAAACGCGATCGTGCTCGGCCTTGCTCAGGTATGCCATTGCGTGCCCCCTACCAGCCGCCCGACGCGCCGCCGCCGCCGAAGCTGCCGCCGCCGCCTGAGAAACCCCCGCCACCGAACCCGCCGCCGCCCCAGCCGCCGCCGCGCGAGTTGCCGCCGAGGATCGACTTGCCTGCTTCCCAGACGATGATGTCGCCGATCGTGCTGCCGGTCAGCGTCCCGTTGTGCCGTCCGCCGCGCCGGCGCCCGCGAATAAGCGGCAGTATGAAGAACAGGAAGATGAACGCGAACCAGATGAGCATGCCGACGGGAAAACCGCCTTCGTCCGCAGACTGCTGTTCCTGCGCTTCACGGGCGACTTTCGCAGCCTCCTCAGCTGGCAATTCGAGTTGCTTGATGATCGCGTCCGTTCCGGCAACAATTCCGCCAGGCATGTCGCCGGCCCTGAATTCGGGCAGGATCGTATTCTGGACGATCAATGTCGAATACCCGTCGGTCAGGTAGGGCTCGAGGCCGTAACCTACCTCGATCCGCACTTTTCGGTCGTTCGGCGCGACGAGCAGGATGACACCGTCGTTGCGCTCTTCATCGCCGATGCCCCAGTGGCGGCCGAGGCGGTAGCCGTAATCGGCGATGTCGTATCCCTGCAGGTCGGACACCGTGGCCACCACGAACTGGCGCCGGGTGCGGGTTTCGAATTCGGCCAGCCGCGCCTCAAGCGACGCCTCGATGTCGGCGGGGATGACGTTGGCGGCATCGGTCACCCGGCCGGCCAGCGCAGGAAAATCCTGCGCCAGCGCTGGCGTTGCAAAAAGCATCGCCCCGGCCGCCAGCACCTGGGCGAGGAGGAGCGCGAAGGCGCGCATCGGAGCGTTACTGGTTCGCGGCGGCGGCGGTAGGCTGCGCGGCGTTGTCGTTGGCGCCGGCGGCGGGCGCGGTGGCGGATCCGCCCGGAGTCATGTCAAGCGTTGGCGCGGTTTCCGCGCCGGGCGTCACAGCCTTGTAAGGCACCAGCGGTTCGGCCCCGTAGACCACCTTCGCGCCGATGATGCTGGGGAAGGTGCGAATCTCGGTGTTATACTCGCGGACCGCTTCGTTGTAGTCGCGAATGGCGATGCGGACCTTGTTCTCGATCCCTTCGAGCTGGCCCTGCAGCATCTGGTAGTTGGTGATCGACTTGAGGTCGGGGTAGCGTTCGAAATTGGCGAGCAGCCGGCCCAGCCCGGCGCCGAGTTGCTCCTGCGCGGCCTGATATTGCGCCATCTTGGCCGGGTCCGACAGGTCGTCGGCGGATACCTGGATGCTGGTCGCCTTCGCGCGGGCCTCGATCACGTCGGTGAGGATTCCGCGCTCCTGCTCGGCCGCGCCCTTGGCGACCTCGGCGAGGTTGGGTACGAGATTGGCGCGTTCCTGGAACGTCGCCTCGACGTCGGCCCAGCGGGCCTTGGCCGTTTCTTCCTTGGTGGGGATAGAATTTATCCCGCAACCGGCAAGTCCGAGAGCGGCCAGCGCCACGATAGCGGCGCGGCGGACGGCGGTGAAATTCATCGCGGCAAGCCCCTTTGTTCCACATCGCCGGAAACGCCCGGCCCTGTATTGCCCATCTAGCACACCGGGGGAAGGGTTCAAGAATTTGCGAGAGTTGACGCGGTCAATTTTCCTGCGCAGCGTGAGCACCAAGGGTCGCCGACAGGGGGGGGAAAGATGCTTGCAGAGTTCAAGGCATTCATAAATCGCGGCAACGTGCTCGATCTCGCGGTCGCCGTCATCATCGGCGCGGCGTTCGGGAAGATCGTCACTTCGCTCACCGAAAGCATCCTCATGCCGGCGATCGGCTGGATCTTCGGGGATATCGATTTTTCGAATTACTTCATCCGCCTCGGGGAAATTCCGGCAGGCTACGAGGGTGAAGTCACGAATTACGCCCAGCTGAAAGAGGCCGGCGTCGCCATGATCGGTTACGGAGATTTCATCACCCAGCTGGTCAATTTCCTCATCATAGCGTGGGTCATCTTCCTGATCGTCAAGGCGGCAAACAAGGTCGAGACGAAGAAGGAAGAGGCACCGGCCGGTCCCAGCGAGACCGATCTGCTTGTCGAGATCCGCGACGAACTCCGCAAGCGTCCCTGAAGTCACTTCACATTAAGCCGGCATGGCCTATATCGGCGGTGCCGGACTTGTTCCGGCTATGGCGATAAACTGCGGCGTGCAATAGGCGCAGCGGACCCGGGGGCAGTACCCGGCGGCTCCACCACCTCCTCCGCCATTCGTGGGGGAAATGACGGGGCCGAACCAGGATCGACGTGTGCTGAAAAGCGCTGTTTTCGCCCGGGCTGAGTAACCCGCAAATAGGCTCACAACACACAAGTGCCAACGACAACGAAGCACTTGCTCTCGCTGCGTAATTCTAGGGCCTGACGGCCTGACGTTACAAAGCCTAGAGCACGGTTCGGACCGAACCGGGTAACAGAATCGGAAACCGGGGGCCCGGGGGAGCCTAGCAACAGAATCCCCCACCTCGCTCTGGGTGATTGGACTCTTTGGCGGATCAGGCCCGCGTCCGGGGTCGTCTCCGGACTCGCGGATCGCGGCGAATCTGGCGAAGATCGAAGCGGACGGTCAGGGCACCGGGCTGGCTGTTTCGCGCCGCTCCTTTTCGAAGCGCAAACAATCGAAGATTTTTGCCCCCGCCAGAAAGACCGATCCGGTCGCGGCGGCGAATAGCAACTTTCCGCCCCAGCCGGGATACTGCGTCATGTAGTGAACGCCGCGCTCGCAAGCGCCCAGGGCCAGCGCATAGATGATCAGGCACGCCTCGACCCGCGTCTTGATGACGAAGAGGCGTCCGATCTTCTTCAGCATGCAAAGCCTCGCACAACCCGTTGCAATCGTTAACGTCGCAGCTGCGCTTCGGTGCCGAATGGCAACGGAAGTGTCCCGTGCGATGGTTAATACGAGGTAGAGTGTAAAACCTACCGCTTCTGCGTCCAGCGCGTTAACCAAGAATTTCGAGGTCGAGCGTTTCGAGCAGTCGGGTGCGCGCCATGACGACGTCAGCGACAAGGTCGGGCTGCCCCAGGTCGGCGGGGTTGATGGTTTCGGGCCAGTGCCTCGTTAAGACCTCCTCGATCCTGTCGGCCTTCGCCTCGTCGAGCAGGAAGCGCTGATCTATTGTGGTCGGGTCGGCGACGACCCGCAGACGCAGACAGGCGGGTCCGCCGCCATTGGCCATCGACTGGCGCACGTCGACCGGCAGGACTCGTCGGATCGGACCGTTCCCCGCGACCAGGGTCGCAAGATAGCGCGAAACCGCGTCGACTTCGGTGCATTCGCCGGGCACGATGAGCGCGGTGTCCCCTGCGGGCAGGGTGACCAGCTGTGCGTTGAACAGGTAGCTTCGAATCGCCTCGGCGAGCGTTACCGCGGACGAAGGCACTTCGACGACTTCGAGCGCGGGGAACGCATTGCGGATCGCCTCGTAAGCCGCCGACTGGTCGGCAAAGGCTTCAGCATGGGTGAAGAGCACCCGTCCGTTTGCCACCGCGACGACGTCGTTGTGGAATGCACCTGCTGCGATCGCGGCGGGATTCTGCTCGACGAACACCGCCTTCCCGGGATCGAGCCGGTGCAGCCGGGCAACAGCGCGGCTGGCCTGTTCGTGCTGGCGGGCGGGGAACGAGCCGCCGCCGCGCCCGTAAACGAAGACCTCCACGCCGGGTCCATCGTGACTTTCGCAAAAGCGCATGTGGTTGGCCGCGCCCTCGTCGCCGAAGCTGGGCGGTACCGGCTGATGAACGACGAAGCGGCTTTCATCGGCGAATGCCAGCCTGAGTTGACGGGCCGTGTCTTTCGCTTCCTGAGCGCGGTGCGGCATCGTCACGAGGTTTGCCGGCGTCAGGTGGCAGCGCCCGTCGCGCGTGTCCGGGGACGGGCTCACTGTCGCCGCGTTCGCGGTCCACATCGAGGAGGCAGACCATGCGGCGGCGGTAAGCGCCGGGTCGGTGGATTCATCGGCGCCCAACCGGCGAAGGAAATCCGCGTTGGGGCGGGGAAGCGGCACGAAGAAGCCCTGCGCGAGGCCGAGCGCCATGTTGTGGCGCATCTTGGCAAGCCCCTGGAGCGCCGCGGCGCGCGGGTAACTTACGTCGCCTGCGTGGGCGGTCGCGGCGAGGTTGCCGAGACTGAGGCCCGCGTAATTGTGGCTGGGGCCGACGATGCCGTCGAAATTGATCTCGATGAGACCCGACTGGTCGGTCACCGGGCAACGCTCCACACTTCGTCGCCTTCGCCTACTCCGAGCAATCCCGCCGACCGGTGGTCGATCTCGATTGTCCCGTCGGGACGGAACTCGCGCATTCCGAACGCGGATCGGAAGCTGCCTAGCGTGCCGGCTGCGATGATCGAGCGCTCGCCGATGTCTAGCGTTGCGCTGGCGATCTTCGCCCGCCGGGATTCGCGGATCGATTTCACATCGTCCGTGCGCGCTGTCATCGTCGGACCACCGTCGAAGATGTCGACGTAGCCGTCATACCGGAACCCTTCGTTCTCGAGCATCCGCATCGCCGCCCGGCCGGTGGGGTGGGGCATGCCGATCACGTCGCGCGCGTCGTCGTCGAGCATCGCGATATAGACCGGATGCTTGGGCATCAGGTCGGCGATGAACTGGTTGCCGTTGATCGCATTGAAATAGTCCGCTTCCTGGAAGGTCATCCCGAAGAAGCGGCCAGCCACGCCGTCCCAGAACGGCGAACCTCCGCGCTCGTCTATGATTCCGCGCAATTCGGCCAGAATGCGATCGGCGAACCGTTGGCGGTGCATCGCGATGAAAAGGTACCGGCTCCGCGCGAGCAGTAGGCCGAGACCGCCCGCTCGCTCGCTCGGGTGAAGGAACAGCCCGCCCACCTCGCATGACCCTTCGAGATCTGTCACGAGGCTGAGAAGGTCCGCGCGCACGGTTCGATCCAGCTCCTGCGAATGCTGGGTCAGGGTGGTCTTGCGGTAGGAGTAGAACGGCCAGCGTTGCCCGACCTGGGTCATCAGCTGGCACGTGCCCCTGACCTCCCCGGTTTCGGCGTTCTCGAGCACGAGCACGAACTGCTCGTCGCAGAGGGCGTCGCCCTCGCGCGTGAAGGCGGCCTCGGTGCGTTCGAGCTTTGCCTTGAGCGACGCGCGGTCAGCGGGCAGGTTGGTGAACCCGCCGCCGGTAAGCTTCGCCATCTCGTAAAGAGGTTCCAGATCGTCGGGGTGCGCAGCGCGAAGTCTGAAGGTCATCGGGGAAAGCTCAAATCCGTTCTCCGGCGGCGATGCGGGCAAGGACCAGCGCCGACAGCGCGGCACGCTCGGCGAGGGAAGATACGATCATGAATTCGTCGGGCGAGTGGATCGCCCCGCCGCGCACGCCCATCGTGTCGACCACGGGCACCCCGCACGCGGCAATGTTGTTTCCGTCGCATACGCCGCCGGTCGCCTTCCAGCCGATTTCCTGACCGAGCTCCACGCCGCACTGCCGTACCAGGTCGAACAGTTTCTGGGCCCGGGCATCGACGGGCTTGGGCGGACGGGTGATCCCGCCATGCCGGCGGAGGGACACTTCGTGCAGGTTCTCGATCTCGGAAAGCAACCGTTCGAGATCGCGCTCGAACGTATCGGCCGCTTCGGTCGATCGCGGGCGGATGTTGAACCGCAGGACGGCATGGTCGGGGACGACGTTGTTCGCCGACCCGCCTTCGATCCTTGCCGGGTTCACCGACAGGGTATCGTGTCCCATTGCCTTCAGGCGGACCGCGAGGTCGGCCGCTGCGACGATCGCGTTACGACCGTCCTGCGGGTTGCGACCTGCGTGGGCGGACTTTCCGGAAACGACGATCGAGTAGTTGCCCGACCCGCCGCGTGCGTGCGCGAGAGTGCCGTCAGGCAGCGCGCTCGGCTCGTATGTCAGGGCTGCGAACTTGCCCCGTGCAAGATCGGCAATCAGCGCGGCGGACGACAGGGAGCCGGTTTCCTCGTCGGAATTGATCATGACGTCGTAGCCGAGCGACTGGCCGGCCCGCGTGCTCTCGAGCAACTTCAGCGCGTACAGGATAACCGCGAGGCCGCCTTTCATGTCCGCGAGGCCAGGACCGTTCAGCGTGTCGTCGTCAAGCCAGGACTGGTCCTGGAACGGGTGGTCGGCGGGGAACACCGTGTCCATGTGCCCGGTCAGCAGGACGCGGCGCTCTGCGTCGGGGCGTACGCGCAGGACCAGGTGCTTCCCGTGCTCCTTGCCCTCCTCCTGCCCCCCTGCGGACATCACGGTCACCGCGGCCGGCTCCACCATCTCGATGTCGCCCGGGAGCACCGAAAAGGCATCGGCGAGCAGAGCGGCCTGCCGCGCCAGTCCTTCCAGATTGGCGGTCCCGGTGTTGACCGCGCCCCATTCGCGCACGGTTGCCAGCATCGCAGGCCCGTCGATCGCGGCGGTGAACTGGTCTGGCGCAAGTTTCATCTGCAACCGCTCCTAGCGCGCCGTTCGTGGCTGTCCAACCCCGGCCTTATCGGTCAGCGTCCTGTTGCCTTCACCGCGCACTTTGGTCATAGGCGCTGCTCGCTTCCTCCCCGGACGACAGGCTATTGACGGCGCGTGCCGATTCCAGTCGGTGTGCGCGATAACCACGCGAGGGAAGCAGTGAGCGATACCGTTACCAAGGCAGGACTGATCATTGACGCCGCGCTCGCGGGCTTCGTCGAGGACGAGGTGCTGGCCCCGCTGGGCCAGGACGCGGCCGGGTTCTGGCAGTCGTTCGCAAGCCTCCTCGATGACTTTGCGCCGCGCAATCGCGCACTGCTGGACAAGCGCGAAACCCTGCAGGAGCAGATCGACGACTGGCACAGGCGACGACAGGGACTTCCGCACGATGCGGCGGCCTATCGCGCATTTCTGGATGACATTGGCTATCTCGTTCCCGATCCGGGACACTTTACGATCGGCACCCGCAACGTCGATGCCGAAATCGCGACGATGGCGGGTCCGCAGCTGGTCGTGCCGGTCCTCAACGCCCGCTTTCTTCTGAACGCGGCCAACGCGCGATGGGGCAGCCTGTACGACGCCTATTACGGTACCGATGCGCTCGATGCTCCCGCACCGAAGGCTGGCGGGTATGACAAGGCGCGGGGCGACGCGGTGATCGCCCGGGTGCGGGAATTCCTCGACAGCGCGATTCCCTTGGCCGAAGGGAACTGGGCAGGACTGTCGGGGCCAGATGCGATCAAACTGGCCGATCCCGGTCAGTTCGTCGGCGATACACGGCGCGGAAAGATGTTCGTCAACCACGGCCTGCACATCGAGGTCGTGTTCGATTCTGCCAGTCCGGTTGGCCAGGACGACCGGGCGGGTATCTCGGACGTCGTGCTCGAAAGCGCGCTGACGACGATCGTCGACCTGGAGGATTCGGTCGCCGCGGTCGACGCCGGGGACAAGCTCGCCGCGTACCGCAACTGGCTCGGCGTGATCCGTGGGGACCTTAGCGAGACGTTCGAAAAAGGAGGTCGGCAGGTCACCCGCCGCCTGGCGGACGACGTGACGGCCGGCGGGACCGTCCTGCCCGGGCGCAGCTTGCTGTTCGTGCGCAATGTCGGACACCTGATGACCAACCCCGCGATCCGGCTGCCTGACGGCAGCGAGGCGCCCGAAGGCATCATGGACGCAGTCATCACGAGCGCCATCGGCGCCCACGATGTCCGCGGCATCGGCCGTTGGCGCAACAGCCGGACAGGCAGCATCTACATCGTGAAGCCGAAGCAGCACGGTCCCGAGGAATGCGCGTTCACCAACGACCTGTTCGACGCAGTCGAGGACCTGCTGGGGCTGGACCGGCACACGATCAAGGTGGGCGTGATGGACGAGGAACGGCGCACCAGCGCGAACCTTGCCGCGTGCATCCACGCGGTGAAGGATCGCATCGTCTTCATCAACACCGGCTTCCTCGACCGCACGGGGGACGAGATCCATACGTCGATGCAGGCCGGGCCGATGATCCGCAAGGCGGAGATGAAGGCTTCCGACTGGCTCACCGCCTACGAGGCGCGCAACGTCGCCATCGGTCTGAGGCACGGGCTCTCGGGCAGGGCGCAGATCGGCAAGGGGATGTGGGCGGCACCGGACATGATGGCCGACATGTTGGAGCAGAAAATCGGCCACCTGAAGGCGGGCGCGAACACGGCCTGGGTCCCGTCGCCGACGGCCGCAACACTGCACGCCACCCACTACCATGCGCTCGATGTGTTCGAGCGTCAGAAGGAATTGGGCGATGCGCCCGGCCTCGATGCGCTGCTGACGATCCCGCTGGCGCAAGGAGCGAACTGGTCCGAGGACGAAGTGCGCGAGGAACTCGACAACAACGCCCAGGGTCTCCTGGGCTATGTCGTTCGCTGGATCGACCAGGGAGTGGGCTGCTCGAAGGTCCCCGACATTCACGACGTCGGCTTGATGGAAGACCGCGCGACGCTGCGGATCAGCAGCCAGCACATGGCCAACTGGCTGCTCCACGGCGTCTGCACGCGCGAACAGGTGATGGATTCGTTGCGCCGCATGGCCGCCAAGGTCGATGGGCAGAATGCGGGCGATCCGGGCTACGTGCCGCTCGTCGGGAACGAGGACGGCCCCGCCTTTCGCGCGGCCATGGACCTCGTCTTCAAGGGGACCGGTCAGCCGTCCGGCTACACCGAACCGCTGCTGCACGAATGGCGCCAGCGCGCCAAGGCTAGCTGAGGGCCCGCGCCACCGAGACGAATTCGTGGATGCTCAACGTTTCGGCCCGCCGCTGCGGGTCGATACCCAGGGTGTCGAGCGCGTCCAGCGCCCCTGGCACGGATTTCATGCTCTGGCGGAGCATCTTGCGCCGCTGACCGAAGGCGGCCTCGGTCAAGCGCTCGAGCTTTCGGGCAGAGACGCCATCCGGCATCGCGCCGGGTTCGATGTGGACGATCGCGCTCATCACCTTGGGGGGCGGGGTGAACGCGCTGCGATGGACCTTCATGGCGAGGCTGGCGGTGCAGCGCCATTGCGAAAGCACCGCGAGGCGGCCGTAGGCGCTCGTGTCGGGCCTGGCGACCACGCGCTGGGCGACCTCCTGCTGGAACATCAGCGTCAGGCTCGTCCAACGGGGCGGCCAGGGTTCTCCCGACAGCCAGCGGGTGAACAGAGCGGTGCCGACGTTGTAGGGCAGGTTGGCGACGACCGCGTAGCGCTCGCCCATGAGCGCATCGTGGTCGAGCTTCATCGCGTCGCCCTCCACGGTCCGCAGCCTGGCCGGAAAAGCGGTCTCGAGTTCGGCGAGGGCGGGCAGGCAGCGCCGGTCCATCTCGACCGCCGTCACGCGCGCACCCGCCCGCAGCAGCGCCCGCGTCAGCCCCCCGGGACCAGGCCCGATTTCGAGCACCGCCCGGTCCGCCAGGTCGCCGGGGATCGCGGCGATCCGGTCGAGCAGTTGCTCGTCGAACAGAAAGTTCTGACCCAGCGCCTTGCTGGCGGACAGGCCATGACGGGCCACGACCTCGCGCAGCGGGGGCAGATCAGGCATCCCGGAACCGCCTGGCGGCGCACTCGCCGGCCATGCGCATCGCGGCGATCGTCGCACCAGGGTTCGCGCGGCCTGTGCCTGCAATGGCGAAGGCGGTGCCATGGTCGGGGCTCGTACGCACGATGGGGAGGCCAAGCGTGACGTTGACACCATTATCGAAGTCGAGCGCCTTGAGCGGGATCAGCGCCTGGTCGTGATACATGCACAAGGCTGCATCGAAGCTTTCCCGCTGATGGGGCGCGAAGAGGGCGTCGGCCGGGTGCGGCCCGCTGGCATCGATGCCGTCTTCGCGCAGCGCCGCGATCGCGGGGGCGATGATGCGGGCTTCCTCGTCCCCGAACCTGCAGCCCTCGCCGGCGTGGGGATTAAGCGCAGCAATCGCGATCCGCGGCCTGTCGATACCGAAATCGCGCGAGAGCGCATCCGCGGCGATCGCCGCGCGCCTGCGGATAAGATCGACCGATAGGAGCGCGGGCACCCTTCCAAGCGCGACGTGAACGGTGAGCGGGATCGTGCGCAAACGCGGGCCCGCTAGCATCATGACCGCGTCCTGCGCCGCGATACCGCAGGCGTGCGCGACGAATTCGGTCTGTCCCGGGTGACGGAAACCCACCTCGGCCAATAGGGCCTTGGCGATCGGACCGGTCACGAGCGCGGAAGCCTCCCCGCGCACGGTAAGTTCCGTGGCCTGTTCAAGGCTCGCGAGCGCGAGCGCGGCCCCATCGCGATCGGGTTCGCCCGGCCGCCACACGCCGTCGAGGCCGCCAAGCACCGGCAGCGCACGCTCGAACACCAAGAGCGCCTCGGCAGGCGAGGCGACCGGCTCGATGGGCACGTCGAGCCCGCGTGAGCGGGCCGCCGGAGCGAGAAGGCGGCTCCCGCCGACCACAGTGAACGCAGGTATCTGAAGGCGGGACCGCTGCGCCCAGGCCTCGACAATCAGCTCCGGCCCGACCCCCGCGGGATCGCCCAGCGAAACCGCCAGCGGTACAATCGGCCGGTCTGCCGCCACTCTCAGTCCCCCACCGGGACGAACGGAATGCCCGCCGTCAGTTGTATTCGATCACCGCGTCGTTGCGCAGGTCGCGCAGGTACCGCTGCGCGCGCTTGTTGATACGGTCGTCCTCGAGCTGGGACATGAGCTCGTCGAAGCTCGGCGCGCCCGCTTCCTGCGGGTCATCGCGGCCGCAGAGCATCAGGACGCTGACACCTTCTTCCAGCCCGCCGAAGGGCGGAGTCGTCTGTCCGATCTGCAAATCGAGCAGCATCGCCTGGATCTGTTCGGGAAGCGACCGCAGAACGATGCCGTCGCTGCTTGCGACCCGGGCGCCCATCGACGCGGCGACTTCGTCGGCGCTGCCGCACCCGCGCATCTGGCCCAGACCGTTGACGAACTTCTGCAGGCCGCTCTGCGCCTCGGCCTCGGAGGTACCGGGGGCAAACTCGAGCGAGATCTGCTTGAGGCTGAGAACGGCATCACGGGGGTCGGCCATGAGGACTGCCCGCTTGTCGATCAGCGCGAGGATCGAGAATCCGCCCGAATTCTCGATCGGTCCGACCAGCTGGCCGACCTGCATCTGGCGCGCGGCCACCGCAAGCTCGCTCGGCAGCATCTCGAGCCGGACGAACCCGAGGTCGCCGCCCGCCGCGGCGGTCGAGGACTGGGAGAACTGGCGGGCATAACCGACGAACGTGCCGCCCTGGCGGAGCTGTTCCATGATCCTGTCGATGTTCTCGAGAACCTGTTCCCGGTTCTCGGGCGTCGCCGCCATCCAGATTTCGCCGAGACGATATTCCTCGGTGCCGCGGCTCGCCTCGAGCCGGGCCATCATCTCGTTCACCTCCTCGGCCGACACGTTCACGAACGGCGCGACGTTGC
Source organism: Tsuneonella sediminis (assembly GCF_051912845.1). Taxonomy (NCBI): domain Bacteria; kingdom Pseudomonadati; phylum Pseudomonadota; class Alphaproteobacteria; order Sphingomonadales; family Erythrobacteraceae; genus Tsuneonella; species Tsuneonella sediminis. Next base: position 646,270 of record NZ_JBNCBU010000001.1, on the reverse strand, counting down.
GCCGCAGGAGGCGTTGCCAGGAAAGCTCGCCGAGGATCTGCCGCTTCAGCGAGGCCGGGGACGAACCGACCCGGTTGAGGTAATCGTCCATCGCCTGGACGTTCTGGCCGAAGTTCTGCGCCGCCACACGGGCATAGGTCTGGTCGACCTCCGCCTGACTGACCTCGATCTCCTGGGCCTTGGCCTCCTGGATCTGCAGCGTCTCGTCGATCAGGTTGCGCAGAACCTGGGTGCGGAGCCGCTGGAGTTCGTCGCCCGCGATCTCGCTCTTCGATGCCGCGAGCACCAAGGCGGCGCGCTGGTCGACATCGGTCCCGGTGATGATCTGCCCGTTGACGACCGCGGTGGGCTTGCGCAGGTTGGGATCGTTCTGGCCGAGAACGGACACGGTCCTGGGCAGGTTGAGCCCGCCTGCCTCCTGCGTCTCCTGCGCCGAAGCGGCGAGGGGGGAGATGACGAGGCCGGCAGCCGCCAAACCGCTGACAAGCTTGGAAAGTGTTCGTTCGATCACGCGTCGGTCCGTTTACGTCGACGCCCGGAAAAGGCGCCCGATGATGCCCGGGCGGGTGGGCCAGAACGGCTTAACCCAAGCTGAGTGCGCGGGCGTTAGCCGTTTGATCTTCGCCTGCCAACCGGACTTGCGTCAACGGAAGCCCAGGTTCCTAAGAGCGAAGTAGAATTGGAAGGTATTCCCGCGCCGCGCGTCGCCCTGGTCGAGGTAGTCGCGGCGCCAGGTCGCGCCCAGTTCGAGGCAGTCGTCCTGGTAGGCGACACCTATGCGCGTGCGAATGGGATCGAACCCGTCGGAGGCAAGGGTCGGATCCTCGCTGCGGTCGGTCAGGTTGAACACGCCCGAGCCGAACAGCGACCAGTAGCGGGCGAAAGCGACCCGGCCCGCGAGCCGGAGTTCCTCGCGGTCGCCCAGATCCTCGATCGTCGGCGCAATATCGCGGTTGAGCCGCAGGTAACCCATCTCGAGGTATGTCCGGCTCGATCCCACGGTCGCGTCGATTTCGTTTCGGCGCACCGCGAGGCTGTCCTTGTCGAGACGGAAGCGGTGCGTGAACTTGACAAAATCCTGATAGCGCACCTCGGTCCGGCCGACGAAATCGGACACCCGCTCGCTCAGGCCGGTTCCGTCTGGAAGGATGGTATCGCGGTTGTTGAGCCTGACCGACTGCCCGACCGTGGTCGAGATCCGCCAGTTGGTTCGCCGCAATTTCCAGTCCACCCCGTAGGTGATACTCGGCCCGTCCTCGATCCGGTCATAGCCGGGAAAGCGATTGAGCGAGAAGAGGTTCGAATCCTCGAGGTCGATTGCGCGGGCATCCTCGTTCGGCACCGCGAGGTTGCGGATCGGGGGAGTGACCACGATCTGCACGCGCGGTGTCAGCACCTGCGTGCCGCCGAATGCGGGACCGACAAGCGGCCATTCGAGATCGGCGGCGGCGAGGGCGACGCCGCGCGTCTCCCAGCCGGGGTTCCCGCGATAGATGGCCGTGGCGGTCAGTCCGTTCTCGTCCGAATGATAGACGTCGCCGCGCACCAGTCCGGTCAGGGTCAGCAGCTGGCCCCAGCCGGTCACCTGCTTCAGGTCCCACTTGGCACCGAGGAAGGCGCGCTGGGTGTCCTGCCCCTCGCTTCGGAACAGCGCCAGCGAATTGGCATGGAGTTCCAGCTTGCCTCCGCCCAGGAACGGCGTGTCGATCCTGCGGCGATAGTCGACCAGCGGCAGCGCGACCGGAACCTGGCCCTGGGGCACGCCCAGCCGCAGCGTCTGCGTCGCGTAGCCCGCGATCACGAGATACGAATCCTGGTCGATGCGCTCGATCTCCGCGATCGAGCGCAGGCGGTCGTCGCGGCTGATGTCGTAACGACGCAGAAACGTCCGGTCGCTCGTCCGGCGGGCCGAGAAGGTGAGGCTCCAGTTGGGGTCGAACTGAAACTTTCCGTTGGCGAACAGATAGCCGCGAAACCGGTTGTCGCCGCTGGGCGCGCCGCCGAAGGGATCGAGTCGCCGGCTGTAGGTCATGTAGCCGGTCACCTGGTAGGCGCCGAGGTCGGTCAGGTGACGCCACTGGCCTGACACCATCGGGGGCGCGCCGGTGAATGCGTAGCCGCTGAGAGTGAGATCCCTGTTCGGCGCAAGATTGAGGTAATAGGAGCCCGACAGCTCGAGCCCGTTGTTGCGGGAATACTGGATGTCGGGGATGAGGAAGCCCGACACCGGGCGGCCGTCCGTGCGCACGGCCAGCCCGGGAAGGGGGATCAGCCGCGCCCCGAAGATTTCCAGGTAGGCGCCCTGGAAGCGGACCCGTTTCTCTTCGGGCGAATAGGTCACCCGGTCGGCGGTGATCCGCCAACTAGGCTCGCGTGGGCATCCCGCGCGGTCGACCACCTCGCAGCCGGTGTAGGCGGCCCTCGTCAGTTCGATCGTGCCATCGGCCAGCCGCTTGCCGTTGGCCGCGGCCAGGCGGCCGCCTTCGCGCAGCGAAAGCAGAAGGTCTTCCATCGCCCCGGCCTCGAACTCGTCGGTGAGTTCGATACGGCTGGTGTAAAGCTGGTTGCCGTCCTCGTCCACGAAACGGACGTTGCCGGTCGCGACGATCTGCCCGGTCGAGCGACTCCAGGTGACTTCGTCTGCCCGAACCGACCGGTCTTCGCTGCGCAGCACGACGTTGCCGCTCGCGGTGACGGTGTCTTCGTCGGAGTTGTAGGCGACGGTGTTGGCTTCGAAGTTGATCTGCCGGTCGTTCGTGGGAGCGGGCGGCAGAGACGCGGCGTCGATCGGCGGCATCGGGGTCGTGAGGTCGGGCGGCGCGCCCTCGGGCTGGTCGGTCGTGCCCATGCCGGGCGCGGGTCCGTCCTGCGCGAACGCGGGCACGGCCAGCAAGGCAAGCGTCAATGCCCAGAGGCTCGCGGTGCTACCGCGACCCAAGGCGCGCAAGCGGCGGGCCGGGGCTTGCTGCGTTCCGATCGAAGCGGGGAGCATTGCTTGCCTATCGCAGCACTGCCGCCTAATCGCAATCGCCATCCTGACCCGGCGCGCGCCAGGACGCGCAGTTGCCGGGACGAACACAATTTGCCGGAGTTTCCATGCAGATCACCTTCGCCGATTCCATTCCCGCCGGTGCGGCAATTGTCGCCCGTATCGTCGACCAGGATGCGCTGCCGGGCGATCTCGAGCGGCCCATCGCCGAGGGCGCGCGGTCGGCCCGCTTCAAGGGACGCGCGGGGCAGGTTTTCGACGGTTTCGCCGAGCGTGAGGGCGAAGTGGTTCGCGTGGCGCTCGCCGGAGCGGGTGAGGCGGGCGACGAGGGGCGCCTCGCCAACCTCGAGAAAGCCGGAGCGGGACTTGCGGCGAGATACGCGTGTTCGGGTTCGGAGGAACTCGCGATCGAGTTCGGCGAGTTGTCGGCCGAAGAGGCTGCCGCCGTACTGATGGGCGTTCGCCTGCGCACCTGGCGCTACGACCGCTACCGCACGACGATGAAGGACGAACAGAAAGTCACCCTTCGCAAGGTCGTAGCCGTCGGCGCCGCTGATGGCGCCGAGGCCGCGTGGACCGATGCGGCCGCTGTCGCCGACGGGGTCGAGTTGACCCGGGAACTCGTGACCGAGCCTGCCAACGTGATCTATCCCGAATCGTTCGTCGAACGAGTGAAGGCTCCGTTCGAGGAGGCCGGACTGAAGGTCCGCGTGCTCGACGTCGACGAGATGACAAAACTTGGCATGGGGGCGCTGCTGGGGGTCGGACAGGGGTCCGAGCGTCCCTCGCGCCTGCTCGCAGTCGAATGGAACGGCGGGGCTGACGGAGAGAAGCCTACCGCGATCGTCGGAAAGGGCGTCACGTTCGATACCGGCGGCATCAGCCTGAAGCCGGGCCCGGGCATGGGCGACATGAAGTGGGACATGGGCGGCGCGGGCGCGGTCGCGGGCGCCATGCTCGCGCTCGCCAAGCGCAAGGCGAAGGCCAATGTCGTGGCGGTCATGGGCCTCGTCGAGAACATGCCCGACGGCAAGGCGATGCGCCCTGGCGACGTCGTCACCACGATGAGCGGCCAGACCGTTGAGGTGCTCAACACCGATGCCGAGGGACGGCTGGTGCTCTGCGACGCGATCACCTGGGTGCAGAAGGAGTACGATCCGGCCGCGATCGTCGATTTCGCCACGCTGACCGGAGCGATCCTGATCAGCCTCGGGACCGAGCATGCCGGGCTGTTCTCCAACGACGACGCGCTTGCCGATGCGCTGTTGAAAGCCGGACGCGAAAGCGGCGACAAACTGTGGCGCATGCCGCTCGGCCCGGCCTACGACAAGCTGCTCGATTCGCAGATCGCCGACATGCAGAACATCGGTCCGCGAGAAGGCGGCTCGATCACCGCGGCGCAGTTCCTCCAGCGCTTTGTCGACAAGGGGCGGGCATGGGCGCATTGCGACATCGCCGGCATGGTCTGGGCGGCAAAACCCGGCGCGACCTGGGGCAAGGGAGCGACCGGTTACGGGGTCCGGCTGATCGACCGCTACGTGCGCGACGTACTGGAGAGCTGATCTGAAGCAGCTGAGCTTCTACCTGTCGGGGGAGCGCCCGGTCGACCAGGTGCTCCCCGTCATCATGCGTGGCGCGATGGCCAAGGGCCAGCGCGTGCTCGTCGTTTCGGGCGACGAGGCTGACCTCGACCGGTTGAGCGCGGCGATGTGGAGCACCAACCCGGCCGCGTTCGTCGCCAACGGAAAGGCCTCGGACGCACACGCGGATCGCCAGCCGATCCTGCTTTCGACGCGATGCGACGCGGTGAACGGTGCCAACGTCGTGGCGCTTGCCGACGGCGTCTGGCGCGACGAGGCGGAGCGGTTCGAGCGCGCCCTGGTGTTTTTCGACGAGGGTAAACGGGAGGCGGTGAGGGCGATCTGGCGCCTGTTCGACGGCCGCGAGGATATCGAGCGGGAATATTACGCGGTCGAAGGCGGCAAGTGGGTGAAGAAAGCCTGACGCTTGCGCCCCGCGCGGCTCGCCGCTAGGGGCGCGCGCAATTCCCCCAACCCCGTTCGCAAGGATCCTCCCATGGCGGTTACCCACACCTTCTCGATCATCAAGCCCGATGCCACGCGCCGCAACCTGACCGGCGCCGTCACCAAGATGCTCGAGGACGCCGGGCTGCGCGTCGTCGCCAGCAAGCGCATCCACATGACCCGCGAGCAGGCGGAAGGCTTCTACGCGGTGCACAAGGAGCGGCCGTTTTTCGGCGAGCTCGTCGAATTCATGACCAGCGGTCCCGTCGTGGTGCAGGTGCTTGAGGGCGAGGACGCCGTGAAGCGCAACCGCGACGTCATGGGCGCCACCAACCCGAAGGACGCCGAGGACGGCACGATTCGCAAGACCTTCGCCGAAAGCATCGAAGCCAATTCGGTTCATGGCTCCGACTCGGAAGAAAACGCCAGGATCGAAATCGATTATTTCTTCAAACCGGAAGAAATCGTCGGTTGATCACTGCCGGGGACCGGCTGGACCGGTCCCCGCCTCTGAATGTCGATTACGCTGGTGATGGCGCGCGCGCGCGTGTTACAGCGCCGGCCATGCCCTGGGGTCGTAGCCAGAAGAGCAAGGCTCTCGTCGCGCGCTTCGTCGCGGCAACGAACGCGCACGACGTCGATGCGATGCGCTCGCTCGTGAGCGACGATTTCACCTATATCGACAGCTGGCGTGAAGGCGTTTCGGGCCGCGATACCGTCATGGTGGGTGTCCGGCGGCTGTTCGAAGCCGACCCGGGTTTCAGGATCGAGGTCGAATCGACCAGTTTCGCCGACCCGTTCGTGCTGATGCGGGGGTGGGCGAACAGCTCGGTGTCCGCTTTCGGCCGTCGCCGCGCGGTGTGGCGCGCGCGCTGCGAGAACGGTCTCATCGTCGAATGGCAATCCTGGGCCGAAGGCGGTCCGCCCGCAATGAACCGGACCTATTCGCCCGAGGCGACCGAGGACATGTCGGACCGCGCCAGCGCCCCGCCGACGGCGGCCTGACGTCAGGCGAGGTCGGCGCCCCCTGTCGACCGGCATTGAAACCTAGCCCGATGCGTCCGCGAATCGGTTGACCGTTCTGGCGTGGGCGCGATGGGGAGAGCGGGTCGCGATCCGCTGTTCGCGCTCCATGGCCTCGCGTGCCGCCGGCAGGAGCGCCAGGCCGAGCAGGGCATACACGCCTGCGATCGCGCTGCGCCAGTCGGTATCGAGATCCTCGAACGAGACGTGGGCCACCGGTCCCCGGTGCGCGGCGAGGGCGCTTTCCAGCCGCTTCTCGCGCAAGGCTAGCTTGCGCCGCCATTCGGTCCGGATGGCCCCGGCGTCGCGCATCCGCGACTGGAACGCCGACTGACCCGCCACCATCGAGACCGTGCTGTCCAGGACCGCATCGCTCGCTCGGGACGTGACGATCACGCGGGCATCGGGAAACTGCGCGAGAAGCGCGGGCAAATCCTCCGCGTATTGCGGGCATTTCAGCACGCGCGGGCGGGCGGCGTCCCTCATCGCGACCGCATCGGTCCGCAGGACACGGGCGAACTCGCGGTACACCGGTGCGGGGTCGCTCGCCTCGCTCCACGCGACGTAGGAAGGGATGTGCCACTGCGCTTCGTAGGCACAAGGCGACAGTGCGGCCGACAGCCAGCCGATCTCCTCGTCGGCGCGCGTGGCGCCGAAAGGATGGAAGGTATCGAGCCAGGGGTTGATCCTGCGCGCGACCGCCAGCGCGAACGCCGCCTTCAGCGGTCGCCAGTCCGGTCGGGCGGGAACGGGATCGAAGCTGTTGCAGAACCGAGTTGCCGCCAATGCCGGATCGGCCGCCAGGAGCCGGTGGATGCGCGTCGTCCCGCTGCGCATCTGGCCGGCAATGACGATCGGGGGCGCAATCGGTGCCGTGGCCAGGTCCGGGCGGGCGCACCACAGGCGTCCCAGCGCGTGCCGCTTGCGTATCGCCCCGGTCAGCTGTCCATAAGCCATCGTGTGGCCCAGCGCGTTGAGCCGCGCCTCGTCGGTGAGCGAGCGGCACAGGCGATCCAGCCGTTCGCGGAAGTCGCGGCGATCTTCCTCGCTCCGCCCGGCGGCTTCGTCCTCTGCGCCGAAACCGCGCGCGCCGACCCGCCACAAGGCGTCCGGGTCGAGCGGCGGCCTCGGGGCTATCCCGCTGCGCCAGATTGCCGCCACCGCGCGGTCGGCAAGCCGTGCGGCGGGCGCGACCGCCAGGGGGTGCGGGCGTGGTGGTGCCATCAGAACTCGTCGGCGATGTCGAGCAGCCGGGTCACCGACTTCGGAGCCACCGTGCGCCAACTCCGCTGAAGCCAGTCGGCCACGTGGTTCCAGTCGAGATCCGGGCGGTTCAGGATTACCCCGATCCAGCCGCTCGCGCCGTAGTAGGCGGGCTTGTGGTAGGCGTGCGGCTGCGCTTCGACGAGGCCTTCGAGTTCGTCCATGCTGGCAGTCTTGACCAGCAACGAGACATGCGGCGTGCCGTGATGCTGGTCCGAGAAATAGGCGAAAAACTTGCCCGATTTCTCGCTTCCTGCCCGCCAGCCCGGCGAACCATGGCTTTCGCGTTCGTGGGTTCCGGGCAGGTCGAGCGCCAATCCGCGCACCTGCTCGAGCAGCCACCTGGGATCGCTCGGGCGCGACACGTATTCCTCGAGAACCCGCGAATATAACTGGTGCTCCGCGATCAGCACCCGCGCGGCGAGGCTCGCTTCGGTGTCGCCGGGCAAGACCGCGACCCGGGTCTGGCCAAGCACTTCGCCGGCGTCGAGTTCTTCGGTAACTAGGTGCACGCTGCACCCCGCGTGGCTATCCCCTGCGTCGAGCGCGGCGCGGTGCGTATGGAGGCCGCGATACTTCGGCAGCAGCGAGGGATGGATATTCAGCATGCGATCCTTCCATCCGCGCACGAAATCGCCGCCGAGGACGCGCATGTAGCCGGCCAGCGCCACGTATCCGGCGCCCGAATCGCGGATCGCGGCATCCATCGCGGCGTCGTGCGCGGTCCGGCCCATGCCCTTGTGGCTGAGGGCGAACGTCGGCACGCCTTCCGCCCGGGCAAGCTCCAGCCCCGCTGCGTCGGGATCGTTGCTGGCCACGAGCACGATCTCGTACCTGCTGCCGGCCCGCCTGCTGGCGTAGAGCAGCGCTGCCATGTTGGTGCCGCTGCCCGATATGAGCACCGCCACGCGCGCCTTCGCCAACCGGATTCTCCCGCAGTCCATCGAGGAACCTACTACCCCGACGGGGGCTTGTGCCAGCAGATGGGACCTCCGCTCAAGCCCCGCTCCGAAGATATACCGTACCTGCGCCGGCTCGGCTGGACCGTGCTCGTTGCAGCGGTGCTGTTGATCGTCTGGCGTGCATCCGATCTCCTGCTGCTGGCGTTCGGCTCGGTCATCGGTGCCGTCATGTTCCGCAGCGCCGGAAGGCTGTTCGAGCGGATCGGGGTGCGCAACCGGACCGTGGCGCTTGTCTTCGGGATACTCCTGTCGCTCGCTCTGTTTGCCATGGTGGGCTGGCTGATCGCCGTACAGTTCGGCAACGATGTCGCGGCGATGATCGACAACCTCCCGGAAATCGTCGCCTCGATCGAGCGAACGGTGAGCGTGACCCCGGTGGGCGAGGCAATCGTCCGCGCGGCAGAGGCGGCCGTCGCCGGCAGCGCGATTGCCGACCGGCTGGGTGCGCTGGCGGGCGGGGCGGCGGAAGTGCTGCTCAACTTCCTCATCGTCATGGTGGGCGCGCTGTTCCTCGCGGGCAACCCGCGTCCCTACATCCGCGCGACCGTACTGCTGACCCCTCCCGCCGGCCGCCAGGTAGTAGAGCGCGCACTCGACCGGATGGGGCTCGCGCTGCGGCTCTGGCTGAAGGCGAAACTCGTGACGATGACCGTAATGGCGATCCTCATCGGCGGGTCGTTCCGGCTGGCGGGGGTGGAAAACTGGGCTGCGCTCGGCCTGCTCGGCGGATTGGCGGAGTTCATCCCCTACGTCGGGCCGGCGGTCGCGATGCTGCCGGCGGTCGGCCTGGCGGCCGCTCAGGGAAGCGACGTGCTGGCCTACACTCTGGTGGCTATCGTCACGGTTCGGGTGGTCGAGGCGTGGCTGATAACGCCGGTGGTGAACAGGCAGGTGGTCGATATACCGCCTGCGCTCACGCTGTTCACGATCCTGGGTGCGGGGGCCGTGTTCGGGATCTACGGAGTGTTCTTTGCCGGGGCGCTGCTGGTGGTCGCTTTCGTCGGGGTGCGTGAAATCTACCTGCGCGATACGCTGGGCGAGGATATCGGCGCGATTCCCGGCAAGCGGGAGTAGCCCGCCGCGCAGCTCAGGCGAGGTGGCGTGCTTCCCAGTCCGCGCGGCTCGCCCATGTCCCCGCCGACCCGCGCACGGTACAACCGCGCGGCCCCTCGACGACTTCGCCGATACGCGCGACGGTTTCCCCATTTGCCTCGAGATCCGCGGCGACTTCGCGCGCGAGTTCCGACCGCACCGCCAGGACCATTCCGATACCGCAATTGAACGTGCGGGCCATCTCGCCCGGCTCGATCGTCCCCTGCGCCTGCAGGAACGCCATCAGGCGGGGCTGATCCCATGCGTCGGCGTCGATCACCGCGTGCGTCCCTTCGGGAAGGACGCGCGGCACATTTTCGAGCAGGCCGCCGCCGGTAATGTGCGCCAGCGCATCGATCCGGCCCGCGCGGACCAGTGGCAGCAAGGCCTTGACGTAGATCCGCGTGGGAGCGGTCAGCGCATCGATGAGCAACGTCTCGGGGTCGAACAGGGCGGGGCGGTCCATCCGCCATCCCATGTCCTCGGCGAGCCGGCGGACCAGCGAATACCCGTTCGAGTGGACGCCGGAGCTTGCCAGGCCGAGCAGGACATGACCCGGCGCAACTCGATCGCCGGTCAGCTGCTCTCCGCGTTCGACCGCGCCGACGCAAAAGCCGGCGAGGTCGTAGTCGCCCTCCGCGTACATCCCCGGCATCTCGGCGGTCTCGCCGCCGATCAGCGCGCAGCCGGCCTGCTTGCACCCGTCCGCGATGCCCGCGATGACCCGCTCCGCGATGCCGTTCTCGAGTTTGCCGGTGGCGAAGTAGTCGAGGAAGAAAAGCGGTTCGGCGCCCTGAACGACGAGGTCGTTCACGCACATCGCGACGAGGTCGATCCCGACGGTATCATGGCGGTCGTGCTCGATCGCGAGCTTGAGCTTGGTGCCGACGCCGTCGTTCGCGGCGACCAGCAGCGGATCGTCGTAGCCGGCGGCCTTCGGATCGAAGAATCCGCCGAAGCCGCCAAGATCGCTGGTCGCTCCGGGCCGAGCGGTCGCCTTCGCCATCGGACCGATCGCCCGCACCAGTGCATTGCCGGCGTCGATCGAGACCCCTGCGGATTCGTAGGTGTAGGAGCGCGGGGGCGGGCCATTCGAAGTCATGTCGCCGCCCTGACGCATTCGCGCTTGGATTTCCATGCCCGTTTGGGCAAAAGGCCGCCAGTTTTCCCCTATGGCACCCATCCAGTCCCTTCCGCGCGACCCCCGCCGCGTCACGATCATCGTCGCAGCCGGGCTGATTGCGGCCATACTGCTCGTGCTCGGCGGTCGGGCCCTCTACGCCCAGATCGCGGGAGATCGCGGAATCGCGGCGGTCGCCGCCTCTGGCGATATTCAGGTCGGCGGGATCGAGGTGGACGTGACCGCCAAGACCGCCGAGGAAGCGCGCGAGGAAGGGTGGCGGCAGGCGATGAAGCTCGCCTGGAAGAAGATCGACGGGCCCGCGATCCCGGACGGGCAACTTTATTCGCTGGTATCCTCGGTCGTCATCGAACGCGAGCAGCTCGGACCCGGCCGATACATCGCCCGGCTCGGGGTGGTGTTCGACCGCGCCCGCGCGGGCGGCCTGCTCGGCCGGGGCGAGAACGTCCAGCACTCCGCGCCCCTGCTGCTCGTTCCCGTCACCTTCAGCGCCGGGACGCAGACGGTCTACGAAATCCGCAATCCGTGGCAGCGGGCCTGGGCGGAATATCAGCCTGGCGCGAGCAAGATCGACTACGTGCGCCCGACCGGCGCGGGCGGCGATTCGCTGCTTCTCACCTATGGGCAGGTCGGGCGGCGCAGCCGGACCTGGTGGCGAAATGTTCTCGATCAGTTCGGTGCTTCGGACGTGCTGATCGCAATCGCCAACCTGGACTACTCGTACCCCGGCGGTCCGGTGAAAGGCACGTTCACTGCCCGCTACGGACCCGACAGCGAATTCTTGCAGACTTTCACCCTCACCGCGCGGAACCAGGACGCATTGCCCGACATGCTCGATCGGGCGGTGCTGCGGTTTAACGCGATTTACGAAGCGGCGCTCGAGGACGGCAGGCTCAAGCCCGACTCTACGCTCAACCTCGGTGCTCCCCAGATCGATCCCGCGCTCCAGCGGCTGATCGAGTACGGGCGCGCCGCCGAGGCGGCGGAGCGCGCGCGCGAAGTAGAGGCAACCCCGGCTCCCGCGCCCGGCGAAACCCCGTCGCCAGCGCCGGCACCGGCGGTCGTCTCAAGCTTCTCGGTCCAGTTCGCGACCCCGAACGCGGGGGCGTTCGACGCCTCGCTCGCCGCCGTCCGCGCGACGCCGGGAGTGCGCGGCGCGGCCGCGACGAGCACGGCAATCGGCGGCACCTCGGTGATGACCGTCAGCTTCTCAGGAGACGTCAACGCGTTGGCCGCCGCGCTGCGGTCTCGTGGGTTCACCGTGCGGCAGGCCGGGGCAGGCCTCGCCATCAGCCGGTGACCGGGCAAATCGCCCTGCCGCTGACCGTGCGGCGGGCGGACGACCCGGGCCGGATCGTCGTCGGCAACGCCAACCGGGCTGCGATCGATGCGCTGTCAGATCCGTCTGCATGGCCCTATGGAACGGCAATCCTCGCCGGTCCTCCGCGGAGCGGAAAGTCCTTGCTGGCGAGGTGGGCAGGGGGACAGGGCGACCTCGAGATCATCGATGGTGCCGACGCGGTTGACGAGACCGACCTGTTTCACCGCTGGAACCGCGCGCAGGAAAGCGGCCGGGCGCTGCTGATGGTGTCCGATCGCGATCCCTGGGACATAGTCCTGCCCGACTTGCGCAGCCGTCTGGGTGCGGCGCTCCACCTCGAGATCGGCGTGCCAGACGACGAAATGGTGGGGGCACTGATCGAAGCCCACGTCGAAGCGCGTGGACTTGCGCTTGGCGAAGGCGCGCTTACCTATCTGATCCCGCGGCTCGAACGCAGCTTCGCCGGGATCGAGAACGTGGTGGCGGCGATCGATCGGCTCAGCCTCGAGCGCAAGACGGCTCCCACGCTTTCGGTCTGGCGCGATGCGCTGGAGGCGGTGCAGGGCGCGGAGCAGCCCCGCTTGCTTTGATGCGCGATCGGTGGGAGATTCGCGGCAGATGCTTGATGAACTGAAGGCCTACCTGGATTCGGTGCGCGCGCGAGATCCTGCCCCGCACTCGCGATGGGAAATCCTGCTCTATCCTGGCGTGCTGGCCCTGGGCATGCACCGGGCGGCGCACTGGCTGTACGAGGCGAAGCTCTATTTCCTCGCTCGGTTCGTAAATCATTTCAGTCGTTTTCTGACTGCTATCGACATCCATCCGGGAGCGCGGATCGGCAGGAACCTGTTCATCGATCATGGTTTCACCGTCATCGGCGAAACGGCCGAGATCGGGGACAACGTCACCATCTATCAATGCGTGACGCTTGGCGGAACCAATCCGGCCAACGGCGTGGGCGGCAAACGGCACCCGACGATCGCTGACGGCGTCATCATCGGTTCGGGCGCGCAGGTAATCGGGCCGATCACCGTGGGCGCGCGTGCGCGGATCGGCGCCAATGCGGTCGTGACCGACGATGTCCCCGAAGGGGCCACGATGATCGGCCTGAAGGCGCGCAGTACCCTTGTCCCGGCCGAGGAATGGATGAAGGAATTCCTCCCCTACGGGACCCCGTGTGACGATCCCTGCGCGCCGGGGCGCGACTGCGTCGAGAAGCTCGAGAACGAGCTTGCCGCGCTGCGCGCAGAAGTCTCCGAGCTCAAGGCCGCCCTGAGCGATGCCGAGCCGGTTGGACGCCGCGGCGGGGCCAAGCGCGGATGAGCGCGGGATGAGCGTCGGGGGACCGGGCGGCGGCTCGATCGTTCCGTTTCCAGCGCGCATCCCCGGCCAGATCGGTTTCGAGCGCGACGAGCTCATGCGCATCCTCGACCTGTACGGCCGCATGGTGGCCGCCGGCGAATGGCGTGATTACGCGATGGATTTTACAAGGGATTTCGCGGCCTTTGCCGCTTTCCGCCGAACCGCGGAACGGCCACAGGCGCGCATCGAAAAGCGCCCCGCGCTGCGCAACCGGCAGGGCATGTGGACGCTGTTTGGCGAACACGGCCAGATCCTCAAGCGCGGTCACGAACTCGCCGGTGTCCTCGCGCCTGTCGAGCGGCGGCTGGTCAAGGCGGTCGAAGGCTGATCCAGGGACCGGGTATGAAAAACCCCGCGTCACCGGCGCGGGGTTTTCGTTCCAGGTGACCCGACGAGGACTACCCCCGTGTTGAACTGGGGCCCCCGTCGCCCATGACCTTCTGCATGGCCTTCAGGATCGCGCCCGACTGCTCGGCGCCCGAATTGGGAGCATGGAGATTGGCCTGGGCCGAAATCTGCTCCCAGTGCGCCGCGAAACCTTCCACGGTGCGCTCGTCCTCCGGCAGCCAGACGGCGTCGTTCATCATCACCCACGCAGAGTGGTAACCGCCGCCGCCGGCGCCCACGATGGCGTTTGTCGGCGCATCCTCGCTGACGAGGTAGAGTGCTGCCGGGACGACGTTCTCGGGCGCGAAGAGCTTGAACGCCTGTTCGGGAAACAGGTCCTCGGTCATGCGCGTACCCGCGACCGGCGAGAGCGTGTTGACCCTGATGTTGTACTTGGCCCCCTCGAGCTGGAGCGTCTTGGTGAGTCCCGCGAGGCCGAGCTTGGCAGCCCCGTAGTTCGCCTGCCCGAAATTGCCGAACAGCCCCGTCGACGAAGCGGTCATCAGGATGCGGCCGTAGGCCTGCTCGCGCATCAGTTCCCAGCACGCCTTGGTGACGAAGGCCGAGCCGGTGAGATGGACCTTGAGCACGAATTCGAAATCTTCGGGGCTCATCTTGGCAAAGGTCTTGTCACGCAGCACGCCGGCATTGTTGATCAGGATGTGGACGCCCCCCCACTTCTGCTTCGCGTCGGCGACCATCTTTTCCATCTGATCGAACTCGGTCACCGAGCCGCCGTTCGACATCGCCTCGCCGCCTAACTTCTCGATTTCTTCGACGACCTGGAGCGCCATGTCCGAATGGCCGGTGCCATCCCGCGCGCCGCCCAGGTCGTTGACCACCACTTTCGCGCCCCGGCGTGCCAGCTCGAGCGCATACTCTCGGCCCAGGCCCCCGCCAGCGCCCGTGACGATCGCGACCTTGTCCTTGAACGAAATGGTCATGGCAATTTTCTCCAATCGATCCGGCACGCAGGTTTACGCGCCCGTAAAGCAGGTCACGCGGTTGGCACCAATTGCGCCGCGATGCAACCGCACACGGGCTCAGCGCGACGGAGCGACGGATTCCAGAGCGCGAATGCAATCGCCGATGCGGTCTATCACGGCATCGCCGCCGAGTTCGGCTGGCGGCATGTCGCAATAGCCGTAGCCTGCCACGATTACCGGGACCCCAGCGGCCCTTGCCGACATGACATCGTAACTGCTGTCGCCGACATAGGCGAACCGGCCCCCGCCGAGCCGTTCGCGCGCCTCGATAATCGGGTCGGGGGCGGGCTTCGATCGTCCCTTGCCAAGGCTGTCCCCCCCGAGGATCAGGTCGAACCGGCGCGAAAGGTCGAGCGTGTCGAGGATCTGCCGCGCGAAGCTTTCGAACTTGTTGGTCAGAAGCGCGAGCCGCACGCCGCGAGCGGCCAACGCCTCAAGCACCTCGACCGCACCCGGATAGGGCCGGGTGTGAACGCAGTTGTTCGCCGCGTAGTGGGCGAGCAACTCCTTGTAGAGCGGGCGGAACTCGTCGTCGGGCAGGCCGCCGCGCGCATCGATGACCCGTCTGAGCATCATTTTCGCTCCACCGCCGATCGCGTCCTCTATCTCCTCGACCGGGACGGGGTCGTAGCCGCCTGTCCGCAACGCGTGGTTGACCGCCTCGCCGAGGTCGCGGTGGGTGTCGAGCAGCGTGCCGTCGAGGTCGAACCCGACGATGTCGAAAGCAAATTCCCTCATCGCGCTGCACCGGTAGCGGGGATTCTTCCAACCGCAAGCAATCGGTGGCATGGCCTGCCGCCATGAACACCACACGTGAATTCGCCGCCATCATCCTTGCCGCAGGCAAGGGGACCCGCATGAAGAGCGACCTGCACAAGGTGCTTCACCCGATCGGCGGCCGGCCCATGCTGCACCACCTGATGGCAAGCGTGGACCGGCTCGGCCCTCGCGAGACGGTGGTCGTGGTGGGCAGCGGGCGCGAGCAGATCGAGGCTGCGGTATCGGGACGTGCGAAGACCGCGCTGCAAGAGCCTCAGCTGGGCACCGGCCACGCCGTGCAGCAGGCTGAGGAGCAGCTGGCCGGCTTCGACGGTGACGTCCTCGTCCTTTACGGCGACGTGCCTTTCGTAAGTCCTGAAACGATGCGACGGATGCTCGACCGTCTGCACGAGGACGACGCGCCGCCCGCGGTTGTGCTGGCATTCCGGGCCGGCGATCCTGCCGCGTACGGACGGGTGATCTCCCACGACGGTCGAACGATCGCGAAGATGGTCGAATTCAAGGATGCCTCCGAAGAAGAGCGGGCGGTCGACCTGTGCAATTCGGGCATGCTCGCGGCGCGCGCAAAGGACCTGTTCACGCTGCTGGGGCGCATCGGCAACGACAACGCGGCGGGCGAGTATTACCTCCCCGACATCGTGATGACCGCCCTTGCGGACGGGCGCGCGAGTGCGTGCATCGAGACCGACGAGGCCGAGGTACGCGGGATCAATTCGCGGGCCGAACTCGCCGCCGCCGAGGTGCAGTGGCAGGAATTCCGGCGCGAGGAAGCTATGGCGAACGGCGCCTCGCTCCGCGCGCCCGAAACCGTGTTCTTCAGCTACGATACCGAGATCGGCCGCGACGTGACCGTCGAGCCGAACGTGGTCTTCGGCCCGGGGGTGAAGGTGGCTGACGGGGCGAGAATCAAGGCTTTCTGCCACATCGAGGGCGCGACGATAGGCGAGGGCTGCGAGGTCGGCCCATTCGCCCGGCTCCGCCCCGGCGCGGTGATGGAGAAGGGAGCCAAGGTCGGCAACTTCGTGGAGATGAAGAAGGCCGTGCTGGGCGAGGGCGCGAAGGCCAGCCACCTGACCTACCTTGGCGATGCCGAGGTGGGGGCGGGGGCCAACATCGGGGCGGGGACCATCACCTGCAACTACGATGGCTATTTCAAGCACCGCACCGTGATCGGCGAACGCGCCTTCATCGGATCCAACAGCGCGCTGATCGCGCCCGTGCGGATCGGCGCCGATGCGATAGTGGCGGCCGGCAGTGCGGTCAGCCGCGATGTCGTCGCGGGCGAGCTGAGGATGGTCCGTGCGGAGCAGATGGTGAAGCCTGGCTGGGCCGACCGCTTTCACGATGCGATGAAAAAGAAGAAAGCGGCGGAGAAAAAAGCCTGAACGAGGAGCCCTCGACATGCTGGCTCTGCCGGCGTCCGCTGGGAGACAAGGTGCAGCAGCACCACACTGTTCCCAAGGCCAAGAAGGGCCGGGATACGGTCCCGGTCCATCCGATCTGCCACCGGGCGATCCATGCCAACTTCACCAACGCGGCGCTCGCGCGCATCGGCGGAGACCTTGCCGCATTGCTCGAAAACGCGGCGCTGGCGAAGTTCCTCGAATGGGTTGCCGACAAGCCACCCGACTTCCACGCGCCGACACGAACGGCGCGAAGGTAACGACAGATCAGGCGGTTTCCCTGGCCTCTTCCGCGACCTGCTGGTCGACCTTTTCTTCCCACTGGCGGAATTCGCTTCGGCTCAGCAGGTAGCGCCAGCGCGCTTCGTCGAACGTGATCAGTTTGTCGCGCACCGCGCGGACGACGTCGGCCTTGCGCTGCTCGGACCAGTGGACCTTGTGCGACCTGGGAAGTCCGGCGCGCTTGATCGCTGCCGAAACCGTGCTGTCATATGGGTACGCCATGCAATTCACTCCTCGACGCCCCCGTCCGAAAGCGACGGTGTGCGCCGAGGGTTAATTCGGTCTTGCGAGTACTGGTTTACAGGGCGTTGAGCATCCCGGTCGTGCAGGATGCGCGCCGAACCGACTGCCCGCCCGGTTAACCGCGCCCAAGGATCAGGCGTGTTGCGGCGAGCGCGACGATCGCAGCCGCCATGTCCGCTGCCCAGTCGCTCCACTGGGCGTGGCGGTTCAGCGCCGGAATCGTTTGTGCGATTTCGATGACCCCGCCGAATGCGGCGAGCCAGACGAACAGGATGAGCACGGAGCGGTCGCGCCAGCCGGCGGCGGCGAGCACCCCCAGGGTAACGAAGGCGAGAATGTGCTGCACCTTGTCGCCGGGTCCGCCGGGCAGTTCCGGGGGCCGGGGAAGCAGCGCCATGACGAGCGCGAAGGCGGCCGCCACGAAAAACGCGCGCCGCAGCCAGAGCTGCGTGCGCGCGTCACTCATCAGCTTGCGGATGATCAGGCCTCGACGTGCTCGGCGAGCACCGTCAGGCCATTCTCGCCCACCTCGGCGAACCCGCCGCGAACTTCGATGTGCTCCGGCGCCGCGCCCTCGGTGCGAAACACCTGGATCGCGCCGTCGCGAATGGTCGACATCACGGGCGCATGGCCCTCGAGCACGCCGAAGTCGCCTTCGGTGCCGGGGACGACCACCATGTGGACGTCCTCGGACCGGACCAGCTTTGCCGGCGTGACCAGCTCGAAGTGCAGGGCCATTGTCTTACGCGTCCTCGGCCAGCTTCTTGGCCTTTTCGACCGCTTCCTCGATCCCGCCGACCATGTAGAAGGCGGCCTCGGGCAGGTGGTCGTACTCGCCGTCGACGACCGCCTTGAACGACTTCACCGTGTCCTCGATCTGCACGAACTTGCCCGGGATGTTGGTGAACACCTCGGCCACGTGGAACGGCTGCGAGAGGAAGCGCTGGATCTTGCGCGCGCGGGCGACGGTCAGCTTGTCCTCCTCCGACAGTTCATCCATGCCGAGAATGGCAATGATGTCCTGTAGCGACTTGTACTTCTGCAGCACTTCCTGGACGCGGCGGGCGGTCTGGTAGTGCTCCTCGCCCACGACGCGCGGCTCGAGCACGCGCGAGGTCGAGTCGAGCGGGTCGACCGCCGGGTAGATGCCGAGCTCGGAAATCGCGCGCGAAAGAGTGGTGGTCGCATCGAGGTGCGCGAACGAGGTCGCCGGCGCCGGGTCGGTAAGGTCGTCCGCGGGAACGTAGATCGCCTGCACCGAGGTGATCGAGCCCTTGGTGGTGGAGGTGATGCGTTCCTGCAGGTTGCCCATGTCGGTCGACAGGGTCGGCTGATAGCCCACCGCCGAGGGGATGCGGCCAAGCAACGCCGACACTTCCGAACCGGCCTGGGTAAAGCGGAAAATGTTGTCGACGAAGAACAGCACGTCCTGGCCTTCCTGGTCGCGGAAGTACTCGGCCATGGTCAGGCCCGAGAGCGCGACGCGGGCACGGGCGCCCGGGGGTTCGTTCATCTGGCCGAACACGAGCGCCACCTTGGAGCCTTCCGAGGTCGCGTTGCCATCGGCGTCCTTGGCGATGACGCCCGCGTCGAGGAATTCATGGTAGAGGTCGTTGCCCTCGCGGGTGCGCTCGCCGACGCCGGCGAACACCGACACGCCGCCGTGGCCCTTGGCGATGTTGTTGATCAGTTCCTGGATGAGCACGGTCTTGCCGACGCCCGCACCGCCAAACAGGCCGATCTTGCCGCCCTTGGCATAGGGGGCGAGGAGGTCGATGACCTTGATGCCGGTGACGAGGATGCTCGCCTCGGTCGACTGGTCGACGAACAGCGGCGCCTCGGCATGGATCGGAGCGGTCATGTCGCTGTCGATCGGGCCGCGCTCGTCGATCGGCTGGCCGACGACGTTGACGATCCGGCCGAGCGTCTTCGGGCCGACGGGGACCGAGATCTGGGCACCCGTATTGATCACGGGCTGGCCGCGGGTGAGACCCTCGGTCGCGTCCATCGCGATCGTGCGCACGGTGTTCTCGCCAAGGTGCTGGGCGACCTCGAGGACGAGCTTGTTGCCGTTGTTGTCGGTTTCAAGCGCGGTCAGGATCGCCGGCAGTTCGCCTTCGAACGCGACGTCGACGACGGCGCCGATGACCTGGCTGATGGTGCCGGTGGTGGTCTGGTTCAGGACGGGAGCGGTTGCCATGGTATATGTTTCCTACTGGCTTTCGGAAGCTGCGGTTTCGGTGGGTTCGGCACCGTGTTCGGTGCAGACATTTGCGGGATCGGCGAGCACCCAGCCGGTCTTGTCGGCATTGGGGCTCAGGGTCGCCTTGTGGCGAAGGTACTCGTCATCGCCCAGGCTGTAGTCGCACACGACATTGGGCGAACCCATGCCGGCGCGCTTGCAGGTGGCCTGGTTGACGGGTTCACCGCCGTTGCAGGCAGCTGCAAACGCGGCCGCGAAATCCTGCGTGTCGGGGGCGGGCAGGGTGGGTGCCGGCGCCACCGGTGCCGCCTGGGTGGCGGCCGGCTCGGGGGCGGGTTCCTGTCCACATGCGGCAAGCGCGAGAACGGGAAGAAGGAAAGCGATCTTGTTCACGTGTCGACCCTGGTCAGAGCGCTTCCGCGCCCGCGATGATTTCGATGAGTTCGGTGGTGATCGCGGCCTGGCGGCTGCGGTTGTACTGGATGGTAAGCTTGTTGATCAGCTCGCCCGCGTTGCGCGTGGCGTTGTCCATCGCGGTCATCGAGGCGCCCTGCTCGGATGCCTGGTTCTCGAGCAGCGCACCGAAGACCTGGGTCTTGAGGTAGCGCGGCAGAAGCTCGGCGAGGATTTCCTCCTCGTCGGGCTCGTACTCGACCGCGGCCTGGCTCGCCGTCGCCGTCTCGGGCGCGGGGACAGGGATGATCTGCAGGCGCGTGGGTTCCTGCGTCAGCGCCGACTTGAACTTGCTGTAGAACAGGTGCGCGACGTCGAACTTGCCGGCCTCGTACATCTCCATGAGTTCGGCGACGATGCGCTCGGCCTCGTCGTAGCCGGGTTCGCGGACATCGGTCGTGTCGAACATGCGGGCGATGTTCTGCGGGTGCGCGCGGCGGATCGGCGCGCGACCCTTCCGGCCGACCAGATAGAAATCGACCTCCTTGCCGGCGGCCTTCAATTCCGCCGCCTTGGCAAGTGCGGCGCGCACGATGTTCGAGTTGAATGCGCCGGCCAGCCCCTTGTCGCTGTTGGCGACGACGAGCAGGTGGCGCTGTTCCCTGCCGGTGCCGGCGAACAGCTTCGGCGCGCCTTCTCCCGATACCTTGCTCGCGAGCGAGGCCATGACCTTGCCCAGCCGCTCGGCATAGGGACGCGCGGCCTCGGCCGCCGCCTGCGCCTTGCGCAACTTGGCGGCCGCGACCATCTGCTTGGCCTTGGTGATCTTCTGGGTCGACTTGACCGAGTTGATCCGACCCTTGAGTTCCTTCAGCGAGGCCATTTCGGCTCCCTAGCTAGTCTTCTCGGGTTCAGGCGTACTGCTTGGCGAACGCGTCGAGGGCGGCCACGGTCGACTTCTTCACGTCGTCGCCGAAGTCGCGGGTCTCGCGGATCGTCTTTAGCACGTCTGCGTGTTCGGCGCGCATGAAGGCCAGCATCCGGGCTTCGTAATCGGTGACCTGGTCCACCGGCACGCTGTCGAGGTAACCGTTGGTGCCGGCAAAGATCGACACGGTCTGCTCCTCGAACGGCATCGGCTGGAACTGCGGCTGCTTGAGCAGCTCGGTCAGCCGCGCGCCGCGGTTGAGCAGCTTCTGGGTCGAGGCGTCGAGGTCCGAGCCGAACTGCGCGAAGGCCGCCATTTCGCGGTACTGTGCCAGCTCGAGCTTGATCGAGCCCGACACCTTCTTCATCGCCTTGGTCTGCGCGGCGCCGCCGACGCGGCTGACCGACAGGCCGACGTTGATCGCCGGGCGGATGCCCTGGAAGAACAGGTTCGTCTCGAGGAAGATCTGGCCGTCGGTGATCGAGATCACGTTGGTCGGGATGTACGCCGACACGTCGCCGGCCTGGGTTTCGATGATCGGCAGAGCGGTGAGCGAGCCCGAGCCGTTCTCCTCATTCATCTTCGCCGCGCGCTCGAGCAGGCGGCTGTGGAGGTAGAACACGTCGCCAGGGTAGGCTTCGCGGCCCGGCGGGCGGCGCAGCAGCAGCGACATCTGGCGATAGGCGACGGCCTGCTTGGAAAGGTCATCGTACACGATGACGGCGTGCATGCCGTTGTCGCGGAAGAATTCGCCCATGGTGCAGCCGGTGTAGGGCGCGAGGTACTGCAGCGGCGCGGGCTCCGAAGCGGTCGCGGCGACGATGATGGAATATTCCATCGCGCCGTTTTCCTCGAGTGTCTTGACGAGCTGCGCGACGGTCGAGCGCTTCTGGCCGACCGCGACGTAGATGCAGTAGAGCTTCTTGCTCTCGTCGCCGCTGGCGTTGACTTCTTTCTGGTTGATGAAGGTGTCGATCGCGACGGCCGACTTGCCGGTCTGGCGGTCGCCGATGATCAGCTCGCGCTGGCCGCGACCGACGGGGACGAGGGCGTCGAGCGCCTTGAGACCGGTCTGCACGGGCTCGTGCACCGACTTGCGCGGGATGATGCCGGGCGCCTTGACCTCGACGCGGCGGCGCTCGTCGGACACGATCGGGCCCTTGCCGTCGATCGGATTGCCGAGCGCGTCGACCACGCGGCCGAGCAGGCCCTTGCCGACGGGGACGTCGACGATGGTGCCGGTGCGCTTGACGCTGTCGCCTTCCTTGATCTCGGCGTCGGAGCCGAAGATCACGACGCCGACATTGTCGGCCTCGAGGTTGAGGGCCATGCCCTGCACGCCGTTGGCGAATTCGACCATCTCGCCGGCCTGAACCTTGTCGAGCCCGTGAATGCGGGCGATGCCGTCGCCGACCGAGAGCACCGAGCCGACTTCCGAGACTTCCGCCTCGGTGCCGAAGTTGGCGATCTGGTCCTTGATGACCTTGGAGATTTCTGCGGCGCGGATTTCCATGACGTGATGTACCTTTTCAGGGACGGGCTTGCGCCCTTAGGCCTTCATGGCCTGGGCAAGGGAGTTGAGACGGGTGCGGATCGAACCATCGATCCGCTTCGACCCCACGGTGACCACGAGCCCGCCGAGCAGGTCCGGGTCCACCTTGGTGGAAAGTTTCACGGTGCGGCCTTCGCGCTGCGTCAGCTTCTGGCGAAGCTGATCGATCTGCGCGTCGGTGAGCGCGTGGGCGCTGGTGACCTCGGCGGTCACTTCGCCGCGCTGGGCAGCGGCGATCGTGCGGAACGCGCGGACCATGTCGGCGAGGTGCGACAGGCGGCCGTTCTTGGCCAGCGTGCCGAGGAACTTCTTCGTCAGGTCCGACAGGCCGAGCGCGGTAGCAACTGCTTCGATCGCGGCCCCCTGCGCCTTCCGGCCGATTTCCGGGTTGGTCGTCAGCGCGCGCAGGTCGGCCGATTCGGCGAGCGCGGCGGCAAGTGTGTCGAGGTCCGATTCGACCGCCGTCACCGTCCCCGCCTCGCTGGCGAGTTCGAACAATGCAGAGGCGTAACGCCCTGCGAGGCTAGCCTGAATACCGGCGGAAATATCCACGCGCGATGGTCCTCTTGGATCCGGGAAATTCGATTTTGGGCTTCGCCGCGAAGTGGACAGCCGCAAGGCTCCCCGGGCAAGGCTGGCGCGCCCCTATCACCGGGTTTGCGGCGATGCAACCGGGAGTCGGGGCACGGCTGAAAGAGATCGCCCGCATGGGGCTGTCGTACCGGCTCAGCTACCCTCGGCCCGGCAGCTGTAGACCAGCCGCTCATTTGCCTGCCGGGGGAGCAGCGCCACCACCGCCGACTGTTGCTCGCCGAGCCGGCCTGCCGCGTTCGTGGCGCCGCACGCGGGAGGGCGGTACTTGCCACGCGCTTCGCGGGCGCGGGTCATGGCCGACTGGGTCAGCGGAAAGCGGTCGATGCGGAACACCCGGGTCTCGGGATCGAAGCTGTTGACCGAGACCGTATCCTCGTCGTTCGGAACGAACAGGCGGGTCCAGCGGCCCTCGGCAAAACCATACTGGGTCCGACCGTTGACGCAGCCATCGGGTTCCCATGCGAAAGCAAGGTCTTCGGAGGGGGCGCTAACGATCCTGCTGCGGTCGAGCTCGATCGAGCAGCTTAGTTCGGCCGCGCCCGGCTGTTCTTCCTTGCCCGCATCGCCGCCGGCGGGGGCGCCGTCGGCCATCATGTCGGCGACGCGCCGGTCTATCGCATCGATCCCGGGCCGGGTGAACCACACCGCGAGCGCGGCGATCGATGCCACCGCTGCGAGCGCGCCGGCGAGGCGCATCTTCTTGCCGCCGTCCTCCCCACCGCGCAGGGTCCACGCCGCGTATCCGGACCCGACTGCCAGGATGATCAGCAGGCCGGCAATCGCCATAGCGTTCTCGCGATCGCTCATCACGGAAAGCTGCGCTTCGAAGCGGGCGCGTTCGCGGCGTTCCCGGTCGCTTTCGGCGCGCTGGGCCAGCCGGGCGCGGGCCGCAGCCTGCTCGGCCTGCAATCGTTCGCGTTCCGCGGCGTCGAGCTGGGCCATCGAGCGACACGGCATCGTGTTGACCGACGGGTCGATTCCGGCCGATTTCAGGAAGGGCAGCAATTCGCGACCCGACACCGCGAACGAGAATTCGGCGTCCGAGCTGTCGTCCGAAGTCGTGCCGAAACTGTTGACCCCGAGGACGCGCCCGCAGGCGTCGAGCAACGGCCCTCCCGAATTGCCCCGGGCGATCGCCGCGGTATGAAGCACGGTGTCGAAATCGCGGCTGGGCCGCAGGCCCGAAACGAAACCCCTGCTTTTCACCGGCGGCTGGGGACGGAACAGGTCCGCAATGTCGAGTCCCTGCGCCCGATCGACGTTCATCGGATAGCCGACGGCCGCCACTTCGTCCCCGTCGCCAGCCGCATTCCCGGTCAGAGTCAACGGGGGTAGCCGCAGCGCGCCGGTCACCTCCACCAGCGCAAGGTCCTTGACGGTCGATACGGTCATGACCTTGCCGTAATCCGCGCCGTCGCCGTCGGGCGGCACGATGGCGATCCGCAAGGTATCGTCCTGGAGAACCTCACGCACGACGTGGGCGTTGGTGACGATCTTCGTCGGGGTCACGGCAAAGCCGGTGCCGTGGCTGACGGGGAAGACGCGCTGGCCGTCGGTCCCCATGATGACGACGCGCACCACCCCGCGCGCGGCGACGGTGATGTCGGACGCCTCGGGCCGAGCGGGCGAAGGCACAGCGAGCGCGAGCAGCGCGGCCACGAGAGTGAACAGGCGAACCATTGGCCGCGGCTTGTGCCCGCGCCCGGGATTGACCGCAAGCCGCGGGAAGCGCGGCCCGGCGGACGGCGCTACCTGTTCAGCCGCGATCCGATATGGCACGAACGAGGACGACCAAGCGATGACCGATGCAGCTTTCCTCTCGCCCGAACTGACCGACGATGACCGGTGGCGAATCGCGATGGCGAAGGATCGCCGTTACGACGGCCGGTTCGTGACCGGCGTGCATTCGACCGGCATCTATTGCCGCCCCAGCTGTCCGGCACGTGCGCCGCGGCGGGAGAACGTCCGGTTCTACGCCACCTGCGCCGAGGCCGAGGCGGCAGGCCTGCGGTCCTGCAAGCGCTGCGTTCCCGATGACGTGTCCCGCGAGGAAGCGGCCGTCATCGCCGCGATCGACGAAATCAAGGCCAGCGCGGGCCAGCCCCGGCTGGACGATCTCGCTGAGCTGACCGGATATTCGCCCAGCCACTTCCAGCGGCTGTTCACGCGCTCGACCGGATTGTCGCCCGCTGCCTATTCCCGCGCCTTGCGCGAGGAAAGGGCGCGCTCGGCGTTGACCTTGTCCGGGCGGGTGACGGATGCGATCTACGACGCGGGTTACGAGAGCGCGAGCCGGTTCTACGAAGCGATGGAGGGCAAGATGGGCATGGCGCCTTCGGCGTGGGTTGCGGGCGGGCGCGGCACGACCATCCACTGGGCGGTGGTCGGGACGACACTGGGATCGATGCTGGTCGCCGCCACCGACAAGGGCGTGTGCCGCCTCTCTTTCGCCGAGGGGCCCGAAGACCTTGCCCGCCGGTTCCCCAATGCCCGCCTGGTCGAGGGAGGCAGCGAATTCGAGCGACTGCTCGCCGATGTCGTCGCCTCTGTCGAAACGCCCGGCGACAGTTCGCACATTCCCCTCGACGTCAAGGGCACCGCATTTCAGGAAGCGTGCTGGCGCGCGCTTCGGGCGATCCCGCCGGGCGAAACGCGCACGTATGCCGAGATCGCCGCGGCAGCCGGAAATCCCAGGGCGGTGCGCGCCGCCGGCAGCGCGAACGCGCGCAACAACGTCGCGGTGCTGATCCCTTGCCACCGGGTGATCCGTACCGGCGGGGACCTCGGAGGCTACGCCTACGGCCTTGGCATCAAGCGCGAACTGCTCAAGCGAGAGGGCGCGGCGTGAGCCGACCTGCGGGTGCCGAGCGCCCGCCTGTCTCCGAGACCGCTCCGTCGACGCCACTTTTGCGACGGGCGCTCGACTTCCCGCTTATCGCGTTGATCGCCGGGCTGGTCGCGATAAACGGCCCGATAGTCCTGTTCGCGCTTATCGTGCGGCAGCTGGTTCGCGAAGACCCACCCGGCGCGGCGGTCATGGCCGGAACGCTGATCGGCGCCACGCTGATTGCGGTGCTGATGTACAAGCTCGTTATCGGCAGGCTGGGTGCAAACGCGCGCGACGATCTGCCGTTCGACCGGCGCGGGATCGATTTCGTTCGCGGAACTGTACTCGCGGCTCTCCTCATGAGCCTGATCGTCGGCGGGGTCGCCCTGCTTGGCGGCTATTCGATTTTGGGCTGGGGCGGCAGCACGAGCCTTGCGATGATACTCCTTGGCGCAGGGTTGCAGGCCGCTTTCGTCGAGGAGATTGTCGTGCGCGGGATCCTGTTTCGCTTCCTCGAGGAATTCGGTGGAAGCTGGTTCGCCCTTGCGCTCAGCTCTGCCCTGTTCGGCCTTGGCCATTATGCCAACCCGAATGCCACCGTGTTCAGTTCATTCGCGATCGCGCTGGAGGCGGGGATCATGCTCGGCGGGGCCTACATGCTCACCCGTAACCTCTGGTTCGCGATCGGTCTCCACTTCGGATGGAATGTGACCCAGGGATACGTCTGGGATATTCCCGTCTCGGGCGCCGCCGTGGACGGGCTCGTTCAGTCGCGAAGCGAGGGCAGCGTGCTCGTTTCGGGCGGCGCGTTCGGGGTAGAAGCCTCAATCGTCGCGCTCATTCTGGCGACCGTGTTCGGGTTCGTTCTCGTTCATCTCGCGATTCGCAAGTGCAATGTCGTGCGTCCGTTGTGGGTCCGCAGGCGAATCGCGGCGAACGGCCAGAGCTAGTCCAGCTTGGGCGTCATGCCCGGTTCGCACTTCTCCATCGCGCGGCGATAGGCGGGGCGCTCTCCGATGCGCCTGAGGTAGGCCTGCAGGTTGGGCATGCCGTCGATCCCCGTTCCGCTCATCGCGCGGCTCGTGGTCAACTGGAAGCCCATCATGATGTCGGCCGTGGTCAGCCGGGCGCCGCCGAAATAGTCCGCCGCGCTCAGGCGATCCTCGATGATCTTCCAGCTCCTGGCCATCCGGTCGGCAACGAACGGGGGAATCTGGCCACCGGCCGTCATGCGGCTGGCGACCAGCGCCATCATGCCATTGGTCATGAAGGTCGCGTTGGCCCAGTGGTAGAAGAACAGGTGATCGGCGAAGTCGGGATCCTCGGGACCCGGGACAAGCGGCGTTCCGGGCGCGTGTTTCGCCACGATCCAGTCGATGATCGCGCCGCTTTCGCCGAGGACGATCCGCCCGCCCGGGCCATCGTCCTCGACCACCGGGGCGATGCCCATCGGGTGGAGCGCCTTGTATTCATCGGGCGCGAGGTTGTTGTCGGTCCGGCGGGTGTAGAGCTTCAGCTCGTAATCGAGGCCCAGTTCCTCGCACAGCCAGACGATTCGCTCGGACTGCGAGAGCCGCAGGTGGTGGACCGTAAGCATGCCGGATTCTCCCTAGGCCGGTTCGATGCGCACCGGCGTAGCCTTGAAACTCGGCGTGCGCGAGCGCGGATCGACCGCCGTGCCGACAAGCACGTTGGCCTCGGGGAAGTAGGCCATCACCGATCCCCGGGCGATGTCGTATGCCTTGAGCGTAACGCCATCCATCCGACCGTGGTCGGAAACGAGGTTGGCCCGGTCGCCTTCGCGCATCCCGACGGCGGCGATGTCATCGGGATGAAGCATCACGGTGTCGCGCGTGGCGTTACCGCGATAGCTGTCGGTCCGCTCGTAGATGATCGAATTGAACTGCCCTTCGGAGCGAACCGTGGTCAGGACCAGGCCCGGCGCGCGGGGCGGGGGAAGCCGACGGATGACGAAACGCGCCTTGCCGCTGTCGGTACGAAACCTCGGCTCGTGCAGGAGGCGTCCGGTGATGTGGAATTCGCGCCTCGCAACGTCGATGTCGGCGAGCGCTTCCATGCCGGGGACGCTGCGCGCGATCGCCTCGCGGATCGTCCGGTGACTTGCAAAGCCGGCCCAGTCGATCGGGCTGTCCGGGAGCAATCGCTCAGCCAGATCGGCGAGGATGGAAACCTCCGGCCTGACGGTTTCGAACCGCTCGATGCCTCCATCCGACATGCGAACGTAATTGAACATCGATTCCTGGGTTGTCGGTTCCCACTCCTCGTCGCGGGCTGTCACGGGCAGGACGATCACTTCGCCGGCTTCCATCCCCTCGACATGCCCGCGGTTAAGTGTCGTCGTCAGGTACATGCGGAATCCCACCCTTTCGAGCGCTTCGCGGGCGAATGCGCGGTCGGGCGTCGCTTCCAGCAGATTTCCGCCCATGACCACTGCGGCGTCGAGCCGGCCGGATTGCGCGGCCTCGATTCCCGCAAGCGTATCGTAGCCCCGCTCCTTCGGCAGCTCGATCCCGAAGCTCCGCTCGATCGCCTCGACGACTTCGCCGGTGAGCACCGGTTTCACCCCGATCGTGCCGATCCCCTGGACGTTCGAATGCCCGCGCAACGGCAACAAGCCCGCCCCGGGACGGCCGATGTGCCCGGTGAGCAGCGCGAGACAGGCGATCGCTTCGACCACGTCGCATCCGTTGAGGTGGTGGGTGACGCCCATGCCCCAGGCGAACACGGCGTTCTCGGCCTCGGCTATGCGACCCGCAATCTCGTCTATGCGGGTGCGGGCAATGCCGCAGCCCGTCTCGATCTGGTCCCAGCCGGTTGCCTCAACGTCGGCGCGGTAGGCAGCGAAACCTTCGGTGTGCCGGTCGATGAACGCGCGCGCCTCGGCCCCGCGCTCGATTATCGCCTTGGCCAACCCCTTCAGCAGCGCGGCATCGCCGCCGATGATTGGCTGGAGATAGTCGCTGGCGATCTCGTCGCCGCCCTTGAGCATCGAGCGCGCGCTCTTCGGCACGGCGAAGCGGACAAGGCCTGCCTCCTTCGCCGGATTGACCACGATGACCTGGCCGCCGCGCGCCCTGCAATCCCGCAGCTTGTGGATCAGGCGCGGGTGGTTCGATGCCGGGTTGGCGCCGATCAGGATGAACAGGTCGCACTTCTCGAGGTCGGCGAGTTCGACGGTGGACGTGCCGGTGCCGATCGTCGTGCCGAGGCCTACACCGGTGGCCTGATGGCAATAGTAGGAGCAGTTGTTGACGTTGTTGGTGCCCCAGGCCCGCGCGAGCAGCTGGAACACGAATCCCGCCTCGTTCGACGAGCGGCCGGAGGAATAGAACATCGTCCTGTCCGGATCGGTCTGGGCCAGCCGCGCGGCGGCGCGTTCCATCGCGAAGTCCCAGCTCACGACCGTATATCGGTCGTCTCCGGCGGCCTTCCAGACCGGGTCCGCTAGACGACCGAGGTGTTCGATCTCGTGCCCGTCGAGCTCTGCGAAGTCGGCAAGCGGGTGTTCGAGCACTTCGCGCGGGATGGCCGGCTGGATATCGGTCGACTGGGCCTGCACCGACTTGTTGCAGACCGACGGAAATTCGCCGAGTTCGTTGACCATCCCGCCCCGCTGGCCGCCCATGCCGAGCCCGCAGGCCTTGCACGCGTTGTGCGAGGCCAGCGCCTTGCCCGCCCGCACGACGCCGATTTTCTGCGCCGTCTTGAGCAGGTAGAGGATCTTCTTGGTTCCGCCGCCGACGGTCAGGGATTCGGGTGCGTCCATTCCGCCGCTTATGGCACGGCGCGCGGCCCGGGCGAAGCGCCGCCGCGCGGGGTCACTCGAAACGCCTCAAGGCAACAAGCTGGACCGACTTTCCCGGCACGTGAAGGCGCATCATCATCTCCAGCCCCTCAGGCCCGGTCATGCGGCCTTCGACGGTCCCCGAGCCATCGGGCGACGTGAACTGTCCCGCAAAGTTGGAGCGGTCCGCGCCCAGCCTGACGTCGGTGAAGACGAGGCCTTCGACCGGCGAACTGACCCTCAGGATGCCGTCGGCGAAATCGATTCGAAGGCCGATGAAGGAGCCATCGCAGCAGGTCCGGTATTCCGCGTTTCCGCTAGTCGGTACGGCCGAGGCCGGGGTGGGTACCCCGTACACAAAGGCGTAGTCGTCAGCGAATAGGACCTGGTTGGGCCGGGCCGTGACCGACAGATATCCTTGCGCCGTGCTGGTCAACGGCCGCGCCGCGAAATCGTTTGCTTCCGAGATAGACCCGCTCCCACCGAGCGCGTTGAATCCGAATTGGACGGTGCGGTTACCAGGGTTCGTGATCCCCCCGCCTCCATTCGGCAAGACGGGCCCTTCACCTAGTCCTCCTATCGACAAGCGGAAGTTGCCGCTGCCCGAGTGCGAAAAACCGATCGGCACGGAAGTGTCGAAGGTCGCGGGATCGGGTATATTCTCCCACGGCCCGGCCTGGCTCGCGACCTTGTAGCCCAGCACGGCAAATGCGTACCCGCCCGGCTGTCCGAGAGCGAACGGCAGCGTATCGAACTTGGGCGCCGGCGTCGGGGCAGGGATTGCCGCTGTCGGCGCGGGCGCGCCGGACGCCGTCTGCGGCGCGGGACCGCCGCCTTCGCCGCACGCCGCGACCAGGGCGATGATGCCGGCAATTGCGGCGGCGCGGAGTAGAGCGTTGGTGCGGTTCATGGCGGTTCTCCTCATCGCATGAGGGTGTCCGCGCGGCCTCCGCAGGACAATGAAGGCGCGCCGATGGTTTGCCGATGATTTCCTGATTTCAGACGAAGCTGTAGGGATCGATGTCGACCGCTACGCGCACGCCTTGGGGAAATTTGAGCGAATCCAGCCACTCGCGGATCACGTCCTGCACCTGCGCGCTGCGCCGCGCATTGAGGAGAAACCGGTACCGATGACGTCCGCGCAGCAGCGCGAGCGGCGCGGGAGCCGGTCCCAGGATGGCCACATCGGGCAGGTTGGGCCGCGCCGCGCCCAGGCGGTGCGCCGCCTCGCGTGCTTCCGCCTCGTCCTCGGAACTGACGATGATCGCCGCCCAGCGCCCGAAGGGCGGCGCTCCGGCGTGGCGGCGGGCCTCGGTCTCGGCCTCGTAGAAGGCGTCCCGGTTCCCCGCCGCCAGCGCGGCGATCACAGGGGCGGCCGGGTGGCGGGTCTGGATCAGGACCTCGCCGGGCTTCGTGCCGCGGCCCGCGCGGCCCGATACCTGCGCCACCTGCTGGTAGGTCCGCTCGGCCGCACGCAGGTCGCCGCCCTCGAGGCCGAGGTCGGCGTCGACCACGCCGACCAGCGTCAGTTCGGGAAAGTGGAACCCCTTGGTCACGAGCTGGGTGCCGACGATGACGTCGATCGCCCCGCTTTCCGCCTGCGCCACGAACTCTGCCGCGCGTTCGGGAGAGTTGACCGTGTCGCTGGTGACGATCGCCACGCGCGCCTCGGGCAGGATTTCGGCCACCTC
Organism: Tsuneonella sediminis; assembly: GCF_051912845.1. Classification (NCBI taxonomy): domain Bacteria; kingdom Pseudomonadati; phylum Pseudomonadota; class Alphaproteobacteria; order Sphingomonadales; family Erythrobacteraceae; genus Tsuneonella; species Tsuneonella sediminis. The sequence continues at coordinate 615,019 of NZ_JBNCBU010000001.1, read as the reverse complement.
GTCGGCGATCCGCTCGACCCCCGGCCCGCAGGCGACGAGGCAATCGAGCTCGCCGCATTCGGGGCAGGCGGGCGGCGGCGGCGTCTCGTGCCCGCAATGGTGGCACGCGAGCCGCTGCGAGAAGCGATGCTCGACCAGCCACGCGGTGCAGTTGGGGCATTCGAACCGGAAGCCGCAATTGCGGCACAGCGTGAGCGGCGCATAGCCCCGGCGGTTCAGGAACAGCAGCGATTGTTCGCCGCGTGCCAGCCGGTTCTCCATTTCCGCGACGAGCCGCGGAGCGAGCCAGCGACCGCGCTCGGGCTTTTCCTCGGTCAGGTCGACCGTGTCGATGCTGGGCAGCCGGGCGCCGCCATAGCGGTCTTCGAGCACGAGCCGCTCGTAGATCCCGCTCTCGGCCATCTGCAGGCTCTCGAGCGCGGGGGTCGCGCTGGCGAGCACGACGGGAATGCTTTCGAACCGCGCCCGCATCACGGCGACGTCGCGCGCGTTGTAGCGGACGCCGTCATCCTGCTTGAAGCTGACCTCGTGCGCTTCGTCGACGACGATCAGGCCCAAGTTTGCGTAGGGCAGGAACAGCGCCGAGCGCGCGCCGACCACGACCTGCGCCTGCCCGGAAGCGATCGCGCGCCAGGCACGGCGGCGCTCGGTCGACTTGAGACTGGAATGCCAGACCACGGGCGGTGCTCCGAAGCGATCCTCGAACCGTCGCAGAAACGCCTCGGTAAGCGCGATCTCGGGGAGGAGGACGAGCGTTTGGCGCCCCAGGTCGAGCGCCCTGGCAGCCGCTTCAAGGTAGCATTCGGTCTTTCCCGACCCCGTCACCCCGTCGAGCAGAAACGGGGCGAACCTGCGCGCTTCGACCGCGTCGACGAACCGTTCCGCGACCACGGCCTGCGCGGGACTGAGTTTGGGTGCGGCATGACTGGCGCGCGCAGTTGGGTATGGCCGGTCGCAGTCCACCTCGACCGGCTCGAGCACGCCTTGGTTGAGGAGGCCGCGCAGCACGCCCTCGCTCACTCCTGCGATGCCCGCCAGTTCGCGGATTGTCGCCTGCTCGCCCTCGAGCGCCGCGATGGCCGCTTCTCGTTGGGGCGTCATTCGCTCCGGCATGCCGCCGCTCAGGCGGTATTCGGTCATCGTAGCGGGGCCGCGCAGCGCGCCTCCGCTTGAGAGCACCATGCGCGCCACGGCAGCGATCGGGGCGCAATAGTAATCGGCGGTCCACTCGATCAGGCGCCTGAGCTCCGCGCGCAGGGGAGGCACCGGCAGGAGACCGGCGAGCGGACGCAGCTTGCTGTCCGGAACCTCGCTCGCGGGAAGCCGTTCAGGCTCCCAGGCGATTCCGACGATCTGGCGGGGCCCGAGCGGCGCGACGACGACCGATCCCGGCTCGACATGCATCCCTTCCGGAACCCGGTAGTCGAGCGGGCCGAGCGCGGCGTTGAAGATGATCAGTCGGGCGCGGTTCATGTTTACAGGCCCATATGGGCGCCGCCGGGGTGGGGCGGCAAGGTAAGAGGACCTTGCAATGACCGAAATGATCGATACCGTTTCCATTCTTCACCGCCGGAAATTTCTTGCGGGTATCGGTTGCGCGGGCGGCGCGATCGTCCTGCCGGCCTGTGCCGGGCCCTACGGCGGATTCAGCTTCACCGACGCTATCGCGCGCCTCCTCTTCCTGTCGAGTTCGCGCGCGTTCGACCGGATGGCGGCCCCCGGCGGATTCTGGGATCAGCAGGTGGCGCAACTCGGCTTCGAGGAATTCCTCGGCGCGCGGGGAGGGGTGTTGAGCCGCATCCTCACCTCGGCGCTGTTCAAGGACCGTCTGGCCCGCGCGCTCGCCCCTGTCGCGTTCGACGCGGCCGAGCGCGCCGCGCCCGTCGTCGCCGACACGATCCGGGTCATCGGCTTCCAGAATGCCGTGGACCTCATCCGCGGCGGTCCCACGGCGGCCACAAGTTACCTGCGGCAGAACATGGGGACTCGGCTGATCGACGCGATGCTGCCCGAAGTCGGGCAGGGGTTGCGCGTTGCCAGCGACCCCATCGTGGGCGAGGCGCTCGCGGCGCTGACCGGGGTCGACATTCCGCAGGTCGCTCGGCGCTTCACCGGCACGGTCGACAACGTCATCTGGGACCAGATCGGCTTCGAGGAGGCGGCGATCCGCCGCGATCCCGCGTCCACGCGCGATCCGCTGATCATCGGCGTCTTCGGCGCGGGGAACGCGTTCTAGCCACTGGTTGGCGCAGAAGCTAAGGCTCTCGGGGAATCGCCCTTTTCCGGAGAGTCTCCCCAAAATGAAATTCTTTGCCGACACTGCCGAGATCGCCGACATCCGCGAATTGAACGATGCGGGCCTGCTCGACGGAGTGACGACCAACCCCTCGCTCATCCACAAGTCCGGCCGCGACTTCATGGAAGTGACGAAGGAAATCTGCGGCATAGTCGAGGGGCCGGTCTCGGCCGAGGTCGTCGCGCTCGATCACGAGACGATGATGAAGGAGGCGGAAGTCCTCCGTAAGATCGCCGACAACGTTTGCATCAAGGTGCCGCTTACGATCGACGGGCTCAAGACCTGCCGCGCCCTGACGCGGGACGGCACGATGGTGAACGTCACGCTGTGCTTTTCCGCCAATCAGGCGTTGCTCGCGGCGAAGGCCGGTGCGACCTTCGTCTCGCCGTTCGTGGGGCGCCACGATGACAACGGTGTCGATGGTATGGACCTCATCCGCGATATCAGGTTGATCTACGATAACTATGATTTCACGACAGAAATTCTTGTCGCCAGCGTGCGCCACGTGGTCCACGTGCTCGAAAGCGCGCGAATTGGTGCCGACGTGATGACCGCGCCGCCCAAGGTCATCAAAAGCCTCGCCAACCACGTTCTGACCGACAAGGGGATCGAAGGCTTCCTGTCCGACTGGGCGAAGACCGGACAGTCCATCCTCTAGGAATACCGCGGTTGGCCGACGAAACCCCTCTCGATCGTTTCAAGCACGCGTTGACCGGCGCTGCGCGCGCGCTCGCTCACGAGCCGGAGGTCGAGGTGGCGTGGAGCGCCGACAACCCCACCGTGCGGGGCAAACAGATGCGCGTGCCGCTTCCCGGGCGCTCGCTGCCGCCCGACCAGGTGCGCGAGGCGCGCGGAGTGGCCGATGGATTCGCGCTGCGGATGCTCCATCACAACGAGGCTCTGCACGCGCGCGGTGCACCGTCCGAGCCGGTTGCACGGGCCTGCTACGACGTCGCGGAAATGGTTCGTTACGAGGCCATAGGTTCAAACGATTACAGCGGGATACGGTCGAACCTTGATGCTGCGATGGAGCTGCGCACGGCATCGGACCCGATCAGCCGCGCCATGCGCAAGGAAGACGTTCCGCTCCCCACCGCGCTCGGCCTCCTCCTGCGCGAGAAGTTGACCGGCCAGCCGGTGCCCGAACGCGCTGCGCCCGGCGTCGACATGGTGCGGGGCTGGATCGAGGACCGCGCGAGGACCGACTTCGAGGCGCTTGCCGGGTCGCTCACTGACCAGAAGGCGTTCCAGAACCTTTCGCTCGACCTCCTGCGCCATCTCGAACTGACGCTGCCCGACGACGTCGACCAGACGCCCGACGACAGCGACGATGGTGACGAGCCCGAGGGGGACGACGAGGACGAGGGCGAGGACGATAACGAGGGGCAGGGCGATCCGCAGGCCACCGAGATGGCCGGGGAGATGTCCGACGGCGACGACGACGGCGAGAGCGAGACCGAGATGTCGTCGGAAGACGACATGGAGGGCGGCGAACCCGGCGACGAGGGCGAGGAGGGCATGATGCCCGTTCGCCCAAACCGCCCGTGGACCGACATTCCCGAAGGCTTCGACTACAAGGCGTGGACGACCAGGTTCGACGAGGTGATCGAGGCGCCCGAGCTGTGCGATCCGGACGAGCTCGACCGCCTGCGTGCCTATCTCGACAGCCAGCTCACCGGTTTGCAGGGCGTGGTCACCCGGCTTGCCAACCGGCTTCAGCGCCGCCTCATGGCGCAGCAGAACCGCAGCTGGGATTTCGACCAGGAAGAAGGTCTGCTCGATGCCGCACGCCTCGCTCGCGTGGTCGTAAGCCCTGGCCATTCGCTGAGCTACAAGATCGAGCGCGACGTCGAGTTCAAGGATACCGTCGTGACGCTGCTGATCGACAACTCCGGGTCGATGCGCGGTCGGCCGATCAGCATCGCCGCGATCAGCGCCGACATCCTTGGTCGCACGCTCGAGAGGGTCGGCGTGAAAACGGAGGTTCTCGGTTTCACCACCCGCGCGTGGAAGGGCGGGCAAAGCCGTGAGGCGTGGCTGGCCGACGGGAAGCCGCCGCAGCCGGGGCGCCTCAACGACCTGCGCCATATCGTCTACAAGAAGGCCGACGAGCCGTGGCGCCGCGCCCGCCGCAACCTCGGCCTGATGATGCGCGAGGGTCTGCTTAAGGAGAACATCGACGGCGAGGCGCTGCTGTGGGCGCACGACCGCCTGCTTGCCCGCAGCGAGGACCGCCGCATCTTGATGGTCATCTCCGACGGCGCGCCGGTCGACGATTCGACCCTGAGCGTGAACAGCGCCGGCTATCTCGAACAGCATTTGCGCAAGGTGATCGACTGGATCGAGAAGCAGAGCCCTGTCCAGCTCGTCGCGATCGGGATCGGCCACGATGTGACCCGCTATTACCGCCGCGCGGTGACCATCATGGACGTCGAGCAGCTCGGCGGCACGATGACCGAACAGCTCGCCGAACTGTTCGAGGTGGAGTGATCCCCGCAAGTTCCGCTTGCACGCCCGCCGGTTCGCGATAAATCGCTTTCCAGGGGAATCAGGGGTCTAACTTCATGACATTGCGGGGGTTGTGCGCGCGGAGCGCGTGGCTGGTAGCGTGCCTGGCGTCGCCATGCGCGGCGCAGGATGCTGCTGCGGACGTGGCGATTGGCGAGGCCATCATGCCCGACCCGGCAACGGCGGCGCAGGAACCGGTGGCTGTGGCCGCTGCAAGGATGACCCCTGTCGCGCTCGAGCTAGTCGATCCGGTCGGCAGCAAGACCAGCAAGTCGCTCGAAACGTTCCGCTTCGTCCTCGCCGAGCCGGTGATGGCGGGCGGCGTCGAGGTGATCCCTGCCGGCACTCCGGGAACGGGCGAGATCGTCCACGCGAAGAAGGCCGGCGGGATGGGCGCAGCCGGCGAGCTGGTCGTGGCTGCCCGCTTCCTCGATCTCGGCGACCGCAAGGTCCGCCTCCGCAGCACGGTCGTCGACGCCGAGGGAAAAAGCCGCATCAACGGGGTAAGCAATTTCGCCGCCGCCTCCGCAGCAAGTCCACTGCCGGTCGCCTGGGTCGGCTTCTTCATAAAGGGCAGCGAGATCGAGCTGCCACCGGGCACGCGGCTGGTCGCGAAGCTCGCAGAAGACTTCGTCCCCGCCGCATCCGCAATGCCGGCCGCGGCGAGCGAGGGGGAAAGCTCTGCGACCGTCGGGACGGTCACGGATAACTTGGAAGGACAATCAGAATGAAGTTCGCACTTACCCTGGCCGCCGCGATGGTCGTTGCCAGTCTTTCGGCACCGGCGATTGCCAAGGAGGCCGCCGCGCCGATCGCGATCCCCGCTCCGGCCGCGGGAACCGGCCAGATCGTCTTCTTCCGCCCCGGCGGAATGGGTTTCGCGATGGGATGCTCGGTCAACGAGAACGGCGTGAAGATCAGCTCGCTTGGCGCGGGCCGCTATTTCGTGCTGCGCACCACGCCCGGCCGCCACGAATACACCGTGAAGAGCGAGGCCAAGGATACGCTGGCGCTCGAGGTCGAGGAAGGCGAGACGAAGTTCGCCAAGTGCAAGATCAAGATGGGCATCATGGCCGGTCGCCCTGACCTGGCGCCCGCCGACGAGGCGGAATTCCGCAAGGGCAACTTCAAGCTCGTCGACGCCGACGACATGGGGCCTGCGCCGGGCGCGCTGCGAGCGGAGGAGATGGACGCCGCGGCGGGCGAATAGCAACGCGGGGCGAGCCGGGGCGGTTGCACTTCCGCTTCGGCACGCTAGCCATGGCGCGATGTCGACCGTATCCGAAGCCGTAGCCAGCCGCCGCTCGATCAGGGCGTTTCTCAACAAGCCGGTCGAGCGAGGCATTATCGAACGCATCCTTGAAAAGGCCCGGCGCGCGCCTTCGGGCGGCAACACCCAGCCGTGGCACGGGATCGTGCTTACGGGAAAACCGCTCGAGCGGCTGATTGCGCGGGTGGCGGAAGACGTGCCCAAGGGGCGGGCGGCCTTCGCGCCCGAATACCACGTCTATCCGCCCGGGCTTGACGGCGCGTACGAGGACCGCCGTTTCGGCGTCGGAGAAGCGCTCTATGCCGCGCTCGGCATTCCGCGCGAGGACAAGATGGCGCGGCTGATGTGGTTCGCGCGCAACTTCCAGGCGTTCGGCGCGCCGGTGCTGATGCTGGTCCACACGCCGAAGTACATGGGTCCGCCGCAATGGTCGGACATCGGCATGTGGCTCCAGACGATCGCTCTCCTGCTGCGCGAGGAAGGCCTCGACAGCTGCTTCCAGGAGGCTTGGGCAGTCTATTCGCCGCAGATCCGCGAGGTCATCGATATCCCCGAAGACCACATATTCTTCTGCGGCATGGCGATCGGCTGGGGGGACCGGGAAGACCCGGTCAACGCCTTTGCCGTCCCCCGTGCGCCCATAGACGAGGCGATCCGGTGGGAAGGTTGGGATTGACGCTTGGCCGCGCGCCGCTAACCCGCGCGCCATGGCCCAGCTTCGCCTCTTCAACTCGCTGACCCGCAGCCTCGAGACGTTCGAACCGATCCACCCCGGCGAGGCGCGGGTCTATTCGTGCGGGCCGACGGTCTACAACTACCAGCACGTCGGCAACATGCGCGCCTACGTCTTCGCCGATACGCTGGGGCGGGTGCTGAGCTTCAAGGGCTATCGGCTTACGCACGTAATCAACATCACCGACGTGGGCCACCTGACCAGCGACGCCGACGCCGGCGACGACAAGATGGAAAAGGCCGCCAGGGCCGAGGGCAAGTCGGCTTGGGACATCGCCCGGCACTACCAGGAGGTGTTCGAGGCGGACCTTTCCCGGCTCAACGTCAGGAAGCCCGCGCACCACCCGCGCGCGACCGACTACGTTGATGCGATGATCGCGTGGAATGCCGAGATCGAGGCGAAGCACGCCTACCGACTCGACAGCGGGCTCTATTTCGATGTGTCTACGGTGCCCGACTACGGCCGGCTCGCGCGGGCCTCCACCGGAACGGACGGGCTTGAGGGCGAAGGCCGGATCGAGAGCGTCGAGGGCAAGCGCCACGCGCCGGATTTCGCGCTCTGGCGCACTACGCCGCCGGGAGAGAGCCGGCAGATGGAGTGGGACAGCCCGTGGGGCCGCGGCGCGCCGGGCTGGCACATCGAGTGTTCGGTGATGAGCGCCGAACTGCTCGGCCATCCGTTCGACATCCATACCGGCGGCATCGACCACCGCGAGATCCACCACCCGAACGAGATTGCCCAGAACCAGGCGCATGCCTGCGGCCCTGATACCGGGGCGCGGCTGTGGATGCACAACAACTTCCTCGTCGATCGGCGGGGCAAGATGAGCAAGTCGACCGGCGACTTCCTGACCCTGCAGGCGCTGGTAGACCGCGGGTATCACCCGCTCGCCTACCGGTTGATGTGCCTCCAGGCGCACTATCGCAGCGAACTGGAATTCACGTGGGAAGGACTGGGAGCCGCACTCGTCCGGCTCAAGCGCCTGATCATGGCCGCCGCGCCGCTGAGAGACGTCGAGACAGGTACCGATCACCCCAAACTCGCACCGGTGGTTGCGAAGTTCGACGATGCCGTGTCCGACGACCTCAATACCGCGGTCGCGCTGACCGCGCTGGACGAGGCGCTGGCGATGAAAAAGGTCGATCCGGCGGCAAAGCGCGCAGCGGTCGAGGCCATGGACGCCGTGCTCGGCCTGCGTCTCCTTGACCTCACGCGCGAGGAGCTGCGGCTGCGCCCGGCGAATGCCGTCATTACCGAGGCCGAGGTCGAAGAAGCGCTCGCCCGGCGGAAGAAGGCGCGGGCCGACAGGGACTTCGCCGCATCCGATTCCATCCGCGACGAGCTTGCCGCACGGGGTGTCGAGGTGATGGACGGCGACCCGCTGGGATGGGACTGGAAGCTATGACCGTTGCGGTGCTCTCGGGCCTCGTGCGCCCGCTCGTTGAATCCCGCCTCCCGCCCGGGATCGAGCCGCGCTGGTACACTTCGGTCGACGAACTGCTCGCTCTCGCGCCCGAGGCCGAAATCGGCTGGTTCGACCTCGACCGGAAGGAACCGATGATCGAGGCGGTGCGCGCGGCTCGCAGGCTGAAGTGGCTCAACTCGATCTACGCGGGCCTCGATTTTCTCCCGCTGGAGGTGCTGATCGAGCGCGAGGTCACGATCACCAACGGTGCCGGGATCAACGCGCTGACGATCGCCGAATACGTCGTGATGCTCATGCTGGTCCACGCCAAGGGGTACCGCGAGGTCGTGCGCGCGCAGGACAGGCACGAGTGGCTGTCCGATTCGCCCGGCAAGATGGAACTCGCCGGGAGCCGCGCTCTGCTACTTGGCATGGGCGCCATCGGCAGCCTCGTGAAGACCCGGCTCGAGGCGTTCGACGTCGAGGTCGTACCGGTGCGCCGCTCGCCCGCGGCGGGCGCGCTGGGCCCCGACGAATGGCGCCGCCGCCTTGGTGAATTCGACTGGGTCATCCTCGCGGTGCCGGCGACGGCCGAGACCGACGCGATGATCGGCGCCGCCGAACTCGCGGCGATGAAGGACAGCGCGGTGCTGGTGAACATCGCGCGCGGCGCGGTAGTCGACCAGAATGCGCTCGTCGCCGCACTCGATGCGAAGGCGATCGGCGGCGCCCTGCTCGACGTGACGACACCCGAACCGTTGCCTCCGGACCATCGGTTGTGGAGCCTCGACAACGCGCAGGTCACCATGCACCTGTCGGGCCGCGCGCAGTCGAAGATGTTCCTGCGCTCGGCAGAGCGGTTTGTCGAAAATTGCCGAAGATACGCGGGGGGTGATCCGCTCGAACCGATCTTCGACCCCGTAAAAGGGTATTAGTTACAAGACTCCGCCTCTCCGACTTGATACGCTGCCTCTTTTCCGGGCCAGAGGGGGGTTGGCGGAATGGCTGAGGGCGGCAAGCAGAAGGCATCGGATCTCTTCATCGAGTGTCTCGAGGCCGAGGGGTGCGAATACATCTTCGGGGTCCCGGGCGAGGAAAACCTGGATTTTCTCGACAGCCTCAGCCGGTCGGACAAGATCAAGCTCATACTCACCCGCCATGAGCAGGGCGCGGGTTTCATGGCGGCGACTTACGGGCGGCACACGGGCAAGACCGGGGTCTGCATCGCCACGCTCGGACCGGGGGCGACGAACTTCGTGACCGCGGCGGCCTATGCCCAGCTTGGCGGCATGCCGATGATGATGATCACCGGGCAGAAGCCGATCAAGAAGTCGAAGCAAGGTCGTTTCCAGATCCTCGACGTCGTCGCGATGATGGGGCCGATCACGAAATACACCCACCAGCTGGCCGCGGGCGACAACATCCCCAGCCGGGTGCGCGAGGCCTATCGCCTTGCCGAGGAGGAAAAGCCGGGCGCCGTCCATCTCGAGTTCCCCGAGGACATCGCCGAGGAGAAGACCGACGCGAGGCCGATCGTGCGATCGACCGCGCGCCGCCCCAGCGCCGAGCCCAAGGCGGTGCGCCAGGCTGTCGAGATGATCGAGAAGGCCAAGGCCCCGGTCCTCGTCATCGGCGCGGGGGCGAACCGCAAGATGACCGGCCGCATGCTCGAACAGTTCGTCGAGAAGACCGGAATCCCGTTTCTCACCACCCAGATGGGCAAGGGCGTGATCGACGAACGGCACCCCAAGTTTCTTGGCTGCGCCGCGCTGTCGGCGGGCGATTTCGTCCACCGCGCGGTCGAGGACAGCGACTGCATCATCAACGTCGGCCACGACGTGATCGAGAAGCCGCCGTTTTTCATGAAGACGGGCGGGGCCTGTGTCATTCACGTCAGCAACAGGACGGCCGAGGTGGACCCGGTCTACTTCCCGCAGGTCGAGGTGATCGGCGACATCGCCAACGCCGTCTGGCAGATCAAGGAAGACATCAGCCCCAACCGCAGCTGGGACTTTGCCCACATGCTCGCCTACCACAAAGCTGAGCTCGATCACACGAACAAGCTGGCGTCCGACGACCGCTTCCCGATCTTCCCGCCGCACCTCGTCAAGCAGGTGCGCGACGCGATGCCGCACGACGGGATCATCTGCCTCGACAACGGCGTCTACAAGATCTGGTTCGCGCGGGGCTACACCGCGTACCTGCCCAACACCGTGCTGCTCGACAACGCGCTCGCGACTATGGGGGCGGGCCTGCCGAGCGCGATGATGAGCGCGATGCTCTATCCCGAGCGCAAGGTCATGGCGATCTGCGGCGACGGCGGGTTCATGATGAACGACCAGGAGATGGAGACCGCGGTGCGTCTCGGTCTCAACCTCACCGTCCTCATTCTGCGCGACGACGCCTACGGCATGATCCGCTGGAAGCAGGCCAACATGGGGTTCAGGGATTTCGGGCTGACCTATGGCAACCCCGATTTCGTCAAATTCGCCGAGAGCTTCGGCGCGCACGGGCACCGGATTGAATCGAGCGACCACCTGCGCGAAACGCTGCGGCACTGCAACGAGACGCCGGGCGTGCACCTCGTCGATTGCCCGGTCGACTATTCCGAGAACGACCGCATCCTCAACAAGGACATCAAGGAGCTTTCCAAGGCTCTGTGAATTGATCCGACAGGAGGATTCATGACCAAGCTCAAGGACACGTACCCGCTCTACCTCAACAACAAGGCGGCGCAGCCGAACGCCGACCTCGAGGTGACCGACAAGTACACCGGCAAGCTTGCCTTCCGAACCGCGCTCGCGACGCCGGACATCATCGACGAGGCGATCGCGGGCGCGGTCCGCGCGGCCGAGCCGATGGCGCGGCTGGCGAGCTTCGAAAAGCAGGGCGTCCTCCAGCACTGCGTCGACCGGTTCCAGGAGCGGTTCGACGAGCTTGCCTATGCGCTGTGCGTCGAGGCAGGCAAGCCGATCAAGGACGCCGAGGGTGAGGTCACCCGGCTGATCGACACCTTCCGCATCGCCGCCGAGGAGGCGACCCGCATCTACGGCGAGGTGCAACCGCTCGACATATCGCCCCGCGCGAAGGGCTACATGGGCATCTGGAAGCGGGTGCCGATCGGCCCGTGCAGCTTCATCTCGCCGTTCAACTTTCCGCTCAACCTCGCCGCGCACAAGATCGCCCCCGCGATCGCGATGGGCTGCCCGTTCGTGATGAAGCCTGCCAGCATGACCCCGCTGGGCGCGATCATCATGGGGGAAGTCCTGGCCGAATGCGATGTGCTGCCCGAGGGGGCTTTCAGCATCCTTCCCGCGAGCCGCGATGGAGCCGACCTGTTCACGACCGACGAGCGCTTGAAGCTGCTCAGCTTCACCGGTTCGCCGGGGGTGGGATGGGACCTCAAGGCGAAAGCCGGCAAGAAGAAGGTCGTCCTCGAACTCGGCGGCAACGCAGCGGTGATCGTCGACAAGGACGCCGACCTCGACCACGCGCTCGAGCGGATCGTGTTCGGGGCGTTCTACCAAAGCGGACAGAGCTGCATTGGCGTCCAGCGCATCCTGATCCACGCCGAGGTCTATGATCGGTTCAGGGACATGCTCGTCGAGAAAACCAGGACGCTCGTCGCAGGCGATCCCAAGGACCGCGACACATTCATCGGGCCGATGATCTCCGAGAAGGAAGCAACGCGGCTCAAGGGCTGGATCGACGAGGCAGTGGAGGCCGGGGCACGGCTCCTGTGCGGAGGCGAGCGCAAGGGCGCGATGCTCGAGGCGACACTGCTCGAGGGTGTGCCCGAGGAGTGCAAGGCCAACCGCGAGGAGGCGTTTGGCCCGCTTGCGAACCTCGCGAGGTTCACCGACTGGGACGAGGCGCTCGAAGTCGTCAACGACAGCAAGTTCGGACTCCAGGCCGGAATGTTCACCCGCGACCTCCATCAGGTTCTCGAGGCATGGGACCGGCTCGACGTGGGTGGCGTCGTGGTGAACGACGTGCCGAGCTACCGGGTCGACAACATGCCCTATGGCGGGGTCAAGGATTCGGGCCTGGGCCGCGAAGGCATCCGGTTCGCGATGGAGGACATGAGCGAAATCCGGAACCTCGTTATCCGGCGCCTTTGAACGGTGCCGTCCGGCCCGCCTGTCACACCTGTCACACTGTCCTGTCGCAAAACAATTGGCACCGCTCAAACATCCCGGAGCAGCAGCAGTTCGCAGCTCACCGTCATGCGGGGGCCGGGCAAAAGCCGGTGATCGACCGCGACGATCGCGGCCTCCGCCACGAGTTGGCCGGGGATCGCGAATTCGTGATCGGGGAGAGCCTCGACGAACCTCTCTCCCGCGCCAACCGCTTCGATCCCGTCGAATGTCAGCTCGAAGCCGTGCCGAGCACCTTCGAAGGTGATGCTGGCCCACGGGCGCTCGGTCTGGCGGACGACGGTGGCCTGACCGCCCGCGAGCGCGCAGAGGGCTTCGCGAAGGCGTCCGGCGGTGCCGAGGGGCGCGCGCAGCGGCGATGCACAATCAGTTGGCACGCGCCACCTCCCGGTAAGTGTTCATGAAATGTTCCACGCGCGAGGACAGGGCGCGACGAGGCTCACGGCCCATCCTCAGATCGAGCACGAAGCGCGGGTCGTTGGCCGCCAGGCGGCCGAACTTGGTGGCGGGCATTTCGTGCTCCTTCAGGAATTTCTCGATTGTTCGGATCAGCATGTGACCTTCTTCTGCCTCTGCGACTCGGCCCCCAGGCAAGGGACTCGGGTGGTGCGATCGAGGCTATGGGGACCATGCGAAATCCTACTTGTCTAGGAAAAATCCTACGAGTAGGAAGGAAAAATGGTAAACCCGCCTGATGATCCCTTCCGATTGCGCTTGCTTGACCTCGCGCAGCAGCGCGGCGTCAGTCTTGCCGGGCTGTCGGAGATGATCGGACGCAATTCCAGCTACTTGCAGCAGTTCATTCGCAAGGGTTCACCGCGCAAGCTGGAGGAGGGTGACCGCCGCACGCTCGCGCAGTTCTTCGGCGTGGCCGAATCGGAGCTGGGCGGCGTCGAGGAAATTTCCCTGCCCACGGCGAACTCCCGCGGTGAGTGGATCGAGATTCCCCGTCTGCCGCTGGGGGCGGCAGCGGGACCCGGCGCGCTTGCCGCCGACGAGCGGGCGTTCGATTCGTTTCGCTTCAGCCGCCGCTGGTTGCGCGAGCAGGGCCTCGGCGGCGCGGAGCTGTCCGCGATCCGCGTCGAGGGCGATTCGATGGAGCCGCTTCTCCACGACGGCGACGAAATCCTCGTCGATCGCGCCCAGCGGACCTTGCGCGACGGCATCCACGTCGTCCGTCTGGGCGATGCGCTTATGGTCAAGCGGCTTGCGCCTGCCGGGCCGGGCCGCGCGACCCTGCTCAGCCAGAATTATGCCTATCCGCCGCTCGAGGTGGCGCTCGACGAGCTCGAGATCGTCGGCCGCGTGGTCTGGAAGAGCGGCCGGCTCTAGGTTCGCGAACGGCCAACCGGAAGGCGTTCGCCTGCTAGTAGCTACAAAGTTCGCGCCAGGATGGATGGATCGCGGGGTGTCGCCCGTTAGAGAGGTGAACACGCTTCGCTTCGGAGATCCATTTTGCGTCTTGTTACTGCATTCATCGTCGCTCTGCCCGCCATGCCAGCCCTAGCACAACAGAGCCCGGCCGAACCGGCCCGGGACAACGCCGCGCATGTCCAGTTTTCGACCGGGTTCGATTACGAACGCGGCGATTACGGCACCGGGACCGAGATCGAGAAGGAAAGCGTTCCGCTGTCGCTCGTCGTCGCAAAGGGCAGGGTGCGGGCCAGCGCACAGACCTCGCTGGTGCGGCTGACCGCGCCTGCTAACGTGGTCGCGCCTTCGGGGCCGCTGGGATTGCCGATCCTTGTCGATCCGACCCGGCCCGACACCGTCGACACGCGCCAGGGTATGGGGGACCTCCACCTTTCGGCGGCCTACGACCTGCCGCTTGGCGGTGTCAGCGCCACGATCGGCACGGGGGTCAAGGTGCCCACCGCCTCGGTGGACAAGGGGCTGGGAACCGGCAAGGCCGACTATTCGGTCCGCGTGGATCTTGCCAAGCCGCTGGGCAGCGTCACCCCGTTTGCCGGCGTCGCCTACACGGTGACGGGTGACCCGGACGGTTTCGACCTCAGGAACTCGCTCTCGGCCCAGGCCGGTGCGTCGCTGCGCCTGGCCGGGTCGACCTCGGCCCACCTCGGATATGCGATCGCGCAAAGCCAGGTTGCAGGGGGCGAGGACGACCAGCGGATCGTCGGCGGCCTGAACACCGGCGTGGGCAAGAACCTGTCGCTGGGATTCTACGGGTCGGGCGGGCTGACCGACGGGGCTTCCGATTTCGGAGGCGGGGTAACGCTGGGCATCCGGCTCGGGCGCTGACGGGACGGCGGCGCCGCCGGGCCCGCCAGCGCTTGCAATCGGAGCGGTTAGGGGTCACCTCGGCGCGATGCAGCCGGACAAGCCTTTGCCCCCCATGCGGGCCGCGATCATCCCCGTGACCCCGCTCCAGCAGAACTGCTCGCTGATCTGGTGCACCCGGACGATGATGGGCGCGCTCGTCGATCCCGGCGGCGACCTCGACCGGCTCAAGGCGGGGGTGGCGAAGGCCGGGGTGACGCTCGAGAAGATCCTCGTCACCCACGGCCACCTCGATCACTGCGGACAGGCCGGGATGCTGGCCAAGGAACTCGGCCTCAGGATCGAGGGGCCGCACGAGGCCGACCGGTTCTGGATCAGCCGGCTCGACGAGGACGGCGGCAAGTACGGGATGCACGCCGAGGTGTTCGAGCCCGACCGCTGGCTCGAGGATGGCGACACCGTGACCGTCGGCGAACTGACGCTTGAGGTGATCCATTGCCCCGGCCACACGCCCGGCCACGTCGTGTTCTTCCACCGGCCGAGCCGGTTCGCGATCGTCGGCGATGTCCTGTTCCAAGGCTCGATCGGGCGCACCGACTTTCCGATGGGCAACCACCAGGACCTGATCGACGCGATCACCGGCAAGCTCTGGCCGCTGGGCAACGACGTGACCTTCATCCCCGGCCACGGACCCACAAGCACCTTCGGGCGGGAGCGGCAGACCAACGCCTTCGTGAGCGATTATGCGCTGAGTTGACGCTCAATAAGATTTGCGAGCAGATGGCTAGGAAAAATCCGGTCGCTTCTACTTCGTGTCGTTGTCTCCATGGAGCGACAGAACGGCGGAGCGGACAAAGGCATCCCAGTTTATCAATTTCGTAGCCAAGCTTGTCGATGGCTCATGCCCGGTGACGAAAAAGGCGAACCGAGTAATTATATCGTTTTCTTCGTCAACAAAACTCCTTCCGTGTATGTCATTTTTATTAAATTCGTTTGCGATACGTAAAGAATCCGCCCGATTTTTGCCCTTTGGCTTTTGCAGATTAACTATGATCGACAAGGTTCGGCAATTACTCAGCGTCTTTTTGTCTTCGCAATTTTGCAACTGCGCATTCGCCGGAATTCCGTTGGGCAAAATGATCTCGTAGCTGCCATCGTCAAGCTTTTTCGTCTCAGGCGCGGGGCGGATCAAACTTATTGCCTTCAAGAACTGGTCTTCGGTTATCGACTTGAGCGGAGCAGTCGGCGACTGAGATAGCGCCTGTACTGGAGCGATTGATAGGCAAAGTGCAATGGTCGCTTTTAGCGCTAATCGTTTACTGCACGACATAAGCCATTCCTCTCTAACAGCGAGAGCGACCCGTGTCCCCGGCCTGAAATTCCCTGCTTTCGGCCCGAATTCAACTCCTAAGTCCTGCCGAGAGCTATCAGAACCGCCACGACCGCCAGCCCCAGTTGCGTCAGCATCGTGATGATCGTGCCGACCGACCGGCCGCGGCCGAGCGCGCCGCCGTCCATTCCGAACCCGTGCGCCACGCGGCCGAGCATGTAGATCGCTGCCACCCAGGCGAGCCACGGCGCGCCCTTGCCGGAAATCTCGATGGCGGCGATCAGGATGAGCACGAACGCGGTGTTCTCGACGAAGTTGAGCTGGGCGCGCATCCGCGCGGTCAGCGGACCGCCGGCGTCGTCGCCGATCGAGACCTTGTGCTGGATTCGCATCCGGCCGACGCGCATCGCCAGCCAGATGTTGATGATAGCGGCCGCGGCGGCCGAGGTAAGCGTAACCGGAAGGATCATTTCGCCCCCATTCCCCTGCGAAAGCACGCCTCGCTCGCTAGCACAGCGGGGCGCGCTTGCAACGGGCGCAATATGCGCTATAGGGCGCGCCTTCCCGTCACTGCCGGGTCCCGTTCGCCGCTTTCCGGCTCGCCAGACGTTGTCCGGCGGGTTGTGCGCCGCAGGGGACTGGCCTAGGGCGGACCGCAACAGCTTTGATATTCATACGGAACAGGTGCCAAGATGGCCGTCCCAAAAAGAAAAGTTTCGCCCAGCCGCCGGGGCATGCGCCGGTCGCACGATTCGCTGAAGGTCGAGGCATTCCACGAATGCTCGAACTGCGGCGAGCTCAAGCGTCCGCACAACCTCTGCTCGCACTGCGGGCACTACAACGGCCGCGAAGTCGTCGCCGTCGGCCTCTGACGGCCGGCCTAGGGTAGTCGCGTCATGAGCCTCCCGCGTATCGCCGTCGACGCGATGGGGGGTGACGAGGGCGTGCAGACGATGATCTCCGGCGCGGCGCTCGCCCGCCGGAGGCACGACAAGTTCAAGTTCCTGCTCGTGGGCGACGAGACGCGGATCAAGTCCGCGCTCGACGCGCACCCGCAGATGCGCGGTGCGTCCGAGATCCTCCACTGCGACGGTGTCGTGGCGGGAGACGAGAAGCCGACTCAGGCTCTGCGACGCGCCAAGACCACCAGCATGGGTCTTGCCGTCAACGCGGTGAAATCGGGCGCCGCCGGCGCCGCAGTCAGCGCGGGCAACACCGGTGCGCTGATGGCGATGAGCAAGCTGGCGCTGCGCACGATGCCGGGCATCGACCGCCCGGCGCTCGCGGCGTTGCTGCCCAGCCTCGGCGACAACGATGTCATCATGCTTGACCTCGGCGCCAATACCGAGTGCGATGCGAGGAACCTCGTCCAGTTCGCCGTGATGGGCGCAGCCTATTCGCGCATCGTGACGGGCCGCGAGGAGCCGCGCGTGCGGCTGCTCAACATCGGTACCGAGGAGATCAAGGGCACCGACCAGCTTCAGGCGGCCGCCGGGCGCCTGCGCGCTGCCAAGGGCCTGGCGTTGAGTTTCGACGGCTTCATCGAGGCCGACAAGATCAACCGCGGCTCGTGCGACGTGGTCGTGACCGACGGATTTTCGGGCAACATCGCGCTGAAGGCGATCGAGGGCGCGGCGCGCTTCGTCACCGACCTGCTGCGCAACGCCTTCACCAGCTCGCTGCGATCGAAGATCGGTTTTCTCGTCAGCCGCCCGGCGACCGAACTGCTCAGGCACCATCTCGATCCGAACAACCACAACGGCGCGGTCTTTCTCGGCCTCAACGGCGTGGTGGTGAAGAGCCACGGCAGCGCCAATGCAGCAGGGGTCGCCAACGCGGTCGCGGTTGCCGCGCGGCTGCTCGAGGACGACCTCACGCACCGCATCGCTGACGACCTCGCTGCGCTCGGCGAGACGCGCCTGCGCTCGAACGGCGACCAGGGCCGGGCGGCATGATCCGTTCGGTCGTGCGCGGAAGCGGATCGGCGCTGCCCCGGCGCAGCGTCGGCAACGCCGAAATGGCGACGATGGTCGACACCACCGACGAATGGATCGTCGAGCGGACCGGCATCCGCAACCGCTACCTTGCGGCCGAAGACGAAACGACCGCCACGCTGGCCGCCGAAGCTGCCCGCAGGGCGCTCGAGGCGGCCGGGATCGGACCGGCCGATATCGGCCTCATCGTCCTTGCGACCGCGACCCCTGACCAGACCTTTCCCGCCACCGCCACGAAAGTGCAGGACCTTCTCGGCTGCCACGGCGGGATCGCGTTCGACGTCGCAGCGGTCTGTTCCGGCTTTCTCTACGCGCTCGCGACAGCCGATTCGATGCTGCGCGCCGGGATGGCTCCTCGGGCCCTCGTGATCGGCGCGGAGACCTTCAGCCGGATCCTCGACTGGGAGGACCGCACTACCTGCGTGCTGTTCGGAGACGGCGCGGGCGCCATCGTGCTCGAGGCGCAGGACGTGGCCGAGGACGGACCGGGCGTCATCTTCACCCAGCTCCACGCCGACGGCGCGCACAACGAGCTGCTCTACGTCGACGGCGGGCCGTCGACCACCGGCACCGTCGGCAAGCTGCGGATGAAGGGCAAGGAAGTGTTCCGCCACGCGGTCACCAACCTTGCCAGCGTGCTGGAGACAGTGCTCGGCGAGACCGGCTTTTCCGCCGAGGATATCGACTGGGTGGTGCCGCACCAGGCCAACGCCCGAATCCTCGATGCGACCGCGCGCAAGCTGGGGCTTCCTGCAGAAAAGGTCGTCGTCACGGTCGACCGGCACGCCAACACTTCGGCAGCGTCGGTCCCGCTCGCGTTCGACACGGCGGTCAGGGATGGCCGGATAAAGCCCGGCGACCTCGTGATGTTCGAGGCGATGGGTGGCGGGTTCACCTGGGGTGCCAGCCTCGTGCGGATGTAACCGCCGCCGAGGGTTTAAATTGGTCCCGCGCATTGCAGGTTCGGTCCTAATCCGTTAGAACAAAGCGAAATTCGGGTCGCACCGCCAAAACGGGAGGACGCCGGCATGATGCGTTCGGTGGGTACGCTGACTCGGGCAGATCTCGCAGATACGATCAACCGCAAACTCGGCTTCAGCCGCGCGGAATCGCTCGAGCTCGTGGAATCGATTCTTCGCCACATGTGCGAGGCGATGTCCCGGGGCGAAAACGTCAAGATCTCGGGTTTCGGCACCTTCGTGCTGCGCGACAAGAAGGAACGGATCGGCCGCAACCCCAAGACCGGTATCGAGGTGCCGATCACCCCGCGGCGGGTGATGACCTTCCGCGCAAGCCAGCTGCTCAAGGAGCGGGTGGCGAACGGATAGGGATGGCCCGATGACCTCCGGCTTCGACGACGGCAAGGATGAAGGCGCACTGCGCACGATCGGTGAGGTCGGCGAAGCCCTTGGCATCAAGGCCCACGTGCTGCGCTACTGGGAAGGCCAGTTCCCGCAGCTTCGACCGATGAAGCGCAGCGGGGGACGACGGTATTACCGGCCCGAGGACGTGGCGCTGGTGAAAGAGATCGACAAGCTGGTGAACCGCGAGGGCTATACCTTGCGCGGTGCGAAGGCTGCCCTTGCGGCCAATCCCGGGCCGGATGCCACCAACGCGACAGCTTCATCGACCGCCGACCGGGCCTCAGTGCCGGCCGAAGGGATTCGCTCCGATGCCCTCGACCGCCTTCGCGCCATCCGGCGCACCCTTGCGGACGCGCTGGAGACCTGACGCTTCAGGTCCGCTCTGGCTGTCCCCTGTCCCTATGCTGGCGGCTTGTTCGCGGGACCAGCATACCCACCCTCCGGCGGTAATCCTCGTAACTGGCGCCAAACAGCGCGACGAGGTCGCGTTCCTCGTACCGGATGGCGATCAAGATGTATGCGGTCATCCCGGCCGCCAGAAGCAAGTGGCCCGCGCTCATCACCGGGGTCGCCCAGAAGGCGATCAGGAACCCGGTATAAAGGGGGTGGCGAACGAACCGATAGAACAGCGGTTCGCGCAATTCCGGGGCCTGAGGAGACTTGCGGCAGACATGCAGCCAGCTTTGCTGCAGACCGAAAAGCTCGAAATGGTTGATGAGAAAGGTGCTCGTCAGAACGACCAACCAGCCCAATCCGAAGAGTGCCCACAGCAGTGCCGATCCGACCGGGTCGTCGACCGACCAGACGACCGCGTTGATCGGCCGCCAGAACGTGAAGAGCGCGATCAGAACTAGACTGGCGGTGAGAACATAAGCGCTTCGTTCGGCATGTCTGGGCACAATGCACGTCCACAACCGCTTGAACCCCGGGCGCGCCATGACGCTGTGCTGCAGCCCGAACAGTGCGATAAGCGCGGCGTTGCCGGCTGCGGCGGCCAGGGGGACGGTGTCGGGACCGCGATCGACAGTTACCGGTACCCATGGCAGGTTCCCGGTAAAGGCGATCAGGTAAAGGAAGGTCGCGAAGAACACGGCATAGGCCGTCGCGGCGAACAAAAGGCTGATGAATGCGGTCATCGCTTGTCTCCTCCGTCTTGGCTGACTTATCTGCCTCGCGCCCCGGTGTCGGCAATGACTGGAGGTCCTGAAACATTGATCGAAACGCCGGACACGTTTAACTTGCGCCTGCAATGAACAGCTCGATCGCCCCGGTACCGGACCGGCCGGATGGGACAGGGAGGAGGGTCGTCGCCAGGGCCCTCGCGGTGATCGGCGAACGATACAGCGATCCGATCGACATCGAGATGCTGGCACGGGAAGCGGGTGTCTCGCGCAGTGTCCTCGCCCTTCGTTTCCAGCAGGCGTTCGGCTGCCCCCCGATGCGATATTGCTACCGCTACCGGCTCGACCGGGCGGCCGAAATATTGCGTTCGGAAGGGACGACCGCGGCCGAAACGGCGTTTCGGGTGGGCTTTGGAAGCGAGGCCGCGTTCAATCGCGCGTTCAAGCGTCACCACGGGGAGACGCCGATTGCCTGGCAGCGTGCGCGCCGAAGGATGGCAGCGGCCTACCCCCTGCCGCCGCAAACCATCGCTCATTGCCATGCGAACGACGGCACGCGGATCGCCTGGTCCCAGATGGGCGAGGGATTTCCCCTGATCAAGACGGCGAACTGGCTCAATCATCTCGAACTCGACTGGACAAGCCCGGTCTGGCGGCACTGGCTGGCTGCCCTGTCGAGCCGGCACCGGCTCATCCGCTATGACGAACGCGGCAACGGATTGTCCGACTGGGAGACACCCAGCTTCTCACTGGCGGCTTTCGTCGATGACTTCGAGGCAGTCGTCGACGCGGCGGGGCTCGAACGGTTCGACATCGTCGCGCTGTCGCAAGGGGCGGCCGTGGCCATTTCCTACGCCGTCCGGCACCCCCATCGGGTCAGGCGAATGGTTCTCGCCGGGGGCTATGCGCGCGGTTGGCGCCTGCGGCTGTCGGGAGAAGACTATGCTCGCCGGGAAGCCATGGTCACCCTCTCGCGGACGGGCTGGGGCACCAACAGCGCGGCATTTCGGCAAGTGTTCACCAGCCTGTACATTCCGGGCGGTACCGCAGAACAGTTCGGCTGGTGGAACGAACTCCAGCGTTTGACTACCTCGCCGCAGAACGCCGAACGTCTGCAGATGGCGCTCGGCCTGATCGACGTATCCGGACTGCTTTCCCGGGTGACGGTGCCGGTTCTGGTGGCACATTCGCTTCGGGACCAGGTCATTCCGTTCTCGGCTGGCGAGGATCTCGCCCGATGCATTCCGGGTGCCCGCTTCCTCCCGCTCGACAGCGACAACCATGTCCTGCTCGATCACGAACCTGCGTGGCCGGTTTTCCGCGATGCAGTCGACAGTTTCCTGGCCGGATAGAGGCTACTCCGCCGCAAGCAGCTCGGCTTCGCCGAGGTCGACGCTGACAAGGCGGCTGACGCCGCGTTCGACCATCGTCACGCCGAACAGGCGGTGCATGCGGCTCATGGTCACCGCGTTGTGGGTGACGATCAGGTAACGGGTGTCGGTTTCCGCGACCATCGAGTCGAGGAGATCGCAAAAGCGGTCGATGTTGGCATCATCGAGCGGTGCATCGACCTCGTCGAGGACGCAGATCGGCGCAGGATTGGTGAGGAACAGCGCAAAGATCAGCGCGGTCGCTGTCAGTGCCTGCTCGCCGCCGGACAGCAGGGTGAGCGACTGCAGCCGCTTGCCCGGCGGCTGGGCGAAAATCTCGAGCCCGGCCTCGAGCGGATCGTCGCTGTCGATCAGTGCGAGGTGGGCTTCGCCGCCCTCGAACAGGCGGGTGAACAGGCGGCGAAAATGCCGGTTCACTTCCTCGAACGCGGCGCGCAGGCGCTCGCGGCCTTCGCGATTGAGATTGCCGATGCTCCCGCGCAGGCGGGCGACTGCTTCGGCCAGCTCGGCCTGCTCGGCCGCGCTGCTGCCGTGCGCGGCCTCGATGCGCTCAAGTTCTTCCGCCGCGACGAGATTGACCGGCCCGATCCGTTCGCGGCTGGCCGCGAGACGCTCCATTTCCTCGCCTTCGAGCCCCGCGCTCTTCACCGTTTCGGCGTCGAACCCCGCGCGGCCGGCGAGCAGCGGGGGAGGGCACTGGAACCGTTCGCCCGATATGCGCGCCATTTCCTCGCGCCGCTGTTCCTCGTTTTCGGCGCGGGCCGAGAGCCCAGCACGCGCTTCGCGCGCCGAGGCAAGCGCTTCGGTCGCTTCGGCATGGCTGCGACCGGCGACCTCGGCGGCGGCCTGCGCGTCGGCCACGGCGGCTTCTGCTGCAGCGAGGCCGGCAGCGAGCCGGGCGCGCACTTCGTCGCCCCGCTCGATCTCGCGCAGCAGCCCCTCGGGTTTTGCCGCGACGACCGCGCGCTCCTCCTCGATCTCCTCGAACCGGCGGCTCATGTCGGACAGGCGCCGCGCCGCCTCGCCGGAGCGGGCCTGCCAGCTCGCCATGTCGGCGCGCTGCGCCGCTGTCCGCTCACGCGCGACCGCAAGCGCTTGCTCGTGCGCCGCGAGGTCCGCCGTCGCGGCCTGGAGAGCGGTTCGCGCCGCCTCGTTTCTGGAGCGTGCCGCCTCCAGCGTGGCCCTGCCGGTATCGGGCGCAGGCAGCGCGGCACGCTTTGCCTGTGCACTGGACAGCTCCCCCTCCGCGGCGGCGCGCTGTTCGGCGAGGTCCCGTTCGGCCGCCGCCAGTTCGGCCAGCCTTGCGGAATGGCGTTCGCGCGCCGCCTCGGCCTGGTCGAGCGACCTCAGCGAGGCCCGCTCGGCCTCGGCGGCCTCCTGCAAGTCCCGCTCGGCGGCGACCAGACGGCGCTGGAGCGTCGTGAGCTCGTCCAGCGCGCGGGCCT
This sequence comes from Tsuneonella sediminis, assembly GCF_051912845.1. Taxonomy (NCBI): domain Bacteria; kingdom Pseudomonadati; phylum Pseudomonadota; class Alphaproteobacteria; order Sphingomonadales; family Erythrobacteraceae; genus Tsuneonella; species Tsuneonella sediminis. Next base: position 591,767 of record NZ_JBNCBU010000001.1, on the reverse strand, counting down.
GCGCGGCTTCCGCCTCCTCCAGTGCTGCGCGCCGGGGGGGGATAAGGGTGTCCAGTTCGTCGAGCCGGTTTTCCGCTTCGAGCTGGGCCGCTTCGGCCGCGCCTTCGCCGCGCGCCACGAAACCGTCCCAGCGTCGCAGCGCGCCGCCCCTCGTGACCAGCCATTCGCCGGGACCGAGCGTCCGTCCGTCGTCGCTATCGCCAACGTGGACCAGCGCGAGCCGCGCGGCGAGCTGCGGCGGGCAATCGGTCACGTGATGGGCCAGCGCATCGGCCACCGGGACGGGCGGTTCCGAACCGGTCCAGTAACGCCCTTCGCCATCGCCCTGCGGACTGCCGAGCGGCGCCTTCGCGTCGCGTCCGAGCGCGGCAGCGAGCGCGCGTTCGTAACCCGGCGCGGCACGCACCCGGTCGAGCGCGGTGGGGACGCCGTGGCGGTCCGCAGCCTGCCGGGCCCGCGCTTGCCGATCGCGGTCGAGTGCCTGGCGTTCGCGTTCGAGCCCGGCGAGGTCGGCCCGGGCACCGGCGAGTGCGGACGCCGCCTCGTCGCGCGCTGCCTGAAGCGATTCCTTGCCCGCACGCATCGTTTCGAGCGCTTCGCGGGCAACGCTCACCGCGCCGGCAGCATCGAGGGCGGCCTGCCTTGCCTCGGCCACCGCCTCGTCCGGATCGCCGGTCTGCAAGAGGCCAGCGCGGGTTTCGTCGTGGCGGCGCGCTTCTCCGGCGAGGCGGGCGAGGCGCGCCTCGGCCTGGGCGACCTCGGCTTCGGCTACGCGCCATTCCGCCTCGACCCCTGCCTGGTCGGCGGTCGCCTTGGCGAGGGCGAGTTCGGCGGCTCGCCCGGCGCGCTCGGCTTCCTCGACTTTCGCTGCGAGTGAGGGGCGGCGCGCCTCGTCCGCCTCGAGCGCGGCTAACCCGGCGGCGAGTTCCCTCTCAAGCCTTGCGAGCGCCTCGGCGGCATCGCGGGTCAGGCGGTCGGCGTCCCCGCGGTCCTGCTCCAACCGTGCCTTCTGGCGGTCGAGATCGGCGAGCCGCTGTTCGGCGGCTTCGAGCTGGCTGGACAGAGCCGCCATCCTGTGGCCGTGGGCACTGGCATCGTCGCGTCGGTCGGCAAGCTCGTCGCGCGCTTCGGCGAGCGCTGCCGCCGCAGCCGCCTGCGCCTTCTGCGCCTCCGCCGACGCCGCCTGTGCCGCGGTAACCCGCGCGTCCGCTGCCCGGGCTTCGGCGCGTGCGGCTTCGGCCGCGGCTGCGGCGTCGCGCCAGCGCGCGAACAGCAATCGCGCCTCGGCGACGCGGATCTGATCGGACAAGGCCTTGTAGCGTTCGGCCTGCTTGGCCTGCCGCCGCAGCGATGCGATCTGGCTGTCGAGGCCGGCCATGAGGTCCTCGAGCCTTGCCAGGTTCGCTTCGGTCTGCCGCAGCTTGCCCTCAGCGTCGCGGCGGCGGACATGGAGACCGGCGATCCCGGCCGCTTCCTCGAGCATCATCCGCCGCTCTGTAGGCTTGGCGGCGATGACCTGCGCGATCTTGCCCTGGCTAACCAGCGCGGGAGAGTGCGCGCCGGTCGCCGCGTCGGCAAAGGTCAGAGCGACGTCCTTGGCTCGTACGTCGCGTCCGTTGACCCGGTACGCGCTGCCCGCTCCGCGCTCGATGCGGCGGACGACTTCGAGGTCCTTGCCGTCATCGTCTGCGCCGGTCAGGACGACTTCGGCGAAATCGCGCGGCGGGCGGCTGGCGGTCCCGGCGAAGATGACGTCATCCATCCCGCCGCTTCGCATCGACTTGGGCGAGTTCTCGCCCATCACCCAGCGGATTGCCTCGAGCAGGTTGGACTTGCCGCACCCGTTCGGTCCGACGACCCCGGTCAACCCCGGTTCGATGCGCAGTTCGGACGGCTCGACGAAGCTCTTGAACCCGGTGAGCTTGAGCCGCCTGATGAGCATCCGGCCGGTGTCCCCTTACGCCCGGGGACTACCTGGCGCCGGCGCGCTGGAGCATCGGTTCGAGCGAATCCCAGGACTGGGTGCCTACGTTCTTGCCGTTGATGAAGAACGTGGGCGTGCCCGCGACGTCGAGTTCCTGCGACTGGGTTTCGGATCGCTTGGCGATGGCCTCGACCGATTTCGAGTCGGAAAGGCAGACCCGCGCTTGATCTTCGCTTATGCCGCGGCTGGCGAAAAACGGCAGGAAGCCTGCCGCCCGCGCCACTGCGACGAAGCGCTGGTCCTCGGGAAGCGCCATCGCCGATTCGAGCTGCCCGCCGGCGGCCTGTGCGCCCGACATGATCGTGTCGAAGTTCATCCACACCTGTTCGGACAACGGGACCATCGCGTCCGGCGTCGAACACCGCACGAGCCGCGCCAGCACGAGGTCGAGCCCGTTGTGCACCTGGTTGCGCAGCTCGAAGCTGACCTTGCCGGTGTTGATGTACTTGTCTCGCAGCGGCTCGAACCCGGTCTGGGTAAAGTTGGCGCAGGCGCCGCAGGTCAGCGAACCGAATTCCATCAGCTTGATCGGCGCGTCGGGATTGCCGACCATGTAACCGCCGTCCTCGGTCACCGAAGCGACGTCGATCCATTCCTGGCCGTCCGGAGCCGGCGTGGCGGCAACGGTGGCGCCTTCGGCCACTTCGCCGTCGGCGGTCTCTTTCGATCCGCAGGAAGCGAGTGCCAGCGCGGCGACGAGGGTGAAAGAGGCGGTACGCAGCATGATCATCCTTTCGGGTGGTCGTCGAGGGTATACGAGGGCAGACGGACGGTGAAGCGCGTCCCGGGGCTTTCCACAGCTATGCCTCGTCGTGGGTCAGAGACGGGCGTCGAGCTGTGGTTGCAGCAGGCTCCAGGAATAGGTGCCGGCCAGCATCGTGCCGTCGATCGCGAAGCTCGGGGTGGCCTTGACGCCGAACTTCTCGTCGTCGGCCTTGGATTGCGCCGCGAGCCGCTTTGCCAGCGCCTCGTCGGCGAGGCACCGGTCGAGCGCCACCCGCTCGTACCCCCGGCCGGTCATTATGGTGTAGAATCCGAGGTCGCTTGCGATCGCCCGGCGCCGCGCCGCGCCGGGGCCGTTGTACCAGCGCGATTGCTGGCCTTCGGTCGCCTTCTCCGCGAGCGGCAGCCACTTGGGCTGGGCGAGGATCAGCGCCGCATGGTTGCGCGGAAACTTCGCCGCGGGACCGCAATTGGCGAGCATCGCGGCGGTCAGGTCGATGGGGTCGCGGACCACGTGGCGAATGTCGAGCTGGACCTTGCCGGTGGCGACATAGAGGTCGAGTGCGCCGGATGCCTCCCGGGCGAAGTGCCCGCAATGCGAGCATGTGTAGCTCACGAACTCGGTCAGTTTCACCTTCGCCTGCGGATTGCCGATCTTGTGGCCGCCCCCCGAGGTGTCGACGACGGTAAGCCAGTTGGGTGTCGCGGCAATCGCGGCCGTCGCTCCAAGCGCGGCGATAGCGGCGATGATCCTGCGGGCGAACTTCACGTGTTGTCCTCCTTGCTGCCGAGCGAACGGGCGAGCGATTCGAGCACCGCACGAAGCTCGGGGTCGCCGACATCGCGCAGGCTGTCGCCGAGTTCGAGCGGTATCGGTTTGAGCGAGGGCGGCGCCGCGGGCCGCGCTTCAGCACGGGGCGGCTGAACCGCGCCTTGCCGCAGCTTGACACGCTCAACCGCCTTGTACCCGAAGAAGCGGTTCACCCGCTCGATGATCTCTGGGATTACGTGCTGGATCAGCGGCGCATGCGCGGGCAGCACGACGAGTTGCAGGATGCCGTCTGCCTTCTCGCCGGGTGGGAAGCGGATCGCTTCGGGCGTGCAGACCCTGGCGTGCGCCTCGCCAACGATCTCGGGCCAGCGGGTGACGACGCTCGACTGGACGAAACCGAAGCGGCGGAAGGCCGTGCGTCCGACTTGCGGGGTCAGCTCGGCGATCGACTTCGCCGGTCCGCCGCGCGGCCGGGTGTACTGCTTCGCCTTGGGGAGTTTCGCGTCCCGTTCCATCGTCGCGGCGGCCATGCCATAGGCGCGCCATGAGCGCCAGCGAGGACAGCATACCCGGTCGCCTTCTGGGTTGGTACGACCGCAACGCGCGCGTCCTGCCGTGGCGCAGCCCGCCCGGGTCGCCGGCGCCGGAGCCTTACCGCGTCTGGCTCTCGGAGGTCATGCTGCAGCAGACCACGACCGCGGCGGTCGCGCCCTATTACGCGCGGTTTCTGGACCGCTGGCAAAACGTAGAGTCGCTGGCCGCAGCCAGCGATGCCGAGGTCATGGCCGCATGGGCGGGGCTGGGATACTATTCGCGCGCGAGAAACCTTCTCGCGGCGGCGCGGGCGGTGGCGGCGCGTGGCGGTTTTCCCGAGACGGAAGCCCAATTGCGCGAACTTCCCGGCGTCGGCGCCTACATCGCCGCCGCGGTGGCGGCGATCGCTTTCGGTGAGCGCGCGGTAGTCGTCGACGCGAACGTCGAACGCGTCGTGTCGCGCCTGTTCGCCATGTCCGAGTCCCTGTCAACCGCCCGCAAGGCGATCCGCGCGCGGACCGATTCGATCACTCCGGACGAGCGGGCGGGAGACTTCGCGCAGGCGATGATGGATCTGGGTGCGACGATCTGCACCACGCGATTGCCGCGCTGCGCTGCCTGCCCGTTGGCGACGAACTGCGCCGCGAAGGCGGAGGGCGATCCGGCGCGGTACCCGGTGAAGCCTGCCAAGAGGGTCAAGCCGCTTCGCAAGGGCACCGCGTTCTGGTTCGAGCGCGAAGGCTCGGTCTGGCTGGTCCGCCGCGCTGAAGCCGGAATGCTTGGGGGGATGCGCGCGCTGCCCGACGACGGTTGGTCGGCGCGCGCCGACGGCGCCGGACCGCCTGCGGGCGAATGGCGCGAAGCGGGTGTCGTTCGCCACGGCTTCACCCATTTCGACCTCGAACTGGCGGTGCTTGTGTCGAGCAGGGGAGTTCCGCCGGGCGATGGCGAATGGTGGCCGCTTGGGGAACTGGAAGCCGCGGGTCTCCCCACGCTTTTTGCCAAGGCGGCCGTGCGCGCCCGCGCCTAGAGAATCCCGCCGCCGAGCGAAAGGCGGACCACTGCGATCACGATCACCACCAGGCAAAAGTTCCGGCCGTGGTTCGATCGCGACAGCGCGCCCAGGCCGGCTCCAAGAATGGCGATCGGCAGCACGATCCAGTTGCCCCAACCGAGCAGCGGAATGGCGGACGGGATCGCGAGGACCAGGGCTACGAGACCGAGCAGGATCGAGAGGATGTTGAGCATGTGTCTTATATGCCTAGCACACCGAAGGGATGCAAGCGCGCGATGAAGTGCGATTGACCCGGGCGGGCCGATGCCGCACATCCCGAATTGAAACCGATTTTTCCCTTGGAGTGGTCGATGGCATTTCGTGATCTTGCAACGCCGCAGATGTCGCGGCGCGATCTCCTGGGGTCGAGCGCATGGCTTGGGGCAGGGATGGCGCTCGCCGGCCTGCCGCTGGGCGCCGCCGCCCATGCGGCCGCCTCGGCCCGCTGGCCCTCGGTCGCAAGGCTCGTCAATGACTACGTCTCGTCGCGCAAGGTCGCCACGATCGTCGCTGCGCTCGGCTGGGGGCAGCGCCCGCCCGAAGTGATCGCCGGAGGCACGCTTGCCTTGGGGGTGACCGCGCCCGCGGGGCCGGACAGCCTGTTCCGGGTCTATTCGATGACCAAGCCGATTACCGGCATGGCTGCGATGATGCTGATCGAGGATGGTCGCCTCGGGCTCGACCAGCCCATCGCCGAACTGTTGCCGGCGTTCGCCAGCATGACGGTGCAGAAAAGCTACGACGGGTCGCTTACCGAACTGGAGCCGGCGAAGACGCCGATCACGGTGCGCCACCTCCTCACGCATACCGCCGGCCTTGGCTACGGGATCATCCAGAAGGGCGCGATCCGGCAGGCCTACATGGATGCAGGACTCGGAGCGGGGCAGGCGACCAAGCTCAAGCTGCCGCAGTTCACCGGTGCGCCGAGCGCGCCGAGCCTGGCCGAGTTCGCCGACCGGCTTGCCCGCCTGCCGCTGGTGTACCAGCCGGGAACGCACTGGTCGTATTCGGTCAGCCTAGACCTGCTCGGCCGGGTGATCGAAGTGGCCAGCGGAATGCCGTTCGACGCCTTCCTCAAGGCACGGATGTTCGAGCCGGCGGGAATGACCAGCAGCTTCTTCAAGGTGCCGGCGAGCGAGACCGGACGACTGACGACGAACTATTTCCGCGTGGGCGAAACCCTGATGCCGATCGATCCTGGCGGCAACTCGATATTCGCGGAAGAACCGCCGTTTCCCATGGGCGGGTCGGGCCTGGTGATGTCGACCGCCGACTACGACCGGTTCCTGCGTATGCTGGTGGGTTACGGCCGGATAGACGGCAAGCGCGTCATGGGTGAGCTGGCGGTCAGGGTTGGCACGTCGAACCTGTTGCCCGAAGGGGTCGCGACGACAGGTACGTTCGCGGAAGGATCGGGGTTCGGGGCGGGCGGCCGCGTCGGCCTCGGCGACCAGGCGGGAACCTTCGGCTGGGGAGGGGCAGCGGGCACGGCCGCCTTCGCCGATCTGCGCCGGGGCCTCAGGGCCACGCTGATGACGCAGTACATGCCGGCGGACGCCTATGGGATGACCACCCAGTTCACCAGGGCGGTCCTGTCCGATCTCGGGGGTGCAAGCGGGCAAATGGCGGAGTGATCGCATTCGGCGGCTCCCCGCTGGAGCGCGCGGACTTCCTGCGCTGCGATCCCGATGCGCTTGCCGCCAGGATGGACTGGCGGGCGCGCCTGCTCAGGCTCGACGGGCTCCTGCCGACTTTCGATCCCGACAGCGGGGGGCTTGGCTGGGGAACGCTGGCCGAGGCCCCTGACGGGTGCGACCTCGTCTTTCTCGGTCTTCTTGATGACAGGGCCTGTTTCGCCGCCGTTCCAGAAAGCGGCGCCGAGGGCCCGGCCTATGCCCAGCCCCAGGTTTGGCAGGCGATGCAGGTCCTCTCGCCACAGGACCTGGCGATCTACGGCGGTGCGCGCAGCCTGGTCGACTGGCACGCGCGCCACCGGTTCTGTGCCCGGTGCGGCCAGCCCACGCGAATCGCCAAGGGCGGGTGGCAGCGGGACTGCGCCCATTGCGGTGCGGCGCACTTCCCGCGAACAGACCCCGTCACGATCATGCTCGTCGAGCATGACGACCGCCTCCTCCTCGGACGCCAGCCGCGCTTTCCCCCGCGAATGTTCTCAGCGCTCGCGGGTTTCGTCGAGCCGGGCGAGACGATCGAGGAAGCCGTTGCGCGAGAAGTACTGGAAGAAGCCGGCGTGCGGGTGCGCGATGTACGCTACCTCGCCAGCCAGCCGTGGCCCTTTCCAAGCCAGCTGATGATCGGCTGCCATGCGGTGGCCGAGAGCGACCAGATCACCCTCGACGTGACCGAGCTGGAAGACGCGCGCTGGTTCACGCGCGCCGAACTCGTCACGGCGCGCGATGCGGGTTCCGATGGTACCGAGGCGCTGATCTTTCCGCGTCCGGCCGCGATTGCCCATCACCTCGTCCAGTGGTGGCTCGATCGATGAGCGAGACGGTGACGATCGACATCTGGTCGGATGTGATGTGCCCGTGGTGCGTGATCGGTTTCAAGAACCTGGAGAAAGCGCTTGCGCAGCTCGAGGGGGAAGTTGTCGCCGATGTCCGCTGGCTGCCGTTCGAACTCAATCCCGACATGCCGCCCGAAGGCGAGGAAAGCACCGCGCACATCGCGCGCAAGTACGGCCGCACCCCGGAGCAGGCGCGGGCGGGGCGCACGATGATGGCGGACAGGGCGGCAGAGGCGGGTTTTCCGTTCGATTACACAGGCGAGGGCGAGCCGCCGCCGGCGATGCTGTGGAACACGTTCGACGCGCACAAGCTGCTGCGCTGGGTGCTGGACGCCGCGGGCCCGGAGACGCAGACGCAGCTGAAGCTGGCATTGTTCGCGGCGCATTTCCAGCAGCGCCGCAACGTGGGCAGTCGCGACGTCCTGCTCGCGATCGCCGAGGAACAGGGCCACGACCCCGCCGCTGCCGCCGCGGCACTCGATGACGAGCGGATCGCGGCCACGGTGCGCGCGGACGAACGGCTGGCGTGGGACAGCAACGTCACCGGCGTCCCGGCCATGGTGATCGACGGCAGGTTCTTGGTCCCCGGCGCGCAGGCGCCCGAGACCTATGCCGACGTCCTGCGCAAGGTCATCGCGCGCAGAGGCCGGGCCTAGCGGGAGGGGCTCGATCCGCCGCCGACCATGTGGTCGATTGCCTTCGGCCCTTTCCGGGCGTCCTCTTCCGGGTTGTCCGAACCCGTCGCAGTCTCGATCTCGTCGCCTTGCAGCTTGCCTTGCGCGGCCTTCTCGTCCGCGCGCGAGCCGACCCGGCGGTTGACCTCGCCGCCGGCGCTGCTGCCTTGCGCGCCGGGCGTGCTGTCTTGCCGCGCCTGGTCGATGACCTCGTTGTCGGGATGGCGTGACTGGCGTTCTGGCATGATCTGTCTCCTTCTCCCTGAGAACGGGGGGAGAGGGCGCGATGTTCCGGGGATCGGCGCCCGCAACGCGGGGCAGTTCAGATCAGGCCGAGCTTGGTCAGCCGTCCGGCAAGACGGCCGGGAATCGCGTCGCTCGGCTCCTCTCCCTCCTCCAGGTCGCGCGGCACGTTCCTTTCCTCGAGGTAGCGCCAGCCCTGGTGCGCGCGTTTGTGCTTGGGCTGAACCAGCACGAGCCGGGGCGCGAGGCGGATGGTCCAGTGGCCGTCCGCGCGTTCCTCGAATCCGAGGATTTCACACCGCGCGACGATCGCGTGGTCCATGATCCAGTAGAGCGAGCCACCGATCATCTCGGCATGGCGGGTGGGGCGATAGCGCGTGCGCATGTGCGCTTCCTCGCCCGCTTCGACCCATTCGCGCAGCGACTCGATGCTTTTCGACCGATAGGCGATCTTGGTCATGCTGAGCGGCATGGGCGTTACCCCGCCAGCCCGGCCGCCACCGCCAGCCCGAGAAACGCAAGGAAACCCATCGAATCGGTGATCATCGTGACAAAGACGCTCGAAGCCACCGCGGGGTCCTGATCGAGGCGCTCGAATATCACCGGCACCGCGACGCCCGCCAGCCCCGCGACGACGATATTGACGACCATCGCCGCCGCGATGACCCCGCCGAGTTGGGGCGTGAACAGCAGCGTCACCGCGATTCCGATGAGGAGCGCGACCGTGGCGCCATTGAGCATTGCGACGCGCATCTCGCGCCAGATCATCCGCCGGGTGTTGGCGCGGGTGAGCTGGTTCATCGCGATCGCGCGGACCGTGACCGCCATCGTCTGCGTTCCCGCGTTGCCGCCGATGCTGGCGACGATCGGCATGAGAACGGCAAGCGCCACGAGCTGCTCGATCGCGGCACCGAACATGGCGATGATAGCGCTCGCCACCACAGCGGTGCCGAGGTTGGCGACCAGCCAGCGCACGCGGGCGACATAGGCCTCGCGGATGGGTTCGTTGATGTCGCCGTCGCCTGCACCGGACAGCAGCAGCACGTCCTCGCCGGCCTCCTCGGACACGATGTGGACGACATCGTCGGCGGTCATCTGTCCCACGAGCCGGCCGTCCTCGTCGATCACTGCCGCAGAGATCAATGCGTACTTCTGGAACATGTTGCCGACCTCCTCCTGGTCCATCGTGACCGGGATGAGGGTCTGATCGCGCTTCATGACCTCGGTAAGCGGGGTCGCGCGCGGCGCCCGCATGATCCAGGACAGCTGGCAGGTTCCGACCGGCTTGTGGGCGAGGTCGACGATAAAGACCTCCCAGAACTCGGTGGGCAGGTCGTCCTGCCCTGCGTCGCGCAGGTAATCGATCAGGTCGCCGACGGTCAGGTGCTCGGGCACCGCGACGAAGTCGCGGCTCATCAGGCGCCCGGCGGTTTCTTCCGGATAGGCCAGCGCGCTCTCGATCGCCGCGCGGTCCTCGGGTTCCATCTCGGCGAGGATCGCCGCCTGTTCGGCCGGTTCCAGGTCCTCGATCAACTGGACCGCGTCGTCGGTCTCGAGTTGCTCGGCGATCTCGGCGACGGCCACCGGGCCGAGCGCTTCCATCATGTCTTCGCGGACGTGGTCGTTGAGTTCCGCGATGACTTCCCCGGTCATCAGGTCCGGGATCGCCGCGGCGAGCAGCGGGCGGTCGCCCGCTTCGAGAAGTTCGAACAGGTCGGCGATGTCCGCCGGGTGGAGCGGCTCGACCAGTTCGCGGGCGAGCGCCGGGTCCCCGTCGTCGAGCGCCGTCACGACGCTGCGCAGGTATTCGGGCTTCAGGCGGTTGTCCTCGTCGTGCCGTTCGTCGTCGACGCGGTCGTCGGGACGATCGGAATCGTCGTCCGCGCGCAACACTTCGTCGTCGAGGATCGTCTCGTCCGCCATGCGCGTGGCCTTAGGCGCGAGGCAGCGAAACGCAACCCGGCGGGTGACTTCGCCGCGATCCCGCCTATATCGGCCCCGATTCGTTCAAGGAGATTCCGATGGCCGCCGAAACACTCACCTTCACTCTCGACACCGGAAACGGCCAGGGCGGCGACGTCGTCATCAAGCTGCGCCCCGACCTTGCGCCTAACCACGTCGAGCGCATCACTGAGCTGGCGACGGAAGGGTTCTACGACGGGGTGGTGTTCCACCGCGTGATCCCGGGTTTCATGGCGCAGGGTGGGGACCCGACCGGTACCGGCATGAGCGGCAGCGACAAGCCCGACCTGAAGCAGGAGTTCAGCACCGAGCCGCACGTGCGCGGCACCTGCTCGATGGCGCGGACCAACAATCCCGATAGCGCGAACAGCCAGTTCTTCATCTGCTTCGACGACGCGCGCTTTCTCGACCGGCAGTACACCGTCTGGGGCCAGGTCGAGAGCGGAATGGAACACGTCGACGCGCTGCCGAAGGGCGAGCCCCCGCGCGAGCCCGGCAAAATCATCAAAGCCACCGTGGGCTGACACGGGGCAGGCCGCAAAGGGCCGACGGTGAACGGGTCGCTCACCAGCGAAACGCAGATGCGCTACTGGCAACCGGCGCCCGCCCTGCGGACGTTGGTGAGCGGTTATCATCTCTATCGCATCGGCAATTCCGACGGCGAGCGTCAGTCCGACGTTTTCCAGCCGGCCGGACCGATCCTGCGCTTCACTTGGGGGCCGCCGGGCGGATGGCGGGTGCGCCCCCCGCGCGGCGCCTGGCAGGATGTGCCGCCAATCGCCTTGTTCGGCCCGACCAGCGGCGCCACCTGGTCGCAGAGCGGTCCGGGGACGACCGTCGGTTTCGGAATCCTGCCCCGCGGCTGGGCCCGACTGGCACGCGGCGCGGCGTCCGATTGGACGAACCGCGTTGCGGAACCGGGAGATCTCCTGCGACTGGACGTGCGCGGGCTCGCCGCATCGCTCGATGGCGTGCAGTCCGATGACGCTGTTCCGGCGCTCCTCGACGCCGCGCTTGCCGAGGCGATGCCCTGGCCGAGCCAGAACGAGAAGGTGATCGCCGACTTCGAGGAGGCGCTGCTCGAGCAGGGTATCACCAACGTCGAGCAGCTGGCCGACCGGATCGGCCGCCCACGCCGGAACACCGAACGACTTGCCAAGCGGGTGTTCGGCCTTTCACCCAAGAAACTGATCCGGCGCGCACGCTTCCTGAGGTCGCTTCATGCGCTCGGCGACAGTGCAAAGGACGGCGCTTCGGCCAGCGCCCGCGCGATAGACTACGGATATACCGATTATTCGCATTTCATCCGGGACGCGCACGCGTTCCTCGGAATGAGCCCTCAAGCCTTCCTCAAGATGGACAATCCGTTGCTTCGCCAGTCTCTCGCGCTGCGCAAAAAGGTGCTTGGTGCGCCGGCCCAGGCGCTGGCGCGAGGCCGCGACTAGAACGAGCCGCGCAGACGCCGTTCCTGAAAGGCAAACCGGGCGGCCTTCGATACGTCCGACTGGAAAGAGCGGTTGACCATCAGTCCCACCGCGGATCCAGCAAGCGGGACGAGCATGCCAACCCGGCGGCGGAACGTGGCGAGCGCCATCGCCCGACTGATCCGCTCGACCGCAGCGTCGACCATCGGCGTGGCGGCATCGCCGCTCACCGGTTTCAGCGACCCGTCGTCGGCAATCGCGTTCTCGATTCCCGCGATGCGCTCGGCCCGAAGGTCGGGGTCGTCGAGCGCGGCCAGTTCGAGAATCTGGAGGCGGAACAGTTTTTCCGCTTCTCCCAGGCCGGCATACCCGTACGCCCGACCGGTGTCGCGGATGTTGCGCAGGGCAAGGCCAATCGAGGCAGGAATATCGAGCCCTGCCGAAACCGCTCCCCCAAATCCCGCGGCGGCACCGGTGGCGCCGTTGATGGTCTTGTACAGGCGCTCGGTTTTCAATGCTGCTTCCCGGGCGGCGTCGAGGTCGGCCGGATCGTGTTTCATGGGCGCCAGCGGCGCTGCGCTTGCGGCGGTATCGATCCCCTTGACCACCGCCTCGACCACCGCGTTGGGCACCACGCTGGCGAGTGCCTTGCCGAACGGATTGGTCAGTCGCTCGATCCCGCGCCCGAGGCGCGAGGGCTTCGACCTGCGGAAGGCTTCCTGTTCCTTGTGAATGTCCACGCCCGTGCTCCCTGGCTGTCGCGGCTGGTAACCCGCGAACCTCGCGCTGCGTTCCTTCGGGTCAGAGATTGGCGTTGATCAGCCATTCGTGGAACAGACGCACGGGGCGCTGTTCCAGATCGCGCGGACGGCAAACGAACCAGTACGAATAGGGACTGTCGACATCGACGTCGAACAGGCGCGCCAGCCGCTTGTCGCCGGTGCGCTTGAAGTGGTCGTCGTGCATTATCGCGATACCCAGTCCCTGGGCCGCCGCCTCGAGAATGAGCTGGCCGGAATCGTAATGATCGATCGCCGCCGGCTCGAAATGCTTCAGACCCATCGCCTCGCGCCAGGCGACGAAGCTGTCGGGCAACTCGTTGTGGACGAGGAATGTCTGGCCAGCGAGCTTCGCGGCGTCGGGTTCGGGACCGACCTCGCGCGCCACTTCCGGCGAGGCGATCGCATAGACGAGGTTGTGATCGAGGCGGACGGCGTGAAGCGACGGGTCGGGCTTCTGCATCAGCACGATCGCCGCGTCGAGCGTGTCGCCCACGCGGTCGAGCAGGTGCGGACCGGTGTCGATGTCGATGTGCAGGCGAGGGTGGAGCCTGCGCAGTTCGGGAAGCCGCGGGAAAAGCCGCTGGCCGCCGAACAGCGGCAGGACGCCCAGGTGAAGGCGCATCAGCCCGACTTTGTCGGACTGTGCTTCCACCGCCGCGGCCAGCGCCTCGATGTGCGGGGCGACCGCATCGTGGAACGCGCGGCCTTCGTCGGTGAGCTGCATGGCTTGGTGCGCGCGCGTGAACAGCTTCTTGCCGACGAATTCCTCAAGCGTGCCGATCCGGCGCGAAAGCGCGGACGGGCTGAGGCCGAGTTCGGTCGCCGCTGCCCGCGCGGATCCCAGGCGCACCACGCGCAGGAACGCCTCGAGCGCACGCAGGGGAGGAAGGCGGCGGGTCATCACGGCGAAGATGCGTATTGCGAGCAACCTTGTCGAGAAGGTTTTTTCCGCAACTGCGAACAAATGCGCCCGTTCAGTCTCCGGCGGTTGGAGTTTCGGGAGGGTGGAGCCGCAGCCGCTTGACGTGGGTCTCGTCGGCGTCGGTCACCTCGATCTGCCAGCCGCTCGGGTGACGGAGGACCGTCCCTACATCGGGCACCGCCTCGGCCAGCACGAACGCAAGGCCGCCCAGCGTGTCGACGGCCTCCTCGACCTCGGCCAGCTTGGGATCGATCCGTTCGGCAACATCATCGAGCTCTGCACGTGCGTCGCAGTCCCACATGCCGTCGGGCAAGGCGACGATCCACTCGGGCTCCTCGTCGTCGTGTTCGTCCTCGATCTCGCCGACGATTTCCTCGACGAGATCCTCGATTGTGATGATCCCGTCGGTCCCGGAGTATTCGTCGACCACCACCGCGAGGTGGACGCGCTGCAGGCGCATGTCGGCCAGCACGTCGAGCGCGTTGCGGGCCTGCGGCACGAACAACGGCTGCCGCATCAGGACCGTCCAGTCCGCCGGCGGCTCGGCCCCGGTCGCGATGATCGGAAACACGTCCTTGATGTGCATCATCCCGATCACGGTATCGAGTGTGTCCCGATAGATCGGCAACCGCGAGTGCCCGTGCTCGGCAAAGGCGGCGACGACTTCGTCCCACGTTGCCGCCGCGCTAATCGCGACGATCTCGCCCCGCGGGATCGCCACGTCGTCGGCGTCGTGCTCGGAGAAGTGGAGCAGGTTGCGCAGCATCTGCCGCTCGACCGGCGAGAGATCGCCGTTCGGCGCAACCTTTTCTCCCTCGTCGCCTTGCGCGGCGTCGTGCTCGTCGATCGCGTCCTCGAGCTGTTCGCGCAAGGAGCGTTCGCCGTCGTCGGTGTCGAAGAACTTGCGGATCGCGAGCCAAAGCCCGCGGTTACTGTCCGCTTCTCCCGTCTGGGAATCGGTGTCGGGCATGGCCCTGTCGTAAAACCCTTTATGGTTCAGGCGTTCCCATATGGATTGCCTATGCCCATCGATGCAAGCGCCTTCACCTCGAGGGCCTCCATCGCATCGGCATCGTCTTCCTCGATATGATCGTGTCCGGCCAGGTGAAGCAGCCCGTGAACGACCAGATGGGCGGCGTGGTCTTCGATCTCAAGACCCTTGTCCTCCGCCTCGCGGCGACAGGTTTCCCAGGCGAGGGCGATGTCGCCGAGCAGTTCGGGAGGGCCCTCGGGCGCAAGGCCAACGAGGTCGCCGCGGTCGAGCATCGGGAACGAGAGGACGTTGGTCGGCCTGTCCTTTCCGCGCCACTCCCGGTTGAGCGCGTGAACCTCTTCGTCGCTGGTGAAGAGCACGCTTGCCGAAAGCCTCTTGCCCGACAGTTCCGGTGCCACCGCGGTCGCGGCCGCGAGCGCGCGCTCGGCAAGTTCCGCCCAGTCCGTCGGGCCCGGCCAGCCGTCGACGTCGACATCGAGCGTCAGGAGGCCGGCCCTTCGTACGCCTCGACGATCCGCCCGACGATCGGATGCCGCACGACGTCGGCGGCGGTGAACCGGCTTACCGCTATGCCATCGACGCCCTCAAGCTTCTCGACCGCGTCGGCGAGGCCGCTCATCCGGTCGCCTCCCGGGATGTCCACCTGCCGGGGATCGCCGCACACCACCATCCGGCTGTTCTGGCCGAACCGGGTGAGGAACATCTTCATCTGCTCGCGGGTGGTGTTCTGCGCCTCGTCGAGGATGACGAACGCGTCGCTCAGCGTGCGGCCGCGCATGAAGGCGATCGGCGCGACCTCGATCACGCCGCTCGCCAGGTGCCGCTCGACCTGCTCGGGCGGCATGCAGTCGTAGAGCGCATCGTAAAGCGGACGCAGGTAGGGGTCGACCTTGTCCTTCATGTCGCCGGGAAGGAAGCCGAGCTTCTCGCCCGCCTCGACCGCCGGACGCGAAAGGATCAGGCGCTGGACGCTGCCGGTAATCAGCTGGCTGACCGCCTGCGCAACCGCAAGGTAGGTCTTGCCGGTTCCGGCCGGACCGAGCGCGAAGACGATGTCCTCGCGTGCGATCTGCTGCATGTATGGGATCTGGCCGGGGCTGCGGGGGACGATCGTCTTGCGCCGCGTGCGGATCATCACTGGCGGAGCGTCGCCGCCGCCGCGCACGATCCCCTCGAGCGTGGGTTCGACCGACATCGCGATCAGCCCCTCGATCGCCCCTGCGTCGAGTTCCTGTCCCGTGGCGAGCCGGTCGTACATCGCCTGAAGCGTATCCCGGGCACGGGCCACCGAATCCTCGCTGCCCTCGATCTGGACCCGCTCGCCGCGCGCCGAGATGAATACCCCGAGACGGTTTTCGACCTGCACCAGGTTGGCGTCGAACTGGCCGAAAAGCGGACCGAGAAGCCGCTGGTCCTCGAAGGTAATCTCGCTGCGTGCGCGGCGGGAAGGCGTCGCGGCGGGAAGGGGGATGGCGCTGGTCGCGCGGGCAGGTTTACGGGCCATGCTCTCCTTTCGGGTTGCCGCTCGAATCTAGGATTGCGCGGGCGTTGCGCAAGCCGGACGCGCTCAGCAGACGGTGGATAACGCGCCCGGCGGGAAAAATAGTCGGGCGGGTGTATCTTTCGGGCAGTGCGTGCAGCTTTGTCGCTGGTCGCCTGCTCGACGAACGACGCGCGTCGCCGCGATCGTGCGGTTCATCGAGTATCGTGGCGCTTTCCGCGAGCCGTGTTTATGAAGCGGACTGAAGCTTAGCTATGATGAAACGTACATTGGTTGCCGGTCTGCTTCTTGGCGCGTCGGGCATTTGTCCGGCAGATCCGCTTGCAGCCCAGCACAACGACGATGAAATCGTGGTCAGCGGCGAGCTTGAGGAGGCCGAACGCGAGGTCGTCGCGCTGACCAGGGCAATCACCCGGCGCCCCCGGGTCGATAAGCCGATCTCGCGCCGCTATCAGCAGATGTGCCTGGGGGTGCGGGGTCTTTCGCCCGAGTTCGCTCATGTCCTGATCGGCCGGATCGAGGACAACGCCCGCGCGCTCGACGTGCCCGTCGGCGGCACGGGCTGCTCGATCAACACCCTTGTCTACTTTACCGCCAACACTCGCGCGCAGATCGCGCAGCTCCGCAAGGGGCAGCCCGAGTGGTTCGATAGCCTGCTCGATTACGAATACGAACGCATCCTGCGGGGCAATGGCGCGGTGCAATCATGGCATTCGACGCGAACCAAGGGCTCCGACGGCAAGGAATTCGCGGTGGCCCTGATCGGCAATCCCCCGCGGGAGGTCGAGACAGGCAGGCAGTGGAAAGCTACCCGTTTCGCGCAGCAGATCCGCGTGGACATCGAAGGGTCGATCGTTCTGTTCGATACCCGATACGTCCCGGGCAAATCCATCCAGCAGCTGGCCGACTACGCGACCATGCGGCTTCTTGCCCCGACCGACGACGTGTCGGGCCGGGCCGCAGGCGAGATGGAGACGATCCTGTCCCTGTTTGCGCCCGGTGGCGATGCTCCCGACGGCCTTACGCCGTTCGACCGGGCATACCTCGGCGCTCTTTACGCCCTGCCGCCGACAGCGCGGGGCGAGGCGATGCGCGATGCGACCTGGGCCGCGTACCGCCGTGCGCGTTACGCGGCGCCTTCGAACTGAAGCACCCGCCCGGCTAGCGAGTTGGGACCGGCTTCCACCAGCTCCACCTCGGCGAGGTCGCCGATCGCATGGTCTCCTTCGAACCACACCGACTGGAGCCATGGCGACTTGCCGAGCCACTGTCCCGGCTTCTTTCCTTTACGTTCAACCAGAACGGTGCATCGCTTGCCGACCGACGCCGCGTTGAACGCGGCCTGGTCGCGGTTGAGCGCGGCCTGGAGGCGCTGGAGGCGCTCGTCCATGACTGCAGGCGCGACTTGCCCGTCCATGGTCGCGGCCGGTGTACCGGGGCGGGGCGAGTACTTGAAGCTGAAGCATTGCGAATAGCCAACCGCGTCGACGAGGCGGAGCGTGTCCTCGAACTCGGCCTCGGTTTCGCCCGGAAAGCCGACGATGAAATCGCCGGACAACGCGATATCGGGACGCGCGGCGCGGAAGCGCTCGAGCAGGCGCAGATACTCTTCCGCCGTGTGGCTGCGGTTCATGGCACGGAGCACGCGATCAGACCCGCTCTGCACCGGCAGGTGAAGGAACGGCATGAGCTTGTCGACCTCGCCGTGCGCGGCAATCAGGCCATCGGTCACGTCGGAGGGGTGGCTGGTCGTATAGCGGATGCGCGCAACGTCGGGCAGCTTTGCCAGCGCCCGGATCAGGCCGTCTAGACCGATCGCCCGGCCCCGGTCGTCCTCGCCGCTCCAGGCGTTGACGTTCTGACCAAGCAACGTGATCTCGCGCGCACCGGCTTCGACCAATCTGGCAGCTTCGCCAACCAGATCGCTGAACGGACGCGATATTTCCGCACCCCGTGTATAGGGCACCACGCAATAGGTACAGAACTTGTCGCAGCCTTCCTGGACAGTCAGGAACGCGCTCGGACCAGTCCGTCGGCGGGCGGGCAGCGCATCGAACTTCGCGATCGGCGGCATGTCGGTATCAGTCGCGCGCTCGCCGCGCACCGCGGCGTCGATCATGCCGGGAAGCCTGTGATATGCCTGCGGGCCGACCACCATGCTGACTGCGGGCGCCCGCGCCATGATCTCCTCGCCCTCCGCCTGCGCGACGCAGCCGGCGACCGCTATCAGCGGCCTCCGGCCGGCGGCTTCCCCCGCCTTCACGATCCGGCCGATATCGGAATAGACCTTTTCCGCGGCCTTTTCGCGAATGTGGCAGGTGTTCAAGACAACTAGGTCGGCGTCCTCGCCCTCGGGCGCAGGCGCGATGCCGCGCTCGGCGAGCAGTTCCGCCATGCGCTCGCCATCGTAGACGTTCATCTGGCAGCCGAAGCTCTTGACCCTGTAGGTCCGGGGGGGCGGTGTATTGCGCATGGGCGCGGGCCTATAGCGGCTTTCGCGCGCGCGGCAAAACCCGGTGGCGCGGCGCGGGCCCGTCAGCGGGTGTCCGGGTCGAGCGGCGCGTTATAACGGACCGGCACGACGTCGTGCCTGAAATCGCGGAGCGGCTTGCCGAGCGCGGTCAGCAAGGCGGCCTCTATTGCCGCGCGGGCGCGGGCGCCGATGGCCTTGCGCCCGTGGAAGTCCTCCGGGCTGAAGGGTTCGAGGAAGTGGATCCGCACGTCGAACGTGCCTTTGCGCGCGAGGACGCGTTTCGCGTTGTTGAGGCCGCTTTCCTCGCCCACCCAGCCGATCCATTCGCCCAGCTCGCCGTAGTCCATCAGCACAGGCTGGACGAGCACGCCGGGCGGCGGCGGTTCGAGCACGCTGAGCATGCTGGTCTTGAACGGCAGCAAGCTCTGGTTGTCGGTGGTCGTACCTTCCGGAAAGACGGTGACCGACCAGTTGTCGGCCAGCGCCTCGCGCAGCGAATTGATCTGTTCCGCCACGCCGAGCCGGTTTTCCCGCTGGACGTACACCGTGCGGTTGAGGCTGCACAGCCAGCCGATGACCGGCACCTGGCTCAACTCGTGCTTCGCGACGAACGCGGTCCCGCTCGCCCCTGCGAGCGCAAGGATGTCGATCCACGACACGTGGTTGGCGATGAAGAAGACGTCGCGGCGCAGCGGGGTGCCAATTCTCCGGACCCGCGCGCCCGCGATCCGCGCGGTCCACCGCAGGAACAGCATCGGGAAGGGCGATCCGTACGCCAGCAGCCTGAAGGCGTAGTGCAACGGCACCAGGACCAGGAGGATCGCGACGATCGCGGAAAGCCGCAGCGCGATACGCACCTTTCCGGCGAGCGGGATGGGGGTCGGTTCGCCGCGTGTGGCGGCCTCGCGCGCTCGGGCCTCGTCAGCCGTCGCGGTCGATCCGGACACCGTAGAGTTCCATCCGGTGATCGACGAGACGGTAGCCCAGTTTCTCGGCGATCTGGCGCTGGAGCGCCTCGAGCTCCGGATCGACGAATTCGACCACCTTGCCGGTCTCGACGTCGATCAGGTGATCGTGATGCGCTTCAGGAGCGGCTTCGTACCGCGCGCGCCCGTCGCCGAAATCGTGCCGGTCGAGGATGCCCGCTTCCTCGAACAGCCGGACCGTCCGGTATACGGTCGCGATGGATATCCCCGGGTCGATTTCCGCTGCGCGCTTGTGCACCTGCTCGACGTCGGGATGATCCTCGCTGTTGGAAAGGACCTGCGCGATGACGCGCCGCTGCTCGGTTATCCTGAGCCCGCGTTCGGCGCAGAGCGCCTCGAGATCGATGGTCTGGTGCAAGCCTGGCTCCGCAAGTGGTCCTCGCCCCGCAACCTAGGGCTGCGGGGCGCGGCTGCCAAGTGTCAGGCGGACTTCTTGCGACGTCCGCGTTTCTGCGTCGGATTGCGACCGAGACCGATCTTCTTGGCGAGATCGCGGCGCGTTTCCGCATAATCGGGCGCGACCATCGGATAATCCGATCCCAGGCCCCAGCGCTGGCGATATTCGTCCGGGGTCATCCCGTGTTCGGTCATCAGGTGGCGTTTGAGCATCTTCATCTTCTTGCCGTCTTCAAGACAAACCAGATGATCTTTCTTTACCGACGAACGGATTGATACTGCCGGTTCGGGTTTTTCTTCTTCTTGGGCAGTGCCACTGCCGAGCCCCGACAAGGCGCCGAAGACGGTGGTAATGAGGGCCGGCACGTCTTCGACGGCGACGTTGTTGTTGCTCACATGTGCAGCCACGATGTCGGACGTGAGCGTAATCAGCGTCTCCGACATGTCGGTATCCAAGTTATCCATTTTCACCTCGTGCGATCGATAGTGCGCAGGGTTTTTCCGACCCGTTTCCCCCACGTCCGGTCAGTTAAGCACTATTCCAGTGGCGAAACAAGATGGAGTCCGGATATCGGCCTTGTATTACCTTTGCTTTTTTCAAGAACAGCGATCAAATCTGGTAAGCAAAGGTAATTGCATCGAGTTTTGATCCCTCGGATGTCCGGTAATAGTCCTTGCGGCATCCGATAGGTTCGAATCCCAACTTGCGATAGAGCGCGATGGCGGGGTTGTTGTGTCGTGCTTCGAGAAACAGCCTTTCGGCCCGGCGGAGGCGCGCATCCTCGATGGCCTGCCGGATCAGTTTCGCGCCAAGACCCCTGCCGCGAGCCGCGGGGACGACCGCGACCAGCAGGAGTTCCTCCTCGCCCGGCGCCGCGCGCACGAGCGTGAACCCGGCGCCTGGCTCGCCTTCGGCGGGCGCGATGCCCCGAAAGTCCGCGAGGCGATAATGGGTGTGTGCGAAGGCGAGCGAATCCGACAGCTGCCGGCGGTTCCAGGCCTCTCCCCAGGCGGGATCGAAGGCCACATCCATGATCGCCATGATCCGATCGACATCGTCGGCAGGCGGCGACGTCATGCGGGAAGCCGCGCGTCCGGCCCGCGCCCGTAAAGAGGTGACGCGTCGTTGCCAGGCAGACCGGCGGCCAGCGCAAGCACCCGTCGTGCGTCAGGCAGCATCGGCACCGCCCGGTGCTCGCCACGCAGCATGGCCGCGAATTCGGATGCACGCGAGCCGGCGATCCTTCCCCTTGCACCGCGCGCGACTGCCGCTTCGGGCGCGAGCGAGGCCAGCTTCGAGAGTTCCACGCCGCCTTGGGCGAAGTCCTGGATGAACCACTCGCCGTGACCGCCGGTCATGCACACGGTGACCGCTTCATCCTCGCCAGCGTCCTCGATCGCCATTGCTCCCACCAGAGACAGGGTCGGGTAGCCGCAGACTTCGGCCTGCCAGGCGAGCGAAAGCGAGCCGGCCACCGCCAAGCCGATCCGCACGCCGGTAAAGCTTCCGGGGCCGCGCGAGACGAGAATGCGGCCGGCGCGGCCCTTGGCGGGCAGCGCGGCGATCATCGGGACGAGGTGTTCCGCATGACCCCGTCCCAATACGCGGTGATCCGCGGCCACAAGCGTTCCGCTCTCGAAAAGGGCGACACTACAGGCCTCCGTCGCGCATTCGATGACCAGGGTTCGCATCGCGCGACCCAACCTCATCGCAGCCGAGCGCGCAAGCGCCCGCGCTCAGACAATGCGGTTGAACCGGTCGAATTCGGGCCGGGGGCTGCGCTCGAAGATCGACGTCGGGTCGCCGTAGCCGACCGAGCAGATGAAATTGGATCGCACCCGGGGCTGGTCGGCAAAGAAATGCGCATCGACCGCTGCGTTGTCGAACCCTGACATCGGACCCGTGTCGAGGCCCAGCGCGCGCGCGGCGATGATGAAATATGCGCCCTGGAGCGAGGAGTTGCGGAATGCGCCGGTCTCGCGGCCTTCCTCGTCACCATCGAACCAGCTCTTCGCGTCGGTGTGGGGGAACAGCCAGGGCAGTTCCTCGTGAAAATCGATGTCGTACCCGATGATCGCGGTGACAGGAGCGGCAAGGATCTTGGGCGCGTTCTTCTCCGAACAGCGATCGGCAAGCGCCCGCTTCGCCTCGTCGGACTGAGCCCAGACCATCCGGGCGGGCTGCATATTGGCCGATGTCGGCCCCATCTTCATGAGTTCGTAGATTGCGTGGATCTGATCATCGCTGACCGGCCGGTCGAGCCAGCCGTTGTAGGTGCGCGCCTCGCGGAAGATCTGGTCGAGCGCGGCCGCCGGCAGCGGCTGGTCGTGGTACTGCGTTGTCATCGATTTCCTTCAGGCTGCGCGAACTTCGGTTACTTCGGGGATGTAGTGCTTGAGCAGACCTTCGATCCCGTGCTTGAGCGTGGCTGTGGACGACGGACAGCCCGAGCAGGCGCCTTGCATCTGCAAGTGAACGACGCCGTCGCGATAGCCGCGGTAGACGATGTCGCCGCCGTCGTTGGCGACCGCGGGCCGGATGCGCGTCTCGAGCAGCTCCTGGATCTGCGCGACGATGTCGGCGTCTGCCGGATCGTCATCGACCGCAGGTTCGGTCTCGGGAGGAACCGAAAGACCCGATGCATCCCCGCCGGTAAACAGCGGTGCGCCACTGACGAAGTGATCGAGCAGGATCGCGACGACCTGGGCCTTGAGCTGCGACCAGTCGGCCCCCGGCGCAGCGGTGACCGAGACGAAATCGCTGCCGAAGAACACGCCGGTGACTTCGCCGGTGTCGAACAAGGCCTCGGCCAGCGAACTGGCCTCGACGGCTTCTGGCGAAACGAATTCGCGGGTTCCCGCCGGCATGACCTGGCGACCCGGGAGGAATTTGAGCGTCGCCGGATTCGGCGTGGTTTCGGTCTCGATGAACATGCCGGACATGTAGGGTTCCGCTTGGCTTGCGACAAGCGCGGCGCGGTCTCCTCTTTCTTCCCCGCATTCACTATCCCTTCACTTGCCCGTACCTTATAGCCTGCTGCCATGAGCCTGTTTCCGCGTGCCTTCCGGCACTTCGCGCCCCTCCTTCCGCTCGCCTTGATCGCCTCCCCGATGGCGGCGCAGGAAAAGTCGGCAGCCCCCGCGCCGCGCCACCTGCAAACCGGTTCGACGACGCCGTGGATCTATCGCGGCAGCGACGTGCCGCGCGATCCCGAATGGTTCTTCGGCGAGATGCCCAACGGGCTGCGCTACGCCGTGCGCAAGAACGGGGTGCCGCCCGAGCAGGTATCGATCCGCGTGCGCATCGATGCCGGTTCGATCCACGAACAGGACCACGAACAGGGATTTGCGCACCTGCTCGAACACATGACATTCCGCGAGAGCAAGTACCTTGCGAACGGCGCCGCGATCCCGACTTTCCAGCGCCTTGGCGCCACGTTCGGCAGCGACACCAACGCCGAAACCACCCCGACGCAGACCGTCTACAAGCTCGACGTGCCCGAGGCGAACCCGGGCAAGCTGAACGAGGTCTTCAAGCTGCTGTCGGGCATGATCCGCGAGCCGACGCTGTCGGCTCGGGGCCTGTCTGAGGACCTGCCGATCGTCCTTGCGGAAAAGCGCGAGCAGGCGGCCGCGGCCAAGCGGGTGGCAGAGGAAAGCCGCAAGACGATCTTCGCCGGCCAGCGCCTTGCCAACCGCCTTCCGATCGGCACCGAGGAGACGCTCAAGGCAGCGACGCCTCAGACCGTCCGCGCATTCCACGATCGGTGGTACCGCCCGGAGAACACGGTGATCGTCGTTGCCGGCGACGCGGACCCGCGCGCGCTTGCCGCGCTGGTCGAGCGCTACTTCGGCGACTGGAAGGGCAACGGTCCCCACGTCGAGCCGCCAAACTTCGGAGACCCGGTCGCGCCCGCCGGTGCCGATCCTGCCAATCCGGTAGGCGAGACCCAGGTGCTCGTGGAGCCGGACCTGCCACGGACGCTCACCTACGCCGTCATGCGTCCGTGGCGTCCGGTCAACGACACGATCGTCTATAACGAGGGTCTTCTGCTCGATTCGCTCGCCCAGGCCATCATCAACCGGCGGCTTGAATCCCGCGCGCGTGCCGGCGGTTCCTACCTGTACGCGCAGGTAAACCAGGACGATGTCAGCCGCACCGCCGACGCGACGTTCGTCAGCTTCGCCCCCCTGACCGAAGACTGGCGCGCCGCGCTGTCCGACGTGCGCGCGGTCATTGCGGACGCCGTCGCTTCCCCTCCGACGCAGGAGGAAATCGACCGCGAAATGGCCGAATTCGAGGTCGCGTTCGCGAGCCAGGTTGAGCAGCGTGCAGTCCTCGCCGGATCCAAGCTCGCAGACGACATCGTGCAGGCGGTGGACATTCGCGAGACGGTTGCCGCGCCGGAAACCGTGCTGATGGTCTTCAACGGAATGAAGGCCAAGTTCACCCCGGCGAACGTGCTTGCACACACCCGGGCCTTGTTCACCGGGACGGTGACGCGCTCGGTCTTCGTGACGCCCGACGCGTCGGAGGCCGATGCCGCTGCGCTCCGGATGGCGCTGCTGGCGCCGGTCGCCGCGGACGGGTCGGCGCGGCTCGCGGCCAAGTCGGTGTCGTTCGACGACCTGCCCCCGGTCGGGCCGGCTGGCACCGTGGCCGAGCAGGCATCGCTCGGCGTGCTCGGCATAGAGCGCGTCAAGTTCGACAATGGCGTCTCGGCGCTCCTGTGGAGCAACAACGCGGAGCCGGGGCGGGTAACGGTAAAGGTCCGCTTCGGATCGGGCCGCCGCGCCTTCGCGCCCGAAAACGCCGTTTACGCGTCGCTTGGCGAAGCCGCGCTGGTGGGTTCGGGCGTGGGCGAACTTGGTCAGGAGGAGCTCGATCGCATCTCCACCGGGCGCAGGATGGGGTTCGATTTCAGCATCGAGGATGGGGTCTTCACCTTTACCGCGCAGACCCGGCCAGCCGATCTGGCGGACCAGCTCTACCTTTTCGCGGCCAAGCTCGGGATGCCGCGCTGGGATCCCAATCCCGTCATCCGCGCGCGGGCGGCGGCCAAACTCGCATACGAAAGCTATTCGACCAGCCCCAACGGCATGCTCGAGCGCGATCTCGACTATGAACTGTACGGGCACGACGCACGGTTCGAGACGCCGACCCCCGCCCAGCTCGACGCCGCTACGCCCGAAGGTTTCCGGAAGGTCTGGGAGCCCTTGCTGAAGCAGGGGCCGGTTGAAGTGCTCGTGTTCGGGGAGTTCGACAAGAGCGCAACGCTCGAGGCGTTGCGCCGGACGTTCGGCGCGCTGCCGGCGCGCGATCCGATACCCGCCGAGGCGCTTGCCCGCACGACCGTGCTGGCCAAGGATTCGGCCCCGCGCGTGCTGTTCCATCGCGGCGACGCGAACCAGGCGGCGGCGATGGTGGCCTGGCCGACCGGGGGCGGGGTGGCGGGCCTGCGCGAATCGCGCCAGCTCCAGATCCTGAGCGATCTGTTCAACAACCGGTTGCTCGACGAGATGCGCGAGCGAACCGGGGCGAGCTATTCGCCCCAGGTGGCGAACGAATGGCCGGAAGACGTCGAGTCCGGGGGCTCGGTAAAGGCCCTCGCCATGATCCGGCCCGAGGACGTTCCCGCGT
The DNA here is from genome assembly GCF_051912845.1 of Tsuneonella sediminis. Taxonomy (NCBI): domain Bacteria; kingdom Pseudomonadati; phylum Pseudomonadota; class Alphaproteobacteria; order Sphingomonadales; family Erythrobacteraceae; genus Tsuneonella; species Tsuneonella sediminis. The sequence continues at coordinate 566,178 of NZ_JBNCBU010000001.1, read as the reverse complement.
TCTTCGCCGCGACCGACACGATCGCGCGCGAACTGGCGACGGCCCCGGTCACCGCCGACGAGCTCGCGCGGGTAACCGAGCCGCTCAAGCAGTCGATCAGCCGGGCTTCCACCGGTAACACCTTCTGGCTTTGGCAGCTCGAGGGGGCGAGCGTGGACTCGCGCAGGGTCGCGCTGCTGCGCACGCTGCTGGTCGACTACACGCAAACCACGCCCGAGGCGATGCAGGCGCTTGCGCGCAAGTACCTCACCGCGCGTGAACCGTTCCGCCTCGCGGTGATCCCGCAGGGACAGGAGCTTGCGACGGCAGGCGCTGCATCGGTCGAGGGCGGACGCTGACGCGACACGCCCGCTTGGTCGCGGCCAAGATTATCCCGCTTGGCCTGACGGCAGCTTTGCGGTTCGGTGCGTGCGCGCCTAGAAAGCGTGTTTCCCCGCAACGACCGACGAAATGACCGTGGCAAGCAACTGGACCCCTGAAAGCTGGCAGGCGCACGAAGCGCGCCACCTGCCGCGCTATGAAGATGCCGCCGCGCTGGCGGTCGCCGAACAGACGCTGGCAAGCTATCCGCCGCTGGTCTTCGCCGGTGAAGCGCGCGCGCTGAAGGCCGATCTTGGCGCGGTGGCCAGGGGGCACGGTTTCCTGCTCCAGGGCGGCGACTGCGCCGAAAGCTTTGCCGAATTCCATCCGAACAACATCCGCGACACGTTCCGCGTGCTGCTGCAGATGGCGGTCGTGCTGACGTTCGCCAGCAAGCGGCCCGTGGTGAAGGTCGGGCGGATGGCGGGCCAGTTCGCCAAGCCGCGAAGCTCCGACACCGAAACCCAAGGGTCGGTCACGTTGCCGAGCTACTTTGGCGACAACGTCAACGGGATCGAGTTCGACGCCGACACCCGCCGCAACGACCCGCAGCGCATGGTGCGCGCCTACTCGCAGGCCGCCGCCACGCTCAACCTGCTGCGCGCGTTCGCCGGCGGGGGATACGCCAACCTGCGCCAGGTCCACCGCTGGACGCTCGATTTCATGGGTCGCAGTCCCTGGGCCGACAAGTTCAGGGACGTCGCCGACCGGATCGGGGAATCGCTCGATTTCATGGAAGCTTGCGGGGTCAACCCGGAGACCTTGCCCCAGCTCGAACGAACGACGTTCTACACCAGCCACGAAGCGCTGCTGCTTCCCTACGAGCAGGCGCTGACGCGCCAGGACAGCCTTACGGGCGACTGGTACGATACCAGCGCGCACATGGTCTGGATCGGCGACCGCACACGGTTTCCCGGCAGCGCCCACGTCGAATTCGCGCGCGGAATCGGCAACCCGCTGGGCATGAAGTGCGGCCCGAGCCTCGCGCCCGACGATCTCTTGCGGCTGCTCGATATCCTCAACCCGGCGCGCGAGCCGGGACGGATGACGCTGATCAGCCGGTTCGGCCACGACAAGGTGGAGGCGGGCCTGCCACGCCTCGTTCGCGCGGTCCAGCGCGAAGGACACCCGGTGGTATGGAGTTGCGACCCGATGCACGGCAACGTCGTGAAGTCGGACAGCGGCTACAAGACCCGTCCGTTCGACCGCATCCTGTCCGAAGTGAAGGGCTTTTTCGCGGTCCATCGGGCGGAAGGCACGCACGCCGGCGGCATCCATATCGAAATGACCGGACAGGACGTGACCGAGTGCGTTGGCGGCGCGGTCGCGATCACCGACGAGGCGCTGGGCGACCGCTATCACACGCACTGCGACCCGCGGCTCAATGCGGCGCAGTCGATCGAGCTCGCCTTCCTGCTCGCCGAAATGCTCAACCTCGAGGCTCAGGGCCGGCCCGCAGCGGCAGCCTAGGGAAGTTTACCTAGGCTAACGCAGCGCCGCCTAAACCGCGGGCCGCTATGGCCGTGAGGTGGGCGGGGGAATCGCAAGCATTGACTGGCGCGCGGGCTTAGAGTTCGCCGGCATCGCGCTCGCGGCGGCGGTAGCGATAACGGCCGTCGTCCTGGCGGGAAGGGTGCGCGACCTCGGCAACCGGCTGCGCAGCCGCGACAGGAGCCTCGCCCGCAGTTTCGCCCTCGTTGCCATGGCCGAGGAACTGGCCGGGCTTGGCCGCTGGCGCGCCCGGCCCGATGGTGTGCCCGAATGGTCGTCGGGGCTGAGCCGGATCACGGGTTTTCCGCCAGGCATGACCCCCGACTTCGAAACGCTGTGCGAAATGATGCCGGACGGAGGGGCGGCTTTCTACGGCGCGCTCGAACAGCACAAGCGCGATTCCCGGCCCTTCGCTTTCGAATTCGCCGCCCGCCGGGTCGATGGCGAGATGCGCACGCTGCGGGTCGTAGTGCGGAACGAATTCGATCCTGCGACCGGCAAGCTGGTCGAGCGACAGGGGGTGGCGCTCGACGTCACCGAGGCCCGCAGGCGAGAGGCGGAACTGGCGCGGGAAAAGGGCGAGGCGATCGCAGCGGCCGAGGAAGCGCTGCGCCTGTCGGAGACCGACCCCCTTACGGGCCTCGCCAATCGTCGCCGCGCCATGGCGGAAGCCGACCGCGGTGCGCTGGCCGCGGCGCAGCAGGCCGAACCGCTCGTCCTGCTTATCTTCGACATCGATCACTTCAAGTCAGTGAACGACCGTCATGGCCACCCCGCTGGCGACGCGGTGCTGGTCAAGGTCGCGGAGATCGCGCGCAGGGCGGTTCGCACCGGCGATCTCGTCGCGCGGATCGGCGGCGAAGAGTTTCTCTGCATCCTGCGGGGCGCAGACCTCGCCGTCGCGCGTGCATGCGCGGACCGGTTGCGCCGTGCGGTAGCGCGTGAAAGCGGAACCGCAGGCGTGCCCCCGGTCACGGTCAGCGTCGGCTATGCCGGCTGGCGCGAGGGCGACGCGGCACTGGCGCTGTTCGCCCGCGCCGACGCGGCGCTTTACGAGGCGAAGGCTTCGGGCCGCGACTGTGTCCGCCGCGCTGCCTGACGGGCCCCTTCAGGGCCGCAGGATGGTCGACCCGACGGTCTTGCGCGCCTCGAGGTCGCGATGAGCCTGCGCCGCGTCCTCGAGCCGGTAGGTCTGGCCGATCTCGACCGCCAGCTTGCCCTGTTCGATCAGCGACCAGAGCTTTCTGTTGCCCTCGGCGCGTTCGGCGGGCTCGCGGTAATAGTCGAACAGCGTAGGGCGCGTGACGAACAGCGATCCGGCGGCTGCGAGCGCGCCGAGGTCGATCCCGGTTACCGGCCCGCTCGCGTTGCCGAAGCTGGCGATGATCCCGCGGCGCCCGGTGGCGCGGAGCGAGGCTTCCCACGTTGCTCGGCCTACTCCATCGTAACTTGCGCGGACCCCGGCTCCGCTCGTCACCGCGCGGACCAGTTCGGAAAGATCGGTCGCTCCGGTATCGAAGGCATGCTCGGCTCCTAGCTCGACAGCCCTGTCGCGCTTGTCCGCCGAACCGGCGGTCGCGATCACGCGCACGCCGCGGGCGGCCAGCCATTGGACGAGCAGCTGACCGACCCCGCCGGCAGCCGCGTGGACGAGCGCCCAGTCGCCCGCGGCCAGCGGGGCGACCCGTTCGGCCAGCATCTCGGTCGTGAGTCCCTTGAGCAGGACCGCCGCCGCGACGTCGAGCCCGATCGTATCCGGCACACTGAACAGGCTGGCCTCGGCTGCGATCTGCGCGTCGGAATAAGCCGCCCGGTTGGGACCGAATGTTGCCACGCGGTCACCCACCGACAGGCTCACGCCGTCGCCAACGGCCTCGACGATACCCGCAGCCTCGAGACCGAGTGTCCCGGGCAGGTCGATCGGGTAGAGGCCTGATCGGTGATAGGTATCGATGTAGTTGAGGCCGATCGCCTCATGCCGCAGCAGGACTTCGCCGGGTCCTGGGTCGGGAAGGTCGACCTCGCGCCAGGCGATGACCTCGGGCCCGCCGGTCCTTTCGATGATCGCCTGCCTGGTCCGCATGCCTCGCCTGCCTTTCGAAGGCCGGAATAAGGTGCGAAGGGCCCGGCGCAACCCGTAAATGCCTTGCAGGGAACGAAAAACGAACGGAAGCCTTCCTATGTCAAGGCGGTTCGGCCATCATGGATCAGGACTGGTAGCGACAGAAGGATTTTCGTGTGCCCCAGCCATCGGTCCGCGCCGGCGCGGACACCGCCCCCGGCCTGGCGGAACGCTTCGCCCGAACCCGCTCGCTGAGCGAGGCGCTCGCCGCGCCCCTCACCGATGCCGACGCGACGATCCAGTCGATGGAGGATGCCAGTCCTACGAAGTGGCACCTCGCGCACACCACGTGGTTCTGGGAAACCTTCCTGCTGCGCGACCACGCGAAGGAATATCGCCTGCGGCACGGGGAGTGGCCATATCTTTTCAATTCCTATTACGAGGCCGAGGGCGACCGGCTGATGCGCGGGAAGCGCGGGATGCTCTCTCGACCGTCCCTCGACGAGATCCTCGATTGGCGCGCCCACGCGACCGCGGCGATGGCCCCCTTGCTCGGCGATCCCGCTCTGGCGCCGCTTGTCGAGCTTGGCATCGCGCACGAACAGCAGCACCACGAACTCCTGCTGACGGACATCAAGCACGCGCTGTTCCAGAACCCGCTGGGTCCAGCTATGTGGGACGAGGCGGCGACCGCCGCGGAACCGGCCGGCGAAATGGGCTGGCACCGGCACCCCGGAGGCATTGCCCGCATCGGCCACGAGGGCAACGGCTTTGGCTTCGACAACGAGGGACCCGCGCACCGGGTCCTGCTCGAGCCGTTCGTGCTTGCCGACCGGTTGGTGACCAACGCGGAATGGCAGGATTTCATCGACGACGGAGGCTACCGGACCGCATCGCTCTGGCTGTCCGATGGCTGGGCCTGGGTGCAGCAGGAGGGCATCGTGGCTCCGCTGTATTGGCGAGGCGAAGACGCGTTCACGCATGCCGGGTGGCAGCGTCGCGATCCGCATGCGCCGGTGACGCACATCTCGCACTTCGAGGCGGACGCGTTCGCGAGCTGGGCTGGCGCCCGCCTGCCGACCGAGTTCGAATGGGAAGCCATCGCGCAGGGTCATGATCCGGCCGGCGGGAACCAGCTCGACGGGGCGAAGCCGCCGCTCCCGCGCGGCGGGAACGACCTGTTCGGCGATTGCTGGCAGTTCACCCGTTCGGCCTACCTGCCATACCCGCGCTTTCGCCCCGCAGAGGGGGCAGTGGGGGAATACAACGGCAAGTTCATGAGCGGACAGGTCGTCCTGCGCGGGGCGAGCTGTGCGACCGTTCGCGGGCACTCGCGCGCCAGTTATCGCAATTTCTTCTATCCTCACCAGCGCTGGCAGTTCACCGGTCTGCGCCTGGCCAGGGACGCGTGATGCGGACCAACGAAAGCCTCAATCTTGTCGAGGTAGACGAGAACGGCGTGGCGACCGCCTTTCGCTCCGACGTGCTTCAGGGTCTCTCGGAACCGCAGAAGGCGATTCCCGCGCGGTGGTTCTACGACGATATCGGGTCCGAGCTGTTCGAGGACATCACCCAGCTTCCCGAATATTATCCCACCCGCGCCGAAACCGAGATCCTGTCGTCGCGCGGCGCAGAATTCCGCGATTATATCGGTAAAGGGCGCGCGGTAGTCGAGTTCGGGTCCGGCAGCTCGGTCAAGACGCCGCTGCTGCTCGATGCGATCGCGCCTGCGGCCTATGTCCCCCTCGACATCGCCGGCGACTTCCTGCGCGCATCGGCAGAAGCGCTGGCAGCGAAGTTTCCCGGGCTCCCGGTCCATCCGGTCGAGGCCGACTTCATGCGCAAGGTAGAATTGCCAAGCGCGGTGGCCGACATGCCCAAGCTCGGTTTCTTCCCCGGCTCGACGATCGGCAACATGGTCGCCCGCACCGCAACCGACCTTCTGCGGACGATGCGGGCGACGCTGGGCGAGGGCAGTCAGCTGCTGATCGGCATGGACCTCATCAAGGAGGCGCCGGTGCTCGAGGCGGCGTATGACGACGCGGCCGGGGTAACCGCGCGGTTCAACTGCAATCTCGCGGCGCGGATCAACCGTGAACTAGGCGGCACGCTTCCCCTCGACGCACTGCGGCATGTTGCCCGGTGGAACGACGACTTCGCGCGCATCGAAATGCACCTGCAGGCGACGCGCGATATCGCCTTCGAGGTTGCCGGGCGCCGGTTCGAGATGCGCGAGGGCGAGACGATCCATACCGAAAACAGCCACAAGTTCTCGCGCCGCAGCGCGACGCTGCTGTTGCTGGCTGGCGGGTGGACCCCGCTCAGGCGGTGGACCGATTCGCAGGACCGGTTCTCGATGATACTCGCCGATGCGACGGTGCCGCGCAGCGCGCCCTAGTCATGGTGGCGAAAGCGGTGGTGCGCTATTATCTCGTGGAAGATGGACTTCAAATCGATCGTTGACGCTGCCGCCGACATCATCCGCGAAGTTCCGCGGTCGGGTCTGCTGATGGCGACTGTCGCCGCGATCGTCGGCAGTTTCGTAGGAAGCGCGATCGCGCGTCGCGGTTCCGCTGTCGGCCGGACGCTCGCGGGGGCGAGCACGCTCATGCTGGCAGGCATTCTCGTCGTCGTCGTGCTGCAGGTTTCGCGATTTGACCCGCGGCTCGACGTCGCGGTGCCCGAACTGGGGCTGCCGACGCAGACGGTTGCAGGCGGCGAGACCCGGGTGGCGATGGCGCCCGACGGACATTTCTGGATTCGCGCCGAGGTCAACGGCTTTGCGGCGCCGTTTCTCGTCGATACCGGCGCTACGCTGACGGCTGTGTCGGTGCCGGTCGCGCGCCATGCCGGCCTCAATCCCCGCTCGGGAGGTTTGCCTGTCCGCATATCGACCGCCAACGGCACGGTTTCCGCCGAACTCACGACGATCGATACGCTGCGCTTCGGCAACATCAAGGCCGGCGGCCTCGACGCCGTCATCGCGCCGAATATCGGCGAAACCAACGTGATCGGGATGAACCTCCTCTCGCGCCTCGCGTCGTGGCGTGTCGAAGGGCAGACAATGATCCTGCGGCCGCATAACCCGCAACCGGTCGCCGCCGAGTGACCTTGCCGCCCGCTGCTGCTGCTGGCAGGGCGGCGGCATGAGCGAACACTACGTCCCGTCATTCGAAGGCATCCACAACTTCCGCGACTATGGCGGCTACGCGGCAGAGGGGGGCAGAGTCCGGCGCGGCCTGCTCTACCGGTCGGGACAGCACGTGGGCGCGACCGACGCGGACCTGGCGGCGATCGCGGCGCTCGGCATCCGCACCGTGATCGACCTGCGCGGCGTCAGTGAACGCACGAGCAATCCGTGCCGGCGCCATGTCGGCTGGGGAGGCGAGGTCGTAGCCCACGACGGCGAGACGAGCTCCAGTCCGCCCCACATGGACGTCGGGCCCGAAGTGACCACCGCCCAGTATGCCCGCGAGCGGATGATGGCGGTGTACACCCGGATGCCGGACAATCCGGCGATGCAAGTCATGTTCGGCCGGTATCTGCGCGCCCTCGCAGAGCGCGACGGGGCGAGCTTGGTTCACTGTTTCGCGGGCAAGGACCGGACCGGCATCGCGGCAACGATCCTGCTTCACGTCCTCGGGGTCTCGAAAACCGACCAGAAGCACGAGTTCCTGCTGACCAACTCGTCGCCGACGCTGCATGTGCTGCGCGCGCAGTCGGTTCCGGGAATCGAGGCCCGGCTGGGGCGAAAGCTGGACGAGGAGGCAATCCGCGCGCTTCTCGAGGTGCACGAGGACTATCTCTTTCGCTTTCACCAGACAGCGAGCGGGATCGCAGGCTCGTTCGATGGCTGGCTGGCGGAGAAAGTGGGTGTCGACGAGCGCCTGCGCGACACCCTTCGGGAGAAGTTTATCGCCTGACGGGGATAGCGGGCAGGTCGCGACTCGATTTCGGGCCGTCGCGCTCCTATCTCGCCGCGGAGACGGAGGAATCGATGGCAATCCACAAGACGCGCATGCTCATTATCGGCTCGGGCCCTGCCGGACTTTCGGCCGCGATTTATGGCGCCCGCGCAATGATGGAGCCGATCGTCGTGCAGGGGCTCCAGCCGGGGGGTCAGCTCACGATCACCACCGACGTCGAGAATTACCCGGGCTTCAAGGACGTCATCCAGGGCCCGTGGCTGATGCAGGAAATGCAGGCGCAGGCGGAGCACGTGGGGACGCGGATGATGTGGGACACGATCGTCGACGTCGACCTGTCCGGACCTCCGTTCCGTGCGATCGGTGACAGCGGCGACATCTATGAAGGGGACACCCTTGTCATAGCGACCGGAGCACAGGCCAAGTGGCTTGGCGTTCCCGGGGAGCAGGAACTGGGCGGCAAGGGCGTTTCGGCCTGCGCGACGTGCGACGGTTTCTTCTATCGCGGCAAGAAGGTCGCGGTGATCGGCGGCGGCAACACCGCGGTCGAGGAAGCGCTTTACCTCACCAATCATTCGGACGACGTGACGCTGATCCATCGCCGCGACGAACTGCGCAGCGAGAAGATCCTGCAGGAACGCCTGTTCGCCAATCCGAAGATCAAGGTGCTGTGGAACAAGACCGTCGAGCAATTCGTGGGTGACCCGCTCGCCGGCGGCCTCACGCACCTCGTCCTCAAGGACACCGTCACGGGCGAGACGACCGATTTCGCCGCAGACGGTGCGTTCGTCGCTATCGGCCACGCGCCCTCCACAGAGCTGTTCAAGGGCAAGCTCGAGATGATCGACGGCGGCTATCTCAAGGTGGAGCCGGGCACCCCGAAGACGGCGATACCCGGGGTATTCGCATGCGGCGACGTGATGGACCATGTCTACCGGCAGGCGGTTACTGCGGCGGGCACCGGGTGCATGGCGGCGCTGGACGCGGAACGTTTCCTTGCCGAGATCGAGTTCGCGAAAGGTCAGGCAGCGCAGGAAGCCGCCGCCTGATACCTCAGTGAAGGTCGAACAGCGGGATCGCCGCGTGGAGGATCAGCGCGATCAAGGCGAGGCTCGATAGCGCGAACAGGGCGAAGCGGACCATCACCCGGTTCACCGTCGCCTGCACGATCGAGTGGACGATGCGCAGCCCGACGTAAATCCAAGCGATTACGGCATTCAGGCCGTCTCCGTGGCCGATGATCGCAAGGACCAGCGCGACCGCGTAGAACACCGTTGGCGCCTCGTGCAGGTGGTTGTAGTTGTCCGCCTTCCAGTTGACCGCGTCGGGCAGCTTTTCGCGAAGGCCGGCGCCGGTCGTGCCGGTCATCCCCGGTTCGACCAGGCCCGCCCTGTTCATGGCCGGGATGCGGGTCGCGTACATCCACAGCCACATGACCATCGTCCAGGCCAGCAGCGCCACGACGGGCTTGAGGATCTCCATCCCGATCACGCGACGACTCCCGGGTTGGGAAACAGGGTAATGGCAAGGGCGATGACCGACAGGACGACCAGCGCGGCAGTCGACAGCATGAACAGCACGAAGCGCACCGCCACCACGTTGACCAGGGCCTGCCACAGCGAATGGGCGATTCGCAGCGCGACGTAGATCCACGCGAACAGGATCGCGGTCGGAGTCGGACCCAGCAGCGCGATTACGAGCGAAACAGCATAGAACAGCGTCGGTTGCTCGACGAGGTGCGAGTAGTTGTGCGACTTCCAGTTCGCGCGCTCGTCGATCACCCCTTCGAGGTCCTGTCCGCGCCCGCCCGGCTTTGCCTTGCCGAGATCCATCCCGGCGCGCTTCATCGCCGGAAAGCGCGTGGCAGCGGTCCACACCAACATGACAAGCGTCCACGCGACGAGCACTGCCGCCGGCGCCAGCATCTGAGCCTGCATCGTGATTTCCCCTCTACGCGACCCGGCGCGAAACTGCGCGCGTGGCAACGGGTTGTCAAACGCGGCTAGTCGTTCGTGGACAGCACCTTGGCAAACGCCTGCGCGTCGGTGTTGCCTCCGGTCAGGGTGACCACCGTGCCATCGTCGAGCGGGACCTTGCCGGCAAGCACGGCGGCCAGCGCCGCGGCGCCGCCGGGTTCCACCACAAGGCGCAGCCGGGAAAACGCGAATCGCTGTGCCTCGCGCACTTCCGCGTCGGATACGGCGACCCCCGGTTCGGCGCGGTCCTTGAGAACGGCGAAGTTCACCGGCGCAGTGCTCGGCGTCTGGATCGCGTCGCAGGCCGTCGCGGGCGGGTTTGGTCCCACGCGCTGGATTTCGCCGCTGACCAGACTGCGCGCGACATCGTCCCAGCCTTCGGGTTCCACCGGCACGATCGCGCTCGAAGGGCAGGCGAGCGCGAGGCCGGCCGCAAGCCCGCCGCCGCCGCAGCATACGACGATGCGGGTGGGCTCATGGCCGAGCTGTTCGGCGATCTCGATCCCCATGCTGCCCTGTCCCTCGATCACCCACGGGTCGGCGTAGGCGTGGACAAGGGTCCGCCCGCGCTCGTCGCACAGGGCATTGGCGATGATGTCGCGATCCTCGCCCCCGGCGCGGTCGTAGAGGATGACCTCGGCGTCCAGCGCGCGGGTCGCGGCGAGCTTCACTCGCGGCGCATCCGCGGGCATGACGATCGCCGCCTCGATCCCGAGCTTGCGCGCCGCAAATGCGACGCCCTGGGCGTGGTTGCCGCTCGACACCGCTACGACCCCCGCCGCCCGCTCCTGAGGAGTCAGGTCGGTCAGGCGGTGCCACGCGCCTCGGATCTTGAAAGCACCGATCGGTTGCAGGTTGTCGCATTTGACATGGATGCGCACGCCGCAGACCTCGACCGGCAAGAGCGGGGTCGGCGGCACGAGCGCGGCGATCTTCTGCGCGGCGCGCATCACTCCTTCGCGCGTCGGGTTCCGGGGGCTTTCGCGAAACATTCGGTCCGACTAGTGCGTTCGCCCTGTACAGCCAATCAGCGAATCCCGATGGGAGCCAAAATGTCGACAGTCCTGGTAATCGGTGCGGGCGGAGTGAGCTCGGTCTGCGTCCACAAGATGGCGATGAACGCGGAGATCTTCTCCGACATTCATCTCGCCAGCCGCACGAAATCGAAATGCGATGCGATCGCGGCCAGCGTGAAGGAGCGTACCGGGCAGGACGTCGCAACCTACTCGATCGATGCCGAGGAAGTGCCGGCGATGGTCAACTTGATCCGCAAGGTGCAGCCCAGCCTCGTGGTCAACCTCGCGCTGCCGTACCAGGACCTGCCGATCATGGATGCCTGCCTCGAAGCGGGGGTGAACTACCTCGACACCGCGAACTACGAGCCAAAGGACGAGGCGAAGTTCGAATACAAGTGGCAGTGGGCCTATCACGACCGTTTCAAGGAGGCAGGGTTGATGGCGCTGCTCGGCTCCGGCTTCGACCCGGGCGTGACCAGCGTGTTCACGATGTGGCTCAAGAAGCACAAGCTCAAGACCATCCGCCAGCTCGACATTCTCGACTGCAACGGCGGCGATCACGGGCAGCACTTCGCGACCAATTTCAATCCCGAGATCAACATCCGCGAGGTCACCGCGCCCGCTCGCCACTGGGAAAATGGCGAGTGGGTAGAGACCCCGGCGATGCAGGTGAAGACCGAGTTCGATTTCGAGGCGGTCGGCAAGAAGAATGCCTATCTCATGTACCACGAGGAGCTGGAAAGCCTCGCGAAGTTCGTCCCCGAGCTGGAGCGCGCGCGGTTCTGGATGACCTTCGGCGATGCCTACATCACTCACCTGACCGTGCTGCAGAACGTCGGCATGACCTCGATCGAGCCGATCCGCTACCAGGGCAGGGAGATCATTCCGCTCCAGTTCCTCGCCGCCGTGCTGCCGAAGCCCGAAACGCTGGGCGAGACGACAAAGGGCAATACCAACATCGGGGTGATAGCCACCGGCGAGGCGCTCGACGGATCGGGCGAAAAGACTTTCTACATCAAGAACATTTGCAGCCACGAAAAGGCCTTCGAGGAAACCGGCAACCAGGCCGTCAGCTACACCACCGGGGTTCCGGCGATGATCGGCAGCGCACTGATGGTGACCGGCAAGTGGTCGGGCGAAGGTGTTTTCAACATGGAGCAGATGGACCCGGATCCGTTCATGGAAATGCTGAATTCGGACGGCTTGCCGTGGACGGTCGAGGAGCTGGACGGGCCGGTCGCCTTCTGATGGAAACCCGTGCCGGCGATCCGGGGGCTTTTGCCCGGTTCGACCTCAATCGCGTCGATTCGCCGGCGTTCGTGGTCGATGCGGCGAAGTTGCGCGCCAACCTGCAGGTCCTCGCCGACATCCGCGACGCGGCCGATATCAAGGTGCTCGCCGCTCTCAAGGCGTTCAGCATGTGGTCTGTCGCGCCGATCGTGGGTGAGTATCTCGACGGGGTCTGCACCAGCGGGCTGTGGGAGGCGCGGCTCGCCAGCGAGTTCTACGACGGCGAGATCGCGACGTACTGCGCCGCCTACAAGCCCGACGAGCTCGAGGAGGTCTGCCGGCTGTCGGATCACGTGATCTTCAACTCGCCCGGCCAGCTCGAGCGCTACCGGCCGATCCTCGACGCAGCCCGTGCGAGCGGACAGGATTTCGATGTCGGCCTCAGGATCAACCCGCTGTGTCCGCAGGGCGAGGTGCCGCGCTACGATCCGTCGAGCCCGGGGAGCCGCCTCGGCTTCCCGGTCGACCAGCTCACGCCCGAAATCATGGAACAGGTCGATGGCATCCACTTTCACAACCTGTGCGAACAGGATTTCGAGCCGCTGAAGGCCACGTGGGACACGGTGTTCGACGCGATCGAGCCGTGGTTCGGCCAGCTCAAGTGGATCAACATGGGCGGCGGTCATCACGTCACCCGCGCCGATTACCAGCGCGAGGAACTGGTCGAGTTCCTGCGCGACGCCAAGGATGACACCGGGGCAGAAATATATCTCGAGCCGGGCGAGGCAGTCGCGCTCGATGCGGGCATCCTTGTCGGCACGATCCTCGATTCGCACTGGAACGGGTTGCCTGTCGCGATTGTCGACATTTCGGCCACCTGCCACATGCCCGACGTGATCGAAGCGCCGTACCGGCCCGCGATGCTGAACGAGAGCGGGGAGGGCGAACCGATCCGCCTCGGTGGGCCCTCGTGTCTCGCGGGGGACGTTATCGGCGATTATCGCCTGCCCGTGCCCAACGAGCCCGGTGAACGCATCGCGTTCCTCGACCAGGCTCACTACTCGATGGTCAAGACCAACACCTTTAACGGGGTGCAGCTGCCATCGATCTGGCTGTGGGACAGCGACACCGATTCGCTCGAGCAGATCAAGCAGTTCGGCTACGAGGACTTTCGCGACAGGCTCAGCTGAACGGAGCTGAGGCACGCCCCGTCCGGCGCAAGGTTGTTTCGCAAACCGCTCATTTTCACTTGCGGTTCACGCGCGCGCCGATATACGCGCACCCCGCAGCCCCAAGGGGACTTCCATAACCGCAAGGCTGCCTTGTCCGAACAAAACCGTTTGGGGGTCCCTTGAGTTGCACCATCATCCTGACGCCCGGTCTGTAGTTCGCGCCCTCGCGCCGGACGAACCGGTCATTCTCAACCGCCCGCACGCCGCTGCGCGCGCCGCCCGTTTCTTCGTCGAGAAGTTTCCGGGCAGGTCGCTCTACGCTGTGAAGGCTAATCCCTCGCCCGAACTGATCCGCATCCTGTGGGGCAGCGGGGTGACGCACTACGACGTCGCCTCGATCGCGGAAGTCCGGCTCGTGCGCGCCGAGCTGCCCGAGGCGACGCTGTGCTTCATGCACCCGGTGAAGACGCCCCGGGCGATCCGCGAAGCCTATTTCGAGCATGGCGTGAAGACCTTCAGCCTCGACACGATCGAGGAGCTGGAGAAGATCATCGATGCCACCCGCGGCGAAGACGGCGAGCAGGCGAAGGACCTGCGGCTACTCGTGCGCCTGCGCGTAAGCTCCGAATATTCCGAGCTCAGCCTCGCTGCCAAGTTCGGCGTCGACCTTGCCGATGCGGCCGAACTGCTGCGCGTCACGCGCCAGCACTGCGACTGGCTGGGCGTGTGCTTCCACGTCGGCAGCCAGGCGATGACGCCTTTCGCCTACGTCCAGGCGCTTGAGCGAGTGCGTGCCGCGGTAGCCGAGGCTTCGGTGGTCATCGACGTCGTCGACGTGGGTGGGGGCTTCCCGAGCGAATACCCCGGTATGGAGCCGCCGCCGCTCGAGGATTACTTCGCGATCATCCACCGCCACTTCGAGGCGCTGCCGATCGCCTACAACGCCGAGCTGTGGTGCGAGCCGGGCCGCGCGCTGTGCGCCGAATATTCCTCGCTCGTCGTGCGGGTTGAAAAGCGTCGCGGCGAGGAACTCTACATCAACGACGGCGCGTATGGCGCGCTGTTCGATGCCGCGCACATCGACTGGCGCTTTCCCGTCCGCGCGCTCGAGGATGACCTCGAGCAACCGCTTGCCGAGTTCGCCTTTTACGGGCCGACCTGCGACGATGCCGACTACATGAAGGGTCCCTTCATGCTGCCGGCCGACATCCAGGCCGGCGACTACATCGAGATCGGCATGCTCGGCGCGTACGGCGCGGCGATGAAGACCGGCTTCAACGGCTTCGGCAACGCCGAGCAGATCGTCGTCGACGACGAACCCATGGCGAGCCTCTACCGCGGCGACCGCGTGGATCCGCGCGCGAGCGACAACGTGGTGAGCCTGCGCTGATCAGCCGTGTTTTGACCGGTGCGCGTCGAGCAACGGCTTGACCCGGCCCAGCGCGGCGCCGACCAGTTCCGGGAAGCTGCCCGGCGCAATTTCGAGCAGGGTATTGTGCGCGGTCGCCACGCGTTCGGTGTCGGCCCAGTCGGTCCCGATACCGATCGCCCAGCCGCGAAAATCATCCGCCGCGCCGGCGCGCGGTTCGAGCGCCTTGGCGAGCGTCATGTGAAAGTCGAGCCGGCCGGTCATGGGCAGCAGCGAAAGAGGGAACGGTGCGCTCAGGTACGACAGGGTGTCGTCGACGTGGATCGTGCGGCTTGGCCGATGACGGGCGAGGACCGAACTGAAATGGATGTTCTCATCCGCGCACACCAGCGCGACCCCGCGCGGTACCGAGAAATCGAATATGTCACCGAAAATGAGGCCGAGCGCCTCGCTCTCGCACCGCTCGCTTGCCCAAGGCAGAGCGGGCCATTTTTCATGATGGCGCTGCGTTCCATACAGCGCGGCCTGCGGAAACGCCCGGTGCATCCATTCGCAGTGGACGGTGTGAAATGGGTGCAGGTTCACGATCGCTGAGACGTTGGCCGGACCGCCCGTGATCCGGTCCACCCGTGATCGCGTCCGGTCATCGAGCGCGTAGGAATCGAGGAACAGGAAGGTGCCGTCCCCGCGGTCGACCAGCGCGCACTGGGTGCCGACGTTGACGACCCCGCCGATGCGGAACTCGCCGCGGATCGACCAGAAGCCGTTTCCGCAATCGACCAGCGGATCGCTCATCGGTTGTCGCCCCGGAAGAATGGACGATCGCCCGCTACCGTCACCCGTTCCATCACCCGCCGCGCAGGGTAGTAATCGCTCGCAGCGAGGTGCTGGCACAAGCGGTTGTCCCAGAACGCGATCGAGCCCGGCTTCCAGCGAAACCGGCACTGGATTTCCGGATCGGCGGCGGTCGCGTAGAGATGGTCGAGCAGCCAGCGGCTTTCCTTCTCGCTGAGCCCCTCGATGTGGCTGGTGAAGCCGACATTGACGTAGATCACCTGCTTGCCGCTTTCGGGATGCGTACGGATCACCGGATGGCGCATCGGCGGATAGCGTTCGTGCAGATCCTCGGTTGTCTTGCCGAGGCGCTTGGCGAAGACCCGCGCTATGTCGTGTACGGCGGTAAGACCCGCGCAAAATCGCTTCATTTCCGGACTCAGCCGTTCGTAGGCGAGGTGCATGTTGGCGAACAGGGTGTCTCCGCCCACTTCCGGCACTTCGACCGCGCGCAGGATCGATCCGAGCGACGGGCATTCCCGCCAGGTGACATCGGAATGCCAGTTGTTTTCCCGGCCCCGGCTGTCCGGGCCGTGCTCGATGCGGAGGATTTCCGGGTCGGGCTGGCTTCGCGGCGTCGCCGGGTGGATTTCGAGATCACCGAAGTGCCGTGCGAAGGCGATATGCTGGGCGGGGGTGAGGTGCTGGTCGCGGAAGAAAATGACGCCGAAGTCCAGGAGCGCCGCCCTGATTTCGGGTATCCGGGCAGTGACATCGGGCGCGGCCAGGTCGATGCCGTGGATTTCCGCTCCGATCGCCGGGGTAAGCGGGCGAATGTCGAGCGAACCGGCGCCAGCGGTCTCGTCGTGAACGGCAGCAGTGGCCATCAGGTGTCTCCATTGGAGGCAAGTGTGCGCCCGCGCGGGTGTCGGGGTCAATCTCCGAACCCGATGAACCGTGCGGCCTCGGCGACGGTCTTGCGTTTGCTTACCACCGCGTTCGCGGGGAAACCGTGGTCCGGCCAGCCCATCGCCACCGCTTTCATGATCACCTGATCGTCGGGGATTCCGGCGTGCTCGCGCACGACAGGACTTTGCATGATCCCTTGCGAGTTGATCACGCAGCCGAGCCCGCGGGACCACGCGGCGTTCACGAGCGCGGTGGTCACCGCGCCGCAATCGAACTTGGCGTCGTCCCCGTCGTCGAGCACGCGATCGTAGGTCACGATGACGCAGACCGGAGCGTCGAACTGCCGAAAGCCCCGCAGGACCCAGTCCTGTCGCCCATCCTTGTCGTCGCGCTCGATCCCCATTGCCCCGAACAGTTGCTTGGCTACCTCGACCTGCCGTTCGCGGTGAACGCCCGCAAAAGCGCTACCCCGACGGAACTCGCGGCTGTCCGGTACGCCGGCGAGGATGTTTTCGGTATTGCCGCGACGAATGCGGTCGAGCGGCTCGCCGGTAATGACGTGAAAGTGCCAGGGCTGGGTGTTCATCGACGAGGGCGCGCGCACGGCAAGCGAGAGCACCTCTTCTATCAGTTTGCGCGATACCGGCTTGTCGAGGTACCCGCGGATCGAGCGGCGGCCGAGGACGACATCGTCGTAGGAGAGGGGCGATGGGTTGTTCATGGCAACCGGCATACCGCCTCGGCCGCCCGGGTAAAGCCTTCAGCCCCCGCTGCCGACCTGAACCTGCATGAACTGTGGGGGACTGCTCGGTGACTGCTGCTGGCCGAGCGGCGTCGCGCCGCCCTGGGCGAGCGAGGTCAGCGGCATCCCGGCGGCAGCGAGGGCATAGGGGCTAACGCGATGGCGAGTGCACAGGCCCCCCGCACCGTCGCTGACGAGCGGCGATTCAAACTCGACGCCGATCTGCGCCCCTTCCGAGCGCATCACCTCGCACACGACCAGCTGCCCGCCGCCAAGATCGAGCACGAACTGCGTGCCCTTGGGCACGCCGACGAGTCCCTCGATGAACGCGCCGTTCTTCGACAGGTCGCGAATCACCGCCTCGTAGCGGTGATCGCCATGGATGATGCCCACGCGGCGGAACATCGACCGGCGGTCGGCGCGGTGCTTGTCCGGGCCGCTCGGCTCGATCTTGAATTCGCCCGAAGTGATGTTCGCGAGCACTACCGGCTGTGGCATCGCCTTGGAATAGATCCACCCCTGGACCAGTTCGGCCCCCCGCTTCTTGACCACGTCGAGCTGGTCGAAGGCTTCCACGCCTTCGACGGTGGTTTCCATTCCCAGCGCCTTCGACAGGCCAATGATCGCGGTGATGATCTTGGCGCTGTTCTGATCCTTCTGGGTACAGGTGTCGACGAAGCTCTTGTCGACCTTGAGCTTGTCGAACGGTGCCGAACGCAGGTAGCTGAGCGAGGAGTAGCCGGTCCCGAAATCGTCGAGCGCGAGGCGGACGCCCAGTTTCTTGAGCGCCGCGAAAGTCGCCTCGGTCGTCTCGCTGTCGCCCATGAAGACGCTTTCGGTGAGTTCGAGCTCGAGCCGGTCGGGCGCAAGTCCGCTTTCCTCGAGCGCCGCGGCGACGACCTCGACGAACCCGTTCGCGGTGAACTGGCGCGCCGAGACGTTGACCGCGACGCGAACGGTAGCAGGCCACTCGGTCGCATCCCTGCACGCGCGGTGAAGTGCCCACTCGCCCAAGGGACCGATCAGGCTCGATTCCTCGGCGACGGGGATGAACGTGCCCGGCGGGACCCATCCGCGTTCCTCGTGCTCCCAGCGCATCAGTGCTTCCATGCCCACGACATGGTTGTCGGCGATCCGCACTACGGGCTGGTAGTGGAGTTGCAGTTCGTCCGCCGCGAGCGCCTCGCGCAGGTCGTCGAGCAGGAGCGCGCGCTCCTCTTCCTCGTCCTTGAGGTCGGCGGAATAGAACCGGAACTGGCCGCGGCCGCCGTTCTTGGCCGCGTACAGGGCAAGGTCGGATGCGCGGGTCAACTCGTCGGGCTCCAGCCCGTCGTACGGCGCTATCGCGACGCCGACCGAGGTGCCGATGATCGCACGCTTGTCGTCGATCGGGTAGGGCTGGGACACGATCTGGATGATCTTCTCGGCCAGTTCTCCCAGTTTCCCGCGATCGTCCATGTCGGGCAGGATGACCTGGAACTCGTCGCCGCCGAGACGGCCGATCTCTCCGCGGTCGCCGATCACATTGCGCAGCCGCTCGGCGACCTGCTGGAGAAGCGCATCACCGGCCGGGTGGCCCATCGTGTCGTTGACCTGCTTGAACCGGTCGAGGTCGAGCATCATCAGCGCGCAGACACGCTTGGCTGCCTTGTAGGCGGCAAGGACACTCTCAAGCCGCCGGTTCATCCGGTGGCGGTTGTACAGACTGGTCAGCGAATCGAATTCCGCGAGCCGCTGGTCCTCGATCTTGCGTTGATATTCGACCGAGACGTCCTTGGCCGCGCCGCGATAGCCGTGGAACCTGCCGCCCGCATCGATCTTCGGCTGGCCCGAAAGCGACAGCCAGACCGGGCGGCCGGTTCTTGCCTCGGGCAGGGTGCACCGCACGACCATATCGGTGATCCGGTTGCGAGCCTTCACCTGGAAACCCAGCGGGCGGCCGGAGCGGTTGTCCGGGTCGTCGGGATCGGTCTCGAACAGGCTCGCCAGGGGCTGTCCGAGCAGGGTCGGTAGCGGAATGTCGAGCGCCTCGGCGGCGGCAGGGGAGAGGTAGCTGAGGATGCCTTCGGCGTCGGAGGCCCAGATCCATGCGATCCCGGTCTGTTCGAAGTCATCGAGGACGGCCGCGCGCAGACCGTTGCTGGTGAGGTCGCTCACCGCGTCATGCTGGCTTCCTGAGAAGCCCTTCAAAAGGTTCCTGACAGCCATGTCCGTCCGTTGCGCGCCATTCCGCCCTGGAATGGTCACGAATTCATACGACCGAATGGTTTACAGGGACCTAAGCGAAAGTCCCATTCGACGAACCGAGTCGAAAGTCAGGCCGCCTGAGCGACCCCGATTTCGAGGCGGTCCCAGATCTCGACCAGGGCAGACGTCAGCTCGCGCATCATCCTCTCGTCATGCGCGGGTCCGGGCGTGAACCGCAACCGCTCCGTGCCTCGCGGGACGGTGGGGAAGTTGATCGGCTGGACGTACATCCCGTACTCGGCGAGGAGGATGTCGCTGATCCTCTTGGCGCGCACCGGATCGCCCACCATCAGGGGAACGATGTGGGTCGTGCTGTCCATCACCGGCAACCCGGCTTCGCGGAACATCGCCTTCAGCCGCGCAGCGGCGGCCTGCTGGCCGTTGCGTTCTTCGCTCGATCCCTTGAGATGGCGGACGGAGGCGAGCACGCCGGCGACCAGGACGGGCGATAACGAAGTGGTGAAGATGAAGCCGGGAGCGTAGCTGCGGATGCAGTCGACCACCTTGCGGTCGGCGGCGATGTATCCGCCCATCACGCCGAAGGCCTTGCCCAGCGTTCCCTCGATGATGTCGATCCGGTGCGCGGCCGCGTCGCGCTCGGAGATGCCGCCGCCGCGCTTGCCGTACATGCCGACCGCGTGGACTTCATCGATGTAGGTCAGCGCGTTGTACTTTTCCGCAAGATCGCAGATCGCGTGGATCGGGGCGACGTCCCCGTCCATCGAGTAGACGCTTTCGAACGCGATCAGCTTGGGCGCGTCGGGATCTTCGGCCGCGAGCAGCTCTTCCAGGTGCGCGACGTCATTGTGGCGGAAGACGCGCTTCTCGCACCCGGAATTGCGGATACCGGCGATCATGCTCGCGTGGTTCAGCTCGTCGGAGAAGATCACGCAGCCGGGCAGTAGCTTGGCGAGCGTCGACAGCGTGGCGTCGTTGGATACATAGCCGCTGGTGAAGATCAGCGCCGCCTCCTTGCCGTGGAGGTCTGCGAGTTCGCTTTCGAGCTGGACGTGGTAGTGCGTGTTGCCGCCGATGTTGCGCGTGCCGCCGGATCCGGCGCCGACGTCGTGCAGCGCCTCTTCCATCGCGGCGATGACCTTGGGATGCTGGCCCATCGCGAGGTAGTCGTTGGAGCACCAGACTGTGACCGGCTTCGGCCCGTTGTGGCCGTGAAAGCACCGCGCGTTCGGGAACGCGCCCTTGTTGCGCAGGATGTCGATGAACACCCGGTAGCGGCCTTCGGCGTGGAGCCGATCGATCGCCTGGTCGAAGATATGGTCGTAATTCACGTGGATGTCCCGTCCGTCGGCAACCATTCGGCCCTACCGCTGCGGGCGCAAGATTTCCACCGTGATCTTTGCGAATCGTTCGCGACTAGATTCGGCCTGTCTCGTGAAGGCCGAAGGATTGCAGGGCGCTGGCGAAAGCTTCGGAGCGGGCCGGCTCTGCGGTGAAAACCGCCCGGTCGGGACGCTGTCGGATAAATTCCTGGCCCTCGGTCAGGTTCGCGATACGGCGCGCTATGCCCTCTGCCCCGTCGACGAAGCGCACCTCGGGGCCAAAGATCTCGGCCAGTTCATCGGCCAGGAGCGGAAAGTGGGTGCATGCAAGGACGACGGTATCGACCCGCCGGTCGCCGGCTCCCACGCGCAGCGCGGTTGCCGCCCGCTCGATGGCCGCCACGTCGACCCGGTCACCTCTGAGCTTCGCCTCGGCCGCTGCGACGAGTTCAGGCGCGGCATGCCGGATCAGATGCTTGTCCGAAGCGAATTCCCGCTCGAGCCGGTCCACGTAACCCTGGCGTATCGTCGCCGCCGTACCGAGCAGACCGATGGTGCCGGTCCGGGTCAGCGCCGCGGCGGGCTTGATCGCCGGGACGGTGCCGACGATCGGGATGTTGAGCACTTCGCGCACCATGCCGAGCGCAATCGTGCTGGCGGTGTTACATGCGATCGTTGCCAGGCGCGGCCTGTACCGTTCGGACAGGACGCCGAGCAGTCCCGCGACCCGCGCGGCGATCTCGGCCTCGGTCTTCGCGCCATAGGGCAGGCCAGCTGTGTCCGCGGCATAGATTACCGGCGCCGCGGGCAGGACCTTGCGGAGTTCGGCAAGGACGGAAAGCCCGCCGACGCCGGAATCGAACAGCAGGATGGGGGCGGCGGGATCCACGCGAAAACTCCAAACCCGTGCGGGCCGATCTTGTCGAAGTCGGGCCGTGCTTCTAGCGTCGCGCTTAGGGGCTTGCGCGGCAATTCGACAAGCTCGGTGCGCACGGGGACAAATGTTGCAGACAGATTTCATCCTGGCCGCCGTGACCGGATACCTGCTCGGCTCGATCCCGTTCGGCCTGCTTCTGACCCGCGCGTTCGGCGCCGGCGACGTGCGCCAGATCGGGTCGGGCAGCATCGGGGCAACGAATGTTCTTCGTACCGGGCGCAAGGGGCTTGCCGCGGCGACCGTCGTGCTCGACGCGGGCAAGGGCGCGGCGGCGGTGCTGCTTTCGGCACTCTTCTGGCCCGGCACGGAAGGCGTGGCGGCGGTAGCGGCGATCGTGGGGCACTGTTTTCCGGTCTGGCTGCGGTTCAAGGGGGGCAAGGGCTTCGCTACCGCGGCGGGCGTGCTGCTGGCCCTGTCGTGGCCGGTGTTCCTGGTCTGCGCGGCGGTGTGGGCGCTCGCCGCCGTCGCCACCCGGATTTCGTCGGTCGCCTCGCTCAGCGCAGTGACCGCGGCTCCCCTCGCGGCGTGGCTCATGGGTCACGGAGACCTGGTAGTCACGCTGGTTGCCGTGGCGGTCGTGGTCTACTTCCAGCACCGCGCGAACATCGGCCGACTGGTGCGAGGCGAGGAACCGAGGGTCGGCGATAAATCGTGAGCCTTGCGCAGGAAGAGGCTTTCGCGCGCATCCGGCTGCTGCGTTCGCCGAACATCGGACCCGTCACCTACCGCCAGCTCCTCGCCCGGTTCGGCACGGCCGAGGCGGCGATCGACGCCCTTCCCGACCTCGGGAAGCGAGGGGGGAGGGCCTATGCGGCCGCGCTGCCGGAAAGGGTTGCCGAAGAAATCTCCCGTGTGCGCCGGGCCAACGCGAAATACCTGTTTCATGACCAGCCTGGATACCCGCCGCTCCTGGCGCAGGCGGACGGTGCGCCGCCGATCCTGACCTGGCGCGGCAACCTGTCGTTGGCGCAGCAGCCGGCGGTAGCGATCGTGGGTGCGCGCAACGCGTCGGCGGCGGCGGTGAAGCTTGCGCGCGAATTCGCGGCGGCCCTGGCCGAGGCCGGTCTCGCGGTGGTCTCGGGGCTCGCGCGCGGCATCGACGGGGCCGCGCACCGCGGCGCGATGCCTGCGACCATCGGGGTTATCGCAAGCGGTATAGATCTGACCTACCCGCCCGAGCATGCGGACCTCCAGGAGGAGGTCGCGCAGCATGGCCTGTTGATCGCGGAACAGCCTCCCGGCACCGAACCCCTTGCCCGCCACTTTCCCAGCCGCAACAGGATCATCGCGGGTATCGCCGCAGGGACGCTCGTGGTCGAGGCCGCGCCGCGGTCCGGTTCGCTGATCACCGCCCGGCTCGCCGCCGAAGCCGGGCGCGAGGTGATGGCCATTCCCGGCAGCCCGCTCGACGGGCGGGCGGCAGGGTGCAACCAGCTCATCCGTGACGGGGCGGTACTGGTCCAGTCGCCGGATGAGGTGATCGAACTTCTCAGCAGTTTCGACGGCACGCCCCGATCGACCTTCCGCGAGGCGGCGCCGGCCAATGGTTTCGATCACGACGAGCTTGCCGGCGCCGAACCGGCCGATGTCGCCGCCCTTCTGACAACCGCTCCGGTCGGGATCGACGAGTTGATCCGCCAGTCGGGAGAAAGCCCCGCCGCGGTGCAGATGGCGCTGCTCGAGCTGGAGATAGCAGGCCTTCTGGTCCGGCACGCGGGAGGGCGGGTCAGCCTGACCGCTTGACGGAGCGCGCAGACCCCCTCCACCCTCGCGTACACGTATACGCGTAGGGATGCCGAACCACTCACATGCAGCTTGTTATCGTCGAATCGCCCGCCAAGGCGAAAACCATCGAGAAATATCTGGGGTCGGACTTCAAGGTCCTTGCCTCGTACGGCCACGTCCGCGACCTCCCGCCCAAGGACGGCAGCGTGCGGCCCGACGAGGATTTCGCGATGGATTGGGAGGTCTACCGCGACAAGCAGGGCCGGGTGAAGGACATCGCCGACCTTGCCAAGAAGGCCGATAGATTGATCCTCGCCACCGACCCCGATCGCGAGGGCGAGGCGATCAGCTGGCATGTGCGCGACCTGCTCGCGAGGAAGAAGGCGCTGCCCGACCAGGTCCAGCGGGTGACCTTCAACGCGATAACCAAGGGCGCCGTGACCGAGGCGATGGCAAGGCCCCGCGATCTCGACCAGGACCTGATCGACGCCTACCTCGCGCGCCGGGCGCTCGACTACCTGTACGGCTTCACGCTCTCGCCGGTTCTCTGGAGGCGGCTGCCCGGCGCCAAGAGCGCGGGACGCGTGCAGTCGGTTGCGCTGCGCCTCATCGTCGAGCGCGAACGCGAGATCGAGGCGTTCGTCGCGCAGGAATACTGGTCGGTCGTCGCGCACATGCAGCACGACGGCACGGCGTTCGATGCGCGGCTGGTGACCTACGACGGCAGGAAGCTCGAACGCCTGTCGATCGGTGACGAAGGCACTGCGAACGCTGCGAAAAAGGCCGTCGAGGAAGCGCGCTTCACGGTCGAGGAGGTCGAGACCCGGCCCCTCAAGCGCAATCCCGCTCCGCCGTTCACGACCTCGACATTGCAGCAGGAAGCCGCACGCAAGCTCGGCTATTCGGCCAGTCACACGATGCGACTTGCGCAATCGCTCTACGAAGCGGGCGCGATCACCTACATGCGGACCGACGGGGTGCAGATGGACGGCAGCGCGATCAGCGCGTGCCGCCGGGCGATCAGCGACCGGTTCAGCGGGCACTATCTTCCCGAAAAGCCCCGCATCTACCAGACCAAGGCGAAGAACGCGCAGGAGGCCCACGAGGCGATCCGTCCGACCGACTTCGGGCGCGAACGTGCGGGGGCGGGCGACGAGGCGAAGCTTTACGACCTGATCTTCAAGCGGGCGATGGCGAGCCAGATGGCGGCTGCCAGCTTGGAACGGACCACCGTGACGCTGCGCGATCCGACGGGCCGGCACGAACTGCGCGCGACGGGCCAGGTGGTGAAGTTCCCCGGCTTCCTCGCGGTTTACGAAGAAAGCTTCGACCAGAAGGGCGAGGACGACGACGATAACCTGCTGCCGTTGATGCGCAAGGGCGACAGCCCCGCCAAGACCGGGGTCGACGCCACGCAGCACTTCACCCAGCCGCCGCCCCGCTTTTCGGAAGCCAGCCTGGTCAAGCGGCTCGAGGAGCTGGGCATCGGTCGCCCCTCGACCTATGCCTCGACGATCCAGACGCTGCGCGACCGCGAGTACGTGCGGATGGAGAAAAACCGTTTCTTCGCAGAGGAATCCGGCCGGTTGCTGACGGCGTTTCTCGAACGCTTCTTCGATCGCTACGTCGCCTACGATTTCACCGCGGGGATGGAGGACGAGCTCGATGTCGTCTCGGACGGCAAGGAGGACTGGAAGAAGCTGCTTCGCCAGTTCTGGCTCGATTTCAAGCCCAAGACCGAAGACGTGATGGAGCGCAAGCCGTCGGAAGTGACCGAAGCGCTCGACGAATACCTCTCCGACTATCTTTTCCCTCCGCGTGCGGACGGGCATGACCCGCGCGAGTGCCAGACCTGCGTCGCCGAAGGGCGCAGCGGCGGTCGGCTATCCCTGCGCGGCGGCAAGTTCGGCGCGTTCATCGCCTGCTCCAACTACCCGGAGTGCAAGTTCACCCGTCAGTTCGCCAACCCGGGCGGATCGGGCGCCGGCGAAGGCGACGGCTCGATGGGCAAGGACCCCGAAACTGGCCTGGAGGTCGAGCGCAAGACGGGCCGGTTCGGCCCCTACGTCCAGCTGGGCGAGGGCAAGGACGCCAAGCGCGCCTCGATCCCCAAGGACCTTGATGACTTCGACTTGGAATGGGCACTGAAGCTGCTGAGCCTGCCACGCATTGTCGGGACCCATCCCGATACCGGCAAGGAGATCGAGGCGAACATCGGCCGCTATGGGCCGTACCTCCGCCACGACGGCAAGTACGGCAAGCTGTCGAGCACCCGCGAGGTGTTCGAGGTGGGCATGAACCGCGCGGTCGACATCCTCGCGCAGGCTGCCAACCGCGGCGCGGGCGGTGGGCGCGCCAAGGCCGAGCCGATCAAGGTCCTGGGAGTGCACCCGACCAGCGGCGGCGAGATGAAGGTCATGCCCGGCCGGTACGGCCCCTACGTCACCGACGGGACGACCAACGCGACGCTGCCCAAGGACGCGAGGCCCGAGGACGTGACCGAGGCGCAGGCGATCGAGCTGATCGATGCCCGCGCGGCCAAGGGCCCCGCGAAGAAGAAGGGTCGCAAGGCCGCGGCCAAGAAGGCACCTGCAAAGAAGAAGGCCGCTCCGAAAAAAGCGGTCCCCAAGAAGGCGAAGGCAGGCTGATGGCGAAAGATCATTTCGAGCGGCACAAGCAGCCGTGGAAGGCCGAGGAGGCGGGCACCCTCCGCACGCTCGCGGGCAAGGGCAAGGGGCTCAAGGAGATCGCGAAGGCGCTGGGGCGCAGCGAGGAATCGACCAAGGACTTCGCCAAGAAGAACGGGATCGAGATCGCGAAGAAGCGCTAGGCTCGAGCGCCTAATGCAGGGTGCGGCCGGTCCCGCCGTCCTTTCCGAGGCGGCGGCGGTCGCGTTCGAACGGTCGCAGCAGGTCGAGGTGTGTCCACAGGCTCAGCAGGAAGGCGATCCCGCAGCCGAGTGCGAACGGGATGACGAACGCGAAAACGGAACCGCTCCTGTCGTAATCGCGGATACCCCAGGCTACGGACCCCGCGATCACGAGCCAGCGCAGGACGAGGGCCAGCTTCCGCCGCTGCCCGAGACGCCGAAGCAGGCCCTCGTAGTCGGCGCTGCTCACGATGAGGCCGTTGGCCGCTCCGGGTGGGCGGTACACGAAGTTGCCGCTGTCCAGCTTCGTGAAGAATGCCGCGAAGCGATCGCCGGGGCGTGGGGTCAGCGGCGAGGTCACCGCACCCAGTCGAGCCCGATTTCCTCGAAAATCTCGCGGCTTTCGGCCCAGTTCTCCTCGACCTTCACGTGAAGGAAGAGGTGGACCTTCTGCCCCAGCAGTTCGGCCAGTTCCAGTCTCGCGGCCTCGCCGATCGCCTTGATCTTCGCGCCACCCTTGCCGAGCACGATCGCCCGCTGGGTGTCGCGGCCGACGACGATCTGCTGGTGAATTTCGACGCTGCCGTCCTTGCGCACGGTATAGCTTTCGGGGCGCACCGCGCTGTCATAGGGTAATTCCTCGTGCAGCTGGCGGTAGAGCTGCTCGCGCGTGATCTCGGCGGCGAGCAGGCGCTCGCTCGCGTCGGATACCTGGTCCTCGGGATAGACCCATTCGCCCTCGGGCATCATCGCGGCGAGGGCGGCCTTCATCTCGGCCACCCCGTCGCCGGTCTGGGCCGAGACGAAGAACACCTCGGCAAAATCGACCTTGCCGGTCAGTTCCTGCGCGAGGACGAGCAGCGGTTCCTTCTTCGCGACGTCAACCTTGTTCAGCACCAGGATCTTGCGTTCGGGCCGGTGGCCCAGCGCCTCGAGCAGGGGTTCAAGCTCGTGGCGGCGCTGCTTGACCGGATCGACCACCAGCAGCACCGCGTCGGCCGCCTCGGTGCCGTCCCACGCAGCATTCACCATAGCGCGGTCGAGCCGGCGGCGGGGTTCGAAGATGCCGGGTGTATCGACCAGCACCATCTGCGTATCGCCCTCAAGGGCGATGCCCATCAGCCGCGCCCGGGTCGTCTGCGCCTTGGCGCTGACGATCGCGACCTTCTGGCCGACCAGCGCGTTGACAAGGGTCGACTTGCCGGCGTTCGGCGCGCCGATGACGGCGACGAATCCACAGCGGGTCATCCGTACTTCTCCATGAATGCCTTGGCGGCGGCGGTCTCGGCCGCCTGCTTGCTCGAACCGTCGGCCTCGACCTCCCCGACGCCGGCGACGGTCACCCGCACCGTGAAACGGGCGTTGTGATCGGGACCGGACCGTTCCAGCATCGCGTATTCGGGAGGCTTGCGGCGGTTGCCGGCCGCCCATTCCTGGAGCGCCGACTTGGGATGTTTCGACCGGCCCCTGCGCCCTTCGACCGCTTCCGCCCAGATCTGCCGCACGAGGCCGCGCGTGGCATCGAACCCGGCTTCGATGAAGTTGGCGCCCAGCAGTGCTTCCATCACGTCGCCCAGCACGTTGTCGCTGTCGTGCGCCCCGTCGTCGCGTGCCTGCTTGCCGAGGCGCAGATGCGCGGGAACGCCGATGTCGCGCGCGGTGCACGCGCAGGTGTCGCGGCTGACCAGCGCGTTGAGCCGCTGGGCAAGCTGGCCCTCCGGCGCGTCGTCGCTGGCGTAGAGCCATTCGGAGATCGCCAGGCCAAGGACCCGGTCGCCGAGCCATTCGAGCCGCTCGTAGTTCACCGCCTCGCCGGTGCTGCCGTGCGTCAGTGCCGCGCGCCAGACCGCCTCGTCGCGAACGGTGAAGCCGGTCTGTTCAAGCCAGGCGCGGGTTTCGGGGGAGAGCCGGCAAGCCGTCATATCGCGTGCCCAATGCGCGACCAGCGGGCCGCCGTCAGCCATGTCCAAGGCTTGATCCAGCTTGCCGACCCGTCGGTCGACCACACCATCGCGCTGGCGCGGGCGACCAGCAATTCATCCGGGATCAGGCCGACGCCGCCGCCCGGCATCGCTGGAAATCGGCTGTCCTGCGAATTGTCGCGGTTGTCCCCCAGCACGAACACCTGCCTCCGTGGCACCACCACGGGGCCGAAATCGTCCTGCGGTGTCCGGCCGAAGTCGAGCGTGTCGTAGCTCGCGCCCGAGGGAAGCGTCTCGCGGAAGCGGGTATACGAACAGGCCGCGCCTGCCGCCCGTCCGCCCCACGCACACCCGGTGTTGGGAGACTGCGGGATGGAAAAGTCGCCGATGATCTCGCGCTTGACCGGCACGCCGTTGAGAATGACCTGCCCCGCGCGCAACGCGACGGTATCGCCCGGCAGCCCGATCACGCGCTTGATGTAATCGACCTTGTCGACCGGGTGCTTGAAAACGACCACGTCGCCGCGCTCGGGCAGGCTGCCCAGCACGTGGCCCGGGATCAGCGGCAGGTTGAAGGGCAGAGACCAGCGCGAATAGCCGTAGGGCCACTTGGCGGCGATGAAGTAGTCGCCGTTCCACAGCCGGGGGAGCATCGATTCGCTGGGGATCGTGTAGAACGAGAAGAAGAAGCTGCGAAAGACGAACACCGCCAACGCCAGCTTCAGGACGAACGCGGCGAAGCTGCCCCAGGTCTCCCTGTCCTGCTCGGCCGTGGCGGTACCGGCGGTCGTGCTGTCGGCGGTCATCCGGCAGGCCCCGTCCGTTCCCTGTCACGCCTGTCACACAGTCCCGGAAAAGAAGAACATGCTTTCGGGAATACGTTTTCGCGGCATTCGAAAGGTGGCCGCACGCTCGGGGGGACGCTATCGATCATCGCCGCCCCTCTAATCGCCCGGGCGGGCAGTAGGAAAGGATATTCATGAGCGACGCCGTCCGGAACGCCTGGCAGGCCATCCAATCCACCCCGCAGCGCACGCTGGCGCAGCTTTACGCGAGCGATGCGGACCGGGTCGGCAAGTTGTCGGCACGGCTGGACTGGGAGGAAGGCGGGGCGATCTTCGACTGGTCGAAGACCCACCTCGACGACGCATTGCTGACCGCGTTCGAGGATCTCGCCGCGGCGCGCGACTTCGCCGGCAAGCGGGCCGCGCTGCTCGCGGGTGCGACCGTCAACGTGACCGAGGGCCGCGCGGCCGAGCACACCGCCCAGCGCGGTATCGGGGCCAAGGAAGCGGTCGAGGAAGCGGCCGAGTTCCACCACCGGATGCACCTTCTGGTCGATGCGATACACCGGGGAGCGCTGGGCAAGATACGGCACCTGATCCATATCGGCATTGGCGGATCGGCGCTTGGCCCGAAGCTGGCGATCGATGCGCTGGCCCGGGATGGCGCGCTGGTCGATGTCCACGTCGTGTCGAATATCGACGGGCTGGCGCTCGAACAGGCATTCGCGGCGTGCGATCCGGCGACGACCCTGATCGCGGTCGCGAGCAAGACGTTTACGACGATCGAGACCATGACCAATGCCGCCAGCGCGATCGACTGGCTGCGGCACAGCGGCGTGGCCGACCCCTACGGCCGGGTCGTCGCGCTGACCGCCGCGCCCGAAAAGGCTGTGGAATGGGGCGTGGACGAAACCCGCGTGCTGCCGTTCTCGGAAAGCGTCGGCGGGCGCTACTCGCTGTGGTCGAGCATCGGGTTCCCGATCGCGCTCGGCGCGGGGTGGGACGCATTCGACGCCATGCTGGCCGGTGCCAACGCGATCGACGTGCATTTCCGCGATGCCGACGGGCGCGCGAACCTTCCGCTGCGCGCGGCGTTTGCCGATCAGTTCTACACCCGCGTGCGCGGGTGCCAGACCCGTGCCGTCTTCGCGTATGACGAGCGGCTCGCGCTGCTGCCGTTCTACCTCCAGCAGCTCGAGATGGAATCGAACGGCAAGCGAGTGACGGCTGAAGGAGCGCCGGTCGACGGGCCGACCGCCCCGATCACCTGGGGCGGTGTGGGGACCGACGGTCAACACGCCGTGTTTCAGCTGCTGCATCAGGGCACGGTCGAGGTGCCAGTCGATTTCATCGCCAGCATTGCGCCGGGCGACGCCCTCGATCCCGCACACCACGAGATACTGCTGACCAACTGCTTTGCGCAGGGCGCGGCGCTGATGGCGGGTGGCAGCATGGCCGCCGACGGCAAGGACCCCGCGCGCCTCTTTCCCGGCGACCGACCGAGCGCCACGATTCTTCTCGACGACGTCGATCCCGCCGCGCTGGGCGCGTTGATCGCCTTCCACGAACACCGCACTTTCGCGAACGCGGTCCTGATTGGGATCAACCCGTTCGATCAGTTTGGCGTCGAGCTCGGCAAAAAGATGGCAAAGGATATCGAGGCGGGGGGTGGCAAGTTCGACCCCAGCACCGAGGCCCTGCTGGAGGCGGCCGGGCTGGGCGATTAGCCGTCTTCCTGGGACGGGCGACCCCGGGGCCCGGCTGGAAGGGCCGCAGCGGTGGCGTGGGCAAACGGATGTTTGTCATTGACTTTTTTGCCGCGCTGCACCATCTGCCCGTCCGAACCGATGCGCGCCTTGCCAGCGTGAAGCGGCGGTCACACCGCCCCGGCGCGCGCTTCGATCCTGATTTCAAGCGACTTCCCATTTCACGCGGGCGGTTAGAACCACCACCGCGAACGCGCGCGCCGCCAAGGCTGCCGCGCGCTGTCGCTCGCATACGAGTTTTACTTATCATGTCATTCGAACAACTCGGGCTCTCGCAGCCCATCCTCCAGGCGCTGGAGCAGAAGAACTACACCGTCGCCACGCCGATCCAGACGCAGGCCATCCCGCTCGTGCTGGGCGGCCGCGACCTCCTCGGCATCGCGCAGACCGGCACCGGCAAGACCGCCGCGTTCATGCTGCCCAGCATCGACAACCTGCGCGAATCCGGCCGCCAGACGCCGTTCAAGTCATGCCGCATGCTGGTGCTTGCACCGACGCGCGAGCTGGCCGGCCAGATCGCCAAGAGCGCCGAGGACTACGGCGGTTTCACCGGCCTCAAGGTCTCGGTCGTCGTCGGCGGCACCTCGGTCGGCAAGGACCGCAACAAGCTGCATCGCGGGACCGACATTCTCGTCGCCACGCCGGGCCGGCTGCTCGATCTCGTCGACCAGAAGGCATTCAGGCTGGACGGGGTCGAGATCCTCGTCCTCGACGAGGCCGATCAGATGCTCGACCTCGGATTCATCCACGCGTTGAGGAAGCTTGTCGCGCTTATGCCGAAGGAGCGGCAGACGCTGCTCTTCAGCGCCACGATGCCCTCGTCGATCAAGGACCTGTCGAAGCAATATCTGACTGATCCGGCGCACGTGTCGGTCACCCCCGCGGCGACCACGGCGGAGCGGGTCGAGCAGTACGTCACGCTCGTCAGCCAGTCGGAAAAGCAGGGCTTGCTCGAACTGATCCTGCGCAAGCGCTATCCCAAGACCGAGGGGATGGAGCGGGTGCTGATCTTCACGCGTACCAAGCATGGCGCCGACCGCGTGGTGAAGAAGCTGGGCCAGAACGGCATCCAGGCCGACGCGATCCATGGCAACAAGAGCCAGCCGCAGCGCGAGCGGGCGATCGCCAACTTCAAGTCCGGCCGCGTGCCGATCCTCGTTGCGACCGACATCGCCGCGCGCGGGATCGACATTCCGGGCGTAAGCCACGTGATCAACTTCGAGCTGCCCAACGTGTCCGAACAGTACGTCCACCGCATTGGACGGACCGCGCGCGCGGGCGCCGATGGCATCGCGATGACGCTGTGCGCCGAGGACGAGCGGGCATACCTGCGCGACATCCAGAAGCTGACCGGGGTTACCTGCGAGAGGCTCCCGCTCCCTGACAATTTCCGCGCCTTCATCGAAGAGCTACCGATCGTCCGGCCGAAGGGAAATCCGGGCCAGGTCCAGCAGCCCCGCGGGAAGAAGGTACACGCCAAGCCGATCGGCGGCGAGCGCCGGGGCAACGAGCGCAAGGACAAGCGGGGCGGCGACCGGCCGCAGCATACCTCGGGAGAGCGGCAGGGAGAGCGTGGCGGCAAGGCCGCCGGCAGCGGGGGCGGCCAGAACCGTCGCCGGCGCTTCCGCGGCAAGGGCAACGCGGGCGGAGGCACTGTTCAGCGCCGCACGGGCGGATAAGGGCCTGCAACCCGCCGTTCATCTCGGTTCGTGTGAGAATGGGCGGCGGGTCGCGCCGTATTCCCGATTCGGGGCCTATCGAGGGTCTGTCCTGCATGAAGCGTCTGGCGCCTTATCTCCCCTGCCTCCTGCTAGCTGCCTGTGCGCCTGCCCAGATGCAGATGCCAGCAAATCTTGCGTCTTCGACCGTTCGGACCGAGTTTGCGGGCATCGGCAGTCACACCTCGGGCCGGTATGCGGCCGGTCCCTACAGCGGTGTGTTCGACCGCTCGCTCGAGAAGTGGACGTTCGCCGACACCGACATTGCGCGGGCCGGGCATACGTACTTTTCGATTGCGGGTCTCGAGCCGGGCCCAGCGGTCGAGGGCCATTGCGGGATGCGCGAGCGCGCCAGGGCGATCGGGTCGGCCATCGAGATTACCACGCGGCCGATGACGTATCGGTGCGAGTTTACCGCCGACGGCGCGCCGATGGGCGCATGGCTCGAGCTCTGGGAGACGACCGGCCGCGGCCTTGCCGCCTTCCGGTATGAACGTCGCGGCGAAATCTCGCTCGGGAGCGAAACCGTGCGTTTCCGCTCAGTCCATCGCATCGACGGCTCATCAATGCCGACGATCACGCCCGTAGGGTACACGTTCGAGCATGGCGGTCGCGACATCGGCGCGATCGACCTGGCCAACCGTCCCGCACTCGTTGTCCCGGCCACGCTGGACAAGCGTGTCGAGCGTGCCGTGACAGTTGCCGCGCTTGCGCTGGCGACGTTCTGGGACCCCGCGATCCGCGAACCCGAAGCCTGATTCCCCAGGCGGTTGGCATTGCCTGCTTGGGGCTCCATATGCGCTGCCCGAACAGGAGACGCGCATGGCAACCCAGGACTATGACTACGACCTTTTCGTCATCGGGGCGGGCTCCGGCGGCGTGCGGGCGAGCCGGGTGGCGGCGAGCCACGGGGCGAAGGTCGCAGTGGCCGAAGAACATCGCGTCGGCGGGACGTGCGTCATCCGCGGGTGCGTGCCCAAGAAGATGCTCGTCTACGGGGCGCACTTCGCCGAAGACCTCGAGGATGCCGCGGCGTTCGGCTGGACGGTCGAGAACCCCCGCTTCGACTGGGCGAAACTGCGCGACAACGTTCTGAGGGACGTTGACCGCCTCAACGGGCTCTACACCCAGACCCTCGAGAACCACGACGTCGAGGTGATATTGGACCGCGCGGAATTGACCAGCCCGCACGAGATCAGCCTCGGCAGCGGCAGGACGGTGACCGCGCGGTATATCTTGATCGCGACCGGTGCACGGCCGCACGTGCCCGATTGTCCCGGCAACGAGCTCGGGATCACGAGCAACGAGGCGTTTCACCTCGATGGGTTGCCGCCGCGGGTGCTGATCGCGGGCGGCGGCTACATCGCGAACGAATTCGCGGGAATCTTCAACGAGTTCGGCAGCAAGGTGACGATCATCAACCGGTCCGACAAGCTGCTGCGTGGATACGACGAATCCCTGCGCGACCGGCTGCTGCAGATCAGCGTGACGAAGGGAATCGATTTCCGCTTCAACGCCGAGTTTCGCGGGATCGAGCAGACCGACGAGGGGTGTCTCCGCGTGTCGATGACCAATCACGAGGATATCGAGGTCGATTGCGTGATGTTCGCAACCGGCCGGGTCCCCAACACGCAGGGTCTTGGTCTCGACAAGGCCGGCGTCGAGCTTGGCGAGCGGGGCGAGATCAGGGTCGATCGCTTCAGCAAGACCAATGTCGAGCATATCTACGCGGTCGGCGACGTGACGGACCGCGTCCAGCTCACTCCGGTCGCGATCCGGGAAGGGCAGGCGTTTGCCGACACGGTGTTCGGCAAGGGCGATCCGGTCGCGGTCGATCACAGCGTGATCCCGAGCGCGGTTTTCAGCCACCCGCCGCTTGCCGGCGTCGGCCTGACCGAGGGCGAGGCGCGCAACAAGTTCGGCGCGGTGAAGGTCTACGAAAGCGATTTCCGGCCGATGAAGAACGTGCTGGCCGGCCGCAACGAGCGGAGCCTGTACAAGATGGTCTGCGACGACACGACCGGCAGGATCCTGGGCATTCACATGATCGGCCCCGAGGCGGCCGAGATCATGCAGGCCGCCGCGGTGGCGGTGAAGGCGGGCCTTTTCAAGGCCGATTTCGACGCGACCGTCGCCATCCACCCGACGATGGCCGAGGAACTGGTGCTCATGCGGTAGGCCGATTGCCGTTCACAACCCTCCGGCGTAGGCTCGGGCCGGAAGGGAGAAGGGCATGGGTGGGACCGTCCTCGTCACCGGCGGAACCGGCTACATTGCCGGCGAACTGATTGATCAGCTACTCGGCAGGGGCTGGTCCGTGCGGGCCACCGTCCGCAGCAGGGCAAAGGGCGAGGCGCGGCTGCGTGCGCGCTGGCCGCAAGCCGGTGACCAGCTTTCGGTGCACGAGGCCGAGTTGATGGACGATGCCGGATGGACCGAGGCGGTGTCCGGCTGCACCCACGTCGCGCACGTCGCCTCTCCTATCGCCGCGTCCGCTCCAAGGGACGAGGACGAAATGATCGTGCCCGCTCGCGAGGGTACCCTGCGCGCGCTGCGCTTCGCCCGCGACGCCGGAGTTCGCCGGTTCGTCCAGACGAGTTCGATGGCCGCGGTCGCCTATGGCCGCAGCGAAAAGGTCTATACCGTCGACGAGAGCGACTGGACGAACGTCGATCATCCGGATGTCTATCCGTACGTAAAGTCGAAGACGATTGCCGAGCGTGCCGCGCGCGACTGGGTGGCGGCGGAAGGCGGGCGGCTCGAATTCGTCTCGGTCAACCCCTCGATGGTGCTCGGGCCGGTTCACGATGCCGATTTTTCGCCCTCGGTCGAAGTGGTGCGCCAACTGCTCGACGGCTCGATGCCCATGGCCCCCGACCTCGGTTTTGCGGTGGTCGACACGCGCGATTGCGCCGACCTGCACGTCCGCTGCCTCGAGACGCCGGGCCTCGCGGGAGAGCGCTTTCTCGCCTCCGGTCCGTTCTTCAAGCTGATCGAGCTCGCCGCGATCCTGCGAGCGCATCTGCCCCGTGAGCAGGCGCGCAAGGTCCCGACGAGGGTCATGCCTGACTGGATGGTCAGCGTGCTCGCCATGGTGAATCCGGGGGTCCGCTCGATCCGCGCCGAGGTCGGCAAGAGCCGCAACGTGGATGCCAGCCACGCGAAGGAGCGCCTCGGCTGGGAAACCCGCCCGGTCGAGCATAGCGTTATCGACTGTGCCAGCAGCCTGATCGCCCACGGCGTGGTGAAGCCCTGATGCGGCTCGCGGGCAAGACCGTGCTGCTGACCGGCGGTACCGCGGGAATCGGCGAGGCGACGGCACGCCAGCTCAAGGCGAAGGGGGCCGAAGTCATCGTGACCGGCCGATCCCCCGATCGCCTGAAGGCGATGCGCGAAGCCGGCTTCGAGGCGATCCGGGCCGACCTTTCGACGCCGCAGGGCGCTATCGACATCGTCCACGCGCTCCGCGACCGGGAGATCGACGTGCTCATCAACAACGCCGGGCAGGGCGTGGACCACGACTTTCGCGAAGGACCGCCCGATGTCGATGCGGCCGACGACTGTATCTATGCCAACCTCAACACCCCGATCCGGCTGATCGCGGCGTTCGTCGAGCGGCTGAAACGGCGGCCCGAGGCGGCAATTGTCAACGTCACCAGCGGCCTCGCGATCGCGCCCAGGGCGGGCGGCCCGGTCTATTGCGCCACCAAAGCAGCCCTGCGCGCCTACACCCAGTCGATCCGGGCGCAGCTCGCCGGGACGTCGATCACCGTCATCGAGGCGTTGCCGCCGGTGGTCGATACCCGGATGACCGCAGCGCGGTCTGGCAGCAAGATGTCGGCCGAGGCGTGCGCGCGGCAAATCGTCGCCGCGATCGAGCGCGACCGGAGCGAGGCCAACATCGGCATGGTGAAGCTGCTCAAGGCCGTCCACTCGGCCAGCCCGGCGCTCGCGCGGCGGATCATGCTGCGCTTCTGAATTGCGTTCGGTCCTGGCCTCGTGGCACCGAATTCGGGGACTTTTCGTCGCGGAAAAAGAGGCGGATCGCGGCGCAGCTTGACGCTTTCCCCAACCGCGGCCTAACCGCCCCACTCAGCCAGGGAGTGCCGATGTCCGCCAATATCGCAGAAATGGAACGCCGCCGCGCCGCCGCCAGGCTGGGTGGGGGACAGAAGCGAATCGATGCCCAGCACGCCAAGGGCAAGCTGACCGCGCGCGAGCGGCTCGACGTGCTGCTCGACGAAGGATCGTTCGAGGAGCTCGACGCTTATGTCGAGCATGACTGTGTCGATTTCGGGATGCAGGACCAGAAGATCCCCGGCGACGGCGTCGTGACCGGCAGCGGCACGATCAACGGGCGACTGGTCTATGTCTTCAGCCAGGACTTCACCGTGTTCGGCGGTTCGCTGTCGAAGCGCCACGCGGAGAAGATCTGCAAGGTGATGGACAGCGCGATGAAGGTTGGCGCCCCGGTGATCGGCCTCAACGATTCGGGCGGCGCGCGCATCCAGGAAGGCGTCGCCAGCCTCGGCGGCTATGCCGAGGTGTTCCAGCGCAACGTGCTCGCATCGGGCGTGGTGCCGCAGATCAGCCTCATCATGGGCCCCTGCGCGGGCGGGGCGGTCTATTCCCCGGCGATGACCGACTTCATCTTCATGGTGAAGGATTCCTCGTACATGTTCGTCACCGGGCCCGACGTGGTGAAGACCGTCACCAACGAGGTCGTGACGCAGGAGGAACTGGGCGGGGCGGTGACGCACACCACCAAGACCAGCGTTGCGGACCTTGCGTTCGAGAACGATATCGAGGCGCTGCTGCAGACCCGGCGGTTCTTCGACTACCTGCCGCTGTCGAACCGCGAAGAGGTGCCCGAGCGGCCGACCGCCGACCCGTGGGACCGGCTCGACGACAGCCTCGACACGCTGATCCCGGCGAACGCCAACCAGCCCTACGACATGCACGAGGTAATCCGGAAGGTGCTCGACGAGGGCGACTTCTTCGAGGTCCAGCCGGCGCACGCGGGCAACATCCTCACCGGCTTCGGCCGGATCGAGGGGCGCACCGTGGGCGTGGTCGCGAACCAGCCGCTTGTCCTCGCGGGCGTGCTCGACATCAATTCATCGAAGAAAGCCGCGCGCTTCGTGCGCTTCTGCGACGCGTTCGAGATTCCGATCCTGACCTTCGTCGACGTGCCCGGGTTTCTTCCCGGCACGGCGCAGGAACACAACGGCATCATCAAGCACGGAGCGAAGCTGCTGTTCGCCTATGCCGAGGCGACCGTGCCCAAGATCACCGTGATCACCCGCAAGGCCTACGGCGGCGCCTACGACGTCATGGCCTCCAAGCACTTGCGCGGCGACCTCAACTACGCCTGGCCCACCGCCGAGATCGCGGTGATGGGCGCCAAGGGGGCGGTCGAGATCATCTTCCGCTCCGACATCGGCGACCCAGACAAGATCGCAGAGCGCACGAAGGAGTACGAGGACCGCTTCGCCAACCCCTTCGTCGCGGCGCAGCGCGGCTATATCGACGAGGTGATCTATCCCCACTCGACCCGGCGGCGGATCGCTCTGGGCCTCAGGAAGCTACGCGGGAAGGTGCTCGAGAACCCATGGAAGAAACATGACAACATTCCGCTTTAGGAGCGTGCCATGAAGCTCGGTCGCCTCAACCATGTCGGCGTCGCGACGCCTTCGATCGCGGACAGCGTAACCTATTACCGTGAAGTGATGGGGGCTACCTCAATCACGGAAGCTTTCGACCTGCCCGAGCAGGGCGTGAAGGTCTGTTTCGTCGACACGCCGGGACATGACGGCACCGCGGGCACGCAAGTCGAGCTGATTGAGCCATTGGGGCCGGATAGCACGCTTGCAGGCTTCCTTGCGAAGAACCCGCTGGGCGGCCAGCACCACGTCTGCTTCGAGGTGCCGGACATCGAGGTGGCGCGCGCGCATTTCGAGGGGCTGGGCAAGCGCATCCTCGGCCCGACCCGCATCGGCGCGCACGGCACGCCGATCTTCTTCCTCCACCCCAAGGACATGATGGGCCAGCTCACCGAGATCATGGAAACACCGAAAGGCGCGCATTGATGCTCTTTTACGACAGCCCCAATCCCGCGCCGAACCCGCGCCGGGTGCGCATTTTCGCGGCTGAAAAGGGCATCGAGCTGCCGACGCAGGAGGTCTCGATCCCGAAGCGCGAGCAGAAGTCGACCGAGTTCATGGCCAAGAACCCGCGCGGGCAGACCCCGGCGCTCGAGCTCGACGACGGGACCGTCATCGCCGAAAGCGTCGCGATCTGCCGCTACCTCGAGGCGCTGCACACCGAGCCGCCGCTGTTCGGCACAACGCCGGTCGAGATCGCGCTGGTCGAGATGTGGAGCCGCCGGGCCGAGATGATCGCGATGTATCCGATCGGCCAGGTCTGGGTGCACACGCACAAGTTCACCGCCGCGCTTCCTGGTCGCAACGCCGAGTGGGGCGAGGCCAACCGCCCGCGCGTTGCCGATGCCTTCGCGTTCTTCGACCGCAGCCTCGAGAACAGCGAGTTCCTGGCGGGCGACCGCTTCTCCATGGCCGACATCATCCTGCTGACGACCGTCGACTTCGCGACGTTCGTCGGCTGCGGACCCGGCCCGGAGAACGCGGCGCTGAACCGCTGGCACGAAGCCGTGAGCGCGCGCCCGAGCGCGGCGGCCTGAGGACCAAGATGACCGACAAGACAAAAGCCGATTGGGAAGCGCTCGCCGCAAAGGAGGTCAAGGGCAGGGACCTTGGCTGGCACACCCCCGAAGGCTTCGATATCCACCCGCTCTACACCGCCGAGGACGTGCCCGCCGATCCCGGCTTGCCGGGCTTCGCGCCGTTCACCCGCGGCGTGAAGGCGTCAATGTACGCCGGCCGTCCGTGGACCATCCGCCAGTACGCCGGCTTCTCTACCGCCGAGGAATCGAACGCGTTCTACCGCCGCAACCTCGCGATGGGGCAGAAAGGACTCTCGGTCGCCTTCGACCTTGCCACGCACCGTGGCTACGACAGCGACCACCTGCGGGTGGTTGGCGACGTCGGCAAGGCAGGCGTGGCGATCGACACCGTGCGCGACATGGAGATCCTGTTCGACGGAATCCCGCTCGACCAGATGAGCGTGTCGATGACGATGAACGGCGCGGTGATCCCGGTGCTCGCCTTCTTCATCGTCGCGGCCGAGCGCCAGGGCGTGAGCCAGGACAAGCTCGACGGGACCATCCAGAACGACATCCTCAAGGAGTTCATGGTCCGCAACACCTACATCTACCCGCCCGAACCGAGCATGCGGATCGTCTCGGACATCATCGCATATACCTCGGGCAACATGCCGAAATTCAACAGCATTTCGATCTCGGGCTATCACATGCACGAGGCCGGGGCGACCGCGGTGCAGGAGCTTGCCTTCACGATCGCCGACGGCAAGGAATACGCCAGGCGCGCGATGGCCGCGGGCCTCGACATCGACGCCTTCGCTGGGCGCCTATCGTTCTTCTTCGGCATCGGGATGAACTTCTTCATGGAAGTCGCCAAGCTGCGCGCCGCGCGCACGCTGTGGTGGCGCACAATGGACGGGCTGGGCGCGCAGAAGGACCGCAGCAAAATGCTGCGCACGCACTGCCAGACCAGCGGCGTCAGCCTGCAGGAACAGGACCCGTACAACAACGTCATCCGCACCACGATCGAGGCGCTGGCCTCGGTGCTCGGGGGAACACAGTCGCTCCACACCAATGCGCTCGACGAGGCGATCGCGCTGCCGACCGACTTTTCCGCCCGCATCGCGCGCAACACGCAGCTGGTGATCCAGGAGGAAAGCGGGATCACCAACGTCGTCGATCCGCTCGGCGGCAGCTATTACGTCGAGGCGCTGACGGCGAAGCTTGTCGAGGAAGCCGAGAAACTGATAGCCGAAGTGGACGCGGCGGGCGGGATGACCGCCTTCGTCGCCAGCGGCAAGCCCAAGGCCGCGATCGAGAGCGCGGCGGCGGCCAAGCAGGCGAGCATTGACCGGGGAGAGACGGTGATCGTCGGCGTCAACAGGTACCGCAAGGCCGAGGAAGACCCGATCGACACGCTCGACATCGACAACCACGCGGTGCGCGAGGCCCAGATCGCGCGGCTCAAGCGCGTGCGGGCCGAGCGCGACGAGGCGGCTTGCCGTGCCGCGCTGGCGGCGCTGACCGAAGGCGCAAAGTCAGGCGGCAACCTGCTCGCTCTCGCGGTCGAGGCCGCGCGCCACGACGCCACCCTGGGCGAGATTTCCTCTGCCATGGAAGAGGCGTTCGGCCGCTACGGCACCAGTCCGACACCGGTGACGGGCATCTATTCCGCCGCCTACGAAGGCGACAGCCGCTACGCGCAGGTGGTCGAGGGCGTGAAGGCGGTCACGCGCCGCCTCGGCCGCGCGCCGAAGCTGATGGTCGCCAAGATGGGGCAGGACGGCCACGATCGCGGTGCCAACGTGATCGCATCCGCCTTTGCCGACATGGGCTTCGAGGTCGTGTCCGGCCCGCTTTTCCAGACCCCGGCGGAGACCCGCGACATGGCGCTAGCCGAGGATGTCGACGCGATCGGCGCCTCGAGCCTTGCCGCCGGGCACAAGACGCTGATCCCCGAACTGATCGGCCTGCTCAAGGAAGCCGGCCGTCCGGACATTAAGGTCGTCGCGGGCGGGGTGATCCCGCCGCAGGACTACGACTTCCTGCGCGAAGCGGGGGTGCAGGGCATCTACGGACCCGGCTCGAACGTGGTCGAATGCGCGGCCGACATGCTGCGCCTGCTGGGGCACAACATGCCGCCGGTCGGCGACGAACTGGAGGTAGCGGAATGACAGAAGTCCGCACCGACTGGACGCGCGAGGAGATCGCCGCGCTGTTCGACCTTCCCTTCACCGATCTGCTGTTCCGCGCGGCGTCGGTTCACCGCGAGAACCATCCGCCCGACCAGGTGCAGCTGTGCACTCTGCTTTCG
The DNA here is from genome assembly GCF_051912845.1 of Tsuneonella sediminis. Classification (NCBI taxonomy): domain Bacteria; kingdom Pseudomonadati; phylum Pseudomonadota; class Alphaproteobacteria; order Sphingomonadales; family Erythrobacteraceae; genus Tsuneonella; species Tsuneonella sediminis. The sequence continues at coordinate 524,909 of NZ_JBNCBU010000001.1, read as the reverse complement.
ATCAAGACCGGGGGCTGTCCGGAAGATTGCGGCTATTGCTCGCAGTCGGTGAAAGCCGACAGCGGCGTGGCAGCCTCGAAGCTGATGGACGTGCGCAGCGTCCTGCAGTCCGCCGCGCAGGCCAAGGACAACGGCAGCCAGCGGTTCTGCATGGGCGCCGCGTGGCGCAATCCCAAGGACCGCGACATGCCCGCGATCGTCGAGATCGTGAAGGGCGTGCGCGCGATGGGGCTGGAGACCTGCATGACGCTCGGCATGCTGACGCCCAAGCAGGCCGACATGCTCGCCGAGGCGGGGCTCGACTACTACAACCACAACATCGACAGCAGCCCCGAATACTACGAACGCGTCATCAGCACGCGCACGATGGCCGACCGGCTCGACACATTGAACAACGTGCGCGCGGCGGGGATCAACGTGTGCTCAGGCGGGATCGTCGGCATGGGCGAGACGCGCGAGGACCGCGTCGGCTTCGTCCACACGCTCGCCACGCTGCCGCAGCATCCCGAAAGCGTGCCGGTCAACGCGCTGGTGCCGGTCAAGGGCACGGTGCTGGGCGACATGCTGGCCGACACGCCTTTGGCGAAAATCGACGACATCGAGTTCGTCCGTACCATCGCGGTGGCGCGCATCACGATGCCACTTTCGATGGTGCGCCTGTCTGCCGGGCGCGAGAGCATGAGCGAGGCCACCCAGGCGCTGTGCTTCCTCGCCGGCGCGAACTCGATCTTCACCGGCGACAAGCTCCTCACCGCCCCCAACGCCGGCGACGACAGCGACGCCGCGCTGTTCGCCAAGCTGGGGCTGACGGCGCTACGACAACAAGAACCGATGCGCGCCTACAAATCGATGGAGCCTGCCGAGTAATGTTCTCCAAAATCCTCATCGCAAACCGGGGCGAGATTGCTTGCCGGGTCATCAAGACCGCGCGCCGGATGGGTATCGCGACCGTCGCAGTTTACTCCGACGCCGATGCCCGCGCGCCGTTCGTGCGGATGGCCGATGAGGCCGTGCACATCGGCCCGGCGCCCGCGGCCGAGAGCTACCTGGTCGCGGACAAGATCATCGCCGCATGCAAGGCGACGGGCGCCGAGGCGGTGCATCCGGGCTATGGCTTCCTCTCCGAACGCACCAGTTTCGCCGAGGCGCTCGCCAATGAGAACATCGCCTTCATCGGCCCGCCGGTGAACGCCATCGCGGCAATGGGGGACAAGATCGAGTCCAAGAAGCTCGCGAAGGAAGCGGGCGTGAACACCGTCCCCGGTTCCGAGGGCGAGATCACCAGCACCGAAGAGGCGCTGAAGGTCAGCCGCGAGATCGGCTACCCGGTGATGATGAAGGCCAGCGCGGGTGGCGGCGGCAAGGGCATGCGGCTCGCGCACAATGACCGCGACGTCGAGGAAGGGTTCGAGGCGACCCGTCGCGAGGGCTTGAACAGCTTCGGCGACGACCGCGTGTTCATCGAGAAGTTCATCCTCAACCCGCGCCACATCGAGATCCAGATCCTTGGCGACCAGCACGGCAACATCGTCTACCTGAACGAACGCGAGTGCAGCATCCAGCGCCGCCACCAGAAGGTGGTCGAGGAAGCGCCGTCGCCCTTCGTCACGCCCGCGATGCGCAAGGCGATGGGCGAGCAGTGCGTCGCGCTGGCCCGCGCGGTCGGATACTACAGCGCGGGCACGGTCGAGCTGATCGTCAGCGGCGCCGACCCCACTGGCGAGAGCTTCTACTTCCTCGAGATGAATACCCGGTTGCAGGTCGAACACCCGGTGACCGAGGCGATCACCGGCATCGACCTCGTCGAGCAGATGATCCGCGTCGCCGCGGGCGAGAAGCTGCCGTTCGGGCAGGACGACGTGCGTCTAGACGGCTGGGCGATCGAGAACCGTGTCTACGCCGAGGACCCCTATCGGGGCTTCCTGCCGAGCACCGGTCGTCTCGTGAAATATCGCCCGCCGGTCGAGGGCTGGACCGATGACGGTGCCGAAAACGGCCGTCGCGGGGTGGACGGCGTCCGCGTCGACGACGGCGTCTATGAAGGCGGCGAGGTTTCCATGTTCTACGACCCGATGATCGCCAAGCTGGTGACTTGGGGCGAGACGCGCGATGAGGCCGCCGACCTCCAGGTCGCCGCGCTCGATGCCTTCGAGATCGAGGGGCTGGGCCACAACGTCGATTTTCTCTCTGCGATCATGCAGCACCCGCGCTTCCGTTCGGGCGAACTCACCACCGGCTTCATTGCCGAGGAATATCCCGATGGCTTCCAAGGCGCAGAGGCCGACGCGCGCACGATCGGTGTACTCTGCGCTGTGGCCGGCGCCATCGCCACCGCCGATGCCGACCGCTCGCGCCGGATCGACGGACAACTCGGCGACGAGCGCGCCGCACCCGGCGACTGGCAGGTACGCATCGGAGGTGAAGACCACGCGGTCGTGCTCGAGGAGGACGCGATCACGGTGGACGGGAAGCCCGTCGCCATTGCGCTCGAATATACGCCCGGAGACCGGTTCGTGTCGGTCGAACTGTATGCGAACAACAACGATGACGAGGCGGACCCGCTCGCGACCTACGGCATCCAGCTTGCTCCAACCCGCACAGGCTACCGCATGACCACGCGCGGCGCGAAGCACGACGTGCGCGTCCTGCCCGCCCACGTCGCGCAGTACGCGGAGCACATGATCGAGAAGATCCCGCCGGACCTGTCGAAGTTCCTGATCTGCCCGATGCCCGGCCTGCTCGTCTCGCTCCACGTCGGCGAAGGCGACGAGGTGCAGCCCGGCCAGCCGCTCGCCACGGTGGAGGCGATGAAGATGGAGAACATCCTGCGCGCCGAGAAGACCGGCACAGTAAGGAAGATCAACGCTGCCCAGGGCGCCAGCCTCGCGGTCGACGAGGTGATCCTCGAACTGGAGTAACTGCTTCCTATATCAAGCCGATGGGCACCATCTTCACGATAGGATACGAACAGGCGACGCAGGCCGCGCTGGTTGCCGCCTTGCGCGATGCGGGCGTCGAGGTGCTGGCCGACATCCGCTACCTGCCGCTGTCGCGCCGCCCGGGTTTCTCGAAGAGCAGCCTGCGCGCAGCAATCGAGGAGGCGGGGCTGGAATACCGCCATTTCCGCCATCTCGGCACGCCGGCCGAAGGCAGGGCGGCCGCGCGTCGCGGCGACCATGCGGAACTCGCGCGGATCTACGCGGGCCAGCTCGAGCTGCCCGAAGCGCTTCAGCAAATGGCTGAGATCCGCGCGCTGGCAGAGGACAGGCGAGTCGCACTGCTGTGTTACGAGCGCGACGCCGCCCAATGCCATCGTTCTTTGCTGTTCGCGGCGCTGTTCGCTGATTTCGCCCGCGTCGACCTCGAACCCGGCCTCCTGATCGCTTGACCGACAAGCAGTGCCATGTGCCGCAATGGCACCCGAGCGCGCGTTTACCCTGAATCGTGGTAAACCGGCTCGCCAATCGGCTGGACTTGCGGAATCCTGCAATCGCCCGGAATTCCCTCCGGACCCACAGGAGAACGACGATGGCTCATCAGGGTGTCGGATTCTTCGACGGCCGCGGCCATTTCTTCAAGACCCCCGACGAGGCGACGATCAGCGATCTTTCGGCCCTGCTCGGGCGGATCGGCGAGGGCGAAAGCCTTGCCCCCGGTATCGCGCAGACACTGCTCGGCCGGCGCGAGGATCTCGAGCGGCTGTTTCGCGAACACGACGAGATGATCGCCGGGCTCGGCAAGAACGTGGCGAGCCTGCCCGCCCGCGCGCGCCCGGCCGCCTAGCGCGCGATTTCCTCGTCGAGGAACGAGGCTACGTCGTCGAGCGCGACATCGCGGGCGACGAACGCTTCGCCGATGGCCCGCAGCAGGATGAAGGGCAGGGTCCCCGCATCCATCTTCTTGTCGTGGAGCATGTGGCCGACCAGCCTGCGTCCGTCGCAATCCAGCCCCAGCGAACGGATCGACGCCGGCAGACCGGCTCCTCCAACGGCCTCAGCGACGGCAATCGCGTCCCCTTCATCGAGGTGACCGCGCCGCGCCGAATAGCGCGCTGCCAGCACCATTCCGAGCGCGACCGCCTCGCCGTGGAGTAGCCGGTCGGAAAACCCTGTCTCCGCTTCGAGCGCGTGCCCGAAGGTATGGCCGAGGTTGAGCAGCGCGCGCCGTCCGCTCGTCTCCCGCTCGTCCTGGGCGACGATTGCCGCCTTCATCGCGACGCTGGTGGCGACTGCGTGTTCGAGCGGGTCCTCGCGCAGCTTGATAACGCCAGCACCGTGGGTTGCCAGCCAATCGAAAAACGCTCTGTCCCCCAGTAACCCGTATTTCAGCACCTCTGCATAGCCTGCCCGCAGTTCGCGCGCGGGAAGGGTATCGAGGGTCGCGAGATCGGCGACCACCAGCGACGGCTGATGGAACGCGCCCACGAGGTTCTTGCCGAACTTCGTGTTGATCGCGGTCTTGCCGCCGACCGAGCTGTCGACTTGTGCAAGCAGGGTAGTGGGGACCTGTACGAAGCCGCAGCCGCGCTTGAGGATCGCGCAGGCGAACCCGGTAAGGTCGCCAACGACACCGCCGCCCGCGGCGATCACGTGATCGCCGCGCTCGACCTCATGTTCCAACAGCCAGTCGACGAGCGTCGCAAGGCTTTGCCAGCTTTTCGAATCTTCTCCCGGCGGCACTTCGAATACCGCGGCGGTGCGTCCCGCCTGCGCGAGCGCCCTCTCGATCCGGCGGCCGTGCGCTGCCCACGCGCCGGCATCGGCGACGACGGCGACCTGTTCCTTGCGCATGAACGGCGCGACGATGTCGCCCAGCCGCTCGATCAGTCCGCGTCCGACGTGGACTTCGTACCCGCGCCCGGCGAGCGCGACCGGGATTACAGCCATCGTTCAATCGCCTCGATTATGCGAATAGCGGTTTCGTGCTGCGGTCCCTCCTGGCTTTCGACCCGGATGGGCGCCTCGCCATAGAATGGCGACCGCTCCTTGTGCAGCCGCTGGAGAATCTCCACCGGATCGCCTTCACGCAGGAGCGGCCGATGGTCGCGGCGCGCGGTGCGCTCGACCAGCGTTTCGATCGTGCAGTCGATCCACACCGCGATGCCGGCGGCCAAGACGAGCCGGCGGGTCTCGTCGTTGACGAAGGCGCCGCCCCCTGTTGCGATTACGCCGTGGCCTTCCTCGATCAGGCGGGCGATCACGCGGCGTTCACCGTCGCGGAAGTAGTCTTCGCCGAAGCTTTCGAAGATCTCCGCGATCGGCATCGCCGCGGCGGCTTCGATCGCCTCGTCGGCATCGACGAAATCGGTCTTCAGAAGCGCGGCAAGCTTGCGCCCGACGGTGGACTTTCCGACCCCCATCAGCCCGACGAGCACGACCGGTCGGTCGATCCGGGCGGCGATCGCGCCGATTTCGGCGTCGCTCAGGCGCGGGCTGGCTGAGTGCATTGCCGCCCCGCCTATAGATGGGCTAGGGCGCGTGCAACCAACCTGACCTTGCGGGAATGGCAGGCTTACTTGGGAATGCGAATGAGGTCGATGATGGGTGCGCGGGCCAAGCTGATCGCGGGAGGGGCGCTGGCAGCTGTGCTGGTCTACGCCTGGATCGACGGAGGCGAGGAGCCGCTGCGGCCGATATCGGAGCCGGTGGCCATGCCGGTGACCGCGCGATGAGGCGCGTGATCCTGCTCGGTTCCGCGACCGCGCTCGCGCTCGCATCGGGCCTCGCACTGGCGCAGAGCGCGCCGGAATCGCTGCTGCCGCCCGGGTTCGACGATCCGGCTCCGGCCCCCTCTCCGGCGCCCACCTCGAGGCCGACGGCTCCCGCGCAACCCGGCGCTCCGGCGCCGCCTCCGGGATCGACCTCGGTCCCGGTCATCCAGCCCATACCCGGCGGTGTGAACGCCGCGCCGCCGCCGGTCGCGTTGCCGGGTCTGGACGGCAAGCTTCCCACGCTCGAAGAGCTTGAGAAGATGTCGACCGACGAGCTCGACGAACTGCTCGGCCTCAAGCCCAAGATCGACATCCCGCCCGGTGCGCGCCGATCGCTCGAGCGCGTCGGTGTGCTGGCGCCGACCGAAGGCGGCCTTCCCGTGCGTTCGCTGGCCAACCAGCCGGCATCGCTGGTCAGGGCATCGCTGGGTGGGACCTCGCGGCCCCTCGTTTCGCGCTGGGGCCATATCCTGCTTCGCCGTGCCCTGGCGAGCCGGCTCGAGGCGCCCTCCGGAATGGACGCGGCCGAGTTCGCCGCGCTGCGGGTGGCCGCGCTCAACTCGATCGGCGAGTTCACCGTTGCCCGTGCGGTCGCGCAGGACGTCGATACCGTGAACTGGAACCCCGCTCTCACCGCGGCAGCGCTCGACGCCTACGTCGGAACGGCCGACCTCGTCGGCGCGTGCCCGGCCGTACGCTTGCAGGGCAATCGGCGCGAGGACGGGACCTGGCGGCTGTTCCAGGGCATCTGCAACGCCTACGCCGGCGAAAGCGCCCGGGCGAAGAACGACATAGAACGAGTGCGATACCGCGGCCAGGCGCCCAACATCGACGCCTTGCTGGCCCAGCGGTTCGCTGGCGCCGCGGGACAGGGGCGGGGCGCGGTGACGATCGAGTGGAAGGGCGTGACCGACATGAACCCGCTGCGGTTTGCGCTGGCGAACGCGGTGGGCGAGCCGGTTCCGGGCGATCTTCTGAACGGCGCGGGACCGTATTACGCGCGGGTGGCCGCTACCGCGCCGATGCTGCCGCTGGCGCAGCGCATCGCCGCGTCGGAAATTGCTGGGCGCGAAGGAATCCTGTCGTCGGCGGCGCTGGTCGACCTCTATTCGCAGCTCTATGCCGAGGACGAGAGCGATGGCCCGGCCACCGAACGTGCTCGCCTGCTCCGGCAGGCCTACGTCGGCGCCGACGCAGGGGCACGAATGGCGGCGATCCGCCAGCTCTGGGCTCCCGGTGCGGGCGGCGCGATCGACTATGCCCGGCTCGTCCTCACCGCCTACGCCGCCGCGCGGGTCGAGCCGGACGAGGAATTCGAAGACGACGCCGCCTCCCTCGTCGCCTCTATGCTCGCCGCGGGGCTGGAGCGCGACGCGCTGCGCTGGAGCGGCGTGGTCCCGCAGGGGAGCATGGCCTGGGCACAGCTTGTGTTTGCCTCGCCCGGACGGGGTCAGCCGGTGTCGACGGGCGCGGTCAACGATTTCATCGATGACGATCCCAGCTCAGGCCAGCGCAAATCACAGTTCCTCGTGGCGGGGCTCGCTGGACTGGGGCGGATCGATGCGGGTGCCGTGTCCGGACTTTCCGACGATCTCGGCATGAACCTCACGGCAGCAACGAAGTGGTCGCGGGCGATCGACGCCGCTGCCGCGGTCGACAACCAGGCGCTCGTTGTGTTCCTCTCGGGCCTCGGAATGCAAGGGTCGGGATGGGACCGGATGACCCCCCGGCACCTTTATCACATCGTCTCCGCGCTTGACCGGGTCGGCCTGACTGCCGAGGCGCGCATGATCGCCGCGGAGGCGGTGGCGCGCGGCTGATGCCGGCCTGGGGATGACCGCGATCGACGATTTCCTCTCGATGCTGGCCGCCGAGCGCGGCGCGGCGAAAAACACCCTGGCGGCGTATCGCCGGGACCTCGAGGGAGCCGCCGACGCAGTTGGTGACCTGGTGCGGGCTGACAGTGCGGCGCTCGCCCGGCTTGGCGGCGCGTGGTCGGCCCTCGCGCCTGCAAGCGTCGCGCGCAAAGCTTCGGCGCTGCGCCAGTTCTACGGTTTTCTCGTCGACGAGGGCGTGCGCTGCGACGATCCCTCGTCCGCGCTGCCCCGGCCTACCGCGCGCCGCCCGCTGCCCAAGGTTCTCACCCATGATGAAGTGGCAGCCCTGTTTACGCGCGCCGAAGCGGAGGCGGCGGGGGATGTGCCCGCCGCGGTCAGAACGCTCGCGCTGGTCGAGATGCTCTACGGATCGGGCTTGCGGGCGACCGAACTCGTTTCTCTGCCGCTGGCCGCGGTTCCGCGCGATGCGCCGTTCGTGACCGTCACCGGGAAGGGCGGGCAGGCGCGGATGGTCCCGGTCGGCGCGCGCGCGATCGCCGTGCTGGGCAGATGGATCGCAGTCCGCCCGCAAGGCCGGTTCCTGTTTCCTTCGCGGGGCGGCCATCTTTCGCGCGTCCGCCTTTTCCAGCTGGTCAAGGCACTGGCCGGGCGCGCCGGGATTGCGCCGGAAAAGGTCAGTCCGCATGTCCTGCGGCATGCGTTTGCGACCCACCTGCTCGAAGGCGGTGCCGACCTGCGCGTGCTGCAGACCCTCCTCGGCCATGCGGATATCGCGACCACGCAGATCTACACTCACGTCGATTCGGCGCGGCTCGTCGCGCTGGTCAACGAACGCCACCCGCTTGCGCATGGCATCAAGCGCGACTAGCTGCCCCAAAATGCAATCCTATCTCGAATTCGAGAAGCCCGTCGCTCAGCTGGACAGCCGTATCGCGGAACTTCGCTCGGCGGCCGAAGACGACGAGGTGGACATCTCGACAGAGATCGCGCGGCTGGAAGCCAAGAGCGCCGATCTCCTCGCGGCGACCTACTCTTCGCTTACGCCGTGGCAGAAGACACAGGTCGCCCGGCATCCGGGCCGGCCGCACTTCCGCGATTTCGTGGCCCATGCCTTCACCGATTTCGTGCCGCTTGGCGGCGACCGCCTGTACGGCGACGACGAGGCCATCATGGGCGGTCTTGCCAAGCTGGGCGGGCGCAAGATCATGCTGATCGGGCATGAGAAGGGCCACGATACGGCGAGCCGGATCCGCCACAATTTCGGCATGGGCAAGCCCGAAGGCTACCGCAAGGCGATCCGCCTGATGGACATGGCCGGGCGGTTCGGCCTGCCGGTCGTCACGCTGGTCGATACCTCGGGCGCGTTCCCTGGCATCGAGGCCGAGGAGCGCGGCCAGGCCGAGGCTATCGCGCGTTCGACCGAGGCGTGCCTCGCGCTGCCGGTGCCGATGGTCTCGGTGATCGTGGGCGAGGGTGGATCGGGCGGCGCGGTCGCACTGGCGAGCGCCGAACGCGTGCTCATGTTCGAACACGCGGTCTATTCGGTCATCAGTCCGGAGGGCTGCGCCTCCATACTCTGGCGCACCGCCGAGAAGGCGCCCGAGGCGGCCGAAGCCATGAAGGTCACCGCGCAGCACCTCGAGCAACTCGGCGTGATCGATCGAATCGTGCCCGAGCCGGTGGGCGGGGCGCATCGCGATCCCGGGAAGGCCGCGAGCGACCTGGGCGCGGCGATCGCGGAAGAACTCGATGCGCTTGTCGCCCTTTCGCCCGAAGCGCTGCGGCGCTTGCGGGAAGAGCGGTTTCTCGCGCTCGGGAGCAGCTAGACCGCAGATCCCCTGCGGGGAACTAGCCGCTACGGCATGGGTTTTCCCGTCACATGACAACCGCAGGCGGCGGGTGGGCGCCGCGCATGCCAGGGGAAATATCCATGTCGCGACTGAAGACCCTTGCCCTTCTCACGGCCGCTATCCCGTTCGCGCTGAGCGGGTGCGCCACGATGGGCGGCTCGATACCCGATCCGTCCGCCCCCATCAGCCAGAGCGAAGCGCAGCAGGGCGCCGAGGCCCACCCCCAGATCATGCAGGAATTCGGCGGGGCCATGACCGGGCCCTACGCCGCCTATGTCGAGCAGGTGGGCAAGAACATCGCGGTCCAGTCGGGCCTCGGCAATGCGCGCGATTCGTTCACCGTCTCGCTGCTCAACAGCTCCGTGAACAACGCGTTCGCGATCCCTGGCGGCTACGTCTACACCACCCGCCAGCTCGTGACCCTGATGAACAACGAGGCGGAACTCGCGGCTGTCCTCGGTCACGAGGTCGGGCACGTCGCGGCCCGCCATTCGCAGCGGCGTCAGGCCAAGGCCACCCAGAACTCCCTGCTGGGCGCGGCGGGCGCAATCCTCTCCGGCATCCTGCTCGGCAACAGCGGTATCGGCCAGCAGATCTCGCAGGGACTCCTGCAGGGATCGCAGCTCCTGACGCTGAAATTCTCGCGGTCACAGGAACTCGAGGCCGACAAGCTAGGGGTCCAGTACCTGAACAGCGCGGGGTACGATCCGCACGCGATGGCGACAGTGTTGCAAAGCCTCGCGATGCAGAACGCGCTCGATGCTTCGCTGCAGGGTCGCCAGAACGCGACCATCCCCGAATGGGCATCCACCCACCCCGATCCTGCCAGCCGCGTCCAGAACGCGCTCAGCCTCGCGGGAACCGGGACCGGGATCACCAATCGCGACACGTTCCTTTCGCGGATCGACGGGCTGACCTATGGCGACGACCCGTCGCAAGGCGTTATCGAGGGCAACCAGTTCATCCATCCCGAATTGCGGCTGGCGTTTACCGCGCCGAGTGGCTTTTACATGGTCAACGGCACGCGCGCGGTATCGATCAACGGCCAGAGCGGTCAGGCGCAGATGACGACCGCGCCCTATAACGGCAACCTTGAAACCTATGTGAGGCAGGCGTTCAGCAGCCTCGCCCAGAATCAGCAGCTCGCGCCTCAGACGATCCAGCGCACGACCGTCAACGGGCTACCCGCGGCTTACGGCACGGCGCGCGTCAACAGCGGCGGCAGCCAGGTCGATGTCGTGGTGTTCGCTTACGAATTTTCCAACAGCCAGGCATTCCACTTCGTGACCATAAGCCAGGCGGGCCGGTCGGAGGTATTCTCGCCGATGTTCAATTCGATGCGCCGCATCAGCGCGAACGAAGCGGCGCAGGTGGTGCCGCGCGTGATCGACGTGGTGACGGTGGGATCGCGCGACACGGTCCAGTCGCTCGCGGCGCGGATGGCCTATTCCACCGCTCAAGAGCAACGCTTCCGGGTGCTGAATGGGCTGACTTCGAGCGAAACGCTGCGTCCCGGCCAGAAGGTCAAGATCGTCGTTCGCGGACGCTGACGACCGGCGCGCAAAAAAAAGGCGGCGGGATCGCTCCCGCCGCCTCTTTTTCAGTTTTGACCGGAAGTGGCTATTAGCCCTTCATCTTGGTCGAAACGGTGGTGAAGGTTCCGCTCAGCTGGTTGCCGAGGCCCTGCATCGCGGCGATCGCGGCGACCGCGATGAGAGCGGCGATCAGGCCGTATTCGATGGCGGTGGCGCCCGCTTCGTCGCGAACGAGATTCTTGATGAACTGCATGTGACGTCTCCTGGTCAGTCTTCGCTACCCGGTCCTTGCCGAACCCATATTCACGGCTTGGACTGCATTGTGAGTTACGGCGTCGGAGTTGATAAAATCCTAACCGCTGGCTTATTACTTCGAGGCCTTGTCCATCTTGTCGGCGACATTGTTCCACATGGTGATTGTGGTGTTTCCGAAATTCTGAACTGCCACGATCATGGCGAGGAAAACCATCGCCAGGATCAGGCCGTATTCGACGGCGGTGGCCCCCGAGATGTCGGCGGCAATTCTTTTGAAGAGCTTGCGCATCGGCATGGGTTGTTGTCCGTCGAATACTTCCTGACACGATGCGTTGTGCGCCAGCCGGGTTAAGAAAAGGTTTCGGGGAACGCTGCGCTTGGAAAAGAATCCGACATGGATCGCCGTCGTCGCGGGTGCGCTGGAAGGCGGGGACGGGCGCTTCCTTCTCCAGCGGCGGCCACCGGAAAAGCACCACGGGGGCTTATGGGAATTCCCCGGGGGAAAGGTCGAGCCGGGCGAAAATCCCCGGAAAGCGCTGGTTCGCGAGCTTAACGAGGAGTTGACGATATCGATCGATCCAGCCGGGCTCCAGCCGCTCGCCTTCGCCGAATGCGAACCGACATGCGATCATCCCGGAATTGTCATCCTGCTTTACAGGGTCGGCGTCTGGCGGGGGAATCCCGTAGCCGAGGCGGGAGCTGCGATCGACTGGTTCTCCCTTGCCGAAGCAGGGGGGCTCGCGCTGCCGCCTCTCGACCGGGCATTGGTCGAAACCCTGCGATCAGGCACGCAATAGGTGTTGCCAAGCCTTCGACCCATGCCTATGTGGCCCCCTCTCAAGCGCGCCCGTAGCTCAGCTGGATAGAGCATCAGACTACGAATCTGAGGGTCGGACGTTCGAATCGTTCCGGGCGCGCCAACTTCCCCCGTTCACCACAACGCAGCACGATCGAGCAGCTCTCCTTCGGGTCCTGGGCGAGCGTATGGCGCGCGTTGGCGATTAGCGCCGCGGTTCCAGGCCCAGCTTGAGCATCGCCCGGCGCACGGGGGGATGATCATGCAGTTCCAGCAGCGGCGGCTGGTAAAGGAACCACGGGTGCCTGCGCCAGTCGGTAGGGACCGCCATGGGACCTTCGCTGAGAAGGTAACCGGTTATTGCGGTCGTCAGCAGGTCGAATTCCCGCAACAAGGCAAGAGGCGCCGCTGCGAGCGGGATCGAGCTGGGCCACTGGGCGATCGATTCGCGGTAATAGTCCAGGCACTTTTTCCTCGACGCCGCATCTCCCTCGCCCACCGCTCGCGAGAGCATCAGACGGGCGACTCGCCCTTGCGGACGGATATTGACCGGCGCCGCGTCGGCGTCGGCTACGAGGGAAGTCGCCGCCTGAAATTTGCCCGACATCAGGTTGGTGCGAAAGGCCGTTTCCCAGGCGCACCAGTTGTTGGGGCTGTGGGCCAGCGCCTCCTTTGCAACGCCGATGCTTTCATCTTCCCGTCCCGCCATAACGAGGGCGTGCCCTAGCCAGAACTGGACCCCGGCGAGGTTCCATTGACGATCGAGCGCCCGCCGCAAAGCAGCGATAGATACATCGAATTCGCCGCAGCACAGCGCCAGAAACCCGATTGCAGCCGGCAGATCCCATCCCGGCGACAGGCGCGCTTCCAGTTGCTCGAGCCTTTCACGCTGCACGCGCCAGCGCTTGTAAGTCGGTTCGGCGAGTGCCAGCGCGATGCGAGGATATGGATGCGCCGGATCGAGTTCCGCTCCGCGCCTGGCGGCCGCGAGGGTTCCGCGCAGGTTCCGCTGATTGTCGTCGTTCCAGTCGAGAGCCTTGGCAGACACCAGGGCGAGGCCTCCCCATGGCGCGCCGTATTGCGGGGCGATATCGATCGCGGACCGGAACAGCGACGGCGCCTGGCCGGGAACGAGAGCGCATCCCTCGTCACGACGGGCCACTTCGGCCCTTTCGAAGAGCTCGAGCGCTCGCGGGTCGACCTCGTCTGCCCGGCTCCGCAGGAAGGCCGCTCCTCCTGCCAGCACCGCGCCCGCCACCGCCGCCACCGCGATCCTGCGGTCGAAGCGTGGCTGCAAGCGACGCTCGTCGGGCCGGTCACCATGCTCTGCGCTGCGTAGGCGATATCCCACGCCTCGAACCGTCTGCACGTCGAAAGCGCCTGAACCGAAGCCGATTCCGGCCTGGCGAACCTTCGATACGGCGCGCTGGATCGCGTTGTCTCCGACGACCTGCCCGTCCCAACACCTGCGGATAAGCGTGTCGTGACCAACCACCTCGCCGTTCGCCTGGGCGAGCGCAACCAGCACGCGCATCACGCGGGGCTCGAGCAGCAACTCCTCATTGCCGTGCAGAATGCGCCGGGTACCGGGCTCCACGCGCACCGCGCCAAGGCGAAACGACTCGGTCGCATCCAGCCTGACGAATTCGTCGCAATGCTCCTGTCGCAAGAGGCATCTCCTTTCGGCGTGCCGCTTGGAACCCGCATATATCAGCTTGCCGTCAGCAAATCATCAGCTTCGGGTGCTCGCTCGATGAAGAACCCGGGAGCACGATCCCTGTCGGTGACCTACACAAGGAGCCGACCATGAAGAAAATCGTGACCACCGCACTTCTCGCATGCCTGGTGTCCGGCCCGGCCCTGGCAGGTGAAATCACGGGCAACGACAAGCCGATCACCGTGAAAGGGAAGTCATCTTGCGCTTTTTCCGGGCAGAACGACACGCCCGAGGGCGACGAAGGTCCGCCCCCTGATCCGGGTGGCCGGGTGCAGTCATACGGATTCTTCTTTGCGCAGACCTGGCTGGCTCCTTTCCTCGACCCCGCCGTCAACGATCCGCGCGTGGAGTCGTTCATACCGGGATGGGCCTGCAATCCTCAGCGTGCCGAGCCGTTCGTAGGCAACTAGGCCAAGCGAGGTGAACGGCGGGCCGCCATCCGGGATGACGGCGGCCCAAGCGGCTCGATTGCTTCGGACCGGACGCGCCGCACGCAAGGAACCCCTCGCAACCTTCGGCCATTGCCCCTAGGGACGCGCTGAGCCGCGAAGGGGAAATGTGGCCGATACGCAGGAAAAACGAGGCCCGGTCGAGTTCACCGACGAGTCGGTCGAGGCGGGAGTCTGGCGGTTCGCGCGCGTCGACCGGGCGAGCGTGATCGTCGATGCGGAAGACTATTTCGCGCTGATGCAGAAGGCGATGCTGAACGCGCGCCGCCGAATCCTGCTTGTCGGATGGGATTTCGACACGCGGATTCACCTGGCGGTCGGGCGTCGCTGGTTCAGCCGCCTGTTCCGGCGAACCTACCCCCGGCGGCTCGGCAGTTTCATCGTCTGGCTCGCGCGGCACCGCAGGGGCATCGAGATCGACATCCTCAAATGGGGACTCGGCGTGTTCGAGTTCGCGGTCCGCGGATTCATGCTGTTCGACGTCATCCGCATGGCCGCCTACAAGCAGATCAACTTCAACTTTGACGGCCATCACCCGGTCGGCTGCTCGCATCACCAGAAAATCGCCGTGCTCGATGACAAGCTCGCAGTCTGCGGCGGGATCGACATGACCCAGGAGCGCTGGGACACGCGCGAGCACCTCGAAAGGGACCGCCGCCGGCATCGGCCTCACGGCCTGCGCTACGGTCCTTGGCACGACGCGACGATGATGATGGAGGGCGAGGCTGCACGGCATCTCGGCGCGCTCAGCCGCGAGCGGTGGGAACGCGCTGGCGGCGAGCCCTTGAGCGAAGTGGAGATCCCGTTCGAAAGCCTCTGGCCGAAGGAGTTGCCGGTCCAGTTCGAAAACGTCGAGATCGGGATCGCGCGGACCCGCGCCAAATACGACGGCCTCGAGGGGGTCAGCGAAATAGAGGAATTGCTGCTCGCCCAGATCGCGGGCGCAAAGCACTTCATCTACTCGGAAAATCAGTATTTCACCTCGCCCCGCATCGCCGACGCGCTTGCGAAGCGACTGGAAGAGGACGATCCGCCCGAAATCGTCATGGTCCAGCCGGAGACGGCGGACGGCTGGCTCGAACAGGTCGCGATGGACCACGCGCGCAACTGCCTGCTGCATTCGCTGGCCGAGGTTGATCACCGCAAGCGCTTCGGTTTCTTCGTCCCGTACACGGGCGAGACGCCAATCTACGTCCATGCCAAGCTGACCATCTTCGATGACCGGGTCCTGCGCATCGGCTCTGCGAACTGGAATAACCGGTCAATGGGCCTCGACAGCGAATGTGACGTGTTCATCGATTGCGCGCGACCGGGCAACTCCCATGCCTGCGATGGGATCGCCGCGATCCGCCGCTCGCTCCTTGCCGAACATTGCGGGATGGAAGAGGAAGCGGTCGGCCGCGCGCTCGAGGACTGCGGATCGATGCTTGCCTTCATCGAGAGGCACGGTCGGGAGAACTCCCGCCAGCTTCGCCGCTTCGAACCCCCCGAAGTGGACGAGATCGAGGAGACGCTGGCCGGATCGCAGATCCTCGATCCCGAGTCGCCCGACGACATGTTCGAACCGTTTGCCAAGGGCGGCCTGATGAAGCAGGGCAGTCTCGTCAGCCGCGCCTGGAGCCGTGTGCGTGGCAGGAGGAAACGAAGACAATGAGCAGCCTGGTCGGCCCCGACGAAGACGATCCGCGCGGCAAGCCCCCGGTTCCCGATCACGTGCAGGACGCGATCCGCACGCTGATCGAGTGGGCGGGAGACGATCCCACGCGCGAAGGCCTGGTCGACACGCCGGCGCGCGTGGCACGGGCGTGGAAGGAATACTGCCTCGGATATTCCGAAGATCCGTCGGTTCACCTCAGCCGGATCTTCGAGGAAGTGGGCGGCTACAACGAGATCGTGTTGCTCAAGGACATCCCGTTCCAGAGCCATTGCGAACACCACATGGCGCCGATCATCGGCAAGGCGGCAATCGCCTATCTCCCGAACGACCGGGTAGTGGGCATCAGCAAGCTCGCGCGCGTGCTCCACGGCTTTGCGCGGCGGCTCCAGGTGCAGGAGCGGCTGACCGCGGAAGTCGCGGACTGCATCTGGGAGCACCTCAAGCCGCAAGGCGTCGCCGTGGTGATCGAGGCATCACATTCGTGCATGACCGCGCGCGGCGTGCGCACGCCAGGCGTCGTGATGACGACGAGCCGGATGATGGGCACGTTCCTCGACGATCCGCGGAGCCGCGAGGAAGTGCTCAAGCTCATGGGCTACTGAGCGGGACCGCACGAAAAAGGGCGGCAGGCACCTGGTGCCGCCGCCCTTTCCTGTCCGACTGGTTGCTGACGGTCAGAGCTGACCGAGCAGATGATCCGCGCTGGAAACCGAAAAATCGCCCGGTGCCTCGACGTTGAGTTCCTTGACAACGCCATCCTCGACGATCGCCGACCAGCGCTGTCCGCGCTTGCCGAGGCCGAAAGCAGACCCGTCCATGGTGAGACCCATCGCTTCGGCGAATTCACCGTTGCCGTCGGCCAGCATGGTGATGTCGTCAGACCCGGCTGCCTTGTTCCACGCGCCCATCACGAAGGGATCGTTGACGGCGGTAGCGACGATTTCGTCGACACCCTTGGATTTCAGTTCGTCGGCCTTCTCGACGAAACCGGGCAGGTGCCGTGCCGAACACGTCGGGGTGAATGCGCCGGGCACCGAGAACAGCGCCACCTTCTTGCCCTTGAAGTACTCGCTGCTCTGGATCGCCTCGGGGCCCTGTTCGGTCGCCTTGACCAGTTTCACGTCGGGCAGCGTGTCGCCCACCTTGATCGTCATCTTGCAATTTCCCTTCACTGTCCCGTCCATTCGCCGGTCGAGATAGCGCCGCGGGCGCCCGGCGCAACCGCAAGCGCGCCTTCGGCGTGGTTAATTTCGCTTCACCGCTGCCGTTTAAGAACGGGTAAACGACCGGGCGCACTCTCCCGATCAGGCGGGCGGGTCCGTTCGCCGGATCATGCGGGCCGGGGTGGGGCCCGTTCGGGGAGAATGGGGTCATGAGGACAATCACGAAACTGGCCGCGGCGGCGGCGGCCATGGCGCTGCTTGCAACTCCGCATGCAGCGGTGGCCGGCACGCCCGGCGAAGCGGCCAAGCTGCGCCGGCTCGATATCATGTTGATGGTAAGCTCGCTGCGCTGCCGCTTCGGAGCAGACAATTTTCAGGCCGATTACGCGCGCTTCTCGACCAACCAGTATCCGGTCATGCAAGAGGCGTTCCGGACGATGGAGGCCGACTACAAGGCCCGGATGAGCCCGCAGCAGGCCAAGAAAGCCCTCGACAGCGTATCGGTCGGAATGGCCAACCAGTACGGCGTGGGCCATCCCTGGCTGGGTTGCAGCGAACTCAAGTCGGCAACGCGCGAACTCGCCGCGACGCGCGACCGCTCCCGGCTCATCGCCGCAGCGGACGAGATGCTGGGCGATCGTCCGCCGCAAATCGCTTCGCGCCGCTGAAACCGGTCAAGCGGGGGGAAACGGGCGGCGCTGCGGAGCGACCGCCCGTTCTTCGTGGGAACCGCTCACCACACATATAAAGGAAGCTTTATATTTGCCTTCGGACGCGCCGGAGGGTAGGGGCGCGCCATTCCCGAATTTGGAGACGACCCCGTGGCCACCACCGCCGACACCATGACCCGCGATTACGTCATCAAGGACATCGCGCTCGCCGATTACGGCCGCGACGAAATCGCGATCGCCGAAACCGAAATGCCGGGCCTGATGGCCCTGCGCGAAGAATACGGCGCCTCGCAGCCGTTGAAGGGCGCGCGGATAACCGGCTCGCTGCACATGACGATCCAGACCGCGGTGTTGATCGAGACGCTCGTCGCGCTGGGGGCCGAGGTGCGCTGGGCAACCTGCAACATCTATTCGACGCAGGACCATGCTGCGGCCGCGATCGCCGCGCAGGGTATTCCGGTGTTTGCGGTGAAGGGCGAGAGCCTGGCCGATTACTGGGACTACGTCGGCCGCATCTTCGACTGGTCGAGCGAATCCGACCCCGACCTGACCGCCAACATGATCCTCGACGATGGCGGCGATGCCACGATGTTCGCGCTGTGGGGTGCGCGGGTCGAGGCTGGCGAGGACCTGTTCGAGCCGTCGAACGCTGAGGAGATCGAATTCGTCCGTGCGCTGAAGGCCTTCCTGAAGGCGAAGCCCGGCTACCTGACCGCCAGCGTCAAGGCGATCAAGGGCGTTTCGGAGGAAACCACCACCGGCGTCCACCGCCTCTACAGCCTGGCGAAGCAGGGCAAGCTGCCGTTCCCCGCGATCAACGTGAACGACAGCGTTACCAAGTCGAAGTTCGACAATCTCTACGGCTGCAAGGAATCGCTGGTCGATGCGATCCGCCGCGCAACCGATGTCATGCTCGCCGGCAAGGTCGCCTGCGTCGCCGGCTTCGGCGACGTCGGCAAGGGCAGCGCCGATTCGCTACGCAACGGCGGCGCGCGCGTCATGGTCACTGAAATCGACCCGATCTGCGCGCTGCAGGCCGCGATGGAAGGCTACGAGGTCGTGACGATGGAGGAAGCGACCAAGCGCTGCGACATCTTCGTTACCACCACCGGCAACGAGGACGTGATCACCGCCGAGCACATGAAGGCGATGAAGAACATGGCCATCGTGTGCAACATCGGCCACTTCGACAGCGAGATCCAGATCAGCGCCCTCGACAATTACGACTGGAAGGAAATCAAGCCGGGCACGGACCTGGTTACCTTCCCCGACGGCAAGCAGATCATCATTCTCGCCAAGGGCCGCCTCGTTAACCTCGGCTGCGCGACCGGTCACCCCAGCTTCGTGATGAGCTGCAGCTTCACCAACCAGACGCTGGCGCAGATCGAGCTGTTCACCAAGGGCGACGAGTACAACAACGACGTCTACGTGCTGCCCAAGCACCTCGACGAAAAGGTTGCTGCGCTGCATCTCGACAAGCTGGGGGTAAAGCTGACCAGGCTGACGCAGGCGCAGGCGGATTATATCGGGGTCCCGGTCGAAGGTCCGTTCAAGCCCGATCATTACCGGTACTGAGTTGCCGCAATGACGTTGCATAGTGCGGTCAGCGCGCATAGCTGACCGCCATGCAGTCGACCTCCACCGCGCTCGCGCTCATCGGCCTTCTGCTGGCCGCCTGGGTCGCGGGCGCGGCGTGGATGATGATCGCGGCCGGCGCCAGGACCCGGCGCGCCGAAGCCGCCCGAAAGGCCGCGCGCCGGATGGTGCGGATGATCGACGAATCACCCGCGATCCCCCTGATCGTGCGGGTCGACGGTCGGATCGAGGCCAGCGACCGGCTCGCGGGATGGCTGGGCCTGCCGAAACTTCCACAGTACCTGAGTGAACTTTCCGGCGCGGATGGTGGCAGAGGCCTTTCGGCCGAGCAGCTCGCCGAGTTGTCGGCCCATGTCATCCGGACTCAGAAAACCGCCGCTCCGTTTCGGATGGAACTGACCCCCCCGGGCTCGCAGCGAAGCCTTGCTGTGCGCGGGGTTCTTGCCGATCCCCAGGTTTCCCCTGGTGGGGCGGCCTTGCTCTGGATCTTCGATTTTTCCGAAAGCCAGGACGAACTGTCGCGTCTGCGTGCGGAAGCATCGCGCGCCAAGGGCGATTTCGCCGCGCTCGTCGGGCTGATCGAGGCGGCGCCGCTGCCGATGTGGTTCCGCGGACCCGACGCCAGGCTGAAACTTGTCAACAAGGCCTACGTGAGCGCCGTCGGCGCCGAAAGTGCCGAGGCCGTGGTCGAAGCGCAGATCGAACTGGTCGAATCGGTCGACGGCCTTACCGCGGCGCAGGTCGCGGCGCAGGCGGCTCAGGCGAAGACCCCCGTCGAGCGCATCGTCGCCGCGACAATCGGCGGGCAGCGCCGCAGCCTGCGGGTCAGCGACCTGCCCCTCGGGGAAGAGGGCGTCGCCGGCTACGCGGTCGACATCGAGGAAATGGAAGAGCAGGCGCGCACGTTTCGTGCGTTTCGCGAGGCGCAGCGCCAAATGCTCGACCAGCTGTCGGTCGGCGTGGCGCAGTTCGGCCCGGATCGTCGGCTGCTGTCCGCCAACCAGCCCTTTCGCCGCATATTCGCCATGCGGCCCGGCGCGACCGACGGGATCGAGTTCGAGCGCCTCCTGCGCGAATCGCGCGAGGCGGGGCGCACGCCGGAAGTGCGCGACTTTCCCGCGTGGCGCGCCGAGCGGGCCGAATGGTTCGGCTTTGGAGAGGCGGTCGAGGAGGCATGGCCGCTTAACGACGGGACGCACCTGCGCGTCGTCGCGCAGCCAATGCCCGACGGCGGGCTGGTCCTGATTGCCGAGGATCGGACCGAGAGCCTGGCGCTGTCAGCCACCCGCGACACACTCCTGCGCACCCGTACGGCGACGTTCGACAGCCTGTTCGAAGCTTTGGCGGTGTTTGCGCCGGACGGGCACATGCAGTTGTGGAACCGGCGATTTGCCGGCGCGTGGGGCCTCGAGCAGGACGAGGTCGAGGGTCATCCCACCGCCGACGAGCTGGTCGCCCGCATCACCCCGCACCTCAACGATCCCAGGCAGGCGAAGGCCGTGGGTGACATCGTGCGCGGTGCCACCCTGGACCGCAAGCAAACCGGCGGCCGGGTGGCGCTTGCCGATGGCCGCACGCTTGAAATCGCGGGGGTCCCGCTCCCCGACGGGAACGGACTGCTCACCGTCCTCGACATCACCGATTCGCAGAACGCGGAGGCGGCCCTGCGCGAACGCGCCCAGGCGCTCGAGGCAGCGGACGAAGTCAAGACGCGGTTCCTCGCGAACATGAGCTACGAATTTCGCGTGCCGCTCACCTCAATCGGCGGATTTGCCGAGCTTCTGCAGGCAGGAATTGCGGGCGATCTCGGCGAACAGGCTCAGGAATACGTCGCCGCGATCCTCGAATCGGTTCACCGGTTGACCGACCAGGTCGAGAATGTCCTCGCGCTATCACAAAGCGAGGCGGGACTGCTGCCGCTCGCCAAGGAGAAGCTGGAGCTTCTGCCGTTCGTGACTCAGGTCGTCCGCGAGCGTGAGGCCGCGATCGTCGCGGCCGGGCTCAGCCTCGACCTTCGAGGAGGGGGAACATCGAAAGTGGAGGCCGACCCGCGCCAGCTGGGCCGCGCGATCGGCCATCTCCTCGACAATGCGATCGCCGCGACGCCGAGCGGTGGCAAGATCCTCGTCGACTTGTCGCGCAAGAAGGACGGCGTGCGGATCGTCGTTTCGGACAGTGGCCGGGGCATGACCGCCGACGAACTGCGCCGGGCGCGCGAGGGCCTTCGAATCGGCCCCGACGGCCGGCCCGAACGGCGCCAGGGCCTCGGCATCCCGCTCGCCACGGAGCTCGTCGAGGCGCACGGCGGCACCCTCGAGATCGTCTCGCGCAGGGGCGAGGGCACATTCGCGACGATCCACCTGCCGTGAGGGTCGAACTGCCCGATCTCGACGCGATGGCGGCATTTGGCGCGCGTATTGCGTGCCGCCTGCGCCCCGGCGACGTGGTTGCGCTGAGCGGAGGGCTCGGCGCGGGCAAGACGACCCTCGCGCGCGCGATCATCGAAGCGCTTGGTCATCTCGGCGAGGTGCCTTCGCCCACGTTCACGATCGTGGAGACATACGAAGCGCTCGACCCCCCGCTGGTCCATGCGGACTTCTACCGGCTCGAGCACCCCGGCGAGGCAGAACAGATCGGCCTCGACGACTATCGCGAGGGCGCTGTCCTTCTAGCCGAGTGGCCCGAACACGCAGGCGGCTTCGCGCACGAGCCACAATGCCTCGAAA
Organism: Tsuneonella sediminis; assembly: GCF_051912845.1. Classification (NCBI taxonomy): domain Bacteria; kingdom Pseudomonadati; phylum Pseudomonadota; class Alphaproteobacteria; order Sphingomonadales; family Erythrobacteraceae; genus Tsuneonella; species Tsuneonella sediminis. Next base: position 502,946 of record NZ_JBNCBU010000001.1, on the reverse strand, counting down.
TTGCGTTGGAAACTCGGGCCCACGGGCGCGCGGCGATTGTCGAGGGCGGGGCCGATTGGCTAGGGCGCATGCCATGAGTTCGCTTCCCGAGGGTCTCGCCGATTTTCTCGCCCGGTCAGGTTGGGACGGCGCGGCGGTCGACCCGATCCCGGGCGATGCCTCGTTTCGCCGGTATTTTCGCATCGAGCGGGAAGGGCGCCGGGCGATGCTGATGCATGCCCCGCCGCCGCACGAGGACCCGGCACCATTCCTGCACGTGGCCCGGTGGCTTTCGCAATACGGCCTGCGCGCGCCCGCCATCTACGCCGCCGACGCTGCGCAGGGCTGGGTGCTCCTCGAGGATTTCGGCGTCGATCGAATGCGCGACTGGCTCGACGAGCATCCCGCGGGAGAACACGATGCCTATGCCGGGGCGATCGACGCGCTGATCGACCTGCATGGAAAGCCGCCCGGGCCTTTCGAGCCCTATGACATGGCAGTCTACCAGCGCGAGGCCGGTCTTCTGACCGAATGGTACTGCCCCGCCGCCGGCCTCTCGGTCGACGAGAGTGGTTACGTTGCGGCATGGGAAAAGGCGCTCTCGCCGATGATTGCGCGCCAGCGGCCCGGCGTGACGGTGCTGCGCGATTATCATGCCGAGAACATCATGCTGCTCGAGAATGGCGGGCAAGGCTTGATCGACTTTCAGGATGCGCTCGTCGGTCATCCTGCCTACGACCTCGTCAGCCTGTTGCAGGACGCCCGCCGGGACGTCTCGCCCGCGCTCGAACGGGCGATGCTCGACCGCTATCTCGCCCGGGTCGATGCGGACCCGGAATTCGAGGCCGATTACGCCCGTCTGGGCGCGCAGCGGAACGCCAAGATCGTCGGCATCTTCACCCGCCTTTACCGGCGCGACGGCAAGGATCGCTACCTGTCGATGATCCCGCGGGTGTGGGCGGCGATGGAACGCGATCTCGCTCATCCCGCGCTTGCGCCGGTGGCTGCGTGGTTCGATGTCAATATTCCGCAGCGACTGCGTGACAGCGGTGGCGGAAAGATCGCGTGAGCCCGGGCGCCTAATGGAGCTAGCCAGCGACACCGCGATGGTCATGGCCGCAGGGCTCGGCAAGCGGATGCGCCCGCTCACCGCCAGCCAGCCCAAGCCGATGGTGCGCGTTGCGGGCAAGCCGCTGATCGACCACGCGCTCGACCGGCTTGCCGAGGCGGGGGTGGCCAGGGCGGTCGTCAATGTCCATTACCTGCCCGAGCCGCTGGTTGCGCATACCCGTCAGCGCGCGGCACCCAAGGTCGCGATTTCGGACGAACGCGACCAGCTCCTCGAAACCGGGGGCGGGATGGTGAAGGCACACGCCGCCGGGCTTCTGCCGGACCCGTTCTTTTGCCTCAACGCCGACAACGTCTGGCTCGACGGGCCGCGCAATGCCTTTGCCGACCTGTCGGCGGGATGGGACCCCGACAGAATGGACGCGCTCCTGCTTGTCGTGCCGCACGCACGGGCGGTCAACTTCCGCGGGCCGGGCGATTTCCACATGGATCCGCTCGGGCGGCTCACTCGCCGCAAGCCGGGGCGGATCGCGCCCTTTATATACACCGGCATTCAGATCGTTTCGCACCGGCTGCTGCGCGACGCTCCGGAGGGTCCGTTCAGTACCAACCAGCTGTGGGAACGCGCGATCGCGGAAGATCGGCTGTTCGGCACCAGCTTCACCGGCCTGTGGTTCGAGGTCGGGACGCCGCAGGCGATCCGTCCGACCGAAGAGGCGCTGGGCGGTGGCTGATGCGGGGGGGCCGCAGGTCTATTCGATCGCCGCGCACCGGGGGTTCGCCGACGCGCTCGTCGCGGGCCTGATCCCGCGATACGCGGAGCCTGACCTCGGGCTTGCCCGGCTCACCTTGCTGCTCCCATCGACCCGCGCTGCGCGCACCGTGCAGGACGCCTTCGTACGCGCCAGTGGCGAGGGGCTGCTGATGCCGCGGATGGCGGTCGTGGGCGATCTCGATCTCGATGAGACGCTAGGGGTGCTGCTCGATCCGCTGGGCGGGGCCGAAATTCCGCCCGCGGTCGAGCTGACGCGGCGCTGGCTGCGGCTGGCCGAAATCCTGCGCGAGGAGATGGGCGAGGCGGCACCCCGGGGCGCAGCGCTCCTGCGGCTGGCGCGCGAGACGGCGCGGACCATGGACCGGTTGCTGGTCGAGGACATCGCGCCGGAGGAACTGCTGCAGGACCGCGTGCTCGATCTCGTCGGTGATCTTGCGGACCACTGGCGCAACTCGCTGAGGCGTTTCGCCCGCGTGCAGCAACGCTGGCTCGCGGAACTCGAAACGGAGGGGGCGATCGACGCCTCGGCAAGGCGCAATCGTCTCTTCGAATTCGCCGCGCGTCGCTGGCGCGCATCGCCCCCCGATACGCCCGTGGTCGCGGCTGGTGTTACCTCGGCCGCTCCGGCGCTGGCAAATCTCCTGCGGGTCGTCAGCGAACTCCCGCGCGGGGCCGTGATACTGCCCGATCTGGATCTGGCGATGGCCGACGAGGTCTGGGACGAACTGGGTGCGGCCGGCGCGCGCGACAATCCCGGCGATCCGCCCTTCGCGCCGGGTGACGCGGTCACCCACCCGCAGTTTCACCTCAAGCTCCTGCTCAACCGGATGGGCATCAACCGCGCGGAAGTGCAGCCGTGGCACCGCCGCGGGCTGGCTGCCGCGCCGCCCGAGAGAAGCCACGCGATCTCGGCTCTGTTCCTTCCGCCCAAGGCAAGCCGATCGTGGGTCGACCTGCCGGCTGAAAAGCGCCGCCTGGCGGGTGTCAAGGTAATGGAAACCGCAAATCCCGAGGCGGAGGCACAGGCGATCGCCCTGCTGATCCGCGAAGCGGTGGCGATACCCGAGAAGCGGGTCGCCCTCGTCACGCCCGACCGCGGGCTGGCCCGCCGCGTCATACAGCATCTGGCGCGATGGAACCTCGTGGCCGACGATTCGGCTGGACGCCCCCTGTCGGACACGACCGCCGGCCGTCTGCTGCTGCAACTGGCTGAAATGGCGGGCGAGCGTGCCGCACCGGTTCAGCTCGTCGCGGCGCTGGCCAATCCGCTCGTGCGTTCGGATGACGGTCGTGGCGGCTGGCTCGACGCGCTTCGGCGGTTCGAACGCGAACTTCGCGGGCCGCGACCGGCTCCGGGTCTCTTGCCCCTCAGGCCTTATGCGGCGAAGGCGCGTGTGCTCGCATGGTGGGAAGGGGTGGAACCCGTCCTCGTTCCGCTCCTGGCCGACGACGCCCTGTTGCTTGCCGACTGGCTCGACCGCCTCGCGATGGCCGGCGAAGCGCTCGCGGGAAACGCGCTGTGGGCGCGCGAGGACGGCCGCGCGCTCGCGCTGTTCGTCGAGGACCTGCGTCTCCACGCGCGCGACGCGGGATCGAGGGTCGATGCCGGAGATCTCCGCGCGGTGCTGCGCGACGCGATGGAGGCGATATCGGTCCGGCCACCTTATGGGGGCCATTCGCGCGTCGCGATCTATGGCTTGATCGAATCGCGCATGGCGCGCGCCGACCTCGTCATCGCCGCGGGCCTGAACGAAGGGACCTGGCCCGCTCGGCCCGCGACCGATCCCCTGCTCGCCCCGGCGGTGCTGCGCGCGCTCGGGGTGCCCGGAGCGGACTTCCGCATCGGGTTGTCCGCCCATGACCTCGCCGCGGTCCTCGGCGCGCCAGAGGTCGTCCTCAGCCGCGCGCGGCGCGACGAAAGCGGTCCCGCGATCGCCTCGCGCTTCCTGCTTCGGGTGCAGGCCCTGCTGGGAGAGCTGGGCGAAACGCACCGCGAGACGCAGGCCCCCCGGCTTGGCACAATCATCGACCACGCCGAACCTGCGACACCCTATCCGCGCCCGATGCCAGCGCCCGATGCCACCCAGCGCAGGGTCGCACTTTCGGTCACTTCGCTCGACCGGCTGCGTGCCGATCCGTTCCAGTTCTATGCGTCGAGCATCCTCCGTTTGAAGGAACTCGACGGCCTCGACGCTGAGCCGTCGCCCGCCTGGCAGGGCACGCTGGCGCACGCGATCCTGGAGGAGTGGCACAAGTCTGCGCGGCCGCTCCCCGAGATCGCGTCAGAACAACTCGCCGAGATGAACGCGCACCCGCTCACGCGCGCGCTGTGGCGGCCTCGACTGATGAAGGCACTCGAATGGGTCGCCGCGTCGATCGCCGCTGACCCATTGCGCACGCCCGTGCTGGTCGAGGCCCAGGGCGAGCTCGACTGGCGCGGCATTACGATCCGGGGGCGGATCGACCGGCTCGACCGACTCGAGGACGGCTCCTTCGCGGTGGTCGACTACAAGACCGGCCGGCCTCCAAGCGGGGCGCAGGTGGAGCGGGGTTTCGCTCTCCAGCTCGGTACGCTCGGCCTGATGGTGGAGGAGGGCGCCTTTCCCGAAGCGAGGGGGGCTGCAACCCGGTTCGAATACTGGTCCCTGGCCCGCAACAAGGATGGCGGCTTCGGGTTCGTCGAAACCCCGGTACTCGAGGGACGCAAACAGAAGGGTGTTCCCGCCGGCGAGTTCCTGCCGCGTGCGCGCCAGTACCTCGATGCCGCGCTCAACCAGTGGATCCTCGGTGAAGCGCCGTTCACTGCGCGCCTCAACCCCGATGCGCCGGGATATGCAACCTACGACCAGCTCATGCGGCTCGACGAGTGGGTTCGCCGCGAAGGCGGTGACGGGGTATGAGCGGCAAGGTCTTTCCGCTGGCCGACAACCAGGCGCGCGCGGTCGCGCCGGACCGCAGCGTGTGGCTGTCGGCGTCCGCGGGAACCGGCAAGACGCAGGTGCTTTCCGCCCGCGTCCTGCGGCTGCTGCTTCGTCCCGGCGTGACCCCGGGTTCGATCCTGTGCCTGACCTTTACCAAGGCTGGCGCGGCGGAGATGGCCGAGCGGGTGAATGCCGTGCTGGCGAGCTGGGTGCGGATGCCCGACACGCGGCTCGCGCAGGATCTCATCGCCATCGGCGCCCCGCACGATCCCGCGACCATCGCCCATGCGCGGACGCTGTTCGCCAGCGTGCTCGACTGTCCGGGCGGGGGCCTGCGGATCGACACGATCCATGCCTTTTCGCAGTGGCTCCTCGCTGCGTTTCCCGACGAGGCCGGCCTCGTCGCGGGAACGCGGCCGATGGAGGACCGGGACCGCGAATTGCTCTCTCGCAGGGTCCTCGCCGAATTGGTCATCGAGGCGGAGGAGGCGGGCGACGAGGCGGTTTCGGGTCCCCTGGGCATGCTCAGCGAGCGGATGGGACCGGCCGACGTCCCCCTGTGGCTGATGCGCTGCGCCGAAGCGCGCGATCTGTGGTTCGGTACCGGCGGATGGCAACCCCCGATGCGCGAGCGCGTGCTGCGGCTGATAGGGCTGCCTTCCGACGCTGGCGAAGGAAGCCTCGCCGAACTGTGCAGCGACGGCGTGTTTGATTGCGCCGCGCTCGAGCGGGTGCGGGCAGCGAACGCGTCATGGGGAACGCCGACGGCGGGCAAGTCGCTCGACGCAATCGCGGATTTCCTCGGCGCGAGCGGGATGGGCCGGGTCACCGCAGCAAAGGCGCTGGAAACCGCGTTGTTCACCCAGAAGGGCGAGCCGAAATGGCTCAAGAACCTGGAGAAGCAGGATTGCGACTACGCCGCCCATCTAGCCGCTGTGGCCGAATCACTCGACGCGCTGCGCGAACGCCGGGCGCTGCTTGCACTCGCCGACCTCGTCACGCCCGCGCTCGAGATCGGTCGCCGGTTCGCGCTCGCCTGGGAGGAGGCCAAGACCCGAGAGGGCCTGATCGACTTCGACGACCAGATTTGCCGTGCCGCCGCGCTGCTATCCAATTCGGCGATATCGGACTGGATCCGCTATAAGCTCGACCGCCGCTTCGACCACGTGCTGATCGATGAAGCGCAGGACACGAACCACGCGCAGTGGGACATCGTCCGCGCGATCACCGACGATTTCTTCTCCGGCGAGGGACAGCGCGGCACGGCGCAGCGCACGCTCTTCGTCGTCGGCGACTACAAGCAGGCGATTTTCGGCTTCCAGGGGACAAGTCCCGAAAATTTCGCTGCCGCGCGCGAGTACTACCGCGAACTGATCGAGTCCCTCGCGACGAACGATCCGACGATCGAGAGCCTCCTGCCGCTCGGCCTCGGTCGGTCGTATCGCACGTCGCAGCCGGTCCTCGATTTCGTGGACGCGGCGATCGCGGCGATCGGCCAGGAGGCCTTCGGGATCGGAGCCGACGAGACGGTCGAACGCCACGTAGGCTTTGATCGGCCTGGGATGGTTGCCTTGTGGCGCCCGGTCAGCGCACGGACCGATGAAGACGAGGACGGCCCGGAGGACTGGCTGTCCGAACCCGAACGCGCGATGGCCAATCGCATCGCGGATCAGGTAGCCGCCTGGCTGCGCGAGGGCCTTCCCCTGACGAAGGACGGCGGGCGCAACGCCGGGCCGGGTGACATCATGATCCTCGTTCGCAAGCGGCGCGAGCTAGCCGGTCTCATCGTCGCGCGGCTCCACGCAGCGGGAGTTCCGGTGGCGGGAGTCGATCGCCTCCGCCTGGGCGCGCCGCTGGGGGTCAAGGACCTGATGGCGGCACTGCGATTCGCCGCGCAGCCGCTCGACGATCTCAGCCTCGCGAACCTGCTTGTTAGCCCGCTTGGGGGGTGGAGCCAGCAGGACCTCCTCGACCACGGCTACCGCCGGGACAAGCGGCTGTGGGATCACATTCGCGAAGGCGATGCGCCGCTCCAGCGCGCGACCGCGGAAAGGCTTCTCGATCTCTTGCGGATCGCCGATTTCGAACCGCCGGCGGCCATGCTCCGTTGGATCCTGGTGGGGCCGTGGCAGGGGCGCAAGGCACTGGTCGCGCGGCTCGGGCCCGAGGTGAACGATCCGGTCGACGAACTGCTCAACGCCGCCTCCGCCTACGCCGCGACCTCGACCGCGAGCCTTGCGGGGTTCATTGCCTGGTTCGATGCGGGCGAGGGCGAGCTGAAGCGCGAAAGCGAAGGTGGGGGCGGACTCGTCCGCGTGATGACCGTTCACGGGTCGAAGGGCTTGCAGGCTCCGATCGTCATCCTCGCGGACGCGGCCGGCAACCCGGACACCGCACGGACAACCGGGCTGGCCCTGGAAGAGAGTGCGATAGGCGGTGGGCAGCGCCGCGTGCCGCTGCCGCCGCTGCGCAAGGAGGAAAAGGCGGGGCCGGTACGGGAAGCCGAAGCCGCAGCGCGATGCGCGGAGCGCGAGGAGCACTGGCGCCTGCTCTACGTTGCGATGACGCGCGCGGAAGAGGCACTGTTCATCGGCGGGGCGCTTTCCAAGCGGGAGACCGAGCCTGCCGCGGATTCTTGGTACGCCCGGCTTTCCGCGTTGATGACGAGCGACGAAATCGACGACCCTATCTGGGGCATGCGGCGCGAGTGGGGATCGCTGGCCGCTCCGGTTCTGCGGGCGACACCGCTGGCCGAAGGCGCGAGGGCCGAATTGCCGGAGTGGGCGACCCGCGCGATCGGCCCCGAGCCCCGGCCACCAAGGCCGCTGGCGCCGTCAGCGGCAGGGGCCGATCAGGGCAGCGATCCGCCCCTGCCGCCCGAGGCCGCGCGGATCGCGGCACGGCGCGGCGTGCTCATCCACCGCCTGCTCGAACGCTTGCCCGACGTTGCGCCCCCCGCAAGGGAAGATGCCGCCCGGCGATGGCTCGCGCGGCAGGCGCCGGACCTCGAGGAAGGCGAACGCGCCGAGATGCTCACAAGCGCGCTGGGCGTCGTCGCGGAGCCGGATTTCTCCGAAGTCTTCTCGTCCGCTTCGCTGGCGGAAGTGCCACTGGCTGCGACGGTCGCAGGGCAGGTGATCGCGGGGACGGCGGATCGCCTGCTGGTAGAGCCCGACAGGGTAACGGTTGTCGATTTCAAGACCGCACGGCGTCCGCCCTCATCGCTCGAGGAAGTGCCCGAGAGCACGCTGCGTCAGATGGCCGCATATGTCGCCGCGCTCGTCGCGATCTATCCTGACCGCGAAATTCGCGCAGCAGTGCTTTATACGCAGACTCCGCTGCTGATCGAGATCCCGGCCGCGATGCTGGCGAGCCGCAAGGCGCTCTTGACGGCGAAATCGGAAAGCTTTGCCCAGCCGGGCGTTGAGTGAGCGACGCGAGCGCCTAGATAGCACCCGACACAAGGAGATTCCCATGCCGACCATCGCCGTGACCGACGCCAGCTTCCAGACCGATGTGCTCGAGGCCGACAAGCCAGTGCTCGTCGATTTCTGGGCGGACTGGTGCGGACCCTGCAAGATGATCGCACCTGCGCTCGAGGAAATCTCCGACGAACTCGCCGACAAGGTGACCATCGCCAAGATGGACATCATGGAGAACACGGGGGTTCCCGGATCGATCGGCGTACAGTCGATCCCGCTGATGGTCCTGTTCAAGGACGGGAAGCCGGTGGCCCAGAAACTGGGCGCCGCGCCCAAGAGCCAACTGAAGGGGTGGCTCGAAGGCGAACTCTAGCCTTCGTCGGGCCCGCCCGGGCGATAACCCGACTTGTCCAGGTGGGCGACGAACTCGTCCCACAGCGCGGGTGTCGCAGCGGCGATCAGGCCCTTTCGCCTGGAATCGACGCGGTAGGGCGAACCATCCTGCCGCGCGCAGCGACCGCCCGCCTCGTTGAGAAACAGGCTTCCGGCCGCGTGATCCCACGGCAGCGTGCGTTCGTAGATCGCGATATCGTGTCCGCCGATGGCGACGAGCGGATACTGCTCGGCCGCGCATCCGGGCGCTTCTGCGATTGTGAAATGCGGAACGATCTCCCGTTCGAACACCTCGCGTTGAGAAGGCGCCATATAGCGGGTCATCGCGGCAAGGGCAGGGGGATTGGAGCCGCCCGGCATGGCCCTAATACGCGCGTCGTTAATGAACGCGCCCTTGCCCTTGCGGGCGCGGCACAAACGGTCCCTTTGTGGGTCGTAGATCCAGCCCGCGATGGTTTCCCCGCCGTCGGCCAGCGCGATCATGATCGCGAAGTGTCCGTGGCCGGCTGCGAAGTTCGACGTTCCGTCGATGGGGTCGATGATCCAGCACGGACCGGACAAGTGGCCGAGCACGGACGGATCGGCCGCGCTCGCCTCCTCGCCCACCACCGCGACATCGGGCGCGAGCCGGGTCAGGGCCTCGCTCAGAAACGTCTCCACCTCGCGATCGGCAATGGTGACGAGGTCGTCCTTGGCCTTTTCCACCACCTCGCCTTCGGCGAGATTGCGCCAGCGCGGCATTACGGCATTTTCCGCTGCGTAGCGCAGCAGCGAGCCGATTTCGTCGTCGAGTGCGGAGCCCATCGCGCTCAGGACCGGTAATCGGCGTTGATCGAGATGTACCCGTGCGTGAGGTCGCACGTCCAAACGGTGGCCCGGCCTTCGCCGAGACCGATGTCGATTTCGATCGTGATATCTTCGCTTTTCAGGTGCGCGGCGACGGGTGCTTCGTCATAATCGGCGAGCGGCTGGCCATCACGCGCGGTCCAGGTTCCGCCGAAGCCGATGGACAGCTTGTCGCGATCGGCCGGTTCGCCGGCCTTGCCCACCGCCATAACAACGCGGCCCCAGTTGGCGTCCTCGCCTGCGATGGCGGTCTTCACCAGCGGGGAGTTGGCGACCGACAGGCCGATCCGGCGCGCGCTGTCGTCGTCGACCGCTCCCGTCACAGCGATCTCGATGAACTTGCGTGCTCCCTCGCCATCGCGCACGACGAGGTGGGAAAGCTCGCGGCAGACATCGTGCAGCGCGGCGGCGAACGCGTCTGCGCCCGGATCGACGGTTGAGGCGAGGGGTACATTGCCCGCCCTTCCGGTGGCGAATGCCAGGACGGTGTCGCTCGTCGAGGTGTCGCCGTCGACGGTGATGCAGTTGAACGTGGCGGCGCTGGCGGCGGACAGGCACGCCTGGAGGAACGCTGGCTCCACCACGGCGTCGGTAAAGACATAGCCCAGCATGGTTGCCATGTCGGGGGCAATCATTCCGCTGCCCTTCACGATGCCGACCAGCGTGACCTTCCTGTCTTCGATCATCGCTGTGGCGACCGCTCCCTTGGCGAAGGTGTCGGTCGTCCCGATCGTGGCAGCGGCTTCCTCCCACGTGCATTCGGCGCCGGCGAACGCCGCCTCGAGCCCGGCTCGGGCCTTGTCGCCGGGGAGCGGCACCCCGATCACGCCGGTCGAGCAGACGAAGACGTCGCTCGGTTCGCAACCGAGGTGCGCTGCGACCTGTCCCATGATACCCTCGACCGCCTCGCGTCCGCGGTAGCCGGTGAAGGCGTTGGAATTGCCTGCATTGACCACCAGCGCCCGCGCCCGGCCCAGCACGACCTGTTCGCGGCCCAGTTCGACCTCGCTCGAGCAGCAGACATTCTTCGTGAAGACGCCTGCAACCGACGTACCTTCGGCGAACTCGACATAGGTGAGGTCGCAGCGGCCCCAGTCCTTGTAGCCGGCCCGCGCCACCCGCGGCACGACGCCTTCGACGCGCGGCGTGGCGGGGAAGGGGCGGGAGAGCGGCGAGCGATCGGTGTCCATCGAGCGCCACCTATAAAGGTGTGGGAGGCTCGTAAACGCGTTTTCATGGGGGGGTGGACGAGTTGCCGGGCAGACCTTATCTGGCGGGGACCATGTTGCGTCGCATTCTTGCCTGTTTTGCGCTGATCACCGGCCTCACGGCGGCCGGGTCGCCGGCCGAGGCGCGCGTCATGGCGGTGATGACCCAAACAGTGGTCGAGGCAAGCCAGGCGCAGCAACAGGCTCCGGCGACTGCGTGCAAGGAAATCCTGCAACGCGCCAGCCTTCGCAGGAATGGCGCGGTTCCCGCTCCGTGCCGGACCCGCAGGCCCGTGGTCATCGTCATCCCCACGATCCAGGTCGGTGTCGATCGCGCGCTCGAATAGCGCGCCGTCCCTGATTTTCCGTGCTTCCGCGGCCGCCCGGGCTTTATTCCGCCCCGGCGGGCGTTTCCCAATAAGATTCCAGCCCCAGGGGCAACCATGATCCAGAACATCGCCAAGGCCCTCTTCGGGTCATCCAACGATCGTTACGTGAAGTCGATCGAGAAGATCGTCCGCCAGATCAACGCACTGGAACCGCAGATCCAGGCGCTCTCGGATGCCGAACTGGCGGCGCAGACGCCCAAGTTCCGCGAGATGATCCAGGGCGGCAGTACGCTCGATGACATCTTGCCCGAGGCTTTCGCCACGGTGCGCGAGGCGTCGGTCCGGGTGCTCGGAATGCGCCACTTCGACGTCCAGATGGTGGGCGGGATCGTGCTCCATCGGGGCGAGATCGCGGAAATGCGGACGGGCGAGGGCAAGACACTCGTCGCCACGCTTGCGACCTACCTGAACGCGATCGAGGGCAAGGGCGTCCATGTCGTCACCGTCAACGACTATCTCGCTCGCCGCGACTCCGAATGGATGGGCCGGATCCACAAGTTCCTCGGCCTGACGGTCGGCGTCATCGTGCCCAACCTCAACGAGTTCGAGCGGCGCGAAGCCTATGCGAGCGACGTGACTTACGGCACCAACAACGAGTTCGGCTTCGATTACCTGCGGGACAACATGAAGCACGAGCGCGGCCAGATGGTGCAGCGCCCCTTCAACTTTGCGATCGTCGACGAGGTCGATTCGATCCTGATCGACGAGGCGCGCACGCCGCTGATCATCTCCGGCCCGACCGAGGACAAGACCGACCTCTACGTGGCGATCGACGCGATCGTGAAGGAGATCGACGAGAGCTATTACGAAGCCGACGAGAAGAGCAAGAACATCACCTGGACCGAGGAGGGCGCCGAGAAGATCGAGGAACGCCTCGCGGACACCGGTCTCCTCGTCACCCCCAATCTCTACGACGTAGAGAACACCCAGGTCGTCCATCACCTCGATCAGGCCCTGCGTGCGAACAAGATGTTCAAGCGCGACATCGACTACATCGTGAAGGACGAAAAGGTCGTCATCATCGACGAGTTCACCGGCCGCATGATGGACGGGCGGCGCTGGTCGAACGGCCTGCACCAGGCGGTCGAGGCCAAGGAAGGTGTCAAGATCGAGCCCGAGAACCAGACGATGGCCTCGATCACCTTCCAGAACTACTTCCGGATGTATCCCAAGCTCTCGGGCATGACCGGCACCGCCGCCACCGAGGCGAGCGAGTTCTGGGACATCTACAAGATGAACGTGGTCGAGATCCCTACCAACGTGCCGGTCCAGCGGATCGACGAGGAAGACGAGTTCTACAAGAACACCAACGACAAGTTCGCCGCGATCGCGAAGTCGATCGCCGAAAAACAGGCGATCGGCCAGCCGGTACTCGTCGGCACGGTGTCGATCGAGAAGAGCGAGCTGCTGAGCCAGTTTCTCGAGAAGGAGGGCGTCAAGCACTCGGTGCTCAACGCGCGGTTCCACGAGATGGAGGCGCACATCGTTGCCCAGGCGGGCCGCCTCGGCGCGGTGACGATCGCGACCAACATGGCGGGCCGCGGCACCGACATCCAGCTCGGCGGCAATGTCGAATTCCGGATCGAGGACGAGCTCAAGGACATTCCAGAGGACGATCCGAAGCGCCAGCTCGAGATCGACCGGATCAAGGCCGAAGTCGCTGCGGAGCGCCAGAAGGTTCTCGAGGCGGGCGGACTGTTCGTCCTCGGTACCGAGCGGCACGAAAGCCGCCGCATCGACAACCAGCTGAGAGGCCGTGCCGGTCGTCAGGGGGATCCGGGCCTGAGCCGGTTCTATCTCTGCCTCGAGGATGACCTCCTGCGTATCTTCGGGCCGGACACGCTGTTCGCGCGCATGATGAATTCCAACCTCGCCGACGGCGAGGCGATCGGAAGCAAGTGGTTGTCAAAGGCGATCGAGACCGCACAGAAGAAGGTCGAGGCGCGAAACTACGACATCCGCAAGCAGGTTGTCGAATACGACGACGTAATGAACGACCAGCGCAAGGTCATCTATGAACAGCGCGCAGAGATCATGGACAGCGAGGCGGTCGACGATGTCGTGGTCGACATGCGTCACGACACGGTCAACACGCTGGTCGGAGAAGCCTGTCCGCCCGGATCCTATCCCGAGCAGTGGGACGTCGAGGGGCTCAAGCAACGGGTTCTCGACGTTCTTGGCCTGGAACCGCCGATCGACGACTGGTTGCAGGAAGACCAAGTCGAGCCGCAGATCCTCGAAGAGCGGCTCGTGGCCATGGCCGACGAGGTCATGGAACGGAAGATCGCCGAGGCCGATCCGGCGATGTGGAAGCGGCTGGAAAAGCAGATCCTGCTCGAACGGCTCGATCACCACTGGAAGGAACACCTCTCGACGCTCGATGCGCTGCGGCAGGTGATCTTCCTGCGCGCCTATGCCCAGAAGCAGCCGATCAACGAATACAAGCGCGAAGCGTTCGTGCTGTTCGAGCGCATGCTCGACACCCTTCGTGAGGATGTCACCGGCATCCTTCTCAAGGCGCAGTTCCAGTTCCGGCCGCAGACGCAGCCGCTGTCGCTTCCGGATCTTCCCGATTTCCTCACCGGTCATATCGACCCGTTGTCGGGCCTCGAGAATTCGGACGACGGCGACGGATCGCGGATGCGCGAGGCACTCTTTGGCTCGCTCGCCGGCTCGCCGATGGCCGCGGCGGGGCCGGGCGGAGCGGCGGACAACCCGTGGGCCGGACAGGATATCAGCCGGAATGCGCCGTGCCCGTGCGGTTCGGGGAACAAGTACAAGCACTGTCACGGCGCCGTGGGCGCAAAGGCCTCCAACCCGGCGAACGGGTGATTTACCGGGTGCGCGGCCGCCGGAGCATTGCTTCCAGCGGCGGCGCCCCCGGTTGGGGCTCGATCATTCCCACGCGCTCGAAGCCATACGAGCGGTAGAAGGCGTGATTCCGGGGGTTCGAGTTTTCGAGGTAGGCGGGGAGTCCTGTCCGGTCGCAGGCGGCCAGGACCGGCGTCATCAGCGTGCGGCCAAGTCCCTTGCCTTGTGCGCGGGGCCGAACCCCGATCGTGAACAGGTAGGCGTGGTCGAACCGCGGGTGCGCCGCTTCCATGGCGGCGACGGTCCGCTCGATACGGCCAATCGCACCGCGGCTTGCGCGAGCAATCGCATTGAGGCGCAGTTTCTGCATGGCCCAGAAACCGATCCGGTCATCGCCGCCGGGCAGCATCCACATCGCGGCACCCTCGTCGCCCAGGCGATAGCTGAAGCCGCGCGGCACATAGACGTGCCGTGCAAGCGGGACGAACATCCCGCGAATGCCGGCCTCCGTCCCCAGCAGCCAGCGGTTGAACGGATCGTCGCGAAAGGCCTCGGCGGTAATGTCTCCGACCAGCAGCCCATCCCCGCGCTCCGCGCGCACAAGCGGGAACGGCAAGTCGATTGTGCAAGCGAGGTCCATCGCGCCTCCGGTTCGGCGCTAGCACGCGCGACAGGCGCCCGATAGACGGTGGCGATGGTCTGGCTTACCGCCGCGTTCGCGCTTACCGCGCTCCTCTATGCCTCGGTGGGATTCGGCGGCGGATCGACCTACAGCGCGCTCCTTGCATTGTCGGGTGTCGACTACCGCCTGCTGCCTGTCGTATCCCTGCTCTGCAACGTGGTGGTGGTCGCAGGCAGCACTGTGCGCTTTGCGCGCGCAAGGATCACGCCGTGGCGGGGCGCCTTTCTGCTCACCGCGATCGCTGCCCCGGCGGCCTTCCTGGGGGGGCTTACACCGATCAGGGAGACGATGTTCCTCTCGCTGCTGGGCGCGAGCCTCGTGTTGACTGGCCTGACCCTGCTGGTTCCCCAGACCTCAGTCCATGAGGGCGAGCCGTCCCGTTTCGCCCGCTGGGCACCTCTGGCCGCGGCACCGATCGGTTACCTCGCCGGCCTGGTCGGGATCGGAGGAGGCATCTTCCTTGCGCCGGTCCTTCACCTCGTCCGCTGGCACGGGGCGCGGGAAATCGCGTCGACCGCAGCGCTGTTCATCCTGGTCAATTCGCTGTTCGGCATTGCCGGCCAGCTGACCAAGAGCGGTGCGGACATGATCGGTGCGGCCGCAGCATTCGGCTGGCCGCTGCTGCTGGCGGTCGCGATCGGTGGACAGGTCGGCAGCCTGATGGCGGTCCGTTTACTTCCGCAGAACGCGATCCGCTGGCTCACCGCAGCGCTGACCATCTGGGTCGGCGCGCGTCTCTTGCTGGGCTAAGGCTGAAAAGTGGCTCCCCGAGTTGGATTCGAACCAACGACCAAGTGATTAACAGTCACCTACTCTACCGCTGAGCTATCGGGGAGCAGCCAGATCGGCAGGAGCGCGCCTATATGGGCGCTCCCGGCGCTTGGCAACCCTATACGGCGAATTGCTCCGCAACGATCCGCTCGTCGAGCGCATGGCCCGGATCGAACAGCAACGTGAGCTGGCTTTCCCGCGCGATTTCAAGGTGAACCTCGGCGACGTCGCGGAATTCGCGCTGATCGGCGACGACCGAGACGGGCCGCTTGGCCGGCTCGTTGACGCGAAACGCGATGCGGCTTCTTTCGGGCAGCACCGCGCCCGACCAGCGCCGCGGGCGGAAGGGACTGATCGGAGTGAGCGCGAGAAGCTGCGAATCGAGCGGAAGGATCGGCCCGTTGGCCGACAGGTTGTATGCGGTCGACCCGGCCGGCGTGGCCACGAGAACGCCGTCGCAGACCAGTTCCTTCAGTCGCGTCTTCCCGTCGAGCATGACTTCGATCTTGGCCGTCTGGCGGGTCTCGCGCAGCAGGGAGACTTCGTTGATCGCGCATGCGACGTGACGGCGGCCCTCCTGGTCGACCGCTTCCATCCGCAAGGGCGCGATATTGAACGCCTTCGCCTTGGCAAGACGGTCGGCGAGTTTCGCGGGACCGCGATAGCGGTTCATCAGGAAGCCGACCGTGCCGAGGTTGACCCCGTATGCCGGCACCAGGTGTTCCTGGTCGAGCATCTGGTGCAGGGTATGCAGCATGTGGCCGTCGCCGCCCACGACGACGACTGCTTCCGCCCGGGCCAATGGGACGAAATCGAAATGATCGCGCAACTCGTCAGCCGCTTCCTGCGCGCGCTCGGTAGGCGAGGCGAGCAGGGCCAGCCGGCCGAGGTCGATCTGCCCTGTCACCGCACTCTCCCACCCGCCCTTTCGGTCATGAATGACGCTAGATGCCGCTGTCCCATTTGGCAACGCGGCCAAACGATCGCCCCGCAAGCCGAACTGCCACGCTAGGACCGTGCGATGGCGGCGTTTCCCGATTCCCTGTGTGCCGGTCCGGGCCGCGATGCGCTGACCGGGCTAGCCGATGCAGAGGCGCTTCACCTGCGACTGGCAACCTGGCGGTCCGATGGCGTCCAAGGCGGTCAAGCGGCCCCCGTACACGCGCTTCTCGTCGGGCTCGGCCGGTTCGACGCGGTAAATCTGGCATACGGGGAGGCAGCGGGTGACGGGGCCCTGGTCGAGTTGGCCCGCCGGCTCAACCATTTCGCCGCCGACGAACTCGCCGACGGCGACTGGCTGGCCGCGCGGCTGGGCGGGGGCAAGTTTGCCCTCGTCGCACAGCAGCCGATCAGTCGTGAACGCTGGCAGTGGCTGGGCGAGGCAGTGGCAGAGGCGCTCGCCGCGCCGATTGCGGCAATCGACGGTTCGGGCACCGTGCGCCTGTGGCCGCGGATCGCTCTCATGCGGGTCCTGCCCGGCGAGACGCCCGCGCACGTGCTGGATCGACTGGCCGCGACGCTCGGGAGGGCGCATGACCGGCCCGACGCGCGGGTGCTGTGGGCCGACCGGAGCCATGCCCCGGCGGGTATCCGAGCGGCGGAGCTCGAGGCGGATCTCCTGGCCGCGCTCGACCGGAACGAGATCGAGATCGCGTTCCAACCCCAGTATGCCTTCGACGATGGCCGTATCATCGGGGCCGAGGCGCTCGCCCGCTGGCAGCATCCGCGCGTCGGGCTGATCGGTGCGGGCGCGCTGTTCGCGATCGCCGAGCGTGCCGACCACGTCGCCCACCTGTCGCGCCACATCGCCGAAGCCGCGCTGGCCGCCGCGAGCAAATGGCCCGCACCCCTGCGGCTATCGCTCAACGTTACCGCGGTGGACCTAGCCAACAGGGGATTTGCACGCGACTTCACGGCGCTCGTGTCGGCGTCGGCAATCGATCCGAAGCGAATCACGCTCGAAATAACCGAGCAGGTCCTGCTCGGCGACCTCGATCAGGCCGCTCCCGCGATCGCGGCGCTGCAGTCGGCGGGCATGCGGATCGCCCTCGACGATTTCGGCGGGGGCTTCTGCAACTTCCGCTATCTCAAGCTCCTCGCGCTCGACACCCTCAAGCTCGACCGCTCGATGATCGAGGGGATCGAACACGATCCGCGTGACCGCGCGGTGCTGCGGGCGATCGTCGCGCTTGCCAGCGCGCTCGACCTGTCGGTCGTCGCCGAAGGGATCGAGAACGAGGAGCAGGCGGAGATCGCGCGCGAGGAGGGCTGCGCGTATTATCAGGGTTTCCTCGGCTCGCCGCCGCTCGACCCCGCGGCCTTTCTCGAACTCGCCAGTCGTTGAACGCTGTTGGCAATGGTCTGGCGGCGCGTGACGAGGCGCGGCGCATGGGCTAGGGACCAGCCGCTGCCATGCTGACGCGCCTGTCCATCCGCAACATCGTGCTGATCGAGGCGCTCGATCTCGAATTCCGCGGCGGTCTCGGCGTGCTGACCGGGGAGACCGGGGCGGGCAAGTCGATCCTGCTCGACGCGCTGGGGCTGGTTCTCGGCAACCGCGCCGACAGCGGCCTCGTCCGCAGCGGAGAGGACCGCGCGGGCGTGACCGCGACTTTCGAATTCGCCGCATTTCCCGAGCTCTTGCGCGAAACGCTCGACGAGGCGGGAATAGAGATCGAGGCGGACGAGCCGCTGATACTCAGGCGGACGGTGCGTGCCGATGGCGGCAGCAAGGCTTTCGTCAACGACCAGCCGGTGGGCGTGGCCCTGCTGCGCGAGATCGCTGCCGCGCTCGTCGAACTGCACGGACAACACGATGATCGCGGGCTGGTGAACCCCCGCGGGCACCGTGCGCTGCTCGACCGCTTCGCGGGAGGGCAGGCCGGCGGTGTCGCACGCGCGTGGGCGGATTGGCGCGCCGCGGAAGACCGCCTCGCCGCCGCGCGCGCGCGGGTCGAGACCGCGCAGGCCGACCAGGATCTGCTGCTCGCTCATCTTGCCGAGTTGACCGAGATCGAACCCCAGGCAGGCGAGGAGGCGCGGCTCGCCGAAACCCGTGCCGCCATGCAGAAGGGGGAACGCCTCTCGGGCGATCTCGAGGAGCTGCGGCACTTGTGGGAAGGCTCCGAATCCCCGCTCGCGCACCTGCGTGTCGCAGCGCGCCGGCTCGACCGGATTGCGGGTGAGCATCCGCTGCTCACCGAAGCGCTGGCCGCGCTTGATCGCGCCGTGATCGAGGCGGGCGAGGCCGAAGACAAGCTGAGCCAGGCGGCCGAGGCCCTGGTTCACGATCCGATGGCGCTCGAGCGGGCCGAGACCCGCTTGTTCGACCTGCGGGCGATCGCCCGCAAGCACCGCTGCGAGGTCGACGAACTACCGGACAAGATGCGCGAATTCCGCCACGCGCTCGACGCGATCGAGGGTGGCGAGGCGGAACTCGATGCACTGGCGCTGGCCGCGAGGGCCGCGGGCGAAACCTATCGTGAACGCGCGCGCGCCCTGCACGACCTGCGGCGCGAGGCCGCGCTGCGGCTCGATGGCGCCGTCGCCGGCGAACTCTCTCCCCTTAAGCTCGATGCGGCCCGTTTCCGCACGGCCGTGATCGAGCTTCCCGAAGACCGTTGGGGCCCCGCCGGGCTGGATGCGGTCGAATTTCTCATCGCGACGAACCCCGGTGCCGATTTCGCGCCTCTGAACAAGATCGCGAGCGGCGGTGAACTCAGCCGGTTCATCCTCGCGCTCAAGGTGGCGCTGGCCGAACAGGGCGGAGCGGCGACGATGATCTTCGACGAGATCGACCGCGGCGTCGGCGGCGCGGTGGCCAGTGCGATCGGCGACCGGCTGGCGCGGCTTGCGGAAGGCGGACAGGTTCTCGTTGTCACCCACTCCCCGCAGGTCGCCGCTCGCGGGCGTACGCATTACGCCATTCACAAGACCAGCGAGGGCACTGTCACCCGCACCTCGGTCAACTTGCTGGACCCGGCCGCCAGACAGGAGGAGATCGCCCGCATGCTGTCCGGCGCCGAGGTCACCGACGAGGCGCGCGCGCAGGCGGACAGGCTGCTCGAGGGCGCGTGACCGCTCACCCACTCGACCGACCCGTGTGGAACTGCCTGACTGGACCGCAGGCGCATCTTGCCCGCCGCACCCGCGATGGGGTGCGACTCGATCCGGCGATCGGGCCGTTTGCCGCCTGCGCCGACGGCACGGCCCGCGGGCTGACGCGGCATCGCGATGGTCCGTTGTGGTTCGTCGAAACAAACCCTGTCGCGGCGCCTCCCGGCCTCGTCGTGGATCGGACTGCCCAGCTGACCCAGATGGTCGCCGAGGCCCCGCTGACCGAGATGGAGGATCCGGCTCTGATCCCGCTCGGCGAAGACGACGCGTCCGCCATGGCGGCCCTGGCTCGGTCTACCCGCCCGGGGCCGTGGTCGACCTCCACGCACCTGTACGGCGGCTTCTACGGCGTCCGGGAGCGCGGAGAGCTCGTCGCGATGGCGGGCACGCGTATGCGGCCGTCGTCGCGCTTTGCGGAGGTCAGCGGCGTGTGCACCACACCTTCTGCGCGCGGTCGTGGGCTCGCGCGTCGGCTGATGATGCGGGTCATGGCCGACATGGCCGCGCGGCATGAGGTCCCCTTTCTCCATAGCTACAGCGCCAACGACGGTGCGATCCGGCTTTACCGTTCGCTGGGTTTTGTCGAGCGGCGCGAAATGGCCGTGACCGTTCTGGTGGCCGCATGAAGTCCGGCCCGATTCTCGTGCTGGCGGCTGCTGCTGCTGCTGCGGCTGCGGCTTGCACTCCTCGAATGGATACAGCGATGACCGAGGCTTCGACCGGCTCCCCCGCCAACGGCGCCATGTGGGGGACCGACGCGCACGTTGGGCCATCGCGGCCCGACGCGGTGTTGCGCTACGCGGACCACCCGCGCGGTTTCGCCGAGCTGCGGCTGCCCAAGGGCGCCGGTCCGTTTCCGCTGGCGGTGATCTTCCACGGCGGCTGCTTCAAGTACGGTGTGGCGGACCAGGCATACATGGCTCCGCTCGCGACGCGCTGGCAGGAGCACGGCATCGCCAGCCTGAACGTTGACTACCGCGAGGTTGGTGACGGCGGAGGCTGGCCCGGCTCCTTCGTCGACTGGGCGGCCGCGGCACGGCTGATCGACGACGTAGCAGGCAGGTATCCCGTGGACCGCACGCGAGTCACGCTCGTCGGGCATTCGGCGGGCGGCCTCCCGGCGTTATGGCTTGCCAGCGACCAAGATGCGGAAGGACCGCTGGGGCGACGAAAGGCACTTCGCGCGCGCGCGGCCATCGTGCTAGACGGGCCGGCTGACCTCGGCATGGAGGCGGGAGCTTTCGACGCGCTGTGCCAATTCTCCGCAGTGGGCCCGTTTCTAGGCGAGACGGGTGCAGCGCGGACCGGGGCGATCGCGCCGCGACCGCAGCTCGACAAGGTCTTGTTCGTTCAGGCTCGTCTGCCCGCACCGCCGCCCGCCGCGCTCGCCGCGATCCGCGAGCGCGGTGCCAACTTTGAGGTTCGCGAAAACCCCGGGGCCCGTCATTTTGCCGTCATTACGCCCGGCGATCCGGTCTATGCCGAGAACGAACCCGCCATGCTGAAAGTCCTGACGAGCGAATGAGCGAGCCAACCGAAGCCGATGCCGCAAACGAACTGATGCGGCTCGCCAAGGCGATCGCGCGGCACGATCGGCTTTACCACGCTGAAGATGCGCCGGAAATTACCGACGCGGAGTACGACGCGCTCGTCCGCCGCAATGCCGAGCTCGAGGCGCGCTTTCCCCATCTCGTCCGCCCGGACTCGCCGAGCGCCGGGGTGGGACACGAAGTAGCGGCATCACCGCTGTCGAAGGTGCGGCACGAGATGCGGATGATGAGCCTCGACAATGCCTTCTCGGACGAGGAGGTGGCGGACTTTGCCTCGCGGGTGCGGCGCTTCCTGAACCTTCCCGCCGATGCACCGCTGGCGTTCACCGCGGAGGACAAGATCGACGGACTTTCGTGTTCGCTGCGGTACGAGGAGGGGCGGCTCGTGCGCGCCGCGACGCGGGGCGACGGACAGGTAGGCGAGGATGTCACGGCCAACGTCGCCCATGTTCCCGACGTGCCGCAATCGCTGTGCGGAAAGGTCCCCGCGGTGTTCGAGGTGCGCGGCGAAATTTACATGGGAAAGCAGGATTTTGCTGCGCTCAATGCTGCGCAGGAAGAAGCTGGCGAAAAGGTCTTTGCAACCCCCCGAAACGCAGCGGCGGGATCGCTGCGGCAAAAGGATGCGAGCGTAACGGCCCGGCGCCCGCTCAAGTTCTGGGCGCACGGGTGGGGCGCCGCGAGCGAAGTTCCCGAACAGACGCAGTTCGCGATGATGCAGCGGATCCGGGACTGGGGATTTCCGGTCAGTCCGGACCTCACCCTGTGCCGATCAACCGCGGAACTGCTGCAGCATTACCGCAGCATCGGTGACCGGCGCGAAAGCCTGCCGTACGACATCGACGGCGTCGTCTATAAGGTCGACGAGCTTGCATTGCAGGCCCGGCTCGGCTCGGTCGGCAAGGCGCCGCGCTGGGCGATCGCGCACAAGTTTCCCGCCGAGCGTGCCGAGACGACGTTGGAGAAGATCGACATACAGGTCGGCCGCACCGGAAAGCTCACGCCGGTCGGGCGCCTATCCGGAGTGCTCGTCGGCGGGGTGACGGTGTACAACGTCACGCTCCACAACCGTGACGAGATCGCTCGCCTCGGCCTGCGCGAAGGCGATCGCATCGTGATCCAGCGCGCCGGAGACGTGATTCCGCAGGTCGTCGACAACCTGACCCGTGATGTCGACCGTCCCGCCTATTCCTTCCCCGACCATTGCCCGGTGTGCGGGAGCGAGGCGGTGGCCGAGGAGGGGGAGGTCGATGTCCGCTGCACCGGCGGCCTCGTCTGCAAGGCCCAGCAGTTCGAGCGTCTGCGGCATTTCGTCAGCCGCCCCGCGCTCGATATCGAAGGGCTGGGCGAAAAATCGATCGCGGAGTT
This sequence comes from Tsuneonella sediminis, assembly GCF_051912845.1. Lineage (NCBI taxonomy): Bacteria > Pseudomonadati > Pseudomonadota > Alphaproteobacteria > Sphingomonadales > Erythrobacteraceae > Tsuneonella > Tsuneonella sediminis. The sequence goes on along the minus strand of NZ_JBNCBU010000001.1, from coordinate 480,647 downwards.
CATGGACCTCGGCTGGCTCGACAAGGGTCCGGGAGACATCTTTCGCCTCAAATCCCACCGCTCCGAGCTCGTGGGCCGCGAGGGGTGGCAGGACAAGTCTGTCGATAACCTGTTAGCGGCTATCGAGTCGAAACGCGCGCCCGATGCCGCGCGCCTGCTGTTCGGTCTGGGCATCCGGCACGTCGGCGCGGTAACGGCGCGCGATCTCATGAAGCGATTTCATGAACTGCCGGTCCTGCGCGATCTCGCGGAGCGGGCACACGCCGGGGACGAGGAGGCGGCCGCCGAGCTGACCGCGATCGACGGCGTCGGCCCCGTGGTGGTCGAGGCGCTCGGCGACTTCTTCCACGAGGGCCACAACAAGGCAGTGTGGGACGACCTGCTTTCGGAGGTTTCTCCGCCGCGCTACGAGGTCGAAACCACCGCCAGCGCGGTAAGCGGCAAGACGGTGGTGTTCACCGGCAAGCTCGAGACGATGAGCCGCGACGAGGCCAAGGCCCAGGCCGAACGGCTCGGCGCCAAGGCGGCGGGATCGGTCAGTGCAAAGACCGACCTCGTCGTCGCGGGGCCCGGTGCGGGCAGCAAGCTCAAGAAGGCGGCCGACCTCGGGATCGAGGTGATCGACGAGGCCGCATGGGCGGAGATCGTCAGGGCCGCGGGCTAGGGAACCATCGCATCACCCCACCGGAGAAGGGGGTCCACCATCCCACCTTCACCCCCGCGGCGGCGAGCGTATCGGCGGTCCACTGATTGCACGTGTTGCCGATGTGATAACGGCCGGGCGCTTCATAAAAGACGTCCCAGTCGTCGTACCCGGGATAGCGGGTGCGCTGGGCGGGGGGCAGCACCTGCCGTTCGATCGCGGTGACGAGGCGCGAGTATTCGACCGGCCGCAGACGCACCACCCGCGCGGTATCGCCTGGGGCCGGGCGTACGTAATGTGCAACGTGAAGAAGGCCGTCGCCGCCGGCCGCCGCACTGATCGCGGTCAGTGGCGAGAGATCGCTCCAATCGGGGGTATCGAGGAATACCACGCGTTCGCCCCAACTCACCGATACGTGGGTGTACGCCCTGTCCTGTTCCCCCAGGTCGCGCGCGGGGAAATCGCCGCGCCAGTCCTTTTGGGTGGATACCAGCGGCATGACGATCGCGGTGTGGATGCCGTTGGTTTCGACCATGATCGGTATGCCCGACGCAGGCTCGGTCCACCCGGAATTGCGTGGAACCAGACTGCCGACCCACGCTGCGGACATGAACAGCCCCACGCCCAGCCCGAGCCAGGCAAGCGCCTTTCCGGCGATCCTCAGGGGGCGAGCCGGCGCCGCAGCCACAGGATCGACCAGTCGCCGTTCACGATGCGCGCGGCCAGGCGGAAACCGGACCTGCGGTAGGCGCGGCGGACGGCGGCCTCCTGCGTCTCCAGCAAGCCGGCGAGGAGGAGATTGCCGCCCGGTGCCACCGAACTGCCGAAGTCGGCTGCAAGCTCCACCAGCGGGCCTGCCAGAATATTGGCGATGAGCAGGTCGTAGGGTCCGCGCGTACGGAGCAGAGGGGCATCCATCCCGTCGGCGATCGTCATCGTCAGCGCCCCGGGGCCGGCGCCCAGCCGCACTCCATTGGCCCGGGCATTATCCTCCACCACGCCCGCGCAGACGGGATCGATGTCGCTCGCTGTAGCCAGGGCGCGCGGCCAGAGCGCGAGCGCGGCGAAAGCAAGCAGACCGGTCCCGGTCCCGATGTCGGCGATGTTCCGCGCAAGCGTGCCACGCGCCTTCATAGCGGCGAGCATGGCAAGGCAACCCTCGGTCGTCGCATGGTGGCCGGTCCCGAACGCCTGGCTCGCCGGGATGACGAAGTCGATCGCGCCCGCCCTCCGCGCGTGATCGGGTGTGCGCACGTGGAACGGGCCAGCCAATATCGGTTCGAGACCACGCTGGCTTTCTGTCAGCCAGTCCGCATCGGGCAGCTTCCCTGCCGAAAGCCGCGGGGCCGTGCCGGTGAAGAGCGATGCCACCATTCGCCGATCCGCGGGCGTAGGCTTGCGGTTGAAGTACGCATCCAGACGCCAGTCGTCCGGCCGGTCATCCGCTAGTTCGAAGCCGGTGATGGTCACGTCCGCGGGCCAGTCGTGAGCATCTTCCTGGGCGAGCAGGGCCGCCTGGACCGTGCGCTTGTCGGCGAACGCGGTCAGCGTCCACGTCTCATCGGACATAGCTCGCCCCGTTGGCGTCGAGGGTGGCGCCGGTCATGCTCGGCGGAGCGTCGAGCGCGCAGAACGCGATCATGGTCGCGATCTCGTCCGGGGTGGCGACCCGCCCCAGCGGAATGTCGGCGAGTAGCCCCGGGCCGCCCCGGCTCGCGAGATAGTCTCCGGCCATGTCGGTATCGGTGAACCCCGGCGCGATCGCGTAGCTCAGGATGCCTTCGGCCGCATATTGCCGGGCGATCGTCTTGTGCAGCGCGAGCATGCCGCCCTTCGCGGCCGCATAATGCCAGTGCGCGGGGGAATCGCCGCGGTGCCCGGCGCGGCTTGCCACGTGGACGATCCGTCCGCCGCTGCCCGTTTCCTGCCAGTGGCGCACCGCGAACCGGCTGAGCTGCGCGGCGGCGGTCAGGTTGATCCGCAGCGTGTCTTCCCACCCGTCAAGCCACGCGATGTCCGACCCGGCAAGCGGATTGGCCGAGAACAGCCCCGCGTTGTTGACGAGAACGTCGATTGTGCCGTCGGCTTTCGAAAGCGCAGTTTCCCACAGCGTCTGCGGCGACTGCGGGTCGGTGAAGTCGGCCGCGAGCAGACCATTTCCGGGCGCGGTAGCCTGGCCGATCACCCGGCAGCCGCGGGCCTCGAGCGCCGCGCGGGCGGCAGCGCCGATCCCTCGCGAGGCGCCGGTGAGAAGGATGGTCGTCATCGGTTCCCTTTCGTGCATGATCGGTTGCGTGTCGAGCGCTTGCGCGGGCGGTTCAACCCGTTAAGGGAGTCGCGCACTCGAAAAACGGGAATTCTCGATGGCCAACCGCCCGCTCTCGCCGCACTTGCAGATATGGAAGTGGGGGCCGCACATGCTGGTTTCCATCCTCCACCGGGTCACCGGTGACGGCATGGCCCTTGTCGGTCTCGGCGTGCTCGTCTGGTGGCTCGGTTCGCTTGCGGGGGGCGAGGAGAGCTACGCCGGTTTCCAGGCGCTGGCCGGATCGCCGGTCGGACTGATCGTGCTGGTCGGGCTGTCGTGGGCCTTCTTCACCCATCTTTCGAGCGGAATACGGCATTTCGTGCTCGATATCGGCGCCGGCTACGAGCTTACGACCAACAAGACGTGGTCGATCATCGCGCCGCTTGTCGGACTTGCACTCACGGTGGGCTTCTGGGCCCTGATCCTCACCAAGTAAGGCGCTGCGCTATGGGTAACGGAACTTCGATCGGCAAGGTGCGCGGGCTGGGGTCGGCGCATCACGGTTCGCACCACTGGCTGCTGCAGCGGTTCACCGCGATCGGCAACGTCGTGTTGGGGCTTTTCCTCGCGATCAGTCTCGCGCTGCTTCCCGCGTACGATTTCGCGACGGTGAAAGACTGGCTCTCCCAACCCCTGCCGGCGGCCGCGCTGGCAATCTGGATCGTCAACGTATTCTGGCACGCGCGGCTCGGCCTGCAGGTGCTCGTCGAGGATTACGTGCACACTCCCGGCAACAAGTTCGCCGCGATCGCCGCGCTCAACGGCCTGGCGGTTGCGGGTGCAGGATTCGGCCTGTTCTCAATCATCCGCATCGCTCTTGGAGGAGCCGCCTGATGGCCTCGCAGCCCAACGACACCGGCGCGGCCCGCCAGCCGGCTTATTCGATCGTCGACCACACTTATGACGTCGTGGTCGTGGGCGCGGGCGGATCGGGCCTGCGCGCCACCATGGGAGCGGCCGAGGCGGGACTGCGCACCGCTAATATCACCAAGGTCTTCCCGACGCGCAGCCACACCGTCGCCGCCCAGGGCGGCATCGCCGCTTCGCTCGGCAACAACACGCCCGATCACTGGACGTGGCACATGTACGATACCGTCAAGGGTTCCGACTGGCTTGGCGACCAGGACGCGATCGAGTACATGGTCCGCGAGGCGCCGCAGGCGGTCTACGAGCTCGAGCACGCGGGCGTGCCGTTCAGCCGCAACGAGGACGGCACGATCTACCAGCGCCCGTTCGGCGGACACATGCAGAACATGGGTGAAGGCCCCCCGGTCCAGCGCACCGCGGCGGCGGCCGACCGAACCGGCCACGCGATGCTGCACGCGCTCTACCAGCAGAGCCTGAAGTACGACGCCGATTTCTTCATCGAATACTTCGCGATCGACCTGATCATGAAAGACGGCGCGTGCGTGGGCGTCGTCGCGCTGTCCCTCGACGACGGCTCGATCCATCGCTTCCGCGCGAAGGCGGTGGTGCTGGCGACCGGCGGGTACGGCCGCTGCTACTTCACCGCGACGAGCGCCCACACCTGCACTGGCGACGGCGGAGGCATGGTCCTGCGCGCAGGCCTGCCGCTGCAGGACATGGAGTTCGTCCAGTTCCACCCGACCGGAATTTACGGGGCGGGTGTCCTCATCACCGAAGGTGCGCGAGGAGAAGGTGGCTACCTCACCAATTCGGAAGGCGAGCGGTTCATGGAACGCTACGCCCCGAGCGCGAAGGACCTCGCCAGCCGCGATGTCGTGAGCCGATCGATGGCGCTCGAGATCCGCGAGGGGCGGGGCGTGGGCCCTGAAAAGGACCACATCTACCTTCACCTCGATCACATCGACCCCAGGATCCTTGCCGAGCGGCTGCCCGGCATCACCGAAAGCGGCAAGATCTTCGCGGGTGTCGACCTGACCCGCCAGCCGCTGCCGGTCGTGCCGACCGTCCACTATAACATGGGCGGCATCCCGACGAACTACCACGGCGAGGTCATGACGGTTGCCAACGGGAATCCGGAAACAGTCGTGCCTGGCCTGTTCGCGGTCGGCGAGGCGGCGTGCGTATCGGTGCACGGCGCCAACCGGCTCGGCTCGAACTCGCTCATCGACCTCGTCGTGTTCGGCCGTGCGACCGGTCACCGGCTCAAGGAGCTGATCAAACCTGGGACATCGCACGACGAACTGCCCAAGGATGCGGGCGAGCTCGCGCTCACCCGCCTCGATCATTTCCGCAACGCGAAGGGCGGGTCGCCGACCGCCGCGATCCGCAAGGAAATGCAGCAGACCATGAGCAAGCACGCGGCGGTCTTCCGCACGGCGGACCTGCTCAAGGAGGGCGTGACTGAGCTGGCGAAGACCTACGGCCGGATGGAGGACGTATCGGTCACGGATCGGTCCCTAATCTGGAACAGCGATCTTGTCGAAACGCTCGAGCTCGACAACCTGATCGCCCAGGCGGCGGTCACGATGGCCAGCGCCGAGAACCGCAAGGAGAGCCGCGGCGCCCATGCGCACGAGGATTACCCGGAACGCGACGACGCGAACTGGATGAAGCACACCGCAGCCTGGTTCGACGGTTGGGGCGGCAAGGGCGGCAGCGTGAAGATCGATTACCGCCCGGTCCACGAATACACGCTCACCGACGATGTCGAGTACATCAAGCCCAAGAAACGGGTGTACTGAAGCTCTCCCGGAAGTTCGACGAGGCCGGGTTGCGCCCCTCCCGTCGCACTTTGCGCGACGGAAGACCGGGGCTGTCACGACTGGTCACTGTTCTCCGACCGAACAACCATCTGTCGCGCGCTGCGGCGGAACATGCGCGCGGCAAGCAGCCAGAGGAGGGCGAAGAACCCGTCGATCACCGGAGTAGGCGTTCCGTTCGCGGCGTGAAGGACCGAGAACAGGACCTGTGCGAAAGCGGCCGTCAGCATTGCGCGCCCGAGCGCCCGCGGGTTGCCAAGTGCGATGACGGCGCCTGCGGCGGCGATCACCACGACGGCGTAATAGGTCCAGTTGGCGGGGTTGTCCTCGTTGCCGATGATTCCCACGGCGGCATTGATCCAGAGCTGCAGGAAGCCGCAAGCGACGGCTGCCACGGCGCCCACCCGGAACGACAGGTTCCTGCTCGCCCGCGCAGCGAGTTCGAGCATTCCGCCCACGATGACCAGGACGCTGCCGGCGACAATGAAGTCGCCCGTGCTCCAGTCGACCTCGTCGGTGAACTGCATCGCGATCGCCGGCAGCGCGAGCAGCATGGCGACAGCAATCCATCCCGCGATCCGCAGGAAGCGCTCGGTGCCGGGGGTCATGTCGGTGGCGGTTGAAGCAGTGGTCATCAGGCAATCTCCGTAAATGCGACGGAGTACACCTCGCCGATTGCGAGGTGAGGATCATGACGCGACCGTGAGCTTTCGCTGAAATCGCCGGGTTCAGCGTGCCGCCTGCAATCTGCGACCGGCGATGATTGCGGCGGCGACGCAGCCGGCGAACAACGCGCCCTCGCACGCGGTGGCGACCGTCAGCGCAATCGGGCCAAGCCCGCTTTCACCGAATAGCGCCCCTTCGATTTGCAGGTTCGTGTCGGGAAAGCGCGCCGATACTTCGGCGAGGCTGCCCGCCATCAGCCGCCCGCCCATAAGCGCGATACCAGCCCCGGCCGCGCCGCCAAGGAAGAAGCCGGGCGCCAGTCGTCGCGGAATGGACCTCGCGGAAAAGTGCAAGGCGAGCGCGATCGCCAGGCCCGTTGCGGCGCCCACGACGAACCCTTCGATCGAACCCGTGATCGCCCCCGGTGGGGTGCCGAAAAGCAGCGCGAACAGGTCGTTCCCTATCATGCGCCCCAGCGCGCCGATCAGCAGCCCGCCCGAAGCGCCCCCGGCCACGATCCACGCGGGCGCGTTGTTCGACGCGCGCCCCGCAACCGAGGCGCCTGTGCCCACCGCGAGACCGGCGGCGAGGCCAAGGAGCAGGTTCATGCTGATGAGCACGAGGAGAGTCGAGGCCGTGCCGATCCCCGGCGTGACGAGCCCTAACGCGAGATATCCCAGGCCCGCGACCATTCCGGCAAGTCCTCCGCCAATCGCTCCCGACATGGCATCGAGACCGACGGGCGCAGCGCCGGGGATTGAGGCATGCGCTGGCGGAGATGATTGCGAAGTCCCGCCGCTGGTGACCGGCGCGATCAGGCGATACCCGTGTCGCGGGACGGTCTCGATGTACCGGGGCGCCGCAGCGCTGTCGCCCAGGGCCTTGCGCAGCGCCCTGATGCACTGGGTGAGAGCCTCGTCGGTCACGGGCACGCCGCGCCAGACTTCCGCCATGAAACGGTCCTTGGTTACGAGTCGCCCCTGATCGGCTGCCATGAGAATCAGGGCATCGAGGTACCGCGCACTCACCTCGATCGGCTCCCCGTCGCGGGTCAGGCGGCGGTCCGCCGGGTCAAGCCGGAACGGGCCGAACTGGTAGGTCCGATCGTGCATGGTTTCAGGGATAGGCAAATTTTCATGGCCTGACACCACCTTGCCGGAGTTCGCTTGTGGGAATTCAGCGCCGGCGCAGCATGGTCCGGTCGAGCTCCGCCACGGACCGGACCCCCATCAGCCGCATTCCCCGTTCGATTTCCTCTCTCAGGATGGCCACCGCGCGCTCGACCCCCGCCTCGCCCGCCGCGGCAAGGGCGTAAAGATAGAGCCGCCCGCCCGACGCAGCGGTCGCGCCGGTGGCAAGGGCCTTGAGCACATGCGTGCCGCGCCTGACACCGCCGTCGCAGATAACTTCAATCCGGTCGCCTACCGCGTCGACGATTTCGGCAAGCTGGTCGAACGGCGCTCGGCTGCCGTCCAGCTGGCGCCCTCCGTGGTTCGACACCATGATCGCATCGCACCCGATATCGGCCGCGCGGCGCGCGTCGGCCACGCTCATCACGCCCTTAAGGCAGAACGTTCCCCCCCAATCGTGGCGAAGCTTTTCGACCGCTGCCCAATCCATGTCGGGATCGAGCATCTCGTTGAAATAGTCCTGGATCGAAATCGCCCTGCTGCTGCCCTGGGCGACATGCGCCTCGAGGTTCGGCAGGCTGAACCGTTCGCGGAAGAGGTAGTTGAGCGCCCATGCCGGTTTCGACGCGTACGAAAGGAAGCTGGCGGGCGTGAAGCTAGGGGGAGTGGTGAAGCCGGTCCGCTTGCAGCGTTCTCGATTGCCTGAAACGATCGTGTCGACGGTCAGCGCGATCGCATCGAAGTTCGCCGCGCGGGCACGCTCTACAAGCGCGGCGTTGAGGCCGCGATCCTTGTGATAGTAATACTGCAGCATCTTGGGCCCGGCATAGTTCGCGCCGATTTCCTCGATGCTGACGCTCGACAGGCTGGAGATGCCGAACCACAGGTTGTGCCGTTCGGCCACGCGGGCGACCGCGCGCTCGCCCTGCCAGTGAAACAATCGCTGGAGTGCCGTCGGGCTGAGCACCAAGGGGAGATCCGTCTTGTGCCCCATGATCGTCGCGCTCGTGTCGACCGTGGCGACTCCTGCAAGGACGTTCGGGACAAGGTCGACCTCGTCGAATGCGACCGTGTTCCGGGTCCGGGTAATCTCGTCGTCACCGCCACCGTCGATATAATGAAATACCGGAAAGGGGAGCCGACGGTGGGCAAGGCGCCGAAAATCCATCACGTTGTGACAATCGCGCAGCCGCCGGATGGCATGGGGGACGCGGTAGGAGATTTCCATGGCAGCCTTTCCTACTTCGGGTCTGCAAACCTGAACAGTCATTCATCGGCGCTTCAGGTTTACATCCGTAATCGCCACGTCTACAGATGTGGTCGCTCATGCGGGAGAGGAAGCTTGGCTGAGGATAGCGAGATCGCGAGCGAACGGATCAGCGATGCCGAGCATGCCGTGATGGAAGTTCTCTGGGACCAGAGCCCGCTATCGGCAGCCGACGTATGCGAACGGGTCTGTTCGGATCGGGACTGGTCGATGCCGACGGTCAAGACGCTGCTTAGCCGGCTGGTCGCCAAGGGCGCCGTCGCAACCCAGCCCGACGGACGCCGGTTTCTGTATTCGCCGCTGGTCGAACGCACCGATTACCTCGGGAGCGAGTCCCGCCGGTTGGTCGATCGCCTGTTCGGAGGACGCGCGGCGCCGCTGTTTGCCCATCTCGCCGAAAGCGAGGCGTTGAGCGAGCAGGATCTCCTCGAGATCGAGGCGCTCCTGAAGGAGCTCCGCCGATGACCTGGCTGCTCGATACGTTGGTCTGGACCGGCGCGCTGATCACGTTGGTGCTTTTCCTTCGCCGCCCCATGGCCCGTCATTTCGGCGCGCGAACAGCCTATGCGCTCTGGCTGTTGCCCGGCATCCGTCTGATCATGCCGCCGCTCGTGCTGCCCGCGCCGGATCCGGTGACCATCACCTTGCCGGCTCGCGATCTGGAGTTGGTGGCAGCGATGGACGTGCCCGCGCAGACTGCCGCGGGGTATCAGCCGGCGATTGGCGTGATGGAGGAGTGGTCGCCGCTTATCGAGACCGGACTGGTCGCGATCTGGCTGGCGGGCGCGGCGATCTACATCGCGCTGCGCCTGGCCGCTTACCGGCGGTTGAGGATTGAGCTGCTGTCGGGTGCCCGCATGGTTGGCGAGGTGGGGAGCGTGCGTCTGGTCGAAACGCCGGCGACGCGTTCGCCGCTCGCGTTCGGCGTGGTCGACAAGGTCGTCGCTCTGCCAGTCGGGTTCATGGCGCTGCCGGACCGCGCGGCTCGCGACCTTGCCCTCGCACACGAGCTGGCTCACCATCAGGCGCACGACCTGGCGGCCAACTTTGCTGCCTTGCCGCTGTTCGCACTCCACTGGTTCAATCCCCTGTCGTGGCTTGGCTGGCTCGCTATGCGTCGCGATCAGGAGGCAGCGTGCGATGCGCGCGTGATTGCGGGGTGCGACCGGCTCGAAAGGTCGCGGTATGCCGCGCTCATCGCCGGGACGGCTGCCGCCCCCGCACCCCGAGCTGCTCTGGCCGCGCCCATGGCGTGTCCCGTGCTCGGCGACAAATCTATCATTCACCGATTGAGGAACCTGACCATGAACGAGATTTCGATCCGCCGCCGCCGCATGGGCGGGGCTTTCATCGGGATGGCCGCACTGGCGCTGCCGCTGACGGCCTCAATCAGCTACGCGCACGCCGGCGCCAAGGAGGATCGCGATGCGCCCGCCGCTCCGCTGCCGCCGCCGCCACCGGCTGCGCCTGACGCGCCGCTGGCGCCGCCGGCGCCGCCGGCCGCCGTGGCGCCGTCCGCCGATGGCGAGCGGGTTCTCGTCATCCGGAAGAAGGACGGAACGGATGGCACGGTCGAACGACGCAGGGTCGTTATCAAGTCGGCCGACGGAGAAATCCTCGACCCGGAATCTGCCGAATTCCAGGCCCGCATGAAGGAGCTCGAGAAGCATCTCGCCGATCTCGACCATCGGATCGAAAAGAACGTGCGGCTCGATGAGAAACGCGTAAAGGTCATCGAGATGCGCGCCCGGGATGCCGCAGAGCACGCTGCACGGGCTCACAGCAGGCTGGGTCACGACATGGCGCGGGTAGAACTCAACTGCGGCGACGATGGCGAGGTTACGGAAACCCGGACCGAAGACGGTCGCCGCGTCGTCAGGATCTGCCGCAAGGAGATAATCGCCAATGCTTCGGGCGGGTTGAAAGCGGCGCGCGCCGCAATCGCCGGCGACACTCGGATGGACGAGGGGACCAGGCGCAAGCTGATCGAGGAACTCGATCGCGAGATCGAACGCATCGATCGCAAGCCGGCGGGTTGACCTTGCGGCCAAGAAGCCGCCCGGAGCCGGGGTGCTGGGAGGATCAGCGCCTTTTCGGCCGCTGGACCTCCTGCACGACCGGCTCTGAAACGAACGCCGTCGGCTCGCCGCCCGGCTCCTTGCCGGACTTTGCGTCGCTCGCCTTTTTCCCCTCGACCTTGACCCGGGCAAAGGCGGGGCGGGCGGGATAGGCACAGCCCTTCTGCTGGCCGAGGCCCTTGAGAAAAGCGCGGCGCACGGCCCCTGCGTAGATCGCGGCCTGGAAGTTGCGCTGGTGTTCGGCGGCGCCGCTCAACTCGCGCAGGATACCGCGGAACGGTATGAACGAGGCAACCACGCTCTTGGCCACGGAGCCCGGGCTGATGCGATCGTTTTCGCCGTCGACGACGTCCATGTCGGGGCCAAGTGCCGCATCGAGCGGGGCGATCGCGGCCGCGATCTCCTTGCACGAGGCGAGACCGGCGGAAGCGTAGGGGTCTTCCTGCGCTGACAGGAGTATCGGCGGGATCTCGTCCTTGGCAAGGTTCAGGTCGGTGATCGGCGTCATCGCGACCTCCTGCGCAACGGGCGTGCGACTGGCGATCGGCTCGTCCTGGCCGCGCGCGAGGGCGGGGGTCGCCGCGAGCAGGGCAAGGGCCCCAAGCGGAACGAGGCTAACCGACCTGGACATATCGGTCGCAAACGGTGTCATCGGCAGTCTCCATTCCCGCCCGCAGCGCGTCCATGCGCTGCCGGCTGGTACCGTGGGTGAAGTTCTCCGCGCTGACTTGTCCGCCAGTCAATGCATCGTCGCCGATGGCGCTCGCGGCGGTCATGCCTTCTTCGAAATCGCCGGGATCGATCAGGTTGCGGTTATTGCCGGCCCAGACACCGGCGTAGCAATCGGCCTGCAATTCCATCCGCACCTGGAGCTGGTTTGCCGCGCGCGGATTCTGGTTCTGCGCGCTGCGAATGGCACTCGCCACCCCGGTCAGCATCTGGATATGATGACCGTATTCGTGCGCGATGACATAATAGCGCGCAAAGTCCCCGCTCGCGCCAAGCTGGCGCGCCATCTGGTCGTAGAAGCTCGTGTCGATGTAGATGCCCTGGTCGGCCGGACAGTAGAAGGGTCCCATCGCCGAAGAGGCGCCGCCGCACCCCGATTGCGTGCCGCCCGAGTAGAAGACCAGGGTCGGCTGTCGGAACGCGATCCCGGCGCGCTGGAATTCGGGCTCCCATGTCTGGTTCAGCGACTGAAGCGCGTTGCACGCCTCGGTCGCGTATTGGTTCGACGTGCACAGTTGCTCGACCGACTGGTCCGAATAGCCGCCTCGCGTGGCGGGAACCCCCGGGCCGCTCCCGCTGCCGGTCAGCATCGAGGTGGGATCGACCCCGAACACGAGCGCGGCAACAAGCGCGATCACGAGCGTTCCGCACCCGATCCCGCCGCCCGCTCCGCCGGGAAAGCCTCCGCCTCCCCCGCCGCGGACACTGATGCTCGATGGATCGAACCGATTGAGCCGCATGCACGAACCCCCGTTTTTGCGCGGCCCGGCCGCAATCTCTCTGGACAGGCCGGCCGCGTCTCGCAACAGCGGTAGGGCGGCCGCGTCGGCCGATCAATCCGCAAGGGAGGTCAAATGTTCCTGTCCGGCAAACGTGCGCTTGTCACCGGTTCGACTTCGGGCATCGGTCTGGCGGTCGCCCGCGCTCTCCACGCCGAGGGGGCCGAAGTCGTACTCAGCGGATTCGGCGAGGAGGACGAGATTGCCGGGCTGTGCCGCGACTTGTCGGCGAGCCACGTCCCCGGCGACCTGACCACGCGCGCGGGTTGCGAGGCGCTGATGAGGGGCGCTGGTGATGTCGATATCCTCGTCAACAATGCGGGGATGCAGCATGTCAGCCCCGTCGAGGACTTCCCGCCCGAGAAGTGGGACCTCGTCATCGCGTTGAACCTGACTGCCGCTTTCCATACCATTCGCCTTGCGGTGCCGTACATGAAGGCATCGGGCTGGGGCCGCATCATCAACACCGCAAGCGCCCACTCGAAGGTCGCATCGCCCTTCAAGTCGGCCTACAACGCGGCCAAGCACGGTCTGGACGGCTTGACCAAAACCGTCGCGCTCGAGGTCGCTCCGCATGGCGTGACGGTCAACTGCATCAGCCCAGGCTATGTCTGGACCCCGCTCGTCGAAAACCAGATTCCCGATACGATGAAGGCGCGCGGCCTGACCCGCGAGCAGGTTGTGAACGACGTTCTCCTGGTCAAGCAGGCTACCCGCAAGTTCGTGCAGCCCGCCGAAATCGGTGCGCTCGCGGTGTTTCTGTGCCGCGACGAGGCCCAGAACGTCACGGGCGCTAACTGGAGCGTGGACGGGGGATGGACCGCCGAGTAGGATCGCGCCGAAGGAGATCCGGGGAGTGAGGTTGCGGGTCGCATGGCTCCTGGGAGCGCTGCTGCTTGCCGGTTGCACCGGCACGCGGCTGCCTCCATCGGGTCCCGTCTCCGATCCATCGCTGCGTGCGGCCGTCTCGCGCCACATCGAGATACTGGCGAGCGACGCATTCGAAGGCCGCAGGCCGGGGACCGAAGGCGAGGCCAAGACGTTGAGCTACCTCGCGCGCGAGTGGCAGGCCGCAGGCCTCGAATCGGGCACCAACGATCCTGCCAATCCGTGGTTCGCGCCGGTCGAGCTGGCGAGCAGCAGTCCCGAGCGCAGCGTGGTCCGCTTCAGGCGAGGGGGCCGCACGGTTTCCGTGCCCGAGGCCGAAGTTGCCGCGTTCTCGTCGGGCCGGCGTGGACTGGTGGAAGGTGCACCCGTGCTGTTTGTGGGCGAGCAGGGTGAACGGCTCGACAACGCCGCGCTGGCGGGTCGCGTGGTGCTGATGCTGTGGGGTCACGCGGGTCATGCCGAGCAGCGCGAGGCGCTCTTGCGCGGTGGCGCGGCCGCCGTGCTGGCGATCGTCGCCGACAAGGGCGAACTGGACACGCTTGTCGAGGCCCGTCGACGGGGAAGCTATCGGCTTGCCGAGGCGGAGGGCGCGGACACCCTCGACGGATACATAACCCTTGGTGCCGTCGCCTCTCTGATCGGGCGCGAACGGCTGGAAATGTATGTCCGCGTTGCGAACGAACCGGATTTCAAACCGGTTGTGCTCGATCTCAGCGCCTCGATCGAGGCGGTTTCCATCGCCGGCTCGGTGCGGACATTCAACCTGATCGCGAAGCTTCCCGGCAAGCGTCCGGCTGCCGGCGCGGTGCTGGTTCTCGCGCACTGGGACCATTTCGGACACTGCGGAACGGGGTCGGATACGCCCGAAATCTGCAACGGAGCGGTGGACAACGCGAGCGGCCTCGCGGTGCTGACCGAAGTCGCCCGTCGCCTGGCCGCCGGTCCGCGGATGGATCGCGATGTGTATTTCCTCGCTACGACTGCCGAGGAATGGGGACTGCTGGGGGCCCAGGCCTTCGCCGAAAACCCGCCGATTCCGCTCGAGACGATTGTGGCCGCCTTCAACCTCGATACGGTCGCGGTGGCTCCGGCGGGCACCCCGGTGGCGATCGTGGGCAGGGGCCTCACCCCGCTCGACGCAGGAATTCTCGAGGTCCTGCGGCAGACCGGGCGGCGCGAGAGCGATGAAAGCCTTGCGCAAGATTACCTGCGAAGACAGGACGCCTGGGCGCTTCTCCAGCGCGACGTGCCGGCGGTATCGGTCACCAGCGCGTTCGGATCGGCCGAGGCGCTCGCCCGCTACACCGCCCAGCGGTATCACCAGCCGGCCGACAAGCCCGAGGGGATCGAACTTGGCGGTGCGATCGAGGATCTCCTCCTGACCGAGGCGCTGGTCCGCTACTTCGCCGATCCCGCCAGATGGGGTGCGACCGCGGGAAAAAGCGCGGGCCCCCTCTAGCCGCTTCGCCCCCCTGCCGTTAGATGGGCCGCCACGATTCTCCCGGCGGAAAGCGCAAATCCTGTGGCACACGACGACATCCCTCTCGGCCTCACATTTGACGACGTGCTCCTGCGTCCGGCGGAAAGCGACATCCTGCCGAGCATGGCGGACACGAGCACCCGGCTGACGCGTGAAATCCGCCTCAACATTCCCGTGGTCTCGGCAGCCATGGACACCGTGACCGAGGCGGACATGGCGATCGTCATGGCGCAGCTTGGCGGGATGGGGGTGCTTCATCGCAACCTCGATCTCGAGGCGCAGTGTGCCGCGGTTCGTGCGGTCAAGCGGTTCGAAAGCGGCATGGTTGTCAATCCCATCACGATTGGTCCCGAGGCGACCCTCGGCGACGCGCAGGCGCTCATGGCCGACAACCGCATCAGCGGCATTCCGGTGACCGACGGACAGGGCAAGCTCTGCGGCATCCTGACCAACCGCGACGTGCGCTTTGCCGAAAATCCCCGCCAGCCGGTCCGCGAACTGATGACGAGCGAAAACCTCGCGACCGTACCCCTGGGGACGAGCCAGGACGAGGCCCGCCGCCTGCTGCACCAGCGGCGGATCGAGAAGCTGCTCGTGGTCGACGAGAGCTACCGCTGCGTCGGATTGATCACGGTGAAGGATATCGAGAAGGCCGTCACCTATCCCCATGCGACCAAGGACGAGACCGGCCGACTGCGCGTCGCCGCGGCTTCGACCGTGGGCGACAAGGGCTTCGAACGGACGAAGGCGCTGATCGAGGCAGAGGTCGACGTTATCATCATCGATACCGCGCACGGCCACAACAAGGACGTCGGGCGAGCGGTCGAGGCAGCCAAGAAGCTGTCCAATTCGGTCCAGATCGTCGCCGGCAACGTTGCGACCGCAGAAGCGACCCGCGCGCTGATCGATGCGGGCGCCGACGCG
Organism: Tsuneonella sediminis; assembly: GCF_051912845.1. Taxonomy (NCBI): domain Bacteria; kingdom Pseudomonadati; phylum Pseudomonadota; class Alphaproteobacteria; order Sphingomonadales; family Erythrobacteraceae; genus Tsuneonella; species Tsuneonella sediminis. The sequence continues at coordinate 465,068 of NZ_JBNCBU010000001.1, read as the reverse complement.
GTAAAGGTCGGGATCGGCCCGGGGTCGATCTGCACCACGCGCGTCGTCGCGGGCGTCGGGGTGCCGCAGCTCACCGCGGTGCTCGAATGCGCCGAGGAAGCTGCGAGGTCAGGCGTGCCAATCATCGCCGACGGCGGCCTGCGCACGTCGGGCGACGCGGCCAAGGCGCTTGCCGCGGGCGCATCAAGCGTCATGATCGGCTCGATGCTCGCGGGTACGGCCGAGAGCCCGGGCGAAACGTTCCTCTACCAGGGGCGCAGCTACAAGGCCTATCGCGGGATGGGCAGCGTGGGTGCGATGGCGCGGGGCAGCGCCGACCGGTATTTCCAGCAGGACGTGTCCGCGCTCAAGCTGGTGCCCGAGGGGATCGAGGGACAGGTGCCCTACAAGGGACCGGCAAAGGGTGTGATCCACCAGCTCGTCGGCGGCATCAAGGCCGCGATGGGCTACACCGGCTCCGCCACCCTCGAGGACTTGCGCACCCGCGGAAAGTTTGTCCGGATTACCAATGCCGGCCTGGCCGAAAGCCACGTGCACGACGTCGCGATCACGCGCGAGGCACCGAACTACCCGACACGGTGAAGGTGCGGTGACCCCCGCAGCGCGCGTCCAGTCCGCGATCGAGATCGTCGATGCCGTGATCAAGGCGGCGATGGCTGGAGGCGCGCCTGCCGACCGGCTGATCTCAGACTATTTCCGGTCTCGCCGCTACGCGGGTGCGAAGGACCGGCGGGCCGTTCGTGAGCTGGCCTACGCGGCGATCCGCGCCTGTGGTCCTGTGCCATTGTCCGGCCGGGCGGCGATGCTGCGACTGGCGGATTCCGACCCGGCGCTCCTGCCCCTGTTCGACGGATCGCCCCACGGTCCTGCACCGGTGCGTCCCGGCGAGGCCGTGGCCCAGCCGGGCCTCGCTCCTGCCTGGCTGGAAGACGCGCTGGCACGTGCCGGAATCGCGGGGCGGGATGCGGCCGCGCTGCTTGACCGGGCGCCTCTCGATATCCGGGTCAATAGCCTCAAGGCGGATCGCGGCGACATCGACCTCCCGGTCCCCGCCGCGCGGACCGAAGCACCCCAGGGCCTGCGGCTTGAACCCGGCGCGCGTGTCGAGCACTGGGAGGCCTTCGCAAGTGGTCTGATCGAAGTTCAGGACACAGGGTCGCAACTCGCCTGCCTTGCTGTCGAGGCGCGGCCCGGCCAGAGGGTGATAGACCTGTGCGCAGGGGCGGGCGGCAAGACGCTCGCGCTCGCCGCGGCGATGGACAACCGGGGCACGCTGCTGGCGTGCGACACCGACCGGCAGCGCCTGTCTCGGCTGTCGCCGCGGGCCGAACGCGCGGGCGCGGGCATGATCGCGGCCCGCCTGCTCGATCCGGGCAAGGAACTCGACGGGCTCAGCGACGTCGCAGGCAGCGCCGACGCGGTGCTGGTCGACGCCCCGTGCTCGGGAACCGGCACCTGGCGCCGCAACCCGGAGGCGCGCTGGCGGCTGACTCCCGATCGTCTGGCGCGGTATGCGGCCCTTCAGCATCGGCTGCTGGAAATCGCGGCCGAGCTGGTGCGCCCGGGCGGCAGGCTGGTCTATGTCACCTGTTCGCTGCTCGACGAGGAGGGCGCCGACCAGGTCGAGCGCTTCGTTTCGGACAACCCGGGATGGACGGTGGACCTGCCCGATCTTCCATTGGGTCAGCAGCGCGGGAAAGGTTGGCGGCTTGCGCCGTTCCAAGACGGAACGGACGGATTTTTCATCGCGCGTCTAACTCGCGCGTGATACCCGTTGCCACTATGGCCGAGCCTGAACCCGCCCGGACACGCCCTGGTCGTTCGACCGCGAAGGAGATGCTGATGCGTTTCGCTGCCCCTGCCGCCGCCCTTGCCGTCGTTCTTGGAATGACCGCCAGCGTGGGTGAGGGTGCCGATCATGTCACCGATCCCCGAGCGGCGGCGCTTATTGCCGAAGGCCGGGCCGCGCTGTCCACCGGCCAGCCTGAAAAGGCCGTCGACGCGTTCGAGGCGGCGCTGACGGTCGACCCGGCGGCCACGTCGATTTTTCTCGATCTTGCCGAAGCTGCCCGCCGCAACGGGTTACAGGGCAAGGCGATCCGCTATTACCGCGAGGCCCTGACCCGTGAGCCGGACAATTTCGCTGCGCTGTCGGGCGAGGGCGCGGCGCTCGTGGAAAAGGGCGCGATCGAAAAGGCGCGGCGCAATCTTGCCCGGCTCCAGTCGATGTGCGGCGACAAGTGCGCCGAAACCCGCGCGCTCGCGGCCGCGATCGACAAGGGACCCCAGCCGCGCGTGCTCACCGCCGAGGCGGTGCTGCCCGACACGGTCGTGACCCAGCAGAACTGAAGAGCCGTCCGGTCAGATCAGAACGCGGAACTGTTCGACTACCGTCCGATATACCCGTTTCTTGAAAGGGACGATCAGATACGGGAGTTCGTCCGGCTCGACCCAGCGATATTCGCAGAATTCGGGCGGATCGTGCGATTCGAGATTGATGTGTTCGTCGCTCCCCGAAAAGCGGGCGAGGTACCAAGTCTGCTCCTGCCCCCGGAAGCGCCCGCCCCATAGTCTGCCCACAAGCTCTTCGGGCAGGTCGTAGCGCAGCGCCTCGTCGAGCCGCCCGATCAGCGACACGTGCTCGCGGGCAATGCCGGTCTCTTCGGCCAGCTCCCGGTAAACGGCCGTGTCGAGGTCCTCGCCCGGATCGACGCCCCCCTGGGGCATCTGCCACCAGTCGCCCTCCTTGTTGTCGATCCGCTTGCCGACAAAGACGAGACCTTCGGCGTTGACGAGCATCACGCCAACGCATGGACGGTAACCCAGCTCGGTCACGAATGGCGCTCCACCGCGGCCTTGATCGCTCCGATCAGCGCGTCGACGTCTGCCTGTGAGCTGGGAACCGCCTTTCGCATGTTGATGTATCCATGGACGTTACCGCGCGCCTCGAGATAGGTCACCTCGACCCCGTGACGGACAAGGTCTGCCGCGTATTCGCGGCCCGCGTCGCGGATCGGATCGAGACTTGCGGTGGTCAGCACTGTTGGTGGCATCGCAGCACGGTCCGAGTGCAGCGAGGGATAGCGCCGGTCGCTTTCGAGATCGCCGGCATAGCAGGCATCGAAATAGTCGATCGAGCGGGCAGTCAGGAAAAATCCCTCGCCGAACGCTCTGTGGCTCGGCGTGCCCCGCGGCGGGCCTGCATCGGGATATATCGGGGCCTGGACGATCACCGGGACAGTGGCAGGTTCGCTGACGAGGACCTGGGCGACCACGATCGCCAGGTTACCGCCCGCGCTGTCGCCGCAGGTAACCAGTCCAGTGATCTGCCTGCGGAGCGCTGCGGGGCTGGCGGCGACCCACCGGGCGGCCGCTTCGCAGTCCTCCGGCGCCGCCGGATACGGTGCTTCGGGAGCCCGGCGGTAGTGGACCGCGACCACCGGCAGGTCTAGCCCGTGGGCAAGCTCGGTGCAGAAAGCATGATGGGTATCCAGATCCCCGATCACGAAGCCGCCGCCGTGGAAGAACATGACCGCGGGACCGGCCTCGCGATTGTCGCGCCGATCGTAAAGCCGCAAGGGGATGTCGCCGGCAGGACCGGGGCAGGCGAGGTCGCGGATCACTGCAAGCTCGCGTGGCGGCGCCTCGGTGAGCATGCCGATTGCGAGGTAAGCGGCCCGGGCTTCGTCAGGCGTCAACTCGTCGAGCGGAGGGGCGGGGTTCGCGGCGAGCATGTCCAGCAACTGGCGAACGTCGCCGCGCACGTAAGGTTCGGTATCTGCCAATGCGATTGCCCCGCCTGTGGTACTGAAAGGGGTGATTAACCGGCGCCATGTTGCTTTTCCACTCGACAATTTCTCGCACGGGGAGAAAAACTTGGTTGTGGAGGGGATGGGCGCTCCCTAGGTGCGCCCACCCGAGAACAGGCGTCGCGGAGACGCACGACAAGGAATTCCGATGGCGATCCAAGCCCTCGATTCGACACAGACTGCACTAGCGTCCGACAATCCCGAAGCCGTGGTGGTCCGTTTTGCCGGCGATTCCGGCGATGGCATGCAACTGACCGGCGGCCAGTTCACGCTGTCGACCGCGCTTGCCGGCAACGATCTCGCGACCTTCCCCGATTTTCCTGCCGAGATCCGCGCTCCGCAGGGGACGCTGTTCGGGGTCAGTGCGTTCCAGATCAACTTCGGCAGCCGCGAGATCAACACCGCGGGCGATGCGCCCGACGTGCTCGTCGCAATGAACCCCGCCGCGCTCAAGACGAACCTCGACGCGGTGAAACCCGGCGGACTGCTCATCATCGACACGGGCGAGTTCTCGCGGCGCAATCTCGACAAGGCGAAGTACGACGCCAATCCGGTCGAGGATGGCAGCCTCGCGAGATGGCAGGTGCTGGCGTTCGACATCAGCGCGCAGACGATCGAGGCGGTCAAGCCGTTCGGCCTGGGCAACAAGGACGCGCTGCGCTGCAAGAACATGTGGACGCTCGGACTTGCGATGTGGATGTTCGATCGTCCGCGCGAACCGATCCACGCCTGGCTGAAAGCCAAGTTTGCCAAGGCACCCGAGCTGGCCGAAGCGAACATCGCCGCGCTCGACGCCGGTCACGCCTATGGCGAGACGGCCGAACTGTCGGGACCGCTCAAGCAGCTCCACCTCGAGCCGGTTCCCACCGAGCCGGGGCTCTACCGCACGATCACCGGGGCCGAAGCGGTCGCGCTCGGCCTTGTCGCCGGTGCGCAGCTGCTCGAGCTGCCGCTGTTTTTCGGCGGTTATCCGATCACCCCGGCCTCGGCGATCCTCCACCACCTCGCGCGGCTGAAGGAGTTCGGCGTGACGACCTTCCAGGCCGAGGACGAGATCGCGGCGATCTGCGCAGCTATCGGCGCAAGCTACGCGGGACAGCTGGGCGTGACCTCGTCTTCGGGGCCGGGAATCGCGCTCAAGGGCGAGGCGATGGGCCTCGCGATCATGACCGAGTTGCCGCTGGTGATCGTCAACTCCCAGCGCGGTGGTCCCTCGACCGGACTGCCGACCAAGACCGAGCAGAGCGACCTTTATCAAGCAGTCTATGGCCGGAACGGCGATGCACCGATGCCGGTAATCGCGGCGCGCAGCCCGGGCGACGTGTTCGAATGCGCGATCGAGGCTTGCAGGATCGCGGCTCAGTACATGACCCCGGTGATGCTGCTCACCGACGGTTACATCGCCAACGCCGCCGAACCCTGGAAGGTGCCGGACCCGGCGACCTTCGATCGCGCGCCCGTGCGTTTTCTCGAGGAAAAGAACGCCGGCGACGAGCTTCTTCCCTACAAACGGGACCCCAAAGGTGCGAGGCCATGGATCAGGCCCGGAACGCCTGGCCTGATGCACCGCATCGGCGGGATCGAGAAGGCGATCGACACCGGCCACATCGATTATTCGCCCGGCAACCACCAGGCGATGACGGACGCGCGCAAGGGCAAGATCGACGGGATTGTGGTGCCCGACCAGGAGGTATGCCTGGGCGAGAGTTCGGGCAGGCTCGCGGTGGTGGGCTGGGGCAGCACCTTCGGGCCGATACACCAGGCGGTAAGGCGCAGCCGTGCGCGCGGGATGGATGTCAGCCATGTCCACGTGCGTCACATCTGGCCGATGCCGGCCAATCTCGGTGACCTGCTGCGCGAATTCGACCATGTCCTCGTGCCCGAGATGAACACCGGCCAGTTCAAGACCGTTCTGCGCGACCAGTACCTTGTCGATGCGCGGCCGCTCACCAAAACCAGCGGGCAGCCGTTCCAGATCGCCGAGCTCGAGGCCGCGATTGCGAAGTATTTCGACGGCATCGAAGGTAACGAAGGCGGCGAGATCGAGCCCAACGAACAGCAGTTGCCGAGCGTGAAGGCGGTGAACCCATGAACGACATGACCCCGATCGAAACCACGCTGAAGGACTGGGAAACCGACCAGGAGGTTCGCTGGTGCCCCGGTTGCGGCGACTACGCGATCCTCAAGGCGGTGCAGCGCACGTTGCCGCAGCTGGGAGCGGACCCCGCGAAGACGGTGTTCATCAGCGGCATTGGCTGTTCGAGCCGGTTTCCCTACTACATCGAAAGCTACGGCTTCCACACGATCCACGGCCGCGCGCCGGCGGTTGCAACGGGCGTGAAGCTGGCCAATCCGGATCTCGACGTATGGCTGGTGACCGGCGACGGCGACGGCCTGTCGATCGGTGGTAATCATTTGATGCACGTGCTTCGTCGCAACGTGAACATGCAGATCATGCTGTTCAACAACGAGATCTACGGGCTGACCAAGGGTCAGTATTCGCCCACCAGCCGGGAAGGCACCAACAGCCCCTCCACCCCGTACGGTTCCATCGACCACCCCGCGCGGCCGGCGGCATTCGCGCTGGGTTCCGGCGCCCGCTTCGTGGGCAGGGGGTTCGACGTCTCGAAGAAGCTTCCCGAAGTTCTCAAGGCCGCGCACGCGCATCAGGGCGCTGCCTTCATCGAGATCTTCCAGAACTGCATCGTCTACAACAAGGATGTGTTCGACGCGTTCGCCGCCCCCAAGGGCGCGGAGGATCGCCAGCTGTGGCTCGAGCACGGAGAGCCGATGCTGTTCGCCGGCGGCACGCAGGGCATCGCGCTCGACCGCGACGCGTTGCGGCTGAAGGTCGTCGATGTGTTGGATGGCGATTGGGAAGCCGCGGGCGTCATCGTCCACGACACGAAGAACCGCTCGATCGCGCACATGCTGGTCGAGATGCCGTTCGGACCGTTTCCGATGGCGCTCGGAGTTCTCTACGACGATCCGCGACCCACGTTCGAGGCCGCGGTGATGGAAGAAAAGGCTCGCGCTTCGGCTGGCAAGGACGCCGATCTCGCGAAGCTGCTCGCCAAGGGCCAGTCGTGGACGGTGGGCGACAATGCGCCAGACCCGGTCAGTACCCGGCCCCCGGGGCAAGGCGAACCGGGCGCCGAGGATCCGCGCTGACCGGCCGCCGCGGATCTCTATCTCGCAGCACCGAACTTTCTGCCTGTTCAGGTTGGCACGTGTGACATGCAGGGCATGGCAGGCGTGAGCCGCGACTGATGGACAACCTGACGCACAGCCTCGTCGGCGTGCTCATCGGGCAGGCGGGATTGAAGCGAAAGACCGGCCTGGCGATGCCCGCGCTGATCCTCGGCGCGAACCTGCCCGATATCGACGCCGCCTGCCTCTTCTGGGTCGACGGGGTCGAGCACCTCGCGATCCGCCGCGGTGTGACCCACGGCCCGATCGCGTGGGTTCTGCTGCCGTTGGTGCTGGCAGCGGGATTGTGGTTGTGGGATCGCTGGCAGGATGGGCGGGGCAAGCGGCCCCGAGGGTGGCTGCCGGTCCACTTCGGATGGCTCTACGGGCTGTCGTTCCTCGCCACCCTGACCCATCCGGCGCTCGACTGGCTCAACGTCTATGGCATCCGCCTGCTCGAGCCATTCTCGAGCCGCTGGTTCTATGGCGACACGCTGTTCATCATCGACGTCTGGCTTTGGGCGCTGTTGGGGACGGCGACATGGTTCTCGCTTCGGCGTGAGAAGCGCGGCAGAGAATGGCGGCGCCCGGCGCGGATCGCCATTGCGGTGGCGCTGGCTTATGTCGGACTAAACGGAGTGCGGTCTCAATTCGGTCCCGAATCTCCCCTGGGGCTGATCCACATCAGCAGTCCCTTGCCGGTGGCATCGCTGGCGCGCGAAGACCTCGCGGGGACTGCGAACGACTGGCGATACTGGGACAGTTCAGCGCAGGATTGGGTGCCCCTCATCGAAAACGCCAAGCGTTGTAGCTGGCCTGAGATGGCCCGCCTGCGCCAGTCGAGACCTGCCCTCGATGCCTTTCTCTTCTGGTCGCGCGCCCCCTTCGCCGAACGCGCGCCGGACGGGTCGGTCCTAATCCGCGACGCGCGCTATTTCGATCCACGCGCGCGGGACCGGTTCACTGTCGCGTTGCCGGACGTGCGCTGTGAGCCGCTTTGACCGGATCCGGCAGCTCGCTCGCCGTGCTGTCCGCAGCGGCGCGGGCGGGCCTGTAGAGCAGCGCGGCGGCGAGGAACGCCCATCCGGCGCCGCCGAACCAGCCGGCGGTCACGTCGCTGGGGAAATGGACCCCGAGGAGCACCCGGCTCCACGCTACCATTGCCGAGAGCGCCATGGCGCTGCCGACGATCGTGTATCGGACCGAGTGACGGGCGCTCATCGATGCAAAGGCGAGTGCCATCGCGATGTAGACTACCGCGGAATTGAAGCTGTGCCCGCTTGGAAAGCTGGCGCCGCCAGCTTCGGTCAGATGGGGCACGATCTCCGGCCGGGGCCGGCCGACGAGCGCCTTCATCCCGGTGTTGACCAGCCAGCCAGTGACGACCGTCGCCGCAAACAGCACGGCCTCGCGCCGCAGCCTGAGGAACAGCAATGCGACAACCGCCGCAACCGCGAACACGTTGCGCAAGAATACGCCGCCGAGGCCCGTCACGTCCCGCACCGCTTCATGGAGAAGTTCCGGGCCACGGGGGACGAGCTGGTCGCCGGTGCGATAGAACAGCAGGCCCCACTCGTCGAAGCTGCCGGTCCGCCCTGTCGTGACCGCCCAGACCATGACGAAATACCCGGCCCACAGGAGCACTGCGGCGGCCAGCGCCTTGCGGCGGCTGACGGTGAAGCCGCGGGCAGGAAGGCGTACGATTTCCGCGGGGATCGGGGGTTCTTCGGGAGTCACGCGATCGTGGTTGGTCATGGCTGGGGAACAAGCACGCCGCGGGAAGTGTTCCGGTGACGATGTCGTCCCCGCAGATCGTTTGGCTCCGACGCGACCTGCGACTCGCGGACCAGCCCGCCTTCCATGCCGCTGCGCAGGCTGGACCGGTCATCCCCGTGTACGTTATCGACGATGAAGCGCCGGGGCAACATGCCATCGGCGGAGCAGGGCGCTGGTGGCTCCATCATTCGCTCGACAGTCTTTCGCGCGATCTCGGCCGACATGGATCGCGGATCGTGCTGCGTGCCGGCGATGCGGCGACCGAGGTGGCGAAAATCGCGAAAGAGAGCGGGGCAACCTGCGTGCACGCGATCCGGCACTACGAACCCTGGTGGCTTTCCGCCGAACAGACCCTCGCGTCCAAGGTCGACCTTGTCCTCCACGACGGCAATTACCTGCTTCCACCGGGCGCCGTGACCACCGGCTCGGGTGGATGCTACAAGATATACACGCCGTTTTCGAAGGCCGCGCTGGACATGATGCCGCCGCGCGATCCGCTGCCGCCACCTGGAACGATCCACCTGCCGGACGAATGGCCGGCGAGCGATCCGCTGGAAGACTGGGCCCTGCTTCCTCGCGGCCCAGACTGGTCAGGGGGAATTGCGGACTTCTGGAATGTAGGCGAAGCGGCCGCCCACGACCGGCTGGACGAATGGTCGGACATGGTCGCCGATTATGACGAGAGCCGGAACCTGCCCTCCGTCGACGGGTCGTCGCGCCTTTCCCCGCACCTCCACTGGGGCGAAATCAGCCCGGCACAGGTCTGGCATCGCCTGCACGGTCGGCGCGGGCGGGGCTGGGCGACATTCGCGAAGGAGCTGATCTGGCGCGATTATGCGCAGAATGTCATCGCGCAGTTTCCCGCTTACCCGAAGGAGAGCTATCGCGACTATGACGAGCGCACGCTGTGGCGCAATCCGGACGCCGACCCCCAGATTGCGGACGACCTTGCCTGTTGGCAGAAAGGGATGACAGGTTACCCGATCGTGGACGCCGGTATGCGCCAGCTCCGGCAGATCGGCTGGATGCACAACCGCGTGCGGATGATCACCGCCAGCTTTCTCGTGAAGCACCTGCTCATCGACTGGCGCGCGGGCGAACGCTGGTTCTGGGACTGTCTAGTCGATGCCGACTACGCCAATAACGGCGTCAATTGGCAGTGGATTTCCGGCACCGGGGTCGACAGCAACATGTTTTCCCGGATCATGGCGCCGCTGACCCAGAGCGAAAAGTTCGATGCCGCCGGCTACATCCGCACTTACGTTCCCGAGCTTGCCCACCTGGATGACGCGTCGATCCATGATCCGCCGGACGGGGAGAGGGGCGACTATCCCGCGAAGATCATCGGGCACAGGGAAGCGCGCGAGCGCGCGCTCGAGGCCTGGCGACACGCCAAGGACTAGCTTGATTTCGCGCGGTTTGCAGGTTCATAGCGCGGGCATGCGGGCTGAAGGGTTAGGCAGGGGAGGCACCCTATTTTCGGCGGGCGAGCGCTTTGCCCGGAGGCCGGGCTGGCTGGCGCGACTGATCGCTCCCGGTTTTCACAAGGTGCTCGACCGGATCGACGCGGGACTGGAAACCGGTTCGATTCTGGGGCGGCTTCCCGATGGAACCACGCGGTTGCTTGGGGGGCGCAACCCCGGGTTCGAGGCCGAGGTCGACGTCCGCGACTGGCGGGCGCTTGTCCGCCTTGCCACGAACGGCTCGATCGGCTGGTACCAGGCCTGGGAAGCGGGGGAATGGGACAGTCCGGATCCAGTCCCGGTCTTCGCCCTGTTCATGGCGAACGGCGATGCTCTCGGCGATACCGGAAGGGCCCGCGGACCGTTTCGCTGGGCGGCGCGGTTTGCGCACTGGCTGAACCGCAACACGCCTGCCGGCGCCGCTCGCAACATCCATGCCCACTACGATCTCGGCAACGATTTCTACGCCGCGTGGCTCGGCCAGTCGATGTGTTACTCGAGCGCGATTTTCGAGGACGAGGGCAGCCCCGGCCGCTCGCAGCAGCAGCTCGACATCCTCGACTATGCGCAACTCGCCAAGGCGACCGCGATGCTCAACCGCGTCAGGGCGCACGAAGCGCATTCGATCCTCGAGATCGGCTGCGGGTGGGGCCTGCTGGCACACGCCGCGGCGCAGGGCGGCAGGGCGCGGGTCGATGCGATCAGCCTGTCGGAAGAGCAACTCGCCTACTGCCGCGCGAAGAGCACCGATCCTACCAATCCCCGGTTTCTGCGGCAGGACTACCGGGATACCCGCGGCCAATACGATGCTATCGTCAGCGTCGAGATGGTCGAGGCGCTGGGGCGCGAATACTGGCCGGATTTCATGGATTGCATCGCGCGCAACCTGAAGCCTGGCGGACGCGCTGCGATCCAGTACATCTCGATGAAGGACTCGCTGTTCGAAGCCTATGCCGCAAGCGCGGACTTCATCCAGGCCTACGTCTTTCCCGGTGGCTTGCTGATCAAGACCAGCGAGTTCCGCCGACTGGCCGAGGAGCGCGGGCTCAAGTGGACTGACGAGACCGCATTCGGCGACCATTACGCGCGCACGTTGCGGCTGTGGCGGGAGAATTTCGACCGCGCCGTATACGAAGGGCGGCTGCCCGCCGGCTTCGACGACCGGTTCGTCCGGCTATGGCGATATTACCTGATGTACTGCGAGGGCGGTTTTCGGGGTGGCGGTATCGACGTACACCAGGTTACGCTCGTGAAGCGCCGCCGCTGAGAAACGCCGAATTTCCCTCCGGTGCGCAGCGCACGCGCTCAGACGATGGGGCGATATACCGATCCACCGCCGGAATACCGGGCGAGGATGTTGTCGTGGACGATCGGGCTCAGTAGTTCGGAAAACGCGCAGCCCGCGATGCAGTTGTCCCACCAGATGACCTCCGCCTGGAGCGATTCGAGGCCGGGAAGGGTAAGCCAGCAGAACTGGCCCACGTGCATCCGGTTGATCGCGGCGGCGGAAAAACCCGAGATCGAGAGATCATGGACGACCGTGCGGAATGGCCGTCCTCCCGATGCGCGCAACTGCGCGGGAATGCTGATCTTGGTGCGCGGCGCGCAGCGATCTTCCTGCGCGGCCAATGCATAGCGGTCGGTCGTATTGATCATCGCGAGAAACCCTCGTTCGCGTCACCTTCTAGTCGCCCCGCCGCCATCTGGCGGCCAGGACTCCTGCACGGTGCCTCAAGGTGCTTTCCCGTTCCCTGAGGGACGGGGTTAAGCGGACGCTAAGGACGATCGCGGTGTCGCGTCGGGAAGTCCTTCTCGAGCAGGGCGACGATCCGCTTCGCCACGTCTTCGGGAGGCTTCACGCTGGCGGGATCTTCGCCCGGATAGGCACGCGCCCGCATGGCGGTACGGGTCGCGCCGGGATCGACGATCGCGACACGGGTGTCGCCCAGCTTCTCGATCTCGAGGGCATAGCAGTCGAGCAACGTTTCGAACGCCGCCTTGCTCGCTGCGTAGGCCGACCAGAAGGCGCGAGGGGCGGTACCGACCGAACTCGTCAGCCCGATCACGCGGCCGTGACCCGCGCGCTTGAGCAGGGGATCGAGGGCTGCAAGCAGCGCCTGTGTGGCAAGGACGTTGGTCGTGAGAGCCTGGCCCAGCTGCTTCTGGTCGACCTGAGTGACCGGCGTAAGGGTTGGCAGGTACGCGGCGTTGATGACTAGAATGTCGAGGCGGTCCCAGCGCTGGGCGATTGCCGAGGCGAGCCGCGCGACGCCATCCGGCTCCGCGAGGTCGAGCGGAGCGATCGTCGAACTCCCGCCGGCAGAGTGGATCGCGTCCTCGACCGCTTCGAGCGCCTTCACGTCGCGCGCCGTCAGCACCACGTGAGCCCCTGCTTCAGCAAGGGCGAGGGCGGTCGCGCCGCCGATACCCCTGCTGGCCCCGGTCACGAGCGCGATGTGGCCATCGAACGGTTTCTTGTCAGACAATTAGGCGACCCTGTTGACGGGGAATGAAAGCTGGGCCTCGCGCGATTCCCGGGCAGCGAGGTCGGTGAGCGAGGTGGGATAGTCGCCGGTAAAGCACGCGTCGCAGTACTGGGGGCGAAGAGGGTTGCGGTTGCTTTCGCCCACTGCCCGGTAAAGCCCGTCGATCGACACGAACGCGAGGCTGTCGGCCTTGATGAACTCCCGCATGGGTTCCAGTTCCATTCGGGCTGCGAGCAGCTTTGACCGCTCGGGGGTGTCGACACCGTAGAAACACGAATGCGCGGTTGGCGGACTAGCGACGCGAAAATGCACCTCGGTCGCGCCCGCATCGCGCATCATTTCCACGATCTTCATGCTGGTCGTCCCGCGCACGATCGAATCGTCGATCAGGACGATGCGCTTCCCTTCCACGAGACCGCGGTTGGCGTTGTGCTTGCGCTTGACGCTCGAGTGGCGGGCACTGTCGCCTGGCTGGATGAAGGTCCGGCCGACATAGTGCGACCGGATGATACCCAGCTCGAACGGCACGCCAGATTCCTGCGCGTAGCCGATCGCGGCGGGCACGCCGCTGTCGGGAACCGCGACCACCAGATCGACGTCCGCGGGCGATTCGATCGCGAGCTCGCGGCCGATCGCCTTGCGCGCCTCGTAGACCGATCGGCCGTCGAAGATCGAATCCGGCCGGCTGAAATAGACATGCTCGAAGATGCACGGGCGCGCCTGACCGGACACGAATGGGTGGCTGGACACGACATTGCCGTCGAAATCGACGCGCACGATCTCGCCCGGTTCCACCTGGCGCACGAAATCGGCGCCGATCACGTCGAACGCGACCGTCTCGCTCGCGAACACCGTCGCGTCGCCGAGCCTGCCCATCACGAGTGGCCGGATCCCGAGCGGATCGCGGCAGGCAATCATCCCCTCCGGCGTCATGACGATGAGGGAATAGGCGCCCTCGACGAGGCGAAGCGCGTCGATAAGGCGATCGATCGTTGTCGGGTAACGGCTCGTCGCGACGAGGTGGATGATCACTTCCGTATCCGAGGTGGACTGGAAGATCGCACCCTTGCGGACAAGTTCGTCGCGCAGGCTCTGTGCGTTCGAGATATTCCCGTTGTGCGCGACCGCGAACCCGCCGGCGGCAAGGTCGGCGTAAAGCGGCTGCACGTTGCGCAGACCCGAACCGCCGGTGGTCGAATAGCGCACGTGACCGGCCGCCATGATGCCGGGCAATTCGGCGAGAGCGTCCTGCGAGGAGAAATGCTCCGCAACATGCCCCTGGCCCCGCCGCGTATAGAAATCCTGTCCGTCGAAGCTCGTGATCCCGGCCGCCTCCTGGCCGCGATGCTGCAGGGCGTGCAATCCCAGCGCGGTCACCGCCGAGGCGTCCGGAGCGCCGATCGCGCCAAAGACGCCGCATTCCTCGCGGAGCTTGTCGCCCTCCAGGGTCTCGAACGGATGATGGAATTTCATGGGGCTTTCGGGCCTCGCTGCTCGGGGCGCTCAATGGCGATGTTGGCTGGCGATGACAAGGCCGCTTCCATCGCGGTCTGGCCATTGCGTGCTGCGACAAGCCCCCCTAAACGCGAGCGCATCACGCTTCCCTGAACGAGACGCGCACCCCTTGCTGCTTTCCCCTTTCGAATGGACCATCGCCAAGCGCTACATGTTGCCTGGCAAGGGCGAGGGCTTCATCGCACTCGTCGCGGGTATCAGCGTGGGCGTCGTCATGCTCTCGGTCGCGCTTCTGGTCGTCGTGATGAGCGTGATGAACGGCTTCCGTGCCGAACTGCTCGACAAGATCGTCGGTCTCAATGGCCACGCGATCGTGCAGGCCTACGGCGGGCGGCTCGACAACTGGCAGGAAATCCTCGCCGAAATCCGCGAAACGCCTGGCGTGACCGACGCGAGCCCGCTTATCGAGCAGCCGCTGCTGGTGACCTTCAACGGGCGGGTGGAGGCGGTGCTCGTGCGGGGCAACACGGCGCCCGATATCGCCAATCTGCAGGACAAGGTCGTTGCCGGGGACCTGTCGCTTCTCAGGCCCGATGCCGGCGCAGTCGCGATCGGGGCCCGCCTTGCCGAAAACATCGGAGCGCGCGTGGGTGACACGATCACCATCATAAATCCCGCCGGGCGGTCGACGCCGTTCGGCACGGTTCCGCGGCAGGTCGGTTACCAGGTCGCGGCGATCTTCGAGATCGGTGTGTACGATTACGACAAGTCGTTCGTCGTCATGCCGATATCGGATGCCCAGACCTTGATGCTGATCGGCGACACCATCGGCATGATCGAGGTGACGACCGATGACGCGGACAAGGCCGCCGACTACCTGGCTCCGGTCGGCCGGAAACTTGCGGGACGGGCGGTCGTCTCCGACTGGAAACAGATCAATGCGTCCTTGTTCGAGGCGCTCGAGGTGGAGCGGGTGGCCATGTTCTTCGCGCTTTCGATGATCGTGCTCGTCGCGGCATTCAATATCCTCTCGAGCCTCGTCATGCTTGTGCGCGCGAAGACGCGCGACATTGCGATCATGCGCACGATGGGCGCGACGCGTAGGTCCCTCCTCAAGATCTTCGTGACCGCGGGATTTACCGTCGGGGCGGTTGGGACAGGCACGGGATTGGTCCTCGGCTTCCTGATTCTCGCCTTCCGCCAGAGCATCGTGAACGTGATCCAGGCAGTTACGGGCCAGAATCTCTGGGACCCCTCTGTGCGGTTCCTGACGACGCTGCCGGCGCGGGCCGATCCGGTCGAGATCGTCGGTATCGCGCTGCTGGCACTGGTGCTCAGTTTTCTCGCAACGCTTTATCCGGCGTACAAGGCGGCGAGCACCGACCCTGTGCAGGTGTTGCGCTATGAATGATCCGGCAGTGGTCCGCCTGACCGGCCTCACCCGCTCGTTCGAACAGGGCGGGGTGCGGATCGAGGTGCTTCGCGGCGTCAACCTGACGGTTGCGCCGGGCGAGATTGTCGCTCTTCTTGGCCCTTCCGGGTCCGGCAAGTCGACAATGCTGCAGGCGGTTGGACTGCTTGAAGGCGGGTTCGGCGGGCGGATCGAGATCGCCGGGATCGACGCGAGTGCCCTGCCTCCCGAGGGCCGCACGAGGTTGCGGCGCGAGCACCTAGGCTTCGTGTACCAGTTCCACCACCTGCTGCCCGATTTCAATGCGCTCGAGAATGTCGTCATTCCGCAGCTGGTGGCAGGTGCGCCGCGCGGAGAGGCCGAAGACCGGGCGCGGACTATCCTGGGCGCACTAGGGCTTGCCCATCGGCTCGCCCACCGGCCCAGCCAGCTTTCGGGCGGCGAACAGCAGCGCGTGGCGGTAGGCCGGGCACTCGCCAACCGCCCGCAACTCGTCCTTGCCGACGAGCCCACCGGCAACCTCGACGAACACACGGCCGATATCGTGCTCGAACAGTTCCTGGCGCTCGTCAGGGACGAAGGCAGCGCGGCGCTGGTCGCTACCCACAACGAGCGACTGGCGGCCAGGATGGACCGGGTCGTCCGGCTCCACGAGGGGATCCTTTAGTAAGGGTGGTCGAAGCGCGCCGGTCCGGCAGGACCGGAGCTTGATCGCGGAGCCCTTTTGCGTTGAACTCCTCCCGAGGAGATCAACCGCCATGTCTGCCATCGCCGTCCTGCTTCTGGCCCAGCTTTCGCCCGCCGGCTCCGCGCCCGTCCCGGTTCCATCGTCGCCCCGGTGCGAGGGGGAGGACTTTGCCGCGTTCGACTTCTGGGTGGGCGAATGGGATGTCTACCCGAACGGGAAAGACGTCCAGGTCGCCCGGAGCAAGGTCGAGAAGCTGTATTCGGGCTGCGCGGTGCGGGAAAACTGGATGCCCCTCAAGGGCGGCGGCGGCGGAAGCCTCAACGCTTTCGACCCGGTCTCTGGGCTCTGGCACCAGACCTGGGTCGGCAGCGCCCCCGGGTCGGTGCATTTCACCGGCGGACCGTCTGGTGACCGGATGGTCCTGACCGGCCGGTGGAAGGGATCAGGACCGAATGGGGAGGACGGACTGGCGCGAATGACATATTCGCGCCTCGACGGGTCGGTGCGCCAGCAGGGCGAGTTCTCGGGCGATCACGGATTGACATGGCAAACTACCTTCGACCTGATCTATCGCCCTCGAACGGCGCAGTAAGGGGCGGAGGAAGACGGATGACCACGATTGCCGATTTCACGGTCGAGAAGGCCGACGGGACCCAGCTCGACCTCGCTGAGAAGCGCGGCAAGGTCCTGTTGGTTGTCAACGTTGCCTCGCGGTGCGGGTTCACGCCGCAATACGAAGGACTCGAAGAGTTGCAGCGCAGGTACGGCGACCGGGGGTTCGAAGTGCTCGGCTTCCCGTGCAACCAGTTCGGCGCGCAGGAACCCGGCGATGCCGAGGAGATCGCCAGCTTTTGCAAGCTGACCTATGACGTCACGTTTCCGGTTCTGAAGAAGATCGAGGTAAACGGCGAGGGCGCCAGTCCGCTTTACGACTGGATGAAGGCCGAGGCCCCCGGGCTCATGGGTTCGAAGTCGGTCAAGTGGAACTTCACGAAGTTCCTTATCGACCGCGAGGGCAACGTGGTGAAGCGCTACGCGCCGCAGGATGCCCCCAGGTCGATCGAGAAGGACATCGAAAGGCTCCTTTGAGCTCTGTGGACAAGTCGAAAGCGCGAACCCTTTACGAATCGCAAGCCGAGCCACCATCTTCGCTCATGGCCTTCGCTCCTTTCGTTCCCTTGCGCGTCATGTCGAGCTACTCGATGCTCGAGGGGGCGATCGATCCGAAGGCGATTGCGCGGCTCGCCAAGGACAGGGGCTTCCCGGGGATCGCAATCTGCGACCGAAACGGCCTATATGGCGTGGTTGCCTTCGCGAAGGCCTGCATTGATCTCGGGGTGCAGCCGATCGTCGGCACGCTGCTTGGCATCGCGCGCGACGCGAGCGGCCAGACGATCGACTACCTCCCGCTCTACGCCCAGGACGAGACCGGATACGACAACCTGTGTCACCTGGTCAGCCGGGCCCACCTTGCCCGTCCGCTCGAACTTCCCGCGCATGTCGCGCTCGCCGAGCTTGCAGGGCACACCGACGGGCTGATCGCACTGACCGGCGCGGGGGAGGGCGCACTGACCCGGCTCCTTGGCGCCGGTCGACAGGCCGATGCCGAGGCGCTGTGCGACCGGCTTCAGCGCCTGTTCCCCGGACGGCTCTACGTCGAGATTGCACGGCGCAGCAGCACAGTGTGCGAAGCGGCCGAGGACGCGCTGATCGATCTGGCTTATGCCCGCGACCTGCCAATTGTCGCCACCAATCCGGCGAACTACGCCGATCCACATTTCCACCCTGCCCACGATGCCATGCTGTGCATCGCGAACTCGACCCACATCGATGCCGCAGAACGTCCTCGCTCGAATCCCGAGGCGTTCGTCAAATCGGCACCGATGATGGAGGAACTGTTCGCAGATCTGCCCGAAGCGACCGCGAATACCCTTGTCGTCGCCCAGCGCTGTGCCTTCGCGCCGCCCAAGCGCGACCCTATCCTGCCGAGTCTTGCCGGCGATCTAGAAGGCGAGGCGCGGATGCTCGCGGAGGATTCGCGCCGGGGTCTGGCCGCGCGACTGGAGAAATACGGGCCGCTCACCGACGAGGAGCTCAAGGTCTATGTCGATCGGCTCGAATTCGAGATCGGCATCATCAACCAGATGGGGTTCCCCGGCTATTTCCTGATCGTCGCCGACTTCATCAAGTGGGCGAAGGACAACGGTATTCCGGTCGGTCCGGGCCGCGGGTCGGGCGCCGGCAGTCTCGTCGCCTGGGCGCTGACGATCACTGACCTCGACCCGATCAGGCTCGGCCTGCTGTTCGAGCGGTTCCTGAATCCCGAGCGCGTGTCGATGCCGGACTTCGACATCGATTTCTGCGAAACCCGCCGCGGCGAAGTGATCCGCTACGTCCAGGCCAAGTACGGCGAAGACCACGTCGCGCAGATCATCACGTTCGGGAAGCTGAAGGCCCGGGCCGTCCTGCGCGATGCCGGGCGCATCCTTCAGATGAGCTACGGCCATGTCGACCGGCTGTGCAAGATGGTGCCCAACCACCCGACCGATCCGTGGACCCTGCCGCGGACGCTCAACGGTGTGTCCGAATTCAAGCGCGAATACGACAACGATGACGAGGTCCGCCGGCTGATCGATCTCGCGATGCAGCTCGAAGGCTATCCCCGGAACAGTTCGACCCACGCTGCGGGCGTCGTCATCGGAGACCGTCCGCTGGCGAAGCTGGTTCCGCTTTACCGCGATCCGCGTTCTGACATGCCGGTCACCCAGTTCGACATGAAGCACGTCGAGAGCGCGGGGCTGGTCAAGTTCGACTTCCTCGGCCTCAAGACGCTGTCGGTCCTGCAGAAGGCGGTCGAGCTGCTCTCGAAGCGCGGGGTCACGATCGATCTGGGGACCCTTCCGCTCGACGATCCCCAAGTCTACGAACTAATGAAGAGCGGCAACACGGTCGGCGTGTTCCAGCTCGAATCGGAAGGCATGCGCCGGACTCTCACCGCGGTGAAGCCCACCAATTTCGGCGACATCATCGCTCTCGTTTCGCTCTACCGGCCGGGTCCGATGGATAACATCCCGCTGTTCGGAAAGCGAAAGGCGGGAGAGGTACCGATCGAGTACCCGCACCCGAAGCTCGAGGGCATCCTTGCCGAGACCTACGGAATCTTCGTCTACCAGGAACAGGTCATGCAGGCGGCGCAGATCCTCGCCGGATATTCGCTGGGTGACGCCGACCTGTTGCGCAGGGCAATGGGCAAAAAGGTCCAGGCGGAAATGGATGCCCAACGCCAGCGGTTCGTTGACGGCTGTGCGAAGGTCTCGCAGATTCCCGCAAAGCGAGCGAACGAACTTTTCGACTTGATCGACAAGTTCGCGGGCTACGGCTTCAACAAGTCGCACGCGGCGGCCTATGCGCTGCTCGCGTACCAGACCGGGTGGTTGAAAGCGCATTATCCCGAGGAATTCTACGCCGCGTCGATGTGCTTCGACATGCACCAATCGGAAAAGCTCGCGGTGTTCGTCGACGACGCCCGCCGCGCCGGAATCGAGATCGCGCCGCCCGACGTCAATCGCTCGGAAGCCGAATTCACCGTCGAGCGCACCGACGAGGGCTATGCCGTTCGATATGCGCTCGCGGGTATCAAGAACGTCGGTGAGAAGGCGATGGAGGCGCTGGTCGAGGAGCGCGAGGCGAACGGATGGTTCGAATCGCTAGAGGACCTGTTCGGGCGGCTGCCGAAGGGCTCGATGAATTCGCGTCAGCTCGAGGGCCTCGTCGCGGCCGGCGCACTCGATAAACTCGAACCGAACAGGGCAAAGCTCTTCGCCAACGTCGATCTCCTGCTCGCGGTGAGCGAAGCGGCCAACCGCGAGCGGGAGAGCGGTCAAACCGCGCTGTTCGGCGGTGAGAGCCAGTCGGAGCCAGCACTGCGTCTCAAGGAGGTAGACGAATGGCCGCGCGCCGAGAGGATGGCGAAGGAGCGCGAGAACTTCGGCTTCTACTTCTCGGCGCATCCGGTCGAACAGTATCGCGCGATCGCGTCGGCCAATGGCGCGCGCAGCTTTGCCTCGCTGATGGAATCGGGCGCCCGGAGCGGAGGCCGAGCGCCTGCCGTCATGGCGGCCATGGTCGAAAAAGTGACCAAGGGGCGCACCCGCAAGGGCAAGGACTTCGTACGGGCCGACTTTTCCGACAGCTCGGGACAGTTTTCCGCGGCGTGCTTCGAGGAATCGCTCGTCGCGAACTTCGTCAAGTGGGCGGACGAGGGGACCTGCGTGCTGCTCAATGTCGAGCTCGACAGCCCGAGTCCCGACGAGCCGCCCCGCGTGACGGTGCGCGGGGCCCGGCCCTTGCGCGACGTGAAGGCCACCGCGCGCATGGCCCTGACGCTCGACGTCCACCTTCCCGAAGCGATCGAGGCGTTACGCGCGGAGCTCGTTTCGGGACCGGAGGGCCGCGGCGAGGTGCGCGTGCGCCTTCTGACCGGCCAGTGCGGCGACCCTGTCGTCCGGTTGGGCTGGAGCTTCCAGCTCGATGGCGAGCTTGCGGAGCGCTTGGCAAGCATCGACGGACTTGCCAATGTGCAACTGACGACCCAGCGCGGCCCCAGCCTGCGACTGGTCGCCTGATCCCGGCCACCGCCCGGCGTCAGGCGGGAAAAGGGGAGAGTTCGATGGCGTTTTCTGGGCTCGGGGCGATGCAGGACTGGGATCTGGTGGTCACGCACCTGATCGATCATGCGGCGCGGGAATACGGGACGCGCGAGCATGTTACCCACTGGGCGGACGGAACCGAGACACGGACCGACTGGGCACGCGTGCGGCGTGATGCGCTGCGAATGACGCAGGCCCTCCGTGCAGCGGGCGTACGCAAGGGCGACCGGATCGCGACGCTCGCGATGAACCACAGCCGGCACCTCGTCACCTGGTACGGCGCGGTTGGCGTGGGCGGCGTGTTGCACACGATCAACCCTCGCTTGTTCGACGACCAGCTCGAATACATCGTCACGCACGCCGAGGACCGGGTGCTCTTATACGATGCAGCGTTTCAGCCGATCGTCGACCGCATGCGCGACAGGTGGCCATGCGTGGAGACCTACGTCTGCTTCGACTCGGGCGATAACGCCCCTGCGTTCGAGGACTGGATCGGCGCCTATGACGGCGACACGAACTGGGAGCGG
This sequence comes from Tsuneonella sediminis, assembly GCF_051912845.1. Taxonomy (NCBI): domain Bacteria; kingdom Pseudomonadati; phylum Pseudomonadota; class Alphaproteobacteria; order Sphingomonadales; family Erythrobacteraceae; genus Tsuneonella; species Tsuneonella sediminis. The sequence goes on along the minus strand of NZ_JBNCBU010000001.1, from coordinate 443,615 downwards.
GTCGACGAGCGCGATCCCTGCATGTTGTGCTACACCAGCGGTACAACCGGCAATCCCAAGGGCGTCCTTTACGAACATCGCTCGACCTTGCTGCACGCAATGGCCGGGGTGCAGCCCAACCTGTTCGATTTCGACAGCCGCTCGGTGATGCTGCCGATCGTCCCGATGTTTCACGCCGCCAGCTGGGGCCTTCCCTGGTCGGGGACGATACCGGGCATCAAGTTCGTCTATTCGGCCGTGAACGACCCGGCCGTTCTGTGCGATCTGATGGACCGCGAACAGGTAACGCACTCGGCAGGCGTGCCGACCGTCTGGCTCGCCATGTTCAACTATCTCGATTCGATCGGGAAGGACGTCCGCGACGTCGGCAGGCTTGAGCGCGCGATCATCGGCGGGTCGGCCGCGCCGCGCTTCATGATCGAACGGTTGATGAAGAACGGGGTGAGCGTCGCCCACGCCTGGGGCATGACCGAGACCAGTCCGATCGGCACCACCGGGTCGCCGCCGGCAGACTGGGACGAACTGGATCTCGAGCAGAAGCTCGATCTTGTCCAGAAGCAGGGTCGCCCGGCTTTCGGGGTGGAACTGCGCTGCGTCGACCTCGACGACCGCACGAAAGTGCTGCCTCGCGACGGCGAGACCTCGGGTGCGTTGCAGGTGCGCGGCCCGTGGGTCATCAAGCGCTATTTCAAGGCCGACCACGACGCGGTCGATGCGGACCAGTGGTTCGACACCGGCGACGTCGCTGTTCTCCACCCCGACGGTACGCTGCAACTTACCGACCGGACCAAGGACGTCATCAAGTCGGGCGGCGAGTGGATCAGTTCGGTGGAGCTCGAAAACGCGGCCGTCGGTCACCCCGCGATCGCGGAAGCGGCGGCGATCGGGATCCCTCACCCAAGGTGGGACGAGCGACCGATCCTCGTCTGCGTGGCCAAGCAGGGATCGACGGTGAGCGGGGAGGAAGTGATCGAGCATCTGCGCGGCAAGGTCGCGAAATGGTGGCTTCCCGACGCGATCGAGTTCGTCGACGAGATCCCCCACACCGGCACCGGGAAGATCAGCAAGAAGGATCTGCGGGAGCAGTTTCGCGAATACCGACTGGAGACGCTCGAATGAGGGAAATTCTGCGCGCCGTAATCGCGGTGACAGCAGGTGTCGGCGTGTTGCTGTTCGGGCAGCTTGCAATCGAAAATGCGGCGTGGTGGTGGACGGGAGGAACCTCGACATTCGACGATCCGCTGCTGAACCTTGCGAAATTCGCTGCCGCGGGCGCGGCCGGTCTGGCATTGGCCATTGCGCTCTTCCTGGAACTGCATGGATACCGGAATTTGCCATGATCTCTTATATCGACCCGAGCCGGGCCACTTTCGACGCCTTCAAGGCGCTCCCGCGCGACCGGCCGATACATATGTTGAACCTGCTTCGGTACCGCGACCGTGCCGAATACCCCGAAGGTCACGCCTCCGCCGGACAGCGCTGGAGCGGACGGCGGGCGTACGAGGAGTACGGACGGACCAGTGGACCCATCTTCCGCCGCGTGGGGGGCAGCCTGGTATGGAGAGGGGTTTTCGAGACGGTCGTGACGGGACCCGACGCGATGGCCTGGGACGACGGGTTCATCGCAGCTTATCCCGGCAGCGCGGCCTTTTTCGAAATGATAAAGGATCCCGATTACCAGCACGCGGTCGTCCACCGGACGGCGGCGCTTGCCGACAGCCGATTGATCCGTTTTGCCCCGCGCGAGCCCGGCGCGAGCTTCTAGCCGAAGACCTCATCGAAAAATGAAAGCAGGGCGGCCCAGCTCTGGCGGTCGGCGCTTGCATCATAGGCGACCGGTCCGCCCGCGGGAGGACGGTTCGGATTGGTGAAACCGTGAACGACGCCACTATAAGTATGGAAATGCCAGTTCGCGCCCGCGCGGTCCATTTCTTCCCAGAAGGCGCTGACCTGCTCCCTCGGCACGAGCGGATCGGCGTCGCCATGACATACGAGGATGCGCGCTTTGATCGCTCCGGGCTCGGCCGGCTTTTCCGTGTCGAGCAGGCCGTGGAAACTTGCGACCGCAGCCAGATCGGCCCCATCGCGAGCGAGCTCGAGTGCCGCCTGGCCGCCCATGCAAAAGCCGATCGCTCCCTGACGCAGGCCCGGTGCGGCCAGTGACAATGCGTCCAGGGCGGCGCGAAGGCGTCCGCGATAGCTCTCCGCGTCGCCTCTCAGGTCGGTCGACAGCGCCACCGCCGCGGGGAAGTCATCAGGCGCTTCACCATAGAAGTCCGCAATCAGTGCGAGATACCCGGCCTCCGCCAGCGCCCGCGCCTTGGCCTCGACGGCGGGCGTCGGGTTCAGGATGGTAGGAAAGACGGCGATCGCGGCCCGGGGTGCGCCTGCCGGCCTGTATAGCGTTCCGGCAAGTTCGACCGGGCCGTCGCGATAGGCGACTTTCTCCACGGGTCAGGCTTCTGGCAGGAAGTCGGGGACCGACAGGTAACGCTCTCCAGTGTCGTAGTTGAAACCCAGAACGCGCGATCCGGCGTCGATCTCGGGCAATTTGGCTGCGATCGCCGCTAGCGTCGCGCCGCTCGATATTCCGACAAGGAGGCCCTCTTCGGCCGCGCAGCGGCGAGCCATGTCCTTCGCAGCGTCGGCATCCACCTGAACCGCGCCGTCGATGGCCCGGGTATGCAGGTTTCCCGGGATGAAACCGGCCCCGATGCCCTGGATTGGATGGGGCCCCGGCTGCCCGCCCGAAATCACAGGAGAAAGCGCCGGCTCGACGGCGTAGGCCTTCATCGCAGGCCACTCCGCCTTGAGAACTTCCGCGCACCCGGTCAGGTGGCCTCCAGTTCCAACGCCGGTAATCAGTAAGTCGATCGGCGTGTCGGCGAAGTCGGCGATGATCTCGCGCGCAGTGGTGCGTGCATGGACGGCGACGTTCGCCGGATTCTCGAATTGCTGGGGCATCCATGCCCCCGGCGTCGATGCCACAAGCTCGCTTGCCCGTTCGAGCGCGCCCTTCATGCCCTTTTCCTTGGGCGTCAGGTCGAACGTCGCGCCGTAGGCAAGCATCAGCCGCCGCCGTTCAAGGCTCATGCTCTCCGGCATGACGAGCACGAGCTTGTAGCCCTTGACCGCGGCGACCATCGCGAGGCCGATCCCGGTGTTCCCGCTTGTCGGTTCGATGATCGTGCCGCCGGGCTTGAGAGCGCCCGATTTTTCCGCATCCTCCACCATGGACAGCGCGATGCGATCCTTGATCGATCCCCCCGGATTGGTGCGCTCGCTCTTCACCCAGACCTCGTGATCGGGAAACATGCGTGCCAGGCGGATATGCGGAGTGTTGCCGATGGTGGCGAGGACGCTGTCGGCTTTCATGGGGTGGCCTCCTGGGGTTGAGTGTTCTTCGATGGTGCCTCCGGATCGAAGGTCTTGGCAAGCCTGAGTTCGGGAAAGAGCCGGGCCCAGGCGATAGTGATGCCGATTGCTGCCACTGCGCCGATCACGACGGCCGCGACGGGGCCGATCAGCGATGCGAGGAGCCCGGACTCGGTCTCGCCCAGCTCGTTCGAAGCCGAAATCGTCAGCGCTGAGACGGCACCCACTCGTCCCCGCATCTCGTCAGGGGTGTGCAGCTGAATGAGCGATTGGCGGACATATACCGATACCATGTCGGCAGCGCCGGCCACGATCAGCGCGATGAGGCTGAGCCAGAAGTGCGTGGACAGGCCGAAGGTCAGGATCGCCAGCGCGAAAAGGATGACCGCACCGATCATCTTCAGGCCGACCTCGGTCTTCATCGGGTAGACCGAGAACCAGATTGAAGCCGAGGTGGCGCCGATCCCCATTCCGGCGGCGAGCAGGCCGAACCCGTCGGCCCCGACATGCAGGATGTCGCGGGCAAAGACCGGGAGCAGCGCCGTGGCTCCGGCGAACAACACGACAAACAGGTCGAGCGTGATGGTCGCCAGGACGAGCCGGTTGTCGCGCACGTATCGGAAGCCGTCGATCACCCGGTGAATGGGCCGGCGGTCCTTCTGAACCGGCGGCTGCGGCACGGGCGAGATGAGGAATATGAGAAGGAGCGACAGCCCGAGCATCGCCGATATCGACAGGTACGCAAGATCGGGATGGATCGCGTAAAGCACCCCTCCGACGCTGGGGCCCGCAATCATGCCCACTTGCCACGCCATCGAACTGACCGCGATCGCGGTCGGGAGCGTTTCGCGGGGGACGAGGTTGGGGGCAAGCGCGGAGTAGGCCGGCCCCGAGAACGCACGCGCGATGCCGACGACCATGGCTGCGATGAACAGGAACGGAAGGGTTAGTTGTCCACTCCAGGTCAGGTAGCCCAGCATCGCGGCGTTGAGGGTGAGCAGCAGGGTGGTCCAGCGGACGATCCACCGCCGGTCGAAGGTGTCGGCGATAAGCCCTACGACAGGGGTGAGAAGGAACAACGGCACGAACTGGACTAGTCCGATCATGCCCAGCAGGAACGCGGATTCCTTGATGTCCATCGTCTGGCGCGCGAGCGCATAGACCTGCCACCCGATAATGATCGCCTGGGCGCTAACCGCGATCGTGCCGAGCAGGCGCGACAGGAAATAGGCCCGGAAATTGGCGATCCGGATCGGGTGGGGGTGGGCTTTCACAGAGCGCGCCATGACAGGCGGCCCAGCGCTTGCCAAGCAAGCGCTTCGCTCTGATCGCTAACGAAAACTTGGCCCTAAGGGCCGGGTTTAGCGTGCGCGCCGCAAACGTGGATTGGGCTGGAGGGTCTCGATGATCCGTACGAAATCGTCCAGCCGGATGATCCGCTCGAACTGGAAGCCGGCGCGTTCGTCGCGGGTCCAGATGACGTAAGCTTCTATCCGCCCGACTTCGGGCAGGCGGATGATGACCCGGTCACCTCGCGCCAGACCCTTTGCGTCGTCGACCATGAATCCGTGGGCAGACAGGTTCGCCACATGCAGCTTGAGGTCGCCGTGTACCTGGTGTTCGGCAATGACCGGATAATCGACCGGATGCCGCGCGGCGCGGCGCAGATCGGTTACCGAAAGCTGGGCTCCGACAGACACTGAACCACGACCCTCCCGTTGCGTGTGGACGGGGGACCTGATGCATCACAAACGCTGATATTGGGTTAAAGCGCGCCTGTTATGTCAGGATGCCGTGACGCTTCTTGCCCAGGCTGACACGTCCGGGCCGCGCCGCCGCCGTGGGATCGTCCACCAGTTCGCCATCCAATTTCACCGCGCCCTCGGCGATCTTGCGCTTCGCCTCCCCGTTCGATGCCGTGAAGCCGATCGCGGTGAGCGCCGCTGCGAACGTCATTCCCGGGTCCAGCGCCAGGTTTGGAAGATCCTCGCCCGCTCCGCCACCGGCGAATGTCGTCGCTGCGGTGGCTTCGGCCGAGCGCGCCGCCTCCGGTCCCCGAACGAGGCGGGTAACCTCGTTCGCTAGCACGACCTTCGCGGTGTTGATCTCGGCGCCCTCCATCTCTTCCAGGCGCGCGATCTCCTCGAGCGGAAGATCGGTGAACAAACGCAGGAAGCGACCGACATCGCGATCGTCGACGTTGCGCCAGTACTGCCAGAAGTCGTAGCTCGGAAGCTCTTGCTCGTTAAGCCACACCGCCCCGGCCGCGGTCTTGCCCATCTTGGCGCCATCGGCGGTCGTAAGGAGCGGGGTGGTGACCCCGAACAATTCGCGCCCTTCCATCCGCCGCGAAAGTTCCATCCCGTTCACGATGTTGCCCCATTGGTCGCTTCCGCCCATCTGCAAGCGACAGTCGTACCGGCGAGCCAACTCGAGAAAGTCGTACGCTTGCAGGATCATGTAATTGAATTCGAGGAACGTCAGCGGTTGCTCGCGCTCGAGCCGCAGCTTGACCGAATCGAAAGTCAGCATGCGGTTGATCGTGAAATGTGGGCCGACGTCGCGCAGCAGATCGACATAGCCAAGACCGCTCAGCCATTCGTCGTTGTCGACCATGACCGCCCCGGTGGGGCCGTCGTCGAACCGCAGCAGGCGTTCGAAGACGGTCCGGATCGATGCGATGTTTTCACGGATGGTGTCAGCAGTGAGCAGCTTGCGCGACTCGTCCTTGCCCGAGGGATCGCCGACCTTCGTGGTGCCGCCGCCCATGACGACGATCGGCTTGTGCCCGGCCTGCTGGAGCCGGCGCAGCATCATGATCTGCACCAGGCTGCCCACGTGGAGCGAAGGAGCGGTTGCGTCGAAGCCGATGTATCCCGGCACGATCCGGCGTTCGGCAAGGGCATCCAGCCCTGCAGGGTCGGTGATCTGGTGGACATAACCGCGCTCGTCGAGCAGGCGCAGAAGATCGGATTTGTACTGGCTCATCGCGGGCGGGCGGTTAGCACGGGGACGTGGACATGCAAACGCATCGGTTGACTGCGCATCCTGCGCATCCCCCCAAGAGGGTGACCGGCATTGAAGCGCGCGTGATCGGACTCGATGCCGATTGGCTTCGCGTCCGGTGGAGAATCGACGGCGCGCAAGCCCTGGTCATTCCGGCCTTTGCCGGGCGAGGACGAGCCGATGGCTTGTGGAAGACCACCTGCTTCGAGCTTTTCCTGCGCCCGGAAGGCAGCAAAGCCTACACCGAATTGAACCTGTCGCCGTCCGAGCGGTGGGCGGCATACGATTTCGCCTCGTACCGTAGCGGCATGAAGGACCGCCCGGCTTCGCGAGAGCCCGCTTGCACGATGCGGGTCGGCAGCACCTTTGCGATTTTCGACGCGGCGATCCCGGTCGATAGCCTCCCGCGCTTACCGGTGGCCGCCAGTTTCGCGTGCGTGATCGAGGAGGAGGGCGGAGAACTGAGCTACTGGGCCGGCGCGCACCCCTCTGCCAAGCCCGATTTCCACGACCCCGCTTGCTTCACCGCCGCGCTTGGGCCACCGCCGCGCTCATGAAATTCGGTATCGACCGGCTGCTCAGCGAGCCGGCCCTCTCGCAGGCGCTCAACGGACGGCGAGTCGCGCTCGTCGCCCACCCGGCTTCGGTCACCTCCGGTCTTGTCCACAGCCTCGATGCGCTGATCGAAGCCGGGGTCAACGTGACCAGCGCATTCGGACCGCAGCACGGCCTGAAAGGCGACAAGCAGGACAACATGGTTGAAACCGCGGACGAGACCGATCCGCATTATGGAATTCCCGTATTCAGCCTGTACGGCGAGGTCCGGCGGCCCACGGGCCAGATGATGAGCACCGCGGACGTGTTCCTCTTCGACCTCCAGGACTTGGGTTGCCGCATCTACACGTTCGTGACCACGCTGCTCTACCTGCTCGAGGCAGCCGCCGATCACGGCAAGGAAGTGTGGGTGCTCGACCGCCCCAATCCTGCCGGGCGTCCGATCGAGGGGACTCTTTTGCAGCCGGGTCACGAGAGCTTCGTCGGCGCCGCCGAGATGCCGATGCGGCATGGCCTGACGATGGGTGAAATGGGCCACTGGTTCATTCGCCGGTTCGGTCTGGATGTCGAATACCGGGTGATCGACATGCACCATTGGCTGCCCGAGGCAGGACCGGGCTTCGGTTGGCCGACCGATCGCGTCTGGATCAATCCAAGTCCGAACGCCGCCGGCATCAACATGGCGCGCGCCTACGCCGGGACTGTCATGCTCGAAGGGACCAACCTCAGCGAAGGTCGCGGGACGACGCGCCCGCTCGAGGTGCTTTTCGGGGCACCCGATCTAGACGGTGCGAAAGTTCTGGCGGAAATGACGCGCATAGCGCCGGCGTGGCTGGCTGGGTGCGCCCTGCGTCCCTGCTGGTTCGAGCCGACATTCCATAAACACGTGGGAAAGCTGTGCGGCGGGCTGATGATCCACGCCGAGCACGGCTTTTACGACCACGATGCGTTTCGTCCGTGGCGATTGCAGGCGCTCGCATTCAAGGCCATCCGTACCCTCCATTCGAACTACGACCTTTGGCGCGACTTCCCTTACGAATATGTCTTCGACCGGCTGGCGATCGACGTCATCAACGGCGGTCCCACATTGCGTGAATGGGTGGATGATCCTTCTGCATCTCCTGAAGATCTCGAACGGCTCGCCCGGGCGGACGAGGACCACTGGCGGGAGAGCGTAACCGATTGCCTGCTTTATTGACCGGGCATACCGTTTTTTTCGCTTGACCCGGAAAGGGCGGTAACAGACGCTCTCGTCAAGACGGCCATCATGCCGCGACGAGAGGATGGACTATGGCCAGTGCACCGGCGCAGACGGCTGCGCAGCGAGGAGTTTCGGCGACGCTCTGGATCCTCCTCGTCGTCTATATCTTCAATTTCCTCGATCGACAGATCGTCAACATCCTTGCCGAGCCGATCGCGCGGGATCTCGACCTCTCCGACACCCAGATCGGCTTAATGACGGGCCTGGCGTTTGCACTGTTCTACACGGTCCTGGGCTTGCCGATCGCGCGTTACGCCGACCGGCCGACGACCAACCGGTCGCGGCTGATCGCCCTGGCGCTGGCGCTCTGGTCGGCAATGACCGCGCTGTGCGGCCTCGCACAGAATTTCGTCCAGCTACTCCTCGCCCGGATCGGCGTGGGCGTGGGCGAGGCGGGGTGCACCCCGGCGGCGCATTCGCTGATTTCAGACATCGTGCCCAAGGAACGGCGCGCTTCGGCGCTTGCGTTCTATGCGCTTGGAATTCCGATCGGCACGTTGCTCGGCATGATAATCGGTGGGCTGCTTGCGGACATCGTGGGATGGCGACTGGCCTTCGTCGTTGTCGGCGTCCCGGGCGTCCTGCTCGCAGTGGTGGTGGTTTCGCTCCTGAAGGATCCCCGGCTCGGCGGAAGGGCGGACCTTGCCCCGGCCGAACCTGACGCCACGGTTCCGGGCAAGGCGCTTCATCTGCGGGTTCGCGAAATGCTATCGCCGATCCTCGGGTCACGCGCGATGGTGCTGCTTCTAATCGCCGCATCGAGCGCGTCGTTCCTTAGTTACGGCAAGACCACCTGGGCGACGATCTTCTTCCAGCGGACGCACGATCTGTCGCCCGGCGAAGTCGGTCTCTATTTCGGCATAATAAATGGGGTCGCGGGCATCGCCGGAACCATACTCGGCGGCAAGATCGCCGACCGCTGGGGCGCAACCAATCGCCGGCACGTGTTGACCGCGCCGGCAATCGGCATGGCGGTTGCGGCTCCCATTGCCTATTTCGGCTATGCGGCGGCCGACTGGCGCATGGCGCTCGCCTTGCTCTTCGTGCCTACGTTGCTGAACTCGCTCTATTATGGTCCGACCTATTCCAGCGCGCAGGGACTGGTCCCGCTCCGGTCGCGGGCAATGGCAGCCGCCGTTCTACTGTTCTTTCAGAACCTTATCGGACTCGGATTTGGTCCACTGCTGTTCGGAATGCTGTCGGACTGGATCAAGCCAAGCTTCGGCGACGATAGCGTCCAGGTCGTGCTCTACACGGCGACGGCCCTGGGCTTGCTCCCTGCCTTCTTCTTCTGGCGGTGCAGTCTTCGATTGAACAGCGAACTCGACAAGACCTGACGCGCTGAACAGCGCCTGCCCGCGACGCGTCCGGCTGCCCGTCCTAACCCTGTTTCCGGCTCAGTTCGCGCATCGCATCGTCGAGGCCGTCGAGCGTAAGCGGATACATTCGGTCATTGACGAGCTGCTTCATCAGCTTCGTCGACTGCGAATAGCCCCATTGCTGTTCGGGCACCGGATTGAGCCAAACGGTCGCCGGATAGGTGTTGGTAACCCGCTGCATCCACACCGCGCCGGCTTCCTCGTTCATGTGTTCGACGCTGCCTCCCGGATGCGTGATCTCGTAGGGACTCATCGCCGCATCCCCGACAAACACGATCTTGTAGTCGTGGCCGAACTTGTGAAGCACGTCCCACGTCTTGGTCCGCTCCGCCCACCGGCGCCGATTGTCCTTCCAGACCCCTTCGTAAAGGCAGTTGTGGAAGTAGAAGAATTCGAGGTTCTTGAACTCCGCCGTCGCTGCACTGAACAGTTCCTCCACGAGCCGGATGAACGGGTCCATTGAGCCGCCGACGTCGAGAAAGAGCAAGAGTTTCACGGCGTTGTGGCGTTCGGGCCGCATATGGATGTCCAGCCAGCCCTGCTTTGCTGTACCTTCGATCGTGGCCTCGAGGTCGAGTTCGTCTGCGGCGCCCTCGCGCGCGAAGCGGCGTAGGCGCCTGAGCGCCATCTTGATGTTGCGGGTACCAAGCTCGCGCGTGTTGTCGAGGTTCCTGAATTCGCGCTTTTCCCAGACCTTGAGCGCGCGCTTGTGCTTGCTTTCGCCGCCGATGCGCACGCCTTCCGGATTGTAGCCCCCGTGGCCGAACGGGCTCGTACCGCCGGTCCCGATCCACTTGTTACCGCCTTCGTGGCGTTTCTGCTGTTCCTCGAGCCGCTTCTTCAGGGTCTCCATTATCTCGTCCCACGAGCCGAGGGACTTGATCGCCTCCATCTCTTCGGGGGAGAGAAACTTCTCGGCGACGGCTTTCAACCAGACTTCCGGAATTTCGACCTGTTTCTGCCCGTAATCGGTCAGGATGCCCTTGAAGACCTTCTGGAACACCTGGTCGAAACGGTCGATCAATCCCTCGTCCTTAACGAAGGTCGCTCGGCTGAGGTAGTAGAACGCCTCGGGCGTCTGGTCGATGACATCCCTGTCGAGCGCCTCGAGCAGCGTCAGGTGCTCCTTGAAGCTTGCGGGAATTCCCGCTGCGCGGAGTTCGTCGACGAAGTTGAAGAACATGGCCGCTGCATATCGCGGGCAGAGCAATGACGCCAGCGCGACCAGCGCAGGTTTTCCGCCTGGCCCTTAAAGCTTCACTAACCATGCCCTCCTATGTCGCACGAGACAGGGTTGCGAACAGGGGACGTATGGAACACACCGCCATCGACAATGCCATGGGACAGGGCATCGACCGCATTTCGGCAAGCTGCGGCGATGTAACGGTCGGCTGCACCGATGTGGCCGGCATCATCCATTCGGTGATGGTGTCATCGGAGCGCCTTCGGGAAGAACATTCTGCACTGCAGAAGACCGTCTCCGCTCTCGAGCACGATCAGATGAGAGTCGCCCAGGCCAGCGACGAGGCGCGCCTCCTTTCCGAACGCGCGATCGAGCGGTTGGGGGAGGGATCGACGCTGATCCAGTCGTCGCTAGACCAGATCACCGAACTGCTCGAGCTCGTCGAGACGCTGACCCAGCACGTCACAGGGTTTGCGGCTGCCATGGCGCAGGTGCGATCCAGCGCACAGGAAATCGACCAGATTGCCGAGACCACGAATATCCTTGCGCTCAACGCCACCATCGAGGCGATGCGGGCAGGCGACGCGGGGCGCACGTTCGCGGTCGTCGCTAACGAGGTGAAGAGCCTAGCAAGCGACACGCGCCGTGCGACCGAGGAAATCGGCCGCACTATCGACACCCTGGGTGCGGAAGCCGACGAGGTGATCGCAAAGATCGAGCGCGGCGGCAAGAAGAGCGGCGAGGCGAAAGTCTCGGTCGGCCAGATCCAGCACACGATGCGCTCGGTCAATGAACTGATCGTCGAGGTGGACGGACAGAACGACCAGATCACGCGCGCCACGGCAACCATCAGCGATCACGTCAACGGGGTGCAGGCAATGCTCGACTCGTTCGACCATGCGGCGGTCGATAACGAGGAAAAACTGGCGAAAGCGCATCAGCGGATTGAGGAACTCGAGCTCACGGCGAGTGCGATGTTCGACGAGATCGTCAAGGCCGGCCTCTCGCCCCGGGACAGCATGATGGTCGATAAGGCGCAAGGTTTCGCGCGCGAGATTGTCGCGATAGCCGAGGCGGCAATCGCCGAGGGCAAGCTGTCGACGTCAGACCTGTTCGACCAGAACTATCGCGAAGTACCGAACAGCAACCCGCCACGCTTCCGGACCGCGTTGAGCGACTGGGCCGACAGGCACTGGCGCCCGGTAAACGACCGGCTGCTGGCGGAAGGAGGTCCGGTGAAGATGTGCAGCCAGGCGGACATGCGCGGTTTCCTGCCGACACATGTAAGCGACCGTTCGCGCCAACCGACCGGCGACCTTGCGCACGATACGAAGTATTGCCGGAACGGGCGGATCCTGTTCGACGCGATCGATCGCAAGGCCAAGGAAAGCAGCGACGCCTACATGATGGCCGTTTACCGGCAAGAGGGCGACGGCACGACATACGAAGTCGTCCGCAACGTCTACGTGCCGCTGGTGATCAACGGGCGGAGATGGGGCGACTTCGAGCTCGCATACGTCCTCTAGGAAACTCTATCGCGCCAGGCGCAGGCGGATGTGGTCGAACGTCGGGCCGTACAGGCGCTGGTGGAACTGTACTCCGACATACCCGCCTTCCTGCCACCGGACCGTGGCGGGAAACGGCCCGATCGTTTCGATCCGCAATGTCAGTTCCATGCCGGGCAGGAGGCTGGAGAACTTGTCGAAGAAGCGGCAGCCAGTCTCCGAGAGATCCTTGATCGGGACGTCGCGGCGAAGGCCCGTCCCCGTGCGATAATGTCCCCAGACTTCCAGCGAATGCCGGCCATCCTTCCGCGCATCGTCCATGCGACCGTTGCTCTCGTTTGCGACCCTTCTCCATCGCGTAGCGGCGCAGGACCGAAGATGCAAAGGCAGTCGGCCTACGTGCTAATCCTTATCAGGCGCCCTGGCGCCGCGCCATGAATGCCAGCCGTTCGAACAGCATCACGTCCTGCTCGTTCTTGAGCAGAGCGCCGTGAAGCGGCGGGATGGCCTTCGTCGGATCGCGGTCCTGCAGGACCTCGAGCGGCATGTCCTCGTTGAGCAGCAGCTTGAGCCAGTCCAGCAATTCGCTTGTCGAGGGCTTCTTCTTCAGCCCGGGCACTTCGCGGATTTCGTAGAACACGTCCATCGCCTTGGTCACCAGCATTTTCTGGATGCCGGGGTAGTGCACCTCGATGATCTCGCGCATCGTGTCGCGGTCGGGGAACTTGATGTAATGGAAGAAGCACCGGCGCAGGAACGCGTCGGGCAGTTCCTTCTCGTTGTTCGACGTGATCACGACGATCGGGCGTTCCTTGGCCTCGATTGTCTCTTGCGTCTCGTAGACGTCGAACCGCATCCGGTCGAGTTCCTGGAGGAGGTCGTTGGGAAACTCGATGTCGGCCTTGTCGATTTCGTCGATCAGGAGCACCGGCAGCTGCTCCGAAGTGAACGCCTCCCACAGCTTGCCCCGCTTGATGTAGTTGCGAATGTCGTGGACGCGCTCTTCACCCAGTTGCCCGTCGCGCAGGCGCGCGACCGCGTCATATTCGTAGAGGCCCTGGTGCGCCTTGGTGGTCGATTTCACGTTCCATTCGATGAGGGGCGCATCGATCGCCTTGGCGATCTCGTAGGCGAGGACGGTCTTTCCGGTCCCGGGTTCGCCCTTGACCAGCAGGGGGCGGCGCAACGTGACCGCGGCGTTGACCGCGACCTTGAGGTCCTCGGTCGCGATATAACTGCTGGTGCCTTCGAAGCGATCGACCATGTCCGTTTCCCTGTGCAACTTTACGCGTGCGTTAAGGGCGCGCAGCCGAGAGGGCAAGGGGGGGGGGGCGTGGAATGCGGGGTGGGTCGCGAGCGTCCCAGCGCGCTTCACGCGTCGATCAGTTCCCGGTCAAGATCCCCGGCGTGATTCTGGATGAAGTTGAACCGGTGCTCGGGATTGCGGCCCATGAGTTGGTCGACGAGCTCCTTGATCGCATGCCGCTGTTCGTGCTCGGGCGGTAGCGTAATCCGGATCAGGCTCCGCGACTGCGGATTCATCGTGGTCTCGCGCAATTGCTGCGGGTTCATCTCTCCGAGGCCCTTGAAACGGCCAACCTCGACTTTCTTTCCCCTGAACACCGTCGCTTCGAGTTCGGCCCGATGCGCATCATCGCGGGCGTAAGCGCTCTCCTTGCCCGCGGTCAGCCGATACAGCGGCGGTTGGGCAAGGAAAAGGTGCCCGCGCCGCACGATGTCGGGCATCTCCTGGAAGAAATACGTCATGAGCAGTGTGGCGATATGCGCGCCGTCCACATCGGCGTCGGTCATGATGACGATGCGGTCATAGCGCAACTGGTCGGCGTTGCACTCCTTGCGGGTTCCGCACCCCAGCGCCAGCGCGAGATCGGCGATCTCGGAGTTTGCGCGGATCTTGTCGGGGCTGGCCGATGCGACGTTCAGGATCTTGCCGCGGATCGGCAGGATCGCTTGCGTCTTGCGGTCGCGCGCCTGTTTGGCGCTGCCGCCGGCGCTGTCGCCTTCGACGATGAACAGTTCGGTTTCGCCATCGCCTTCGCCGGTGCAGTCGGTCAGCTTGCCGGGCAGGCGAACTTTCTTGGCGTTGGTGGCGGTCTTGCGCTTGATCTCGCGCTCGGCCTTGCGCTTGAGCCGCTCGTCCATCCGCTCCATCACCGCGCCCAACAAGGCGCGGCCGCGCTCCATGTTGTCGCTCAGGAAGTGGTCGAAGTGGTCGCGTACGGCATTCTCGACGAGCCGTGCGGCTTCCGGAGAGGTCAGCCGGTCCTTGGTTTGCGACTGGAATTGCGGATCGCGGATGAACACGCTCAACATGACCTCGGCGCCGGTCATCACGTCGTCGGCCGAAATGTCCTTGGCCTTCTTCTGGCCGACGAGATCACCGAAAGCACGGATGCCCTTGGTCAGCGCGGCCCGCAGGCCCTGCTCGTGGGTTCCGCCGTCGGGTGTGGGCACGGTGTTGCAGTACCAGCTGAACGATCCGTCCGACCACAGCGGCCATGCGCCCGCCCATTCGACTCTACCCTGTTCCTCGGGGAAATCCTGCCTGCCGGTGAATGGCTGGGCGGTTACACACTCGCGACCGGCCGTCTGTTCGGCCAGGTGGTCGGCAAGGCCGCCGGGAAACTGGAACACCGCCTCCGCCGGTACATCGTCGCATGAAAGCGAAGGAGCGCATTTCCAGCGAATTTCCACCCCGGCATAGAGGTAGGCCTTCGAGCGGGCGAGCTTGAACAGGCGCTTTGGGGTGAACTGGCGATCGCCGAAGATTTCGGGATCCGGATGAAAAGTCACGGTGGTTCCGCGCCGGTTCGGGGTTGCGCCAAGCTTGCCGAGGGGGCCGGTCGGGACCCCTTTGGAAAACTCCTGCGCGAACAGTTCGCGATTGGTCGCGACCTCGACCCGCGTATGATCGCTCAGCGCGTTGACGACCGATACGCCGACACCGTGAAGGCCGCCGCTGGTCGCATAGGCCTTGCCCGAGAATTTGCCGCCCGAGTGCAGGGTGGTGAGGATTACCTCAAGTGCGGATTTCCCCGGGTACTTGGGATGGTCTCCGACCGGAATGCCGCGGCCATTGTCGCTGATGGTGAGCACGTTGCCTTCGGCGAGTTCGACCTCGATGCGATTGGCGTGTCCCGCGACCGCCTCGTCCATTGCATTGTCGAGAACTTCGGCAGCCAGATGATGGAGCGCGCGATCGTCGGTCCCGCCAATGTACATGCCGGGTCTCCGGCGCACCGGCTCGAGCCCTTCGAGCACCTCGATCGATGAGGCGTCGTAGTCGCCGCTAGTGGCGGCCGGTTTGGCGAACAGGTCGTCGGACATCGCTGGAGGCTATAGGCTGTCGATTCGCGCGCCTTCAAGCGCGGCGGCGAGTTATCGTCAGCCGCCGAACTTGGCGGGTGCCGGATCGACGATCGCAACCGTGCCGTCGCGGACCTCGCGCACTTCCATGGCTCGTTCGACCACACCGGAACGGTTGAAGCGGAAGGCGCCATCGAGGCCGAGGAACCCGCCTTCGTCGCGCAGTTTCGACGACGGGAAGCTGCGGCCGGGGCGCCAGTCTCTCGCGATACGCAGGGCGAGAAGGACCCCGTCGTAGCCGAGCGTGGACACGCGATAGGGCTGCCCCCCGAACCGGCCCTTGTAGCTGTCGGAGAATCGTCTGAACCGGGCGTCCGAAAGTGCCGAGAACCACGCACCGCGCAGGGCTGCGGTTCGCGTGACGTCGCTTTCCCCACTCCACAACTCGGTCCCGAGTATCCTGACAGAGCCCGCGCCCCGGGGTTTGATAACCGAAGCGGCCTGGCCTGCGAGGCGCGAACCATCCGCGATCAGCACGGTGTCGAACCCGCCGCGCTGCGATAGCCTGGTCGCCGCGCTGACGATGGAAGTGTTGCCCCGGGCGTAGGTTTCCGAGCCTGCAAACGTCCCTCCCGAATTGGCGACTGCGGTGCGAAACGCGGCGGCCGCACGCTGGCCGTACTCGCCCTCGGGGACGATTGCGGCGAAGGCCTTCGACCCGTGGCCCCGGGCATAGTTGACCGTACGCTCGATGGACTGTTCCGGGGCCTGTCCGAACACGAAAACGTCGGGCGACGCAACCTTGCTGTCGTTCGAAAAGGTGATCAGCGGAACATCCGCCGGACGCGCTTCGGCGAGAACCTGTGCCACGTCGTCCGACAGCAGCGGACCAAGGATCAGCTTGTTCCCTTCTGCGATCGCGCGCGCGGCCGCCGCGCGTGGGCTGCCGGCGGTGTCGTAGGTGGTGATGCGCAGGTTGTCCGCGTTCGTATCGAGGAGCGCCATCGTGGTGGCGTTGGCGATCGACTGGCCGACCGCTCCGTTCTGGCCGGACATCGGCACGAGCAAGGCGACCCTGTGACGTCCGTCATCGTTCGGCAGGGGCTGGACCACGGGCGACGAGGTCGGGGTGGGCGTCGGTGCGGGACCGGTCGGCGCGGGGCCTCCACCCGGAATGATCTTGCACCCCGCAAGCAGCATAGCCGCCCCGACTGCGAAGACCTTTCGCCGATCGATCCTTCCGATGTTCATGCTTGCCGCTCCCCGCGTCGCTGGTCCATGAGGCGCGCCGTGTCCCACCACTCGCCCGCAACCCTGTCGCCCGGCCTCTACATCGTGGCTACGCCGATTGGCAATCTTGGCGACATCACCTTGCGCGCGATCGATGTGCTGGGCCGCTGCGACGCGGTCGCGTGTGAGGATACGCGCGTCACCGGAAAATTGTTGAGGCATCTCGGTCTTTCGAAGCCGCTGTGGCGCTATGACGACCACACGAGCGACCGGGACCGCGCACGTCTGATCCAGGCGATGGAAACCCGCGCCGTCGCGCTCGTCAGCGACGCTGGAACGCCGCTGGTGTCCGACCCCGGCTACCGGCTGGTGCGCGAAGCCCGCGAGCGGGCCATCCAGGTCACCTCGATCCCCGGGCCATGTGCTGCGATCATGGGCCTCACATTGTCCGGACTCCCCAATGACCGGTTCCTGTTCGCCGGATTCCTCCCAGCCAAGGAAAAGGCCCGGACCGAAATGCTGACGGATCTCGGCGCTGTCCCCGCAACGCTGGTTTTCTATGAGACCGGACCGCGCCTGGCCAAGTCGCTCGCCGCAATCGCGGAGATACTCCCGGGACGCGAGGTCTCGGTGGCACGCGAAATGACCAAGCTGCACGAGGAATGCCGCTCCGGTTCCCCGCAGGAACTGGGCGCATGGTACCGAGCGCATCCCCCGAGGGGAGAGATCGTTCTTCTCGTAGGGCCTCCTGGAGATCAGCCAACCGGCGAGGCGGACGCCGACGCGCTGCTCGCGGATGCACTGACCACGCTCAAGCCGTCGCAGGCCGCGGCGCAGGTTGCAAAGGTAACGGGGATCGACCGCAAGGTGCTGTACGCGCGCGCGATGGACCTGCGCCGCTGATGACACGGCGCAGGGCAGAGGCGGCCGGGCGCCGGGGCGAGCTGGCGGCTGAACTGTATTTGCGCGCCAAAGGCTGGTCGGTGCTTGCGCGGCGCCGCAAGACACCTGTGGGGGAGATCGATCTGATTGTGCGCCGGGCAGGGACGATCGCTTTTGTCGAGGTCAAGTGGCGCAGCCGCAGCGAGGATCTTGCGCTGGCGATCGATGAATACCGCCTGCGCCGGGTGGCGGCGGCCGCCGAAGCCGTGGCACACGAATACGCGTCGAACGGAGAGGACATGCGGGTGGACGTGATCCTTCTTGCACCGGGCCGGCTACCGCATCACATCGTCAACGCCTGGCAACCATAGGGAAAAACAGCATGAGCCTGCGCGTCGCGGTCCAGATGGACCCGCTCGAGACCGTCAACATCGCCGGGGATTCAAGCTTCGCCCTCATGCTCAGCGCGCAGGAGCGCGGCTATGAAATATTTCACTACGACGTCGGCAGCCTCACGCTCGATGCCGACGATCGCCTGATCGCGCACGCGCGGCCCGTACGGGTCCGGCGCGTGAATGGTGACCATTTCACCTCCGGCGAGTTGCGCCGGCTCGACCTCGGGCGCGAAGTCGATGTCGTCCTGATGCGTCAGGACCCGCCATTTCACATGGGCTACATCACCGCGACGCACCTGCTCGAGCGGATCGAGGGGGAAACGCTGGTAGTCAACAATCCGCGCGCGGTCCGCAACGCGCCGGAAAAAGTCATGGTGCTCGATTACCGCGAGTTCATGCCGCCGACGCTCGTCACCCGCTCGGTCGACGAGGTTCGCGCATTCCAGCGTGAACACGGTGCCGTCGTGGTCAAGCCGATCCACGGCAACGGCGGCAAGGCGATCTTTCGCGTTCCTGCCGACGGCGACAATCTGTCTGCCCTGTTCGAGGTGTTCAACCAGACCTGGCCCGAACCACACATGGTCCAGCCGTTCCTTCCGGAAGTCGCGAGCGGTGACAAGCGGATCGTGCTCGTCGACGGCGAGGTGACCGGAGCGATCAACCGCAAGCCGGGAGAAGGGGAGTTCCGATCGAATCTGGCGGTGGGCGGCAGCGCCGAGGCGACCGAATTGACCGCACGAGAGAAGGAAATCTGCGCGGCGATGGGGCCACGCCTGAAAGAATTGGGCCTCATCTTTGTCGGCATCGATGTGATCGGCGGCGAGTGGCTGACCGAGATCAACGTTACCAGTCCGACCGGCATAGTCGTGATCGACAGGTTCAACGGGACCGACACTCCGGGCCGCATCTGGGACGCAATCGGCACCCGGCTGAAATAGAAAAAGGGCGCGAGCCTTGCGGCCCGCGCCCCCTATTCTATTCTTCGAGGCGAAGAGATCAGGCCTCGTCCGTGGCCTCGGAGCGTTCCTCGATCAGGTCCGCGGGGATCTCGCCCGGCTCCAGCGTCGGGTCGACGGCCTCGGTGAAGCCTTCGCTCTCGCTGCGCTCTTCCTCGGCCATCGCGCCGATCACGTCGACGCCCTGGCGCTGAAGTTCGGCTTCGTCGTCCGAACGGGCAACATTGGCCTTGACCGTGACCTGCACCTCAGGATGCAGCGCAATGGTGACGTCGTGAATGCCGAGCGTCTTGATCGGATGGCCCATTACGACCTGGCGTTTGTCGACCGTGTGGCCAGCAGCCTCGAGGCCCTGCACGACGTCCCGCACGTTGACCGAACCGTAGAGCTGGCCGGCGTTCGAGGACGAACGGATCAGTACGATCTCGGTCCCGTCGAGCTTCTCGCCAGCCTTCTCGGCGTCGGTACGGCGCTCCGCGTTTTCCTTTTCAAGGCGTTCACGGTTCGCTTCGTAGACCTTGCGGTTGGCCTCGTTGGCGCGCAGCGCCTTCTTCTGGGGCAGCAGGAAGTTGCGCGCGTAGCCGTCCTTGACGGTCACGACATCGCCCATCGCGCCGAGGTTCGCCACGCGTTCGAGGAGAATGATATCCATGTCGTCTCTCCTCCTACTTCACGATGTACGGCAGAAGGCCGATCTGGCGGGCACGCTTGATCGCGGTCGCCAGTTCACGCTGCTTCTTGGCCGAGACGGCGGTGATACGGCTCGGAACGATCTTGCCGCGCTCGGACATGAAGCCCTGGAGCAGGCGCACGTCCTTGTAATCGATCTTGGGCGCGTTCTTGCCCGAGAAGGGGCACGACTTGCGGCGGCGGAAAAACGGGCGGGCCATCAGTCACGCTCCTCGCGGTCGCGGCGCGACTTGCGGTCGCGGTCGCCCTTGCGCATCATCACGCTCGGGCCGGATTCGTGTTCATCGACGCGCACGGTCATGTAGCGGATCACGTCTTCGTTGATCCGGGTCTGGCGCTCGAGTTCGGCAACGACGGCACCGGGGCCTTCGATGTTGAGCAGGACGAAATGCGCCTTGCGGTTGCGGTCGATCTTGTAGGCGAGATTCTTGAGACCCCAGGTCTCGGTCTTGGTCACCTTGCCGTCGAGCTTTTCGACGATTTCGGTGGCCGTAGCGGCCAGTGCATCGACCTGAGCCTGGCTCAGGTCCTGGCGCGCGAGGAAAATGTGCTCATAAAGAGCCATAGCGCACGTCCTTTGTTGGTGCCGATCGCTGGCTTGTCCGTCCGGATGACGGGGCCCCTCCGGCTTTCTTCCATCCCTGCCCTGAAGCAGCGAAGGCGCGCACATAGCGCCATCGGGCACAAAAGCAAGCCTTGTGCGTCTGCGAACAGGCGGGCAGCGCCCGCGCAACTGGGAGAACGGCGTGCCCGGCGGACTGGTAGCACTGCTCGATGACATTTCGGTAATCGCCCGGGTCGCCGCGGCATCGATCGACGACGTGGGCGCCGCTGCTGGCAAGGCGGGCTCCAAGGCTGCTGGCGTCGTGATCGACGATGCGGCAGTCGCACCGACCTATGTCACCGGCATCGACCCGGCACGCGAACTGCCGATCATCGCAAAGATCACCACGGGGAGCCTGAAAAACAAGCTTCTGTTCCTGCTCCCCGGCGCCCTGCTGCTGAGCTGGTTTCTCCCCGAAGCGATCACCTACATACTGATCCTCGGCGGCAGCTACCTGTCCTACGAGGGCGCGGAGAAAGTCATCGAAAAAATCGGCGGCGAAAAGCATGGCAAGACTCTCGAGGACGTCATCGAGGACCCGGCGAAGTTCGAGCAGCAACGGATCGCGGGGGCGATCCGCACCGACCTGATCCTGTCGGCAGAGATCATGGCGATCTCGCTCAACGAGATCGCTGCCTTGACCGACAGTTTCTGGACGCGGGCGGCCGCTCTTGCCGCGGTCGCCATCGCCATTACGCTTATCGTTTACGGGGCCGTTGCGATCATCGTGAAGATGGACGACGTCGGCTTGCACTTGGCAGAGCGGGACTCCTCACATGTGCGCAAGGTTGGCTGTTTCCTTGTGCGGTCGATGCCGAAGGTCCTAGCCGCGCTTTCGCTGATCGGAACGATAGCCATGCTGTGGGTGGGCGGCGGGATACTGGTTCACAGCCTGCACGAGCTCGGGATCCACGCGCTCTCCGATCTTGCGCACGGGATCCAGCATTTCGTCGAAGAGGCGAGCGGCGGCCTGTCGGGCGTTTTCGGGTGGCTGACGTATGCCGCAGTCTCCGCCGCGGTGGGTTTGCTGCTCGGAAGCCTGATCGTGTTCGTCGTCCACAAGATCCTGCGGATCGGCCACGGTGGAGGCGAGGCGGCCGAGGTTCACTGATCCTCAGGACAGGCGCGCGAAAAGGTCCTTCGCGAAGTCGGTGAGAGTGTCGTCACGCGCGCCCATCACGACGATGCGGTCTCCGGGTTGCGCAAGCGAAAGGATTCGATCGCCGACGGCCTTGCGGCTCGGGACGTATTCGGCCTGTCCGCCCGCGTCCTCGATCAGCTTGACCACGCGGTCCGCGCCCTCGCTCCGGTCGACCGTGCCGCCGAAATAAGCCGGGTCACAGATGATCGCGTGATCGCCGTCCGCCAGTTCCCGAGCGAAGGTTTCGGCCAGTTCCTCACCCATTTGCCTCAGCGGTCCGTATCCATGGGGCTGGAAGAATGCGATAATTCGGCCCGGGTGCTGGCGCAGCGTCCGCAGCGTCGCCGCGCATTTTTCGGGATTGTGCCCGAAATCATCGATCACGCTGATCACGGCAGGAGTCGTCCCTATCACGTCGAACCGTCGCGCGAGGCCGGCAAAGGTCGCGAGCGCACGAACGGCGACGTCGACCGCAACCCCGAGCGCGCTGGCGCCCGCAACCGCGGCAAGCGCATTCGAGAGATTGTGGTTTCCCGGCATGGCCAGGGCGAGCGGATGGCGTGATCCGTCCCTCCGGTCGATCAGGGTTGCAGACACCGAGGTCGGAGCCGAGGACACGGTGGCACGGTCGACGGAGATGTCGGCCTCGCTGGCCTGGATGCCGAACGACACGCAGCCTGTCAGCCCGCCAGCCAGAGTCTTCGCTTCCGGGTCGTCGAAATTCACGACCGCCTTGCGGGAAGAACGGAGGAAGTCACCGAACAACTCGCGCAGTTCTTCCATGCTCTTGTGGTCGAGGCTCACGTTGAGGAGCACCCCTACCGCGGGCCGGTAGAGCGCGATCGAGCCGTCGCTTTCATCGACTTCGCTGACGTACAGCTCTTTACGACCGACACAGGCGCTGGCGTACGGGTTCTCCTCGGACACGAAATTCTTCATGACCGCGCCGTTCATGATCGTCGGCTCGAAGCCCGCGACCTGGAGTATCCAGCCGAGCATCGCGGTAACGGTGGACTTCCCGCTCGTCCCGGCGACTGCGACGCCGTTGTCGGCCGCGTTGAACAATTCCGAGTTGAGGTCTGCGCGGCTCATCCTCGGACAACCGAGCTCGCGCGCCTTCGCGATTTCCGGAACGTTCTCTTCGACGGCGGCGCTGGCGACGACGATCTGGTCAGGACTGGTGACCCCGCTGCCATCCTGGGGGAAGAGCGTGAAACCTTTTCGTTCAAGCCATTCGAACTTGGCCAGCGTTCGCCCCTGGTCGTGACTGCGGTCTGACCCTGAGACCGCGCCGCCGAGACCGCGCACGATCTGCGCCAGAGGCAGCATGCCCGACCCTCCGATGCCGCAAAAGAACCAGGGGTGGGCGGCGGGGTCGATCGGCTTGTCCATAATGCGGTTGCGATGCCTAGTCGGGGCTGACCCCAATGTGAAGCGCTGCTAGGGCAGGGGAGATGACCCGTATCGCCATCTGCGCGCCAGCGACCCCGATTACCCGCGACGTCGCCGACGCGGTCACTCGCATCGCGGCGACCGAATTTCCGGATCTCGCGCTCGAATTTCATGATCAGTGTTTTGCCGCGCGGGGTCATTTCGCCGGCAGCGAAGAGGAGCGCCTCGCAGCGTTTCTCGACTGTGCGAACGATCCCGGCGTCGATGCGGTCTGGTTCGCCAAGGGGGGATACGGCTCAAACGTGATCGCCGAGGAAGGCGTCAGGCGGCTTGATCGAGCAGGTGAACCCAAGATCTTTCTGGGGTATTCTGACAACGGCTATCTACTCGCCGCGATCTACCGGACAGGCAAGGGGAAGGCCGTACACGGTCCCATGCCGGTCGATGTCCGCCGGACGGGCGGGGAAGCGGCCGTTGCACGCGCGCTCGCCTTTCTGGCCGGGCGAGGCGATAGCGGCCTCGAACCGGCGCTGGATGGCCGCCCGACAGTGGCTTTCAACCTTATGACGCTGGCAATGCTCACCGGGACGGATCTGATCCCCGACCTGTCGAGCCATGTCGTGATCGTCGAGGAAGTGGCCGAGCACCTCTACGCGATCGACCGACTGTTTTTCCACGTCACCCAGAACCTCAAGGGCATCGCCGGTATCCGGCTCGGGGCCGTGACGGACGTTCCCGAGAATGATCGTCAGTTTGGCTCGGACGAGGAACGGATTGCTCGGTATTGGTGCGAGCGGTCGGGCATCCCATATCTCGGCCGGGCGGAGATCGGCCACTGTTCGGCCAACAGGATCGTGCCCTTCGGGGTTGCTCCAAATCCGGCGGACGCATAGGCGCTGCGCGCGAAGGAGAACCGTGCGATGAGAGCGTTCGTATTCCCCGGCCAGGGCAGCCAGAAAGTCGGCATGGGGGTCGACCTTGCGCAGGCGAGCGCCGCTGCCCGCGAGGTTTTCGAAGAAGTCGACGATGCGCTGGGCTGCACCCTGTCGGCTCTGATGGCGGAAGGCCCCGAGGAGCAACTCACCCTTACTGAAAATGCCCAGCCGGCGATCATGGCCAATGCGATTGCCGTGTTGCGCGTGCTGGAGAAGGAGGGCGGGATCACCCTTGCCGCCGTGGCCGACTGCGTCGCCGGTCATTCGCTCGGCGAATACACCGCGCTTTGCGCTGCGGGGGCGTTTTCCCTTTCAGATACCGCCCGCCTTCTCAGGCTGCGGGGCCAGGCGATGCAGGCCGCGGTTCCCGTCGGCGTCGGCGCGATGTGCGCTCTTTTGGGCGCTGATCTCCAGCGGGCGCAGGCTCTTGCCGACGCCGCCGCGCAAGGACAGGTCTGCCAGGTCGCCAACGACAACGATCCCACGCAGGTCGTGCTGTCCGGCCACCGTGAGGCGATCGAGCGCGCGGTCGCAATGGTCAAGGAGCACAGCATCAAGCGCGGCGTCCTTCTGCCGGTTTCCGCTCCGTTCCACTGTGACCTGATGCAGCCGGCAGCCGAGGCCATGGCGGAGGCGCTCGGCGAGACGCCCCCGGGAGCATTGCGACTGCCGATATACGCAAACGTCAAGGCCGCGATAGTGACTGATCCAGACGAGGAGAGGCGGCTGCTCGTCGAACAGGTATGCGGCAGAGTGCGCTGGCGGGAAAGCGTCCAGGCCATGCGCGCCGCGGGTGTCGGCAGCTTCATCGAACTCGGCGGCAAGGTGCTGGGGCCCATGATCGGCCGCATTGATGGCGAGGCGGCAGTCAACAGTGTCGTGACGATGGGCGATATCGAATCGCTGGCGAAGGAGATCGGCTGATGTTCAATCTTGGCGGGATGACCGCGCTCGTGACGGGCGCGAGCGGCGGGATCGGCTCGGCGATCGCCTATGCGCTGGCGCGGCAGGGTGCCCGAATCGCCCTGTCCGGCAGCAATTCGAGCAAGCTCCGCTCGTTCCGGGAGCAGCTCAACAGCGAGATCGGGGGCGACCATGTCGAGATCACCTGCGACCTCGCGAACACGACGCAAGTCGAAGAACTGGTCCCCGCCGCGATGGACACTTTCGGAAAGCTCGACATCCTCGTGAACAATGCCGGGATCACGCGCGACAACCTTGCTATGCGGATGAAGGACGAGGAATGGGATCAGGTCATCCGCATAAACCTCGAAGCAGCCTTCCGCCTGATGCGCGCGTCGGCCAAGCCGATGATGAAGGCGCGCTTCGGACGGATCGTGACGATAACCAGTGTTGTCGGGGCAACGGGCAATCCCGGCCAGGCGAATTATGCCGCGGCCAAGGGTGGGCTCACCGCAATGTCCAAGGCGCTGGCTCAGGAGCTCGCGTCGCGGGGCATTACGGTTAACTGCGTGGCGCCGGGGTTCATTCGTACGGCGATGACCGACGCCTTGCCCGATGCCCAGAAGGAGGCGCTCAATGCGCGCATTCCGATGGGCCGGATGGGCGAGGGCGACGATATCGGCGCAGCGGTGGCTTACCTCGCCTCGCGCGAGGCCGGCTATGTCACCGGACAGACCTTGCACGTCAACGGCGGCATGGCGATGCTGTCCTGATCGGAGTGCTGGCTTGAACAGCGTTATCCACACCGAATCGGCGCTGTACCGCCTTGCTGCTTGCCCCTTGCCGCCTCACCGCTAAGGATAATTCGACGAATTTGCGGTGCCTGCTGCCGTCTCCCCGGGCGATTCCGGCCCCGAGGTGCGCCAGCTGACGCGCGAGAGGGGTAAGAGTAAGAGCGATGAAGGCCACCATCGAACGCGCGACATTGCTGCGCTGTCTGTCTCACGTCCAGTCGGTGGTTGAGCGCCGCAACACCATTCCGATCCTGTCGAACGTGCTGATCGATTCCTCGGATGGGGGCAGCCTCAAGGTCATGGCGACCGATCTCGATCTCCAGGTGGTCGAACGGATGGCTGCTGCCTCCGTCGAGAGCCCCGGGGCTATAACCGTGTCGGCGCACCTGCTGTTCGACATCGCCCGCAAGCTGCCCGAGGGCAGCCAGGTCAGCCTCGAAACTGCCGACAACCGGATGACGGTGAAGGCCGGTCGGAGCCGTTTCTCCCTGCCGACGCTCCCGCGCGACGACTTTCCGGTTATCGTCGAAGGCGACCTGCCAACGAGTTTTGAACTGCCGGCGAAATTGCTCGCCGAGTTGATCGATCGCACCCGTTTCGCCATTTCGACCGAAGAAACCCGATATTATCTCAACGGGATCTTCCTGCATGTATCGGACGAGGAACAGCCGGTCCTGAAGGCCGCCGCGACCGATGGGCACCGGCTAGCCCGGTTCACGATCCCCCGGCCGGACGGGGCCGAAGGCATGCCCGACGTCATCGTGCCCCGCAAAGCGGTCGCCGAGCTTCGCAAGCTCCTCGAGGAAGCTCTCGACGCGAGCGTCCAGATCGACCTTTCGGCGAGCAAGATCCGCTTCACGCTGGGGGGCGAGGGCGGAGTCGTGCTGACCAGCAAGCTGATCGACGGCACCTTCCCGGACTATTCGCGCGTCATTCCAACGGGTAACGACAAGTTGCTAAAGCTTGATCCCAAGTCATTCTACGAAGGCGTGGACCGCGTGGCGACGATCGCCACCGAGAAGACCCGCGCGGTCAAGATGGGCCTCGAGAACGACAAGGTAACGCTTTCGGTCACCAGTCCCGACAACGGCACCGCCGCCGAAGAGGTGCCTGCGGACTACCGGGCTGATGGCATGGAGATCGGGTTCAACGCCAATTACCTCAAGGACATCCTGCACCAGATAGACGGCGATACGGTGGAGTTGCACCTCGCCGATCCCGGTGCTCCGACGCTGATCCGCCAAGATGAAAAGGCGCCCGCGCTCTACGTACTCATGCCGATGCGGGTGTGACGGGCGCGCCTCGGATCGTGCGACGGCTGATCGGTTTCACTCGGGTGACCGGTTTCTAGCCTGCGCCGATAATCGCGTGATAGGTTAGATTCCTTCGGCCATGGTGCCCGCAGCGCCGGCTAGTCCCGCGCGCGGATCATGCTCTCGATATCGACGAATTTCTCCCGCGGGGCCCCATCACGGGCCGCCTTGGCCTCGGCCTCTTCGATCTTCTTCCAGTCACGAAACGTCACGACGTCGAGTCCTCGCGCGTCGGCCAGGCGATCAAACCCGGTGCGACCCTGCTTCTCTCCGGGATCGAGCGCGCCGGCGGCAAAATCGTCTGCGATTCTCTCGATCACTCCGAAGCCATCGGGGCGATTGGTTCCTATCGTCCCCGTGGGTCCGCGCCGGGCCCAGCCGACCGCGTAGAGACCCGGAACGATCCGCCCCTCGTCGTTGGCAAACCGGCCCAGCCGGTCATCGAACGGAACGCCCGGGATCGGGGACGAACGATACCCGATACAAGCGATGACGATGTCGGCCGGAATGACGTAGGTCTCGCCTATGCCGACAGCGCGGCCCGCCTCGACCTTGGTCTTCTCGACTTCGACACCCGTCACCCGGTCCTGCCCGACGAGGCGCACCGGGCTTGCGAACATGTCGAAGTCGATCTCAACCGGCTTGTCGGCGCGTTCGCTCTCGGGGATCGCCGCGAAACTGCGGAGGTGCGCGACCGATTTTCGCAGACCAGGTTCGAGGAACGCGTCTTCGTCCACATCGGGAAGATCGCCCGGATCGACGCGAGGGCTCGCCCGCTCGAGGCGCATGAGCTCGCCCAGTTCCTTGGGAGTCATCATGATCTGGTGCGGCCCGCGCCGCCCGACAATGGTGATGGTACGGATCTGCGAAGAGCGGAGGGCGTCGAGCGCGTGGCCCACGATGTCACTGCCCTCGAATTCCCGCTCGGTCTTGGCGAGAATTCGTGCCACGTCGAGCGCCACGTTGCCCATGCCGATGACGACGGCTGACTGGCCCGACAGGTCCGGTGAAAGTTCGGCGAACTGGGGGTGACCGTTGTACCATCCCACGAAAGCCGCGCTCCCGTGAACGTTCGGGAGGTCCTCTCCCGGCAAGCCGAGAGTCCTGTCGTGCGGCGCGCCGGTCGCGAAGACGATCGCGTGATAGAGCCCACGGAGCTCCTCGACCGTGACGTCCTTGCCGATCGTGACGTTGCCGACGAACCGGACGTTCTCCGAAAGGGCAGTCGCCTCGTACCGCCGGCTGACGGCCTTGATCGACTGGTGATCGGGAGCGACACCCGTCCGGATCAATCCGTAGGGCACAGGAAGCGTGTCGATCACGTCGACATTGACGTCGTCACCCCACTGCTTCTGCGCGGCCTCGGCCGTGTAATACCCCGCAGGCCCGGAGCCGACGATCGCGAGGTGCCTGATCATGCAGCCTGTTTCACCGCGTCCTCGCGATCGAGGAAGGCCCGCATGCAGCTGACCGACTGCTCGCGGTGGCTGAGAAGGAAAAGATGGCCGCCACCCTCGAAGATTTCCAGCTCGCTGCCTGGAATGAGGCCGTGCAGGATCTTGCCATTGGCCAGCGGAACGATCGCGTCCTCGTCGCCCATCATGATCAGAGTGGGCTTCCTGAGAAACGGAAGGGCAGGGGCGCTGGTCCAGCCCAGCATTGCGAGGAGTTGGTAGAGATATCCCCGCGTGGTTGGCGGCTTCAGCCGGGCCATGTGGGCCGCCCGGTCGGGAGAGGTGCCCAGGCCTCCTCCATATAGCGTTGTAAAATGTTTCTGCATGAAGGCAGCGTCGACGAAGCGACGCGGGTTGGCCATCTTGCTCAGCGCTTTCGGTGCTCCCGGTACCATGACCATCCCGGCGCTCGTCGCGCACAGGATCAGTCGCCTGACGCGTTCGCCGTGCTGGAGGCTGAAATGCTGCGCCATAGCGCCTCCCCAGCTCACGCCCATCACGTCAACCTCGTCGAGCGCCAGTTCGTCGAGGAGTCGGCACGTAGCCCATGCCATCGTGAAGGGATTGTATGGTACTACCGGCTCCGGCGATCCGCCGATCCCGGGCATATCGAATATCACGAATCCCCGGTCGTCGAGCGCTTCGGCGAGGGGTGCAACCGCCTCGATGTTCGTGCCGATGCCGTTGAAGAAGAGCAGGGGCGGATGTTCGGATGGCAGGTCCAGCCGCCAGGTCGCGACGCGCAGGGTCCGGGCGCCCACGGTCATCATGCGGACGTCGGCGGTCTTCATCGGGTCGGGCAAGTGCGATCCTTCAGGCTTGTTCGAGGACATATTGGCCAGGAGCGGGATCAATCGGCTCGAACCCCTTTGCCCCCAGCTTTTTGGGCGCAACCTTCTTGCTGCCAGAGCGTTCCTGAACCCAATCGATCCAGAAGGGCCACCAGCTTCCCTGCGTTTCTTCGGCCTTCTCGAGCCATTCCTCGGCGGTGGCGGGTAGTTTTCCGCCATCTTTCCGGACGTAATACTTCGCTTTGGGATTCCCGGGCGGATTGAGAATCGCCTGCATGTGGCCCGATTGACTGAGGACGTAGGTCACGTCGCCGGAACCGAACAACCGGGTCGAGCGATAGGTCGCGCGCCAAGGGGTAATGTGGTCCGTCACGCCGCCAAGGATGAAGAGGTCGGCATCGACCTTCGAAAGATCGAGCATGTGATCCGCGATCTCGACCTCGCCCTTTCTCGTGAACGCCAGCGTCTCGAACAGCGTCAGGAAGTCCCCCATGAGCGTCGCCGATAGATTGGTCGCGTCGGAATTCCAGAAAAGAACGTCGAAAGCCGGTGGATCGTCGCCAAGCAGGTAGTTGTTGATGACGTAGTTCCAGATGAGATCGTTCGGGCGCAGCCAGGCGAAGCCGCGCGACAGATCGTCCCCCTTGATGATGCCGCCCTTCGCCGCGCGCTTTTTCGCAAGCGAAAGGCCGTTGTCCGTCATGAGCGACCCGGCCTCGATGTCGCCTTGTTGCGGGTGAAGCACGCAGACCATGAGCGTCAGGGTCCCGAGAAGTTCGCTGCCGTCTGCGGCGAGTTTGCTGGCGAGCACCGCGGCGGTCTGTCCGCCCGAGCACCCCGCTGACACGTTGACTTTCGAACTGCCGGTGATCTTGGCCACGGCTTCCATCGCCTCGCGGCAGCTGGCCACGTAGTCGGCCATGCCCCAGGTGCCCTGATCCTTTGTCGGGTTCTTCCAGCTGATCACGAACGTCTGGATGCCGTTGTCTAGCTGGTACTTCACCACCGACTTTTCGGGCGAAAGGTCGTTGATGTACATCTTGTTGATCTGAGGCGGGATGGTGAGTTGGGGGATCTCGTAGACTTCGTCGGTGGTCGGCGCGTACTGGATCAGCTCCATCATCTCGGTCCGCAGAACGACCGAGCCCTTGCTGGTCGCTACGTTCCCGCCGATTTTGAACGGCCGCTTGTCGACCTGGCTGACCATTCCCTTGTTGTGAACCATGTCGTTGTAGGCATTTTTCAGGCCCTTGATCAGCGACATGCCGCCGCTATCGACAAGGCGTTTCTGCGCGGTCGGGTTTCCCCAAAGCGTGTTCGTCGGCGCCAGAGCGTCGATGATGATCTGGCTGATGAAATTGGCGCGGTCGCGCTCGATGGCGTCGAGTTCTAGGTCCGCGAGCCAGTTGCTGACGCCCTTCTGGACGGCGAGGTAGTACTGCGCGCCGGCGCGCAGGAACGGATTGTATTGCCACGCGGGGTCGCGAAACCGCTTGTCCTTGGGGTCGGGAGCCAGGTCGCTCTGACCGGTCATGATCTTGACCATGTCCTCGCCCATCGCCTGGGCATGTCGCATCGTACGCTGCGGGTCGTTCGCGGTTTCGCGGAGAAGGAGCGCGATGGCGCCCGCGAAATCCTCTCGTACGAGCCCCACCATGGGACCAAGCGCCGTAGTGGACTGGGCCGCTTCCTCTTCCAACCGGGTGACCATCCGTTTCTCCCCCGACGATGACTCTGCAACTCCGCGCGGTCATGCACGGGGGGGCACGCGATGGCAAGCGCACCATGGGATAGCCTACCATAATGCCTCGTCCGGTCGGCACTCCGGAAGCGGTTAACCGATGTTTTAGGCAATGGTTCTAACGAGAACGCAGACAGCCGGGGAAAGCTGACAGCGCGCATGGCATTATCGGGTATCTTTTCACGCCGCAAAGGCGACAGTCCTGAGGGCGCGCAGCCTGCCGATGCCATGGGGCCCGCCAGCCGGCTCGCGCTGCTCGACCAATTCGAGGAAGCTGGGCTCGGTTGGTTCTGGGCGACCGATGCCAGCGGCACGCTGAACTACATGTCCGCGAGTGCCGCCCACCAGATAGGGCGGACACCCGACGAGATCGTTGGCACGCCCCTTTCCGCCCTTTTCCTTCCCGAGCGCGACGAAGACGAAGCCCGCGCGGAGCGACCGCTCGCATTTCAGCTGCGGGCCCGTAACTCGATGTTCGAACTGCCGGTTCGCCTCGCGGTTGAGGATCGGGAGGTCTGGTGGTCGATCAGTGCCAAGCCGCTGGTTGACGAAAACGGGGAATTCCTGGGCTACAGGGGCAGCGCCAAGGACATCACGGCTGTACGCGAGAATCAGCGCGATGCCTCGCGGCTCGCGCAGTATGACTCCCTTACCGGCTTGGCCAACCGTCATCGTATGACGAAGCGGCTAACCGCCACGCTCAATGCGTACAAGGCGGCCAAGCGCAGTTGCGCGCTGATGATGCTGGATCTCGACCGCTTCAAGGCGGTGAACGACACTTTGGGCCACCCCGCGGGCGACGAATTGCTCAAGCAGGTCTCCCAGCGGATCGAACGGATCATCGGGGGGCGCGGCGAGATCGGACGGCTCGGCGGCGACGAGTTCCAGATCATGCTGCCAGACATCGACGATCGCGGCCGCCTTGGCGAAATCGCCAACAGCGTGATCCAGATGGTTTCGCAGCCCTATTCGCTTGACGGCAGCCGGGCGATCATCGGAACCTCTGTCGGCATAGCCATCGCGCCCTATGACGGTATCGATACCGACGAACTTGTCAGCAGCGCCGATCTTGCCCTTTATGCAGCGAAGGGCGGGGGACGCGGCCAGTACCGCTTCTTTTCGAGCGAACTGAAGGACGGAGCGCGTCTCCGCCGCCAGATCGAGGAGGACTTGCGCGATGCGATCCAGACCGACCAGCTCGAACTCCACTATCAGCCGATTGTCCGGACTTCCGACCACCACGTGACATGCCTCGAGGCGCTGGTGCGCTGGAACCATCCGGAACGCGGATGGATCAGCCCGGCGGAATTCGTGCCGGTCGCCGAAGAAACCAACCTCATCAATCCGCTCGGCGAATGGGTCTTGCGGCGAGCCTGCAAGGAAGCGACCGCCTGGCCGGAATCGCTGCGGGTGGCGGTGAACGTCTCTGCGATCCAGTTTTCCGGAACGGATGTCCCCAAGGTGGTGAAGGCCGCGCTCGACAAGACCGGCCTCAATCCCTCTCGCCTCGAACTGGAGATAACCGAAAGCGTGTTCCTGGGCGATCCTCAGGGTACGGGCGCGATGCTTAAGGCGCTCAAGAAAATGGGCGTACGTCTCGCGCTCGATGACTTCGGGACAGGATACTCTTCGTTGGGCTATCTCAGCAGCGCGCCGCTCGACAAGATCAAGATCGACCGCAGCTTCGTATCGGGCCTTAACGAGGACGAGAACAACAACGCTGCCATCATCACCGCGATCGTCAGTCTTGCGGATGCGCTGAAGATGGAAACGGTCGCCGAAGGGGTCGAGGCGATGGACGAGTTGGCGACGATCACCGAGTTGGGTGCGAGCCACATCCAGGGCTACATCTTCTCAAAAGCGCTCTCGCAGGACGCTTTGCTCGAGCGTCTCGAGCAAGGGGGCCTCAAGTTCGTACCCGAAGGCCCTGCAAAGCACCGCGCCGACCGGCGATCGACCTATCGCAAGGTCGGAGTGATCCACGAGGACCACCGTTACGACGTCGTGATGCGAAATCTGTCGAAATCGGGGGCCGGGATCGAGGGATTGCTCGACGTGCCGCTGGGCACTTCGCTCGTGCTCGATCTCGGGGGCGGGCAGCTCGTCGTGGCGGAAGTCGTGCGCAGCGAGGGTTATTCTCAAGGTCTCGAATTCGAGCAAAAGCTTATCAGCGACGGTGCAGAGGGGCTTTGCACGCGCCATCGGATAAGTCCCTATGCCCTGGCGGCGGCGGGCATGCCGCTCGCCGCTTTGCCGCCGGGCTCCTACCTGCCGCCTGTCCGGCCGGATGCTCCGACGTCGAAACCGCATTTCCTGCAGGTCGATCTCGCACATTCGCACAAGGCCGCTTAATCGGTCTGCTGACAGGAAGCATTGGCGCGGCTAAGGGCGGCGCCGATGACCGACCTTCAGCATATCCGCAATTTCAGCATTATTGCGCACATCGATCACGGGAAGAGCACGCTTGCCGACCGGCTGATCCAGGCCACCGGCGGGCTGACCGACCGCGAGATGAGCGAGCAAGTCCTAGACAACATGGACATCGAGCGCGAGCGCGGGATCACGATCAAGGCCCAGACAGTGCGCCTGAACTACACCGCCCGCAACGGTGAGACCTACGAGCTCAACCTCATGGACACGCCCGGCCACGTCGACTTTGCCTACGAGGTCAGCCGGAGCCTCGCCGCGTGCGAGGGTGCGCTGCTCGTCGTAGACGCCGCGCAAGGCGTCGAGGCGCAAACCCTCGCCAACGTTTACCAGTCGATCGAGCACGATCACGAGATCGTACCCGTCATCAACAAGATCGACCTTCCCGCAGCCGAGCCGGAAAAGGTCCGTGCCGAGATCGAGGACATCATCGGCATCGACGCGAGCGAGGCAGTGCTGACATCCGCCAAGTCCGGCATCGGCATCGAGGATACGCTCGAAGCGATCGTCGCGAAGATACCCCCTCCCAAGGGCGACCGTACTGCACCGCTGAAGGCCATGCTGGTCGACAGCTGGTACGACCCCTATCTCGGCGTGGTCATTCTCGTGCGCGTGATCGACGGGGTCATCAGGAAGGGCCTCAACGTCAAGTTCATGCAAGGGGGCACCGATCACCTGATCGATCGCGTCGGCGCCTTCACCCCCAAGCGCGTCGACCTGCCCGAGATCGGCCCGGGCGAGATCGGTTTCATCACCGCCCAGATCAAGGAGGTCGAGCAGGCCCGCGTCGGCGACACCATCACCACGGTGAAGGGCGGGGCGAGCGAGGCGCTGCCCGGCTACAAGGAAGTGCAGCCAGTGGTCTTCTGCGGCCTGTTCCCGGTCGACGCGGCGGACTTCGAGAAGCTGCGCGAGAGCATCGCCAAGCTGCGCCTCAACGACGCGAGCTTCTCCTACGAAATGGAGAGCAGCGCGGCATTGGGCTTCGGCTTTCGCGCCGGCTTCCTCGGCCTGCTGCACCTGGAAATCATCCAGGAACGCCTGTCGCGCGAATACGACCTCGACCTCATCACTACCGCGCCCAGCGTCGTCTATCGCCTCCAGCTCTCCAAGAGCCGGACCGAGGACGCGAAGGAGATCATGCTCCACAACCCGGCCGACTGGCCCGACCAGAACCGGATCGAGACGGTCGAGGAACCGTGGATCAAGGCGACGATCTACACCCCCGACGAATACCTCGGCTCGATCCTCAAGCTGTGCCAGGACCGGCGCGGCATCCAGACCGGCCTGACCTATGTCGGCGGCCGCGCGCAGGTGACCTACGAGCTGCCGCTGAACGAGGTGGTGTTCGACTTCTACGACCGGCTGAAGAGCATCTCCAGAGGCTATGCCAGCTTCGATTACGAGCAGATCGGCCTGCGCGAAGGCGACCTCGTGAAGATGAACATCCTCGTCAACAACGAGCCGGTCGACGCGCTCTCGCTGATCGTCCACCGCGCCAATGCCGAGGCGCGGGGCCGCGGCATGTGCGAACGGCTGAAAGACCTCATCCCCCGCCACCTGTTCAAGATCCCCATCCAGGCCGCGATCGGCGGCAAGGTGATCGCCCGCGAGACGATCGCCGCCCTGCGCAAGGACGTGACCGCCAAGTGCTATGGCGGCGACATAACGCGCAAGAAGAAGCTGCTGGAGAAGCAGAAGAAGGGCAAGGCCAGAATGAGGGAATACGGCAACGTCTCTATCCCGCAGGAAGCTTTCATCGCCGCGCTTCGCATGGGCGAGGAGTGAGCCGTTTTTTGAAGAGGGAGACGTGGCAGAGTGGTTGGCTGCCTCACCGACGCAATGGTCGCGGCTTGCGAATCACAATGCTGTCACCTTTTCTCAGCTGACATCTTTGACGATAAACCTAGTACGTAGGGGCGCGGCGGCCTCAATTAAATCGGCAACAATCAGATCGATTTCTGATTGGCTAATTATCGAACCATCGGCCCATCGCATTCCATCGGCAATTTCCACTATTCGGCCATCAGGAGCGCCATCAGGGGCAATGTTACGCTCGGCCTGAAGATGCGCCAATTTCCCCCCTATGCGATATTCAATTTCAAAAGCATTCGGGAAACTGACGTGCACGACACCATCAGCGCTCACTACATGCCGTGCTGTGATCGCACGGAAATCCCGATTAACGACCATATTTTTTGTCCAGAAAATTTTTCATTTCGACTAGTTGCTTTCGTGATCCGGGGGTGATTTTCGGATTTTTTAGGAGAGCGGGCAATTCGATACGCCGGAATACGCTATTTGGATTGATCGAGTCCAAATCCCCAACAAATTTTATAGCACCCTCAGCATTCTCTGCTAGTTTTGCTGAAGCGAGGTCGTCGACAAAGCCCATCGCATCATCGGGTAGGACATCTCGGATGTCTTTACGGTTAAGTAATCCATTACTTAGAGTGTTCACTGTATCGTGCGCCCCGGTTTTTTCCATCTTCTCGACAAGCTTCCAAGCAGGAGTTTCGCCAATTCTCCCTGAATAGAAGATTGCCTTGTCGGTGCGCGCTTTCAAAGGAGTTGCCTCAACTTCCTTGATCGCACGCTCAAAAACGGATTTTTCAGCAGGAGTGAGTTTTTCAAGTATTCGAATGGGGACCGGAGTTTTTCCGACCATCATGGCTGATTGACCGAGGCGCTTTGTTGCCTCCGGACATTCTTGAATCCCACAGGGTCGAGAAGTGGAGGCATGTCGGTCCAGCACCTCCTTCCGCCACTTGACCAGCGCTTCCTCGATCTTGGCAATGTGTGGCGCCAGCTTGTTATTCTTCTTCAGCGGCGCGAGGACCTTCGCGAAGTCCATCTTCGCCAGCGCCTTGACCGCGGGTTCTGCTAGTTTGCCGCCTGCCCTGGTTGCCAGCTTGCCGCCCTTGCCGACCACATCGCCGACGACAGGCACCATCGAGATTATCGACAGTCCAGCGTCGAGGTATTTTTCCTCGGAAGCGAGCCAGGCGGCATTGGTCAGGTCCGCTGCTTCTCCGATGATCGGGACCATGCCCGCGAGATCAAGCGCCCCGTGCCCGACGTCGCTCCACGTCCACCCTTCGGGAAGCGGACTCCATCCGTCGTCGGGCGGACTGGAGGCCATCAGCGGCGGGCGCCTTCGATCTCTTCGAACATCGCGGCAAGCCGCAGGTCAGCCAGCAGTTGCAATTCCCCGACAGTGAGATCGGGGTCGTCGCGAGAGGCGAATTCGATCTCGTCGAGGATTGCCGAACGACCGGCTTCGCCTACGGACATCGCCAGTGATGCTAGCCGTTCGTTCCAGCCGACAAGGATCCGCTGGCGGAGCGCACGAATCCCCTGTTCCTGAAAATGGGCCAGCGAGTTGGAGGAGACGATCAGCACACGGAAACCCTAACAGAACGGGGAAAACGCGACCGTGTTTTGATCACGCTAGCACCTCGTCCAGATGACGACAACACAGCCGGCGCGGTCCGGGTTTATCCCCCCTCCGTTATCCCTCTGTGGGCCACCACCCGGCACGCGACCCCGACTCTACAGGGCGGGCGTCGCCCTCTCGCGGTGGGTGCGCTACTGTAGTGCCGCGCCTATGCGGGGGTCGGACAACGAGGTACGGGTGAAAGACAGGGGCGGGGAATCAGCGCATCTCGCCAACCGCTAGATTGAACCAGGAAAGCCGCCGAACAGCAAAGCGTACGCGTCGTGGTGGCGTCCTTAGCCGCCCATGCCGATGCGCGCGGCGTCCATCGTGGAGGACAGGCTGTTGCCGGTACTCGCCAGCGCGACAGTCATCGCGATGCCGATCAGCGCGACGATCAGGCCGTACTCGATCGCGGTTGCGCCGCGCTGGTCCCGCAGGAGCGGGCGAAGGAGGGCCTTGATCGGGTTCATCGCTCTCGCATCCTCCGCTGGGGCGTGCCCAAGGATATGCCCGCGGGGTTGCCGCGCGGTTGCGGGGCGTCGTTAACGGGTCGGAAGCGGTGGGGAGTGAGCGGCTGTTCGGGCCGCTGCGCACAAGCGGGCAACTTCACTTTGCGTTCACGCTGGCGGCGGTTATAGGCGCCCCTCATGCAGACGCGCACCTCCGCTTCGACCCGGCCGACGGCCCGGCTCTTCCTCGCCGCCGCCGTGCTCGGGGCCACGCTCACCGTTTCGGCCTGCGCCGGGAAGGGCGGCGTGCAGGACACGGCCTATGTCGCGCGGGACGTTGAATCGCTTTACGCGGCGGCGAAGGACCGGCTCGATCGGGGCCAGCCCAAGGTGGCGGCGGCGCTGTTCGACGAGGTGGAGCGCCAGCATCCCTATTCGCCGTGGGCCCGCCGCGCGCAGTTGATGAGCGCGTTCAGCTATTACGTCGCGGCCGATTACAACAAGGCGATCGAGAGCGCGCAGCGGTTCCTCTCGATCCATCCGGGCAACAAGGACGCCCCGTACGCGTACTACCTGATCGCGATCAGCTATTACGAGCAGATCAGCGACGTCACCCGCGACCAGAAGGTGACCGAGCAGACACGCACCGCGCTGCAGGAACTGATCCGCCGCTATCCCGCGACCGAGTACGCCAGCGACGCGAAGCTCAAGCTGGACCTCGTGGACGATCACCTCGCCGGCAAGGAGATGGAAATCGGCCGTTGGTACGAGCGTAGCGGGAACTGGCTTGCCGCCCAGATCCGCTTCCAGAACGTGGTCGACAATTTCCAGACCACCAGCCACGCGCCCGAAGCCCTGTTCCGCCTCGTCGAAACGAGCCTCGCTCTCGGCGTACCCGAGGAAGCGGTGAAGAACGCCGCAGTCCTCGGCGCAAACTACCCCGGCAGCGAATGGTATGAGAAGGCCTACGCCCTCGTCCAGCGGCGGGCCGCCGGCGTCACCGCTAGCTAATCGGAGTAGGGACGTACAAAGCGGCGCAGTCGCTCGTTTTTTTCGGCGGCAGGCGGTAACTGCGTCTAAACCCTGTTGCGCAACGATTGCGCGGAAGCGGTAATTCTTCGCATCGTCCATTCAACCTGGGCGGGCGGTGGGTGCATGCCACGGGCGCTCTAACCCGTCCTGGGTGCGCGCTTTCGGTAATCGAGATCCGCAAGCCCTTGATGCCGCGCGGTAATCCACCGGAACGCATCGTTCGGGATCCGCTTTCTGCACGGCGCGCATGTCCCGTTGGCCGAGCGCTGCGCGTCGCCGGTCAATTCTTACCCCGTTAACCATCACCGGGTGCAGGAACGCGCCCGTTCCGACGTGCCGGCAGGTGTTAACCCGCAATCAGGGTTACGATTTCTTTTCGATTTGGTCCGATAGCGAGCATTCCGGTTGATAGGATAGGAAGCGGCGTGCCGCCCGACCTCGAACTCGAGCGCAGAAACAACCCGGTCTCGGGCCGTGAACCGGTTCGCCGAGAAGGTATGCTCGCGCGATTTCGAGCCCTGTTTCGGCGCGGCAGCAAGCCGTCCTTGAGCGAATCGCGCCGTCGCGATCGCGCCCGTCGGCGCATCGCCCTCTGGGCCATTTTCGCGGGCCTTGTTTCGGGCGCCCTCGACGTGCCGATGCCGCTCGAGGATTCGCTCCGCCTGGGACGCGATACACTGCGACTTCGCGCGGCGGACGGGCAGACGGTGCTTGTCATGATCGACGACCGGTCACTCGACGAACTGGAGACCCGCGACCCCTCTCGCGGCGACGATGCGCGCGTGCTCGACCGGCTGTTCGCAAGCGGAGCAAGGCAGGTGGTCTTCGACCGCGCGCTCGCCGATGCATCGACCGAAGAGGAAGACGGCAAGCTCATAGACGCGTTCAAGCGATACGAGGGCCGCGTCTCCGTCGGGTCCACCCCGAAGGTGAAGACCGGGTTCAATAGCGAGGCCCAGTTGCTCACGCATCCCCGTTTCCGCGGTCACGCGCCGATGGTATCGATGTACGGCAAGCAGCGCGTGATGGATTTCTCGTGGGGCCTGCCGACGAGCTCGGAAATCCTCGGCAAGACCGTGCCGTCCATCTCGGCGCACCTAGCCGGCGTCGAAACCGACAGCGAGGAGATTTTCCGACCGGACCTTTCGATCGACTTCGCGACGATCCCGATGTTCAGCTATGTCGATGTCCTCAAAGGCAAGGTGCCTGCCGCCTCGTTTGACGGCAAGGACGTGATCATAGCGCCCGCGAACCGCACCTCTCCGGACCTTTACGGCATGCCAGGACGCGGGGTTATCGCGGGTGCGCAGGTTCATGCCCTGGGCGCCCAGACCCTTCGCGAGCGCAAGCCGATCGATCTTGGCTGGCTTCCGCCGTTCCTGATCGCCGCGGCGTTCGTATTGTATCAGTCGCGACAGAAGGTCCCTTCGCGTCGGACTGCTCTTGCCGTTGCGGGGCTCATTCTTGTCTTGCAGGCTCTGCTTGAGCTCGCCTCGATACACGTCGCAGCCTTGAGCGGCCTGCTCTGCCTGGGGATCGGGGCCGTGCGGCTGCGCAATCTCGCCAACTCGACCTACCGCGGCGAAACGGGTCTGGTGAAGATCGAGAGCTTCTATTCGGCCGAAACCGCGCCCGATTGCGATGTCATCGCGCTGAAGATCCGCAACTTCGCGACCATCAGCGCCTGCCTATCGCCCAGGGAAATCGACGAATTGCTGGTCAAGGCGGAAGAGATGCTGCGTTCGGCGGAGGGGGGCACGCAGTTCGCTTTCCATAAGGACACCCTCGTGTGGCTGCGGGACCGGATCCACGAGAACGACCGCAACGGTCATTTGCGCGGGCTTCACGCGGTCTTCCGCACGAGCATCACGGTCGGCTCGCAAGCTCCCGACATGGCGACCTCCATCGGCCTCGACACGAATTATGCCCTCACGCTGCGCGAACGGACGGAAAGCGCGATCCAGTGCGCCGAGGATGCTGCGCATCACGGTTCGGTCTTCGTCGTCAGCGAACCCGAGGTCGGCGAAGAGCGCAGCTGGCGGCTCCAGTTCTTTTCCGAGCTCGAGAAGGCCATCCGCGACGGAGACCTGAAGGTCGAGTTCCAGCCCAAGGTGTCGCTTGCCACCGGTAAGATCGTGGGTGCGGAAGCGCTGATTCGCTGGACCCACCCCACGCGGGGATCGATCGAACCGTCGCAGATCGTCGCCTATGCAGAGGAGCATAACCGGATCGAGGTCATCACCGGCTTCGTGCTGGAGAGCGCGCTTCGCCACGCGCGCAAGGCAATTGCCGTCGATCCGGAGTTCCGGGTCGCGGTCAACATCTCCGCGCTCGACCTCCGCGATCCCGGCTTTGCCGCCGAAGTGCGCAGGGTGCTGGCCTCGCACGATTTCCCGCCAGCCAACCTGATGCTCGAGATCACCGAGACCGCGCCGGTCGAAAGCGACCGGATAGCAGGGGAAATCCTGGCTGAACTGAAGCGGGCAGGGGTCAGGCTTTCGGTCGACGATTTCGGGACCGGCCACGCCTCGCTGCACTACTTGCGCCAGATCCCCAGTGATGAAGTCAAGATCGACCGCAGCTTCGTTGCGAACATGGCGCACTCGGATGAAGACCGGATGCTGGTGAAAACCGCGATCGAGATGATCCATTCCCTCAAGCGCTATGCAGTCGCCGAGGGCGTCGAGGACGAAGCCGTGCTGAGGTTGCTGGTCGAAATGGGCTGCGACGCTGCCCAGGGCTTTTACTTCTCCCGTGCAGTGCCGATGGAGCGATTGCTGGCCAAGCTAGAAGAAAAGCCACGAGCCGCTTAAAACTTGCATTAACCATAAGATCTGTTAACCATCCTTGTTAGCACGTTGGGTTGCTACAAGGAGTTTCGTCATGTCGATCTGGGGATGGTACGAATGGTTCCTCGGCGGTCGTTGATCGTTTGAGAGCCTACGAGAAAACCCCGGCGCTGCCGGGGTTTTTTGTTTCCCGGATACCTTGTCATGGCAATACAGCGAAGCCGCCTTCCTGCCGGCGGACTCCAGACACCTGAAATGCAAAGGTTTTTTGCGGCCATTGCTGCTGTGAGATGACGCGAGCCGTGCCAGGTCTTGCCGGCGAACCCTGACGCAGTGGCGCGGGACATTCGCTTCAAGGTTAATCCGGCGAAACCGCCCGGATTTACAAAGGATAAGGGGTTCATCTGGCCCTTATTGCGCATTCCGGCGGGCGGGGCTGGAGCGCGAATCACCTCGAATCGCGGTTAATGCCGCGCTCCCTTTTTTGCGGTAACCATGGGGGCAGACCCTGGATCAGGCCGCTTTCTTGCGCTTTTCTGCGCGAGCCACGATCCCGCTGAGCCCCTTGGCTAGCTGATAGAGACCGTTGAGCCGGCTTTGCGGGTCGCCCCACGCGCGCGACAGCACCAGCTTCATGTCGGGCCGCAGCTTCGCGTCGGGTCCGACCCGTTCGGTCCAGGCGATCAATCCGGCAGGATCGGGGAAGTCGTCCTTGTGGAAGGTGACCAACGTGCCGCGGGCGCCGACATCGATCTTCGAAATGTTGGCGCGGATTGCGAGATGCTTGATCTCGATCAGCCTGACGAGGTTTGCGGTCGCCGCGGGCAGGGGGCCGAAGCGGTCGATCATCTCTGCTGCAAGCGCCTCGATCTCGCTCTGGTCGCGCGCGTCGTTGAGGCGGCGGTAAAGACCCATGCGCACCGCGAGGTCCGGCACGTAGTCTTCCGGTATCATGATCGGCGCATCGACAGTGATCTGCGGGCTCGGGCCAGCCTCTCGTTCGAGCCCCGCATCGCCGGCCTTGGCGGCCAGTATCGCGTCCTCCAGCATCGACTGGTAAAGTTCGAAACCCACTTCGCGGATGTGGCCCGACTGCTCGTCGCCAAGCAGGTTGCCCGCGCCGCGGATGTCCAGATCGTGGCTGGCCAACTGGAACCCCGCGCCGAGGCTGTCGAGATCACCGAGCACCTTGAGGCGCTTTTCGGCAACTTCGCTGAGCGCGGTGTCGGCGGGCGTGGTGAGGTAGGCATAGGCGCGCAGCTTCGATCGGCCCACACGCCCGCGTAGCTGGTAGAGCTGGGCAAGGCCGAAGCGGTCGGCGCGGTAGATGACGATGGTGTTCGCGCTCGGGATGTCGAGTCCGCTCTCGACGATCGTAGTCGACAGCAACACCTCGTACTTGCCCTCGTAGAACGCGCTCATTCGTTCCTCGACTTCGGTCGGGGACATCTGGCCATGGGCGCTGATCGCCTTGACTTCAGGCACGTGCTTGTGGAGCCACTCCTCGATTTCGGGCATGTCCTTGATGCGGGGCACCACGATGAAGCTCTGGCCCCCGCGATGATGCTCTCGGAGCAGCGCCTCGCGCATGACCATGTCGTCCCATTCCATCACGTAGGTCCGCACCGCTAGACGGTCGACCGGAGGGGTCTGGATCGTCGACAGTTCGCGCAGACCGCTCATTGCCATCTGCAGGGTACGGGGGATCGGCGTGGCGGTAAGCGTCAGGACATGAACGTCGGCGCGCAGCTGCTTCAGCTTTTCCTTGTGGGTCACGCCGAAGCGCTGCTCCTCGTCGACGATCACGAGCCCGAGGTTCTTGAACTCGGTCGATTTCGACAGGATTGCGTGGGTTCCGATAACGATGTCGACGTCGCCCGACTTGAGGCCGGCGCGGGTGTCGGACATTTCCTTTGCACCGACCAGGCGGCTCAGGCGGCCGACCTTCAGCGGAAAGCCCGCAAATCGCGCGGCGAAGTTCTCGTAATGCTGGCGGGCGAGGAGGGTCGTCGGCGCGACGACAGCCACCTGCCGCCCGCTCATCGCGGTCGCGAAAGCCGCGCGCAGTGCCACCTCGGTCTTGCCGAAGCCGACGTCGCCGCAGACGAGCCGGTCCATCGGCGCCCCGCTGGCGAGGTCGCTCAGCACCTCGAAGATCGCGCGGTCCTGGTCCTCCGTCTCGTCCCACGGGAAGCGGTCGACGAACGGCATGAAGCTCGCCTCCTCGACCTCGACGACGGGCGCCTTGCGCAGCGAGCGTGCGGCGGCCGTGCGCAGCAGCTCGTGCGCGATTTCGCGGATCCGCTCTTTCAGCCGGCTGCGGCGCTTCTGCCATGCTTCGCCGCCGAGCCGGTCGAGGCCGACCATTTCCTCGCTCGAGCCGTACCGGCTCAGCACCTCGAGGTTCTCGACCGGCACGTAGAGCTTGTCGCCCCCATGGTACTCGAGCATCACGCAGTCGTGCTGTGACTTGCCGACCGGTATCGCCTCCAGTCCAAGGTACTTGCCGATGCCGTGATCGATGTGGACGACAAGGTCGCCCGCATTCAGCGCCTGCAATTCGGCGAGGAAGGCATCGGCGCTCTTGCGGCGCTTCTTGCGGCGCACGAGCCGGTCGCCCAGCACGTCGGCCTCGGTAATCAGGTCGATCTGGTCGTTGGAAAAGCCCGTTTCGAGCGGCAGCACTACCGCCACTGGCTTGCCCTTCGCCGACAGCCCCATCGCCTCCTGCCAACTGTCCGCCAGATCGACAGGAGCACCGGCCTCGGTCACGATCGACGCGATGCGCGCGCGGCTGCCTTGCGAATAGGTAGCCAGCATCGGCCGCCTTCCGGCCTTGCCGGCCGACTTGAGATGATCCGCGGCGGCGGCGTAGACATTGTCGCCGCGCGCCCGCTCGGGCGCGAAGTCGCGTCCCGACTGGAAACCGAAATCGACTACCGTCGCGCTTTCGGGTTCGGCGAAGATCGACGCGCGGTGGACCGGCAGCCCTGCCAGTGCGGTGTCGAGCTCGGTTCGGGTGAGATAGAGCGCGTCTTCGGGAAGGGGGCGATAGGTGCCGTCCTCGCGCTGGCGGTGATAATCGGCGATGTCCGCCAGCCGCTCGTCCGCTGCGCCGAGCGCGGCGTTGTCGATGACGACCAGATCCTCCCTGTCGAGATGGTCGAAGAGCGTCGACAGGCGTTCCTCGAAAAGCGGCAGCCAGTGCTCCATGCCGGCAAGACGGCGCCCGTCGCTCACCGCCTGGTAGAGCGGGTCCTGCGTCGCGTTGGCGCCGAACCGCTCACGGTAGCGGGTGCGGAAGCGCTTGATCGTGTCCTCGTCGAGCAGCGCTTCGCTTGCCGGGATCAGGAGATGCTGTTCGAGCAAGCCCGTGGTCATCTGGGTGTTGGGATCGAACAATCGGAGCGATTCAAGCTCGTCGCCGAAAAAGTCGAGCCGCAGGCCAGCGTCAAGTCCGCTCGGGAACAGGTCGAATATCGAGCCGCGTACCGCGAACTCGCCATGATCGATCACGGTGTCGGTGCGCGAATAGCCCTGGCGCTGGAGCAACGCGATCAACGCGTCGTGGGCGATCTCCATGCCCGGCTTCAGTTCCCG
The DNA here is from genome assembly GCF_051912845.1 of Tsuneonella sediminis. NCBI lineage: Bacteria > Pseudomonadati > Pseudomonadota > Alphaproteobacteria > Sphingomonadales > Erythrobacteraceae > Tsuneonella > Tsuneonella sediminis. Next base: position 399,067 of record NZ_JBNCBU010000001.1, on the reverse strand, counting down.
AACCGCCTCGCGCACGCGAAACGGAGTCAGAACCCGCTGCAGGATCGCGTTGATGGTGGTGACGAGAAGCTGGGCACCCTGTTTTCCCGCCTGGAGGCGGTGCAGGGCCGCCAACCGACGCGCGCTGACCGAAAGAGCCGGTGACGCGCGGTCGTAGGGCAGGCAATCCCAGGCGGGGAACTCGATCACCTCGAGCTCGGGTGCGAAGTATCGAGCGGCCTCCGCCACGCCGGACATCGCCGCTTCGTCCGGTTCGATCATCACAGCCCGTCCCTTGGCCCCTCGTGCGAGGTCGGCCAGGACCAGCGGCTGCGCCCCGCGCGGCACCGCCGCCAGTGTAAGCGGGCCGGTCGCGGTCAGGATTTTCTGGAGATCGGGCATGGAGGTCCTGTGTTGCGGGCACGCGCGGCGCCCCGCTCGGGGATTTCGAGCGGCTCAGCGTGTTCCGGTTGAGATAGGTCGAACGCCCGGCAGGGCAACCCGTTTCCGGACCGGGCTCAGGGCATCCTGACGTAATCGAGCCGCTGCATCGCCGCCATATGGTCGCCGGCGAACTCGGTCGGCGGGGGGCGGGTGCCGAGCGCCCAGGCCATCACGTCGACGTCGTCCTGGTCAAGCAGAGCCTCGAACCACGCCAGACCTTCATCGTCCCACCCCGCATGGAAGGTATCGAAGAAGCCCCCGATCATGAAATCGGCTTCCCGCGTGCCGCGGTGCCATGCGCGGAACCTGGCGCGCGCGAGACGGTGGGCGAGGGCGGTATCCACCCGGCCCCCGCTACCCAAGCGCGCCAGACTTCGCAATCGCCTTGGGTCAGTGCGCCGCTTCGGGCTGGACCTCGCTCATCCTCGCAGGGGGCAGCCCTTCACTTTCGGCCTGCTTCTTCAGTTCTTCCTTGCGCCGGAGCATCGGCTCGAGCAGCGCCTTCACGTCGACATCGCTGTCGCGGCATTTCGCGAACATGCCCTCGTGCGGTTGCTCCTCCTCCTCGATGTGATGCTCGATCTGCTCCGAAAGCACCTTGACCTTGGCCTCGAACACGGTGTCGTTCGACTGGACGCATTCCATGATGTCGTTGATCAGCAGCTTGGCCCCATCATGTTCAACGATCGCTTCGTCGAGCATGTCGTCCTCGAGAACGCCGCGGAACGCCGGATAGAAGATTTCTTCCTCGATGAGCGAGTGAATCTTCAGCTCGTTGCAGATCTGCTCCGCAAGGCGCTTTTTCTTGTCGCCATCATCGGTATTTTCGAACTCGTCGAAGAGGTCCTTCGCCTCTTCGTGATCGGCTCGGAGAAGCATGATTGCATCCGTGTACTGCTGGTCGGCCATGTCGGTCTCCGCTTGTGAAGTGTGTCGGTCTGTCAAGCGCCGAAGCCCGCCGCGGTTCCCTGGCTAACATCGGTCAAGTAGCCTCGAGCGGATGGCGAGAATTCGCAACCCGGCGCGGGGCCCGCGCGGGACCTGAGCCTCTTCGCACTCCGTTCAAAAGTCCGTAGGGCACCATTATGCGTCCCGACGTTCTCAATCCGCTCTTTGCCGAGACAGAGACGCTTGAGGGCGTGGGTCCGAAGATCGCGCGCCCGCTCGAGAAGCTGGGCCTCTCGAGGGTACGGGACGTTGCGTATCACCTCCCCGAGCGTTTCGTGACCCGGCGTCCGGTCGATAATCTCGACTCCGCAAGTGTAGGAGAGCAGGTGGTCGTGCCGCTCACGGTTACGGAACACCGCGCCAGCCGTAACGCGCGTGGCCCCTACAACGTGATGGCAGCCGACGCGCTCGGCAACGTCGTGTCGCTGACATATTTCGGTCGCGCGAGTTTCACCGCGAAGAAGCTGTTGCCAGTGGGCGCGAAGCGCTGGGTCGCAGGCCGGCTCGACCAGTACGGCCAGATGCTCCAGATCGTTCATCCCGATCATGTCAGCGAGGACAGCAAGGGACTGCTGGGCACGCTGAACGAGCCGGTCTACGCACTGTCCGAGGGCCTTACGCAGCCGAAGGTCGCGGGGCTGGCCGCACAGGCGCTCGCCAGGCTGCCCACTTTGCCTGAATGGATCGAGCCCGGTCAGTTCGCCAAGATGAAATGGCCGTCGTGGGCCGAGGCGCTCAGACTCGCTCATCGCGGCGACCACGCGGCCGCGCGCGACCGGCTTGCCTATGACGAACTGCTCGCCAACAGCCTGGCGCTGATGCTCGTGCGGGCGGACAACCGCCGGCGGCGCGGGCAGGCGCTGGACGGTAACGGCTCCTTGCGCGGTAAGCTCGACCTCTCGTTTCCGCTCACCGGAGCGCAGACGCGAAGCATTGGGGAGATCGAGGGCGACCTCGCTCAGGACCGTCCCATGCTCCGCCTCCTCCAGGGCGACGTAGGCAGCGGGAAGACGGTTGTCGCTCTCGAGGCGATGCTCGTCGCGGTGGAGGGCGGGGCACAGGCCGCGCTGCTGGCGCCGACCGAGATCCTCGCCCGCCAGCATTTCGACACGCTGCGCCGAATGCTGGCGCCGACGGGAGTCGAAATCGCGCTCCTGACCGGGCGGGACAAGGGGCGTTCGCGCGAATCGATCCTGATGGGCCTGCACGACGGGTCGATCCCGATCGTGGTCGGCACCCACGCAATCTTCCAGGAGACGGTCGCTTATCGCAACCTGGGGCTGGTGGTGATCGACGAGCAGCACCGCTTCGGGGTGTCGCAGCGGCTGATGCTTGCCAGCAAAGGCAAGGTCGCCCCGCATACGCTTGCGATGACGGCGACGCCGATTCCAAGGTCTCTGACGCTCGCCCAGTATGGCGAGATGGACGTGAGCCGGCTCGACGAGATGCCCCCTGGCCGGCAGGCGATCGACACCGTGGTCATCAGCGCCGACCGCACCGGGGAGGTGGTCGACCGGCTCGCTCGGCAGCTCGAGGGCGGGGCGCAGGCCTACTGGGTCTGTCCGATGGTGCGCGAACTGGAAAGCGAGGACATAGCGGCGGCGGAGGCACGGTATGCGGCGCTGAAAGTGCGGTTCGGCGACTCGGTCGTGCTTGTCCATGGTCAGCTGAAACCCGAGGTAAAGGACGCCGCGATGGAGCGCTTCGCCCGAGGCGATGCGAGGCTGCTCGTTGCGACAACCGTCATCGAGGTTGGAGTGGACGTTCCCAACGCGACCCTGATGGTGATCGAACAGGCCGAGCGTTTCGGCCTCGCGCAACTTCACCAGTTGCGCGGCCGGGTGGGCCGGGGCGCCCAGAAGTCGGCGTGCGTCCTGCTGCGGGGCGAAGCCCTGAGCGAGACTGGAAAGGAGCGCCTGGCTCTGATGCGCGAGACGCAGGACGGATTCCGCCTCGCCGAGGAGGATCTCAGGTTGCGCGGTGGCGGGGAGCTTCTCGGCACCCGCCAATCGGGAGACACGCCCTTCAGGGTCGCCGATCTCGACCAGATCCAGCGCCTTCTTCCCATCGCCCACGAAGATGCGCGGCTGCTGATGGAACGGGACGGAGGCCTGACGGGCGAGCGTGGCGAGGCGGCGCGGGTGCTGCTTTACCTGTTCGAGCGGGACTGGGGCGTGCAGTTGCTTCGCGGCGGGTAAGGCGGCTGTCGGCGGCGCGAGCTTGGGAACCGGTGCACAGGGCGCGCCTTCTATCAGTGGAGGTGCCGTATCTTTCTCGATGACCCCATGTTTGATTCGATCGTCAGCGGTCTGGTGCTCGCGACGGTCGCGCTGCTCTGGATCGTACTCCTGGTCCGCATAGTGGGCCTTCGATCGTTTTCGAAGATGACGAGCTTCGATTTCATCATGACGATCGCAATGGGCTCGCTCGTCGGCAGCGCTTCGCGAACGGACGAATGGGGCGCATTCATCCAGTCGCTCGCAGCCATGGCCGCTTTGTTCGGGGTGCAATTCCTCGCCGCAAAGGCGCGACAACGGTGGGATCGGGCAGACGCGGTGATGCAGAACGAACCGGTCCTGCTCGTCCGCGATGGTGTCGTAATCGAGGAGGCGCTGCAAAAGACTCGCGTCGGGAAAGGCGACCTGATGGCCAAGCTCCGGGCCGCAAACGTGGGATCGCTGAAGGACGTCCGGGCCGTCGTCCTCGAGACGACCGGCGACGTCTCGGTCATGCACGGCAAGCCGCTCGACGAAGACCTGCTGTACGAAGTTCAGCGCGGCGTCGCGCGAGATTAGACTGACACGATTTGTGGCGAAATGGTCGGGGAGAGAGGATTCGAACCTCCGGCCCCTGCCTCCCGAAGACAGTGCTCTACCAGGCTGAGCTACTCCCCGACCGGCGCCGTCCGGAACTGGTCCGGGGCGAGGCAGAGGCGGCCCTATAGGGAGGGGATCGCGGGGTGGCAAGCGGCCATTTCGCGCGCTAGGGACTTGGCATGCCGGCCGCATCGCCCCACCCTGAAACCCAGTACCTCGACCTCATGCGGCGCATCTGGACCGAAGGGTCCGAACGGATGGACCGGACGGGGATCGGCACACGCTCGATCTTTGGCGCGACCTTGCGATTCGACTTGGCGGATGGCGCCATGCCGCTCATCACCACCAAGCGGGTCTACTGGAAGACCGCGACGCGGGAGCTTCTGTGGTTCCTGACGGGTGAGACAAACATTCGCCCCCTGGTGCTCCAGGGTGTCGGGATCTGGAACGAGTGGCCGCACGCGCGCTACGTGCGCGAAACCGGCGACGACATTCCGCTCGAGGATTTCGTCCGTCGCATAGCCGAAGACGAGGTGTTCGCCCGGAACTGGGGCGATCTTGGCCCGGTATACGGCAAGCAGTGGGTGGACTGGCCGACCTGGCGCTACCGCCCCGATGGGCTTTACGAGCCGGGCGAGGGGATCAACCAGGTCGCCGAGGTCGTCGAATCGCTGCGGACCAACCCCGGCAGCCGGCGGCACATCATCGAAGGCTGGAACGTCGCAGAGCTGGACCGGATGGCGCTCCCGCCGTGCCACAAGACCTACCAGTTCCACGTCGCCGAAGGACGCCTGAACGGGCTCCTCTATCAACGCAGCTGCGACGTCGCGTTGGGCCTGCCGTTCAACCTGTGGTCGGCTGCGCTGCTTCAGCGCATGCTGGCCCAGCAGGCCGGTCTCGAACCCGGCGAGTTCGTCTGGATGGGCGGCGACGTTCATCTCTACCTCAATCACCGGGTCCTGATCGAGGAGCAGCTCGGCCGGGAACCGCAGGGCCACCCAAGGCTTGAAATCGTGCGGCGGCCGAAGTCCATGTTTGATTACCGGATCGAGGATTTTGCGGTTCTCGATTATGCGCCACTCGGTGCGTTGAAAGCGCCGGTTGCGGTCTGACGGGGGCTCCTTGACTCTGGCACCCGCTTTGAAATAAAATAACGCAGATTTAAAAGATTGCGTCTGGAGAGCCAAATGGCCGATACGCCGAACGGGAGAGGCAAGGCGGGGCATAACCGGCCCGAGCTGCGCTTTCATGTGCCCGAACCCAAGTTCCGGCCCGGGGACGCGGTCGATTTTTCCTACATCCAGGTCAGCGAGGCCGGGGCGCAGCCGCGGCCCGACGAACTGTGCGAACCGATCGGCACGCAGGATCTAGCGAACGACCTCGTCCGCGTGCTCGGCGACGACAACCGCGCGCATGGGCCATGGGACCCCAAGCTCGATCCCGATACCTTGCGCAAGATGCTCGAGACGATGGCGCTGACCCGCGCGTTCGACGAGCGGATGTATCGCGGCCAGCGACAGGGCAAGACCAGCTTCTACATGAAGTGCACTGGCGAGGAGGCAACCAGCGTCGCGGCGGCCATGGCGCTTGCCGGCGACGACATGGTATTTCCCAGCTATCGCCAGCAGGGCATCCTGATTGCGCGCGGTTATCCGCTGGTCGAGATGATCAACCAGATCTACTCGAACCGCGGCGACAAGCTGAAGGGACGCCAGCTGCCGATCATGTATTCGAGCCGGCCGCACAGCTTCTTCACGATCAGCGGCAATCTTGCCACCCAGACCCCGCAAGCGGTGGGCTGGGCGATGGCGAGCGCGATGCGCGGCGACAGCCGTATCGCCGCAACCTGGGTGGGCGAGGGCAGCACCGCGGAGGGAGACTTCCACGCCGCCTGCCTGTTCGCCGCGGTCTACAACGCGCCGGTGATCCTCAACGTGGTCAACAACCAGTGGGCGATTTCCAGCTTCTCGGGTTTCGCCGGTGGCGAGCGGGCGACCTTCGCCGCGCGCGGGCTCGGCTACGGCATCGCCTCGCTGCGGATTGACGGAAACGACGCGCTGGCGGTCTATGCCGCGACCCAGTGGGCGGCCAATCGCGCGCGCGCGAACGGCGGCCCGACGCTGATCGAACACTTCAGCTACCGCGCGGAAGGTCACTCGACCTCGGACGACCCGAGCCAGTACCGCAGCGCGCAGGAGCGCAGCGAATGGCCGCTCGGAGATCCGATTATGCGTCTGAAGGACCATCTCATCGCGATCGGCGAATGGGATGAGGATCGCCAAGAAGCGCTCGACCTGAAATGTGCCGAAAAGGTCAAGGCCGCGACCAAGGATGCCGAAAAGAACGGTGTGCTGGGCCACGGCATGCACCACCCGTTCCACACGATGTTCGAGGACGTCTTCGAAGAACTGCCTTGGCACCTCGAGGAACAGGCCGCGCAGGCTATCCGCGAAAGGAAGATCAAGTGGCCTCAAGCCTGATCGACGAAGACGGCGTGCTCGGCCTCGCCGATGCACCGTCGCGCAACATGAACATGATCGAGGCGATCAACGACGCGCTCGACATCATGCTCAGCCACGATCCCTCGGTCGTCATTATGGGCGAGGACGTGGGCTATTTCGGAGGCGTGTTCCGGGCGACCGCGCACCTCCAGGAAAAGCACGGGAAGAACCGGGTATTCGACACCCCGATTTCCGAATGCGGGATCATCGGCGCGGCGGTCGGTATGGGCGCGTACGGTCTCCGGCCCGTGCCCGAGATCCAGTTCGCCGATTATATCTACCCCGGGCTCGACCAGCTGATCAGCGAGGCGGCACGGCTGCGCTACCGTTCGGCGGGCGAATTCATCGCGCCTATGACCGTGCGCAGCCCGTTCGGCGGCGGCATCTTCGGCGGGCAGACGCACAGCCAGAGCCCCGAGGCGATATTCACCCACGTGTCCGGGCTGAAGACCGTCATTCCGTCGACGCCATACGATGCCAAGGGGCTGCTGATCGCGTCGATCGAGGACAACGACCCGGTCATCTTCTTCGAGCCCAAGCGGATCTACAACGGGCCTTTCAGCGGATACTACGACAAGCCGGTCGAGCCGTGGAAAAACCACCCCGACAGCAAGGTGCCCGAGGGGTACTATTCGATCCCGCTCGGCAAGGCGAGGACCGTGCGCGAAGGCGATGCCTTGACGATCCTGACCTACGGCACGATGGTCCACGTGAGCGCCGCCGTCGCGAAGGAAAAGGGCGTCGACGCCGAGATCATCGACCTGCGCACGCTCGTTCCGCTCGACATCGAGGCGATCGAGGCGTCGGTCGAGAAGACCGGCCGTTGCCTCATCGTGCACGAGGCCACCCGCACGAGCGGGTTCGGCGCCGAGCTTTCCGCGCTTGTGCAGGAGCGCTGCTTCTATCACCTGGAAGCTCCGGTCGAGCGCGTGACCGGTTTCGACACTCCATACCCGCACAGCCTCGAGTGGGCCTATTTCCCCGGTCCCGTCCGCATCGGCGAGGCGATCGACAAGATACTGGAAGCCTAGATGGCACGCTTTACCTTCAACCTTCCCGACATTGGCGAGGGCATCGCCGAGGCCGAAATCGTTGCGATGCACGTGAAGCCCGGCGACATGGTCGAGGAAGACCAGCAGATCGCCGACATGATGACCGACAAAGCCACGGTCGAAATGGAAAGCCCCGTATCGGGCAAGGTCGTCGAGGTCGCAGGCGAAGCGGGCGACGTTATCGCGATCGGCTCGATGCTCGTCGTCATCGAGACCGACGGCGAGGTTCCCGATGACGTGGCCGCTGCCAACGAGCCCGTTGTCGAGGAAGCGCCCGCTCCGAAGGACGACGCGGTTGAAAAGCGCATAGAGGTTGAGACGCCCGATCCGTCCGATGTTGCCGATGCGGCCGCGGCGGTCGAGGAAAAGTCCGCTCCCCCGCCTCCGCCCGACCCGAAGCCGGCGCCAAAGCCCGCTCCTGCGCCTGCGCCGGTCGCGAAGGCGTCGCCCGGAGCCAAGGTCCTGGCCACCCCGGCCGTGCGCAAGCGCGCCGCCGACCTCAACATCGACCTTTCGGAAGTGCGTCCGAGCGAGGAAGGGCGGATCCGCCATTCCGACCTCGATGCATTCATTTCCTATGGCGCCAAGTCCGGCCATGCGCCCGCAGGCGCGACCCGCCCCGACGAGACGGTCAAGGTCATCGGTCTCAGGCGCCGGATCGCCGAAAACATGGCCGCGGCCAAGCGTCACATTCCGCATTTCACCTATGTCGAGGAATGCGACGTCACCGAGCTCGAGCGCCTGCGCGAGCAGCTCAACGCGGGCCGGGGCGAGAAGCCCAAGCTGACCATGCTGCCGCTGCTGATCGCTGCGATCTGCAAGACAATCCCCGATTTCCCCATGATCAATGCACGCTACGACGACGAGGCGAACGTCGTCACGCGGCATGGCGCGGTCCACCTCGGCATGGCGACGCAGACCGACGCGGGGTTAATGGTCCCGGTCATCCGTAATGCGCAGGCGAGGAACCTGTGGCAACTGGCTGCCGAGATTCGCCGGCTTGCCGAGGCAGCGCGCGACGGATCGGCTAAATCGAACGAACTGTCCGGATCGACGCTGACCGTCACCTCGCTCGGCCCGCTGGGCGGGGTTGCCACCACGCCGGTCATCAACCGCCCCGAGGTTGCGATCATCGGCCCCAACCGTATCGTTGAGCGGCCGATGTTCGTTCCCGACGGCATGGGGGGCGAGCGGGTCGAGAAGCGCAAGCTGATGAACATATCGATCAGCTGCGATCACCGGGTCGTCGATGGGTACGATGCCGCCAGCTTCATTCAGGCGGTGAAGAAACTGATCGAAACGCCGGCGCTTTTGCTGGTCGGCTGAACCGGGTATCGTGCGCTCCGTCAGGGGAAGGCACGATGACCACCGATCCGCGCATAGACAGCTACATCGCGAACGCCGCGCCGTTCGCGCAGCCGATCCTCAGGCGAATCCGCGCGCTCGTCCATTCGCTGGTTCCCGAAGCGGGAGAGACGATTAAGTGGGGAATGCCGTGCTTCACCTATCGCGATAAGAACCTCGCGGGAATGGCGGCGTTCAAGGCCCATGCAAGCTTCGGCATCCACGGCGATGGAACTGCGCCCGAAGGCATGGGGCAGTTCGGAAAGCTGAAATCGGTGGGCGACCTACCGTGCGAGGTCGCGCTCGGGGAGCGCCTTTCGGCCGCGTGCAGCCGGATCGACGCGCGGGGCACGGCCATCCGCAAACCCGCCGCGGCAAAGGTGCCGCGCCCCGAACTCCCCATCCCGGACGATCTCGGTGCAGCGCTGTCGCCCGCGGCAAGAGCTAACCTGGAAGGTTTAGCGCCGTCTCACCGCCGTGAGTACCTCGAATGGATTGACGACGCCAAGCGACCGGAAACCCGGGCGAAACGGATTGCCCAGGCCGCGGAGTGGCTGGCGGAAGGCAAGAAGCGGTACTGGAAGTACGACAAGTGCTGACCCTCAGCGCACGACCGCGCTGAACATCATTCGGCCGCGCTGAGCGCCGGCGACTCGCAGTCGCAGGTGCGTGACATCCTCGGCCGACGCGAGTCGAGCGCCCATTCTGAGGGTGCCGAGTTCGCCCCAGTTGCGTCCCCCGTCGGTGGACACCTCGATCGCAGGGCTGCCCGCGCGCTGAAAGGCAAGATCGCGCGGCACCGCGCTTTGTACTGTAAACTGCCGGCCCGCGCCGTCCGCGCGCCATTCGACCAGAAGGACGACCCTGTCACCGGATCTCAGCGCTGTCGCCGGCGCAAGTTCGCGCACGCCGTCGCGGGTGCGCTCGACGTAGATCGCGCGGTCGATGTCCACCTGGTCTTGAGCGGAAGCCGCGCTTGCCGCCAGGCACAGCAAGCCGACGAAGCCTAGCCCGAAGCGCATTGTCGTATGGTCCCCCGATGCCCCGTGGCGGGGCAAGGCGAGCATGCCGGGACATGGTTAATTTTTGCTTGCGGCAAACGCGGCAAAAAGGGTCGCTCGGAGCGGTTGACAGGTCTGCGGTCACCCCTTAGTGGCGCGGCTCCCAAGCGGTGCAAGCCCCGGATGCGCGGGTGTAGCTCAGTTGGTTAGAGTGCCGGCCTGTCACGCCGGAGGTCGCGGGTTCGAGCCCCGTCACTCGCGCCACTTGGGATTTTTTCCGCGGCTACCTCTTGCCCGGTGAATTCCTTGAGGGCGACTGGTGCAGCGCGGCAAATCGCCGTCAGCCCCAGCGCCCGGTCTCCATCCACACTATGAATCGCCTGAGTGGCAGCAGCCAGATCACGCCAAGCGTGCAGTAGATCGCCGCCTGGGCGAGCGCGGGCCAGTCGCCAATCAGGCGCGGCGCGAAATTGGCGATGACGCCAACATAGACCGCAAGCGCGACGAGAAGCGCGAGGATTCCCAGCGGAATGCGCAAGGTCGGTTCGGTCCTCATGCGAATGGTCCTAGCATTCGGGTCGGGGTGACAACGGCATCGAGCCTCCGATCGTGCGCTTCGCGCGGGAACGAGTCGACCTCCTGCATGTCCCACGCCAGCCCGATCGCCGTCACGCCGGGATGGGCGCCGAGCCAGCGGTCGTAATGCCCGCCTCCCTGACCGAGGCGGTGGCCGTCTGGGGTGAAGGCGACCAGCGGCACGAACACGACCTGCGGACAGGTTTCCTCGCACCGGTCGGCGGGCTGAACTCCGAATGGCCCTTCGCCAAGGTCGTTCTCTCCGAACGGATCGGAAAAGGCGCGAAATGTCATCGGCGCGTCGCGATCGGCGAACCAGGGCAGGGCGATGCGGTGTCCCCGTTCGGCGAAGAATCGCGCATAGGCGCCTGCCGGGGCCTCGCCGGGGATCGCGCGGTAGAGGCCGATGATCGCACCGTCAGGGATCAGATCGAGCACCGGACGTGGCGGGCGGTGAAAGACCAGTGCGCGCACCTGCTCGGGCAAGGCGGCCGCGTGGGCAATGCGGTCGGCGCGCAGGCGCCGCCGTATCTGTGCCTTGGTCTCGGTCGTTTCGCTCATCGGAGGCTGTCGAAAGATCTCGCGGTCAGGATGCGCAACGGAAAAGAGGACTTGGATGGTGTGGCGGAACCACCATGGGTCGTTTGCCCCAGAATCCTCCGACGCCAAAACGTCAGGTGGGCGCCGTGTACCCCGGTTCCCGGGACGAACCCGGTTGCCGGAGCAGGGACAACTCCCGTGGATTGCTTATAGCCCCGGGGATTTTGATGCGGCTCGTGCCGGGCAGTCCCGCCGCCCCCTACTTAGGAGGCCGCGGCCCGGCTCTCAAGCTTGTCGGCACATTCCTCGAGCACTTCGGCGAACCGTTCGAGCGCGGGGGCCAGCGGGGACAGGTCTCCGGCTCCGGAGACGCCTTGCGAAACGGAAACTGACGCCGCATCCCGCTCGACCTCGGCAAGCCTCGCCCGCAACCGCTCCGTTTCGTCTTCGTACCCTGCAACCTTTCGGGAAAGTTCGTTCTCCCGTGCGCGCGCGGCCTCGATCTCTCCGCGCGAATCGCGTGCGGCGTCTTTCATCCGCTCCAGCTCGGTTTCGAGGTCGGCGATCCTGGATTTCAGCGGTTCGACCGCGTCCGCCGCCGGGCTGGCTTCATCGGCAGACGCGGTTTTTTCGGGCGCGGAAGCCGTCTCACGGCCTTCGTGGACTTCGTCGGCGAGGAGCAGCGCTGCGAACAGGAGGTTCTGCGCGTCGGGGCCCGCGGGATTGCCAATCGAGGCGAGCTTGTCTGCGATCGTATCGCCCAGGCGGGCTACACGGTCCTCCTCGCCTGGCGCGCAGGCGACGCGGTAGGTCCGTCCCCCGATGTGCAAGGACACTTCGCTCATGGCCGAATGCTCACCGCTCGAGCCCTGCGATTACCGCGTCGAGCTCTCCGATCGCGCGCGTAACGGTGTCGCGCAGCGCTTCGTGCTGTTCGACGAGGGCGGAGACGTCCGGACCGGAGGCAGGAGCGGCTCTCTCGGGCGGGCTATCGGCGACGCGGGCGATGCGCGCCAGGGCAGCCTCGATGCGCTGAACCGCCGCTTCGGTCCGTTCCCCCGTCATTGTGCCGATTTACCGTGTTTCGGACCAGCTTGCAAAGGGTTGGCGGAAGCTGTTGATAACTGCCCTTGAGCCCCTGTGCGGGAAACTTCGTGGGACCTCGCCTTGACCTTGCGAGGTGCATTCGCAAAGGCGTGCGCGCGCACCGAATCGCCCCAGCAGGAGCCCGCCGCCGATGACCCTCGATACCGCCCGCCTGGCGCCGATGGCCAACGCCATCCGCGCGCTCTCGATGGACGCGGTCCAGGCGGCGAATTCGGGACATCCTGGCATGCCGATGGGCATGGCCGATGTCGCCACGGTGCTGTTTTCCAAATACCTCAGGTTCGATCCGAAGGCGCCTGACTGGCCCGATCGCGACCGGTTCGTTCTGTCTGCCGGTCATGGCTCGATGCTTATCTACAGCCTGCTTTGCCTATCCGGTTACGAGCGTCCGACGATCGAGGACATCGCCAATTTCCGCCAGCTCGGCAGTCCTTGCGCGGGACACCCGGAAAACTTCCTCCTTCCGGGGGTCGAATGCACCACCGGCCCGCTGGGACAGGGTCTTGCAATGGCGGTCGGGATGGCGATTGCCGAACGGCACCTCAATGCCGTCCATGGCGACGACGCGGTCGATCACCACACCTGGACCATCGCCGGCGACGGCTGCCTGATGGAAGGTGTCAACCACGAAGCAATCGGGTTGGCCGGCCATCTCGGTCTCGGCAAGCTCAAGGTGCTGTGGGATTCGAACCGCATCACCATCGACGGATCGACCGCGCTGTCGACTTGCGAGGACATCCCAGCTCGGTACCGGGCGGCCGGATGGCATACGCTGGTGTGCGACGGGCACGACTTCGCCGACATCGACCGCGCGCTGGGCGAGGCTGCAAGGCTCGACGACAAGCCCGTTCTGGTGGAGTGCCGCACCGTGATCGGCCGGGGCGCTCCCAACAAGCAGGGGACGAGCGGCGTGCACGGCGCTGCGCTCGGCGCGGACGAGGTCGCCGCGGCGCGTGAGGAACTGGGCTGGTCCGCCGGACCTTTCGTCGTTCCGGACGATATTCTTTCCGACTGGCGCAGGACCGGAGAGCGGGGCGCCGCCGCCCGAGCCGAGTGGGAGCAGCGGGCGACCGGCAAGGACCTCGGCATCGTATCGGTGCCCGAGGGGGTGCTGGACGACTACATTTCGCGGCTTCTGGCGGAACCCAAGAAGGTCGCGACCCGCAAGGCGAGCGAGATGGCACTCGAGGTGCTGACCGCCGCGGTCCCGGCAATGATCGGCGGCTCGGCCGATCTCACGGGGTCGAACAATACCAAGACCAGCTCGACCGGCCCGCTCACTGCGGGGGACTATTCCGGGCGCTACGTCTATTACGGCATCCGCGAATTCGGCATGGCTTGCGCGATGAACGGGATGGCGCTGCACGGCGGGGTGATCCCCTACGGCGGCACGTTCCTGATCTTCAGCGACTACTGCCGCAACGCTGTGCGGCTCAGCGCGCTGCAGGAAACGCGCGCAATCTACGTCTTCACCCACGACAGCATCGGTCTGGGCGAAGACGGTCCGACACACCAGCCGGTCGAGCAGCTGATGAGCCTGCGGCTTATCCCGAACCTCAACGTTTTTCGTCCGTGCGATACCATCGAAACCGCCGAGTGCTGGGCTCTTGCCTTGGCGGACACCGACAGTCCGTCGGTTCTTGCGCTTAGCCGCCAGAACCTTCCCCAGCTTCGTACCGAAGGCGGCAACCTGAGTGCCAGGGGTGCCTATCGCCTCCGGTCCGCCAAGGGTGCGCGCAAGGTCGTCCTCATCGCTTCCGGCTCGGAGGTCGAGGTGGCCTGCGCGACGGCCGACGCGCTCGAAGCAGACGGCATTGGTGCCGACGTGATCTCGATGCCGTGCATGGAACTGTTCGAGGCACAGGACGCCGCGTACCGGGCGGACCTTTTGCCCGCCGGCACCCTTGCGGTTTCGATCGAGGCCGGCAGCACGCTTGGGTGGGAGCGATACACGGGAACCGAGGGCATCCAGATCGGACTGGACCGGTTCGGCGCCTCCGCACCGGCCGAGGACCTGTTCGAAAAGTTCGGCTTTACCGCCGATTCGATAGTTCCGAAAATCAAGGCCAAACTAGGCATTTAACAGGAGTTCTTTACATGGCGACCAAGGTTGCGATCAACGGTTTCGGACGCATCGGACGGCTCGTGGCGCGCGCCATCCTCGAACGTGACGATCACGACCTCGAACTGGTCTCGATCAACGATCTCGCCGATACCAGGTCGAACGCGCTCCTGTTCGGCTTTGACAGCACCCACGGCCGCTTCCCCGGCACGGTCGACACCGACGGAAACGACCTCGTCGTCAACGGCAAGCACATTCGCGTGACCGCCGAGAAGGATCCCGGCAATCTCCCGCACAAGGCCAACGGCATCGACATCGTGCTCGAGTGCACCGGCTTCTTCCAGTCCGACGAGGCCGCGCGTCCCCACATCTCGGCCGGCGCGAAACGCGTGCTGATCTCGGCCCCCGCGACCGGCGTATCCAGGACGATCGTGTTCGGGGTCAACCAGGACAGCCTGACCGCGGAAGACGATATCGTCTCGAACGCGAGCTGCACCACCAACTGTCTCGCGCCCGTGGCAAAGGTGCTCAACGACACGATGGGCATCGAACGCGGCTTCATGACCACGATCCACAGCTACACCAACGACCAGCGCATGCTCGACCAGATCCACAAGGATCTGCGGCGGGCGCGCGGCGGCGCCCAGAACATGATCCCGACGACGACGGGCGCGGCGCGCGCGGTCGGACTCGTGTTGCCGGAGCTCAAGGGAAAGCTCGACGGCAGCTCGGTCCGCGTGCCTACCCCGAACGTGTCGATGGTCGACCTGGTCTTCGTGCCGGGGCGCGACACCTCTGCCGAGGAGATAAACGAGGCGCTCAAGGCCGCCGCCGAGGGCCCGATGAAGGGCGTCCTCGACTATACGGACCAGCCGCTCGTTTCGAGTGATTTCAATCACTACCCGGCGTCTTCTACCGTCGATTCGCTCGAGACCGCCGTGCTCGAAGCGAAGCTGGCGCGCGTCGTCAGCTGGTACGACAACGAATGGGGCTTCTCCAACCGCATGATCGACACCGCCGGGGTGATGGCCGGGCTGCTCTGATGCCGTCCTTCAAGACTCTCGACGATCTTGGTGAAGTGCGCGGCAAGGTCGCGCTCGTCCGGGTGGACCTCAACCTTCCGATGGACGAAGGGCGGGCGAGCGACGTCACCAGGGTCGAGGCGAGCGCGCCGACGATCCTCGAACTCGCCGATGCGGGAGCCAAGGTGCTGCTGCTGGCGCACTTCGGTCGTCCGAAGGGGCAGCGTCACTCGACCATGAGCACGAGCCTGATCCAGGGCGACGTCGAGCGCGTGCTGGGGCGAGAGATCATGTTCATTCCCGAGGTGTCGGGTCCGGTGGTGGAACAGGCCATCGGCATTTTGCGCGACGGGGACATCGGTCTGCTCGACAACGTGCGCTTCTGGCCCGGAGAGGAGGCCAACGATCCCGACTTCGCGCGCGGGATCGCCGCCAATGGCGATTTCTACGTCAACGACGCGTTTTCGGCCGCGCACCGCGCCCATGCCTCGACCGAAGGCCTGGCGCACCTGTTGCCCGCATATGCCGGGCGGGCGATGGAAAAGGAACTGCAGGCGCTCGATGCCGCGCTCGGCAACCCGGAAACCCCGGTGGCCGCGGTGGTGGGCGGGGCCAAGGTCTCGACCAAGCTGGCGGTGCTGGAGAACCTCGTCGGGCGCGTGCAGCACCTGATCATCGGGGGCGGCATGGCCAACACCTTTCTCGCAGCGCGCGGCGTGGACGTGGGCAGGTCGCTGTGCGAACGAGACCTCGCCGCCACCGCCAACGCGATCATGGACAAGGCGGATCATGCCGGCTGCACGGTGCACCTGCCCTATGACGTCGTGGTCGCGAAGGAATTCACCGCCAATCCTGTGTCGCTGCGCACCTGCAACGTCCACGAGGTCGCCCCGGACGAGATGATCCTCGACCTCGGTCCCGCCGCGGTCGAGGCGCTGGCGGACGTTCTCAAGACCTGTCGCACCCTCGTCTGGAACGGTCCGTTGGGGGCGTTCGAAACCCGGCCGTTCGACGAGGCCACGGTCGCGCTGGCAAGGACGGCCGCGGCGCTCACGCAGGACGGCAGCCTGGTATCGGTTGCAGGTGGCGGCGATACCGTGGCGGCATTGAACCACGCCGGCGTGGCGCGCAATTTCACGTATGTCTCGACCGCGGGGGGCGCATTCCTGGAATGGATGGAAGGACGTGAGCTACCGGGCGTGAAGGCGCTCGAAGCGTGAGCGAGCAGGTACCCGAATCGCAGACGGGCCGCGTTCGTCAGACCGAGGGCGAGTTTGCCGGGTGGACCTACTGGCGCGGGGATCCGTTCGAGGATCGGGCCGGCCCGTTTTACGAGAAGCAACTGGATGACGGCACCTGCGTGGTCGCCTTCCGCGCCGAACCGCGCCACATGAACGGCGGAGGTTTCATGCATGGCGGCTGCCTGATGACCTTTGCCGACGGCGCGCTGTTCTCCATCGCCCGCGCGGAACTGCAGGATCATCACGCGGTCACCCTGCACCTTACAGGCGATTTCCTGGCCCAGGTGCAGATCGGCCAGTTGGTCGAGGCGCGGGGACAGGTAGTGCGCGGGGGCGGAAAGACGATATTCGTTGCCGGCCTCGTTACCGCCGACGGTACGCCCGCATTGCGTTTCGACGGGATCATCCGCAAGCTCGGCAAGCGGGGCTGAGGCTCCGGGTTGCGAGCCCGCCGCGGCGCGGTTAGGAGCCGCGCGCATACCTATGCACCGTAATCGAGGGACGACGATGAACCACCAGGAAATGACCCACCGTATCGCCACCGGCGAGGGCTTCATCGCCGCGCTAGATCAGTCGGGCGGGTCGACCCCGAAGGCGCTCAAGGGCTACGGTGTCGACGACGGCGCGTGGGGCACCGAGGACGAGATGTTCGCGCTGATCCACGAGATGCGCAGCCGCATCATCGAGGCGCCGTGCTTCGGCAACGGCAAGGTCATCGGCGCCATCCTGTTCGAAAAGACGATGGAGGGTACCAGCGGCGGTAAGCCGGTGCCCGAGCGCCTTGCCGAGCGCGGCATCGTGCCGTTCCTGAAGGTCGACAAGGGACTCGAGGATGAAACTCGCGGCGTGCAGCTGATGAAGCCGATGCCGGACCTCGAATCCCTGCTGGCCCGGGCGAAAGCCAAGGGTGTCTTCGGCACCAAGATGCGCTCGGTGATCAAGCGCAACGATGGCGCGGGCATCCGGGAAATCGCTCACCAGCAATTCGCCGAGGGCGCGCGGATCCTCGCCGCCGGCCTCGTGCCTATCCTCGAACCGGAATACGACATCACGGCAGCCGACCGCGCGGAGGGCGAACGGATCCTGCTCGACGCCATTCTCGAGGGTCTCGATGCGCTGCCGCAAGGTCAGCAGGTCATGCTCAAACTCTCGATCCCGGTCGAAGCCAACCTCTACAAGCCGCTGATCGACCATCCCAATGTCCTTCGCGTCGTCGCGCTGTCGGGCGGCTACTCGACCGACGAGGCATGCGAGCTTCTCGCGAAGAACGAGGGCATGATTGCCAGCTTCAGCCGAGGGCTCCTGCAGGACCTGCGGCATCGCCAGTCGGACGAGGAGTTCGACGCAACGCTCGGCGCCGCGATCGATCAGATCCAGGCTGCCTCGATCACCTGACATGGCGCGCCGGGATGGCGCGTCGAAACCCCGCCGCGGCATCCGCGGCCCCATGTTTGCAATCGCGGCGGGGCCGCTCGCAGCGGTCGCCGTCATCGGGTGGCCAGTGTGGCGCGGGGCCGAGCGGCAGGACCGGATCGGCCGCGCGGAGCAGGTCGCTGCGGCCGCGCCGCTGGAGCGCCTGTCCGTGCTGTCCTACAATGTCGAGGGCTTGCCGCCCCCGGCCCGGTGGGGACGCACGGCGGATCTCGCCCGGATCGCCCGCGAGCTGTCTTCCATGCGCCAGGCGGGCGAGGCCCCGCACGTGGTCATGCTGCAAGAGTCATTCATCGATCCCGATCCACCGATCGAGACCATCGCCGGATACCGTTACGTCGCCCATGGTCCGGCGGAAGCCGACCGATCGCCTCCGCCAGCGGGAGAGGCGCAGGCGCTGGCAGCGGAGGCTCGAACCGCGAAGGGTGAGGGGGTGGGTCAATGGGTGGATAGCGGGCTGCGGGTCCTTTCGGATTTTCCGATCGTCCGGGTCCGGCGGATGGCGTTCCCCGCGTGGATGTGCGCAGGTTACGATTGCCTCGCGAGCAAGGGGGTCCTCGTCGCCTGGATAGCGGTTCCAGGAAGCCCGCGTTCGGTGGCCTTCGTCAACACGCACCTCAACTCCATGCGACTCGCCGGCGTGTCGCCCGAGCGAAGCGACCTGGCCTTCGCGCTACAGGTTGCTGCCATGCGCAGGTTCCTGGCCGAGACGGTTCCCGCCGACGCGCCGGCCTTCTTCGGCGGCGACTTCGACACAGAGAACGAACGCCGGCGCCGGCTGCTCGAACGTCCGCCGATCAGCGGTGCGCGCGACGCTCTCTGGCAGGCGTTTGCCAGCAGCACTGCAATCGCTGCCGACGAGTTACCCGAGGCGGCCGCGATCCGGGCCCACGGCGTGGACCGGCTGTATTACCGGGACACCGTCGATTGGCCTGTCGAACTGGAAACGCTGACCGTACCCTTCGGTGCCCGTCACGATGGTACCATGCTGTCAGACCATCGCGGGTTCGTCGTTCGCTTCCGCGTCGGCAGTCAGCGGGACTCGTAGACGAAGCGGTAATCGCTCGGGCCGATCGCGTCCTGCGTCGTGCGCTCGGGCATGACCCTCGCGAGCGCGACCATCTGCCCGTGGGTTCCATATGTCTCGCCCAGCGTGAGATCCTTCGTCTCGCGCCAGCCCGCGCCGTCGATCCGGGTCGTGACCACGACCCGACCCGCCCAGACGCAGCGGGCGTTCGTCGGACAGCGACTGTCCTCGACAAGCTTCTTGGGCGTGAGGACGAGGTCGCCCACCTGCACCGGCACGTCGAAGGGGACGGCATAGCCCGGTGGTTGCGGCGTGCCGGCGACGATCGGGGCATCGGGCACGACCGCGCAGGCGCCGAGCAGCGGAACTGCGAAGAGCGCGGGCAACAGGCGGTTCATGGACTTCGTCATCGCGCGACCATAACGCTGCATTTGCTTTCATGCACCTGAATTGCCGCCGTATCGACGAACCGGTCATACGCGCCTACGACGCGAAGCGATGACCATCAGCCAGCTTTACCTGATTTCGCCGCCCGAAGTGGACGGTCCCTTTGCCGACAGCCTCAAGGCCGCCCTCGATGGCGGCGATGTCGCCGCGTTCCAGTTTCGGGTGAAGGGCGTCGACCAGCACGAAGCGGCCCGCCTTGCCCGGCCGCTGCAGGAAATCTGCGCCGCACACGATTGCGCCTTCATCGTCAACGACAGTGTCCCGCTTGCAAGGCGCCTGGGAGCCGACGGCGTCCATCTCGGCCAGGGCGACGGCGACGTGCGCGAGGCCCGCGAAATCCTGGGCCGGGAGGCGCAGATCGGGGTCACCTGCCATGCAAGCCGCCACCTCGCGATGGAAGCGGGCGAGGCGGGCGCGGACTACGTCGCGTTCGGTGCATTCTTCCCCAGCACGACCAAGGCGAGCGAGCACCGGCCCGAGCCCGATCTCCTGGCCTGGTGGCAGGAACTGTTCGAGATCCCATGCGTCGCGATCGGCGGAATCACGCCGCACAACTGCGCACCACTGGTCCGTGCGGGCGCCGATTTTCTCGCGGTTTCGGCCGCGGTATGGGAGGGCGAACCGGCCGCGAACGTCGCGGCGTTCCACAAGGCAATCGTGCAGGCGGCAGACGGCTGAGAACCCGGGGGTGTGGCACGCGGCGGATATTTTTTCAGGTTCGCCCGTTGCCTAGGCGAGGGACGGGTCGCGTCCCGGCAAGGGGACCAGCATTGCACAAGATCTTAGCCGCCGTCTGTCTGTTCGGGCTAAGCGCCTGCGGCCTTAACGGCACGGACCGCGACAGCGAGGATTCCGCCGCGGCGGACCGGTCGGTCAACCGGACGACGGAGAACCTTGCCGATAGCATGGCCTCGCGAGACGGCGGTGACACTACGGCGGACGTGCCGAATATCCCTGACTCCGAAAACCGGCCGGTCATGCAGGCGCAGGTTGTCCTCGATCGGCTCGGCTTCGGCCCAGGCGTCATCGACGGCAAGGCGGGCCTTTCGACCGAAAATGCCATTGAGGGCTTCCAGGAGGCCAATGGCCTGACGGTAACCGGCGAGATCGACGAACCGACGCGCGCCCGGCTCGAGCGGTGGCGAACGATACCCGCTACGCGCGTGGTCCGCATTCCCGAGGAATGGGGCACGCTGGACTATGCCCGGACCCCGGAAGACGCGGCCGACCAGGCGAAGCTCGACCGCCTCGGCTACCAGAGCCTCGATGAAAAGCTCGCCGAGCGGTTTCACACGACTGTCGATACGCTCAAGATGCTCAACCCGGGCGGCCGACCTGCTGGCATGGAGACGGCGGCAATGCAAAGCCCCGTGGCCACGCCCCGGGCGAGCGGCTCGTCCTCTCCATCGCCGACACCCACGGCGAGCGGAACCGGCGATCCCGACCTGTCGCCCCTGCCGTCCACATTCCAAGCCGGGCAGCTCGTCAGGGTGCCCAACATCGGCGCGGACCGCATCGCGCCAGGCGCGGTCGACGATCCCGACTGGCAGCAGACGCTCCAGAGCCTCGGCATCGGCACCGAGCAACCCCAGGTCACCCGGGTGGTCGTCAGCAAGAGCGGTGGCACGCTCAAGGGATACGACGGGGCAGGAAAGCTCGTGACCGTCTTCACGGTCACGACCGGTTCCAGGCACGACCCACTGCCGCTTGGCGACTGGAAGGTGAACGGGGTCGCGCGCAACCCGCCTTTCGCCTACAATCCCGAGCTGTTCTGGGACGTCCCCGACAGTGACGAAAAGCAGACGCTTCCCCCGGGACCCAACGGGCCTGTCGGCGTCGTCTGGATCGATCTGAGCAAGGAGCATTACGGCATCCACGGCACGCCCGAACCCCAGACGATCGGCCGTGCGCAGAGCCATGGTTGCGTCCGCCTGACCAACTGGGACGCGGCCCGGCTCGCGCAGATGGTCAAGCCCGGCACCAAGGTCGAGTTCGTGGCCTAAGATGGGACTGCGGCTTCTCGACCGTGTCCTGACGATTATCGTCACCGTGACGCTCACGAGCGCGTTCTGGATCGTGTTTGGCGGCACCTTGATGGAACGGGCACGCGGCGTGGGACAGGTCGATCGAACCCATCCGGCCGAGGCCGCCCCGAGCCCCCGTCCCGTCGCGAGCGACGGCACCATGGCGGCGCCCTCGCTCGATACCAGCGAGACGACGATGCCGCCGTCGGGAAATTCCAATTCGCTTATGATCCCCGTACTTGGCGTACGTCCGGGCGAATTGACGGACACGTTTACCGACGAGCGGGGTGGGGGCGAACGGCTGCATTCCGCGCTCGACATCATGGCGCCCGAAGGAACCACCGTGGTTGCCAGCGCGCCCGGCACTGTGGAACGGCTGTTCCTCTCCGATGCCGGCGGCAAGACGATCTACGTCCGCTCCGTCGATGGCCGCGCGATCTATTATTACGCCCATCTCAAGGATTACGCGACGGGCTTGAAGGAGGGGCAGAAGATCCGCCGTGGCCAGAGACTGGGCAGCGTGGGATCGACCGGGAATGCGAGCGCCAACGCGCCTCACCTTCATTTCGCGATCATGCGGACCACGCCGGAGGCCAAGTGGTGGGAGCCTGCGACCGCGATCAACCCCTATCCGCTTCTGGCAAGGTCCGCGCGCTAGTCAGCCGCGCCGCGTCCGCTTCGCACGCAGCGCATGTTGGCAAGCTCGCCCGAAAGGCCTTCCGACTTCAGCGTGCGCGCACCCGTCCGGACGAACTTCATTCCTTCCATCGGCCCGCGGGTAAAAACAACCGACTTTCCGGTCAGCAGGTAGGTTCCCCGGCCCTCGGCACCGGCATAACTCGACGCGTTGACGATATCGAACCACGCGCCCTCGATCGGGATCGAAGCCGGTCCCGCGGCATCGCCCGGCAACTCGCAGAGGTAGCGACCGGGCTCGAGAGTCCCGAGCCGACCCTGCGCGTGCGCAGCCTGTCCCGCGATGCCAAGGCACAGGACGAGGATGGGTGAAAGAAGGTATCGCAGGGCCATTCCCGCCTGCCTAGCAAACAGCCCCCGCGCCCGCTACCGTCCAGCTTGCCGCGACGCGGGCGAGCGGCTAAGGCGCGCCGCGCAGTGCGCCTGCCCTTGCGGCAGCGCGTGAACCATCCGCAACGAAAGCACCCACCCATGAAGATTTCCGGCGTGGACATCCGTCCCGGCAACATCCTCGAATACGAGGGCGGCATCTGGAAGGTCGCCAAGATCCAGCACACCCAGCCGGGCAAGGGCGGTGCCTACATGCAGGTCGAGATGAAGAACCTGCAGGACGGCCGCAAGACCAATGTCCGCTTCCGCAGCGCCGACACGGTCGAGAAGGTGCGGCTCGACACCAAGGACTACCAGTTCCTCTACGAGGACGGCGACATGCTGGTGTTCATGGACAAGGACACCTACGAGCAGATCACCCTCCCTTCGGACCTGCTCGGTGACGCGCGCCCGTTCCTTCAGGACGGCATGGAGGTCATGCTCGAACTGTGGGACGAAAAGCCCATCTCCGTCGAACTTCCCCAGCAGGTGGAAGCCACGATCGTCGAGGCCGATGCGGTGGTGAAGGGGCAGACCGCGTCGTCCAGCTACAAGCCGGCCATGCTCGACAACGGCGTACGCATCATGGTCCCGCCGCACATCGAAAGCGGCACCCGGATCGTGGTCGACGTTTACGAACAGGCCTACGTCGGCAAGGCGGGATAGGCGCAATGGCGGCAATCTCGGGCCTCATCCGGGTGATGGAAAAGGCCGCGCGCAAGGCGGGCGGCAAGCTCAGGCGCGATTTCGGCGAGGTCGAGCACCTCCAGGTCAGCCGCAAGGGTCCGTCGGACTTCGTCTCGAAGGCCGATCGAATCGCCGAGCGCACCATCTGGGACGAGCTCAAGGCGGCGCGTCCGGGCTGGGGCTTCCTGATGGAAGAGGGCGGCGAGATCCCCGGCGAAGAGGGGCAGCCCCGTTTCATCGTCGACCCGCTCGACGGCACCAGCAACTTTCTCCACGGCATCCCGCATTTCGCGATTTCGATCGCGGTGCAGGAGCCGACCCTGGACGGCAAGGGATGGGGCGAGGTAACCGCGGCTGTCGTATACCAGCCGATTACCGATGAAACCTTCTGGGCCGAAAAGAGCCGCGGCGCATGGCTGCACGACGGGCGCCTGCGGGTATCGAGCCGGGGGCGGTTGTCGGACGCGTTGATCGCGACCGGAATACCCTATGGGGGCCACGGTGATTTCGCCGAGTGGACCAGGGTCCTGGCGGCGATCGGGCCGCAGGTGGCCGGAATCCGCCGGTTCGGCGCGGCCTCGCTCGATCTCGCCTGGGTTGCCGCGGGCAGGTTCGACGGGTTCTGGGAAAGCGACCTTGCCCCGTGGGACACGGCCGCGGGCTGCCTTCTCGTGCGCGAGGCCGGCGGTTTCGTGACCGACTACCGCGGGCGGTCCCAGCCGGTCTGCGACCGCCAGGTTCTCGCCGCGAACGACGGGTTGCACTCCAAGCTGCACAAGGCTCTGGCGACCGCCCTCAAATAGCTCGGGGCTTCAGCCTGCGAGTTGCAATCAGGCTATAGCCGACCGCGCAAGGTGCCGCTAAGGCACGCGGCGCTGCGGGGCCCCTGTGGCGGAATGGTAGACGCGAACGACTCAAAATCGTTTGTCTTCGGACGTGCCCGTTCGAGTCGGGCCAGGGGCACCATGCATCGGGCGATATCCTGCGGACCCGGCCCGTGTTGGCGATAATCGCTTGTAATCCCGCGCGCCCTCTGGGATTCACCCGCGCCACATGATCGACGCTCCCAGTTATCATGCGATCGGCGCGATGGCCGTGACGGTCGCGATGTTCATCGGCTTTGCCCGCGGCCGGCTCAGCACCGAGATCGTTTCGCTCCTGACGATCGCGGTCATCGCCGTCGGCCTGTATTTCTTCCCGATGCCGCATACCCAGCCGACCGATGGTCTTGCGCTCGCGTTTTCGGGATTCGGGCACTACGCGCTGATCACGATCTGCGCGCTGATGATCATGGGCCGGGGGCTTGTCGTCACGGGTGCGCTCGAACCGTTCGCTCGGGTGCTCGAGCGGGTCTTCAAGTTCAATCAGACCATCGGCCTTCTGGTGTCGTTGTCGATGGCCTTCTTCCTCTCGATGGGCGTCAACGACACGCCCGTGCTCGTGCTGCTCATCCCAATTTTCGTGAGTCTGTCGATGCGCGGCGGGATGGCGGCCTCCAAGACACTTATACCCCTCAACGCGGCGGTTCTCATCGGCGGGATGGCGACGACGATCGGAACGTCGACCAATGTTCTCGTCGTGTCGATCGCGCGGGACCTGGGCATGCCGCAGATGGGCGTGTTCCATTTCACGCCTATCGTGCTCACCGCGGCGCTCGTCGCCCTGCCTTACCTGTGGCTGGTGATGCCGCGGCTGCTCAAGGACAACAGGACCGAAGCGGCCCATGCCGAGCGGCGCTTCGTGGCGCGGCTGCGGATCGGTGAGGACAGCGCGTTGACCGGGCAGGATCTCAGCACCGTCCTGCCGAGGCTGCCGGCAGAGATCGAGTTCCACGATCAGCCCTCGGAACCCTTGCAGGTCCAGCAGCGGCTGACGATCAGCGGCACTCACGGTGCGCTCGAAGACGCCATGAGGATGCTGAAGGGTGAGGTCGCACCCGCGTGGGTGATCGACCGGATCCGCCGCAAGTCGTCCGAGACGGGCGAGGACATCGCGGTCGTGGAGATGACCGTGACCGCGGATTCGCGGCTCATCGAGCGCACGCTCCCCAGCTCGGGCATCGCCGACCTCTATGGCGTGGCAGTGCTCGGCATTCACCGCCCCAAGACCCTTCTGGGCGAGCGCGACCATTACAGCGAAGGGGGCGACCTGCGCATCGCGGAGGGCGATGTCCTGCTGGTAATGGGTCTTTCGGAAAACCTCGAATCGTTCGCGCGCGCCGACAGCCTGCTGGTGCTCGAGGGAAAGCGCGAATTGCCCCGGCGATCGAAGGCAGTGCTTGCGGCGGCGATCATGGTCGGGTCGGTCGGGCTGGCTTCGATCGGTTTTCTGCCGATCGCGATCTCGGCCCTGGCCGGTGCGATCGTCATGTTCGTGACGGGCTGCGTGAAGTTCGACCGGGTGGGGCGCGCGCTGTCTGCCAAGGTGATCGTGCTGGTTGCAGCGTCGATCGCCATCGGGCGCCTGATCGGCGATACCGGGGCGGCCGCCTGGCTCGGCCAGGCGCTTGCGATGGGCCTGCAGTTCCTAAGTCCGGCTGCCGTCCTGGCCGCCATCATGCTGTTCGTTACCTTGCTGACCAATTTCGCCAGCAACGCGACCGCGGCGACGGTAGGCACCCCCATCGCGTTCAACATCGCACAGCAGCTCGGCCTCCCGGCCGAACCGCTGATCCTCGCCGTGCTGTTCGGTTGCAATCTTTGTTACGCGACGCCGATAGCCTACCAGACCAACATGCTGATCATGGGCGAGGGCGGATACGAGTTCAGGGATTACATCCGGACCGGTGTTCCGCTGGTCCTGCTGATGACGACCACGCTCTCGATCCTGCTCGTCATTACCTACAACATGTGACGATCAGCCTGGTGCCGATGCGTTGACGGCCGCCGGGGAAAGGGGGTCCCCCGACGGCCGTCGCTCCTCCCCAGGAGCTGGTCAGCTCAGGTGTATGTTCCGAGCCGGTGGTGCAGCGCGTTGATCCGTGCCAGCTCGTCGCGATCGTCGACCGTCCTTGCGTAGGCAGTCAGCGCTGTCCGCAGCAGCCGGAAATCGGCGGTCGACAGCAGCGCGCGGGCGCGGCCGGGGCCGGCGTTCGTTTCGGGCGGGCGTTCCTCGGTCATCGTCGTCATCCTCTCTCTCCTTACGCGGCGGCGAACTGGTTCATCGTGTTGTGTTCGCCCCCGGCCTTGAGGGCGGCCTCGCCCGCGAAATATTCCTTGTGGTCGTCGCCTATATCGCTGCCGGCCATGTTCTGGTGCTTCACGCAGGCGATGCCCTGGCGGATCTCCTCGCGCTGCACGTTCTTGACGTACCCTAGCATGCCCTGCTCGCCGAAATACTCGCGGGCGAGGTTGTCGGTGCTGAGCGCCGCGGTGTGATAGGTGGGCAGCGTGATCAGGTGGTGGAAAATGCCCGCCTCGCGCGCGGCGTCGGCCTGGAAGGTCCGGATGCGTTCGTCGGCCTCGGCGGCAAGCTCGGTGCCGTCGTAGTCCACGCTCATCAGCCGGTCGCGGTCATAGCCGCTCACGTCCGTGCCTGCCGCTTTCCAGGCATCGTACACCTGTTGGCGGAAGTTCAGCGTCCAGTTGAAGCTCGGCGAATTGTTGTACACTAGCTTCGCGTTGGGGATCACCTCGCGGATGCGACGGAGCATTCCGCCGATCTGGCCGATATGCGGCTTTTCGGTCTCGATCCACAGCAGGTCGGCGCCGTTTTGCAGCGACGTGATGCAATCGAGCACGCAGCGGTCCTCGCCGGTTCCCGGGCGGAACTGGTAGAGGTTGCTGGGCAGCCGCTTGGGCCGCAGCAGCTTGCCTTCCCGGCTGATAAGTACCTCGCCGTTGCCCAGATTCGAGGCCTCGACTTCATCGCAATCGAGAAAGGCGTTGTATTGGTCGCCGAGGTCGCCCGGCTCCTTGCTGAAAGCGATCTGCTTGGTGAGGCCCGCGCCGAGCGAGTCGGTTCGAGCGACAATCACCCCGTCCTCGACGCCGAGTTCGAGAAACGCGTAACGGATCGCGCGGATCTTCTGCAGGAAATCTTCGTGCGGGACGGTGACTTTGCCGTCCTGGTGGCCGCACTGCTTCTCGTCGGACACCTGGTTCTCGATCTGGATCGCGCAGGCGCCCGCCTCGATCATCTTTCTGGCGAGCAGGTAGGTGGCCTCGGGATTTCCGAAGCCGGCGTCGATGTCGGCGATGATCGGAACGATGTGGGTTTCGAAGTTGTCGATCGCGGTCTGAAGGCGCTTGGCTTCGACCTCGTCTCCCTTGTCGCGCGCCTTGTCGAGTTCGCGGAACAGGCCTCCCAATTCACGGGCATCGGCCTGGCGGAGGAAGGTGTAGAGTTCCTCGATCAGCGCCGGGACCGACGTCTTCTCATGCATAGACTGGTCGGGCAGGGGCCCGAAATCGCTGCGCAAGGCGGCAATCATCCAGCCGGACAGGTAAAGGTACCGGCGTTTCGTGGTGCCGAAGTGCTTCTTGATCGCGATCAGCTTCTGCTGGCCGATGAAACCATGCCAGCAGCCGAGCGACTGCGTATACTCGGCCGGGTCGGCATCATAGGCGGCCATGTCCTCGCGCATGATCTTCGCGGTGTATCGCGCGATGTCGAGGCCGGTAGGAAAGCGGTTCTGCAGTTTCATTCGGGCGGCGCTCTCTGCGTCGATCGCGTTCCAGCCTTCGCCCGCGCCCTCGATCGTGCGCCGGAATTCGGAAATGGTAGTCTGGTAGGTCATGCGAAACGTGTCCCATCTGAGGAAGTGACGACGTTATGAACCGCGGTGATCGAGGGGGCACCCCAAATTTACAGAATTTGATGTCATATGAAGCCATATGAGGCTATTGAGTGTGTAATTTTGTGAAGGAATTTACACGTGGCAGATAGCGCGATGTTTGCAGGCCCGGCGCTTCGACGCCTCCGCAAGCGCGAAGGCCTCACGCAATCTGCCATGGCCGCCCGCCTCGGGATTTCGGCTTCCTACCTCAACCTGATCGAGCGGAACCAGCGAGCACTGTCGGCCAACGTGGTCATACGGATCGTCGACGCGTTCGATTACGACCCCCGGGCCCTGCGCGAAGACGAGGCCATCGGCGGCATCGACGGGCTGGCCCGTCGGATGGCGGACGAGCGTTTTGCCGACCTGGGCATCGATCGGGACGAACTGCACGAGTTTCTGTCGGCGGCGCCGCAGGCAGCGGCGGCCTTCGCCCGTTTGTACGATGACGCCGGTCCGGCCGGACGCCGCGACGATCCGACCCAGGCGGTCCGGCGCGAGATCGAACGCTGGCGCAATCACTTCGCAGACCTCGATACCCGGGCCGAGGCGCTGGCGGATGAACTGCGCCTGTCGCGGGGCGATACCTATGCTGCCCTGGCCGAACGTCTGCGCGAGCGACACCAGCTGGCGATCCGGATCCTTCCGCGCGAGGTCCTGCCCGATGCGGTCCGTCGGCTCGACCTCCACGCACGCCAGCTTCAATTGAGCGAAATGCTCGATCCCGCCTCGCGGACCTTCCAGCTCGCCACCCAAATCGCACTGCTCGAATTCCGGGACGAGATCCGCGCGATTGCCGCCGGGGCGCAGTTTGCAGACGATATTCCGCGTCACTTGTTCGAACGCCACGTAACCGCGTGCGCCGCGGCCGCCCTCGTCATGCCGTACGGGCGCTTCCTGCGCGCGTGCGACGCGACGGCGTATGATCTGCCCGTCCTCATGCGGCGGTTCGGGGTGGGGTTCGAAAGCCTCGCCCACCGGCTTACGACGCTCCAGCGGGTCGGCCAACGAGGCCTGCCATTTTTCATGGTGCGGCTCGACCGGGCAGGGCAGTTCTCGAAGCGGTATTCGGGCGCGAGCGGCGCCGCCTGGCTCGATGGCGACGCAAGTTGCCCCCTGTGGAGCGCGCACCGCGCATTCGAGCGAGCGGGCGAGTTCTGCGTCGAGACAGTGACCGTTGACGGCAGCGGCGCCGCGCCGGCTCACTGGCTGACCATCGCGCGCAGCGTCGAGGGCAGGGGAACCGATACGACCGCCCGGTTCGTGGTCGCCATTGGCATCGAAGCCCGCCTGGCCGGCGAACTGGCGATAGCGCGCGGACTGTCACTTCGCGCGGACGACGCGACCCTCATCGGCCGGGGGTGTTCCGAATGTCATGTCACCGGCTGCCCGCAACGCTCGCTGCCTCCGCGCGGGACCAGGCTGCAGTTCTCCACGATCGAGCAGGGCATGACGCCGTTTCGATTCTAGGTAGAGTTACGGGTCGGTTAACCAGTGATCGAGGAACCCGAAACGTTCGATCCGCGTTTGCGCGGCATTCCATGAGGGAGAAGGTCCGATGACCGAAGAACGCATCACTGAAACTCGCGACCCGGCAACAGGCGATACCCATACCACCCACACTGTCATTACCGACGGAGATCGGCGCGGCGGTGGATCGGGCTGGCTGATCGCCATCGTCCTTCTGATCGCCGTGGTCGCAGGCTTTTTCATCTTTTCGAACATGAGCGGATCCGAGGTCGCAAAGGACAACGCGATCGCAGATGCTGCAAGCGATGTCGGCAACGCAGCCCAGCAGGTCGGCGACGCGGCGCAGGATGCCGCCGACAACCTAAACACTAACTAAAAGGGCATTCGCCTCGCTGGGAAGGCCCGCCTTGTCGCCGAAGGCGGGTCAGTCCTGCTCGCCCAGTGCAGTGAGAATATCCCTCAATGAGACGAGCTTGAAGTTCTGGGGGGCGTGCCGCGTCCGTCCCGCGTCGTAATCGCGGTTCTTTCCATCCTGCGCTACGAAAATGCCCTCAGGGAAGGACCTGCCGAAGGGTCGGTGGTCGAGCGCTATTCCGTCGGTGTCCTCCGCGCCATCCACCGTGCCGCCACCGATCCGGAATCCTCCCACAAACGCGCCGTCTGGAAGGCGGAAAACCGAGAAACTGTCATCGCCCTGGCTCGAGGCGAACAGCAGCCCCGCATCCCGCCCACGCGGCAGGATCGCCAGCCCTTCGACGTCCTTGTGCAGTCGAACACCGTCGACGGCTGCGAACTTGACCGGACGCATCGAGCTGTCTGGATCGGTGCCGAACCGCCAGATCGCGACCTTGTCTTCCGCCACGTAAAGGTGTCCGGTGCGGGGATCGGAAACGCAGCCCTCGCTCCGGCTACCGAGGTCGTACCGGCGCACCGATCGTCCCGTTGGCTTGGTGCCCGTGAAGTCGAGTTCCACCTGCTCGATCACCCCTTCCTCGTAAACCATGAAGGCACCGAGGCTGTCTTCGCGGCTATAGAGGCACAGGCCGTAGGCTTCGCCGCCGGCGAGGTGAATAGCCCCCATCGGAACGAACGTCGGCACCGATGTGTCGAGGCGGAACAGGCGCAGGACGGGGCGCTTCCTGTCGCCCCGATCGGAAGCGGCGACGACGACCGCTGGCTTGCCCGCGATGACAACGCGCGGGAAGATGTCGACGTTGTTCAGCGCACCCAATCTCTGGAAATTCAACAGCCTGCCGGTGAGATCGTGGACGGCGAGACCAGCTTTCTTGTCGGTCGACACGATCAGGCTCGCTTGCGGATCGTCGGGATTGCGCCAGATCGCAGGGTCGTCGGCGCGGTCCCCGAGTTTGGTCGTGACGGGACGGGTTTCGGCGACCGCGGGCACGTTTGGCAAGGAACCGGACGTAGCCGCCAGCATGGCCAAGGCGCCTGTCGCAGCGAGAGAGCGAGAAATGGTCATGACTGTTTTCCCGGGATACCCGGACAACGGCCCCTTTGCCCCATGGTTTCCCAGCACAATGCCCCCGTCCTGCCGCCAGGGACGGGTGTAAAGTTTACCGACATTTCACTTCTCGGGCCTAGGGATTCGTTTACCCTGACTGGAGCGCGCCCGGACCACGACGATGATCCGTCTTTTCAAGCACTACATCCCGCATGCGGTGATGCTGCTCGGGCTGTTCGACCTCGTCCTCCTGCTGGCGGCGGGGGAGGCCGCCTGGCTATTCCGCGCGTCGCAGATCGGCATCGACTCCGGCCCCGTCGCCGATCGTATCCCCATGCTCGCCGGTTTCGCCGGAACGGTGTGGCTGGCGATGATCGCGGTCGGAACATATGGCGCGGATGCCCTGCGTTCGATGCGATATGCCGGCGCGCGCCTCCTGGTGGCTGTAAGCCTCGGCATCATCGCGCTGTCGTTCGTCGATTTCATGCTGCCTGGCCACACGTTCTGGCGTTCGACGCTGCTCTACGCGATGACCCTTGCCATCGCGTTCCTGATGGCAAACCGGATGCTGGTGGGCAGCGTGATCGGCGCGGCCGCGTTTCGCCGCCGTGTACTGGTTCTGGGTGCCGGGAAAAGGGCGCAGCGCATCAAAACGCTGGCCGAACGCCCGGAAAGCGGTTTCGCTGTCGTCAGCTTCATCGGCATGAACGAAGGCACGCCGCAACTCGACGAGGCTATCCCGCGAAGTGCCATCCACGACCTCGGTCGTTTCGTCGAGAACATCGGGGCGAGCGAGGTAGTCCTGGCGCTCGAGGAGCGCCGCAATTCCCTTCCGTTGAAAGACCTCCTGCGGATCAAGACCCACGGCGTCCATGTGAATGATTTCTCGAGTTTCCTCGAGCGTGAGACGGGCCGGGTCGATCTCGACACGCTCAATCCGAGCTGGCTGATTTTTTCCGACGGTTTCTCGAGCGGGCGGATGCTGTCGGGTGCCGCCAAGCGGGTGTTCGACGTCATCGCGAGCGGCCTGCTGCTCGCGTTGACCTTTCCACTGATCGCGCTCTTCGCGCTGCTGGTGAAGCTCGATAGCAAGGGTCCGGCGTTCTTCCGCCAGACCCGTATCGGCCTCTACGGACAGCCGTTCACCGTGCTTAAACTGCGGTCCATGCGGCTAGACGCCGAGGCCGGCGGTGCGCGGTGGGCGGAGAAGGACGATCCTCGGGTGACGCGGCTCGGCCGTTTTATCCGCAAGGTGCGGATTGACGAGCTGCCGCAGGTGTGGACGGTCCTTGCCGGCCGGATGAGTTTCGTGGGACCAAGGCCTGAGGTTCCCGACTTCGTCACCGATCTCGAGGACAAGCTGCCATACTATGCCGAGCGGCACATGGTGAAGCCGGGCATCACCGGGTGGGCGCAGATCAACTATCCCTACGGGGCCAGCGTGGAGGATGCCCGCGCCAAGCTCGAATACGACCTGTATTACGCGAAGAACTACACTCCTTTCCTCGACCTCCTGATATTGTTGCAGACGGTGCGCGTCGTGCTCTGGCCCGAGGGGGCGCGCTGATGGACCCGGATCCGTTCTGGCAGGTGCTCGGGTTTTTCCTTAACCTTGGCGGCGCGGTGACCTGCGCGGTCGTGGTGCTGGTCCTCGCACGGCGCACGGCGCATCCGCGGCGCGAGCGCGGCGCGGCCATCGTCGCGATCGCCCTGAGCGCGGCGTGGTGCGTCACCAGCGCCGCGTTCGGCCCGGGGTCAAGCCTCCCCGCCCTGCTTGAATCCGGGCGCAATCTCGCCTGGCTGCTGGTGCTTTACCGATTGTTCGGCAACGATGGGCGCGATCACAGCCTCGCACCGATCCGGCCGCTGATCTTCGTGCTTGCGACCGTCGAGTGTCTTCAGCCCGCGCTTCTCGTTCTCGAGCTCCGCTCGGGTGGATCGGAACCGGTGGGCGAACTGGCCTTCTCGGTGTCGGTCCTGTTCCGGGCGCTGGTGGCAGTGGGTACCCTGGTGCTCCTCCACAACCTCTACGCCGGCGCATCGGCCGTATCGCGCCAGATCCTGCGATGGCCCGCGGCTGCCCTTGCGGGGATGTGGGCATGGCAGCTCAATCTCTACGCCCTCGCGTGGATCGGCGGCAGCCTGCCGGACGAACTCGTTGCACTGCGCGGGATCGTCGCCGGAATGGTCGCGGTGCTGTTCGCGATCGGAGCGAATGCTCGCGCGGCGGAACTCCGGATCGCGCCGAGCCGGACGGTGGCCTTCCAGTCGCTTTCGCTGCTGATCATCGGTGGCTACCTATTCGCGATTACGCTGCTGGCGGAATCGTTGAGCCTGTTCGGGGGCGGCCTGTCGCGGCTCACCCAGGTCGGTTTCCTGTTCGCCGCGGCTACGTTCGCAATCCTCTGGCTCCCATCGAAGCGGGTCCGGGGATGGCTGCGGGTCAAGGCGTTCAAGCACCTGTTTCAGCACCGTTACGATTATCGCGCCGAATGGCTGCGTTTCACCGGTACCATCGGGCGGGCAGGTGCCGAAGCTCCCGCGCTGCCGGTCCGCGCCGCGCAGGCGCTGGCCGACATTACCGACAGCCAGGGCGCGGTTCTGCTGCTGCCCGGAGACGCAGGCGGCATGTCGCTCGCGGGGGCCTGGCAGTGGGACGAACTCGAAGTTCCCGCATCACCTTTCGACCCCGAGGTCGTTGCCTGGCTCGAGCGCAGCGGAAGGGTGGTCGAACTCGACGAGGCTCGCGTGGGCGAGGGCGGAAGCATGCGCATGCCGGACTGGCTCATGGGGGAGACAAGCGCGTGGGCCGTCGTACCGCTGGTGCATTTCGACCGGCTCGCGGGGGTCGCGATCCTTGCCCGGCCTCCGATCGCTCGGCGGCTCGACTGGGAAGATTTCGATCTGCTCAAGGTCGTCGGCCGTCAGCTCGCCAGTTACATCGCTGAACAGGCGGGCCACGAAGCTCTGGTCGAGGCATCGCGATTTGACGAATTTAACCGCCGGATCGCGTTCGTGATGCATGACATCAAGAACCTTGCCAGTCAGCTCTCGCTGCTTGCCCGCAACGCAGAGCGCCACGCGAACAACCCGGAATTCCGTGCCGACATGCTGGTTACGCTGACGACAAGCGCAGCGAAGCTCAACGCCCTGCTGACCCGCCTCGGTCGCTACGGCGCACCGGGCTCGGCGGTCTTGGCACCGTTCGACCTGGCAGCGATCGCGAATCGTGCCGCCGACCGTTACACCGGCGTGCACAGGGTCGAGGTTACCCGCGCGGATCCATGCATGGTACTCGGCGACTCCGACGCGCTAGAGCAGGCGCTGGTGCACCTCGTGCAGAACGCGATCGAGGCGAGCGATCCCGCGACGCCGGTGTATCTCGAGGTATCTTGCGACGGGCTCCAGGGCCGTCTCGAGGTGATCGATTCCGGGACCGGAATGAGCCCGCAGTTCGTCCGCGACAGGCTCTTCAAGCCGTTCGTTTCGTCGAAGGACGGCGGGTTCGGCATCGGCGCCTTCGAGGCGCGGGAGCTTGTTCGAGCCATGGGCGGCAGGCTCGAAGTCGAATCGCGGGAAGGCCTCGGCACCCGCTTCGCCGCAGTTCTTCCACTTTCCGCCGCCGCCGGCATCGGCAGCCGGCAAATCGCTCGGGAGGAGGCCGCGTAATGGCCGACAACAGAAAGAAGCTCCTCGTGGTCGAGGACGACGAGGGCCTGCGGGCACAGCTCAAATGGGCCTACGACGATTTCGACGTCGTGATGGCGGCCGATCGCGACAGCGCCCTCGCCGCCTTGCGCAGCGACGAACCGGCAGTGGTCACGCTCGACCTCGGACTGCCTCCCGACCCCGATGGCACCAGCGAAGGATTCGCAGTGCTTGACGCGATCATGGCGCTCAAGCCCGATACCAAGGTGATCGTGGCCTCGGGGCACGGCGCACGCGAAAGCGCCCTGCGCGCGATCGAGCGCGGGGCATACGATTTCTACCAGAAGCCCGTCGATATCGACGCCCTCGGCCTGATCGTGCGTCGCGCCTTTGCGCTGCACGAGATCGAGGCGGAAAACCGCAGGCTCGCGGCCCGCGTCGGCGAGGACAGGACCGTGCTCGGAACGTTGATCACCGCCGCTCCCGAAATGGCCAAGGTCGCGCGCACGATCGAGCGGGTCGCCAGCACCGGAGTGTCGGTCATGCTGCTCGGCGCGAGCGGCACGGGCAAGGAGCTCCTCGCGCGCGGGCTGCACGACGCGAGCGACCGGCGCAGCGGAGCATTCGTCGCACTCAACTGCGCGGCAATCCCGGAAACGCTGCTCGAAGCCGAACTGTTCGGCCACGAAAAGGGCGCGTTCACCGGTGCGGTCAAGAGCACTGAGGGAAAGATCGAGCAGGCCCACGGGGGCACGCTGTTTCTCGACGAGGTCGGCGACATCCCGCTGCCGCTGCAGGTCAAGCTGCTCCGTTTCCTGCAGGAACGGACGATCGAACGCATCGGCGGGCGGACCGCCATCGCAGTCGACACCAGGATCGTGTGTGCGACGCACCAGGATCTCGAAGCGATGATCGCCGCGGGCACGTTCCGCGAGGACCTGTTCTATCGCCTGGCGGAAATCGTCGTGAAGATCCCTACCCTGGCCGAGCGGCCCGGCGATGCCGTCCTGCTCGCCAAGGCCTTTCTTCAGCGGTTCGCCGCCGAGATGAACCCGTCGGTCAAGGGATTCGCGCCCGATGCGCTCGCGGCGATCGACGGTTGGCGCTGGCCGGGCAACGTGCGCGAGCTGGAAAACCGCGTGAAACGCGCGGTCATCATGACCGATGGAAAGCTTGTCGGCGCCGAAGATCTCGATCTGGCGCCGCATGCGGGCGATGGGTGTGCCGAGACGCTCAACCTCAAGAGCGCGCGCGAGCGATCGGACCGCGCGATGATCCGTCATGCGCTGGCGCGGAGCGAGGGCAATATTTCGAGTACCGCCAAACTGCTCGGGATCAGTCGTCCCACGCTCTACGATCTCATCAAGCAGTATGATCTTTCGACGTAACCTGGTCCTTGCGCTGGTGTTGACGCTGGCTGCTTGTCGAGGACCGTCTTCTGAAGCGACTGCGCCGGACGACTGGCAAGCCATGCTTGCCGCCGGGGACGGGATTGCGGCTGAAGTGGCACTGCGCCGCGCGTTGGATCGCGGCACCCCGGCCCCGTTACTCGCGCCCTGGCTCGGGGAAGCCGAACTGCAGCAGGGCGACCTTCGCGAGGCCGAGCGATGGCTTGCAAGTGGAGAACTCGCGCCCGAAGTGGCGGGTCACGGTTTTCATATGCTCGGCCGCCTGCGGATGCGACAGGGCGATCTTCCGGCTGCGGGGCGGGCGTTCGACAAGGCGCTCGCCGCCGGGACAGCCGATGATCCGGAGCTGTGGGTCGACATCGGAAGATTGCGGTGGCGCGGGGGAGAACAGGCCCAGGCGGCCGAGGCAGCGGACCGTGCACTCGCCCTGGGACCCCGGAACCCCGCCGCGCTGCTGCTTCGCGCGCAGCTGCTGCGCGAATCGGCCGGCAACGCGCATGCGCTGCCCGTGCTGGAACAGGCGCTCGGCGCCTCGCCGCGAAATCCCGACATCGTTGCCGAGCATGCTGCGACGTTGGGCGAACTGGCGCGCGCGACGGAGATGCTCGCCATGGTCCGCCGTCTCGCGGAGACTGCACCTGGCGACCCGCGCGCGCAGTTCCTCCAGGCCGTTCTCGCCGCGCGCGGGGGAAAGTACGATGTCGCCCGCAGCCTGCTGCAGCGCAGCGGCGATGCCGATCGCCAAGTCCCCGCAGCGATGCTCCTCCTTGGTATCGTGGACATGGAGAACGGGAACTACGCCAGCGCTGCGCAAGGATTCGACGCACTGGCGCGCCGCCAGCCCGACAATCGCCGGGTACGGCTTCTCCTCGCAAGGGCGCTGGCGCTCGGTGGCAACCACCGCGAACTCATTGCCCGCTTCGGGACTGAAGGGGACGATCCCTACCTTGCGGAGCTTGTCGGGCGCGCGCACGAGGCGCTGGGCGAACGCGAGAAGGCCGCGCCATATCTCGACGCCGCGCAATCGGGCGGCGCGCTGCGCATCGTGCCCATCGCCCCGCGGGCCGCGATCGAGGTGGCAGAGCGGCGAACCGCCGGAGAAGGCGTCTCGGTCGTTGACCTCGTCCGCGGCCTCCTCGTGCGGGGACGCACGACCGAGGCGCGTGCCGCAAGCAACGCCTTTCTTCGCGCCAACGCAGGGTCGGCAGATGCCGCAGCCCTTGCAGGCGACGCCGCATTCGCCGCCGGCGACGCCCGCGGCGCGGCGGCACTGTATGCGCGGTCTGCGGGAATTCGCCGGAACTGGCCGCTGGTCAAGCGCTTGGCCGCCGCGCTCGACCGGTCCGGACGCCGGGATCAGGCCACCGAGGCGATAGCGGCCCAACTTGCCGCCGAGCCTGCAAATGCGGACGCAGCCGCCCTGCTGGCGCGCCGCATGCTCGACCTGGGCGAGACGGGCCGGGCAAGGGATCTGATCGAATACGCGCGGTCGCGCGATCGCAACGATCCCCTTCTCAAGAGGCTCGGCGCAAGCTGATCGCCTCGACAATGCGGCTGCTCGCGGTCAATGGCGCCGTGATGCGCGTATTTGCCAAGATCGACCTGATGGTACGTCTTCTCGTGCTGGCTATCGTCCTGGCCAGCATCATGCCTGCCACGGGTGAGGCGCGAACGATTGCCCAGTGGGTTTCGAACGGCGCGATCTTCCTGCTTTTCCTGCTCAACGGCCTGCGCCTTCCGCGCCGCGAAGTTCTGCAGGGGCTGGGCCACTGGCGCTTCCTTCTACCCGTGACGGTCTGGTGTTTCGGAGCAATGGCCCTGGCCGGCAAGGGGCTGGAAATCGCGCTGGGCGGCACCTTGCCCCCGCTGGTGGCGCTCGGCTTCCTCTATCTTGGCGTTCTGCCATCGACCGTGCAGTCGGCAACCGCCTACTCCTCGCTTGCTGGCGGGAACGTCTCCCGCTCGGTTGTCGCGGCGGCGCTGACGAACATCCTCGGCGTCTTCGTCTGCGCGCCCCTGTTCGCCGCGCTGGGCGGGGGAGGGGCGGCGGACCTGGGCCTTTCGGGACTGGGCAAGGTCTTCGGCATCCTCATTCTCCCGTTCGCGATCGGCCAGCTGCTGCAGGCCCGGCTCGAAACGTGGACGGCCTCACACCGGGACCTGGTGACCTGGATGGACCGGATCTCGATCGCGATCGCGGTCTACGTGGCTTTTTCCGGTGCGGTCGAACAAGGTCTCTGGACCCTGGTCGGACCAGGCGACTGGGCTTTGCTTCTGGCGGCGGTCTGCGCGATGCTGGCATTTGCGTTTTGGGGGTCGTGGGCACTCGGCGGCGCCATCGCACTCGGCAGGCCCGAGAGGATCGCGTTCCTGTTCGCCGGCGCGCACAAGAGCGTCGCGATGGGCGCGCCGCTTGCCGCGGTGCTCTTCCCGCCGCAGGTTGCCGGGATGGTCCTCCTGCCCCTGCTCGCCTACCACCTGCTGCAGCTTGTGGTGAGCGCGCCGCTCGCTACCCGGCTGGCAGACCGCCCTCAGAATTCTCCGGGTTCGACCGGTTGAACCGGACCGACCACCATAGCGACAGGCCAATCAGCACCGCGCCGATGAGGCCGGTCACGGTTTCGGGAATGTGCCACCTGGCCGAAAGCAGCATGATCGCTCCCAACACGATAATCGCCCAGAAGGCGCCGTGCTCGAGATAGCGGTATTGCGCGAGGGTGCCTTTCTCGACGAGGTGGATCGTCATCGACCGCACGAACATCGCGCCGATCGACAGGCCAAGTGCGATCACTATCATGTTGTTGGACAGGGCGAAGGCACCGATCACGCCGTCGAAACTGAAGCTCGCGTCGAGGACGTTGAGATAAAGGAAACCGCCGAGCCCGCTGCGCACGACGGCTCCGGCAAGGCGTTGCTTCTGTTCGTGAAGTTCGAGCAGGGTGCTGACCCCCTCGACCGCGATGAAGGTCACGATCCCGAGGATTCCGGCCACGACGAAGGTCAGCGCGTCGGCATCGGGAAGAAGCAGCGAAATGCCCCAGATGGCCAGCAGCAAAAGGCCGATCTCGGCGGCGGGCAGCGCAGCGAACCGGCCGAGGAAACGCTCGAAAACCTCGATCCAGTGGACGTCCTTCTCGCCGTCGAAAAAGAATTTCAGCCCCACCATGGCGAGGAACGCGCCGCCGAACCCGGCAATGCCGATGTGCGCGCTCGACACCAGCCTTTCGTATTCGACAGGATCATTGAGCGACAGGCGGATCGTCTCGACCGGGCCTATCCCGGCCGCGATCGCCACGATCGCAAGCGGAAAGACGATGCGCATGCCGAACACCGCAAAGGCAATGCCCCAGGTGAGGAACCGTTTTTGCCAGACCCGGTCCATGTCCTTGAGCACCGATGCGTTGACCACCGCATTATCGAAGCTGAGCGAGATCTCGAGCACCGACAGCACGACGATGATCCACAGCATCTGCGCGGTACCGATTGCCGTGCCCGTGCTCGATATGCCGTACCAGACGCCCAGCCCTAGACAGGCGAGCGTGAAGATCAGCGAGAAGCCGTAATACCGCTTGAGCGTGTTCATGTGGGGATTGTCCGGCTTTAATTCTTGGGCTGGTAGGTCTGGTCGGCGGTCGGGAACGCCCGCTCGCGAACCTCTGTGGCGTAGGTTTCGGCCGCCTTGGAGATGACGCTGGCCATGTCCTCATAGCGTTTCACGAAACGCGGCACCCGCTCGAACATGCCGAGCATGTCTTCCGTCACGAGCACCTGGCCGTCGCACTGCGCGCTCGCGCCGATGCCGATGACGGGGATTGCGAGCGCATCGGTCAGTTCGATCGCGATCGGCTCGATGACGCCCTCCGCGACGACCGCGAAGGCGCCTGCGTCCTGCACCGCCCGGCCATCGGACATGATCTTGGCGTGCTCCTCCTCGCTGCGCCCGCGCGCGCCGTAACCGCCCAGCGAGTTGACGGCCTGCGGCGTCAGGCCCACGTGCGCCATGACCGGAATGCCGCGGCCGGAGAGAAACGCTATCGTCTCGGCCATCGCCGCGCCGCCCTCCAGCTTGACCGCGGCGCATCCCGTCTCGGCCATGATACGGCTGGCGCTTTCGAAGGCCTTCTGCGGGCTGGCCTCGTAGGAGCCGAACGGCATGTCGACGATCACCAGGCTGTGATAGCTGCCGCGCACGACCGCCGCGCCGTGCGCGATCATCATTTCCAGCGTTACCTGCAGCGTCGAGGGCAGCCCGTAGATGACCTGCCCGAGTGAGTCGCCGACCAGCAGCATGTCGCAGTGCTGGTCGAGCAGCTGGGCCTGCCGGGCGGTGTAGGCGGTAAGCATCACCAGCGGATCGGCCGTCTCGCCGTCGGTCTTGCGTGCCTTGATCGCCGGCACCGTCAGGCGCCGCATCGGCTGCGGGGTGGGGTGCGCCCGGCTGGTGGCGGTGTCGAGCTGGAAGGTGGTGGACATCGCGCACCTCCTAGCCGCGCCACCGATGCGGGGAAAGCCCGGACATTTGGCTTGCCTTGAGAGAGCGGGGCGCTAGCTTCGCGCGCCATGAGGGAGGCAGGCCGCCATGGCCGCCTGACAAAAGGGAATACGGGTCCATGCTACTCGACCGCGTAAAGCCGCTAGACGCCATCCTGGCGACGGCGGAAAAGAAATCGCTCAAGCGCACGCTCGGTGCGTTCCAGCTCATGCTTTTCGGAATCGGCTGCATCATCGGCACCGGTATCTTCGTGCTGACCGCGGCGGGTGCGCAAAAGGCCGGCCCCGGCCTGATGCTCGCGTTCGTGATCGCCGGCGCGGTCTGCATCGTCGCCGCGCTCTGCTATTCCGAGATCGCCGCAATGATCCCCGTCGCGGGTTCCGCCTACACCTACAGTTACGCGACGATGGGCGAATTCCTCGCCTGGACGGTCGGCTGGGCGCTGATACTCGAGTACGCGATCGCCGCGTCCGCGGTCTCGGTCGGCTGGTCGGGGTATTTCACGGGCACGATCCTGAACGATACCTTCGGAATAGCACTGCCGGCCTGGCTCACGGCCGGCCCGCTTGCCCTTGGCGGCGCGCCGGGCGGCTTCATCAACCTGCCGGCGCTGATCATCGCATTGCTGGTGACCTGGCTCCTCATGATCGGCACGAGCGAAAGCGCCAAGGTCAACGCGGTGCTGGTGCTCATCAAGGTCACCGCGCTGACCGCGTTCATCGCGCTCACGCTGACCAGCGCCGAGTTTGATGCGGAGCGCTTCAATCCTTTCCTTCCCGCCGGCGTGTTCGGCGGCTGGGGAACCGGCGTCGGCGCGGTGGGCGCGGCGGCAACGATCTTCTTCGCCTATGTCGGCTTCGATGCGGTCTCGACCGCGGCTGAAGAGACCAAGAACCCGCAGCGGAACGTGCCGATCGGCCTCGTGGGATCGCTGCTCTTCTGCACCGTGTTCTACATCCTCGTCGCGGCCGGCGCGATCGGCACGATCGGCGGCCAGCCCATCATGGGACCCAACGGCGTGCCGTTCCCGGCCGGATCGGCCGAACTCGCCCGTCAGTGCGCGATGCCGCAATACGCCGACGCGCTGGTGTGTTCGAACGAGGCGCTCGCTCACGTCCTGCGGCAGATCGGCTTCGGTCCGATCGGCAACATGCTCGGCTACGCCGCGATTCTTGCCCTGCCTTCGGTGATCCTGGTTCTGCTGTTCGCGCAGACCCGCATCTTCTTCGTGATGAGCCGTGACGGACTGCTGCCCGAGGGCCTGTCCAAGGTTCACCCCAAGTGGCGCACGCCCTACGTGGTTACCGCGATCACCGGGGTGGTCGTGGCGATTGCCGCGGCGTTCTTCCCGGTCGGGCAGCTGGCCGACATCGCCAACGCGGGCACGCTCTACGCGTTCCTCATGGTGGCCGTGGCGGTAATGCTGCTACGGCGGTCCGATCCCGACCGCCCGCGGACGTTCCGCGTTCCGGGCCTGATCGTCATCGGGCCGCTGACGATCGCGGGATGCCTGTTCCTGTTCCTCAACCTGCCGAGCGCCGCCATGCTGGTGCTGCCGATCTGGACGGTGATCGGCCTGCTGGTCTATTTCGCCTATAGCCGGCGCAACAGCCACCTTGGCCGCGGGATCGTCGAGGTCGTCGACGACATCGGCGGTCAGGAGCACGACTTCCCGATCGACACCCCCGAAAGCCACCGCTGAGGGGACACCCACAAAAAAGGGCCGCTCCCTCGCGGGGGCGGCCCTTTTGCTTGTCCGCTTCATGTCAGAGCGAGGTTTCGGCGTGCTTGCCTTCCATGTCGTCGCGTACGTCCATGCCGAGCGCCATCTTGGCGGTAGTCAGCAGGCTCTGGTCGCCGCTCCAGATTTCGGCTTCGCCCAGGTCCATCCGCAGCATCAGGAGGTTGGGATCGTCCTTGCCGCCCGGGAACCACGCCTCGACGAAATTGGACCATTGCTTGTCGAGCCGCTCGCGACTTGTCTCTTCGACGAGGGTGCCCTCGAAGCGGGCGAACATGTCGTGGTCCTTGCCTGCGAACGTGCAGGTGGCGGGTCCCATCTGCGCGAGGTGATGGCCGCGCGAGGTGAAGAACCAGATCGCGCTGTTCGCATCCTTGTCAAGCTGCGCGGTCATCGGCACGGCATCGCCGGCGGCCGACCGCAGCGACACGAACACGAATGGGGAATCGGCCAGGCTCCTCCAGAATTTCTGTTTCAGCTCGTCGGCGTTGCCGGTGTCGTATTTCATGACTGTCTCCTTCGCTGGGCGAACGGGGCTGGGGACAGGTTTGTTCCGCCGTTGCGAATCGATGCGGACAGGAACATAAAGAGAACGAATGAGTCGTCTCCCTGCCATGACCCAGTTATCGAACGCGCTCCTGCCGGCCTCCGGGCTCGCCGGCCTGTCCACCCACACCCCGCGCTGGCGGCCGGGGCTGGCAGGGGCGCACCATAGCGA
This sequence comes from Tsuneonella sediminis, assembly GCF_051912845.1. Lineage (NCBI taxonomy): Bacteria > Pseudomonadati > Pseudomonadota > Alphaproteobacteria > Sphingomonadales > Erythrobacteraceae > Tsuneonella > Tsuneonella sediminis. The sequence goes on along the minus strand of NZ_JBNCBU010000001.1, from coordinate 356,036 downwards.
GGTGTTCGCCGCCTCGAGCGAGGCCAGCGGCGCGGCGGCCGCGCTGGCGCTCGCGGCCGACGCGCTGCGCGCGGCGGGTCGCGGCGCCGGCGCCGAGACGGAGGACCGCCGCGTGCTGCTGTGGGTTCAGGATCGCGATGCGCTGCGCAAGGGTGGGCGGCCATACCGTCCAGGCCTGCCGCGCGTGTTCCGCGACCGTCTAGTGCACGTTGCCTGCGAAAGCTCCGAAGACGCGCTCTTTGCACTCGAGGAAGGGTTGCGATGCCGCGAGGTGGCGGCCGTGGTGGGGGAGATCGCGGGCAATCCGCGGGCGCTCGATTTCACCGCCTCGCGAAGGCTGACGCTCACCGCGGAGAAGCACGGCGTGCCGCTCTGGCTGGTCCGGCTCGACGCGACACGCGACCTGTCCTCGGCGCGGCTGCGGTGGGACGTGACCGCCGCGGCCTCACCGCGTCCGCGCTGGAACGGCGAAGCGCCCGGCATCCCCTCATGGCGGGCCGAGTTGTTCCGCGCGCGAATGCATCCTCCCGGCACATGGACCCTGCGCGATGACGAGCATGCACTCGTCGCCGAGCGTCGCGCCGACGCCGATACCGACCAGTGGGGCGCGGCCGCGCCGTATCCTCTCGGTCTGGCTTTCGCGTCTGGCGATCGATCGCTGGCGGCTGGGTAAGGGGCTGGCGCCGGGTGAGGGCGCCGACGCCCAGCCCACAGTCCTGATTACCGAGACCGCGCACGGTCCGCGGATCGATGCCGCCAACGCAGCCGGGCTGGGGGCCGGTGCGCGTAGCGGCATGATGCTGGCCGATGCGCGCGCGCTGTGTCCGCAGCTTGCGGTCCACTCCAGCGACCCGGCGGGCGATCACGACTTCCTCGAAAAGCTCGCCATCTGGGCGCTGCGCTGGGGCCCGTGGAGCGCGATGGACGCGCCTGACGGTCTGCTTGTCGACGTCACGGCGGTCGCGCACCTGTTTGGTGGCGAAAAGCGGCTGATTGCCGATGCCGGTGCACGGTTCGAGGCCCGCGGCCTTGCGGCCAGGGTGGCGATCGCGCCCACCGCGGGGGCGGCATGGGCGCTGTCGCACTATGGTCCGGCCGCCGCGATCCTTCCCGTCGACGGCGATACCGAGGTTGCGCTCTGCGATCTTCCCGTCGCCGCGCTGCGGCTCGACGCCGATGTCCTGGCGGTGTTGCGGCGGCTCGGCCTCAAGCGGATCGGCGATCTCACCGGGCGGTTTGGCGACACGAGGGGGCGTGACGCGCTTCACCGCCGGTTCCGCAATCGCAAGTCGCCTGGCGCCAATCCGCTCGTGCGGCTCGACCAGCTGCTCGGGCGCGTGCCCGAGCCCCTGCTGCCGGTCGTCCCGCAGCAGATGCCGCTGGTGCAGCGCCGGCTGATGGAGCCGATCCGTCACCGGGACCTGCTCGACCAGGTGGTCGCCGACCTTGCCGCGGACATGGCGCGCGAGCTCGAGGGCCAGGGACTGGGGGCACGCCGGCTCGAACTGGGGATGTGGCGGGTCGACGGTGAAGTCGTGGTACGCCGGCTCGAAATGGCCGCCGCCACGCGCGAGGCGGCGCATATCGTCCGGCTGTTTTCCGCCCGCCTCGACGATGTCGACGCAGGCTTCGGGATCGAGACCGTGCGCCTGCGGTCGAGCTGGGCCGAACCGCTCGCGCTGGCGCAGGCCGATATCGAAGCCGCCGCCGAGGAACACGGTACCTCGCTCGCTGCCTGCATCGACCGGCTGACCGTGCGGCTCGGCCCGTGCGCGGTGCAGCGCCCGGTGCTGTACCCCAGCCACATTCCCGAACGCGCGCAGCGCTGGCAGCCCCCGCTCGAGCCGGAGCCCGCGGCCCAGGGCGAACTCGCGTTCCACGCGCGGCCCCTGAAGTTGCTCGACAAAGCCGAGAAGATCGCGGTGCTCTACGCCACCCCCGACGGCTATCCGCAGCGCTTCCGCTGGCGGGGCGAGGTGCACGAGGTGGTTCGCGTCGAGGGGCCGGAACGCATCTCGCCCGAATGGTGGCGGGAGAGGGGCTCGGCGCGCCTGCGCGATTATTACCGGATCGAGGACCACGCGGGTCGGCGATACTGGATCTACCGCCTGGGCCTGATCGGTGACGGGCGGGGCGGGGTGCCCGACTGGTTCCTGCAGGGGCTGTGTGCCTGAGCGGTGCCGCTAGTATCCCGCTGGACCGCCACGGCGGAACCTCGCGAGCACCTCGGCGAGCGATGACGCCGGTCCCGGCAGCGGGGTGCTGGCGACAGCGGGCTGCTCGACCGCCGGGGTCTTGCGAAAGGTCGATGACCGGCGGCGGCCCTGCGTGATGTTGCCCACGCTCGCGATGGGAACCTCGCGCACGCGGGTCAGCGCGGCCGTCTCGGCGACCACCTCGGCGGACAGCGCCTGCTTGAACACTACTCCGCACGAATCGTGCTCCGACCAGACGATCGTGCATACGGCCTCGTGGTCGCCCCAGCGCAGCAGCGCGGTGGCACCAGCACCGGGCGGATCGACGGCCTCGAATCGGGCACCCGATACGGAGATGTCGGCGAGGGTCCCGGTCGTCAGCGTGGTCATGGTCTGCAGGATCGCGGGGCAGGTGGTCTGCACGCGCCGGCACGCGCGGCGGTCGACGACGGTTTCGGGTTCGTGACTGCGCAGCGGCTCCATCGCGTTCGAAGATTGCCCGGAATGCTGAACATCGGCTGGCGGAAACTGGTGAACGCCGCGTTCGCCATCACCGAAATCGACATTCTCCTGTTGCGAACCGGGCGTGAGAACATATAAAGAACATATGGGTACGCAGTCCATCATCGAGAAGCTCGAAATCCTCGCCGACGCGGCGAAATACGATGCGTCGTGCGCGTCGTCGGGCACGGCAAAACGCAATTCGAGCGGCGGGAAAGGCATCGGTTCGACCGAGGGGATGGGCATCTGCCATGCCTATGCACCCGACGGCCGCTGCATTTCGCTGCTAAAGATCCTGCTGACCAACCATTGCGTGTTCGACTGCCATTACTGCGTCAACCGCAAGAGCTCGAACGTGCGCCGTGCCCGATTCACACCGCAGGAGGTCGTGGATCTCACGCTCAGCTTCTATCGCCGCAACTACATCGAGGGGCTGTTCCTTTCGTCGGGCATCGTGAAGAGTTCGAACCACACGATGGAGCAGTTGGTCGAGGTCGCCCGAATTCTGCGCGAGGACCACGATTTTCGCGGCTACATCCATCTGAAGACCATTCCCGAGGCCGACCCCGAACTGGTCCACCAGGCCGGGCTCTATGCCGATCGCGTTTCGATCAACGTCGAATTGCCCACCGACGCGGGCCTCACCCGTCTCGCGCCCGACAAGAACGCCCGCCAGATCGAGGGCGCGATGGGCAAGCTGAAGAGCGACATCGTCGAGGCGAAGGACAACCGGAAACGCTTCCGCCACGCCCCGCGTTTCGCGCCCGCCGGCCAGTCGACCCAGATGATCGTCGGCGCGGACGCGGCAAGCGATGCGGACATCGTCGGCAAGGCAAGCCGGCTCTACGACAGCTTCCGCCTGCGCCGCGTCTACTACAGCGCGTTTTCGCCGATTCCCGACGCCAGCGCGGTACTGCCGCTGAAGCGCCCGCCGTTGATCCGCGAGCATCGGCTCTACCAGTCCGACTGGCTGATGCGGTTCTACGGCTATCAGCCGCAGGAGGTGATGCAGGCGACCGAGGCCGACGGCAACCTGCCGCTCGATATCGACCCCAAGCTCGCCTGGGCATTGAAGTTCCGCGAGCGGTTCCCGGTGGACGTCAACCGGGCGGGACGCGACGAACTGCTGCGTGTTCCGGGGTTGGGGGTGAGGGCGGTGAACCGCATCCTTGCCAGCCGGAGGCACCGGACCATGCGGCTCGACGATGTCGCCAAGCTCACGGTCTCGATCGCCAAGGTGCGTCCGTTCATCGTGACCGCCGACTGGCGGCCGGTCCTTCTTACCGACCGGGCCGACCTGCGCGCGCTGCTCGCGCCCAGGCAGGAGCAGCTCGAGCTGTTCGCGGCATGACCGCCCTCCAGCACGTCAAGTCGGGCACGTATTACGTCGTGGCGCTGCCCGAGGCGGACGACTTCGATTTCTGGCGCGAACGGGCGCGCGGACTCGTCCAGTGCGACGTGCCGCCCGACCGCGTCGCGTGGGTCGAGCCGGGCGGGTCGGGCAACCTGTTCAGCCACGGGGATCGCCGGGTCCCCGTGCCGCCGGCCGATGCCCCGCCGGTCCGCGCGAGCAAGGCGTTCGTGCAGCTTGCAAGGAGCGCGATCTGCCATTCGGACCCCGAACGGTTCTCGCTGCTATACCGCCTGCTCTGGCGCTTGCAGGCGAACCCGCGCCTGCTCGAGGACGGCGCGGATCCCGATGTGCGCCGGCTCGACGAGCTCGCGCGCACGGTGCGCCGCGACATCCACAAGATGCGCGCCTTCGTCCGCTTCCGCCTCGTCGAGAGCGAGGACGACGAGGCGGGCGAGCATTACGTCGCGTGGTTCGAGCCCGAGCATCACATCCTGCGCACCAATGCCGGCTTCTTCGTGCGCCGGTTCGCCAACATGGAGTGGTCGATCCTGACGCCGAAAGGTTCGCTGCACTGGGATGGAACGGTACTCGAGGAAGGCCCTCCTGCCCGGCGTTCCGATGCACCTTCGGGCGATCCGACCGAGGACTTGTGGCGCAAGTACTACGCGTCGATCTTCAACCCCGCGCGTTTGAAGATCGGGGCCATGCTCAAGGAAATGCCCCGCAAGTACTGGAAGAACATGCCCGAGGCGGCGCTCATCCCCGAGCTGGTCGCAGGGGCGCAGTCGCGGGAGTCGCAGATGGTCGCCGCCGGAAGCCTAGAGTTCGAGGAAAGGCCCGAAACGCTAGCGGCCGTCGACAAGGCGATCCACGCCTGCCGCAAGTGCCCGATCGGCAGCCTCGACAATCATGCGGTGATGGGGGAGGGGCCGCAGGACGCCGCCTTGATGATCGTCGGCGAGCAGCCGGGAGATCAGGAGGACCTAGCCGGCCGGCCCTTCGTGGGGCCTGCCGGGCAGCTGCTCGACCGCCATCTCGAACGCGCGGGGATCGATCGCCGTTCGGCCTACGTCACCAACGCGGTCAAGCACTTCAAGTTCGTTCAGCGCGGCAAGCGACGGCTGCACCAGTCGCCCACGGCGAAGGAGATCGATACCTGCCGCTGGTGGATCGAGAGCGAGCGCGCGATCGTGCAGCCCAGGCTCATCCTCGCGATGGGCGCGAGCGCGGCCCGCGGGATGCTCGGCAAGACGGTCAGCATCTCGAAGGCCCGGGGGGCCCCGATCCCGCTGGAAGATGGCAGCGAACTGTGGGTCACCGCGCACCCCAGTTACCTGCTGCGCCTCGATGGCGCCGCGCGTGAAGAGCAGTCGCGAATGTTCGACGCCGATCTCGCCGCGGTAAAGAACCGGCTCGCGGAACTGACGGCGTGACGTGCCCGAGAACGACCTCCTCATCCCGCGCCGGCGGATCGAGCTCGACGATCCCGCTGCCGTAGCCCCGCCGCCGCGCGCCCCGTTCGTCGAACTGGGGCTTGTTTCGAACTTCAGCTTCCTGCGCGGCGCCTCGGATGCGGTCGACCTCGTGCTGACCGCGCGCGCGCTGGGCTACGACGCCATCGGCATCGCCGATGCCAACTCGATGGCCGGCGTGGTGCGCGTCCACACCGAGGCCCGCACGCTCAAGATGCGGCCCGTCATCGGCTGCCGGATCGAGACGGTCGAGGGGCTGGCCTTCCTTGCCTATCCCACGGATCGCGCTGCCTACGGCCGCCTGTGCAGGCTGATCAGCGCGGGGAGGATGCACACCCTCGAAGGGGAATGGCAGGCCAAGGGCGCGTGCGACATCGATCTCGCGATGCTGGCCGCGCATGGCGAGGGCGTGCAGCTGATCCTGCTGCCGCCGGACGACCTCGAAGCCCGGTTCACCGTGCCGGCCTGGGCTAGCAACGTCGTTTCCCTGGGCCGCGAACAGGTGCAGGATGCGGTCAGTGGAAAATTCTTTCAGCTTGTCAGTCACCTGGCGGCGGGGCTTCCCACTCTTCGGCACCTCGCCGCGAGTCATCTTCACGCCGGCGACGACATCGCGCGGATCGACCGGCTCGATACGCTTGCCCGCGAGAGCGGGTTGACCCTGCTCGCCACCAACGACGTGCATTATCACGCGCCGGACCGGCGCCCGTTGCAGGACGTGATGGTGGCGATCCGGCACAAGACGACCGTCGACAAGGCCGGCCACCTGCTGTTCGGCAACGCCGAGCGGCACCTCAAGAGCCCCGCCGAGATGGCCACGCTGTTCGCTCGCTGGCCCCACGCCATCGCAGCAGCGCGCGCGGTGGCCGATGCCTGCACGTTCAGCCTCGACGAACTGCAATACGAGTATCCGCAGGAGATCTATCCCGACGGCATGACGCCCCAGGCGTTCCTCGCACGGGAAACCTGGAAAGGGGCAAAATGGCGTTATCCCAATGGCTTGCCGGAAAGTGTTGCCGCGACGATCGAACGCGAACTGGCACTGATCGGCAAGCTCGACCTCGCGCGCTACTTCCTCACCATCAAGGACATCGTCGACTACGCACGCGGGGTCGATCCGCCGATCCTGTGCCAGGGACGCGGCTCGGCGGCCAACTCGGCGGTCTGTTACTGCCTCGGGATAACCAGCGTGGACCCGGCCAAGCACGCGCTGCTGTTCGACCGCTTCATTTCCGAAGAGCGCAAGGAACCGCCCGACATCGACGTCGACTTCGAGCACGAGCGGCGCGAGGAAGTGATCCAGCACATCTACCGCCAGTACGGCCGCCACCGCGCGGGCCTGTGTGCCACGGTGATCCACTATCGTCCGCGCATGGCGATCCGCGAAGTGGGCAAGGCGATGGGCCTGTCCGAAGACGTGACCAGTGCGCTCGCGCGCACCGTGTGGGGCGGGTGGGGCAAGGAGATCGGCGAGGCCCATGTCGCGGAAACCGGCCTCGACGTGGGCGATCCCCACCTCAGGCGGGTTCTCAAGCTGACCGAGCAGATGATCGGAATGCCGCGTCATTTGTCTCAGCACGTGGGCGGGTTCATCCTCACCGATGGGCCGCTGACCGAGACCGTGCCGATCGGCAACGGGGCGATGCCCGACAGGAGTTTCATCGAGTGGGACAAGGACGACATCGAGGCGCTCGGCATCCTCAAGGTCGACGTACTTGCGCTCGGCATGCTGACCTGCATCAGGAAATGCCTCGATCTTGTTGAAAACACCCATGATCGCACGCTGACGCTGGCCACGGTCCCGCGTGAGGACCCGGAAACCTACGCGATGCTGCGCAAGGGCGATTCGCTCGGGGTGTTCCAGGTCGAAAGCCGCGCGCAAATGAACATGCTGCCGCGACTGCGCCCGCGCGAATTCTACGATCTGGTGATTCAGGTCGCGATCGTCCGCCCGGGGCCGATCCAGGGCGACATGGTCCATCCCTACCTCAAACGCCGCCGCGGGGCCGAGCAGGTGGTGATCCCGGCGCCGGGTCCCGAACACGGCCCGCCAGACGAGCTGTCGAGCATCCTCGAGCGGACGCTGGGGGTCCCGATCTTCCAGGAGCAGGCGATGAAGATCGCGCTCGACGCGGCGAAGTTCTCCAGCGCCGAAGCCAACCGGTTGAGAAAGGCGATGGCGACGTTCCGCAGCCGGGGCATGGTCGACGAGCTGCAGGACATGATGGTCGAGCGCATGGTGCAGCGCGGCTATGACCGCGAGTTCGCGCAGCGCTGCTTCAACCAGATCCGCGGTTTTGGCGAATACGGCTTCCCCGAAAGCCATGCGGCGAGTTTCGCGCACCTCGTCTACGTATCGAGCTGGCTCAAGTGCCACTTTCCCGCGGCGTTCGGCTGCGCGCTGCTCAATTCGCAGCCGATGGGCTTCTACGCCCCGGCGCAGATCGTGCGTGACGCCGTGGAGCATGGCGTCACGGTGCTGCCCGCCGACGTCAACGCGTCGCAGTGGGATTGCACGCTCGAGGTCACGGGCGAGGAGAAGGCAGGGTCCCGAGACAGCGCCAGGGCAGACAAGGGCCGCCTCGATCGCCACGTCGCGCTGCGCCTCGGCCTCAGGCAGATCGACGGGCTGCCCGAGCACGTCGCCGCCCGCCTTCTGGCCGAGCGGGCCGAACGCGGGGCCTTTGCCGATGTCGCGGCGCTGCGCGATCGCGCCGGCGTGAGCCCAGCGCATATCGAGCGGCTCGCCAGCGCCGACGCGTTCCAGTCGTTGCGGCTGCCCCGACGCCAGGCGCTGTGGGACGCACGCAGCCTCGTCGGCGGGCCGGACCTGCCGCTGTTTGCCTTTGCCGAGACACGCGACGAGGGGACGGAGGCGCAGCCCACCGCGCTTCCCGCGATGCCGCTCAGCGAAGAAGTGGTCGCCGACTACCAGACCACGCGCCTCAGCCTGAAGGCGCACCCGATGGCGTTCCTGCGCGCCAGCCTGGCCGAGCGCGGCTTCGTGCGGGCCTGCGACCTGCGCGCGCGCAAGTTCCGCTCGATGGTGCAGGTCGCGGGCGTGGTCCTGATCCGCCAGCGGCCGGGCAGCGCCAAGGGCGTGTGCTTCATCACGCTCGAGGACGAAACGGGAGTCATCAACCTCGTCGTCTGGCCCGATCTGAAGGAAAGGCAGCGCAAGGTGGTGATGGGATCGCGACTGATGGAGGTGCGCGGCCGGGTCGAATACGACGATGAGGTGATCCACGTGATCGCCCATCATATGACCGACGCAACGCACGAGCTCCACCGTCTGAGCGACGACCTGATCCGCACCCCGATCGCCCGCGCCGACCATTGCAACAACCCGCTGCCGGGCCGGTCGGGCCCGCGCGACGACTTGCGCCCGGACACGGACGATCCAAGCGCAAGGCCGCCGGTCGAGCCTTGGGAGCCTCCGCCTGCCAACAACCGGGAGTGCGGCTTTCACGGCCACCCGCGCGACACGCGCATCGTCCCCCGGCTCATGCCGCTGCCACCAAGCCGCGACTTCCACTAGCTCTTGTCCAACAGCATGTCGGCCGGGAGGGAAAGCCGCGCTCCGGCCTCGCTCGCTTGAATCGACGAATCGACCGTGTCCCCCTAGCGGGCGTACGGTGATCGATCCCGAACGCCTTGCCGCCTTCGCGCTGATGACCGCAGTCACCAGCATCGTACCCGGTGTATCGATGCTGTTCGTAATGGCGCGAACCATCATGAACGGTTGGCGCAGCGGACTTGCGGCTCTGCTGGGGATGCAACTGGGCTATATCGTCTGGTGGCTGCTGGCCGCACTGGGTCTCGGCACGATCGCCGCAGCGTGGCCCAGGGCTTTCACGGCGCTGGCTGTTGCCGGCGCGGTCTACCTGGGGTGGATCGGGGTCAGGGGCATCCTGCGCGCAGGCAACCGGTTCCCGGCCGGGCCGGGCGCGCGCGACGGTCACGGGCGCCGCTCCTTCGCCGGGGGAATCCTCGTCGCGATCGGCAACCCGAAGTCGCTCGTCTACGTGGTAGCCTTGCTGCCACCGTTCATCGATCAGCGGATCCCGGTCGTGCCGCAGATCGTCGTGCTCGCGGTCGTCGCCATGGTCATCGACCTGGCGGTGGGCGGTCTTTACATCGGCGCGGGGCGGCGCGTGGCGACGGCGCTTGCGCAGCCGGAGGTCCGTCGCAAGGCGGATATGGCGGTAGGCGTGGTACTTGTCGCAATCGCGGCCGGGCTCCTCGTCGACCTTGCGATGCGATGAGGCGTGCCGATCTCTTGCGCGCGGCACGGCGCTGGCGCCCGTCCCGCTTCGATCGCCTGGCATTCATTGCACTGATCGCCGCAGCGCTGGCGCTGGCCGGCAAGGCATGGCTCGACGCGCATCCCGAGGCCAATCCCTGGGCGCCCTTGCGCCTCGGGGACCCCGATGGCTGGGCCACGCGGCAGAAGCTCGCCGACTTGCGCGTCGACCGGGACCGATGCCGTGACATACTCGGCCGAAGCGATGTCGCATTCACCGAACTCGCCCCCGCCGGTGAAGGAGCGTGCCTGCGCCGGGACCGGGTCGTTCTGCAGGATATTCCGCTGCGCCCCGGCGCGCCTCCCACGACTTGCGCCGTCGCGGCCGGTCTGGAGCGCTGGCTGGAGCGTGAGGTTCGCCCGGCCGCCCGCGAGATGCTCGGGTCCCCGCTCGCCGGGGTCGAGCACCTCGGCGCATTCAGTTGCCGGCGACTCTATGGCCGATCGACTGGCGGCTGGAGCGAGCACGCGACCGGCAACGCCATCGACATCGCCGCCTTTGTCCTCGAGGATGGCCGCCGGGTCTCGGTGCTGCGGGATTGGGACGGAAACGATGCCGAGGCGGTGTTTCTGCGCCGCGTCCGCGACGGGGCCTGCGAGGCGTTCGGCACGGTCCTTGGCCCCGATTACAACGCCGCCCACCGCGATCACCTGCACCTCGATCAGCAGGCGCGCGGGTGGGGTGGGGTGTGCCGGTGACCCTGTGCACCGATGCGGCGCGCGCTAGCCTTCTAGAGAGTACCCTGCTGACCGCACAGTGCGGACCGGGTCCTTTGCCCCGTCGATGGCGATCGCTTGACGCAGGCGGCGAATGTGGACGTCGACGGTGCGCAGCTCGATCTCGCTCTCCGTACCCCAGACGCCGTCGAGCAGCTGGCTGCGGCTGAATACGCGCCCGGGGCTCTCCATCAGGAATTTCAGGAGGCGGTATTCGGTGGGGCCGAGATGGATTGGTTGCCCCCGCCTAGATACCCGGTGCGCCACCGGATCGAGCAAGATATCGCCAACGGCGATGGTCTCGCCGGCCAGCGCGGGACGAATGCGCCGCAGGACCGCGGCGACCCTGGCCAGGAGTTCACGCGGAGAGAAGGGCTTCGTCAGGTAGTCGTCGGCCCCCGTCTCGAGCCCGCGAATCTTGTCGTCCTCTCCCTCGCGCGCGGTGAGCATGATGATCGGCACGTGCGCAGTCGCCTTGTCGCGGCGCAGGCGCCGGCAGACCTCGATCCCGCTGGTCCCCTCGATCATCCAGTCGAGAATGATGAGGTCGGGCACGTCCTCTGCCGCGAGCAGGAGTGCCTCGTCGCCGTCAGATGTCACGCGGACCGAATAGCCCTCGTTCGCGAAACGGTATTCGAGCAGTTCGGCAAGCGATGGGTCGTCTTCGACCAGGAGAAGCTTGGCAGCGGTCATCGACCGCCTTTCCACACGCGAATTGTTACACCCTGAGGACGAAGCGTTGACCGCCGCGCCGCACGGTGCCCCCGCATCAGAAATCGGCATCGACCGGATAGGCGCCCGTGGCGGCGAAATGCACCATCTCGGCAACGTTGGTCGCGTGGTCCCCGATCCGCTCGAGGTTGCGGGCGACAAACAGCATCTGCGCGGCCGAACTGATCGTCGACGGGTTCTCGACCATGTGGCTGACGAGGTTGCGGAAGATCGATTCGTAGAAGTTGTCGACCTTCTCGTCGGTCACGATCACCTCGCGCGCGAGCACCGCGTCGCGCGCGGCATAGGCGGTCATCGCGTCATGAACCATTTCGGCCGCAATTTCCCCCATCGCCGGGACGAGCGTGAGGGGCCCGAACTTCTTGCGGTCCTCGATCTGGCGCGAGGCCTTGGCGATCGCCTTGGAGTAGTCGCCGATCCGCTCGACCACGCCGGCGATCTTCAACGCCGCGATGACCTCGCGCAAGTCGTCCGCCATCGGCGCGCGCAGGGCGATGATCCGGACCGCCAGCTTGTCGACCTCGCTCTCGAGCGCGTCGAGCTTCTTGTCCTCGGCAATGATGCGGTCGGCCAGCGCGTCGTCGCCCTTGACCAGCGCGTCCATCGCGTTCTGCACGGCAACTTCGGCCATGCCGCCCATCTGCGCAATCAGTCCGCGCAGCTTGGTAATATCCTCGTCGAAGGCCTTGACCGTGTGTTCCATGTCGTTCCGTGTCCTAGCCGTAGCGGCCCGTGATGTAGTCCTTGGTCCGCTCCTCGAGCGGATTGGTGAATATGTCCGACGTGCGACCATACTCCACCATGTTGCCGAGGTGGAAGAAGGCCGTGCGCTGGCTGACCCGCGCGGCCTGCTGCATCGAGTGGGTGACGATGACGATCGCGTAGTTGCCACGCAGCTCGTCGATCAGTTCCTCGATCTTGGCGGTCGCGATGGGATCGAGCGCCGAACAGGGCTCGTCCATCAGGATAACCTCGGGATCGACCGCGACCGCGCGGGCGATGCACAGGCGCTGCTGCTGGCCACCCGACAGCGCGGTGCCGCTGTCGCTGAGGCGATCCTTGACCTCGTTCCACAGGCCGGCGCGCTTCAAGGAGCGCTCGACGATGTCGTCAAGCTCGGCCTTGCCTTCCGCGAGGCCGTGGATGCGCGGGCCGTAGGCGATGTTCTCGTAGATCGACTTGGGGAACGGATTGGGCTTCTGGAACACCATGCCGACCCGGGCGCGCAGCTGCACGACGTCCATGCCGGACTTGTAGATGTCTTCCCCGTCGAGCTCGATGCAACCCTCGACCCGCGCGGACGGGATCGTGTCGTTCATGCGGTTGAGCGCCCGCAGGAAGGTCGACTTGCCGCAGCCCGACGGACCGATGAACGCGGTGACATACTTCGACGGAATGTCGATCGACACCTCGTCGATGGCCTTTTTCGCGCCGTAATACACCGACACGTCGCGCGCCCGCATCTTGGCGTCGGTTTCTTCCAGGTTGGGATGGACGAATGTCACCAGGTCTTCTCGAATTTGTTGCGCAGGTAGATGGCTAGCCCGTTCATCACGAGCAGGAACAGCAGTAGCACGATAATCGCCGCGCTGGTGCGTTCGACGAACCCGCGGTCGATCTCGTCCGACCACAGGAAGATCTGCACGGGCAGTACGGTCGCGGGCGAAGTGAAGCCCGATGGCGGCGTCGCGACGAACGCGCGCATGCCGATCATCAACAGCGGCGCGGTTTCACCCAGGGCGCGCGCCATGCCGATGATCGTTCCGGTCAGAATGCCGGGGAGCGCGAGCGGCAGCACGTGGTGGAAGACCACCTGTACGGGTGAGGCGCCGATTGCCAGCGCCCCGTCCCTGATCGACGGCGGAACCGCCTTGATCGCGTTGCGCCCGGCGATGACGATCACCGGCATCGTCATCAGCGCCAGCGTCATGCCGCCGATCAGCGGCGCCGAACGCATGTTGGGAAAGATCCACAGGAAGACCGCGAGGCCCAGAAGGCCGAAGATGATCGACGGGACCGCGGCGAGATTGTTGATCGAAACCTCGATCAGGTCGGTCCAGCGGTTCTTCGGCGCATATTCCTCGAGGTAGAGAGCGGCAAGCACCCCGATCGGGAAGGCGAGCAGCAGCGTGACGAACATCGTCAGCATCGACCCCTTGAGCGCCCCCCAGATGCCGACCGCCTGCGGATCGGTCGCGTCCGATCGGGCGAGGAAGCCTAGGTCGAGCGCGGTGCCAAGCTTGCCCTCCGCGGCAAGGCGCGCGGCGAGGGCCCGGCTTTCCGGTCCGCCTTCGCCGGCAAGGCCGGCCGCAAGGTCCGAACTTGCGGGGAGCGACAGCGTCTCGGTCCGGCGCAGGATGGTCGGATCCTCCGCGATAGCCGAAGCGACTTCGCGCCAGGCGTCCGCCGAGATCTCCTGCGCGCCGTCCTCGCCAAGCGTCCGAGCGGCGAAGAACTCGATCACCTGCGGCAGCCCCTGGTTCTGCAGGCTCTGCTGGATCTCGACGGGATCGGACAGCGAGGGATCGATCGATAGCCCGGCTTGCGTGAAGTCGACCGGTACCTCGACCTCGGCACGCTGAAATCCGCCAAGGCCGTTGATCAGCATCGTCGTCAGCAGGAACAACAGCACCGCGACCGACACGAGGATCGCCGCGAGGCCCAGCGCCTTGAACCGCCGCTCCGACGCGTAGCGCTTCTTCAGCCGCGCTTCGAACGCGGGCGTGCGGGTCGGCGCCCGGAATGCTTCGGCCTGCTCACTCATATGCTTCTCGGAACCGCTTGACGACGCGCAGCGCGACGAAGTTCAGCGCCAGCGTCACCATGAACAGCACGAACCCGAGCGCGAACGCACTGAGGGTTGCGGGGTGGTCGAAGCTGCCCTCGCCGGTGAGCATCGCCACGATCTGCACCGTGACCGTTGTCATCGCCTCGAGCGGGTTGGCGCTGAGGTTGGCCGCAGTCGAGGCGGCCATGACGACGATCATCGTCTCGCCGATCGCGCGGCTGACGGCCAGCATGATTCCGGCGACGATGCCCGGCAGGGCGGCAGGGATCAGGACGCGGCGGATCGTCTCGGATTTCGTCGCTCCCATCGCCAGGCTGCCGTCGCGCATCGCCTGGGGCACCGCGGCGATGCTGTCGTCCGCCATCGAGGACACGAAGGGGATAATCATCACGCCCATCACGAGCCCGGCGGCGAGCGCGCTTTCCGAGCTCGCCCCCGCGAAACCGACTGCCTGCGCGGCATCGCGGATCGCCGGCGCCACCGTAAGCGCGGCGAAGTAGCCGTACACAACGGTCGGCACGCCGGCGAGAATCTCGAGCGCCGGCTTGAGCCACTTGCGGTAGGCGGGCCTGGCATACTGGGTCAGGTAGATCGCGCTCATCAGCCCGAGCGGAATCGCAACGATCATCGCGATGATCGCGCCGATGAAGATCGTGCCCCAGAACAGCGGGATCGCGCCGTACCGGGTCGGGTCCGCCGATTCGGCCGAGACCATCGGGTCGGGCGACCACATCGTCCCGAACAGGAAATCTATCGGAGAGATCATTCCGAAGAATCGGATCGTCTCGAATATCAGACTGACGAGGATTCCCAGCGTCGTGAGGACCGCGACCAGAGATGCGAGCAGCAGGACCGAGAGCACGGCCCGCTCGACTCGGGTGCGGGCGGTGAAATTCGGCCGCAGCCGCAGGAACGCGAACGCGCCCGCCGCCACCGCAATGCCAAGAGTCGCAAGGATCCCGATCAGCCGGTAGCGGGCGATCGCCGCGCGATATGGCTCGACCAGCGCGGCCGCGTCCGGATGCGTCGTGACCGCCGCTGCACCTGTCGCAACCGCGCGCGCCTGGGCAAGGATGGCGTTGCGCTGGAAATCGGAGGCCGGCAGGCCTTGCGCCGCCGGGTCGGCGAGAACCGCCTGCTGGACCAGGTCAGGAGCCAGCGCGGTCCACAGCATAATAAACCCCAGCAAGGGCAGGGCAATCCACAGCGCTACATACCAGCCGTGATAGCTGGGCAAGGCAGCAAGCCTCGTCCCGCCGGCCGCCGCGCGGAAACCCCATGCGCGCGCACGGCCAGCCAGCCAGCCAGCCAGCGCGAGCCCTATTGCGAGGAGGAGGAGAAGCGAAAGTGACATGGGTGAATGCGATTGTCCCGCGGGTTGAGGGTCAACGTGTCGAGCCGATGCGTCGTTTTGATGACGGTTTCATGACAATCCCTGCGCGGCGTTCACGCCTGATGGAATACGGACCACGACGCTCGTCCCCTTACCCAGCTCGCTCTCGATGTCGAGCCGGCCGCGATGGCGTTCCACGATATGCTTGACGATCGCAAGGCCAAGTCCGGTCCCGCCCGAAGCGCGGCTGCGCCCCGGGTCGGTCCGGTAAAAACGCCGGGTAAGGTGCGGCAGATGCTCGGGCGCTATGCCGTCGCCGCGATCGGTTACCGACAACCGCGCGGCCCCGCCCTGCAGTTCGACGAGACTAACGGTGACGGGCTGGTCGTCGGCCCCGTACTTCAAGGCATTGTCGACCAGGTTGCGGACCAGTTGCTCGAGTTGCTGCTGGTCGCCGCGCACCGAAAGGCCAGGCGACAGATCGAGTTCAAGGCGCCCTGTCCTCTCCGGCCCTGCGGCATCGCGGGCTGACCTTTCGACGAGCGGCCCGAGGTCGATCAGTTCGGATGGCTGTTCGTGCTTTTCGGCCTCGATCCGCGAAAGCGACATCAGATCGTCGACTAGCCCCTTCAACCTTCGCGATTCGCGCAGGATCGTCGAGAGAAACTTCTGCCGCCTCGCCGGATCGCCGTCACCGTTCTCCTCGGCGAGCGTCTCTGCGTACCCGATGATCGAGGCAAGCGGGGTGCGCAGCTCGTGGCTGGCGTTGGCCACGAAATCGGTGTGCGACCGGCTGATGTCAGCCTCGGCGGTACGGTTGATCATCTCGATCACTGCCGCCCCGTCGCCGAGCGGCTGCCGGCTGACCCGCCATATGTCGTGCCGGCGAGCCAGGCCCTTGACCATGGCAGTGGCGGGCCGGTCGCGCTCGGTCAGCGCGATCGCGTCCGGGTGGCGCAGGGCCACGCGAATGTCCTGCCCCACGATGTGGGCGCCCAGGACCTCACGCGCAGCCTGGTTGGCGATAGCCACCCGGTCGCTCTCGACCAGCATCAGCGGCGTTCCCGAATGCTCGATCAGCTCGCCCATGGTGTCGCGATCGAAGGGACCGTTGGCCTTGTGCGACGCTATCGGGGGTGGTTCGGCGATCGACAGCCACAGCGAGCCTGACCACAGCACCAGGACCGCCAGCGCAAGGAACGGCTGTTCGCCGAGAAGCAGGAGCCCCCCCGCGCCGATCGCCGCCAGCGCGAGGCCGAGCCAGGGCAGGGGACGGCGCTCATCCATCGCGAGCGGCCCTAGCCTCGCGATGAGCCGAGCGCCAGCCCGGTCGCAAATCGTATCGTTTCATGCGGATGGTCATGGTTGCCGCTGGTGACCCCTACGGGAATCGAACCCGTGTTTCAGCCGTGAGAGGGCCGCGTCCTGACCGCTAGACGAAGGGGCCATCCGTGCGAATGGCGCGCCACCGGTGGTGACCCCTACGGGAATCGAACCCGTGTTTCAGCCGTGAAAGGGCCGCGTCCTAACCGCTAGACGAAGGGGCCGCTCCGGAAAGCGTGGCGCGCCATTAGGGGCGGGGGGACGGGCGGTCAACCCCGGCTACTCGCTTACGCGATCAATCGGCCCATGCTGCGTCTTCGATCTGGAGCTCCGCCTGCAACCGGTCGCCCCAGTCGTCGATCTTGGCGCGGCCGGCGAGCCAGAGCAAACGGCCGCGCGAACCATGGAGCAACGCCTCGCCGAGGGGCGTCTCGGCGGCGCGAAATGCGATGGCCTTGAAGCTGCGGCCATCCTGCCCGGCGGCAATGGCCCGAACGTGGTCCGTCCCCACAATGTCGGCCTTGACGAGACGCACGGGACCGATTGCGATCCGCGGGCCGGGCCATCCCATGCCGAAGGGTCCGGCCGCCTCGAGCGCGTCAACCAGGGCGGGGGTCAGGCCCCCTGCCGCCAGCGCAAGGTCGAGCGCGATCGATTCGCTTTCCCGCGCTCGCGCGACCGCGGCGCCGAGACGCGAATCAAGCCAGTCCGCCAGCGCTGCGACCCTGTCTGCTTCAATCGTCAGTCCGGCGGCCATGGCGTGCCCGCCGCCCGCCACCAGCAGGCCTGCCTCGCGTGCGGCGATGATCGCTGCGCCGAGGTCGACCCCGACGATCGAGCGCGCAGACCCCTTGCCGATCTGGCCATCGAGAGCGATTACGAGGGCGGGCTTGCCCGTCCGCTCCTTGATCCGTCCTGCGACGATGCCGATCACGCCAGGGTGCCAGCCGCTTCCGGCGACCACGTGCACCGCGCGGTTGTGCTGGCCCTCCAGCATCGATTCCGCGGCAGCCTGGACTTCGGCCTCGATAGCGCGGCGATCCTCGTTCAGCGCCGACAGCTTGGCGGCGATCTCGGCCGCTTCGGCGGGATCCTCGGTCGTCAGCAGGCGCACTCCCAAGGTCGATTCGCCGACCCGGCCCCCTGCGTTGATCCTTGGGCCCAACGCGAAGCCCAGGTCGCTGCAGCGCGGGCTTCGCTTGAGGCGGCTCGCATCGATCAGCGCGGCCATGCCGGTATTCTCCCGGCGCGCCATGACCTTCAGTCCCTGCGCGACGAACGCGCGGTTCAGCCCGCGAATCTGCGCGACGTCGGCGACCGTGCCCAATGCTACAAGATCAAGCAGCCCCATCAGGTCGGGCTCGGGGAGGCCGTCAGTAAAGTAACCCCGCGCCCGCAACGTGCGGACGAGCGCCACCGCGAGCAGGAAGGCGACCCCCACCGCGGCGAGATGGCCATGTTCGGCACCTTCGGAGCTCTCGTCGAGGCGGTTGGGATTGACGAGTGCCACCGCCACGGGATTTTCTGCCGCGCACTTGTGGTGATCGACCACGATAACATCGATCCCGGCGGCGTGCGCCTGCGCCAGCGCTTCGTGGGCCATCGCGCCGCAGTCGACCGTGACGATGAGGCTGGAACCTTCTTCGCCAAGGCGAACGAGAGCCTCGCCGCTGGGTCCGTACCCCTCGAGCAGTCGATCGGGAATATAGTAGCGGGCGTCGCGACCGAGCGTGCGGAGCAGCCGGACGAGCAACGCGGCGCTGGTCGCGCCGTCGACGTCGTAATCGCCGTAAACCGTCACCGTCTCGCCCGCAATGACCGCCTGCGCAAGCCGGTCCGCGGCGGTATCCATGTCGCGGAAGTGCGACGGGTCGGGAAGAAACTGGCGCAGCGTAGGGGACCGGTGACGGGCGAGATCGTCGCGCGCCACCCCGCGTGAAAGCAGCAGCTGGGTCACGACATCGTCGAGAGCGCCCGGGGCGCCGGAGCCGGCCGTGTCCTCGAGACTCCCGACATCCATGTTCCCGCCCCGCCACCTCCATGACTTGCCGGAAAGCGAACTTACGACGCCGAACACGGGAGCGAGCGATTGCGATGCCATCCGGGTCGTCTAACGCAGTGCGATGCCCGCCGGAACCCGCCGGCGATTGACAATCGACAGCGCGAACCGATGGTGGAAGGCGTGGATACCCTGCTGCTCATCGCCTGGCACAGTCGCACGGGTGCCTCCGAAGCGATGGCGCTAGCCGCCTGCGAAGGGGCGGGCGAGCGCGCGCGGCTGCTGCGCTGCGATGCGGTGGAGCCCGCCGATCTGCTGGCGGCGCGGGGCTATCTGTTCGCCTTTCCGGAAAATCTCGCGACGATGAGCGGGCTCATGAAGGAGATGTTCGACAGGTGCTATTACCCGGTGCTGGGCCGGGTCGAAGGGCGTGCCTATGCCACGCTCATCGCTGCCGGTTCGGACGGAGAGGGCGCGCAGCGCCAGATCGACCGGATCGCTACCGGCTGGCGCCTTCGCCGGGTGGGCGAGCCCCTGATCGCCAACATGTCCGCGCAGACGCCCGAGGCCATTCTCGCGCCAAAGACCGTGCCCGAAGAAACGCTCCGGCGGTGCCGCGAGATGGGCGAAGCGCTCGCGGAGGGGCTAGTCGCCGGTATTTTCTGACCGGGCCGAACTGATCCATTTCCGTAGCGATTAACTTTCGAGGACTCGACGCATAACTTGTTTTGCGGCACGAAACCGCTGGGATTTGAAGGCGAAAGGTCGCTTCATCACATTGCAAGGTCGATCCCGGGGGCAGGCCGCTGAGGGGGCTTTGCTGTTGTTCTTCACCGAAGGGCAGCGGCCCGATGCCGATCGCCTTGCATCAGCGGTCGACGCCGCCGCGCGGCTGGACCTGACCCACCGGTTGGTGGAGACTGGGCCAGACGGCGGTGGACGCGGCGACCGCGGCGGGATGGTCACCGGATGCGAACTCCTGCGCGACGGGATGACCTACGATATCGTCGGGCTTGCCCCGGGCGCGCCGGTCGCCGTGCCTCCGGCCCGTCATCGGTATGGTCTTGCGGGCGCGGGCGGATCTCTCGAAGCGGCGGCGCTTTCCCCGGGACCGCACCTTGCTGCCGGTGCGCACTCAATCCCGGTCGTGCGAACACAGGCGGGGATCGCCGTTTCGCTTGCCGGATCGCTTCCGGACCTGGTTGCATTCGGCTGGCCACCCGCGCGGACGCTGATCGGCAAGGACTTCTTCGCCTCGAGCGTCTCGAGCTGGCTCGACGGGGGTGCATTTCCCTCGCTCGGCTTCACGGCGTTCCACACCGATCCCGAAGGAGGCATGGCGAGCGAGGGGCTGGCATGGTTCACCGGCCAGGAACTGCGGTTCTCCAACGATATCGCCAAGGACAGGGCGGCGGCGGCGCGACTGGGCGTGCGGCTCGTCAACCAGCTCGTGTCCCAGGGCAAGCTCACGATGCCGGAACACGTCATCGCGCCCGATGGCGGGCGCCTGGCGCTCGAGCCGACCCGCGACGGCAAGACCGTCCGGGTGCGGCGCGCATGACCGGTAGCGGTGATTATCAACGGCGCGCCCGGCTCCCGTTCAGGGCGATCAATCGACCGGGTACCGCGGACTACGACCCGGCGCTCCAACGTCATCACCTGCTGCCGCGCCAACTGATCGGCGACCGCTGTTTCGGGCGCCTGTTCGCCGCGCTCGATCCCCGGCGGCTAGGTTTCGACGACTTCCGCCGCAACGGCATACTGCTACCGGCCCGGACTGCCGCCGCGCGCCGGCTGGGCCTTCCGCTTCACCGTGGCCCGCACAAGGCATACAACGCCATGGTCATCGAGCGGGTCGGCTCGATCGAGGCGCGCTGGGCGGCGGCGCGTCCCCGCGCTCCGGTTTCGGCCGGAGAGGAAGCGCTATTCCGCCTGGCATTGCTGCAGCGGGCGCTGCGCCGCAGGCTGCTCGATCCTCCACGCGCGCCATTGCGGCTCAATCGGCACGTCCCGATCGGCACCGGGTTCGACTTCACGGGGCTCGATGCGATGGTCGATCAGCTTTGGGGCGCCACTCAAAGCGCCTTTGCAGACAGTTCTTCCTTCGCATCCTGATACTGCTTTGCGAGCGCATCGACTCGCTCGGCAACGGTCTCGACCGCTTCGACCATGCCCACTCCCTGGCCCGAGCCCCAGATGTCTTTCCATGCCTTCGCCTCGGTGTTGCCGCCGCTGCCGAAGTTCATCTTCGTCGGATCGCTTTCGGGAAGGTTGTCCGGGTCCATCCCGGCGGCCTCGATCGACGAGCGCAGGTAATTGCCGTGCACTCCCGTGAAGAGATTGGAATAGACGATGCCGTCCGCCTTCGCCTCGACGATCGCTTCCTTGTACCGGGAATCGGCATTCGCTTCCTTCGTGGCGATCCACGGCGATCCGATGTAGGCGAAATCCGCCCCCATCGCCTGCGCGGCGAGAACCGAGCGGCCGTGCGCGATTGCGCCCGACAGCGCGACGAGACCATCGAACCACGCGCGGATTTCCTGCATCATCGCGAAGGGCGACAGTGTTCCGGCGTGCCCTCCTGCGCCGGCGGCGACGGGGATAAGGCCCGTTGCGCCCTTTTCGATCGCCTTTCGGGCGAAACGGTCGTTGATCACGTCGTGCAGCGTGATGCCGCCCCAACCCTTGACCGCCGCGAACACGTCCTCGCGCGCGCCGAGCGAGGTGATGACCATCGGCACCGCCCATTTGGCGCAGACCGCCATGTCTTCCTCGAGCCGGTTGTTCGACCTGTGGACGATCTGGTTGACCGCAAAGGGTGCCGCCGGCCGGTCGGGGTTGTCGCGGTTGTGCGCGGTAAGCTCTTCGGTGATCTGGTGTAGCCATTCGTCGAGCTTGCCCGAAGGGCGGGCGTTGAGCGCCGGAAACGCGCCGACGATCCCCGCCTTGCATTGCGCAATGACGAGTTCGGGACCCGAGATGATGAATAGGGGTGAACCGATCACGGGCAGGCGCAGGCGGTCGAACGGTGCGGGCAGGGTGGTCGGCATCGGCTACTCCGGTTTTGGTTTGCAACCGGCCTAACCGGCGTCGTCGCGGCTGTCGAGCGTCACCGGGGCAGGAGGTGCTCGATCCCGTAGACTCGCGCCGCGGTGCCGGCGAAGAGCGCCCGCTTCTCGTCCGCCGAAGCCCCTGTAGTCAGCCGCTTGAACGCATTCCACAGCTCGGCATAGCTCGCACCCCAGCGATCCACCGGGTAGTTGCTTTCGAACATCGCGCGCTCAGGTCCGAAAGCCTCGATGCACGTCTCGACATAGGGCCGCCACATCGCCGCTAGGTCCTCCGATCCGATCCCGGGCATGGGACCGCGGTCGGGCAGTTGGCAGAAAGGCATAGCCAGCCCGCCGAGCTTGACGGTGACGTTTTCGCACCTGGCGAGTGCGCGGATGCTCGCCCGCCAGGCATCGAAGCGCTCGTGGAGCTTGCCGCGGTAACTGGCGATTCCGAGCGGCGTTCCGCAATGGTCGAGCACGATCGGCTGGTCCGGGAACGCTTGCGCGAGATCGATCACGTCGCCGAGTTGCGGCTCAACCACCCAGGCGTCGAACGTCAGCCCGCGCTTGGCCAGTTCAGCGAAGCCTTCACGAAAGGCGCTGTCGCGATAGAGCCCTTGCGGGTGATGGAACGGTGGGCCGAGCACTTCGGGATCGGCGTCCCACGCCGCTGCATGGCGGATGCCAACGAACCGCGCACTTGCGTTGGCGAGCGCGTCGAGCACGACCCCCGCGCCGCTCCCCAGCGTCAGGTCGGCGTGCCCGACGATTGCGGCACAGGGCCGGTAGTTGCCGTAGAGCCCGCTCGCTCCCTGGGCGGCGACGCCATTGACGAATTCTACCTCGCCCACCGTTCGCAGCGATTCGCCCCGGCTCGCATCGTAGAACGCGCCGCATTCCATGAAGACCGTCGCAATCACGTTGTGCCCGCTGTGGGTATCGGCGTGGAGCGCGTCGAACGTGTAGTACGGTGCACCGACCAGCGTTTCGATGAAGTCGTGGCGCGGTTCCGGGAACCCGCCGATCAGCGGCCGCAGGTCCCACAAGTGGTGGTGCGGATCAATGATCGGCAGGTCGGTTTCGATGATTGGCTCTTCTGCGTGTTCGGTCACTTCTCGCCCTCCCGCTCGCTTCAGCTTGTCAAACCGTCAGCACGATCAAAAGCCGTCCCGCTCGCTAGTCTAAGCCGGCAAGGACCACACCGCCCAGCGCGCACGAGACGAGAACGCGGACGACCGACCAGTCGAACCGGAAGATCAGGACGGCGGCAAGGCCTGCCAGCAGGGCAGCTCGCCAGTCGAAGCTTGACCATTCCGGGCGATACAGCCGCATCGGCCCCAGCGCGATTTCGCTGACGGTAACAAAGACTACATGAAGCAGGAACCACGCCGAAAGGTTGGCGATGACCCCCACGACCGCCGCGGTGACGGCTGCCAGTGCCCCTCTCAACCGCACCGCGCTGCCGAGGCGGTCGATCCACGGTGCCAGCGCGAAGATCCACAGGAAGCAGGGAGCAAAGGTCACCCAGGTGGTCAGACCGGCGCCAAGCAAGCCCGCGACGAGCGGCGAAAAGGGCTCGGGTGTCCGGAATGCGGCGAGGTAGCCGACGAACTGCGTCACCAGGATGAGGGGGCCGGGGGTTGTCTCGGCCAGTCCCAGTCCATCCGCCATCTCGCCAGGCCCGAGCCAGCCGTAGCCCTGCACCGCTTCCTGCGCCATGTAAGCGAGAACCGCGTACGCTCCGCCGAACGTCACCACCGCGAGCTGCGAGAAGAATGCGCCGATGTCCCACAGCATATGATCGGTCCCGAGAGTCGCGAAGACGACAAGCATCGGCGCGGCCCAGATCGCGCCCCAGATCGCCACCGCCCTCAAGCTCGAGAGCCAGGGGCGCGGAGTTGCCGCCGCCGCGGGAACGCCAGGCCTCAGTGCAAGCCACGAGGGACGCCGCGACGACACCGCGAGACCGAGAAGACCCGCGCCGAGGACGACCAGCGGAAAGGGCAGGTCGAGCAGAAAAAGAGCGACGAACGCTCCGAGGGCCAGCCCCTGCTTGAAGCGCGTGTCGAGCGCGCGCCGGGCTATTCTCAAAAGAGCCTGCAACACGATGGCGAGCACGACCGCTTTCACCCCCAGGAATATGGCCTCGAACCAGTCGAGCCCGGCCGCGACCGCGTAGAGGATGGAAAGCCCCAGGATCACCAGCGCGCCGGGGATTACGAACAGAAGCCCCGCGGCGAACCCGCCCTTCCAGCCGTGCAGGCGCCAGCCTATCCACGTGGCCAGCTGCTGGGCCTCCGGTCCCGGCAGCAGGTGGCAGAAATTGAGCGCGTGAAGAAAGTCGTCTTCGCTCACCCACTTCCGGTCCTCGACCAGTTCGCGGTGCATGAGCGCGATCTGCCCCGCCGGACCGCCGAAACTGAACAGGCCAATGCGCAGGAAAACCCTGAACACCCGGTCGAACGGCGGCGCCCCGGCGGAAGTCTCGGCCATCTTCACCTTAAGGAGTATGTCTTGCAGCCCCGAGCCAGCGCTCTACGAACCAGCGCCCGCTCGCGAAAGCGGAATTTGCCGCGCTTCGGGAGAGGCTGGCTCTAAACCGCCTTCGCCGAATTTGCCGCGCTGAGGATCGCCCGGACGCTCGCGGTCGCGACGTCTTCGTCGATTCCGCAGCCCCATACCGTGCCGTTCCCGCCCAACGCGCACTGGACGTAGGCGGCGGCGCGGGCGTCCGAGCCGGTCGACAGCGCATGTTCGGAATAGTCGAGCACCTCGAGGTCGATACCGAACGCATCGTTCAGCGTTGCCACGACCGACGAGATCAGGCCGTTCCCACGCCCGCTTACGGACTGCGCCTCGCCGTCGACCTCGATCGTCCCGGCGAACACGCGCGTACCGTCGGAGGCGCGGCTTTCCTCGTAGTCGAGGAGCTGGAACCGCTCGGCATCGGTCTGGACGTGATAGGTCTCGCGGAACGCCTGCCAGATGTCGGCGGCGCCCAGTTCGCGGCCGAGTTCGTCGGCCATGTGCTGCACGGCTTTCGAGAAATCCGCCTGCATCGCCTTGGGCAGCTTCAGGCCCTGGTCCTGCTCGAGGACCCAGGCGAAGCCTCCCTTGCCGGACTGCGAGTTGACCCGGATCACCGCCTCGTAGCTGCGGCCGAGGTCAGCCGGATCGATCGGCAGGTAGGGGACGCGCCAGCGTTCGTCGTTCTGGCGCGCGTGCGCCTCGAACCCCTTCTTGATCGCGTCCTGGTGACTGCCGGAAAAAGCGGTGAAGACGAGTTCGCCGCCATACGGGTGGCGCTGGTGGACGGGTATCTGGTTGCAGTATTCGACGGTTTCGATGATCCGGTCGATGTTCGAGAAATCCAGTCCCGGATCAATTCCTTGCGTGTACATGTTGAGAGCGACTGTCACGAGGCAGCAGTTGCCGGTGCGCTCGCCGTTGCCGAACAGGCAGCCTTCGACCCGGTCGGCACCGGCCATGAGGCCCAGCTCGGCCGCCGCGACGCCGGTCCCGCGGTCGTTGTGAGTATGCAGCGAAATGACCGCGCTTTCGCGGTTCGGCAGGTTGCGGCAGAAATACTCGATCTGGTCGGCGTAGACGTTCGGCGTCGCCGCCTCGACCGTGGCGGGGAGGTTGAGGATGATCGGCCGCTCTGCGGTCGGGCGGAGAACCTCCATTACCGCTTCGCAGACCTCGATGCTGAAATCGAGTTCGGCGGTCGAGAACGTTTCGGGGCTGTACTGGAATCGCCAGTCGGTGCCCGGACGGCGCGCAGCCTCGTCACGCATCACCCTGGCGCCAGCGACGGCGATCGCCTTTACTTCCTCGCGGCTCATGCGGAACACGATGTCGCGCCACGCCGGGCTGACTGCGTTGTACAAGTGTACGATCGCCGTCTGCGCACCGTCGAGACTGGCGAAGCTGGTGCGGATGAGATCTTCGCGGCTCTGCGTCAGGACCTGCACGGTCACGTCTCCGGGGATTCGGCCCGACCGCACCAGTGCCTGGATGAATTCGAACTCGGTCGCCCCGGCGCTGGGAAAGCCGATCTCGATTTCCTTGACCCCGATCTCGACCAGCAGATCGAAGAAGCGGTTCTTCTTCACCGCGTCCATCGGGTCGACGATCGCCTGGTTGCCGTCGCGCAGGTCGGTGGAGAGCCAGCGGGGCGGCGAAGAAATCGTGCGCGCAGGCCATTGCCGGTCGGGCAAAGGCACCTGAGGGAAGGCGCTGTACTTGACGCCGGGATTGCGGAGCATGGACATGAATGAACTCGACTGACGCTGGTTGCTGCTTGGTGTGGCCTTTTCCCTTGGGGGCGCGGCGCGCGCCCGTCAGGCCACGCAGCCGGTCACGCCCAAGGGCGGCTAAGTCGAAGCAGCAGGTTCGCGGCGCGGATCATCGTGCCCCAATGCGCGAAGTCGGGGGCAGGGGCAAATGTTTCAGTTGCAACCGGTCGGACGCTGGCCCTAGCCGCACCTCGCCGAGCGGATGACGTCGGTACCCTTGTCCATCGTCACGTTGAGCCGGGCAGTGTTGTAATCCATCGTCACCACGCTGTCGGGATAGAGCCAGCGGACTGCCTTGGCGCCGGTCGCCTTCAAGACGGCATCGCGAACCGCCGGCGTGGCTTTCCTGCCGTACCAGGGACGGACCTTTTCCGCATTGCACGCATTCGCCCCCGGGTCCGGGCGGCGTTGCGGCTCGGTGCCCACCTTCTTCTCGAACGCGGCCGTTATGTCGAGTTCCACTTCGTCGCCGACGAGCGGCAAGGCGCCGTCGATCCCGAACACCGACCGACGGATCATCGCGCGCCCCTCGAACCCCACCGTCTCGGTTCCGCGCATGGTTCCTGCGCCGTTGAACGTGGCCCGCATCGCGACCGGCGCCGTAATCCCGTTGAGTGTCAGATTCCCGAGAATATAGGCGCTGCGCCCGTCGGCCGAAGGCGTGACCGCGGTAGAGACGAAACGGGCGGGCTGCTGGTCAGGACCGAAGAAGTCCGGCCCCTTGCCGTCTTTGCCCGGTCGCAACAGATGCTCGGTGAGGCCCTTGCTGGCGGTAACCGGATTGATCGGTATGGAGACGTCGACCCGTGCGGCAGACGGGTTGGCCGGATCGAGATTCAAGGTGCCGGTCACGTCGCCGAACAACCCGAAATAGTCGCTGAATCCCAGGTGATCGACCCGCCAACCGACGAGCGTGTGGTTGGGATCGACGGTGTAGGTCCCGCCGCTGACGCGGGCCGGGTCGGCCGTGCCGGGCTTTTCGGTCGGCATCTGCGCGATGGCGGCCGAACCCGCGGCCAGCGCCAGCGCGAGGGCGATCAGCGGTCGTCTGCTCACGAACATTTTCCTCCGGTGATGATGTCGTTCGCATCGAGCGTAACGTTCAACCGGTCCGGGCGGAAGTCCATCGTTACGACGGTATCCGGACCGACCCAGCGGATGCGGTCATGTCCGACTTCCCTGGCCAACCGGGCCCGGACCGCCGGGGTGGCTTCCTGCGACACGAAGGCAGCGACCTTGCTGGCCCCGCAGGCGTCGCCTGGTGGATTGCTGTCGACTTCGCCAGCGGCAGGCTTCGCGGGCGGAGCCGCGCCTTCGCGACCGGGCGCGGCGGGCGGCGAAGGCACCGGCTGGGCATCACTGGCCGCCTTGCCAGATGGTGCAGCTTCGCCTCCTGACGCGGCCCCGTCGGGGGCAGGGTCGGCACAGGCTGCAACCGCCAGCGAACCGGCGGCAACCACGGTCAGGAACAGGATACGCATGGGAGCTCTCCACGATAATCGTGGGGTGGGAACGCGCCAGTCCCGGCAATTATCCCGCCGCGCTAGTTGACGGCCTTGTCGACCAGCTTGTTCTTGCCGATCCAGGGCATCATCGCGCGCAGCCGGGTCCCGACCTGCTCGATCGGATGGGCGGCCGCGGCCTTGCGGCTCGCCTTGAGTTCCGGCTGACCGGCCCGGTTGTCGAGCACGAAGTCCTTGACGAAACGGCCCGACTGGATGTCGGCGAGCACGCGCTTCATCTCGGCCTTCGTCTCGTCCGTGATAATCCGCGGACCGGTCTTGATGTCGCCGTATTCTGCGGTGTTGCTGATCGAGTAACGCATATTGGCGATGCCGCCTTCATACAGCAGGTCGACGATCAGCTTTGTTTCGTGAAGGCATTCGAAATAGGCCATCTCGGGAGCGTATCCCGCCTCGACCAGCGTTTCGAACCCGGCCTGGATCAGGTGTGTGATCCCGCCGCAAAGGACCGCCTGCTCCCCGAACAGGTCGGTTTCGCATTCTTCCTTGAAGTTGGTTTCGATGATCCCCGAGCGGCCGCCGCCGACCCCGCTCGCATAGGCGAGGGCTATGTCATGTGCATTGCCGGTCGCGTCCTGGTGCACCGCGATCAGGCACGGCACGCCTCCGCCCTTCTGATATTCGCTGCGAACGGTGTGGCCGGGGCCCTTGGGCGCGATCATGATCACGTCGATGTCGTCCGGCGCCTCGATCAGGCCGAAGTGGATGTTGAGGCCGTGGGCGAAGGCGAGCGCGCTGCCCGACTTCAGGTTGTCCTTGATGTCGTTGTCCCAGATTGCCGCCTGATGTTCGTCGGGGGCAAGGATCATGACGATGTCCGCCCATTTCGCGGCATCGGCATTGGACAACACCTTGAATCCGGCGCCCTCGGCCTTCCTGGCCGTGGCCGAGCCTTCGCGCAGCGCGATTGCCACGTCCTTCACCCCGCTGTCGCGCAGGTTCTGGGCATGGGCGTGGCCCTGGCTGCCGTAACCCACGATCGCGATCTTCTTGCCGGCGATCAGGTTCAGGTCGGCATCGGCGTCGTAATGGACTTTCACGTGTGTTCCCCATCCTTGGCTAGTCGGGTGGCGTTAGCGCCCCTGCCGCTGACGGAAAGGGCGAATGGTTTGAGGCGGGTGAAGCTGGTCTTACGCCCCTTCGGCCCCCCGCATCATTCCCACGATTCCGGTCCGGCCCACCTCGACCAGACCCAGTTCGCGCATCAGGCCCACGAAGCTTTCGATCTTTTCGGGGGCACCGGTGATCTCGAAGATGAAACTTTCCGTGGTCGTATCGACCGGTTTGGCGCGGAAGATGCCGGCAAGGCGCAGCGCCTCGACCCGCTTCTCGCCCGTGCCCGACACCTTGACCAGCGCCAGCTCGCGCTCGACGTGCGGGCCGGCCTCGGTCAGGTCGACGACCTTGTGCACCGGCACTAGCCGCTCGAGCTGGGCGTGTATCTGGTCGATCACCGCGGGCGGACCGTTGGTAACGATGGTGATCCGGCTGACCGCGTGGTCGGTGCTGATGTCCGCCACGGTCAGGCTGTCGATGTTGTACCCGCGCGCGGTGAAGAGACCCGCTATCTTGGCGAGGATTCCCGCCTCGTTGTCGACGGTGATCGCGAGCACGTGCCGCTCGGACTGCGCTTCCTTGATGTGCATGCCCTGCGTGTCCCTAAACCAGAGCCTTGGCTTCGTCGTCGAGAGTGCCCGCAACCCGGTCGCCGTAAAGCAGCATGTCGGTGTGCGCCGCGCCGCTCGGGATCATCGGGAAGCAGTTCGCGTCCTTCGACACGCGGCAATCGACGATCACCGGCCCGTCGTGGTCGATCATCGCCCCTATGCCCGCGTCGAGCCCCGCTTCCTCCTCGATGCGGATGCCCTTCCAGCCGTATGCTTCGGCCAGCTTCACGAAATCGGGGAGGCTATCCGAATAGCTGTTCGAATAACGGCTCTCGTAGGTCAGTTCCTGCCATTGGCGGACCATGCCCATGTACTCGTTGTTGAGGATGAATATCTTGACCGGCAGGCGGTACTGGCTGGCGGTTCCAAGCTCCTGGATGTTCATTTGGATGCTCGCCTCGCCGGCGATGTCGATCACCAACCTGCCCGGGTTGCCAAGTTGCGCGCCGATCGCCGCAGGCAAGCCGTAGCCCATCGTGCCGAGCCCGCCGCTGGTCAGCCACCGGTTCGGGCCGAAAAAGCCGAAATACTGCGCCGCCCACATCTGGTGCTGGCCGACTTCGGTGGTGATGATCGGATCGTGGTCGCGGGTGAGGGCGAACAGCCGCTCGACCGCTTTCTGCGGCATGATCTCGCTGCGGCTCTCGGGGTAGGCCAGGCTTTCGCGCGCACGCCATCCGGCGATCCGAGCCTTCCACTCACCCAGGTCCCGCGGCTTGCGGTCGCCCCACGCGGTGATGAGTTGCTCGAGCACTGCTGCGCAGTCACCAAGGATCGCGATGTCGACCGGCACGACCTTGTTGATGCTGGCCCGGTCGATATCGATGTGGATCTTCTTCGATCCGGGGCTGAACGCGTCGAGGCGCCCAGTCACGCGGTCGTCGAACCGCGCGCCGATGCAGACCATGAGGTCGCACTTGTTCATCGCCATGTTCGCTTCGTAGGTGCCGTGCATCCCCAGCATCCCCAGCCAGTCGGGATGATCCGCGGGAAAGGCGCCAAGGCCCATCAGGGTGCTGGTGACCGGTGCGCCGGTCAGATCCTGCATCGCGCGCAACATCTCGCTCGCTCGCGGACCCGAGTTGATCACCCCGCCGCCGGTATAGAATACCGGGCGTTCGGCCGCAGCCATCAGGTCGACCGCGTCGAGCACGTCGTCGAGTGCACCGGCGGCAGGGGGACGATAGCGCGCCGACGCAAGGGTCCCGGCATCCTGCGCGTCCATACTTGCCAATGCGACCTGGACGTCCTTGGGTATGTCGATCAACACCGGGCCGGGTCGCCCGGTGGTCGCGATGCGGAACGCCTCCTCGATCGTCGCCTGCAGCCGTGCAGGGTCCTTAACCAGGTAATTGTGCTTGGTGCAGTGGCGGGTGATGCCGATCGTGTCGGCTTCCTGGAACGCGTCGGTCCCGATGAGCGGGGTAGCGACCTGGCCGGTAATGATGACGAGCGGGATCGAATCCATGAACGCATCGGCGATGCCGGTCACGGCATTGGTCGCGCCCGGTCCGCTGGTGACAAGGACCACGCCCGGCTTGCCGGTAGAACGAGCGTAACCCTCGGCCGCGTGGGCGGCACCGGCCTCGTGGCGCACGAGAATGTGCCGAACGCGCTGGTCAGCGAACAGCTCGTCGTAGATCGGCAGTACCGCGCCGCCCGGATAGCCGAACACGAATTCGACGTTCTGCCGGACGAGGCATTCGATCAGGATCTGGGCGCCGCTCAATTCGGCCACGGTCGGTGTTCCTTGCGTCATGGGCCGACATAGGCGCCGCCCCAGATAAAATCGACCCGGCGCGGGGACTACGCGCCGGGTCGGTCTCTCGTGCGAGAGCCACAGGCCTATGAGACGCAAAATGTCATGTCAAGCCCAATTCACCGTATAAAGTTTCAAAATAATCGCTCTGATGGATATTTTCTGCGCGCAGTCGCTTCCACTCTTGCGGGAGCTGGTGGCGGAACCACGTCGCCTGTCGCTTGGCGTATTGCCGCGTCGCAAGTTGACCGGCAGCGATGGCCGCCTCGCGATCGAGTTCCCCGTTCAGCCACGCGGCTATCTCGCGCACACCAATGGCCCGCATGACCGGCAGCGAAGGCTCAAGCCCGCGAGAGAGCAGCGCAGCGACTTCGGCCTGCGCGCCGCCGCGTACCATCGCGTCGAACCGGCGGTCACAGCGCTCGGACAACCAGCTGCGATCCGCTTCGAGGACCAGCGGAACGAGGGCCACGCTGTCTTGGATCCCGCCTTCACGCCGGGCTTGCCAGTGGGACAGCGGGTGCCCGGTCGATCGGACTACCTCGAGCGCCCGGGCGACCCGCGCGGTATCGGCCGGGGCGAGTGCTGCCGCGCGCTCCGGATCCTCTCCCAGCAGGGCCGCATGCGCCTCGGCGACAGGCAGCGCGCGAACCGCCTCGCGGATTGCAGGGTCGATCGCGGGGACCGGGGCGATACCGTCGAGCAACGTCCGGATATAGAGCCCGGTGCCCCCCACAAGGATCGGCAGGCGACCCTTGGCAAACGCGGAGGCAATCTCTTCCCGCGCAGCGGCCGCCCAGTCCGCTGCCGAGCAGGGCGAGGCACCGTCCCAGGTCCCGAACAGGCGATGCGGCACGCCTTTCATTTCCTCCGCCGACGGCCGCGCGCTCAGGACACGGAGGTCGCAATAGACCTGCGCGCTGTCGGCGTTGATCACGACCGCGTTGCCGTGCGCCAGCGCCAGGCGCACGGCGAGATCGCTCTTGCCGCTGGCGGTCGGCCCTGCGATGAGCGCGACCGGTGGTTTCGCGGGCGTCCGCCCGCTCTCGGCTTCCGGAGATTTTCCAGTGCTCATCGCGCGGCTGATAGCAGACCCGCTCGGCCTTGAAACACGGCTCGATGCCGCCACCGCAGCCCTCGAGGCAAAAGGAATGCGCGTGGCGGCGGCGGTAATGCTCGATTTCTGCGGCGACGTGCTTCAAGTCATGCTGCCCGGTGGCGATCCCGCTGTATTGCGCCGCGTGCTTGACGCACACTTCGCCCCTTCCGACCTCCTTGTCTCGACGCGCGAGATCGAGGTTCCACGGCTGTTCGTGTCGGACATGGATTCGACGATGATCGGGCAGGAATGCATCGACGAACTCGCCGACTTCGCGGGGTTGAAGGACAAGGTCGCCGCGATCACCGAACGCGCGATGCAAGGCGAACTCGACTTCGAACGCGCCCTCAACGAACGCGTCGGCCTCCTCGCAGAAATGCCCGAAGAAACCGTCGCGACCTGCCTTGCCGAGCGTATACGCCCCGTCGAGGGGGCGCGCACTCTCGTCTCGACGTTGAAGGCCAAGGGATGCCGGACGGTGCTCGTGACGGGCGGCTTTCACCATTTCGCCGACCCGGTGGCGCACGAGATCGGGTTCGAGCACGTCGTCGGCAATCGCCTGGCAGTCGCGGACGGGAGGCTGACGGGCGCGCTGTCGGGCGGAATCGTCGACAGCGGGGTCAAGAAACGCGTCCTGCTGGACGAAAGCGGCGCGCTCGGCGAGGACATTCCCAGTCTCGCGACGGGCGACGGGGCCAACGACATCCCGATGCTCGAGGCGGCCACCTGGGGGATCGCCTACCGCGCCAAGCCGAAGGCGCGCGCGGCGGCTGACGGATGGGTCGATCACGGAGACCTGACATCGATCCTGTCGCTGCTTGGCATTCCGCGCGACGAATGGGTCGCCGCGTAATACGTGCTTTCCAGTTTCGGTTTGAAACGCTATATTGACAGGACTGTCAGTAGAGGCGCCTCATGACCGCTCACCAGCCGATCTCCGACGCCGATCCCGATCTGGCTTGCGCCGCGGACGGGACCGTCTTTCGCAACCCGGCGCGCCCGCAGCCGCGGCGCGACGTCGGGAAGGCGCTGCGCAAGTTCCGTGAACTGATCAGGGACAAGGAAAACACCGCCCTGGTGTTCGAGATCTACGACGCACTGCCGTCGAGGCATTTTCTGCCGCGGGCGCGTGCGTTGACCTTGAGCAGCGAAGGACAGGCGCTTCGTGCCGCCGAGCCCGAGCTCGCGCCCATCCTCGACAACCACGACGCCTTGCGCACGCTTCCGTCGGGTAGCGTGGCGCATGCCTATTGCGATTTCATGGAAAGCGAGGGTCTTACTGCCGCGGGCCTTGTCGCGGAATCCGAGAAGGCGGGCCGGCCGCGATACGACGATCTGGTCCAGTGGTTTGGCTTCCGCCAGCGCGATACCCACGACCTGATGCATGTCCTCACCGGCTACGGCCGCGATGCGCTGGGCGAACAATGCGTGCTGCTGTTCACCCACGGCCAACAACCGGCGCCCGGACACCTTCTGCTTGGGTATGCCGGCGCGTTCAACATCACCAGGCAGGTCAAGTCGAAGGCGCCGGTGTTCAAGGCCGTGCGCGAAGCGCATCGGCTGGGCAAGACGTGTCCGCCGCTGGTGAACATGTCGATCCGCGAGCTGCTTGCGATGGACCTGGCGGAAGCGCGCCGGATGCTCGGGATTACCCCGGCCAGGTGGTACGCAAGGTGTCACGAGGTCTGGCGTAGCGAGGGGATCGATCCGTACGACCTGCTCGGCAAGCAGATGCAGGAGCATGAACTGGCGGCCTAGAGCCAGCTCGATATCGTGCCGATCCTCTTCTTGTGGAGCGCATGGACGGGGACGGTAGCTCCCGGAGCCGGATGACCCGCGACCACGATCATCAGCGGTTTCTCGTACGCTGGCCGTCCGCAGATCTCGCGCAGAAATCCCATCGGGCTTGGCGTGTGTGTCAGGGTGGCGAGACCAGCCTCGTGCAGCGTCGCGAGCAGCAATCCGCAGGCAATGCCGACGCTTTCGGTGACGTAGTAATTGTTGGTCTTGCCGTCTTCGTCGATCCCGCCCTTGCGCTGCGCGAAGCAGACGATCAGCCACGGCGCAGTCTCGAGGAAAGGCTTGTCGGGATCGGTCCCCAGGGGGGCGAGCGCCGCGAGCCATTCGGCGCTCGCACGGTTGGCGTAGAATTCGCGCTCCTCGGCCTCGGCTGCCTCGCGAATTGCCCGCTTGATCTCGGCTGAGGAGATCGCGGTGAAATGCCATGGCTGATGGTTCGCGCCCGAAGGCGCCGTTCCCGCTGCGCGGATCGCGTATTCGATCACCTCGCGCGGGACGGCCCGATCGGTGAACGCACGGCAGGTTCGCCGGCTGGCGTAGCGGTCGTAGGCTGCGCGGGCGCGGGCCACGCGCTCGTCGTCGGTCAGATCGGGCAGGGGCGGGTAGGACGTCTCGCTCACCGCAGTTCCTTGCGGATCACCAGCTTGAGGCCCGACCAGGTCTCGTCGACCGCACAGACCTTGGTATCGACGAAGCCGAGCGGCAGCGCGACCTCGCGGATCGTGTCTTCCGAAATATCGGCGGGAACCCCCGAGGCTTTTTTCGGCCAGCTCACCCAGACCTGCCCATCGGGGGAAATTCGGTTCCGCAATTCGCGAAGGCGGGCTTCAAGGATCGCGCGCTCGGTCACGAATATGTGGGCGGCGTCGATCCCTTCAGCGGGATCCCCGACGAACGTCAGTTCGAGCGCGTATTCATCGATCTCGTCGGCGACGTGATCGGGCATCGCGTCGAACCACACCCGCTGTCCGTCGCGCAGGCTCAGCTTTTTCGCAAGCGGTGTACCCGAATAGCCGCCAGAGGATCCCGGCGCCACCCGCTCAGCCTTCCATCCAGTCGCGGAAAAAGCTGTCGTTCGCCTCGCGCAGGGCGTCGAGGGTGACGGAGAATGGTTTGGCCCCGCCGTCGCCGTCGGTCAGCCCGAGCGCATCCCCGCCGGTCCGTCCAACCATGACGAAGGGTATGCCCTCGGCCTCGGCGGCCTCCAGAAAGCGATCGCCGCTGTCGCCGGATACCGCGACCAGATAGCGTCCCTGGTCCTCGCCGAAGAGCTGCGCCGCCGGGCCAGGAACTTCCTTTTCTAGCCATTCGCGACTGGCCGGCTTCTGGATGAAGGCGTCGCCAAGTATCTCGGCGCCTATGCCGCCGGCGAGCGCCATTTCGGCGAGCGCGACCAGCGGACCCCCATCGGAAACGTCGTGCACCGTCTTGAGCCAACCGTTGGCGATCGCCTTGCGCACCAGTCTGCCCGTCGCCCATTCGAGCTTGAGGTCGACCGCAGGCGCCTCCCCGTCCTCTCGGCGGTGAATGTTGCGCAGGTACAACGACTGGCCAAGGTGGCCGCAGCGCGGACCGACCAGCCATATGTCCTGGCCATCCTCCTTGAAGGCGATGGTCGCCATTTGCGAATAGTCGGCAATCACGCCGACTCCGCCAATCGCGGGAGTGGGAAGGATCGCGCTGCCGCCGCCGGTAGCCTTGCTCTCGTTGTAGAGGCTGACGTTGCCGCTCACGATCGGGAAGTCCAGCGCGCGGCAGGCGTCGCCCATGCCTTCGAGGCAGCCCGTGAGCTGGGCCATGATCTCGGGGCGCTGGGGGTTGGCGAAGTTGAGGCAGTTGGTCACCGCCAGCGGCTTCGCGCCGACCGCACAGAGGTTACGGAACGCCTCGGCGATCGCCTGCTTGCCGCCCTCGTAGGGATCGGCAAAGCAATAGCGCGGGGTGCAGTCGGTGGTCATCGCCAGCGCCTTGCGGGTGCCGTGAACGCGGACCACCGCCGCGTCGCCGCCCGACAGCTGGAGCGTGTCGGCGCCGACCTGGCTGTCGTACTGCTCCCAGATCCAGCGGCGACTGGCGAGATCGGGGCTCGCCATCAGCTTGAGCAGGTCCGCACCGATATCGCCGCTCTCGGGCAGGTTGCCGAGCGGCTTTACCTGCGCCCAGGCCTTGTAATCCTCGCGGTTCAGCGCCGGCCGGTCGTACAGCGGGGCATCGGCGGCAAGCGGGCCGAGCGGGATGTCGGCGACGACCTCGCCCTGCCATTCGAGGACCATGTGGCCGGTATCGGTCACTTCGCCGATCACCGCGAAGTCCAGTTCCCACTTCTTGAAGATCGCCTCGGCCATGGTCTCCTTGCCAGGCTTCAGGACCATCAGCATGCGCTCCTGGCTTTCCGACAGCATCATTTCGTATGGGGTCATCCCCTCCTCGCGGCAGGGGACGTTGTCCATGACAAGACGGATGCCCGCCTTGCCATTGGTCGCCATCTCGACGCTGGAAGAGGTGAGGCCCGCCGCGCCCATGTCCTGGATCGCGACGATCGCATCGGTCGCCATCAGTTCGAGGCAGGCCTCGATCAGCAGCTTTTCGGTGAACGGGTCGCCGACCTGCACCGTGGGGCGCTTCGCCTCGGCGTCCTCGGCGAAATCGGCGCTTGCCATCGTCGCGCCGTGGATACCATCGCGCCCGGTCTTGGAGCCGACGTAGACGATCGGATTGCCTACGCCCGTCGCTGCCGAATAGAAGATGCGGTCGGCATCGGCGACGCCGACGGTCATCGCGTTGACCAGGATGTTGCCGTCGTAGGCCGGGTGGAAATTGGTCTCGCCCCCGACCGTCGGCACGCCGACGCAGTTACCGTACCCGCCGATACCCGCGACCACGCCCTTGACCAGGTGCTTCATCTTCGGGTGGTCGGGCCGCCCGAAGCGCAGCGCATTGAGGTTCGCGACGGGCCGCGCCCCCATCGTAAACACGTCGCGCAGGATGCCGCCCACGCCGGTGGCCGCGCCCTGGTACGGCTCGATGTAGCTTGGGTGGTTGTGGCTCTCCATCTTGAAGATCGCAGCCTGGCCGTCGCCAATGTCGATCACGCCGGCGTTCTCGCCCGGGCCGCAGATCACCCACGGTGCCTCGGTGGGCAGCTTCTTGAGATGGATGCGGCTCGACTTGTAGCTGCAGTGTTCCGACCACATGACCGAGAAGATCCCCAGTTCGACGAGGTTCGGCTCGCGCCCCATCGCGTGGACCACGCGATCGTATTCCTCGGGGCTGAGGCCATGGGCCTCGACGACTTCGCGGGTGATCGGTTCTGCGGAGTGTGCCATCGCCCGCGCCCTTAGCGGCGGGCGCGGCGGGGGGCTAGCCCCGCCGGAGCGAGGGGCTGCGCGTCATCCCCAGCCACCAGGCGGCAAGGGTGGCGAGGCCATAGGCGAAAAAGGCGAGCAGGCTGGTGCCCGCGGTCACGCTATCGGGGGCGGGCGCGAACCAGTTGACCGCCTGGAGGCCCAGCAGCACGATCCCGAGAAGGATGGGCGGCAGGGCCGGACCGCGTGTCCGCGAAAGGTAGAATGCGAGCGCGCCGAACGTCAGCGCCAGTTCCAGCGGCATCTCGAGATACGGCAGGTCCCACAGGCCGAATCCCAGCTTGGGAGGGTGACCCGCAAGGGTCAGGTCCGGGCGGTGTACGAGCAGATCGAGCAGCCAGTGGCTCATCACCACGAGCCCGGCAAGCAATGCGAATGCGCGATCTTTGCGCCATAGCCAGACGGCGAAAGCGAATGCCGCTGCCCATGCACAGGTGCCGAGTAAGCTATGGGTGTAGGGCATGTGATAGAGGTCCATCGGGTTCATCGCGGTGATCCCGGGCACCACGCGCATGTGCTCGATGCCCAGCAGCAGGAAAACGAAAAACGCCCAGTCGACGAGTTGAGCTGCAACGAACAGCGCGCCAAGTCGCGGCGCACGGCGTGACACGGCGGCGGCGGCGAGGGCGGGTGCCCAGTGCCCGATGAACATCTAGGCGAACTTCACCGCGACCCAGCACCCCACCGCCGCAGCGATTGCGCTGGCGAAGGCACCCCATGCGATGTCGATCAGCGTGATGTGGACCGGCCAGACCTTCATCGTCGCCTGGTTGGTGAGGTCGTAGGTGGCATAGGCGATTGCGCCCAGCAGTGCGCCGTTGAGTGCAGAGGTGCCGATTCCGCCCGCCGCCAGGCCGGGCCGCACCGCGAACCAGACGACTGCCGCGATGTAGGCGAGGTAGAATACGATCGCCGGCACCAGCCGGAAGCTGTCCGCAAGAAGCTCGCCGAGCGCGGGCCGGTAGAGGTTCGGTCCGGCCCAGCGCAGCCAGAGCGCATCGAGCAAC
Source organism: Tsuneonella sediminis (assembly GCF_051912845.1). Classification (NCBI taxonomy): domain Bacteria; kingdom Pseudomonadati; phylum Pseudomonadota; class Alphaproteobacteria; order Sphingomonadales; family Erythrobacteraceae; genus Tsuneonella; species Tsuneonella sediminis. The sequence continues at coordinate 317,748 of NZ_JBNCBU010000001.1, read as the reverse complement.
CCGAAACTAACTCCCACGCCGAGATAGGCGAAGATCCATTTCATGCGGTGTTCCCCCTGCCACTTGCGCTCGCAGCTTGACCCTGCACGCGTGCGCGGTCAATGCATTGGGCGATGGATGAGGGTGCCCAGCAGATCGCAACGATGACGTTCGAGGACGCGCTCCGTGCGCTCGAAGACGTCGTTCGCCGGCTCGAAAGCGGCGAGGTCCCGCTCGACAAGTCGATCGAGCTCTATGAGCGGGGCGAGGCCCTGCGGCAGCATTGCCAAGCGCGGCTCGATGCGGCGCAGGCGCGGATCGAGAAGATCGTCGCCGGGCCCGACGGTGCACCGAGCCATTCGGTACCGTTCGACGCCGATGGTTGACGTTGCTCTTGCAGGCGGCGCCTTGCTGGCGGACGCGCTGCGGCGCATACAGCAGGAGGTCGATCAAGCTTTCGACCAGTTCCTGCCGGTTCCGGATGACACGCGGGCACCGCTGATCGAGGCGATGCGCTATGCCGCAATCGGCGGCGGCAAGCGGGTGCGTCCGCTGCTCACCGTCGCCACTGCGGGCATGTTCGGCGTGGTGCGAGATGCCGCTATCCGCACCGGCTGCGCGGTCGAGGCGATCCACGCTTATTCGCTCGTCCATGACGACCTTCCGTGCATGGACGACGACGACCTGCGTCATGGCAAACCCACGTTGCACAGGGCCTTCGACGAGGCGACCGCGGTTCTCGCGGGGGACTCGCTCCACGCGCTCGCGTTCGAAATCCTCTCGATGCCCGAGACGAGCGGCGATCCGTTCGTGCGCGCCGAACTCGTAGCCGCGCTGGCGGGGGCAAGCGGGTGGGGCGGCATGGCGGGAGGCCAGATGATGGACATCGCCGCCGAAAGCGGAGCGGCGCACGACCTCCACACGATCACCCGTCTCCAGCAGCTCAAGACCGGCGCCCTGCTTGGCGCGGCGGTGGAAATGGGCGCTATCCTCGGCCGTGTGCCCGACGAGGGAAGGGGGCACCTGCGCGCCTATGCCCGCGATATTGGCCTTGCCTTCCAGATCGCCGACGATCTTCTCGACGCCGAGGGGGACGAGGCGGTCGCCGGCAAGGCGCTGCGCAAGGACCAGCAGGCCGGCAAGGCGACGTTCGTGAGCCTGATGGGGGTGGATGGCGCCCGTGCGCAGGCCAGCGCGTTGGTTGACCAGGCTATCGGCCACCTTTCCGGCTATGGGCGGGAGGCGGACCTGCTGCGCGCGCTGGCCCGCTATATCGTGGAAAGGGATCACTGATGGCGGACACACGCGTCGGCATCTATCCGGGCACCTTCGATCCCATCACGCTCGGTCACATGGACATCATCGAACGCGGGGCCAAGCTCGTCGACCGGCTTATCGTCGGCGTGACGACCAACATCGCCAAGTCGCCCATGTTCTCGGACGAAGAGCGGATCGCGATGGTCGAGCGCGAGGTCGCGGCGATCGGCGGCGGGATCGAGGTCGTCGGCTTCGATTCGCTGCTGATGGACTTTGCCGAAGCGCAGGGCGCCTCTGTCGTCATCCGCGGGATCCGTGGGGTGACCGATTTCGAGTACGAGTACCAGCTCACCGGTATGAACCGGCAACTCAACGACCGGATAGAGACGATCTTCCTCATGGCCGACGTCAGCCTGCAGCCCATCGCAAGCCGGCTGGTCAAGGAAATCGCCCATTATGGCGGCGACATCTCCCGGTTCGTCACGCCCGCCGTGCGCAACGACGTGCTCGAGCGGGTCGGCAGCTGCGGCCCCTAACCATTCATTGTATCGACAGACCGGCGCCGCTAGAGGCGCGGACCAGATGACCAGGATCGACGGGACGCCCATCACGATGTTTACCCGACTGCTCGCCGCCGGCGCGCTCGCCAGCCTCGCGCTGACGCCCGCCGTTGCGCAGGATGCTCCGGCTCCTGCCGCCGCAGAAACGCCGCGCACCTATTCGGCGATCGACTTCGACCTGTCCAAGGACCCGGAAAACATCCTCCTGCTCGACCTGTCGAACGGCCGCCGCGTGGCGATCCGGCTGATGCCGGACTGGGCGCCCAACCATGTCGAGCGGGTAAAGACGCTGACCCGGGCCGGCTTCTACGACGGAGTGATCTTCCACCGCGTCATCGACGGGTTCATGGCACAGTCGGGCGACCCGACCGGCACCGGCCGCGGCGGTTCCGAACTGCCTGACCTTAAAGCCGAGTTCAATCCGATGCCGCACCTGCGCGGCACGATCTCGATGGCCCACGCGGCCAGCGACGATTCGGCCAACAGCCAGTTCTTCATCATGTTCTATCCGCGCTTCAGCCTCGACCAGAAGTACACCAACTTCGGCCGCGTGATCGCCGGCATGGACGCGGTCGACGCGATCAATCGCGGCGAGCCACCGGCAAACCCGACGGTCATCGTCCAGGCGTCGCTCGCGGCTGACGGCAAGCCGCAGAAGTTTGCCGCCCCGACCGAGATCGCGGGTGATATAAGCGCCGACATGCTCAATGCCCCGCAGGCGAACTAGGGCTCCCTTGCATCCCTGACCTCTGCTAGCGCGCCGCCCATGCGCGTCGACCTGTTCGATTTCGATCTACCCCCGGACCTGATCGCCCTGCGTCCCGCTGCCCCGCGCGACGCAGCCCGCATGCTCGTGCTGCGCGGCGTTGACGAAACCCTTGACCGTCACGTGCGTGACCTGCCCCACATGCTCGAGCCGGGCGACGTCCTTGTCTTCAACGACACGCGCGTGATCCCGGCCCAGCTCGAAGGCCGGCGCGGAGACGCGCGGATCGGCGCAACGCTTCACAAGCGCGTAGATCTCAGGCGCTGGCAGACGTTCGTCCGTAACTCCAGGCGGCTGCGCGAAGGCGACACGATCGATTTCGGCGAGGACGTGTCGGCAGTCGCCGAGGAGCGGATGCCGGACGGGTCGTGGTTGCTGGCATTCGCGGGCGACGAACCGGTCGAGGTCCTGCTCGAGCGCGCGGGGCGGATGCCGCTGCCGCCTTACATCGCCGGCAAGCGCCCGACCGACGAGCGCGACCGGACGGACTACCAGACGATGTTCGCAGCCCGCGACGGCGCGGTCGCGGCACCCACCGCGGCGCTCCACTTCACGCCCGGCTTGATGGCGGCGCTGTCCGAACGGGGTGTCCTCACGGAAACCCTGACGCTCCATGTCGGGGCGGGCACCTTCTTGCCAGTCAAGGCCGAGGACACCGACAATCACGCGATGCATGCCGAATGGGGCCGGATCGACGCGGCGACCGCGGCCCGTCTCAACGCCGCGCGGGCTGGGGGCAAGCGCGTGATCGCGGTCGGCACGACCTCGCTGCGCCTTCTCGAAAGCGCGGCAGATGAAGAAGGCACGATCCACTCCTTCGAAGGCGATACGGCGATCTTCATCACCCCGGGCTACGCCTTTCGCGCGATCCACGGGCTGATGACGAATTTTCACCTTCCGAAATCGACCCTCTTCATGCTGGTGAGCGCACTGATGGGCCGCGAACGGATGCAGTCAGCCTATGCTCACGCGATCGCAGAAGGCTACCGGTTCTACAGCTACGGGGATTCCTCGCTGCTGTTGCCGTAAAAGGTTGCATTGCGCGAACCGAAATCCGACCTTCGCTTCGTGAACGACCCGATTCTCCGCATCGAAGGACTTACCAAGGTTTATCCGGGCGGTCTCAAGGCCCTCGACGGGGTCGACCTCGAAATCCGCAAGGGCGAGATCTTCGCGCTGCTCGGCCCCAACGGAGCCGGCAAGACGACGCTGATCGGCGCGGTCTGCGGCATCGTGCGGGTGACCGGCGGAACGATCCGCGCCTTCGGCCTGGACATGGCGCATCACTGGCGCGAGGCCCGGCGCCGGATCGGACTGGTGCCGCAGGAAATGGGCTTCGACATGTTCGAGACGGTCGAGCGCGGGGTTGCCTACTCGCGCGGCCTGTTCGGACTCGGACCCGACGCCGCGCGGATCGAGGAGGTGCTGCGCTCGCTCAGCCTGTGGGACAAACGCAAGGAACAGATCCGTGCGCTGTCCGGAGGGATGAAGCGCCGGGTGCTCATCGCCAAGGCGCTCGCCCACGACCCGGATCTGCTGTTCCTCGACGAGCCGACGGCAGGGGTCGACGTCGAACTGCGGCGCGACATGTGGCGGCAGATCGACCGCCTGCGCGATCAGGGCGTGACCGTCATCCTGACGACGCACTATATCGAGGAGGCCGAGGAGATGGCCGACCGGGTCGGCGTGATCGACAGGGGCAGGCTGCTGCTCGTCGACGACAAGGACGCGATCATGGCGCGCATGGGGCGCACCGAGGCCCATTTCCGGCTGGCGATGCCGCTGGCCGCCGTTCCCGCTGCCTTGTGCGCCTATCCGCTGCACCTGGAGGATGGGGGGCACACGCTGACCTATCGTGGCGGAGACGGGTCGGGGAAGGGCAAGGCGGAGATCGCCGCTATTGCCCAGGCGCTTGCCAGGGCGGACATTCCTTTTACCGGTCTCGACCAGAAGGAGAGTTCGCTGGAGGACATCTTCGTCGATCTCGTCGAGCAGACCAAGGACGGTGCGGCATGATCGGCTGGCGCTCGACCTACGCGATATACCGCAACGAACTGGCGCGCTTCATGCGCACGGTCTTCGGATCGCTTGTGTCCCCGGTGCTCACGACAAGCCTTTACTTCATCGTGTTCGGCGCTGCGATCGGCGGACGGATGGATGCGGTCGGTGGCGTCGATTACGGGGCCTTCATCGTACCCGGGCTGCTGATGCTGACCCTTCTGAGCGAAAGCACCAGCAATGCCAGCTTCGGGATCTACATGCCGCGATTCACTGGCGCGATCTACGAGTTGCTGTCGGCGCCGGTCGGAGTGGCCGAGACGCTCCTGGGCTTCGTCGGCGCGGCGGCGACCAAGAGCCTGATCTTGGCCGCGGTCATCCTGATGACGGCAACCCTGTTCGTCGATTACCGCATCGCCCACCCGTTCCATGCGCTCCTGTTCGTACTGCTCGTTTCTGCGAGCTTTTCGCTTCTCGGCTTCATCCTTGGCATCTGGGCGGAAGGCTTTGAAAAGCTGCAGATGGTGCCGATGCTCATCCTGACTCCGCTCACGTTCCTCGGCGGCACGTTCTACTCGATCGACATGCTGTCGGAGCCGTGGCGCACGATCGTGCAGTTCAACCCGATCTTTTATCTCGTCAGCGGTCTCAGGTGGACATTCCTGGGGAAGGCGGACGTCTCGATCGGGCTCGCCCTTTCGCTGACCGTGGCGTTCCTTGCCATCTGTGTCGCGGTCATCGCATGGATTTTCAGGAGCGGCTGGCGCCTGCGCAGTTAAGGGCCAACCCGTTCTTCAATCGGCGAATTCGGCGCGTTCGAGGCGAGTCCCCTTGTAGGCCACGAAGCGCCGGGTCATGCGTTCGAAGAATCCGGCACCTATCCTGTCGGCGAAGCGCTGCGCCTCGGCGAGCGAGCCGTACCATTTGCCTTTGCGATGCGGAGTAACGAAGCGGAACTTGGTCATTTCATTGGCAAAATTCCCGTCATCGCAACCGGTTCCGCACTTGCGAAATGTTTGCCTGCGGCCTGCGACAACGAACGCGCGAAGGCTGGCGAAGCACCGCCCGTCCCGCTAGGCGGGCGGCGATGAGGACCCGCTTTAGATTCACCATCGCCGCGACCGACGGCAAGGCCCGGACAGGCACAATCGCCATGCGCCGGGGCGATATCCGCACGCCGGCGTTCATGCCGGTGGGCACAGCTGCCACGGTGAAGGCGATGAAGCCCGAAACCGTCCGTGCGACAGGTGCCGACATCCTGCTTGGCAACACCTACCACCTCATGCTGCGTCCCGGGGCCGAACGGGTCGCGCGGCTGGGCGGTCTGCACCGTTTCATGAACTGGGAGCGGCCGATCCTGACCGACAGCGGGGGCTATCAGGTGATGAGCCTCGCGAGCTTGCGCAAGCTGAACGAGGAAGGCGTCTCCTTCGCCAGCCACATCGACGGTACGAAGCACCTGCTTACGCCCGAACGATCAATGGAGATCCAACGCCTCCTTGGCAGCGATATTGTGATGGCGTTCGACGAGTGTCCGCGCGCTGACCGCCCATTGCTCGAAATCGAGGCGAGCATGGAACTGTCGATGCGCTGGGCACGGCGCAGCCGCGACGCCTTCGACGCGGGCGCCGCGCACGCTGAGCAATCGGCACTGTTCGGTATCCAGCAGGGCGCGCTCGACGAAGGCTTGCGCGCGCGATCGGCCCATGCGCTCCGCGAGATCGGCTTCGACGGCTACGCCATCGGCGGCCTCGCAGTGGGGGAAGGGCAGGAGGCGATGTTCGCCACCCTCGATTTCGCGCCAGGCCAGCTTCCGGAGGACGCGCCGCGCTACCTGATGGGCGTGGGCAAGCCCGACGACCTGGTTGGCGCCGTACTTCGCGGGGTCGACATGTTCGATTGCGTGCTGCCGACCCGGTCGGGCCGCAACGGGCAAGCGTTCACCTGGTCCGGCCCGGTCAACCTGCGCAACGCGCGGCATGCCGAGGATCCCGCGCCGCTCGATGCGCGGTGCGCCTGTGACGTGTGCGCGACCTATACGCGCGCGTACCTGCACCATCTCACGAAGGCGGGCGAGATGCTGGGCGCGATGCTGCTCACCGAGCACAATCTGTCGTTCTACCAGCAACTGATGGCGGCAATGCGAGAGGCGATAGTGCAAGGCGGACTGGGCCGGTTCGCCGCCGACTTCCTTGCGGCCTATCGCAGCGCCCGGGCATAGCGCCGAGCGCGCACCGGACAGGCTCCCGCTCCAACCTTTCCATACCCGGACGCAGCGGCCATAAGAGGTGGCGTGACGACGTCGTTCGCGCCCCGATCCACGCCATCGCCTGCGGGCCGGCAGGGCCCGGAGGGCAGGGTATGGAATTGGATCGCGTGGGCCGCGCTCGCCCTTGCGATCGTCGTCGCGGGAGATTTCCTTCTCTCGCGCGAGCGCCCATCGCAGGCCGAGGGGACGTGGCAGGTTCCCCGCCCGGTCCTCGGCCCCGCAACCTACACCGATGCGATCGCTGCTCTCGACGAGGAGGTCGAACGGAAACGCGCCATGGTCGCAGCCTTTCCCAGCGACTGGGTGCGCCACGAGGGACTCGCTCTCGCGCGTCTTGACCGCTTTCGCCTGTCGGGCGATTACGCCGATCTCGCGCAGGCCCGCGAGACCGTGAGACGGGGGATGCAACTGGCCGAAGCACCTGGCGGCCCCGTTCTAGCCTACGCCGAAATCGGCCTTGCCTCGCACCGCCTCGACGAGGTCGCGGCAACCCTCCGCCTGCTCGACCGGTGGGTCGCCCCCGACCGCAGTGAAAGGGCGGCCGCCGCAGCATTGGCGGGCGACGTGGCGTTCTACCGCGGAGACATGGGCCGCGCGCGGGACCACTATGCCGCCGCGCAGGCCACCGGCGCTCCCGGCGCCTTGCTGCGGATGGCCGTCCTCGACATGGCACGCGGCGAATTCGATATGGCGATTGCCGCGATGCGCACTTCGCTCGAAAAGCAGAGGCGGCCCTCGCCCTATGCGATTGCCACCACCGCACTGCGGATCGGCGCTGCGGAACTCGCGCGCGGCGACATTGCCGAGGCGCGCCGCCTGTTCGAAGAGGCCGACCGGGTCTTTCCCGGTTACTGGCTCACCCAAGCCCACATTGCACAGGCGAGCGCGATGGATGGAGAACTCGGGAAGGGTATCGCCATCATGAGGCGGGTCGCCGAACGCAGCGGAAGCGCAGAGGCAATGGACGCGCTCGCCATGCTCCTGCGGAGCGCGGGGCAGCCCGGCGAAGCACGCGATTGGGCCCGGCGCGCCTCCCGCGAGTGGAGCCGCCGGATCGACCTCGCGCCCGAAGCCGCCCTCGGCCATGCGGTCGAACACGAGCTGGTCTTCGGCTCGCCAGCGCGGGCACTGGCGCTCGCGCGGCGCAATCTTGCCAACCGGCCGTACGGGGAATCGCGGTTGCTGTTGGCAAATGCGCTCGTTCAGAACGGCCTTAACGGCGCCGCGCTCGACCAGTTGGATCGCGCCGAGAAGAGCGGGTGGCGCAGCGCATCGCTTCATGCCCTGCGTGCCGAGATCCTCGCGTTGGAAGGCGATCGCCAAGGCGCTGCTGATGCCCGCGCGGCGGCACGCGCGATCAATCCGGCAATTTTCGAGCCGCAGACCGCGCTGGCGTGGTTCTCACACGGATGATCGGGGCTAGGCGGGCGGCATTCCTGTTTCGCATCGCGGCGGCGTTGGTTGCGGGATGGTGCATGCCGGCAGGCGCTCACCTCACGCCCAATTCGGAAATTGTCCTGATGGTCGGCGAGGGATGGGTCCGGGCCGATATAACCGTGCCGCAAGGCGAATACGCCTATGCCACCGGCAACCCCGTCGGCCCGGATCGCCTGTCGGAAGACCGCGCGCGCAGCTATCTTTCCGATCACCTGCGCGTCACCTCGCCCGAGGGCAGGCTGTGGTCGGTTCGAATCGACAAGGTCGAGTTCAAACAGATTGCCGGCCCGCCCGACCTGCACGCCGTGGCATCGCTCGTCCCGCCCCGGGGCACGTCGGCCCGCGAGTTCGTGATCGAGTGGACCGTTCTCCTGAACGAATTGCCGGGCCACTTTGCGCTTTTCCTTCTGGGCGAGGAGGGCCGCGAGCCGCACGTGCTGGGCGCACTCAGGTCGGGCAGCACGACCCTTGCGGTGGATGTCGCAAGGGCAAGGCCTATGACGGTACTGATCGGTTCCCTGCGGCTCGGTATCGAGCATATCCTGCACGGATACGACCACCTCCTGTTCCTGATTGCGCTGCTCCTTCCCGCGCCGCTGGTTGCGGAAGGCGGGCGGTGGTCGGCACCTCGCCCGATGCGCGGAACGCTGCTGCGGCTTGCCGCGATCGTCACCGCGTTCACGATCGGTCATAGCGTCACACTGGTCGGGGCCACGCTGGGAGGGTGGCGCCTGCCGGTGGCTCCTGTCGAGATCGCCATCGCGGTGTCTGTGCTGCTGTCGGCAATCCACGCCCTCCGACCGTTGATCGCAGAACGCGAGCATTATATCGCGCTGGCCTTCGGGTTGGTGCACGGGCTCGCATTTGCGACCCTGCTGAGCGACGCGGAGGCGGGCGCAGCCAGCACGGCGGCCAGCCTGCTTGGTTTCAACCTGGGGATAGAGATCGTGCAACTGTCCCTCGCCGCCGCCGTCGTGCCTCCGCTCGTGGTCCTGGCGCGCGCTCCGTGGTTCGGCCTTCTGCGGAAAGCGATCGGCGGGATCGTCGCGGTCGTCGCACTGACATGGATCGCCAATCGCACACTCGGAACTGGCGCGGCGCTGGTCGGGAGCATCGATGCCCTCCTCGCTCATGGAATCTGGGCCATCGCGGTCCTGTACGTCCTGGCGCTGATCCATGTCACGCGGCGCGTTCCGCGCCGCGCGAAGCCCGGTTGATCGGCTGTTCAACGAAAAAGGGCGGCCCGCACGGACCGCCCTTCTCGTGTTCTGGATTGAACCGGATCAGCGCGAGTAGAACTCGACCACCAGGTTAGGCTCCATGGTGACCGGGTAGGGCACCTCGTCGAGAGTCGGCACGCGGGTGAAGGTCACCTTGTCGGTGCCGTCGGGGCTGACATAGTCGGGGATGTCGCGCTCGGGCAGACTCTGCGCCTCGATGATGAGCGCCATTTCCTTGGCCTTTTCACCCAGGCTGATGACGTCGCCGGCCGCCACGCGACGGCTGGCAATGTTGCACTTCACGCCATTGACGCGGATGTGCCCGTGGGAAACGATCTGGCGCGCGGCGAAGATCGTCGGCGCGAACTTGGCGCGGTAGACGATCATGTCGAGCCGGCGCTCGAGCAGGCCGATCAGGTTCTGGCCGGTGTCGCCCTTCATCCGCGCGGCCTCGGCATAGGTCGCCTTGAACTGCTTCTCGGTGACGTCGCCGTAGTATCCCTTGAGCTTCTGCTTGGCGCGCAGCTGCAGGCCGAAGTCGCTCGTCTTGCCCTTGCGGCGCTGGCCATGCTGGCCGGGGCCATAGGAGCGGCGGTTGACGGGGCTGCTGGGACGACCCCAGATGTTCTCGCCCATCCGGCGGTCGAGTTTGTGCTTGGCGCTCTTGCGCTTCGACATGATGTCGTTCCTTCGATTTGCTGGACCGCGCCATTCGCGGCCATTCAACCCGGCATCGCACCGCCTGGCCTGATGCCGGGCGCGGCCACCGCTTCACCGGGATGCGGAGCCAATTGCGAAGCGCGCGCCTAGAGGCACGCATCCGCACTGTCAATCCAAACGATTACCGGGGACCGGTGCTCGCCCCGCCCATGCTCGACGCCGCGTCCTGGTTCTCTAATGAAGAGCCGACAGCCTTCACCTGCAGGTCGCTCCCGTCGTTGTTGTAAGCCTCGGTCGCCCATTCCCGCGCAGTCTTGCAGGCCTGTTTGGGCATTCGGCTACCGGTCACCAGGACCTGGCGGCAGATCTTCTTTTCCTTCTTGGCGCCTTCCGCAGGACCGTCGTCCTTGTTTGCAGCCTGAGCGGGCATGGCCGGAGTGACCAGCGCAATGGCGAGAAGCGTGGCAGCGATCTTACGCATGATATCGATCCTGAAAAATTGCGACTAATCACCAAAAAGCCGATTGGACAAGCCGAAGAGAGTTGCCGTGCGCCATGCGATGAAGAGGATGCATTGCGGTCCATGGCGCAGGCGGCCGCTGGGAAGGCGGCGCCAGTTCCTGCCGGTGCGGCTTTCGTAGCTGACGAGTTCGATCGAAAGGGAATCACCTCCCCGGCACTCGACAAATCGAACCCGCCGGGCCAACGCGCCCGTCATGATGGATACCCTTACCTTGCCCGCCGATTGCATGACGATGACCGAAGTCCGCGCCGGGGTCGACGCGACTGACCGCGCGCTCATGGAATTGCTCGACCGGCGGTTCGGCTACATGCGTGCCGCGGCGCACATCAAGCAGGACCGCGCAAGCGTTCGCGACGAGACCCGCAAGGCGCAGGTGATCGCCGCGGCTGTAACCGACGCAGCCGGACGCGGTCTTCCCGCCGATGCCATCGCCGATATCTGGGACCGCCTGGTCGAGGCGTCGATCGCCTATGAATTCGGCGAATGGGACCGGTTGAGGAGCTAGTCCCGATCCGGCTTGGCAAGGTGGCTGAGCACGCCGCGCAGCGTGCGCACCTCGAGGTGGTTCCAGCCCGGCTTCGTGAGCAGGCTGCGCAGTGTGCGGCGGGTCGACGCCGCGCGGCTTTCCGGCCGGAAGAAACCCTTGGGTTCCAGCATCGCCTCGAGCTGGGCGATCATCCCGTCGAGGTGCTCCTGCGGAGCCGGGGGTAGCAGGTCCTCGGCGGTCGGGCTGGCGAGCGCCTCGCCCTTCGACCACTCATAAGCCACGATTATCACCGCCTGCGCGAGATTGAGCGAACCGAAAGCCGGATTGATCGGCACCGTGAGGATTGCGCGGGCGAGAGCGACGTCGTCGGTTTCGAGGCCTGAGCGCTCGGGTCCGAACAGGATCGCGCTGCGACCGGCGCGTCCGTGCATCTGGGATGCGGCCTCCGCCGGCGTGACGACCGGCTTGGTCACGCCGCGCTTGCGCACGGTCGTCGCATAGACGTGCGCGCAATCGGCGACGGCATCGGCCACGGTGTCATACACTTGGGCCTTTTCCAGCACGATGTCCGCCCCGGAAGCGGCCGGCCCCGCGGCGGGGTTGGGCCATCCATCTCGGGGCGAAACGAGCCGCATGTCCTCAAGCCCGAAGTTGAGCATCGCGCGCGCGGCCTTGCCGATGTTCTCGCCCAGTTGGGGGCGAACGAGGACGATGACGGGCGGGGCCTGTTTCATGATCCCGCGGCGCCTAGCGCGCGGAGGGAATTATGGAAAGCCGGGTCAGTTTTGCCCGGCGCGACCTTCGAAATTGTCGAGCGTGATCGACGGATCGACCGGGAGGGTGGGTCGCTTGCCGTCCTTGCGCACCTGCGCTGCGCTTCGGCAGATCCTGCGGGGCATGTTGCTGCCGATCATGGTCCGGGTGACACAGATCTTGTCATCGGCAGGAACCGGGGCCGCGTCGCTCGCGGCCGGAACCGCCTTTTCCGGATGGACCGCGGCTTCGGGATCCTGCGCGGCCGCGACGGCGGCGGTCGAAAGAAGCACCAGGCCCAGGTACATGGTTCGCACGACTGTTCTCCCCCGACCGATCGAGGCCATCATCATGATGGATCCCGGCGACAAGGGAAAGCGGTTTCAGTCCCTCCCGCCCGCGTCGCGAACGGAGCCTGCGAATTCCTCGAAGTCGCGCGGATCGTCGAAATCGCGATAGACGCTGGCGAACCGGATGTACGCGACCGAGTCGAGCCGCTGGAGTCCTTCCATCACCAGCGCACCGATCCGAGCAGCCTGTACCTCGTTCTCGCCGGATGTCTCGAGCTGCCGCTGGATGCCGCTGACGAGCTGGTCGATACGCTCCTGCGCGATCCCGCGCTTGCGGCACGCGAGCGCGATCGACTGCTCGAGCTTGGACCGATCGAACGGCTGGCTCTTGCCGTCAGATTTCAGGACCGACACCTCACGCAGCTGTACGCGCTCGAACGTCGTGAAGCGCGCGCCGCACCCGTCGCATTGGCGACGACGGCGGATTGCGGCGCCGTCCTCGGCCGGGCGGCTATCCTTGACCTGCGAATCCTCGTGCGCGCAGAACGGACACCGCATCCGGAACGCGGTCCCTACTTTTTGACGCGGTTGTAAAGCGCGATGCCCGCACCGGCCGCGAGGCCGAGCGGCCAGCTGACCACCGGCAGAAGCGCACCGGCAAGCGCGCCGATCGCGGCGCCGGCGAGCACCGGCTTGGTCGAGGGGTGGTGCATGCCTTCCTTGGCCATGCCCGAAACCTCGGACTTCACGTCCTCGACCCAGTCCTGGCCGCCGCGCTTGTTGGGATCGTTCTGGTCCATGTCAGCTCCTTCCGGGATAGACGGGAAATGCATCGCACAGTTCCGCTACGCGGCGGCGAACGCTCTGTTCCACCTGCGCATCGCCTTCCGCGCCGTTGCGCGACAGGCCGTCGACCACCTCGGCAATCAGACCGCCGATCGTGCGGAATTCGTCAGGCCCGAACCCGCGAGTGGTTCCGGCTGGCGAACCAAGGCGGATCCCGCTCGTCACGAAGGGACTGCGGGTGTCGTAAGGGATGCCGTTCTTGTTGCAGGTAAGGTATGCGCGGTCGAGGCCGTGTTCGGCCGCCTTGCCCGTCACGTCCTTGGGCGTGAGGTCGACCAGCATCGAGTGGTTGTCAGTGCCGCCCGACACCACGCGCAGCCCGCCCGCTTCGACGCCCTGAGCGAGCGCCCGGGCATTTTCGACGATCCGGCGAGCATACTCCCTGAAGTCGGGACGCAACGCCTCGCCGAACGCGACCGCCTTGGCCGCGACGACGTGCATCAGCGGGCCGCCCTGGAGCCCGGGAAAGACCGCCATGTTGAGCGGCTTGGTCAGCGCCTCGTCGTTCCACAGGATCACGCCGGATCGCGGGCCGCGCAGGCTCTTGTGCGTTGTCGTAGTGACAACGTGAGCGTGCGGCATGGGGGAGGGGTGGGCGCCGCCCGCAACAAGGCCCGCGATGTGGCTCATGTCGACCATGAGGTAGGCGCCGACCTCGTCAGCAATCCTGCGGAAGGCTTCCCAGTCCCAAACGCGCGAATAGGCCGTGCCGCCGGCGATGATCAACTTGGGCTTGTGCTCGCGCGCGGTCGCAGCGACCGCTTCCATGTCGATCAACTCGTCGTCCCTGCGCACGCCGTAGCTTACGGGATTGAACCATTTGCCGCTCATGTTGACCGGCGACCCGTGGGTGAGATGACCGCCCGAGTTGAGATCGAGGCCCATGAAGGTGTCGCCCGGCTGCAGCAGCGCGAGGAACACGGCCTGGTTCATCTGGCTGCCGCTGTTGAGCTGAACATTGGCGAATTCACAGCCGAAAAGCTGCTTCGCGCGCTCGATCGCGAGGTTTTCGACTACGTCGGCATATTCGCACCCGCCGTAATAGCGCTTGCCCGGGTAGCCTTCGGCGTACTTGTTGGTGAAGACGCTCCCGGTCGCCTCGAGCACGGCGCTCGACGTGATGTTCTCGGACGCGATCAACTCGATCCGGTTGCGCTGCCGGTCGAGTTCGTGGCGAATGGCCTCGGCCACCGCAGGGTCCGCCGTCTCGAGGTCGTCACACCAGAACCGGGTCAGCGGGTCGTCCCGGCTCTCGTTGCGGGCGAGGGCAGCGGTCCCAAGCTCGGAAATAGTCATGCCGTCTCCCTGGAAGGCGGGTTGGATAGCTTGTCGACCCGGCGCTGGTGGCGCCCGCCGGCAAAATCGGTGTCGAGGAAGGCGGCGACGCAGGCCTTCGCCAGGTCGATGCCGATGAGGCGCGCGCCCAAGGCGACGACGTTGGCGTCGTTGTGCTCGCGCGCAAGCGCGGCCGACAGCGGCTCCGAAACGAGCGCGCAGCGCACGCCGGCGTTGCGGTTAACCGAGATCGAGATGCCGATGCCCGATCCGCACAAGGCAATTCCGCGCTCGGCGGTCCCTTCCGCGACCACCTCGGCCAACTTGTAGCCGTAATCGGGATAGTCGACGCTGTCGTGGCTGTCGGGACCCAGATCCGCGACCTCATGGCCCTGGTCGATCAACCACTCGCGCAAGGCTGTCTTGAGCTCGATGGCGGCGTGGTCCGAAGCGATGGCAATGCGCATGCGGGCCACATAGGGAAGGGGGCCGATTCGCGCGACCCCCTTTGCCCGGCTTTCGACGTTACTGGTCGAGGAAAGAGCGCATCTTGCGCGACCGGCTCGGGTGCTTGAGCTTCCTCAGCGCCTTGGCTTCGATCTGGCGAATGCGTTCGCGGGTGACCGAGAACTGCTGGCCGACTTCCTCGAGCGTGTGGTCGGTGTTCATGCCGATACCGAACCGCATCCGCAGGACGCGCTCCTCACGCGGGGTCAGGCTCGCGAGGACGCGGGTGACCGTTTCCTTGAGGTTCGACTGAATCGCCGCATCGACCGGGATGACCGCGTTCTTGTCCTCAATGAAGTCGCCAAGGTGGGAATCCTCCTCGTCGCCGATCGGCGTCTCGAGGCTGATCGGCTCCTTGGCGATCTTCATCACCTTGCGGACCTTCTCGAGCGGCATCGACAGGCGTTCCGCCATCTCCTCGGGCGTCGGCTCGCGGCCCTGCTCGTGGAGGAACTGGCGGCTCGTGCGCACGAGCTTGTTGATCGTCTCGATCATGTGGACCGGGATGCGGATCGTGCGCGCCTGGTCAGCAATCGAACGGGTGATCGCCTGGCGAATCCACCACGTGGCATAGGTGCTGAACTTGTAGCCCCGGCGATACTCGAACTTGTCGACCGCCTTCATCAGGCCGATGTTGCCTTCCTGAATGAGATCAAGGAATTGCAGGCCCCGGTTGGTATACTTCTTGGCAATGCTGATCACGAGACGCAGGTTCGCTTCGACCATTTCCTTCTTGGCGATGCGCGCCTCGCGCTCGCCCTTCTGGACCATGTTCACGATCCTGCGGAATTCGGGCAGCGACATGCCCGTGGCGCTGGCGATGTCGGCGATCTCGGCTCGGATGCGCTCGACCGCGTCGGCTTCCTTCTCAGCGAAGGCGGCCCACTTCTTATCCTTCTTCGCGTTCTCGGCCAGCCAGCTGTCGTCGAGCTCGTTGCCGATATAGACGTTGAGGAAGTCGGCGCGCTTGACCTTGTGACGCTCCGCAAGACGCAGCATCTGCCCGCCCAGCGCGGTCAGGCGGCGATTGAAAGCGTAGAGGTTGTCGACCAGGAACTCGATCTTGGTCGCGTGGAACTGCACGCTCTCGACCTCGGCGGTGAGCTGCTCGCGCAGTTCCTCGTATTTCTTTTCCTTGGCCTTGGGGAACTCTTCGCCCCGGCCGAGAACCTCGACCCGCTCGGCCTGTAGCTTCTCGAACTTCTTGAACAGGTCGGTGATGCGCGCGAAAGTCTCGAGCGCCTCGGGCTTCAGCGCGGCCTCCATCTGGGCGAGGGACAGGGTGTTGTCCTCTTCCTCTTCCTCCTCGCGGCGGCGCGAGGTGCCTTCGCCGTCCTCGTCGTCCTCGCCGGAGGTTTCCTCCTCTTCGTCCTCTTCCTCGTCTTCCTTGTAGGTGGGGCCGGCAGTCTCTTCCGAGATCTCGCCGTCGTCATCGTCGTCGGCGTCGTCGGTCATCTTGTCGACCGGCGGTTCCTTCGACAACATCGCGTCGAGATCGAGTATCTCGCGCAGCTGCATTTCCTCGTTGTTGAGCGCTTCGGACCACAGGATGATCGCGTGGAAGGTGATCGGGCTTTCGCACAGGCCCATGATCATCATGTCGCGGCCTGCCTCGATGCGCTTGGCGATGGCGATCTCACCCTCGCGGCTGAGCAGCTCGACCGCGCCCATTTCGCGCAGGTACATGCGCACCGGGTCGTCGGTACGCTCGACCGTTTCCTTCTTCTTCGCGGCGGCCGCAGGCTTGGACGGCTTGTTGGGCGTGCCGTCGTCGTCGCCGTCGTCGTCGGTGCCGATCTCGTCGACTTCCTCCTCGGAGTCGCCTTCGTCCTCGGCGTCCTCGTCCTTCTCGACGATGTTGACGCCCATCTCGCTGATCGCGGACATCACGTCCTCGATCTGCTCGCTCGACAGCTCGTCCTGCGGCAGCGCCTCGTTGAGCTCGTCCACGGTGACGTAGCCCCGGCGCTTGGCCTTGGTAATCAGCTTCTTGATCGTCGCTTCGTTGAGGTCGATGAGCGGTGCATCGTCCTTGGAGTCGGTGTCTTCCTGGGTCGCCATCTCGTCTCGTGTCATTCGCTGTCCTCGTCCGCGGCGCCGGACGGCGCCGGCGGAGAGTCTGAATCCGGATGGGCTGCGCTTGCGGCCCTGCGCGTCGCCATTAGCCCCAATCGTTTCTCGAATGCCAGCTTTCGTTTGAGCAGGCGCTGCTGCTCGGCGAAAGCGGCCTCGGGATCGGTCTCGAAGCGCGCGGTGGCAGCCGCCAGGGCGGCTTCCAGCGCGGGCCGTTCGACCAGCAACGAAACGGCTTCGGCCAGGTCCTCGCGCGCAGCTCGCGGATCGGCGCCCTCGTCGAGGAAGGCAAAGCGGCTGTTGTCCGGCGGCGGGGCGAAACCCTGTGGCGGCGATATGGGCGCGTTTTCATCGGGTTCAAGCATCTCGGCGGCCTCGATGAGTGATTCGAAGGCCGGGCCGCTGCGCCCGTCGCGTGCGGCGTACCGGCCCAGCGGCTCGGCGTGGACGAGGATCTGGTCGGGAAACCGCAGCAATCCGGCCACCACTGCGCTCGCCAGCGCATCGCGGCCCGCCCCGCTTGCCGCCTTTCGCAGGCGTCCCGCGGATTCCGGCGACAGCGGTGGCGAGGCGGGCCGGGCGACGCCGCCTTTCCATTCGCGCCGTTCGCGGGGCGGGCGGGGCGGGTAGGCGAAGGCGGAAAACCTCTCGAGCAGTTCGCGCCTGTAGAGCGAACGAATGTCCGGGTGCTGGATCGCGTCGCAATGGGCGATCAGTCGCGCCTTCAGGCCGGCCTTGTCCTCGGGCGTGCGCAAGGGAGCGGCCGCCTTCTCGAATTCCCACAAGGTGTCGATCAGGCTGGCGGGATCGGCGAGGAGCGCCTCCATCGCGGCGGCGCCCTGCCGCTTGAGCAGGTCGTCAGGGTCGAGGCCCGCCGGCAGCCGGACGATCGACAGCGTTTTGCCCGGCGCGAGCATTGGCAGCGCCCGGCCGATCGCGCGCATCGCCGCCCGCTGCCCCGCGCTGTCGCCGTCGAAGCACAGGATCGGCGCGTCGACGAGGCGCCAGAGCATTTCGAGTTGGCGCTCGGTGAGCGCGGTGCCCATCGGCGCGACCGCGTCCCCGAACCCTGCGGCCGCCATCGCGACAACGTCCATCTGCCCCTCGACCACCACCATCCGACCCGTCTTGCGCGAGGCCGGGCCGGCGCGGTGGAGGTTGAACAGCGTGCGGCCCTTGTCGAACAGCGGCGTGTCGGGGGAATTGATGTACTTTGGCGCGTCCTTCTTGTCCGCGTCGAGAATGCGCGCCGCAAATCCGATCACCCGGCCGCGCGCGTCGTGAATCGGCATCGTCAGCCGGTCGCGGAAGCGGTCGTAGGGCGGCTTGTCGTCGACCGCGATGCGTAGGCCCGCCTCGACCAGCATCGGCTCGTCAAACTGGTTGAGAGCGGCCTTCAACGCCTGTCGGTCGGCAGGTGCGTATCCGAAGCCGAAGCGCTCGTTGGTGTGCGCATCGAACCCGCGCGAATGGAGGTAGGCGCGTGCCTTCGCCGCGGCAGGCGTGTCGAGGCTGGCGCGGTAGAAATCCTGCGCGGCCTGGGTCACGTCGTGCAGCCCGGCGCGCTGCTCGGCGGCCTGCGCGGCGCGCGGGTCGGGGGCGGGAACCTCCATCCCGGCTTCGGCCGCAAGCTCCTTCACCGCGTCCATGAAGGAGAGGCCGCGCTGGTCGGTCATCCAGCGGATGACGTCGCCATGCGCCCCGCAGCCAAAGCAGTGGTAGAAGCCCTTTTCGTCGCTAACAGTGAAGCTCGGCGTCTTCTCGTCGTGAAACGGGCAGCACGCCTTCCACTCGCGCCCGGCGCGAACAAGCTTGGTCGTGCGCATCACCACGCCCGACAGCGTGACCCGCGCGCGCAGTTCGTCGAGCCATTGCGGGGAAAGCGCCATGCGCCTTCAATGCGGGCGAATCGCCTTTCGATGCAAGCGGGTCAGGACAGCGATTCCTTCACAAGCCGGCTCGCGGCGGCCATGTCGAGCACGGTCCCGTGGCGGGCCTTCAGTTCGGCCATCACGCGGCCCATGTCCTTGACCGATTCCGCGCCCAGTTCGCTCTTGGTCGCCTCGATCGCCGCGCGGGTCTCGTCCTCCGACATCTGGCGGGGGAGAAACTCCTCGATGACCTTGAGCTCCTTTCGCTCCTGCTCGGCGAGTTCCTCGCGGCCGCCATCGACGTACATCGTGATCGACTCGCGGCGCTGCTTGGCCATCTTCTGGAGGGTCTCGATGACGAGCGCGTCGTCCTCGGGCTTCTGGCTCGCGGTCCGCAGCTCGATGTCGCGGTCCTTCAGCCTGGCGAGAATCAGGCGCACCGCGGCAAGGCGTTCCTTGTCGCCGCCCTTCATCGCGTCGATCTGGGCCTGCTTGATAGTATCGCGGATCATAATTCGTATGCCTTCGTCGGGATGTGCAAAAAGCGCCCCTAGCGCGGGTTGACGGGGCAGGGAACCGGGCCTAGCGGCTGGGACTTAGCGACATCGCCGGAAAACCCCTGACTCGGAGAGCCCCATGGCCGTCCCCGCCAACACGCCTGCGCAACCCGAGGGGGCGACCGGCGTGCTTGTCCTGGCCGATGGCACGGCGATCTGGGGCCACGGCTTCGGCGCCACCGGCGAGGCGGTAGGCGAAGTCTGCTTCAACACCGCCATGACCGGCTACCAGGAGGTGATGACCGACCCCTCCTACGCGGCGCAGATCGTCACCTTCACTTTCCCGCATATCGGCAACGTCGGCGCGAATGCCGAGGATATCGAGAGCCAGGTCGAAGGAGCGGTCGGCTGCGTGGTGCGCGAGGAGGTGACGGCTAGCAGCAACTTCCGCAGCCAGCAGCAGTTCACCGAGTGGATGGCGGCGAAGGGCAAGATCGGCCTGTCAGGCATCGACACCCGCGCGCTGACCCGCCGCATCCGGCTCAAGGGCGCGCCCAACGCGGTGATCGCGCACCATCCCAAGGGCAAGTTCGACCTGAAAAAGCTGATCCAGCGCGCGCAGGAATGGCCGGGCCTCGAGGGCATGGACCTCGCCACGCGCGTCAGCCGCGAGGCGCAGGAGGACTGGGGCGGCGGCTACTGGGAGCTCGGCAAGGGCTATGCCGAGGCTGAGGGCGCCGGCAAGCCGCACGTCGTGGCCATCGACTACGGCGCAAAGGACAACATTTTCCGCAACCTCGTGAAGGCGGGTGCGCGGGTGACGGTGGTGCCGGCCAAGACCTCGCTGGAGGAAATCGAGGCGCTCTCGCCCGACGGCGTGTTCCTCTCAAACGGCCCGGGCGATCCGGCGGCGACCGGGGAATACGCGGTGCCGACAATCAGGGCGCTGCTCGACAAGGACGTGCCGGTGTTCGGCATCTGCCTCGGCCACCAGATGCTCGGCCTCGCCGCGGGCGCGACCACGAGCAAGATGCACCAGGGCCATCGCGGCGCGAACCACCCGGTCAAGCGGCTGGAAGACGGGGTGGTCGAGATCACCTCGATGAACCACGGCTTCGCGGTCGACAACACAGCGCTTCCCGACGGCGTCGAGGAAACCCACGTCAGCCTCTTCGACGGCAGCAACTGCGGCATCGCGATCAAGGGCAAGAAGGCGTTCGGGGTGCAGTATCACCCCGAGGCCAGCCCAGGGCCGCAGGACAGTTTCTACCTCTTTGAAAAATTCGTTGGGATGCTCGGATAATGCCCAAACGCACTGACATCTCCTCGATCCTCGTCATTGGTGCCGGGCCGATCGTCATCGGGCAGGCGTGCGAGTTCGATTATTCGGGCACGCAGGCGATCAAGGCGCTGAAGGAGGAGGGGTACCGGGTGATCCTGGTCAACTCCAACCCCGCCACGATCATGACCGATCCCGAGTTCGCCGACGCGACCTATGTCGAGCCGATCACGCCCGCGATCGTCGCCAAGATCATCGAGAAGGAGCGGCCCGATGCGCTGCTGCCGACGATGGGCGGGCAGACCGCGCTCAACACGGCGCTCGCGCTGTTCAACGACGGCACGCTCGACCGATTGGGCGTGCAGATGATCGGCGCCGATGCCGACGCGATCGACAAGGCAGAGAACCGCCAGCGCTTCCGCGAGGCGATGGACAAGATCGGCCTTGAGAGCGCGCGCAGCGGCGTTGCCAACACCGTCGATCAAGCCTTTGCAATCCTTGAAAGAACCGGACTGCCTTCGATCATCCGGCCCAGCTTCACGCTTGGCGGCACCGGCGGCGGCATCGCCTATAACAGAGCCGAGTTCGAGAAGATCGTCCGCGAGGGTCTCGACGCCAGCCCGACCACCGAGGTCCTCATCGAGGAATCGCTGCTCGGCTGGAAGGAATACGAGATGGAAGTCGTCCGCGACCGGAACGACAACGCCATCATCATCTGCGCGATCGAGAACGTCGACCCCATGGGCGTCCACACGGGGGATTCCATCACCGTCGCCCCGGCGCTGACGCTGACCGACAAGGAATACCAGATCATGCGCTCGGCGAGCATCGCGGTGCTGCGTGAAATCGGCGTGGAAACAGGCGGTTCGAACGTACAGTTCGCAGTCAATCCGAAGGACGGGCGGCTCATCGTCATCGAGATGAACCCGCGCGTCTCACGCTCTTCGGCGCTGGCGTCAAAGGCCACCGGCTTCCCCATCGCGCGGGTGGCGGCCAAGCTTGCCGTGGGCTACACGCTCGACGAGATCACCAACGAGATCACCGGCGCCACGCCGGCGAGCTTCGAGCCGACGATCGACTACGTCGTCACCAAGATCCCCCGCTTCGCGTTCGAAAAATTCAAGGGCGCCAGGCCCGAGCTTGCCACCGCGATGAAGTCGGTGGGCGAGGTCATGGCGATTGGCCGCAACTTCCAGGAAAGCGTGCAGAAAGCGCTCCGCGGGCTCGAAACCGGGCTCGACGGATTCAACCGCGTGGTTGAGTTGGAAGGCGCGAGCCGCGAGGAAATCACCGCCTCGCTCGCCCGCCGCACGCCCGACCGGCTGCTGAAGGTCGCGCAGGCCTTCCGCGAGGGCATCGAGCTTGAGGAAATCGCCCGGATCACCGGTTACGACCCGTGGTTCCTGCGCCAGATCGAGTGCATCGTCTACGAAGAACAGATGATCGGCCACAACGGTCTCCCGCGCGACGCGCAGGAAATGCGGCGGCTGAAGGCCATGGGCTTTTCCGACAAGCGCCTTGCCACGCTGGCGGTACGCTCGGTCGGCGTCGCGGGAGGACTGGGCGAAACCCAGGCCAAGCGTTCCGGGCTGCTCCACGACACGCTGCGCGCGATGGCGGGCGCAACAAGCGAACAGGAAGTGCGCGACCTTCGCCGAAAGCTCGGCGTGTTTCCGGTGTTCAAGCGCATCGACAGCTGCGCCGCCGAATTCGAGGCGATTACGCCCTATATGTACTCCACGTACGAAGCCCCGAGCTTTGGCGAGCCGGAGGACGAGGCAATGCCGTCCGACCGCAAGAAGATCGTCATTCTCGGCGGCGGCCCGAACCGGATCGGGCAGGGCATCGAGTTCGATTACTGCTGCGTCCACGCTTGCTTCGCGCTCAGCGAGGCCGGCTACGAGACGATCATGGTGAACTGCAACCCGGAGACGGTGAGCACCGACTACGACACCAGCGACCGGCTCTATTTCGAGCCGCTGACTGCCGAGGACGTTCTCGAAATCCTGCGCGTCGAGATGAGCCGTGGCGAGGTGGTCGGCGTGATCGTGCAGTTCGGCGGGCAGACCCCGTTGAAGCTGGCCCAGGCGCTGGAGGACGAGGGCATCCCCATCCTCGGCACCAGCCCCGATGCGATCGACCTTGCCGAGGACCGCGAACGGTTCGCGCGCCTCGTCAACAAGCTCAAGCTGAAGCAGCCGCAGAACGGTATCGCGCGCAGCCGCGACGAGGCGGCCGCGTGGGCCAATCGCATCGGTTACCCCGTACTGCTGCGCCCCAGCTACGTTCTGGGCGGGCGCGCGATGGAGATCGTCGACAGCGAGGCGCAGCTCGACGATTACATCGCGACTGCAGTGCAGGTCAGCGGCGACAGCCCGGTGCTCGTCGACCAGTACCTGCGCGACGCGATCGAATGCGATGTCGACGCGCTGAGCGACGGTACCGAGGTCCGCATCGCCGGCGTGATGCAGCACATCGAGGAGGCCGGCGTCCATTCGGGCGACAGCGCCTGCACCCTGCCGCCGTATTCGCTGTCCCCCGAGATCGTCGCCGAGATGGAGCGCCAGGCCCAGGCGCTCGCCCTCGCGCTCGGGGTGAAGGGGCTGATGAACGTCCAGTTCGCGGTCAAGGACGGCGAAGTCTACCTTATCGAGGTGAACCCGCGCGCGAGCCGCACGGTGCCCTTCGTCGCCAAGGCGATCGGGCAACCGGTCGCCAAGATCGCGGCGAGGGTAATGGCGGGCGAGCCGTTGTCGAACTTCCCCCCGTTCCGCCGCGAACTCGAATACATGGCGGTAAAGGAAGCTGTCTTCCCCTTCACGCGCTTCCCGGGGGCCGACCCGGTGCTGAGTCCGGAGATGAAATCCACCGGCGAGGTGATGGGCATCGACCGCGATTTCGCAACCGCGTTCTTCAAGAGCCAGATCGGTGCAGGCGACCGGCTACCGGAAGGGGGCACGCTGTTCGTCAGCGTCAAGGACAGCGACAAGGCGACGATACTGCCCGCGGTAAAGGCCCTGATCGGGCATGGCTTCACCGCGATCGCGACCGGGGGCACCCAGCGCTTCCTCGCCGAGGCCGGGCTGCCGGTCGAGCGGGTGAACAAGGTCGCCGAGGGACAGCCACACATCGTCGACCGGATCATCGACCGCGAAGTGGCGCTGATCTTCAACACGACCGAAGGCTGGCAGTCGCTCCAGGACAGCCAGTCGATCCGCGCCAGTGCCCTGGAGGCGCACGTGCCGTACTATACCACGGCAGCTGCCAGCCTCGCCGCCGCACGCGCCATTACCGAGGTTTCAGCCGACCAACTTGAAGTCCGCCCGTTGCAGGCCTATTACAGCTGAAACAACGACACGCGCCTTTCCCGACATCGCGACCCGTTTCGAACCGTTTGAACGAGCGGCAGGGTCCACAATTGTCCCGATAGGCGCGAAGGCAGAGAACAAGAGAAAGAGCAACGGGATGGCTACGATGGAAAAGGTGCCGATGCTGGCCGAGGGTTACGAGCGGATCACCGCCGACCTCAAGGCCCTGCGTGCCGAGCGGCCGAAAATCGTCGACGCGATCGAGGAAGCCCGCGCGCACGGCGATCTTTCGGAGAATGCAGAGTACCATGCCGCCAAGGAGCGGCAGGGCCAGATCGAGGCGCAGATTTCGGACCTCGAGGATCGGATCAGCCGCGCACAGATAATCGACCCGGCGACCCTGTCGGGCGACCGTATCGTGTTCGGCGCCACGGTCACCCTGCTCGACGAAGACGACAAGCCGGTAAAGTATCAGATCGTCGGCCAGACCGAGGCCGATGCCAAGAAAGGCCGGATCAGCTACAACTCGCCGCTGGGCCGCGCGCTGATCACGAAGAAGGTCGGCGACGAGATCGAGGTAACCGTTCCCTCGGGCGACAAGTTCTACCTCGTTGAAAAGATCGAGTTCATCTAAGGCAAGCCCCCTTTGAGGGTACAAGCCGTGCTCCCCGTCCGGCGGGGAGGGCGATCGAACGGAACCTGGTCCAGCAGGCTTCTCGGTGGCGGGTGTGGGACAGCGCGGTTGCCGCACACTTCTCCCGCACCGCGGAGCGGGCCAGGGCGGTCCGGTCTATTTCCCCGCGGCCTCGGGGTCGAAAAGCTTGTGCAGGTGGACGATGACGTACTTCATTTCTGCGTCGTCGACGGTGCGTTGCGCCGCGCCGCGCCAGGCTTCGAGGGCACTGGCGTAATCGGGGAAGACGCCGACCACGTCGATTTCCTTCAGGTTCTCGAACTGCAGCGTCATCGGGTCCGTCACGCGTCCCCCCATGACGAGGTGGAGCAACTGCTTCTTCGCTTCGGTCATTGTCTCTTGTCCTTGGGGAGGAATCGCAGCGCCCCATAGGGAAGGCGGCGCGACAGGGAAACCCCGTCGCGCCGCCTCAGCGATCAATAATTCGTGGGATCAGTGCAGTCGCGACCGAGCGCTGCCGATCGCGCGACTGGCGGTTTCGCTCGCGCTGCGGCCGAGGTCGCGAGCGCCGTCGCCGATCGCCTCGCCCAACTCGCCGATGCGATCCTGTCCGGCCTCGGCGGCCTCTTGCGCGCTTTGCAGAAACTTAGCACCGTAAACCATGGCGAGATCCGCGAGCGCCCCGGCAAGCACCGCGCCCCGCGCGGTCGCCTTCTTGCGCAGCCGACGTCCTGGTCCCGGGACGATGGCAGCGATCAGGACACCGAGCGCTACGCCCCCGGCGAGGGTGGTCAGCGGGTGCTCCTTGACGAACGAGGTGGCACTGTCAGCCGCACCGCGCGCGTAATCGCCGAACGATCGGTCGGCGTTGCGCTGTTCGGCTGCTTCGATCTTCTTTTTCAACTCTTTGCGCTTGTCGGTGGAATTGGTGGCCATGGGCGACTCCTTTGAAAGGGGTGTGTCTTGCTAACGGGCGCGATCGCGGTTCCGTTCCGGTGGCTCGCTGTCGCCCGGGTTCTCTTCGCCGTTGTCTTCTCGGGAAAGGAACATGTCGAGGATGGGCTGCCGCGCGAACCAAAGCACGATCGCGGCCAGCAGGGTTGCGATGACCCCCTTGTTGTTGTCGGCGACCTCGATTGCCTCGTCGAGCACCTCACTCGCGCCCTCGCCGATCCGGTCGACAATGCGGCTGGAGATGCTCCGACCCGCAAGGCTCGCGCGGAGGTGGGCGATATCGGCTTCGAACAGCGCGCGCGCCGCGTTGCGAAGCGCGCGGTCCTCGCGCAGCTGTTTTTCGAGCGCCTCGCTCATTCGCGAGTCTCCGAATAGGCCCGGGCAAGTCTGGCGAACCTGCGCCGGGCCATCATCGCAAGAACGAGACCCGCAACAATAAGAACGCCGACCACTCCGGCAGTGGCGGCCCATGGCCCGATGATGGGAGAGAGCGCGATGACGAGCCCCACGACGAGGGCCACGAGCGCGAGATGGATCAGCGCGAAGGCGACGACCCCGTAGAAGGCACCCGCGCGCCCGCGATCGAGCGCGAAAGCGGCGCGGGTCCTCTGGAACTGGATTTCGGCCTCGACCATCGTCCGGCCGTCGTCGAGCAGCGCCACGATGTCGTCGGTCAGTGAATCCCGAGCACCGATATCTTCGTCGACGGAGCGGGTCTCGACCACGTGTTCGAAATCCGGATCATGCGTATTCAAGTGGCCCTCCCGAGCAGGAGGGTCAGTCGTTAGAGCCGCGGAACATCCGTGCCAACAGGAAGCCGCCAACAGCCGCGATGCCGATTGCAAGGCCGGGGCTCTTGCGCACCATTTCGCGCGCATCCTCGCCCAGCTCCTCGACACTCTTGGCGTCGATCCTGGCCGATGCGTCCTGCAGCGAACGCGAAGCCGAGCGCGCGTAGTCACCGTATTTCGCGCCCAGCTTTTCGTCCACGGCCGGGGCCGTGTCGAGCACCGCGCGGCCAAGAGCGAGCAGCGCCTCGGCGACCTTGCCCTTGCCATCGGTGGCCAGTTCTCCAGCCTTGCCCCTGGCCTGGACGCCATAGTTCTTCGCCTCGGCGACCCAGTCCTCGCTCTGCGTCCGCGCCTGGTTGCGGTAGGCGGCTGCACGCTCGCCCGCCTCGGACTTCAGAGCCGCCGCACCCGCCTTCGCTTCCTCGAGCGCGGCGTTGAAGCGGCTCTTTGCCACTGCGGTGTTGCTCTTTACGGCGGCGGGCTTGCGGGGAGTGGTCGAGGCCCCGGAACCAGCGACCTTGGTCGCTGGCTTGCGGGTCGACTTGGGCTTGGGGGTGCTGGTCTTGGGGGTACCGGTCTCGGCCATGATCGTTTTCCTTCTTGCCCTCGCATACAAATTCATCGCGCGCCCGGGATTGTCGGACGGCTCGAAACTGCAACGCAACTTGCGTGGCATTGTTCCGCCGCATAGAGCGCGGCTGCCTCCCGATATGGGAGTGTATTAGTCTAATGCAACACCATTCCCACGGAGCGCCGCCATGACCGCCATCATCGATATCCACGGTCGCGAAATCCTCGACAGCCGCGGCAATCCGACCGTCGAGGTCGACGTGCTGCTCGAAGACGGCAGCTTCGGCCGTGCGGCGGTGCCGTCGGGGGCTTCCACCGGCGCCCACGAAGCGGTCGAGCTGCGCGACGGCGACAAGGGCCGCTATCTCGGCAAGGGCGTGACAAAGGCGGTCGATGCGGTGAACGGCGAACTGCGCGACCTGCTTGTCGGGTTCGACGCGGAAGACCAGCGCGATATGGACCACGCGATGATCGAACTCGACGGAACCGAAAACAAGGGCCGCATTGGCGCTAACGCAATTCTGGGCGCGAGCCTCGCGGTCGCGAAGGCCGCGGCTGACGCGAGAGGCTTGCCGCTCTACAGCTACGTTGGCGGCGTGTCGGCGCACCTTCTCCCGGTGCCGATGATGAACATCGTCAACGGCGGCGAGCATGCCGACAATCCCATCGACGTGCAGGAATTCATGATCATGCCGGTGGGTGCCGGCACCCTAGCCGAGGCGGTCCGCTGGGGCGCAGAGGTCTTCCACACGCTCAAGAAGGCGCTTCATGCAAAGGGCCTTGCTACCGCGGTGGGCGACGAGGGCGGCTTTGCCCCGGACCTCGCCAGCACACGGGCTGCGCTCGATTTCATCATGGGCTCGATCGAGGAGGCGGGCTTCAAGGCCGGGCAGGACATCGTCCTGGCGCTGGACTGCGCGGCGACCGAGTACTTCAAGGGTGGTAAGTACGAAATGCTCGGGGAGGGCATCTCGCTGTCGCCGCAGGACAATGCCGAGTGGCTTGCAGGGCTGTGCGACGACTATCCGATCCGCTCGATCGAGGACGGCATGAGCGAAGACGACTTTGAGGGCTGGAAGGCGCTCACCGACCGTGTCGGCGACCGGGTCCAGCTAGTCGGGGACGACCTGTTCGTGACGAACCCCCGTCGGCTCGAGATGGGAATCGGAAAAGGCCTCGCCAATTCGCTGCTGGTAAAGGTCAACCAGATCGGGACGCTGACCGAAACACTGGAAGCGGTCAGCATGGCGCAGCGTGCGGGCTACACCGCGGTGATGAGCCATCGTTCCGGCGAGACCGAGGACGCGACGATCGCCGACCTTGCGGTCGCGACCAACTGCGGTCAGATCAAGACCGGCTCGCTCGCGCGTTCGGACAGGCTGGCGAAGTACAACCAGTTGATCCGGATCGAGGAGGAATTGGGCGGAAGCGCTCGCTATGCCGGGACATCCTGCTTTGGCGGACTCGGACGCTAGGATCCGTTCGACGGACCGACGCAGGGTCCCGATCAGGGTGGTTGGACGCCGGGCTCTTCACTTCTAGACGGTTGCAGAAGCAACCGACTCGCAGGGGAGAGCCCAATTTCATGAACGCCCGCTTTTACGCCGCCCTGATGCTCGGGGTGGCCAGCGCCACGCTCGGGCCCGTCGCCTGCTCGATGGCGACCACGGATGCCGGAGTCGCCGCCGCGCCCGGCACCGAACTCGGGATCCGGAAGGACTGGATGGACACCTCGATCCACCCGGGTGACGATTTCTTTCGTTATGCGAACGGCGGGTGGATCGACGGGACGGAAATTCCCGCCGACCGTTCCAGCATCGGCGGCTTCTGGATTGCCGACCAGGCGACCGAACGAAACCTCGAGACGCTGATCGCGGAAATCCGGGAATCGGACCCCGAACCCGGCAGCGATGCCGCGAAGGTCAAGGCGTTCTACCAGTCGTTCACTGATACCAAGGCCATCGATGCAGCCGGTCTTGCTCCGCTCGAGGGCGATCTGGCGCGGTTCGGCCGCATTGCAGACAAATCGGCGCTGGCCGAAGTCCTCGGCAGCCAGACCCGCGCCGACGTGGATCCGCTGAACAACACCGATTTCCGCACCGAGAACCTGTTCGGGGTCTTCGTCACCCAGGCCCTCAAGGGCGGCGTGGTCGTCCCCTACATCCTGCAGGGCGGTCTTGGCCTGCCTGAGCGTGAGTATTACCTGTCCCCGGACCCGAAGATGACCGACCTCAGGTCGGCCTATCGAACCTATATCGCGGACCTGCTGAAGGCCGCGAATGTCTCTGATGCCGATCTCCGTGCGCGGCGAATCTACGATCTGGAGTTGAAAATCGCCCGCGCGCACGCAAGCCGCGAGGAAAGCGACGACTGGACGAAGGCGGGCACGCTTTGGAAGAAGTCCGACTTTGCCGCGAAAGCTCCCGGTCTCGACTGGGACGCCTTTTTCAGGGGCGCAAAGCTGGACGCATATGAGACTTTCGACGCGTACCACCCCGCAGCCATTGGCGGGCTGTCGAGCCTGGTGGCGAGCGAGCCGCTCGAGGCATGGAAGGACTGGCTGGCGTTCCACCAGATCAACAGTCACACCGACGTGCTGCCGTCGCGGCTCGACGATCTCCACTTCGCTTTCTACGGTCAAAAGCTGAGCGGGCAGGAACAGCAACGCCCGCGAGAAAAGCGGGCGATTGCCGCGATCAACCAATACATGGGCGATGCGCTGGGCAAGCTCTATGCGGAAAAGTACTTCCCGGCGTCGGCAAAGGCCGAGATCCAGGGGATGGTCGATGCCATCAAGGCCGCGTTTGCCCAACGGATCGAAGCGCTCGACTGGATGGCGCCCGAGACGAAGGCCGAAGCGCGCAAGAAGGTCGAGACCATGGCCGTAGGCGTAGGCTATCCCGACAGCTGGACCGATTACTCCTCGCTGCAAGTACCGGAGGGCAATCCTTACGCAGCAGTGATCGCCGCGGAAAAAGCGCGCTATGACCAGCAGCTCGCCAAGGTCGGCAAGCCGATGGACAAGGGCGAATGGTGGATGAACGCCCAGCTCGTTAACGCGGTCAACCTGCCGGTGCAGAACGCGCTCAACTTTCCCGCCGCGATCCTGCAGCCCCCGTTCTTCGATCCCGGTTGGGACCCGGCGGCGAATTATGGCGCGATCGGCGCCGTGATCGGCCACGAGATCAGCCACAGCTTCGACAACAACGGCGCCGAGTTCGATTCCTCGGGCACGATGCGCAACTGGTGGACGGCGACGGACAAGAAGCGGTTCGACGAGGCCGGCAAGGCGCTTGCCGCGCAGTACGATGCCTACGAACCGTTCCCCGGTCTGAATGTAAAGGGCGAGCTGACGCTGGGAGAGAACATTGCCGATCTGGCAGGGCTCCAGGCCGCCTACGATGCCTATCGTGCCTCGCTGAACGGGAAGGAAGCCCCGGTGATTGAAGGCTTCACCGGCGATCAGCGGTTCTTCATCGCCTATGCCCAGGCATGGGCCAGCAAGATGCGCGAAGCGGCGCTGCGCCAGCGCATCGCGACCGACGGACACGCTCCGGCGCAGTATCGCGCGCTGACCGTGCGCAACATGGATGCGTGGTACAAGGCATTCGATGTAAAGGAAAACGACACGCTCTACCTCCCGCCCGAAAGCCGGGTGAAAGTCTGGTGATGTCCTAGCCTTCTTCCGCCTCGACCTCGTGCTCGATCCGTTCGGCCACGGGTTCGAGGCGATCCATCACCTTCCTGTTCTTGGGGCTGAGCAGGTACTGCCAAACACCCCAGGCATTGATGAGCAGCAGGATCGCGTTCATCGCCGCGATCGGCAGGGCATCGCTGGTCAAACCGGACACGATCCAGGTAATCGACACGAGGCAGAACAGGACGAAACCCCAGCCCGTAACCCTGCGTCCGAGGTCGAACGCGATGAGTCCGGCCGCCATCATCGTGCCGATTGCAGCGATCCATTCCAGCGGTCCGTTCATCGCCGTCCTTCCCGTGTTTTCACGCTAGCCAAAGCTACGGGACGGGAAGGGGTTCCGAATGGCTCAGCGCGCGGCCGCGGAAAGCGTCTCGATCTGTTCGCCGGTCAGGTTGACCCGGGTGAACTCGAGCAGGTCGTCGAGCTGTTCGGCTGTGCGCGCGCTGGCGATTGGGGCGGGAATTCCCGGTTGACGGACCAGCCAGGCCAGCGCGATCGCGGCGTGGCTGGCTCCGGTTTCGGCGGCGACCGCATCCATTGCCGCCAGTACGCGAGGACCGCGTTCCCCGGCGAGCTGCTTCGCGCGCGCCCCGCGCACCGACTGAGAGAAGTCCTCATCGTTACGGTACTTTCCCGTGAGATATCCCGAAGCGAGTCCGAAATAGGGCAGCATGACCAGTCCGTGCTCGATAACGCTCGCCTGTAGATCCGAGCCGTAGGCGTCGCGCGCCACGAGGTTGTATTCGTTCTGAAGCGCGGAGAACGCAGCGGTCCCGCTCGACTGCGCAGCGTCGAGCGCGTCCTCGAGCCGCTGGACGTCAAAATTCGACGCGCCGATCGCCCCGGCCTCACCCGCACTCACCGCGCCGCCGAATGCCTCGACGATCTGCTCAATTGCGAGTTCGGGAAAGTCCTTGTGCGCGTAATAGAGGTCGACGCGGTCGGTCCCGAGCCGTTCGAGCGAGGCGTCGAGCGACCGAAGCACGCGAGCCGGTTCGTAAAGCTCCTTGCCGCCCAGCATGCCGGTCTTGGTGTGCAGCCGCATGTCGTCGCGGACCCCGCGGCTCGCCAGCCATCGGCCGATCTCGGATTCCGATTCGCCGCCTGTGTGTCCCTCGACCCATGCCGAGTAGACATCGGCGGTGTCGATCATCCGCCCGCCGGCTTCGTAAAACTTGTCCAGCACCGCCAGGGTATCGTCGCCCCTCGTCGACCAGCCGAACACGTTGCCGCCCAGCACCAGCGGTATCCCCGCGATGAAGCCGTGCGAGCCGGTCATGAGTACTGCTCGCCAATCGACAGGAGGGCCATCGCAGCCTTCGCGGCCTCGCCGCCCTTGTCCTTGCGGGCGGGATCGGCGCGTTCGAGCGCCTGCGCCTCGTCCTCCACGGTAAGGATGCCGTTTCCGATCGGAACGCCGTCCATAGTCAGCGCCATCACCCCGCGCGCGCTCTCGCCCGCGACGATCTCGAAATGATAAGTCTCACCGCGGATGACGACACCGATCGCGACGAACCCGTCGTACCGGCCGCTTTCCGCCACCGTGGCGATTGCGCCAGGAATTTCGAGCGCGCCGGGAACGACCATCACATCGAAGTCGTGCCCGTTGCGTTTCAGTTCGTCACCCGCACCTTTCACGAGGAGGTCGTTGAGGTGGTCGTAAAAACGCGCTTCGACGATCAGGAACTTGGCCAACGGTGGATCCTCCAGGGGTTGCTGGCGGACAGGGTGGGATTCGAACCCACGGAGAGCTTGCGCCCTCGCTGGTTTTCAAGACCAGTGCCTTAAACCGCTCGGCCACCTGTCCGTCGAACCGAGCGGCTAGCGAGCCGAATGGCGCTTGTCACGAACCCTTTGCGGTTTGCACCGTTACCATGCCTATGCGACACAAAACCATGCGCTCGAAACTCCTTGCCATCCTCGCTGCGATCCTTGCTCCCACCCTCGCAGTTCCCGCCGCGGCCCAGGACATGTCGTTCGACGCCTATCTCCAGCTCCTGATCGCGCGGGCCAGGGCTGAAGGGGTGAGCGAGGCGACGATCCAGCGCATGACCTACGATCTCACGCCCAACCGGCGCGTCATCGAACTCGACCGCGCGCAGCCCGGCACCCCATCGAGCAGCGGCGCGTTCCCCCGTCTGCAACCCTATCTCGACATCCACGTCGACGCCGCGCGGATCGGCGGGGGCCGGCGGAATTACCGCGCGCTGGGGCCGCTCTCGGCGCAGATCGAGGACCGATACGGCGTGCCGGCCAATATCGTCGTCGCGATCTGGGGGCACGAAACCAATTACGGTAGTTACACGGGGGATTTCGACCTGGCACGCAGCCTGGCGACTCTCGCGTGGGAAGGCCGCCGACGCGACCTCTTCGCGGCCGAGTTCGTCGCCCTTCTCAAGATTGCCGACAAGGGCGTAAACCGCTCCACGCTGAAAGGCAGCTGGGCAGGAGCGTTCGGCAATCCCCAGTTCCTGCCGACCATTTACCTGCGGCTGGCGCAGGATGGAGACGGCGACGGCCACCGCGACATCTGGAACAGCCGGGCCGACACGCTGGCGTCGATCGCGAATTATTTCCGCGACGCGGGCTGGCGGAAAGGGCAGCCTTGGGGCGTTCTGGCGAACGTCCCGGCTGGACTCGACTGGGCTGCGCTGAAGTCTCCGATGAATGCCCCGGTGTGCAGCCGCGTGCACGAGCGGCACAGCCGCTGGATGAGCGTGGGCGAGTGGAAGCGGCTGGGCGTGCAGCCGCTCGTCAACCTTCCCGACGATGTCACCGCCTCGCTCTTCCAGCCCGACGGGCCCGGCACCCGCGCATGGCTGTTAACCGCAAATTATCGGGTCATCCTCGAGTATAACTGCTCGAACTACTACGCGATGAGTGTGGGGTTGCTTGCAGATGAGATTGTCCGTTGATGCCGGTTTCCGGCTGTTTGCCATTGGCCTGACCACCGCGGCTCTCGCCGGGTGCGCACTGGCCGGGCGCGCGGACAGCGCGCAATCGCTGGCGACGATCGAACCCGCGGCCAGTGGGCCGGCGGCCGACTTTCCCATCGTCCTCGGCGCACCTTTCACCGTCGACGGCGTGCTCTACACGCCCGCCGATACGATGAACTACGACGTCGTCGGCTACGCCGCCATCGACGCGGCGGGCGGCGTTACCCTTGCGCACCGGACATTGCCTCTGCCGAGCTACGTCGAGGTCACGTCGCTCGTTTCAGGCAAGACGATCCTCGCGCGGGTGGAGCGGCGGGGACCCATGACGGGCGATCGGCTCGTCTCGCTGTCGGCCCCGGCCGCGTCGCAGCTCGAAGCTGGCGAGGGCACGCCTGTCCGGATCCGGCGCGTCAATCCGCCCGAAAGGGACCGCGCGGAATTGCGCGCCGGCCGCTCCGCGCCGGCGCGGATGGCAACCCCTCGATCGCTGGTGGAAGTCCTGCGGCGGAAATTGCCCGCCTCGGACGCGGCGAGCGTGCGCGCTTCGATCCCCTCGCAGCCCGATCTCGCCAAGGGTTCGCATGAACCGGTCACCGCGACTGCAGACGGGGGCCCCCGATCGACCGGAGCGTTTCCTCTGGCCCCGCTCGGCGCGGGTATCGCACCCGGGAAACCGGTCGTCGTCGCGCGCCCACGACAGGCGCCGTCCAGTACCTCTCCCGCCGCAAAAGCGGTCGAAAAGGCTGCGCCGCCTGCGTCATCAGACAGGCAAGGCTTCGTTGTCCAGGCTGCGGCCTTTGCCGTCCGCGAGAACGCCGAGAAGGCCGCCACCGCGCTTGGAGGGCATGTCAGCCAGTCGGGCCGGTACTATCGCGTAAGGACCGGGCCCTTTACGAGCAGGGGACAGGCCGAAGCCGCGCTGGCGAAGGTGCGGGCCGCCGGTTATAGCGACGCGCGAGTCTACAGCGCAGGTTGATCCGCCGGCTTCCGCCCGGCGCGGGAGTTTCATTGAACACCTTGTCCAAGTCATTGCTGGCCGCCGTGGCACTCTCTACGAGCACCGGCGCGGCGAGTGCGGATCGCCGTCCGGTCGAACCCCTAGTGCCTCCGCCCGAGGTGCCGATCGCGCTGCTGGTGGACCTGTCCTCGGGCCAGACGCTTTATGCACGCGAACCCGATCGGCGCTTCATGCCCGCTTCGATCACAAAGGTCATGACGGTGTTCACCGTCTTCGAAATGATCGAATCCGGCCAGATATCGCCCAGCCAGGAGGTCATCTTCAACGAGGCCACGTGGAAGGACTGGCATGGCGTTGGCTCGACGATGTTCCTCGAACTCAACCAGCGGGTAACGATCGATGCGCTGCTCCACGGTATCACGACCGTGTCGGCAAACGACGGCGCCGCCGCCTTGGGCGTCGGGCTCGCCGGTTCGCTGCCCCGCTGGGTCGACCGAATGAACGCGACCGCGCGGTCGATCGGCATGCACGACAGCCATTTCGGGACGCCCAACGGGTGGATGGACGAAGGACGCACGTTCGTCACCGCGCGCGACCTTGCCACCCTGGCGACGGCAATGACCACGCGCCATCCCGATCTCTATCGGCGGTATTTCGGCCACCGGACGCTCAAGTTCAACGGTTTCGAGCAGCGCAACCACGATCCGGTCACCGGCGTCGTCGACGGCGCGGACGGGATCAAGTCGGGATTCACGAACCAGGCGGGATACGGTTTTCTCGGCAGCGCGGAACGGGACGGGCGGCGGCTGGTGATGGTGATCGGCGGCGCTCCAACCTCGCGCATCCAGAAACAGGCCTCGCGCTCGTTTCTTGAATGGGGCTTCCAGGCGTTCGACAACCACGTGCTGTTCGACCGCGGGGCTCTTGTCGGCGAAGCGCGCGTCCAGGGCGGTTCGGAAAGGTCCCTCGGCCTGCTCGCGGAACGGCCGATCGGCTACGACCTTCCCGTGGGCCAAACCGGCAAGGTCGCGCTGACGATCCGCTACCAGGGACCCTTGCGCGCGCCAATCGCCAAGGGAGAGCAGGTCGCAGAACTGGAAATCGCGGTCGAGGGATTGCGCACGTCGCGCGTTCCGCTCGTCGCGGCCAGCGCCATCGAGGAAGCGAATGTCGCCGAGCGCCTCGCGAACGGCCTGGCGGGCCTGTTCTGATGCCTTCCGGGTCGCCGGCGCAGGGGCGTTTCATCGCGTTCGAAGGCGGGGAAGGGTGCGGCAAGTCGACCCAGGCTCGCCTGCTCGTCGACCGCTTGATCGCGTGCGGCATCCCCGCCGTGCTGACCCGTGAGCCGGGAGGGACGCCGGGAGCCGAGGCGATCCGCGCCCTCCTCCTCGATCCGCCGGGCGAAGGCTGGGGGACGGAGGCCGAGGCTCTGCTCTTCGCCGCCGCCCGGGCCGACCACGTGGCCCGCCTGATACGGCCGGAGATGGCCCGGGGGGCCTGGGTGGTGTCAGACCGGTTCGTCGATTCGAGTCGGGCCTATCAGGGCGGGGCAGGCGGGGTCGGGGACGACGCGGTCCGGACACTCCACGCGATCGGCAGCGGGGGCCTGCGCCCGGACCTCACAATCCTGCTCACAATCGATCCCGAAACCGCGCTCGCCCGAACCCGCGCTCGCGACGGCGACGCGGCCGACGCGATCGGTGGCCGCGATGGCGGTTACCACCGGGCAGTGGGCGAGACCTTCGCCTGCCTGGCCGCCGACGATCCCGCAGGCTTCGCCGTGATCGACGGCGCCGCCCCCCCGGCATCCGTCCACGACGCCGTGTGGCGGGTTATCAAGCCGTTCGCGGGGCTCTCATGACCCTCGTCGGGCACGATGCCGCGTGGCGAGAGTGGCGCGAGGGACTTGGCGGGGACCGCATGCACCACGCCTGGCTGCTCGCGGGCAAGAAGGGCCTCGGCAAGATGAGTTTCGCCCTTGCCGCCGCGCGCGAACTGGTCGCGGAACCCGGCATACCGCAGCCCCCGGGTCCACACCCCGACATCCTCGTTCTCACGCATCTGCCCAAGGACGAAAAGGAAGAAAGGAAGCGCGACGACGGCAAGGATTTCGAGCTGGCGCGCAACATAAAGATCGCCCAGATTCGCGAAATGCAGCGGCGGCTGACGACCCGGCCGACGCTCGGCAGCCGCCGCGCGGTAATCATCGATCCGGCCGACGACCTGGAGACGGCCTCGTCGAACGCATTGCTCAAAAGCCTCGAGGAACCGCCGGCCGGCACGTTCTTTCTACTCGTCGCGCACCGGCCCGCGCGGTTGCTGCCGACGATCCGCTCGCGCTGCAGGCTCCTTCGCTTCCCCGCGCTCGATGACGCGCTGGTTGCCAAGATTCTTCGCGACAAGGCGCCGGAGGCCAATCCCGCCACCCTCGAAGCCGCGGTCGCCGCTTCCGCGGGTTCGCCTGGTGCGGCGCTCGAGTTCGTGGCTCAGGACCTCGGTCCGGTCGACGCGCTGATGAAGCGCATAGTCGAGACCGGCGACCCGGACTTCACTCTCCGCGGAAAGCTGGCGGCAGAGATCGGCGCCCGGCCCGAACGCGCCCGGATCGCCGCGGTGCTCGACCTTGCTCGGGTGAGGCTCGCCCGCATGGCGACCGATGCCCCGCGTGCCGCGCTGGCGGGAATAGTCGATGCGCACGCGGACCTCGTGCGGCTGACTGCGCAAGCGCCGACTCACAACTTCGATCCGGGGCTGCTCGTTATGCAGATCGGCGGCTTGCTCGCCTCCGCGGCGACAGCTAGCAGCCTCGCCGATGCCTGAACCCTACTATCTCACCACCGCGATCAGCTATCCCAACGGTCGCCCCCACATCGGCCACGCGTACGAAGCGATCGCCGCCGACGTGATTGCGCGCGTGAAGAAGGCGCAAGGTTTCGACGTGCGACTGGTCACCGGAACCGACGAACACGGCATGAAGATGGCCAAGACGGCGCGCGATGCGGATCGCGACACGCTGGAATTTGCCGACGAAATGTCCGGATATTTCCGTAATATGTGCACCGCTCTTCACATCGATTACAGCGCATTCCGGCGCACCACCGAAGAGCAGCACTTCGCCGCCAGCCAGGCGATCTGGAGGGCAATGGAGGCCGCCGGCGACCTCTATCTCGACCGTTACGAAGGTTGGTACTCGGTCCGCGACGAGGCCTTCTACGGCGAGGACGAGCTGGTCGAAGGGGAGGGGGGCGCAAAACTCTCGCCCCAGGGTACGCCGGTCGAGTGGCAGGTCGAGGAGAGCTGGTTCTTCCGGCTTTCGAAATACCGGGATTACCTGATCGAACTGAACGAGCGGCCGGGCTTCCTCGAGCCGGAGAGCCGGCGCAACGAGGTGCTGGCCTTCCTCAAGGGCAATGACCTGCGCGACCTGTCGGTCAGCCGCACGAGCTTCGACTGGGGAGTTCCCGTGCCGGGCAGCCCGGGCCACGTGATGTACGTCTGGGTCGATGCGCTGACGACGTATCTCACCGGCATCGGCTTCCCCGATCGTGAAGGGGAGTTCGACCGGTTCTGGCCTGCCGACCTCCACCTTATCGGCAAGGACATCGTGCGGTTTCACGCCGTTTACTGGCCAGCCTTTCTCAAGAGCGCGGGACTGCCCGCGCCGAAGGCCATCTTCGGTCACGGTTTCCTGCTCCACCGCGGCGAGAAGATGTCCAAATCGACCGGCAACGTCGTCGACCCGCTCGAACTGGCAACCCGCTATGGAGTCGACCAGCTGCGCTATTTCCTCCTCGCTGAAGTGCCGTTCGGCAAGGACGGCAGCTTTTCGGCAGAGGCGATCGTAACCCGCTGCAACGCCGAGCTCGCTAACAGCTTCGGCAACCTTGCCCAGCGCGTGTTATCCATGATTTTCAAGAACCTTGACGGTGAATTGAAAGCCAGCCTGCCGTTCAGCGAGGCGGATGAGGTTCTGGCGGGGGTCGTCGCGACAGAAGTCGGGACGATGCGCCAGCGGTTCGAGGATCTTGCGTTCAGCGAAGGGATCGAAGCCTGGATGCGGGCGGTCTTCGCCTGCAACGCCTACGTCGACGACCAAGCCCCGTGGACACTACGCAAGACCGATCCGGAGCGAATGGCTGCCGTCCTTATGACCCTCGTTCGGCAGGTCCGTGATCTCGCAATCGCGATCCGCCCCGTGGTACCGTCGAGCATCGACGCACTGCTCGACCAGATGGGCGTCCCGGGCGATGCCCGCGATTTCGCCGCGCTCGGAGACGACGCGTGGGTCGAGCGTGTCGGCGGCTTCCGCCTCTCGCAGCCGGTCGGGGTATTTCCGCGGCTGGAGCTCCCGTCCGAGGAGCCGGCGTGAGGCTGATCGACAGCCATTGCCACCTCGAATACGAAGGTGTCGCGGAGGACCGGGAAGGGGTGCTCAGCCGGGCCCGGGAGGCCGGGGTTACCGGCATGCTGAACATCTCGACGCGGCGCAGCGAGTGGAGAACCGTCATCGGCACCGCCGAGTGCGAGCCCGACATATGGGCGAGCGTCGGGATCCATCCGCACGAGGCGGATCAGCACGCCGATCTCGGTCGTGATGCGCTCCTCGCCGCGGCGGACCATCCCAAGGTGATCGGGATCGGCGAGAGCGGTCTCGACTACTACTATGACAAGTCAGACCGCGGGGTGCAACGCGACCTGTTCCGGATGCACATCGGCGTCGCGCGCGAAACGGGATTGCCGATCATCATCCATACCCGTGACGCGGAAGACGATACCGCGTCGATCCTGGCCGAGGAAACAAGGAAGGGGGCCTTTCCGGCCCTGATTCACTGCTTCACCGCCTCGCGGGCCTTTGCGAAGACCGTCCTCGATCTGGGACTGACGATCTCTTTGTCGGGCATCGTCACCTTCAAGAACGCAAAGGAACTGCAGGAAATCGCGGCCGAACTGCCGGCGGACCGAATTCTCGTCGAAACCGACAGCCCGTTCCTTGCCCCAGTGCCCCACCGCGGGCGCCCGTGTGAGCCGGCGTTCGTTCGTGATACTGCAACGTTCGTCGCGAACCTGCGCGGCGTCGATCTCGAGGAACTTGCGGAAACGACCACCGCCAACTTCTTCGCCTTGTTCGGGAAAGCCGCCGCGTGAAGCTTATCATGCTAGGCTCGGGCACTTCGACCGGAGTGCCGCGGATCGGCGAAGACTGGGGCGAATGCGATCCTTCCGAACCGCGCAACCGGCGGACCCGCGTGTCGATTGCGGTCGAGAGTGCCGAGGGCAAGCGACTTCTGGTCGATACTTCCACCGACCTCCGGCAGCAGCTTCTCGCCAACCGCATCGAACGGATCGATGGAGTATTCTGGACCCACGACCATGCCGACCACTGCCACGGCATCGATGACCTGCGCGTCATGCGCTACGACCGATCGGGGCCGCTGCCGGGATTTGCGGCCGACGAGACCGCCCGGCGCTTGCGCGCGCGTTTCGGTTATGTCTTTGCCGGAGAACACGGTTACCCGACGATATGCGAACTCAATACCCTCGAGCGACTGCGCATATTCGCAGGTTTCGGGATCGCCCATTGCCAGATGCCGCACGGACCTGCGCAGTCGACTGCGTTTCGTTTCGATGCTGATGGAAAATCAATCGGTTACGCGACAGACTTCAGCGAGATTACCAACGCCATGGTGTCCCTGATGAAAGGGGTAGACGTCCTGGTTGTCGATTGCCTTCGTCGCCGTCCGCATCCGACCCATGCACATCTCGAAATGGCACTGTCGTTCGTCCGTCGATGCGGCGCCCGCCGCGGCGTACTCACGCATCTCGACAAATCGATGGACTACAGGACGCTCTCGGCCGAAGTCCCGCAGTCGGTCGAGGTCGGATACGATGGCCTGGAGGTGGCGCTGTGAACGAGTTCAACACGGTGCAGATCGTCGCGTTGCTGGGCTGGCTGCTGCTCGCAGGCAGCGCCTTTGCCGGATACCGGCTCGGCTGGAAGGAAAGCATTCGCATGGCGCTTCTGTGGGCGGGAATCTTCGTTGCCGTCGCCTTGGCGTTTTCCCTCGCAATGGGGTGAGAGGGCGACGGCGCTTTAAACCCATTTAACATAATATATATTATCATCGTAACATGACAGATCAGCTCGACCGCCTCCTCACCATCATGGCCACCCTGCGCGACCCGGTGAACGGCTGCGACTGGGATCGTGCGCAATCGTACGAGACGATCGTCCCGCACACGATCGAGGAAGCCTACGAAGTCGCAGATGCAGTCGCACGCGGCGCCATCGAAGATATACGCGACGAACTTGGCGACCTGCTGTTTCAGGTCGTCTTCCAGTCGCGGATCGCCGAGGAAGCCGGTCATTTCGATTTCGACGCGGTCGCGCGCTCGATCGCCGACAAGCTGGAGGCGCGGCATCCGCACATCTTCGCCGACGCCGAGGCACCGGGCGCGGATCGCGATGCGCGGTGGGAGGCGATCAAGGCAGCCGAACGCGCGGACAGGGGCGCGACGAGTGCACTGGATGGCGTCGCCGTCGCGCTTCCGGCCCTTATGCGGGCCGACAAGCTCCAGAAACGCGCCGCCCGCGTCGGTTTCGACTGGCCCGATCGCGAGGGGCCTGCCGCCAAGGTTGCCGAAGAGATGCGCGAACTTGCCGATGCCGGCGAGGACGAACAGTTCGAGGAAGCGGGCGACTTTCTGTTCGCGGCCGTCAACCTGGTACGGGCCTACGGGATAGCGCCCGAGGAAGCGCTGCGGTCCGCCAACGCCAAGTTCGAACGCCGCTTCAGGGCGATGGAATCGGATGCAGACGGCCATTTCCCCTCGCTCTCGCTCGAGAGCCAGGAAGCGCTCTGGCAGGGGGTCAAGGCCAGGGAAGCATCCGAACGGTCATAGGGTTTCGAACTGGCCGAGTTCCTTCGGGTTCAACCGCACGGCAAGACGCCGCAGCGGGCCGTCGGGCCCCGCACCTGCGTCGCTTTCGTCCAGAACCTCGCCGTGGGCATGGAGCCATGCGATCCGGCGCCCGGCGCTTGCCGGAAGAACAAATTCGTGAACCCGCGCGCCTTGCGTCATAAGTTCGCCGAGCCTGGTCAGCAGGGTTTCGACGCCCTCGCCCGTCTCGGCCGAGAGGGCGACTGTCATGTCGTCAGCTTCGGCAGCGGACCGCAGATCGGCGGCTTCGCTGTCTGGAAGCAGGTCGACCTTGTTCCACACCTCGAGAATGGGGATTCCGCCGCCCTCCTCTCTCTCGGTCACGCCGAG
Source organism: Tsuneonella sediminis (assembly GCF_051912845.1). Taxonomy (NCBI): domain Bacteria; kingdom Pseudomonadati; phylum Pseudomonadota; class Alphaproteobacteria; order Sphingomonadales; family Erythrobacteraceae; genus Tsuneonella; species Tsuneonella sediminis. The sequence continues at coordinate 276,081 of NZ_JBNCBU010000001.1, read as the reverse complement.
ATCCCCCAGCACTTCGAGTACCTGCGTTTTCTGGGCCTGGCTCGAGGGGTTGGCGATGTCGCGGACGTGCAGAATAAGGTCGGCGCCGGTAACTTCCTCGAGCGTGGCACGGAAGGCGGCGACGAGCTGGGTCGGAAGGTCGGATATGAAGCCGACGGTATCGGACAGGATCGCCTTTTCTACCCCCGGCAGCGAAATCGCGCGCATGGTGGGATCGAGCGTTGCGAAGAGAAGATCCTCTGCCATCACATCCGCCCCGGTCAGGCGGTTGAACAGCGTCGACTTCCCGGCATTGGTGTAGCCCACTAGTGCAATGACGGGCCAGGGCGCCCTGCCCCGCCGGTCGCGATGGAGCGCACGCGTCTTGCGCACACTCTCCAGTTCCTTCCGCAGGCGCGCCATTCGCTGCCGGATCATCCGGCGGTCCGCCTCGATTTGCGTCTCGCCGGGGCCGCCGAGAAAACCGAAACCGCCGCGTTGCCGCTCAAGGTGCGTCCAGCTGCGTACGAGACGGCTCTGCTGGTAATCGAGGTGGGCCAGTTCGACCTGGAGACGTCCCTCAGCGGTTGCCGCGCGCTCGCCGAAAATCTCCAAGATCAACCCGGTGCGGTCGATCACCTTGCGCTTGAGCTTGTCTTCGAGGTTGCGCTGCTGAATCGGGCTCAGCGCACCGTCGACAACCACGAGTTCCGCCTCGTTCTGTTCGCAGGCGACAGCGATGTTTTCGACCTGTCCGGCGCCGAACAGCGTCCCGGGGCGCACTTCGCGAACGGGCACGACCTGCGCTTCTGCCACGACAATGCCGATCGCCAGGGCGAGACCGCACGCCTCCTCGAGCCGCGCCTCTGGCGCGAGATCGTGGTGACGGCCGCGGATATCGGGGCACACGACGACGGCCCGCGCCCCGCGCGAAACCTCGCCCATCAGGTTGTCATCGAAACTCAGTCGCTATCGCCTTCGAATTCATCCGACAGGTCCACCGGGCTGGCCGGCTGGATCGTCGAGACTGCGTGCTTGTATGCCAGTTGCACGTAGCCCTCGCGTTCGAGCAGCATGCTGAACAGGTCATACGCGGCGATCTTGCCCTGGAGCATCACGCCGTTGACGAGGAACATGGTGACCTGAACGCCCGCCTCGCGCACGCGGCTGAGGAAGACGTCCTGAAGCAGGCGCTGGCGCGCGTTGGAGCCCTGGCTGGAAAACTGCGCCGCATCCACCGGGTTCGACGGCATGATGGTGGATACCGCGTGCTTGTAGACGAGCTGAGACTGCCCGTCCCGCCGCAACAGGATCGAGAAGTTGTCGAACCAGGTCACGATCCCCTGCAACTTCACTCCCTTGACGAGAAACATCGTCACCGGGACCTTGTTCTTGCGGAGCAGGTTGAGGAATGCGTCCTGGAGGCTTTGCTGCTTGCCACTCGAACTCGGGCCGGAAGTTTCAGCTTCCTCGCTCGGGGGCTTGGGGCGCGCGGACAGCGTGCGGGATGTGGACACTTTACACGTCTCCTCTTGTTGGCGGCCGCTTCTGCGGTCCGCAATCTGGCGCCGTAAAAAGGACCGCCGGAATCGCTGCCGAATATGGCGTGCCCGCCTCAATTCGCAAATGCTTTTGCTGCAAGTGCGTTCCGCGCCCGCGCGTCAATCGTCGTCGCGGCGATCGCCCATGCCCAGCAGCTTGAGCTTCCGGTGAAGCGCCGAGCGTTCCATGCCGATGAAATTGGCGGTTTTCGATATGTTGCCCGAGAACCGCCTGATCTGGACTGTCAGGTACTCGCGCTCGAAACACTCGCGCGCCTCGCGCAACGGTACGCCCATGAGTGACGACGCCGCCCCTCCCCCGCCGATGCGGCTGCCGGTAACCTCGCCTGGCAGCATGTCCGCCTCGATCGTGTCGAGCTTTTCGCGCGGAGTGAGAATGATTGTCCGTTCCACCACATTGCGCATCTGGCGCACGTTGCCCGGCCAGTCGTAAGCCTGAAGCGCGGCGACGGCTTCCTGGCTGACAACCGGCGCGGGAATGCCCTGCTCGGCAGCGTAGCGAGTGAAAAAGTGCTCGGCCAGCGCGGGAATGTCGTCACGCCGCTCGGCGAGCGAGGGGATCGTCACGGGCACCACGTTCAGGCGATAGAACAAGTCCTCGCGGAAGCGCTTTTCCTCCATCTCCTTCGCCAGGTCGCGCGAGGTGGACGAGACCACGCGCACGTCGACCCCGACCTGTCGGTTACCGCCCACGCGAACAAAGCTCTGCTCGGTGAGGACGCGCAGGATCCGCGCCTGCGTCGAAAGCGGCATGTCGGCCACTTCGTCGAGGTAGAGCGTGCCGCCGTCCGCCAGTTCCAGCAAGCCCGGGCGCACAAGGCTGCCATCGGATTCCTCGCCGAACAGTTCCTGTTCGAAGCGCTCGGGCGTGATGCGCGCCGAATTGACGATCACGAAAGCGTTCTCGGCGCGAGGACTCCAGGCATGAAGCAACCGCGCGGCGACTTCCTTGCCCGCGCCCGCGGGGCCGCTGATCAGGACCCGGCTGCCGGTACTCGCCACCCGCTTGAGCGTGGCGCGAACCGCATTGATGGCAACCGAGTTCCCGGTGAATTCCTCGCCTCGGGCAAACCCTTCGCGAAGCCGCGTGTTCTCGCGCCGAAGGCGCTCCGTCTCGGTCGCCCTCTGAACCAGAAGCAGCAGCTTTTCCGCCTCGAAAGGCTTTTCGATGAAGTCCATCGCCCCGCGGCTCACCGCACTCACGGCGGTGTCGATATTGCCGTGACCGGAGAAGATGATCACCGGCAGTTCCGGTTCGCGTTTCTTGATCTCGTCGAGCACTTCGAGCCCGTCCATCGGGCTGCCGTGCAGCCAAACGTCGAGCAGGACCAGGCTGGGCCGCCGCTCGTCGACCGCGGACAGCGCAGAGGTGCTGTCCCCGGCAGTACGGCATTCGTAGCCCTCGTCGGATAGAACCCCGGCAACGAGCTCGCGGATGTCGCGTTCGTCATCGACGATGAGGATATCGAGCGCCATCAGGTCTCCGTGGATGTCATCTGAAATTTCTCATTCGGCTGCTACCGTCCCGCCCTGGGCGAGCGGATCCCGCGCGAACCGCAAGGTCACCCGCGTACCGCCCTCGGCATTCGGGACCGTTCCAAAGGTCATGTCGCCCCCATGCTCCTCGACGATCTTGTTCACGATCGCCAGCCCCAGTCCGGTCCCCTTCTCGCGCGTCGTCACGTAAGGCTCGACAATCCGCTCGCGGTCCTGCGGCAGACCGACGCCGTTGTCGTCGACGCTGACCGTCACGAACTCGGGCGTGGCCCTCATCGTCACGACGATGCGGCCGCGATAGTCCGGCTCGGCGGTACGGGCGCGGGCATCGATCGCCTCGACCGCATTCTTGAGCAAGTTCGTCATCGCCTGGCCGATCTGGTGCCGGTCGGCGGCGATCGTCAGCGGGGCGTCCGCGGAGGCCGAAAATGCAAAATCGATGGCTGGATGAGCCACTTCCTGGAGGAACAGAGCCTGCTTGACGAGGTCCTGCGCGTCCTCGGGACGGAACACCGGCTTGGGCAAGCGCGCGAAACTGGAGAACTCGTCGACCATCTTGCGCAGGTCGCCGACCTGACGGACGATCGTATCGGTAAGCTCGTCGAACAGCTCGCCATCGCTTTCTATCTGCTTGCGGTAGCGACGCTTGAGCCGTTCGGTCGCCAGCTGGATCGGGGTAAGCGGATTCTTGATCTCGTGCGCGATGCGTCGCGCAACATCGGACCACGCGGCCTGCCGCTGGTCGAGAATCTGGCGGGTGATGTCCTCGAAGGTGATCACCCTGCCGTCCGGCGCATCGGCGACCTTGACCGCGAGCGTCAGCAATTCCCCGCCCTTGGTCCAGTTGACGATACCGCTCGCCAGGCGCGCGTCGGCAAGGTTGGCGAGCTGGGGCGCAACATCGGACAGCGGCACGGCCGCGGGAACAGGCCCCTTCTCTCCCAGCAGCAGCTCCTGTGCTGAACTGTTCATCAGCAGCACCCGCCCTTCTCGGTCGAGCGTGACGATCCCGGCGGAAATCGATTCCACGACCGCTTCGATGAACGCGCGCCGCTCGTCGAGCTGGCGGTTGGCGCCGAGCAGCGCGGCGGTCTGTTGCTCGATCTGCCCCGCCATGCGGTTGAATGCGCGGTTGAGCATGCCGATCTCGTCCGAGCCGGTTCGCCCCTCGACGCGCACGAAATCGCCCGCGCCGATCCTGCGTGCAGCTCCGACCAGTTCGGTCAGGGGTTCGACCTGCCGGTCGGCGAACCGCAGCGCGAACCACACGGCGAGCCCGACCAGCGCGAGGCTGACGAAGAACAGCGCCAGGTTGAAGCGCAGTTGCAGCGCGCGCGCCCGCTTGGTCAGAACATCGTACGCGCCCACCACCGACTGCGCGGTCGACCACTGGCTGAAGCCGAGCGATTCGGTGTTCCGGGCATTGTAGAGGTAGATCCCAGTCTTTGGGTCGATCGGCGCAAGGGCCTCGATCCGCATCGGGTTGCCGCTGACGACCACCGGCTCCCCGCTCGTCAGACGGCGGGCGGCGGCCTGGGCGAACATCGCGGGCTGGTTGCCCTCGTTGAGATCGAACACCGCGGCGATCCGCATCGATCCGTCGGGTACACGCTGGAGAATGGCGGATTCGTTGATCTCGCGCTGTTTCACCTGAAGAAAATAGATATCGGCGAGGTCGGGATCGGTCAGTTTGAACGTCTGCAGATAGTATTGCATGTCGCTGGCCATCGCGACCGTCTGGTTGGCCACCTGGACCTGGTTCTGTTCGTAATATCCGCGCGCAAGGTTGTTCGCGTTCTGCATCAGGCCGCGCGAATTATCCGAGAACCAGAAATCGACGCCGGATTGAAACAGGAACGCAGCGAACGTGGCGACCAACAGCGTCGGCACGGCGGCGACCACGGAAAAGAAGAACACCAGCCGCACGTGCATTCGCGCGGTAGTGCCGGCCGCCCGCCGCAGCGCGAGCCTCCTCCCGAGGAGCACGAGAAGCGCCATTGCCGGGAGTAGCGTGGCGATCAGCAGGCCCGCGACCTTGCGCGACGGCAGCAACTGTCCATCGGGCGGCGCGCTGGCAAAGGTGTACCAGGTCGTCCAGACCATCGCGCCGAACACCACCGCAGCGACGACTTCCAGGATCAGATAGAAATTGGCCTTGCGGCTGGCGACGACGAAGCGCCGCCACCATCGCGGACTGCGACGAAGGGTGACGTCGGTCGTTCGCTGATCCGCGAGTGCCATCGTGGCCGGGTTACAACGGCACTGTTGCAAATTTGCAAGTCAAATCGGACGAAACGTCTCAGTTCTGCGAACTGGAGCGGTCCGGTTCGATCCGGAGGTCGTTCAGTCGCTTTCTTAAGGTGTTCCGGTTTATCCCGAGCAGCCGCGCGGCGCGTAACTGGTTCCCGCCGGTCTTGTCGAGGGCGTGAGTGAGGAGCGGCCGCTCGAACTCGGCAAGGGCATCATGGTAAAGCTGCCCCTCGCGGCAGGGTACCACCCGGAGCCATTCCTCCAGCGCCCCGGCAAAACCATGGCCGGCAGGTGTGCCGGTCGCCGGTTCCGGCTTGCCCAGAACGGACTCGACGGTAGCGGCGTCGATGGTTTCATCGCGCGCCATCAAGGACAGCCGATAGACCGCGTTGCGCAGTTCGCGAACGTTGCCGCGCCAATCGAACTTTTCGAGCAGCGCTATCCCGCTCGCATCAATTCGCCGCCGGGGCAGCCCCTCGCCAACCGCCTGTCCGAGAAAATGCCGTGCCAGCGCCTCGATGTCGTCGCGCCGTTCTCGCAAGGGAGGCAACTCGATCGGCACGACGTTGAGCCGGTAGAAAAGATCCTCGCGGAACGTGCCGGCGGCAATCATCGGCGCGAGGTCGCGGTTGGTCGCCGCGACGATGCGAACGTCGACGGCGATTTCCTGCCGTCCGCCCACTCGGCGGATCCGACCCGACTGGAGCGCTCGCAACAGGCGGGTCTGCGCCTCGATCGGCATGTCGCCTATCTCATCCAGGAACAGCGTGCCGCCGTTCGCCTGCTCGAACTTGCCGATGGCCTGCGCAATCGCGCCGGTAAAGGCTCCCTTTTCGTGTCCGAAGAGCTCGCTCTCGATGAGGTCGTGGGGAATGGCGGCGGCGTTGACAGCAACGAACGGCCCCGATTTGCGATGTCCCAGCTGGTGGATCGCCTCGGCGACGAGTTCCTTGCCAGTTCCGGATTCGCCGAGCACGAGGACGGTGAGATCGTTGCGCAGGACGCGCGTGATCATCCGGTAGACGCCCTGCATCGACTGGCTTCGTCCGACAAGCGGCAGGCCCTCTCCGGTTTCGTCGATCGGCGCGCCGCCCGGCTCGCTGCGCGGACCTGCCGCCTGCCGCACCGCACGCACGAGATCGTCGAGATCGAACGGCTTGGGAAAGTACTCGAACACGGCGAGGTCGCTTGCGCGGACCGCGGTATCGAGCGTGTTCTGCGCCGAGAGAACAATGACAGGCATGTCCGGATTCCGGTCGCTAACCCCGGGCAGGCTCGACAGGCCGTCGCCGTCGGCGAGAGCCACGTCGGTAAGCATGACGGCGTATGGACCGCGGGCGAGCAGCGCATCCCGTCCAGCGATCCCCTCGGCCCGGTCGACGTCGAAGCCCTCGTCCTCGAGGGCGGCTGTGATCACTGTCGCGATACCGGGGTCATCCTCGACCAGCAGGATGCGTTCGGCCATTTCTATCCCCGTCTCGCTACCGGCAGGTGGATGCGAAAATGCGTGCGGCCGGACCTTGCGTCGCGTTCGTGCGCGATGCGGCCATCCATGTCGTGCACCAGCCTGCGAACGAGCGCGAGTCCAAGGCCCTGCCCGCTCTTCTTGCTGCTGACGAAAGGTTCGAACACGTGATCGACCAGTTCGGGATCGATGCCCGGACCGTTGTCCGTAACGGTAAGCTCGATCGGCAGCCGGACCGAGCGGCCCGGGCGGATCGCGTTATAGATCAGCCCGCTGACATAGCGCGTTCTGACCGTGATTTGCCCATCGTCCTGTTCCGCGCACGCGTCGCGCGCGTTGACGAGAAGGTTGATCACCACCTGCTCGAGTGCGTTCTCGTTGCCCATGACCGCAGGCAGGGACGGATCGAACTCCTCCACGATCTCCACGCCGCGAAGCCCTCCCCCTCGCACCGTCCCGATCGCCCGCCGGATCGCTTCATGAAGATTGAGCGGACCGTTCGGTTCTGCCCCGCGCGCACCCAGGCGCTGCATCCGGTCGATGAGCGAGGCGATCCGCGCGACCTCGGTCGCGATGAGATCGGCGAGCGGGCGATCCCTTTCGTCGAGCTTGCGCGCGACCAACTGACCGGCGCCGCGGATCGCGGCGAGCGGGTTCTTGATCTCGTGCGCGAGGACGGCCGGCGCGCTCAATCGGCTTGCGCGGGCCTCCTCTCCCATTTCGTCCTGCCCCGCATCCGACAGCGTCACCACCCGCCAGCCGGGATGGGACGAAAGCGGCGAGACCGACAGGTTCACCCGGTGCTCGCGGCTGCCCGCCCGTATCCTCACCCCCCGGGCGACGAGCGGGACGGTTTCCTCGCGTGAATGTGCCGTGACGCGCCCGTCGTCGATCTGCACGACATCGAAGAGCGGCTGTCCGATCAGCCTGTGCGCACTTCTTCCGAGCATTTCCTCGCTCGCCGGGTTCGCCTCGACGATGGTCATTTCGGGATCGAGCAGCACTGTCGCGAAGACGAGGCCGGCCAGTTGCTCGCGCGCGCCGGGTGGCCCGCCGGATCCGCTCACGCAGCCTTCCGCAGGCGCAACGGCTCGTAGAAGCGGTCGATCTCGCCGAGCACCCGGCTCGCATCGTCGATGAAGTTGACCTTGTTGCGGAACTCGGCCGATCCATGGAGGCCCTTGGTGTACCAGCCGATGTGCTTGCGGGCCATTTTGACGCCCGTGTCCTCTCCGTAGTGATCGAGCATCGCACGGTAATGCTCGACCAGCGTCTCGTGCTGCTCGTCCAGTGCGGGATCCGACAGGGCCTCGCCCGTCTTCCACCAGTGCATGACCTGGCCGAGCAGCCAGGGGCGGCCATACGCGCCGCGGCCGATCATCAGCCCGTCGGCGCCCGACTGTTCGAGCGCCTTTGCCGCGTCCGGGATCGAGCAGATGTCGCCGTTCACGATGACCGGGATCCGCACGGCCTCCTTGACCTTGCGCACGAAAGCCCAGTCCGCCTCGCCCTTGTACATCTGGTTGCGGGTGCGGCCGTGGACGGTGATCATCCGCACTCCGAGGTCTTCCGCGATACGCGAGAGCTCGGGGGCGTTGAGGCTGTCGTGATCCCAGCCCATCCGCATCTTGACCGTGACCGGCACGTCGACCGCTTTGACGCAGGCCTTCATCAGCTCGATCGCCAGCGGGACCTCGCGCATCAGCGCGCTGCCGGCGTACTGGCCAACGACCTTGCGCACCGGGCAACCGAAATTGATATCGACGATCGCCGCGCCGCGGTCCGCCGCCAGCCTGGCCGCCTCGCCCATCGACACCGGATCGCAGCCGACGAGCTGCATCGACACCGGGTCCTCGATCGGGGCCCAGGCGGTTTTCTGGATCGATTGCCGGGTCTCCCGGATGGCTGCCTGGCTAGCGATCATCTCCGTCACGTTGAGGCCGGAACCGTACCGACGCACGAGCGCTCGGAACGGCATGTCGGTCACGCCGGTCATCGGCGCAAGGACGACAGGTGTGTCGATCGTGACCGGGCCGACCCGGATCGGCGCCATCGGCGGCGGGGAAGGAAGGGTGCTCAATTGCTGGGTGCCTAAAATTTGGGCAGCGCATAGTGGATTGATGGCCCGCACGCAAGGCGGTAGCGCGCCGCGGGCATGACAACCTCCATCGCCTTCGCAGCCATCGTCGTCGCCGCGGGACAGGGTCTGCGGGCTGGCCAGCCGCTGCCCAAGCAGTTTGCGCCGTGGCGCGGAAAGCCGGTCGTGCGCCATTCGGTCGAAGCGATGCTGGCTGCCGGCGCAGCGCCGGTCGTGGTCGCAATCCCCGAGGGGGCCGACACCCTGGCGGCCGAGGCGCTGGCCGGCCTCGACGTCCGGTTCGTTACCGGGGGGCACACCCGCCAGCGCTCTGTCGCGCGGGCGCTGGAGGCCGTCGGACACGCGGATCGCGTCCTGATCCACGACGCCGCCCGCCCCGGTCTGGCGGCAGACGTGGTCGAGCGCCTGCTTGACGCCCTGGGCACGCACCCCGGCGCGATCCCCGTTCTTCCCGTGGTCGACAGTATCGCGGTGGAGCGGGACGGGATCATGGCCGACAGCGCCGACCGCGCGGTGCTTCGCCGGGTCCAGACCCCGCAGGCCTTCCGTTTCGCCGACATCCTGGCGGCCCATCGCTCGTGGACCGGGGAGCCCGTCGCCGGCGACGATGCGCAAGTCCTCCGCGCAGCTGGCGGTAGCATTGCCATGGTCCGCGGCGATGAGAAGCTCAGGAAACTCACGTTCGCAGGAGATTTCGTGTCCGATGCCCTTCCCGTCCGGACCGGAACCGGGTTCGATGTTCACCGGCTGGTGCCGGGCGAGGAACTCTGGCTCTGCGGCATCAGGATCGAGCACCACCTGGGCCTTGCCGGCCATTCGGATGCCGACGTCGGCATCCATGCGCTGGTCGACGCGCTGCTCGGCGCGGTCGGCGCGGGCGACATCGGGCTGCACTTCCCGCCGAGCGAACCGCGATGGAAAGGCGCGCCATCGTCGCGCTTTCTCGAACACGCGGTGACGCTGGTCGGAGAGGCCGGTTACCGCGTGGGCAATCTCGACGTAACGCTGATCTGCGAAGCGCCCAAGATCGGACCGCATCGCGATGCGATGCGCCAGACGATCGCCGCACTTGCGGGGATCGATGCATGCGCGGTAAATGTGAAGGCCACTACCACCGAAGCGCTCGGTTTCACCGGTCGCGGCGAAGGGATCGCCGCCCAAGCCGTGGCTACCGTGATCCGCAACTCGTGAGGTCTTCTTGAAACGCACTTATTCCGTGATCGCCGCCACCGCGCTGGCATCGCTTGTCCCGGCGCAGGTGCAGGCGCAGACGACCGCCGCCTGCCTCACCGAGCGCGAAGTCGCGCAGATGGCGATCTATGCGGTGCCGTCGCTCGTCGAAGGCGTGCGCGGAAAATGCGCTGGAAGGCTCGCTTCGACCGGCTTCCTCGCCACGAGGGGCGATGCGTTTGCAGCGAAATACGCCGCGCTCCAGGGCGAAACCTGGCCCGTCGCCAAATCGGCGATCCTGAAGTTCGTGTCGGGATCTGCCAAGGGTCGCAATGCCGACACCCTGGCAATGGTCGCCGCCCTGCCCGACGAATCGGTCCGTCCGCTGGTCGACGGGATGATAGCGCAAAAGATCGGCGAATCGGTCCAGCCGGACCATTGCCGAAACGTGGAGCGCGGAATGCAGCTGGTCTCGGTGATGAACCCGCGCGACAGCGGCGCGATGGTCGCGTTCGTCATGGCCATCGCCAAGCCTAAGTCTTCTCCGATCTGTCCGGCTTCCTCGTGAGCGACCTGCTACCCCCCGAGATCGTCGAGCTTGCCCGCCGCGTGGTCGAACAGAACACGCGGATCGGCCGCCGGGTTGCCCTGGCCGAAAGCTGCACCGGCGGTCTCGTCGCCGCCGCGCTGACCGAAATCCCCGGTTCGTCGGCGGTGCTCGATCGCGGCTTCGTGACCTATTCCAACGACGCCAAGCAGCAGGAGCTTGAGGTCTCAAGCGAACTCATCGAGACGTTCGGCGCGGTGTCGATCGCGTGCGTCTGGGCCATGGCGCAGGGAGCGCTCAGGCACTCGAACGCCGACATCGCGGTCGCTATCAGCGGTGTCGCCGGACCGGACGGCGGAACGCCGCTGAAGCCGGTGGGCACTGTCGTGTTTGCCCGCGCCTGCCGCGAAGGGGACGGCGAACCCGAAGGCGAACTGAAGCAGTTCGAAGGGAAGAACCGAACCGAAATCCGCCGTCAGGCGACGCTCGCCGCACTCGAGCTGCTGCTGCCGTAAAGCTGGTGTGCGCGCTGCTCGAACGCAGCGACCATCTTCCGAAAGGCCCGGTCGAAGTACTGTCCCGCAAGGGCTTCGAACACGGCGTTGCGGAAGGTAAAATCGACACAGAAGTCGACTTCGCACCCGCCTCCATCGAGGGTCCGGAAGAGCCAGCGATTGTCGAGATCCTTCATTGGCCCGTCGAGGTAATGCACCTCGATCCGGTCGGGCCGTTGCTTCACCACGCGCGAAGTGAACTTCTCGCGCAGTTGTTTGAAACCGACCAGCATGTCGGCGACCATCTCGGTCTCGCTGCTTGACCTGACCCGGGTCGCGACGACCCACGGCAGGAACTCGTGGTACCGGCCGACATCGGCGACCAGGTCGAACATCTGCTCCCGCGAGTACGGAAGCCTGTGCACCTCGTGAATGCCCGGCATCAGCGGTTCTGGCGCGCCAGCTTTTCCTCGCGCGCGGCCCTCATCGCGGCGAAGTCGTCACCCGCATGATAGCTCGATCGGGTCAGCGGGCTGGAGGCGACCTGCAGGAAACCCTTCGCCCGCGCGATCGCGCCATAGGCGGCGAACGCCTTGGGGGTGACGAACTCCTCGACCTTCGCATGGCGTGGAGTTGGTTGGAGGTACTGGCCCATGGTCATGAAATCGACGTCGGCGCTGCGCATGTCGTCCATCACCTGGTGCACCTCGAGCCGCTGTTCGCCCAGGCCCAACATGATGCCCGACTTGGTGAAGATGAGCGGGTCGTGCGCCTTCACCTCTTCCAAAAGGCGCAGCGATGCATAGTAGCGCGCGCCCGGGCGGATCGTCGGATAGAGCCGAGGCACGGTCTCCAGGTTGTGGTTGTAGACGTCGGGTCCAGCCTCGCAGATTGCCTCTACCGCGGGCCGCATCTTGTTGCGGAAATCCGGAGTCAGGATCTCGATCGTGGTGTCCGGGGTTTCCCGGCGAAGCGCCTCGATCACCTTGACGAACTGTCCCGCGCCGCCGTCCGGAAGATCGTCGCGATCGACGCTCGTCACGACGATATGCTCCAGCCCCAGCTTCGCCGCGGCGATTGCCACATGCTCTGGCTCGAGCGGGTCGACGATCCGCGGCATCCCGGTCTTGACGTTGCAGAACGCGCAGGCGCGGGTGCACACATCGCCGAGGATCATGACGGTGGCGTGTTTCTTGGTCCAGCACTCGCCGATGTTCGGACATGCAGCTTCTTCGCACACAGTGTTGAGCGACAGGTCGCGCATGAGCTGGCGCGTCTCGTGGTAACCCTTGCTGACGGGCGCCTTGACGCGAATCCAGTCAGGCTTGCGCTGGCGGGCGGGCTCGTTGGCGGTCTTCGGGGCGGACGCGAGGTCGTTCATGCGGGCCCACCTAGCGATCTTGCCAGCAATTGCCAATCTGGCTAGCGCGCCGCCCATGGACGACCCGTCACTCCTTGCTCCTTTCACTTCGCCGGTCATCCTGTTTTTCATTCTCGGAGCCGTCGCATCGGCACTCCGTTCCGACCTGGCGATCCCCGAGGCGATCGCGAAGGGCCTCTCGCTCTACCTCATGGCCGCGATCGGGCTGAAGGGAGGCGTCGCGGTCTCCAAGTCGGGCATCGACGCGACGGTTGCCGCCGCGCTCGGCGCCGGCCTCGTGCTCAGCCTGTCGCTGCCGTTTCTCGCCTATGGAGCGCTTCGCGCGCTGGGTCGCCTCGACAAGATCAATGCGGGCGCGGTTGCCGCTCACTACGGATCGGTCAGCGTGGTGACCTACGTCACCGCGACCGAGCTTCTAGGCGCAGGTGGGCTCGTCGTCGCAGGGTTCATGGTCGCGGTGCTGGCGGTGATGGAAACGCCCGCGATCCTGTCGGGCCTGTTCCTCGCGCGGCGCGGGGAACGCCCCACGGGACAGAGCCGGGGCGAGATGATCCGCGAGTTGTTCCTCAATGCCTCGGTCGTGCTGCTCCTCGGCAGCTTCGCGATCGGGCTCATTACCGGGCCCGATGGCTTCGAGGAAGTGAAGCCCCTGTTTGAAAGCGGGTTCAAGGGCGTCCTGTGCCTGTTCCTGCTCGACATGGGCCTGATCGCGGCGCGCCGCCTGATCGATTCGCGCGCGCTGACTGTGCGGCTCGCCGCGCTGGCGATTGGCCTTCCGCTGGTGAACGGCACGATAGCCGTCGCGCTCGGTACACTGCTCGGTCTGTCGGTCGCCGATGCGGCGGCGCTCGGCGTCCTGGGAGCCAGTGCCAGCTATATAGCGGTGCCTGCGGCGATGCGTCTTGCCCTGCCCCAGGCCGATCCGGGCATTTACCTCACGATGTCGCTCTCGATCACTTTCCCTTTCAACGTCGTTTTCGGCATCGCGATCTACGCCGCGATGGCCCGGGCGCTTTCCGGCATGTAAGGACCCGCCATGGTCGAAACGGTCACCCGCAAGCGCCTGGAAATACTCGCGGACACGCCGCTGGTCCGCGTAGTGACCGATGCGATCGAGGAAGTCGGCATATCGGGCTGGACCGTGATCCGTGTCACCTCCGGCCGGGGCCGCGAGGGGCGCTGGCACGAAGAGCGGGTGACCGGCGCGGACAAGTCGCTCGTCCTGGCCATCGCCTCGGAGGAAAAAGCCAGCGCGTTGATCGACAGGCTTGCCCCGATTCTTACCAGTCACGGCCTGTTGCTGACGGTGGCCAACGTCCAGGTCGTTCGCGGGGAGCGCTTCTGATGCCCGAATTCGCCCAGTTGCTCGAGGGATACCGGCGGTTTCGCGAGGGTACGTTCAATGTGCAAAAGGAACGGTTCGACCGGCTCGCCAACGAGGGCCAGTCCCCCAAGCTGATGATCATCGCCTGCTCCGACAGCAGGGTCGATCCGGCGCAAATATTCGACGTCGACCCAGGCGAGATTTTCGTCGTGCGCAACGTTGCGGCACTCGTGCCCCCGTTCGAGACCACGCCCGGCCAGCACGGCGTATCCGCCGCGCTCGAATTCGCGGTCCAGTTTCTCAAGGTGAAACAGATCGTCGTCATGGGCCACGGCCGCTGCGGCGGATGCAAGGCCTCGCTAACTCGCTCGATGCACGGCGAGGAACCCGGCCGCGGCGGTTTCATCGCCGACTGGATAAAGCTGCTGGACGATGCACGCGACGAAGTCGCCGCGAAGTTCGGCATCGATGGCCGAGAGGCGGAGCGGGCGATGGAAATGGCCGCGGTCAAGGTCAGCCTTGCCAACCTGCGGACCTTTCCTTGCGTGTCCGAACGCGAGGCTGCTGGCAAGCTTCGCCTGCGCGGCGCGTTCTTCGCAATCCTCGACGGCGTGCTGCACGTGCTCGACGAGGACAGCGGCGAGTTTGCGCCTGTTGCCTAATGAGGGCGCGCTGCCCATCTAGCCGCGATGGAAAGCAACAACGAAAATCTCAGGAACATCGCGCTCCTGATCGACGCCGACAACACCCAGCCCAAGGCGATCGATCCGGTGCTGACGGTCATGGCCGAACTCGGTCAGGTCAACATACGTCGCGCCTATGGAAACTTCGCCAAGGGCAACCTTGCCAAGTGGGACACGATTACCAACCGGTACGGTATCCGGCCGCAGCAGCAGTTCGATGTCTCCAAGGGCAAGAACGCGACCGACATGGCGATGACGATCGATGCGATCGACCTTCTCTACCAGGGCAAGGTCGACGGTTTCGGGATCATGAGCTCGGACAGCGACTTCACCCCGCTGGTTACCCGGCTGCGGCAGGACGGAATCGTCGTCTACGGCTTCGGCAGCGCCAAGACCCCGCAAGCTTTCAAGTCGGTGTGCACGCGATTCATCGACATCGACCAGCTGATCAAGACCGCCGCAAGCGAAGGCAACTCGTCCGCGGATTCGGCCCAAAACCTTGCCGAGGACACCGAGCTGATCGAGTTGATCGGCGCGGCTTACAAGGAGGCGAAGCGTGACGACGAAGGGTGGGCGAAGGTCCAGCAGGTCGGTCAGATCGCCGGAAACCGTTCGAGCTTCGATGTTCGCAACTACGGCTTCAACAGCCTTTCGGCGATGTTCCGCAGTCTCGGCAACTTTAAGGTCGAGCGGCGCGACGACGGACAGCTATGGGTCAAGCGCCTGCGCTGACCAAAATCGCCCCAAAGCCCCGTCCACGAAAAAGGGCGCGCCTCGCAAGAGACGCGCCCTGTTCTTTTCGCAATCGCGCAGGACTTACGGCGTGGTCGAAGCCGCCGCACCGCCCTTCTGCTGGGCATAGACGCCCCACAGACGGGCGATCGCCGCTCGCGCGCCTTCGACCTTCGCGAAAGTCGCCTGCGCCTCGGTGGCCTTGCCCTGGTCGAGTTGCGCGATGCCGAGGCGCGTGAGCACCCGCGGGGTATCCACGCCGGGGCGCGACAGAGCCAGGGTATAGAACTCCTCGGCCTTCGCCGGCTGCTGATAGCTCAGGAACGCATCGCCCGCGGCGGTGGCCGTCGCGGCGGTGGCGCCCGAAGCCCGCGCGTCGCGCTCGAGCCCCGGCAGGTCAGCAAGGTCCGCCTTGACCCGGCCCGACGCGATCGTGCGCGCCTCGCTTACGAACACGTCGTTGCCCTTGAGCAACCCGGCTGCGATCCCGGCCTCGATGATCCGCTGGGTTTCGCCCGGCAGGCGGCGCGCGTCCGCTGCAGTGATGTAATCCGCATAGTCGCGCTCGTAGCGCAGGGCGCCGGCACGCTGGGCGAGCCGCAGCAGGTCGAGCAGTTCCTGCCCCTCGTAATCGGACAGGTTGCGCTGCACGGCAATCGCATCACCCCAGCTCGTCGCCGACGGATAGTACTGCGCATACATGGCCGCATACTTGAGCGATTCGGGCGTGAGATCCGCCTGGTAGGCCTGCGACAGGCCGCGCTTGATCCACGCTTCGGGAACGGCCTCGCCGGCAGACACCTTGCGGGCGATCGCCTTGTCGAGGATCTGCACGCCCGCCTGGGCCTGATCCTGCGCGAAATAGGTTTCCGCGATCAGCAGTTCCGCATCGCCCTTGTAGCCCGCCGCGACCGCTTGTTCAGCCCGCGCGCGAGCGGTCGCCCAGTCCTTGTCGTTGTATGCCAGCTGGGCGGCCGCGAAGGTGTTCGACGGAAGTGCCTCTGCACTGAGCTGGCCGCTGTCGAGCATCATGTCGAGTCCCTGGCGCTGCAGGCTCACCGTGTCGGTCTTGGCGCCGATGCTGTAGATCAGCTGTCCGGCCGCAAGCTTGTCGTCCGGCGTGGTCGCAGCGGCAACGAGTGCAGGGATCTGCGCGCTGAGGGAAGCGACATCGCCGTTTTCCTGCACGACCTTCGACATCGGCTGGTACGCCGCGATGAATTCCTTCGAGTACTTCGCCTTGGCCGCGGGCTGCTCCTTGCCCTTCTTCTGGGCGACGGCCGGCGTGGCGGTGGCGGTCAGGCCGACAGCTGCCGAAGTGGCGAGCGCGACCGCAAAGGCAAGCCGCGAGGGCGCGGCACGAAACTTGGGCATAGAGTGGTCTCCCATGAGTGGACTGCAGGCCCGTCAAAGGGCCTTCTGCCGGTACAACGGGCGCTAGTGGCCAATCGTGCCGGACATTGCAATGACGACTAGGGATCCGGCGCTGAACCCGCTTTGAACAGCGGTTTCAGGGTGCGCTCAGCGGTTGTGCCTGCGAGCGGTCATTCTTATGTGGAAAACGGCGCGCGAAGGCCATGCGCGCGGACTTGCAAACTGGCGGTCCCGGTCCCCTTCCCCTAGGCCGGTGACAGCCCGCCGCGCGGCAATGCGCGCCACAGAAACGGCAGACCCTTGAGCGACGATACCGAAACCCTGACACCGCCGGCCTCGCCGGAAGATTACGCCCGCGTCGACATCGTCGACGAGATGAAGACGAGCTACCTCGATTACGCGATGAGCGTGATCGTGGCGCGCGCGCTGCCCGACGTGCGCGACGGGCTGAAGCCGGTGCACCGCCGAATCCTGTTCGCCAGCAACGAGGGTGGGTTCGTCGCCGGTCGCCCTTATCGCAAGAGCGCCAAGATCGTCGGCGACGTGATGGGCAACTATCACCCGCACGGCGACAGCGCGATCTACGATGCGCTTGCCCGCATGGTGCAGCCGTGGAGCTTGCGCGTCCCTCTGATCGACGGCCAGGGCAACTTCGGATCGATGGACCCCGATCCGCCGGCGAGCATGCGCTATACCGAGGCGCGGCTCGCCCGCGTTGCGAACAGCCTGCTCGACGACCTTGACAAGGACACGGTCGATTTCGCCGACAACTACGACGGCAGCCGCAAGGAGCCGACCGTCCTCCCGGCGCGCTTCCCCAACCTCCTCGTCAACGGCGCGGGCGGCATCGCGGTCGGCATGGCGACCAACATCCCCCCGCACAATCTGGGCGAGGTGATCGACGGCTGTCTTGCGCTGATCGACGACCCGCTGATGGCGCCCGAGGCGCTGATGGAGATCATCCCGGGTCCCGATTTTCCGACCGCCCCGCTGATCCTCGGCCAGTCCGGCGCAAAGTCGGCATACCTGACCGGGCGCGGATCGATCCTCATGCGGGCGCGGCATGCCATCGAGCGGACGCGCGGCGACCGCGAATCGATCGTGTTTACCTCGATCCCCTACCAGGTCGGCAAGGCGGGCCTCGTCGAGAAGATCGCGGAAGCCGCCAAGGACAAGCGGATCGAGGGTATCGCGGACATCCGCGACGAATCGAACCGGCAGGGCGTGCGCGTGGTCATCGACCTGAAGCGCGACGCGACCGCGGAGGTCGTGCTCAACCAGATCTGGCGGCACACCCCCGCCCAAGCGAGCTTTCCGGCGAACATGCTCGCCATCCGCGGCGGCCGACCCGAGACGCTCGGCCTCAAGGACATCCTGCAGGCCTTCATCACCTTCCGCGAGGAAGTGATCACCCGGCGCACGAAGTACGAACTCGCCAAGGCACGCGAACGGGCGCACATCTTGCTCGGCCTGGTCGTGGCGGTTTCGAACCTCGACGAGGTCGTCGCGATGATCCGCGGCTCGTCGAACCCGGCGGACGCTCGCGCCAAGCTCCTCGCCAAGGAATGGAGGATTGGCGACATCGCCCAGTACATCGCGCTCGTAGAAGCGATCGAGCCGACGGACGAGCAACACGGCGGAACCTACAAGCTTTCCGAACGGCAGGTCCGCGCCATCCTGGAGCTGCGCCTGCATCGCCTGACCGCGTTGGGTCGCGACGAGATCGGGGACGAGCTCAAGGAACTGGCGGCAGCGATCGAGGAATATCTTTCTATCCTGGGCGACCGGGCGAAGCTCTACGAAGTCATGCGCGCCGAACTGCGCGAGATCCGCGACCTCTATGCCACTCCGCGTCTCAGCGAGATCGCGCCAGCGTGGGACGGTCTCGAGGACGAGGATCTTATCGAACGCGACGAGATGGTCGTTACCGTAACGCTCGACGGCTACATCAAGCGCACCCCTCTCTCGACGTTCCGGGCCCAGCACCGCGGCGGCAAGGGCCGGGCAGGAATGGCCACCAAGGAAGAGGACGCGGTGTCGAACATGTTCGTCACCAGCACCCACAACCCGGTGCTGTTCTTCTCCACCGCCGGCAAGGTCTACCGCCTCAAGGTGTGGAAGCTACCCGAGGGCGGTCCGGCGACGCGCGGGCGTCCGATCGTCAACCTGCTGCCCGCGCTCGACGACGGGGAGACGATCCGGACGGTGCTTCCGCTGCCCGAAGACGAAAGCAGCTGGGGGACGCTCAACGTCGTCTTCGCGACCGCCAAGGGCAACGTGCGGCGCAACAGCATGGATGCGTTCGCGAACATTCCGTCGAACGGCAAGTTCGCGATGAAGTTCGACGAGGACAGCGATGATCGCCTGATCGGCGTGGCATTGCTCGAGGCGGGCGACGACGTGCTCCTCGCCACGCGCGGCGGCAAGGCGATCCGCTTCGACGGCGAGGACGTGCGCGAGTTCGTCAGCCGAACCTCCACGGGGGTTCGCGGGATGCGGCTGCGCGACGGCGACGAGGTCGTTTCGCTCTCGATCCTCCACCGCGTCGGCACCGAGCAGGAGGAGCGCGAACAATATCTGCGCTTCGCCCCGTGGAAGGCGGAGAAGGACGGCGAGCCCGACCTTCCCGTCGAGCGCTTCGATGAACTGGCGGCAAAGGAGCAGTTCATCCTCACCGTTTGCGCAAACGGCTACGGCAAGGTCTCGTCCGCCTACGAGTACCGCCGTATCAACCGGGGCGGCCAGGGCGTGACCAACATCGACAACATCGAGCGCAACGGACCGGTGGTCGCGAGCTTCCCGGTCGAGGACGGCCAGCAGCTCATGCTGGTGACCGACCAGGCCAAGCTGATCCGCATGCCTATGGCTCTGCGCCATCTCCAGCCCGACCCCGATAACGCGCCGCGTGCGTTCCGGATAATCGGGCGCGGTTCGGCGGGGCTCAGGCTGTTCGATGTCGCGAAGGGCGAAACGATCGTGAGCGCCGTCCTCATCGACGAGCAGGAGGAGCCGGAGAACGAGGCGGAAGAGATGATCGCCGAGGAGCGCGCCGGACGCGACGCGCAGACGACGGCGCCCTACACCCCGCCGCAGTCGGACGACGACATCGTGGACGAGCCCGACGCGGGATGAGGATCGAGCCGTCCGGAGAGGTATGTGGCGCCGAGGTTTCCGGCATCGACCTTTCCGAACGGCTTACCCCGCAGACCGTAGCCGAAATCCGCGCAGCCTGGCTCACCCACCGGGTACTCGCGTTTCCCGGCCAGCACCTCGACGACGATGCGCTCGAACGGTTTACGCTGGCGATGGGCGGCTTTGGCGTCGATCCGTTCTTCGCACCCATCGAGGGCCGCACCCACATCGCCGCGATCCTGCGTGAGGCAGACGAAACGACACCGCTGTTCGCCGAGAACTGGCACAGCGACTGGTCTTTCCTCGCCGAACCCCCGGCGGGAACGTGCCTCGCTGCCATCGAGATTCCTCCGACAGGCGGTGACACCTTGTTTGCGGATCAGGTGGCGGCATTTGCCGCGCTCCCGGACGCGCGGAAGAACGAACTGCGCTCGCTGACGGCGATCCACTCGGCCCGGCTCGCATATGCTCCCGAGGGGTCGTACGGGACACGCGACACGGGGCGCAGCATGGCGATCCGGCCAGACGAAAGTGCGCGCGAGACGCAGCGGCACCCGCTTGTCCGGCGCCATCCCGAGACCGGCGAGGAGGCGCTCTTCAGTACGCTCGGATACATCATAGGCATCGAAGGCATGGACGACGCGGAAGGCTTCGACTTCCTGCGCGAGCTATCGGAATGGCAGGTGCGCGACGAGTTCGTCCACCGCCGCAGGTGGACGCCCGGCATGGTCGTCCTGTGGGACAACCGTTGCGTCCTTCACCGCGCCACCGGCGGCTACGAGGGATACCGGCGCGAACTGCACCGGACGACGATAGCTGCGCCGCGTCAGGCAGCGTGATCGCGACGCACCGCGCGGATCACGCCGGTGCAGATCATGAACTGACCCGCATAGTAGAGCGGCCAGACGAACCACTCGGTCAGTCCCTGGTCGAGCACGCCGCCTAGCCGAGCGAAGATCAGCAGGTCGCTCGCGACGAACAGCAGCGCGCCCGCACCCACGTGATAGCGGCTGAACCGGCTGAGCCACGCGGTCGCCGCCATCGAACCCAGCGCGAGCGCATAAATCACCGCAAGCGGGTCGCGCGTTATAAGCCAGGCCCCAAATGGCACGCCGACGACAAGCGCGATGCCGGCCGCCACCTGGGTTCGGGCCGGTCGCGGCCGCCGGTTCTTCAGATAAAGCGCAATCGCGACGAGGTGCGAGAGCAGGAACAGCCCTCCCCCCGCGATCGTATCGAGCTCCATCCCGATATCGCCCGCGGCGCCGATTCCCATGACCGCCGCGATCGCCCGCGCCGCCGTGGCCCGGCTGCGCGCCAGCGCATAGGCCGCGAGCGCGGCGACCGAAGCCCCCTTCAGCGCGATGATGTAGAGGCCGCCGATCCTGGCATCGCTCAACACCCAGAAGGCAATCGCCAGGACGATGCCGGCAAGAAGCCAGGGCCGATGGTCGACCAGCGCACCCCTTGGCATCGGCATTCCCCTCCCCGCGTTCCCGTTCGGCCGTGCTGACTGCCCTTGAACTTCCCCCCGTGCAAGCACTAGGCGCAGCGTCAATGGCGCACGACATCCACATCATCGGCGGCGGTCTCGCGGGTAGCGAGGCCGCCTGGCAACTCGGGCGGCGCGGCTTCAGGGTCCGCCTGTCCGAAATGCGCGGCAGCGGAGTGACGACGCCAGCACACCAGGGCGCGGGCCTCGCCGAACTCGTCTGTTCGAACAGCTTTCGTTCGGACGATGATGCGAAAAACGCGGTCGGGTTGCTGCACCACGAGATGCGGCGGCTCGACAGCCTCGTGATGCGCGCGGGCGAGGAGGCACGCGTTCCCGCCGGATCGGCGATGGCGGTCGATCGCGATGTGTTCTCCGCCGCGGTCGAGCGCGAGCTTGCGGCGCTGCCCGGCGTCGAGATCGTCCGTGAACGGATCGATGCCCTGCCCGCGGCGGGTCCCACGATCGTCGCCACCGGCCCCCTTACCGCCGCTTCGCTTGCCGAGAGCATCGCCGGAGCGACCGGGCAGGACAGCCTGGCTTTCTTCGACGCGATCGCCCCCATCGTGCACCGCGATTCGATCGACATGTCGGTCGCCTGGATGGCCGCGCGCTGGGACAAGGGGGGGAAGGATTACATCAACTGTCCGCTCGACAAGGAGCAGTACGAGGCCTTCGTCCAGGGTCTGCTCGACGGCGAGAAGACGACGTTTCGCGAGTGGGAAAAGGACACCCCGTATTTCGAAGGCTGCATGCCGATCGAAGTCATGGCCCAGCGCGGCCCCGAGACGCTTCGTTTCGGCCCGATGAAGCCGGTGGGGCTCGACAATCCGCACGCGGCCACGCCCGAGCATCCCAGCGGTCGCTGGCCCCACGCGGTCGTCCAGCTGCGGCAGGACAACAAGCTGGGCACGCTGTGGAACATGGTCGGTTTCCAGACGAAGCTGAAGCACGCCGAGCAGGTGCGCCTCTTCCGGACGATACCCGGCCTCGAGAAGGCAGAGTTCGCGCGCCTGGGCGGGCTGCACCGCAACACCTTCCTCAACTCGCCAATCGTGCTCGATCGCGAATTGCGGCTGCGCGGCGCGGAGCACATCCGCTTCGCCGGGCAGATCACTGGTTGCGAAGGCTACGTGGAAAGCGCCGCGGTGGGGCTGATGGCGGGGTTGATGGCCGGCGCCGAACTCGGCGGACGGCGCTGGCAGTCGCCGCCTCGCACCACCGCGCTCGGCGCGCTGCTGGCGCATATCACGGGCGACGCTGAGGCCGAGACGTACCAGCCCATGAACATCAACTTCGGGCTTTTTCCGCCGCTGGCGGACGTGGCGAAGAAAGCTCGCAAGGAAGCCTATACCGATCGCGCCAAGGCCGATCTGGGCAAGTGGATCGCCGCGCTCGAGCCGGAACCAGCCTAGCAGCGGCAGGCCGGCTTGCTCTTTGCGCGGCGGGGCGCGGTGGTCCGGAATTCGGTCATGTCGAGCTGATTATCGCCATTGGCGTCGGCACCCTCGAACCGGTCCACGGTGGCCACCGCCCACTCCTCGAAGTCCAGCAGGTTGTTGCCGTCCTTGTCGAGCTTGCGAAACGCAGTGCTGCGGGTGGAAAGCATTTCGTTGCGGCTGATGATGCGGTCGCGATTGCGATCGTAGCGGAAGAAGCGCTGCTCCTCCCGCGTGAGTTCGGTCGCTTCCGGGGGGGCAGGCCCCCTCAGGTCGCGCACATCTGCGGTCGGCAGGCTATCGGGGGTCGGGGCTTCGGGTTGGACCATGGGCGGCGGTGCGCCTTCCTCGACCGCGGCGCGGCCCTGCCACCAGAACAGTCCCACGGCGGCCAGCGCCAGCGCCAGGACCCCGCCCAGAAGCAGCCTGTTCATCCGCGCTTCTCCCTGATTCTTAGCTTCATCTCCATAGCCTAGCGGCCCGTCAAGCCAACCCGAAGCGCAACGAGCGGTGCCGCGCGTCCGGCGAGCACGGGTTCGCGCCTCGCGATCGCACGATCGGCAAGCGCACCCAGAACCGCGATGCCGCGCAGCTGCCGGGGCATCAATCCGGCCGGTTCGGTCGAAACCGCTACGGCAAACGCCTTTTCCCGTTCGGCCTCGTCGCGCGTGTGGCACGCAAAGTCTGCCAGCGCCCAGCGCCGCCCCGCCTTCGACGCGCTCTCCGCGCCACCCGATACGGCCTGCCCCTTCCGGGCCGCGGCGCCGAATGCGACCGCCCTTCCATCGGCGAATGCGGCGAGCGCCCGCTCCGACAGGGGATGCTCGCCGAGCAGTTCCTCCCATCCATCGACCAGCGCGATCAATTCGGCCTCCATCCCGGCGAGGTGTTCCCCGAGTGCAGCGAGCAGAAGATTCCCCGCCGGGCGTGCGTTGGGCGGCTCGCCCAGACGGTCACGCCACCAGGCAAGCCTGACCTGCGCGAGCACGCCCTCGCGCGCCTGCGACACCACCCGCGCGAGGTGGGCGTCGAACGCGAACACCGTCTCCCACGCCTGGCGGGTGTGCGCCGGCTGCCAGGCAAGCGCGATGCGTAGCGCCGGCTGGATCGTCTCACCGGGCCCCATCAAGTTGTCTTTCGTCGGTGCGCCTTACCAAGCCGACCGATAGGCTGTGAGGGCTGCATTTCGTTAACCCTGTCGTTTCGCACTCCGCTTACCCCCCCTGGCTATGACACCTGTGAGAAACCCTATGCGTAACGAGGATTGCTGACCATGGGAGCGATCGCCGATTGCTACAGAAGGCTGCGGAAGGATCGGAGCGGAAACGCGACGATGCTCACCGCCGTCGCGCTGCCCGCGCTGATCGGCGCCGCCGGTTACGGCGTGGACACGGCGCAGTGGTACATGGTCCAGCGCGAATTGCAGCACGCGGCCGACCAGGGCGCGATCGCCGGGGCATGGACGCTGGCCTACAAGGATACCGGCTCGACCTACGACAGCCGGGCGCGCAAGGAATTCGCCAACAACCTCGGCATTGCCAAGAAGTATGCTACGACGATTACGCCCAACGTCACCCGCGGGAACTTCCAGGGCGGGATCAACAACTCGGTAGTCCTCAACGCCGAAGTCTCGGTCATGCTTCCGTTCTCGAAGATGATGAGCACCACGCCGACGGTCATCCGCGTGGCCTCGGAAGCGGCGTTCGCGGCGGGGACCGTGCACAAGGCCTGCCTGCGGACCCTGAAGAAGGGTGCCAGCGGCACCTTCCAGGTAGGCAACGGCGCTACCGTGATCGCGAACTGCGGCGTCATCGCCATCTCGTGCGAGCCCGAGGCAATCCGGATCGACGAGAACGCGACGATCGAGATTGCGAAGATCACCGCGTGCAACACCGATGCCGCCAAGTTGCCGTCCAGCTTCACCGGCGAACTCGTGGTGGACAGCTCCATCGGCAATTTCGTCAACGAACTGTTCGGCCCCACGCCCCCGTCGGACGCTCCCAAGCCTGCGTACGATTGCAGCAAGGCCCCCAAGAAGGGAACCTATACGGTCGCGCCGGGCGTCTACGAGCAAGGGATCAAGGTCGCCTGCAGCACGATCTTCTCCCCGGGCATCTACTACGTGAAGACAGAACTCGATCTCACGCATAACGCGATCGTCAGCGGCTACGGCGTCATGTTCGTCCTGATGAACGGCGCGACCCTCAAGCTCGGGGGCAGCGGCGCGAACGGCACGGGCGCCGGTGGTACCATCAAGAGCAGCCTCAACCTGACTCCTCCCACCTACGCCAAGCTGATCGAACTCGGTTATTCCGAAGACTTCGCAAAGAAGTACGAGAACGTCCTGATCATCGCGGACAACACGACTTCGGAAACCGATCACATCATAAACGGCAACGCCAACATGCACATCCAGGGCAAGATCCACCTGCCCAAGGGCAACGTGAAGGTGAATGGCGGCGCCAAGGCGGCCGACGGGGTCTGCTTCCAGATCACCAGCTATACGCTGGACGTCTCGGGCGGCGCGTACCTGTACACGCTGTGTTCGCAGGAGGAGACCCAGTCGCTCGAGAGCACGCCCGGCGTGAGGCTGATCTCGTGATGCGCGCGCTCTCCCGGCTCTTTTCCTGCACGCGCGGGACCGCCGTGATCGAGACGGCGCTGGTCGCCCCGGTTCTGGCCATCATGGCGGTTGGCACGTTCGAGGCCGGCACGATGGTCCAGAAGCAGCAGGAACTGCAGAGCGCCGCGTCCGAGGCGGAGGCCATCATCCTTGCCGCGGCAGCGGGCTCGGGCGTCAATTCGACCCAACTCAAAGACATGCTGGCCGTTTCGACCGGCTTGCCGAAGGCCAACATCACGTTGGCCGCCAAGTTTCGGTGCAACAATGCCGACAGCCTTGTGAACAGCGCGTCGAGCTGCGGCAGCGGGCAACGCGCGTACGAGTTCGTGCAGGTCACTTTCACTTCGCGCTATACCCCGACGTGGGCATCGTTCGGGCTGGGATCGGCGTTCGACTACACCGTCACCCGCACGATCCAGGTGGGCTGAGCGATGCCGGGGTTCTTCGGCCGCCTGCTGTCGGACCGGCGCGGGGCCACGCTCGTCGAATTCGCGGTGATCGCGCCGGTACTGATCACGATGCTGCTCGGCGTCGTCCAGGTGGGGCTGTGGATCCAGGCGTACAATTCCGTCCGCAACACCGTGAACGACACCGCCCGCTTCGCGATGGTTGAATACCAGCGCGGCAACAAGATTTCGGACGAGGCAATCGAGAACCGCGCCAGCCAGATCGCGGTCGGCGCCAAGTACAATCTCGATGCGGGGCTGGTGATCCCGGCGGTGACCGCCAAGACGACGCAAGTGAACGGCATCAAGCAGCGCCGTCTGGTAATCTCCTACCAGGCGCCGGAGTTCATGCCGCTCGCCTCGGTGGTGTCACCCAACATCCAGTATGGCCGCGACATCTACCTTTACGACAAGTCGGCAGTCGTCGGCGGCACCTGATCCTAATGGGGCAGGGTCGGGAAGCCCGCACCACCGGGGCGTCCGTGCCAGACTAATCGCGATAACAGACCTTTTTCGCCGCCGCGACGATACGCGGGGCGTCGATCAGCGCGAGCTTCTCGAGGTTTGCCGCATAGGGAAGCGGAACGTCCTCGTCGCAAACCCGGAGCACGGGGGCGTCGAGGTGGTCGAAACCGTCCTCCATGCAGACCGCCATCACTTCCGATGCGATCGAGCAGGTCGGCCAGCCTTCTTCGGCGATGACCAGGCGATTGGTCTTGGCGAGCGAGGCAAGGATCGCCTCCTTGTCGAGCGGACGCAGCGTCCTGAGATCTATCACCTCCGCATCGATCCCCTCGCCCGCGAGCGTTTCGGCGGCCTCGAGCGCGAGGCCCACGCCGATCGAGTAGCTGACGATCGTCACGTCGCTGCCTTCGCGAACGATCCGCGCCTTACCGATCGGCAGGACCCAGTCGTCCACGTCGGGCACGTCGAAGCTGCGGCCGTAGACCAACTCGTTCTCGAGGAAGACCACGGGGTCCTCGCTGCGGATCGCCGCCTTGAGGAGGCCCTTGGCATCGGCCGCGTCGTACGGCGCGATGACGATAAGGCCGGGCACGCTGGCGTACCAGGGGCCATAGTTCTGGCTGTGCTGCGCGCCCACCCGGCTCGCCGCGCCGTTGGGGCCACGGAACACCACCGGACAACGCATCTGGCCGCCCGACATGTAGTTCGTCTTGGCGGCCGAGTTGATGATGTGGTCGATCGCCTGCATCGCGAAGTTGAACGTCATGAACTCGACGATCGGCCGCAGGCCGCCCATCGCGGCGCCTGATCCGATACCCGCAAACCCGTACTCGGTAATCGGCGTGTCGATGACCCGCTTGGGACCGAATTCGTCGAGCAGGCCCTGAGTCACCTTGTAGGCACCCTGGTACTGGGCGACCTCCTCGCCCATCACGAACACCCGGTCGTCGGAGCGCATTTCCTCTGCCATCGCGTCGCGGAGCGCCTCGCGCACCGTGACCGAGGTCATCGACGTGCCGTCGGGGATTTCCGGGTCGCGCGCGGGCTGCGTCGTGGGGGTCTTCGCGATCGCAGGCTCGCCCGGCTCGTCGCGCCCGACGTCCTTGCCTTCGCCCGGCACGTCCTCGACCGCGGCGGACGGTGCGGCTTTCCCAGCCGCGTCTTCGCTGCCCTCACCCTGCATCGTGGCGATCACTTCGCCCACCTTCACGTTCTCGGTACCCTCGGGAACCACGATCTTGCCGATCGTCCCTTCGTCCACGGCCTCGAACTCCATCGTCGCCTTGTCGGTTTCGATTTCTGCCAGGATGTCGCCGGCCTGGACCTCGTCGCCTTCCTTCACCAGCCAACGGGCGAGCGTGCCCTCTTCCATCGTGGGCGAAAGGGCGGGCATCTTGAGTTCGAGGGCCATCAGTAGCTCTCCACCAGGACGTCGGTGTACAATTCGCTCGGCTCCGGTTCGGGTGAATTTTCGGCGAAGTCGGCGCTTTCGGACACCTGTGCCCGAATGCGCTTGTCGATGTCCTTCAACTCATCCTCGCTCTTGCCGCGCTCGAGCAATTCCTTTTTCGCGCGCTCGATCGGGTCGTTGTGCTCGCGCTGGTCCTGCACCTCCTCGCGCGTGCGGTACTTTGCCGGGTCGGACATCGAATGGCCCCGGTAGCGGTAGGTGTTGAGTTCCATCAGCACCGGGCCGTTGCCCTCGCGCACATGGCCGAAGGCGACTTCGGCGGCCTGGCGCACCTCCAGCACGTCCATGCCGTTCACGTCCATGCCGGGAATCCGGAACGCGGTTCCGCGGCGATAGAACTCGGTCTCGGCGGAGCTGCGCGCGGTGCTGGTCCCCATCGCATACTGGTTGTTCTCGATCGCGAAGACGATCGGGAGCTTCCACAGCGACGCCATGTTCATCGTTTCGTAGACCTGGCCCTGGTTCGCCGCACCGTCGCCGAAATAGGCAAGGCACAAGCCGCCATCACCGCGGTACTGGTGAGCGAGCGCCAGCCCGCCGCCGAGCGCGACCTGCGCGCCGACGATACCGTGCCCGCCGTAGAACCTGTGCTCGGTCGAGAACATGTGCATCGACCCGCCCTTCCCCTTGCTGATCCCGGCCTCGCGCCCGGTCAGCTCGGCCATGATGACCTTGGGGTCGATCCCGTAGGCCAGCATGTGACCGTGGTCGCGGTATCCGGTGATGACGCTGTCGAGGCCTTCGGTCAGCGCCGACTGCAACCCGACGGCGACCGCCTCCTGCCCGATATAGAGATGACAGAAGCCGCCGATCAGTCCGAGCCCGTAGAGTTGCCCGGCGCGTTCCTCGAACCGGCGGATGAGCAGCATCTGCTCATACAATTCCAGAAGTTCGTCGTCCTTGGCGTTGTATCGCGGGGATTTCGCGCGCCGTTCCTGGAGTGAGTGCAGAACGAAATCGGGGTCCTGGGCCGGCGACTTCGATCCCGCCGGCTTGGCCTGGGCCTTCTTCGCGGGGGCGGTCTTGGGGGCTGTGCTCTTGCTGGCTGACTTGGCCAATGGGAGGTCCTCAGATCTGGGCTGCCGGGGAGGTAGCGGGATATGCCGAGCCTATGGCGCAAGCCCCGCGCGCGCGCAATGCACGTGCATACGAAAACCCGCTTTCCGTAACGGCTGAGGCTTAATCCGGGCGCTTGTCGGCCGGATCGAGGAGGATGACCACCTCGTCGGGATGGACGACGTTGAGGTCGCGCCGGATGAGTTCGCCGACGAAATCGGGATCCGCGTGCCTGGGGTTGAGCGCATCGACCTGCAGTTTCAGTTCATCGCGTTCGTGGGTGAGCGCCGCGATCTGCGCCTTGCGCTGATCGAGGAGCCGAAGGTTGTCACCCCACGCGAGCAACCCGCTTGGGCCGACAATCGCCAGCCCGCCCAGGACAAGAAGCAGGACGAGGGCAATCCCCTGGGTCAGCCGTTC
Organism: Tsuneonella sediminis; assembly: GCF_051912845.1. Lineage (NCBI taxonomy): Bacteria > Pseudomonadati > Pseudomonadota > Alphaproteobacteria > Sphingomonadales > Erythrobacteraceae > Tsuneonella > Tsuneonella sediminis. Next base: position 246,981 of record NZ_JBNCBU010000001.1, on the reverse strand, counting down.
CTTCGGCGATTCTATCCGGTGGCCCTCGCGCGTCATGGCTGCGACAGAATCACAGTTAACCCTGCGGTTCAAGCAGTTTCGGCAACGCATTGCGACATGACGTGAAAAGCCCGGGCCGACCGAATGGTCTGCCCGGGCTTCCCTGATGGACCCCGCCGACGGGGGGGCGGGTCAGATGAGGCGGGGTCTCGGGGATCCTACTCGGCCGGCGCTTCCTTGGCCTGGCGGCGGGCGGTCTTTTCGAGCTTGCCCTCGCCCATTGCCGACACCAGCAGCGATCCTTCGCCGGTGAAGTTGGCCGCGGGCACCGTTGCCGGTCCGTCGTCGGTCATGACCACCAGCTGCTGGACGCGGCCGCGGCCGTCCGCGATGACGTCGGCAACGGTTCCGATCCGGTCACCGTCGTCGTCGCTCACCGGCATGCCCGGGGCGATGTCGAAGGTGCCAGCACCCTGACCGGCAAGGCTGCCCGCGAGAGCGAGCTGCCCGGCGGCGCCGGAGAACAGGGCATTCGCGCTGCCCGACGCGGCGCCCGTCGCCGACCCGGCAACACCCGCGGCAAGACCCTGCGCCCGGCCGGCTGCGCCGCCTGCGGTTTCGACCGCCGCGTTCGCCGTGCCGCGTACGGTTCCGGCAACGCCGCCGACGGCGCCGCGCACCGCGTCCGTGCCGATGAGCTGCGCGTCGCCGCTCACCGAGCCGCTGCCCTGCGCACTGCCCGAGCCAGACCCGCCGAGGTTGCCGACAGGGGAAGCGATTGCCTGGTCCAGCGAGCCGGAACCTTCCGCCGAAGCTTTGCGATCGGCCGAAACGCGGCCCGACTTGCGATCGACCCTGGTGGTTCCTTCGGTCGCACCACGCGCCGAACCGGTCGTGCGGGTGGCGGTCTCGATCGAACGCTTAGGCAGGTTCAGCGAACCGGCACCGTTCAGAGTTCCGCCGATGGCGCCGCCAAGGCCGCCGCCACCAAGCAGCTGGGCCTGCGCGGGTGCCGCGGCAAGCAGCAGCGCGGCGGAAGTGAGGAAGATGGCTTTCATCGGTCTGATCCTTTTTCGTTTTCGCGGCGGGGAGGCTTTTCGCCGTCCCTCAAACCGAAAACGGATCGCCGGCCGGGATCCATCCATCGACCAGGAAAAAAGTTTCTTACGACCTGATAATCAACGGCATTTCCCGCACACCAGACCGCGGCCATAGGTGTCGTCGGGACCCTTGCGGCCCAGATCGACGGCTTCGTCGTCGAGCTTGCGCCGCCAGTTCTCTTCCCCGGCTGCGGCTATCCGCGCCGCAACGAGTGGGGCGGCGAACGATGTCCCCCGCAGCTTGACCATCCGCCCCCTCGCGTTCGCCCCCGCTATGTCAGCCCCTGGCGCGGCGTAGTCGAGATCCAGCGCACGACCGGCCTCGATCAGCGCGCGATTGCGCCCGTCCACGGCGGTTACGGCAACGACGCCGGGATAGCTCGCCGGATAAGCGGGCGGCGCCGCCGGGCCGTCGTTGCCGACCGCGGCTACGATCGTCACGCCCTTGCCCTGGGCAGCCTTGATCGCGCGGCCGAGCAACGGGTTGTCGGGACCGACAAGGCTCATCGTGATTACCCGCGCGCCGCCCGCGACGAGCCAGCCCAGCCCGCGCGCCACCGCGGTAGCGCTACCTCCCGCCGGGTCCCTGCCGTACACGTCGGCCACAGCGACATTGCGTACGCCTGCCCGTCGCAACAGCGAAACAACCGCACTGCCGTGATCGCTGGCCACCGGCGCACCCGCCGCGAAACCCCTGGTGGCTGATACCGCCAGGCTGGAAGTCGCCGCCCCGTCAATCACTCCCACCCGGGTCGAGATCGCTTCCGCCTGCGAGCGGCTGGCAACCATGCCGCTCGAACGTCCGGCCTGTTCGAACACGTGATCCGGGCTCCACTCGACGCCCGGCGCCACCCGCTCGATGACGGCGCCGATATCGCGCAGGCGCAAGCCTGCGGGGACGGACAGGCGGGTTACCACGATATCGAGGCCTTCGATCTCCTCTTCACCGATAGTCCCGAAGCCGAGCGTCCCCAGCGCCCGCACCGCCGTGTCGGAAGGTCCGAAAAGCAGGATTTCGCCGCGCCTGGCCGGGTAACCCTCACGATCGAGTTCGAGCACCTCCGGGTTGGCGCGGACAAGCCGGTCGAGACGCACCTCGCGCAGCTCGGCGAGCCGGCGGCCGGCATCGGCCAATACCGGCTCGGCGGACCGGGTGACCCGATCGACCACGCCCTGGACCGGAGACGTCGGCAGCGGCAGGGCGGGCAGAGCAAGCTGGGCCGCTGCGGGAGCGGCGAGCAGCAAGACTGGCAACATTATCCTGAAAATCGGCAATCGCATCGTTCACCCGCTTACTTTTTTCCGCTTAACAGGGATGGAACGAGCGGGACCATCCGTTTCATCCATGGAAACCCGCCGAACAGGAAGGCCAGAACCAATCGCCAGCGGCTTCGAAGACGAGATGGTCGCACTTCTCCCGCGCTTGCGCCGGTTCGCAAGCGGGCTGACGCGCGACCGCGCCGACGGCGACGACCTGGTGCAACTAACGGTGGAACGGGCGCTCGATTCGCGAGCGCAATGGCAGCCCGGCACGCGGCTCGACAGTTGGATGATGAGGATCATGCGGAACATCTGGATCGACGAGGGACGCAAGACGACCCGCCGGGCTCAGACCTTCGTCAGCGAGGACGCCGGTCTTTCGGTTGGCGGCGACGGGGGGCAGGAAGCTGCCGCCACACTGGGCGATGTCGGGCGCGCGATGAACCGCCTGCCCGACGACCAGCGCGAAGCGGTCATGCTGGTCCTGGTCGAAGGCTACAGATATGCCGAGGCGGCGGAGATCGTCGGGTGTCCGGTCGGCACCCTGACGTCACGTCTCGGTCGGGGGCGCGAGGCGCTGATGCAGATGCTGGGAGAAGCGGCATGATCTGCGACGCTGACACGATCCGCGCGTTCGTCGACGGCGAACTCGACGATCTCCCGGCGGCGCGGATCGCGCGCGAGGCCCAGTCCGATCCCGAGCTTGCCGCCGCCATCGATGCCGAGCGCCGCCTGCGCGACACGCTGGGCGCCCATTTCGGCGCCGTGCTGGCCGAACCAGTGCCCGAGCGGCTGTCCGCGCCGATCGAGGCAGCCCGCAAGGTCGTATCACTGGACGCGGCCCGGGAACGCCGGAGCTTTCTCAGTGCACGAACGCTGCGCTGGGCCGGCCCTGCGATGGCTGCAGCGCTGGTACTCGCAGTCGCGATTCCAGCGATCCGGCAGGGCGGGCCGACCGAGACCCGCAACGGGCTCACCTTCGCCTCGAACGAACTTGCGCAGGCGCTCGACACCCAACTCGTCGAAGACCAGCGGCAGGGCAGCGATACCCGGGTCCTGCTGAGCTTCGCCGACGCCGATGGCACGCTCTGCCGCGGGTTCGCCCGGGCCGACCTGTCGGGCATTGCCTGCCGCGAGGATGGCGGGTGGCACCTGCGCATCCAGCGCGACGGGGTCGACGTATCGGCGAACGATTACCGCCAGGCGGGATCGGTCGATTTTGCGATCATGGCCGCGGCACAGGACATGGCGGCCGGACCCGCGTTCGATGCGGCCCAGGAGCGCGCCGCCCGGGCCCAAGGGTGGCATTCCCGCTGATCCGTTGCGGAACTTCAGGGGCGGCGGCGCATATCCTTATCGATGAGGGATTCCCGATGAGCGCCGCCCAGCCGTCCATCCAGCCCCTGGAAACGCTCCAGGTGCAGCTAGTCGAAATGGGCCGCGACCTCGTCCGCGCGCTTCCCAACGTCGCCATCGCGCTGGTCGTTCTGCTAATCACCTGGCTGGTTGCCAGATTCGCGACGCGCATAGCCAGCGTGCTTATCGGGCGGTCGGCGCTTCGCCCCAGCCTCCGAAATCTTATCGATACCCTCGTGAAACTGGTCATCTGGCTGGCCGGACTGATGATCGCGCTGGTCGTTGTGATGCCCGGGTTCACGCCCGCGAGCGTGATCGCCGGCCTCGGCATCGGCGCGGTCGCGATCGGGTTTGCATTCCAGGATATCTTCGAGAACTTCCTGGCCGGCGTGCTCATCATGCTGCGCGAGAAGATGCGCATTGGCGACGTCATCGAATGCGAAGGGATCGTCGGGAAGGTCGAGCACATAACCTTGCGCGAGACGCACGTGCGAAAGCTGTCGGGCGAAGTCACGCTGGTTCCCAATTCGATCCTGTTCAAGAACCCGGTGATGATCGTGACCGACGAAAGCCAGCGAAGGCACGAACTGGTGGCCGGGGTATCGTACGACACGGATCTCGACCGGGCTGCCGAGGTCATCCGCCGCGCGGTCGAAGGCGTCGATGGCGTCGATACCGACAAGGGTGTCGACGTGTTCGCCCAGGAGTTCGGTTCGAGTTCGGTGGACTTCAAGGTGCGCTGGTGGTCGGGATCGAAACCGCGCGACATGTGGGTAAGCCGCGACAAGGTCGTCCGCGCAATCAAGCGTGCGCTCGACGACGCGGGCATCGAGATTCCCTTCCCTTACGTTACCCACACCTTCAAGGAGCGCGTTCCGGTGGGGAATGAACCCGGCGAGGCAGCCTAAGAGCGATTGTCACGGTGCGGGGGTGCCGATATGGCGCTTCGCGGAAGCGCCCGTAGCTCAGCAGGATAGAGCACCAGATTCCTAATCTGGGGGCCACAGGTTCGAATCCTGTCGGGCGCACCAGACTTCCGGCGTGAAGTGATGAGATCGGGTGGCAATCGGGCACCGGCACCTTCCCGCTTCGTTTGACCGCCGAAGTGCCAACTGAGGAAAGTCCGGTAATGGAGCGCAAGGTCCAGGCCCCCATCGAGCGGATACAGGAAAACCTGCTCGCCCGCAGCGAGCGGCGCCTGCTCACTTGGATTTGCGCGCGCATGCCCGGGTGGGTGTCGCCGGATATGCTCACGTTCATCGGCATGGCGGGCGCATTCATGGTTTTCGCCGGCTACGTGGCGAGCAATCTGGACGAGCAGTGGCTCTGGCTGGCGAACGCGGGGTACGTGGTGCAATGGTTCGGCGATTCGACCGACGGCAGCCTTGCCCGGTTCCGCAAGATCGAGCGGCCGCGTTACGGGTATTTCCTCGACCACAGTTGCGACGGACTGGCCACGACGCTCGTGGTCGCAGGGATCGGCCTCAGTCCGTTCGTAACCCTCGAGGTCGCGCTGGTGGCGCTTGCCGGATACCTCCTGCTCTCGATCCACGCCTTCCTTTCGGTACGGGTTCTGGGAGAGCTCAAGCTGTCCTACCTTAACGCGGGACCCACCGAACTGCGCTTCGTGCTGATCGGGTTGACCCTCGCAATGCTTGCCCTTGGCACGGGACCCGGACTGTTCGGCCGGATCAACGGGTTCGACCTGTTCGTCGGCGGGGTCGGATGCCTGCTCATCGCGCTGTTCGTCCTTCAGACGTGGATCACGGCAAGGCGGCTGGCGCAGGACGAACCGTCGCGCAATTCAGAGTGGCGCGGATGAGGCGCGAGCCGCTGCGGGACGTCGCGGTCAGTTGATCTTGTCGGGCGGCGCGACCGGAAACGGCAACGGCGCCACCGGCACGCCCTCCTCCTGCAGGGCCTTCGCCTCTTCGGGCGTGGCCTCGCCATGGATAACCGCGTGTTCGCGCTCACCATAATGCATGGCCCGGCTCTGCTCCGCGAAATCCGGACCCACCCATGTACTCTTCTCGAGCGCTCTTGCCTGTGCCTCGGCAAGTGCGCGCATCGCGCTGGCAACCTCCGGAGGGATGCCGTTGGCGACGGATTTTGCCGGGTGCGCCGCACCGCCCGCGTTGCCTTTTACCGGCACGGCGGGGGCCATCGGGGCCTTGGTCACCTGGCTCGAGCCGCAGTTGGGGCATGTGACCAATCCCCGCGAAATCTGGTCGGCGAAGGCATCGGACGACGCGAACCACCCCTCGAACCGGTGGCCGTCTATACAGGCAAGGTCGAACACGATCATGATGGCTTGAGATCGGGTATGTCGCGCCGGTTAGCAAGGCTGGGGATCTGTGCACGCACTTCGACAGTGCGGGCCGCGTCGATCTCCGCGAAGCCGACACCTGGCGCTTCGCCCCCCATGTCGAGCACGATATCTCCCCACGGATCGACCACGAGGCTGTGGCCATAGGTGCGCCGGCCATCGGCGTGCGAGCCGACCTGCGCGGCAGATATGACCCAGGCGCTCGCCTCGACCGCACGGGCGCGCTGCAGCAGGTGCCAGTGCGCTTCGCCAGTGGGGACGGTGAACGCGGCGGGAATGGCGATGGCATCGCACCGGCGGCGGCCGAGCGCCTCGAATATGGCCGGAAAGCGGATGTCGTAGCACACGGTGAGGCCGAGTCGCCCCACCGGGGTGCCATCAGCGGTGACAACCGTGCGGCCCGCCGCATAGGCACTCGATTCCCGCCAGGTCTCCCCGCCGGCGAGGTCGACGTCGAACATGTGGATCTTGTCGTACCGCGCGGCGATCTCTCCGGCCGGATCGACCAGCAGAGAGCGGTTGGCCCACCGCGCCGCCTCTCCCGCAACCGCGAGCGAACCCAGTGCAACCCATATCCCGTGCTGCGCCGCGGCCGCGCGGGCCGCCGCGAGGACGGGGTCGCGCTCCTCGGTCCTGATGCGCGACGCGGCGCGGGAGCGATCGCGGTCAAGCAGGCCGCTCATCTCCGGGGTGAAGAGCATGGCCGCCCCGCCCCGCGCCGCTTCGGCGATGCCATCGCAGATCGTCGCTGCGTTCGCCGCCGGGTCGATGCCCGCGGTCATCTGCAGCAGCGCAACGCGGGTCATTGCCCTTGCAGCAAATGGTCCAGCTTGCCGGACGTTTCGAGCGTTTGAAGATCGTCCGACCCGCCCACGTGCAAGTCGCCGATGAAGATCTGTGGCACCGTGCGAGCTGCGGGTGCGCGCTGCATCATCTCGTCGCGACGGGGTCCACCCATCGTGATGTCGTGCTCTGTATAGTCGACACCCTTGGCGTCCAGGAGCCGCTTGGCCCGAAAGCAATAGCCGCAGCCGAACTTGGTGTAGATCACGACTTCGGGGTGGGCCATGAACAATCCTTCGATATCAACATCTTGCCGGGTCTTGACAGCGGAGGCCCGGCTCCTATCTCGGATGCGTTCCCGTGCCGCATCGCGGGCGGGAATGCAATCGCGGCGGTCGCCGGCCATCCGGGGCCGCCCACAAGGTCAAATTGCTCACAGGAGGATTTGTTTCATGTCTCGTCTTGATTTCACCCCCTATCGCCGAACCACCGTGGGGTTCGACCGTCTGTTCGACCTGCTCGAGAGCCAGGTCCGCAACAATGCCGGCGACAACTATCCGCCGTTCAATATCGAGCGGAAGGGCGATGACGAATACCGCATCACCATCGCGGTCGCGGGCTTCAGGCCGGGCGATCTCGACATCACCGCCCAGCAGAACCTGCTGGTGGTCCAGGGCAAGAAGCGGCCCGAAGGCTCGCAGGGCGAAATGCTGCACGTGGGCATCGCCAACCGCGGGTTCGAGCGCCGGTTCGAGCTTGCCGATTTCGTCCGGGTCGACAACGCCGACCTGTCCGACGGCTTGCTGACGATCGACCTCGTGCGCGAGGTGCCCGAAGCCATGAAGCCGAAGAAGATCCACGTCGGCGGACAGCCGACGCTGGAAGTCGTCAAGGATGAAGAGAAGCGCGACGAGGACGGTGACGCGGCGAACGCTGCCTGACGCTTTCCATCGTGTCAGCGATTCGGGGGCGGACCTCGCGGTCCGCCCCCACGACGACTGAACGCCGTCTCGTGCGAAACTGACCGTCCGGGTCGCAGAAGACGATCAACTTCGCGCCAAGCTTGTCTAGACCGGACCCCCCCAAAAACACCAGAGATAACTTAGCAAATGCTAAGTTTTTCAGGAGCGCCGCCCCTAGGCCCTCCATCAGAAGTGGGCAACATATAAACGAGTTCTAATCTGCCGGCTTGTAAAAAATGACCGCATTCCGGTGTTTGGCGACAAAAAAATGCCGAAAAATCAGACCAGACGTGCCTGTTGTAACGCAGCTGCGATGAAGCCGGCAAACAGCGGGTGCGGGTCGAACGGCTTGCTCTTGAGTTCGGGGTGGAACTGGACGCCGATGAACCATGGATGGTCCGGACGTTCGACGATTTCAGGCAGGAGCCCATCCGGCGACATCCCGGAGAAGACCAGCCCGTCCTTCTCGAGCGCTTCGCGATAGGCCGCGTTGACCTCGTACCGGTGGCGGTGCCGTTCGCTGATCGTGGTCGCGCCGCCGTAGAGCGCCGACACGTGGCTGTTGCCCGACAGCGACGCTTCGTAGGCACCGAGCCGCATCGTCCCGCCGAGATCGCCCTCGGCACTGCGCTGCTGGAGGCCTTCCTTGCTCATCCACTCGGTGATGATGCCGACCACCGGTTCCTCGGTGGGGCCGAATTCGGTGGAGCTCGCGTCGTCGTGCCCCGCGGCACGGGCCCCCTCGATGCACGCCATCTGCATGCCGAGACATATACCGAGGAACGGGACCTTGCGCTCCTTGGCGAAACGAACGCTGGCGATCTTGCCCTCGCTGCCGCGCTCGCCGAACCCTCCGGGGACGAGAATGCCGTGCATGGGTTCGAGCCGAGCGGCGATTTCGTCGTCCCCCTTCTCGAACAGTTCGGCATCGATCCACCGGATGTTGACCTTGACCCGGTTTGCCATCCCGCCGTGCACCAGCGCCTCGTTCAGCGACTTGTACGCATCGGGCAGGCCGACGTACTTGCCGACGACCCCGATAGTAACCTCGCCCTCTGGGTGCTCGTAGCGATCGAGAATATCGTCCCACCGCGCCAGGTCCGGCGCAGGAGCCGCCAGCCCGAAATGGCGCAGGACTTCGTCGTCCAGCCCTTCGCGGTGATACTGAAGCGGAACAGCGTAGATGCTCGATGCGTCGAGCGCGGGGATGACGGCTTCCTTGCGCACGTTGCAGAACAGCGCGATCTTCGCGCGCTCGCTGTCCGGCAGAGGTTTCTCGCAGCGGCACAGGAGGATGTCGGGCTGAACGCCCAGCCCGGTCATCTCGCGCACTGAGTGCTGGGTTGGCTTGGTCTTCAGTTCGCCGGCCGCCGCGATGTAGGGCACCAGCGTCACGTGGACGAAACAGGTGTTGTCACGTCCGAGCTCGTTGCGAAGCTGGCGCAGTGCCTCGATGAACGGGAGGCTCTCGATGTCGCCGACGGTGCCGCCGATCTCGCACAGCACGAAATCGAGATCATCCGTATCGCTCTGCGCGAAATCCTTGATCGCGTCGGTCACGTGGGGGATCACCTGAACCGTCGCGCCGAGGTAGTCGCCGCGCCGCTCCTTGGCGATGATGTCGCGATAGACGCGGCCCGAGGTGATGTTGTCGCCCTGGTGCGCGGAGACGCCGGTAAAGCGCTCGTAATGGCCGAGATCGAGATCGGTCTCCGCCCCGTCGTCGGTCACGTAGACCTCGCCGTGCTGGTACGGGCTCATCGTTCCCGGATCGACGTTCAGATAGGGGTCGAACTTGCGGATCCGGACCCGGTATCCGCGTGCCTGCAGGAGAGCCGCGAGGCTCGCCGCCATGAGACCTTTGCCGAGCGAGGAGACCACGCCGCCGGTGATAAATATATACCGCGCCATGGGAGTCGGGCCTTAATCGTGTGTGGGGCCTGCGCGCAAGCGGCTTGATGCGGCAGCGCGCCGCAATCCCCAGCCGGATCGTCGCAAGCGGGTTAGCGGGTCACGTCGGCGAGCGGGTCATCCGCGGGGGCCGGAGCGGGCTGGACCGGGGCGGCAGGCGCGCGGTCGAGCGTCGATTCGACCGAGACGCCGGTCCCCGAGCTCTTCGCGGCGATCGCCGCGAGCACGATCGACAACACGACGAACAGGATGGCCAACCAGCGGGTCGAGCGGGTCAGAAAGTCGGCCGCACCGCGCGCGCTCATCATGCCGCTCGGCGATCCCCCGATGCCGAGGCCGCCGCCTTCCGATCGCTGGATCAGGATGATCCCGACGAGCGCGGCGGCAACGACCGCCTGGACGACGAGCAGAAACAGGAAAAGCGACATGGACGATGTATCTCGTGTTCGTGTGTTCGGCGCACTTAGGGATGCAGGAGCCGATGGGCAAGCCGGGGTACGGCTCAGGCCTCCTGCAGGTCGGCGGCGCCCATGACGATGCCGAGAAAGCTTTCGGCCGTAAGACTGGCGCCCCCGACCAGCGCGCCGCCCACCTCGTCTGCGCCGAGCAGCTCGCGCGCGTTCTCCGGCTTGACCGAGCCGCCGTAGAGAATGCGGACCATGCCGCCCTCTTCGTCTCCGTACCGTTCGACCAGCAGTGTGCGGATTGCGCAGTGCATGGCGGAAATGTCCTCGACCGTCGGAGTGCGTCCGGTGCCGATCGCCCAGATCGGTTCGTAAGCGACCGACAGCCGCTCACCAGCGCCATCGAACGGCTGGGGAAGCGAACCCTCGAGCTGGCGCACGACAAAGGCTTCCGCCCCGCCCGCATCGCGGGTGGCTTCGGTTTCACCGCAGCACACGATCAGCTTGAGGCCAGCCTCGAGCGCGGCGTCGGCCTTGGCCCGGACGAGGGCATCGCTTTCGCCGTGACCCTGGCGCCGCTCGCTGTGGCCCAGGATCACGAACTTCGCGCCCGCGTCGGCAACCATCGCCGCCGACACGTCGCCGGTGTAGGCGCCGTCGCTCTCAGGGCTGCAATCCTGCGCTCCGACGCCGATCTGCTCGGCTTCCTTGTGGACCGCGTGAATCAGGGTGTACGGCGGGGCGAGAGCAACCTCGACCTTCATCAAGCGCTGCGCCGACCGGTCGATCGCGCGCGCCTCGGCAAGCATTGCGCGCGTGCCGTTCATTTTCCAGTTTCCGACGATAAAGGGCCGCAGGGCCATGACGTGTTCCCAAGGGTGTCGTGTGATTGGCCGGGGGCCATAGACACCAACGGGCCGCGGCGCAAAGGCCCTTATTCACCGGCACCTCAAAACGACGCGGGACCTGTTGCGGCAAGGTCGCAGGGCATCTAAAGCCCCCGCGAACGGCGCGCAGCCTCCCCTGCGCGGCTGCCCACTCTGCTGTCCGGATCACCATGCTCAAGTTCTTCCGCAATATTTTCAAAACGAAGATCGGCCTAGCCGTCACCATCGCGTTCATCGGCCTGATCGGCCTCGCATTCGCGGTGGGCGACGTCGCGTCGACCGGTTCTGCCGGGGGCATCGCGGGCGACGACAGCGTCGCGGTGGTGGGCGACGACAAGATCGGCGCGCGCGAATTCAGCGAAGCGGCAACGGTCGCGGTCGATCAGGTGCGTCAGGAAAATCCGACGCTGTCGATGCAGGCTTTCGTGGAACAGGGCGGGCTCGACGACGTGCTCGACCAGTTGCTCGACCGGCGCGCGATCGCATGGTGGGGAAGCGAGCATGGGATCGCGGCGGGCAATAACCTCGTCAACAGCGAAATACGGCGCCTTCCCGCTTTCGCGGGCCCTGATGGCCAGTTCAGCGAAACGGCGTACCAGCAGGTCCTGGCGGCGAGGAAGCTTACCGACGCAACGGTCCGCCGAGATCTGGCAGAGGGTTTGCTGGCCCAGCAGGTTCTCGTGCCGGGATCGTTCGGCGCCAGGATGCCGGCGAAGGTCGCCGCCCGTTATGCCGCCCTGACCCGCGAGCGCCGCGAGGGCGCGGTCGCGATGATCCCGAGCATGGCGTTCGCACCGAAGGGCAATCCGACCCAGGCGCAGCTCGCCGCCTATTATGAAGCCAACCGCAGCCAGTTCATTCGCCCCGAGCGGCGCGTGATCCGCTACGCAGTGTTCGGCGCGGACGCACTCGGCACGATCGAACCGACTGCGGCCGAGGTCGCTGCGCGCTACAACCGGGACAGGGCCGAGAAATATGCCGGGCGCGAACTGCGCTCGTTCACGCAGCTGATCGTGCCGACCAAGGCCGCGGCCGACGCGATCGCGGCGCGCGGCGCGGGCTCGCTCGAGGCGGCGGCCCGTGACGCGGGGCTGGAAACCAGCAAGGTCGAAGCCGTCGACCGCGCGGCCTATGCGGGGTCGACATCGCAGGCGGTAGCGTCTGCCGCCTTTGCCGCAAACCGGGGAACGATCGCGAAACCGGCGCGCGGCGGGCTCGGCTATTACGTCGTGCGGGTGGACTCGATAACCGAAACCCCCGCCCGCACGCTCGCACAGGCACGGGACGAGATCGTCACCGCCCTGCGCGACGAAAAGCGCGCGCGCGGTCTTGCCGACCTTGCGTCGGAAGTCGAGAACCAGATCGACGACGGCGGCGCACTGAGCGAAATCGCCCGCTCGCTCAACGTCGAGGTGATGTCGACCAGGCCGCTGGTCGCCGACGGCCGCGTCTATGGCTCGGCCACCGAAACCGCACCCGCGGTGCTCATGCCTGCGCTATCCGCCGCATTCGAGATGGAGGAAGGTCAGCCCCAGATCGCCGCAGTGCCGGCAACCGACCAGTATCTCGTGTTCGAGACCGCGCGGATAACTCCGTCGGCAGCCGCGCCGCTTGCAGAGATCAGGGAGGATGCGGTCGAGGGATGGCGTCGCGATGCCGGGCAGAAGGCTGCGAAAGCCGCCGCCGATCGGATCGTCGCGCGGGTCGCCAAGGGGCAACCGCTCGCCGCCGCGCTCGCTGCCGAAAAGGTTTCCTTGCCGCAGGTCGACCGGATCAACATGACCCGCGGCGAACTCGTCGAGCAGGGCCAGCGCGTACCCCCGCCGCTCGCATTGCTGTTCTCGATGGCCAAGGACAGCGTCAAGCGGCTCGAGGCACCGCGCGATGCCGGGTGGTATGTCGTCACGGTCGACAGCATCGTGCCGGGCAAGATCGGAGCCGACGACCCGATCCTGGCGCAGGCCCGGGCCAGCTTGGGCCAGCTTCTTGGCCGGGAATACGGCGATGCGATGCGGGCCGCGATCCGTGCCGAGGCGGGGATCGAGAAGAACGCCGAGGCGATCGCCGCCGTGCGCAGGCAGCTCACCGGCGCGGGCGATAACTGAGGGCCGCGCGCTGAGCGGCGCCGCGCCCCTGAACGCCGAGGCGGCACGCTCGGCGCTGGCCGAGGGACGGCCGGCGCTGGTTTGGCGGCGCGTGGTCGCCGACACCGAAACCCCCGTGGGCGCGGCGCTGAAGCTGATCGAGCCAGGGCGAGGTGACTTCCTCCTCGAATCGGTCGAAGGCGGCGAGGTACGGGGCCGCTATTCGATGCTGGGCCTTGATCCCGACCTTGCGTTTCGCGCCGAGGGCGAACGGGCGGCGGTCAACCGGGCATGGCGAACCGACCGCGATCAGTTCGAACCCTTGCCGGGCGACGCGCTGTCCGAACTGCGCGCGCTGGTCGAGCGGTGCCGCATTGACGTGCCCGACGGTCTGCCGCCCGCCCTTTCGTTTCTCGTCGGCTATTTCGGATACGAGACGGTCGGTCTGGTCGAGAAGCTCCCCCGGGCGGCCGGCCCTGGGCTGGGGCTGCCCGACATGTTCTTCGCCCGCCCGACCGTGCTCTTGGTGTTCGATCGCCTTTCCGACGAACTTGTATGCCTGGCCCCCGTGTGGCCGGACGATGCGGACGCGGCTGAACTGGTGAGCCGCGCGGTCGAGCGCATCGACGAGGTTCTTCGCCGGCTGGCGCGCGCCACTCCGTCCGCCGCGCCGCCCGACAGCCTGCCCGAAATGACGCTCGAGCCGACCATGCCCGCGGAAGAATTCGCCGCGATGGTCGGGCGGGCAAAGGAATACATCGAGGCGGGCGATATCTTTCAGGTGGTGCTGTCGCAGCGCTTCACCTGCCCCTTTCCCCTGCCGCCCTTCGCACTCTACCGCGCGCTGCGGCGAATAAATCCCAGCCCTTTCCTGTATTTCCTCGATCTTCCCGGTTTCGCGGTGGTCGGCTCAAGCCCGGAGATACTCGTCCGGGTTCGCGACGGCACCGTGACCATCCGGCCGATTGCCGGGACCCGGCCCCGCGGGCGCACGCCCGAAGCCGATCGGGCCGCGCAGGAAAGTCTTCTCGCGGACGAGAAGGAACGGGCCGAGCACCTCATGCTGCTCGATCTCGGACGCAACGACGTCGGCCGGGTGGCAGCAAAGGGGACGGTGCGCGTAACCGACAGCTATACGGTCGAACGATACAGCCACGTGATGCACATCGTCAGCAACGTGATCGGCACGCTCGACCCGGCACTCGGGGCGCTCGACGCACTATTCGCCGGCTTCCCTGCCGGCACGGTGAGCGGAGCGCCCAAGATCCGGGCGTGCGAAGTCATCGCCGAACTCGAACCCGCCGCGCGCGGTCCCTACGCCGGCGGAGTCGGTTATTTCGCGCCTGACGGCACGCTGGATTCCTGCATCGTGCTGCGAACCGCGGTCGTGAAGGACGGGATAATGCACGTGCAGGCGGGCGCGGGCATCGTTGCCGACAGCGACCCGGCCTACGAACAGCGCGAGTGCGAAGCGAAGGCAGGCGCACTCATCGCCGCCGCGCGCGAGGCCGCGCGTCAGGCTATCGAACCGGGATTCGGCCAATGACGGGGCTGACCGCTCGAGCTGCCCTGCCCATCCTTCTGGCCGTGCTCTCCGCCTGCGGCGAGCAGCCGGCCGGCGAGGCAGTGACGCGGATCGACCTTGAGAACCCGGATGAGGCCCAAGCAACGGCAGCCCCGTCGGCCGCGCCGACACGGGCGGCGGCTTCCGCCTGCGAGACGGTGACGTTCGAGGACGCGCGGCTGACCCATTGCATCGCCGATCCCGCCAAGCACCGAGTCACCACTATGCTTGGCAATCCGCCCTATCGGGGCTTCAGGGCGTTCGCCGGGAGGGCGCCGGACGAGGCCGGACGCGTCGTGTTCGGCATGAACGCCGGGATGTTCGACGGGGAAGGCAAGCCGATCGGTTATTACGTCAAGGACGGCGAGCGCCTGAAGGAGCTCAATCGCAACGACGGTGCGGGCAACTTCCATCTCAAGCCCAACGGCGTGTTCTTCGGGACCGGCGGAACGTGGCGCGTGATGACCTCGGACCGCTTTTTCTCCCAGGTGGGCGATCGGCCCGGCTTCGGCACCCAGAGCGGACCCATGCTGGTGGTGGACGGCAAGCTTCACCCCGAGATCACCGATGACGGGCCGAGCCGCACGATCCGCAATGGCGTGGGCGTCGACGACGCTGGGCGCGCGCACTTCGTCATCAGCGAAGGCCCGGTCAGCTTCGGCAAGCTCGCGCGCTATTTCCGCGACACGCTCAAGACGCCGAACGCGCTTTACCTCGACGGCGGGATCTCCGCACTGTGGGACCCGGCGAGCGGCCGGCTGGATTCGCGCGGGCCGATCGGGCCGATGGTGCTGATCGAGGAGAAATCGCAATGACCGTCTCCCACCACTCCGATGCGCGCCGCACGCTCTACCCGCAGATCGAGCCCTACGAGACTGGCCACCTCGACGTCGGCGAGGGGCACTCGCTCTACTACGAACGGGTGGGCACGCCCGGCGCCAAGCCGGCCGTGTTCCTTCACGGCGGACCGGGCGGCGGGATGAGTGCCGCGCACCGTCGCCATTGGGACCCCGAACGCTACGACGTGCTGCTGTTCGACCAGCGCGGGTGCGGCAAGTCGCTGCCGTTCGCGGAGATCGAGTGCAACGACACGTGGCGCATCGTCGAGGACATCGAACGCCTGCGCCGGATGTGCGGGCACGACGCCTGGCAGGTCTTCGGGGGCAGCTGGGGTGCTACGCTCGCGCTCGCCTATGCCCAGAAATATCCCGAGCGAACCACCGAGCTGGTCCTGCGCGGCGTGTTCCTCGCCCGCGCAAAGGAACGAGACTGGCTCTACACCTATGGGGCGAGCGAGGTGATGGCGGAACAATGGGACAGTTTTTCCGGCCATATACCCGAGGCTGAACGCGCAAACCTCGTGCAGGCTTACTACGACCGGCTGACCAGCGAGGACGAAGCCGTGCGCCTCGCCGCTGCGACCGAGTGGTCGTTGTGGGAGGGCACCGTGGCGACGCTGCTCCCCAACCCAACCCTCGTTTCCGATTTCGAGGACCCGGCCAAGGCGGTTCCCTTCGCCCGCATCTGCGCGCGTTTTTTTCTCAACGATTTCTGGCTCGACGAAGCGGAACTTCTGAAGAACGTCCACAGGATCCGCGACATCCCGGGAATCATCGTCCAGGGTCGGCACGACATCTGCACTCCGCCCGCGTCGGCGTGGGATTTGCACAAGGCGTGGCCCGAGGCGGAGTTGTGGATCGTTCCGGATGCCGGCCATTCCGCTGGCGAGCCCGGCATCATCGATGGGCTGGTGCGCGCAACCGACAAGTTCGCTAGCAGGACCTGATGAGCCCCGGCCCGACAATCCTCGTCGTGGACAACTACGACAGCTTTACCTTCAACCTCGTCCATTACCTGATGGAACTGGGAGCCGAGGTGCGGGTAGAGCGCAACGACGCGCTGACGGCAGCGGAGGCGGTACGGACTGACGCGGCGGGTTTCCTGATCAGCCCCGGCCCCTGCACCCCGGACCAGGCGGGGATAAGCCTCGACCTCGTCGCCGCCTGCGCCGACGGGGGCAAGCCCCTGCTTGGAGTATGCCTCGGCCACCAGTCGATCGGGCAGCACTTCGGCGGCAGGGTCGTTCGCGGCGGACTGATGCACGGTAAGACTTCGCCGGTCAGCCACGACGGCAGCGGCGTTTTCGCGGATCTGCCTTCGCCGTTCAGCGCGACACGCTACCATTCGCTCGTGGTCGAGGAAATTCCCGCGGTACTGGCTGTCAACGCGACATCGGACGACACCCACGTCATGGGGATTCGCCACGCAGAGCTGCCGATCCACGGCGTGCAGTTCCATCCCGAATCGATTGCGACCGAGCACGGCCATGCCCTGCTGGGCAATTTCCTTGCGCTGTGCGGGCTGGAAGCAGGAGTGGCCGCATGAGAAGGCTCCCGGAAGCCGAGCCCCATCTGACCGAGGCGCAGGCCGAAGAGGTCTTCGGCGCGCTGCTCGACGGCGAAGCGAGCGAGGAGGAGATCGCCCGCTTCCTGTGCGAGTTGTCCGACCGCGGAGAGACTGCCGACGAGATCGCGGGCGCGGCGCGGGCCCTGCGCGCGCGGCTGGTCCCCGTCCGCGCGCCGGCCGATGCGATCGACGTATGCGGCACCGGGGGCGACGGGCACCACACGCTCAACGTGTCGACCGCGGTCAGCCTGGTGGTCGCCGCCGCGGGCGTGCCGGTCGCCAAGCACGGCAACCGCGCGGCAAGCAGCAAGGCGGGCGCAGCCGACACGCTCGAGGCGCTTGGCCTCGACATGGAAGCTGCGGGAAGAACCGCCGAGAAGACACTGGAAACGATCGGAATCTGTTTCCTGTTCGCCAAGAATCACCATCCCGCCATGGGGCGCATACAACCGATCCGCCAGCGGCTCGGCCGCCGGACCATATTCAACCTCATGGGACCGCTGTCGAACCCCGCAGGGGTCAGGCGACAGCTTATCGGCATCGCGCGTCCGGCCTATGTCCCGATCTACGCCGAGGCGAAGGCGCGGCTCGGCAGCGAGAGGACGCTGATCGTCTCGGGCGACGAGGGTCTTGACGAACTGAGTCTCGCCGGCGGGAACGAGATCGCCGACGTCCGGGGTCACGAATGGGAACTGCGCCGCGCGCGTGCCGCAGACGCGGGCCTGCCCACCGCGCCGATCGAGGCGATCCGGGGCGGCGACGCGGCCCACAATGCCAAGGCGTTGAGGGCGCTGCTGATGGGCGCACCCGGCCCCTATCGCGATGCCGTGCTGTTCAACGCGGGCGCAGCGCTGATGATCGCGGGCAAGGCGTCCGGTTACGCCGAGGGCGCCGAGCTGGCGGCAGAAGCCCTCGATTCGGGCCGGGCCGAACGCCTGCTCTCTGACTGGATCGATCTCGCGCGATGAACAGGCTCGACGAGATATGCGCGACAAAGCGTGAGGAGGTCGCCGCTCGCAAGGCGACGGCGACGGTTGCCGACCTTGACCGGCTCGCGAGCGAGCAGAGCGCGCCGCGCGGTTTCCGCGATGCGCTGGCATCTCGGGTGGCGGACGGCTTCGCGCTGATCGCCGAAATCAAGAAGGCTTCGCCCTCAAAAGGGCTCATCCGCGCCGATTTCCGTCCCGCCGAACATGCCGTCGCGTACGAGCAGGGCGGCGCGGCATGTCTCTCGGTGCTGACCGATGCGCCCTATTTCGAGGGTCACGAGGATTATCTCGCCGACGCGCGCAGAGCCTGCACGTTGCCGGTGCTGCGCAAGGATTTCATGATCGATCCCTGGCAGGTCGCCGAAGCGCGCAGCATCGGGGCGGATGCGATCCTGATAATCGTCGCCGCGCTGGGCGATGCGGTCATGGAGGAGATCGAGGCGGCCGCACTCGAGCGCGGCATGGACGTTCTGGTCGAGGTGCACGACGAGGCGGAGATGGAACGCGCAGCGCGTCTGCGGTCCCGGCTCATCGGGGTAAACAACCGCGATCTCAGGTCTTTCCGCACCGATCTTGGCACGACCGAAAGGCTGGCCCCGCTGGCACCGGAGGGCACGCTGCTGGTGGGCGAGAGCGGCATCGAAACGCATGCGGACTGCACGCGGCTCGCAAGGGCGGGCGTGCGGACGTTCCTGGTGGGCGAGAGCCTGATGCGGCAGGACGACGTCGCCGCTGCCACGCGCGCGCTGCTTGGTCGGCCGTGAGCTTTCCTACACCCCGCAGGGCGTGGCATAGGGGAGCGATGGCCTCGACTATCGCATTTCCAGCCCCCTGCCCTCTGCTTCCGTCGGTCGCGGCCGTTATTGCACCTGGACTGCGTGACATGTGTGACACGGACAAGCGTGAATGACACTCAGTCACCTCGACAGCAAAGGTGCCGCACGGATGGTCGATGTCGGCAAGAAGTCCGCCACGGCGCGGACCGCCACCGCCAGCGGACGGATCCGCATGAGCGCAGCCGCGCTTCGTGCCGTGCGGGACGGCAGCGGGCCCAAGGGCGATGTTCTCGCCGTGGCGCGGGTCGCTGGGATAATGGCGGCCAAGAAGACCTCCGAACTCATACCGCTATGCCACCCGCTCCCCCTTCAATCCGTGAAGCTCGACTTCACGTTCGAGGCCGATGCCGTCACCGTTGCGGCGCGGGTTTCCCTCACAGACCGGACGGGCGTTGAAATGGAAGCGTTGACAGCCGCTTGCGTCGCGCTTCTGACAATCTACGACATGGGCAAGGCGCTCGACAAGAGCATGGTGATCGAAGCTGTGCGATTGCTGGAAAAAACCGGCGGCAAGTCCGGCGACTGGCGCGCGACCGAGGCAGTTCCTGCGCGGGTTGACGAATCGCAACAAGTTTCCTAATTGTTCCGCGTTCGTTCCCGGATTGGGACGGTTTGTCGGGGATAGGCCCATGCTCACGGCCAAGCAGCGTGAACTTCTGCAATTCATCACCGTTCGCCTCGAGGAAAACGGCATCTCGCCGTCGTTCGAGGAGATGAAGGAAGCGCTCGACCTCAAGAGCAAGTCGGGTGTGCACCGGCTCATTTCCGCGCTCGAGGAGCGCGGGTTCATCCGCCGCCTGCCGAACCGCGCACGCGCGCTCGAAGTGATCCGCCAGCCCGGGGATTCGGTGGCCGCTCCCCGCAACGGACAGGCTCCGCGCGCGAACGACAATGTCGTTCCGCTCCGCACGCCGGCCGCCCCGCGGCCCGAGCCCGCGAACGACATCGTCGAACTGCCCCTGCACGGCCGGATCGCCGCGGGCATGCCGATCGAGGCGCTGGAAGGCCAAAGCACGCTGCCCGTTCCCGCCGCCCTGCTCGGCCCCGGCGAACACTACGCGCTCGAGGTTTCGGGCGACTCGATGATCGAGGCCGGTATCTTCGATGGCGATTTCGCGCTCGTGAAGCGCACCGACGTCGCCCGCGACGGAGAGATCGTAGTGGCGCTCGTCCGCGACGAGGAGGCCACGCTCAAGTTCCTGCGCCGGCAGGACGGGATGATCCGGCTCGACCCCGCGAACGGCGCTTACGAGCCGCAGCTCTACCGTGCGGCCGAGGTGAAGGTTCAGGGCAAGCTCGCAGGTTTGCTGCGCCGCTACCACTGATTCCGGCGCAGGGGGTCGCCCCCCCGCGCCGTCCACCAGGGGTGCGAACCCTGCCCGCTTGCCACCGTAGTGATCCGCCGGGCCTCGAGGTCGATGGCAAGGCCCCCGCTCTGCTGCAGGAAGCGCCGGTCGGCTTTCAGCCAGCGCGGACGGCAACTGCGGGGAAGGTAGCGGTCCGCGATGACGATGTCCGACGCCTCGCATGCCGCCGCGAGTGACCGGTCCTCGATCCGCGACCGGCTTCGTGCCAACAGCAGCAACCAGTCACGCCCGCCGCGTTCGAGCGCGATACTGCAGAAGTCCCGGCTGCATCGCGCTCCCGACCAGCGCTCGAGCGGTATCGGCACCCCCTCCTGGCCGGCGAGCTCGAGCAGGTTGTCACGGGCGAAGCCGCTCCTCCCCTCGCGCAGCACCAGCAAGCGCTCTCCCTCCCCTGCGATGCCGACATTGCGCCCGTCACTGCCGACCAGCAGGTTGGGAACCGGGGTCGCGACCAGCAGCCCGGCTGCGAGCGCCGCCGGAACCAGTCCGAGCATCCGCACCCGCCCGTGCCACAGCGCAAGCCACGCTCCACCGGCAAGGAAAAGGCTGAAGGTGCCCCACCCCATCTGGGGCATAAGCCGCACCGCCCCCGGCTGTTCGGCGGTGAACCGGGCGATCCCAAGCAGCGCTTCGAGCGATTTTCCCGCGAGCCACCAGGCCGGCGCGCCGCCGCCGAAGAGGTCGAGCACCAGTGCGAGTGCGATCGCCGGCATCGAGATGAATGACACCAGCGGAATGGCGACCACGTTTGCGAACGCACCGTAGAAGCCTGCGCGGTGAAAGTGGAACAGGACGATCGGCATCAGCGCGATCTCGATCACGAGACCCGTCAGGAGGAGGATGGCGAGGCGCCGCCCCGTCCGTGCAAACCAGCTTTCCTCGCGCGCGGCAAGGAACGCGCGCACCGGAGCCGCCTCGTGCAGCGCAACGATCGCGATCACCGCGGCGAAGCTCATCTGGAAGCTCGGTCCGACGAGAGCCTCGGGCCAGGCAACCAGCACCGCGAAAGCAGCAACCGCGACCATTCGCATCGACAAAGGCTCCCGCCCCAGCGCAAGCGCGGCGAGGACGAGCAGGGCACCGAGGCAGCTTCGCACCGTCGGTACTTCCGCCCCGGTAAGCAACGTGTAGCCGATCCCCGCAATCGCACCGATCAACGCTCCGGCCACCGGCAGTCGGACCCGCAGCACCAGCCAGGGCCACAGCGCGAGGAGGCGGATGGCGAGGAAATAGGCCGCCGCGATCACAGCGCTCACGTGCACTCCGCTGATCGACAGGAGGTGCGTGAGGCCCGAATCTCGCATCGCCTCCTCGTCGGCGATGGAGATGCCGCCACGGTCACCGCTGGCGAACGCGGCGGCGATGGCCCCTTCGGAGCCGGCGAGCCGGGAACGAACGTGGGAGGACAGCGCGCGCTGGGCGCGGGCGATGGTTCCGCCGCCAGGCGCCGCCTCGATCGTCTCGACCTCGCCCAGTACGCTGCCCGTGGCAGAGAGGCCGGCGAACCAGGCGGTCCGCGCAAAGTCGTAGGCACCCGGCACCAGGGGCGCTGCGGGAGGCATCAGGCGCGCCCGCAGCCGCACCCGAGCCCCTTCCTCGGCCCCCACCGGCAGTGCGTCCGGCGCCACGTTGACCCGCACCTTGCGGGCCATACCCGCCTCCGCATCGCGATAGGCCAACGTAAGCCTCACGCGTCCTTCTGCCGGTTGGTCTTCGCGAGCAAGGACGCGCCCGTCGATCCACTCGGTCTTGGGGTACAAGAGCGGCGGTGCCCCCACCACTTCGGAGCGGATCCAGACCAGCGTCACGCCGAACGCGATCACCAGTCCCACGGAAATCGCGGCACGGCGCAGATGCGTGCGCTCGCCGCTCTCGCGCCAGATTGCCGCGGCGGCTACGGCCACCAGCAGCGACGCGCCGGTAAGAACCAGCCAGGCTACCGGACCCGGGAGTACGAACCAGCTCGCGATCCCGACTACGAGCGCCACGGTCAGCCACGGCGCGCGATCGAACGCTGCTTCTTCGAGAAAGGCTTCCGCCCTTGCCACCCCACTGGACAAGGCGCGCGCCTTGCGCCAAGGCCGCTGCAGTGCAGCATCGGCGGGCGTTTCGCCCTCCCGGTCTTCGTCGGACAGGGGAACCAGCGGCGCTGTGCGGATCGCCATGAAGTTACTGGATAAGGACGAGAATTCGGATGGCAAGCGATAGCGCGAAGGTGGTCACACGCTTTGCTCCATCGCCGACCGGATTCCTGCACATCGGGGGCGCGCGCACCGCGCTGTTCAACTGGCTCTACGCCCGCCATCATGGCGGAAAGTATCTCCTGCGGATCGAGGACACCGACCGCGCCCGCTCGACCGAGCCGGCGATCGCGGCGATCTTCGACGGCCTGGGCTGGCTCGGCCTCGAGGGTGACGAGGAACCGACGTTCCAGTTCGCACGGTCAGACCGCCATGCCGCGGTTGCGCACGAGTTGCTGGAAAAAGGGGCGGCCTATCGCTGCTACCTGACTTCGGAGGAACTCGCTGAACGCCGCGCCACGGCGCAAGCGGAACGGCGCACGTTTCGCATCGACAGCGAATGGCGTGACGCCGACCCTTCTGCCTGGCCTGAAGACGCGCCCTATGTCGTGCGTATCAAGGCCCCGCGCGAGGGTGAGACGACCATCGGCGACGAGGTCCAGGGAACCGTTACCGTCGCCAATTCCGAAATCGACGACTTCGTCCTGCTCCGGTCGGACGGCACGCCCACCTACATGCTGGCCGTGGTGGTCGATGACCACGACATGGGCGTCACACACGTGATCCGCGGCGACGACCACCTCAACAATGCCTTCCGCCAGATCGTCATCCTGAATGCGATGGGCTGGACGGTGCCGGTATATGCGCATGTCCCGATGATCCTTGGCGCGGACGGCGCGAAGCTCTCCAAGCGTCACGGCGCGGTAGGTGTCGACGCTTACCGCGACGAGATGGGCCTGCTGCCCGAGGCTGTCTTCAATTATCTCCTCCGGCTCGGCTGGGGACACGGCGACCGTGAGGAGATCTCCCGCGAGGAGGCGATCGCACTTTTCGACCTGGCCGGCGTGGGCAAGAGTCCGAGCCGCTTCGACATCAAGAAGCTGCTCAACCTCAATGGCCATTACATTCGCGAGGCAGACGACGAGCGGCTTGCCGCGCTGGTCGCTCCGCTGATCGGAGTCCAGGCCGATGAAAAGCTGCTTGCCGAAGCCATGCCGCAGCTCAAGCTTCGCGCCAAGGACCTCCACGAACTCGCCGCGGGCGCGGCATTCCTTTTCAGGCGGCGCCCCCTTTCGCTCGACGAGAAAGCCGCAGCCCAGCTCACCGAAGACGCGCGCGTCCTCCTTGCAAGCATTTCTGCGCGTCTTCGGAACGAAAGCGACTGGACGGTGGCCGCGCTTGAGAGCAATCTGAAGGCATTCGCCGAGGAACAGGGGCTGGGACTCGGCAAGCTGGCGCAGCCCATGCGTGCGGCATTGACGGGGACGACGACATCCCCGGGGATTTTCGACGTACTGGCCCTGCTTGGCCGGGATGAAGCCCTTGCGCGGCTTGACGCGCAGGCAAGTTCCGCCAACGCGGACCACACATCTTAAGGAGACGGGACATGGCGGACAAGGCGGCGACGCTCACTTACGACAACAAGAGCATCGAGCTTCCGGTGCTCGAGGGTAGCGTAGGTCCCGAAGTTATCGACATCCGAAAGTTGTATGGCCAGACCGGCGCCTTCACCTACGACCCCGGCTACAAGTCGACCGCGAGCTGCGAAAGCGCGCTGACATACATCGACGGCGACGAGGGCGTGCTGCTCCACCGCGGTTATCCGATCGGTCAGCTCGCGGAGGATTCGAGCTTCATGGAGGTGAGCTACCTGCTCCTCAACGGCGAACTGCCGTCGCAGCAGGAGCTAGAGGACTTCAGTTACACGATCAGCCGCCACACGATGCTGCACGAACAGCTGATGACCTTCTACCGCGGGTTTCGCCGCGATGCGCACCCGATGGCGATCATGTGCGGCGTGGTCGGCGCGCTCTCGGCGTTCTATCACGACAGCACCGACATCTCGGATCCCGAACAGCGCAAGATCGCCAGCCACCGGCTGATCGCGAAGATGCCCACGATCGCGGCGATGGCGTACAAGTATTCAGTCGGCCAGCCGTTCCTCTATCCCGACAACTCACTGAGCTACACCGGCAATTTCCTGCGCATGACCTTCGGCGTTCCGGCCGAACCGTACGAGGTCAATCCGGTCGTCGAGAAAGCGATGGACCGGATCTTCATCCTCCATGCCGATCACGAGCAGAACGCCTCGACTTCGACCGTGCGGCTTGCCGGGTCATCGGGGGCAAACCCGTTTGCCTGCATCGCGGCGGGCATTGCATGCCTGTGGGGCCCTGCGCACGGCGGAGCCAACGAGGCCGCGCTCAACATGCTGCGCGAGATCGGCACGCCCGATCGCATCCCGCATTACATCGAGCGCGCGAAGGACAAGAACGACCCGTTCCGCCTGATGGGGTTCGGCCACCGCGTCTACAAGAACTATGATCCGCGGGCGACGGTCATGCAGAAGACCGTGCGCGAAGTCTTCGAATCGCTCAAGGTCACCGATCCCCTGTTCGAAACCGCCTTGCAGCTCGAAGAAATTGCGCTGAGCGATCCCTATTTCATCGAGAAGAAGCTGTTTCCCAACGTGGACTTCTATTCGGGGATCATCCTTTCGGCGATCGGCTTCCCGACGACCATGTTTACCGCGCTTTTCGCCCTTGCCCGCACCGTCGGCTGGGTGGCCCAGTGGAACGAGATGATTTCCGATCCCGGCCAGGTCATCGGTCGCCCGCGCCAGCTCTACACGGGCCCGACCGAGCGCGACTACGTCCCGATCGACCGGCGGTAAGCGGAGCGAAAGATGCGTCCATTGCGGCTGATTGCCCAGATTTTCGGCGTCGCGCTCGTCCTGTCGGGCGGATTGTGGGCGCTTCAGGGCCTTGGCCTGGTGATGTGGCCCGCAGAGAGCTTCATGCTAGCCGATCGTCAGTGGGCGCTTTACGGCACGATCACGGCGATCATCGGCGCGCTTCTGTTGTGGTGGGGAAGCCGGCGCCGCTGACGCGGTGGAGCGCCGCTCAGTCGGCGGGCGGCAACTCGAGCGTGAAGCGCGCCCCTTCTCTTGGCGTGCTGTCTACCGTCAGTTCGCCGCCCATCGCGCGCGCGAGACGGCGTGAAATATACAGCCCAAGGCCCGATCCACCGTCTCCGCCCCGCCCGAGACGCTCGAACTTGTCGAACACGCGTTCGATCTGGTCCGGCGCTATTCCCGGCCCGTCGTCGATTACCGCCGCCATTGCGCGCCCGTCGCCAGTTTCAACCTCGACACGCACCGACGATCCTTCCGGGGCATAGGCGATTGCGTTGCCCACGAGATTGAGGAGAATCTGGAGAACCCGGCGGAACTCCCCCGTCGCCGGAGCCACGACCCCGTCATCGGGCGGAACAAGCCGCATCCCTCGCTCACGCGCGCGCACCGAAAGGATCCCGACCGCGCGCCGGGCTACATCGGCAAGGTCGATCCGGTCCGGTGCGGTGCGAAAGTCCTCTGCCTCGACCACCTCGAGGTCGGAAAGGTCCTCGATCAGCGAAAGAAGGTGCTGGCCCGCGGCCGCGATATCGGCGGCGTAGTTGCTGTATTCGGGCGCCAGCGGCCCCGCCAGCCGCGAGCGGATGGTCTCTGCATTCGCGATGATCCGTGCGATTGGCTGGCGCAGAACAGGCGTCATCTCGCGTCCAAGAGAGGGAGTCGACGGTTCCGCTTCCGTGATTGGCGGAGCGGGCGCGGGAAGCGGGAAATCGGCGACGAGAAGCAGTTCGAAACCCGCGCTACCGGGGTCCGGGCGCCCGAGCGGAACGAGCGTTGCCGTCCAGGCCCGGCGTGACCCGGGAACGACGCAGCGCGCCCCGTCGACGAGCCGCCAGTGGACCGGCTGCCGAAGCGACAGGTCCGGCAGCTCGACGAATTCGGTCCACGGTGCGCCCGGCCTGCTGCGCATCGTGCGTACGAGCTGGGCCAGATCGGAAGCCGTCGTGTCGACCGTGAGCACCCCCTGCGCGGGATCGAGACGGGCCGACAGTTCCGCCACTGCACGATCGATCGCGATGCGCAACGCGGTGGCTTCCTCGTCCGAGGGTGTTGCACGCGGGGTCGAGGACCAGGCGCCGACCGCAATCGCACAACCGCCGCTTCCCGCTTCGCCTTCGGGGTCGATCTCGACCCAGGCGCGCACCGTCTCGTCGCCGTCCAGCGCCTCGATCGTCCGGGCGACCCTGAGCCCGAGCCGCCTGGCCTTGCGCACGATTTCGAGCAGGGCAGGTACCGCCACCGTGCCGGGCAGTTCGCCGCCGCAGCGACGCTGAAGTCCCGCAAGCGGCTCGTCCGCTTCGATCAAACGGTCATCCGCGTCGGTTCGTGCGCGTGCAAGGACAACCCCGTGCCCGGTCATCTCAGACCACCGTATTCTTTGCCGAGCCGCCGAGCATCGCGGCGGCGCGATCCGCCCGCAGATCCCCGAACCCTTCGGGCAACGTAGCATCGGGGTGCAGGTGCAGGAATTGCTCCTCGACCTCGCGCGGCTTCAGCCCCGCCGCGCGCAAGGACAGGGCAAGGCGCGCCTGCTGCCGTTCGTTGGTCGCGATGACGGCAAGATCCCTGTCATGCCGCGCCGATGCCGCCAGCGCGGTGAGAAAAAGCGCGACACCGGCGTGATCTACCGCAAGCGCGGCGCGTGCACCGGCACTCATTCCGGCAACCAGCCGCGCGAGCAGGCCAAGCCGGCTGGCGCTTTCGGCGTATCCTGCGCGCAGGGCATCAGTGGCTGCAGCGGCATCGGGTCCGGTCGAATCGTCGATTTCGCTGGCCCAGGTTGCGACGACCTGATGAAACAGGTCGGCAGGCAGTTCCGCCAACGACAGTTCCATTCGCCGCTGGCCCTGGGCGAAACGCGACTGCGCGGCAAGCGCGGCCATGGCGGTAGATGCGATCGACCCCTCGTCCGAAGCGATCAGGGCCTGGAGGAGCGGAGAAAGCACGGGATCGATCGCCGAACGCCGTTCGAGGCGCTCGGTCAACTGCCATTCGAGCGCCAGGGCATGGCAATGCGCCACGAGCCGCTGTTCGGCGAGCAACCGGGCGGACAGTGCCCCGTGCGCGCCCTCGTCCGGTGCCGCAAGGTCGTCGGCCCCACCGGCCCTGGCCGCGATGAGCAGCACCTGGCGCGCAATGTCGAAGACCATTCCGCGAACGCGGCTGACTATTTCGTCACTGAACAGCGAATGGTCCTGGTTGGCGAGAAGATGACCCAGCACCGGGGCTATCGTGCCGATCACGCCGTCCCCTTGCGCGAGTTCTTCGCGCAGCACGGCTTCGACGGGCGCCTCACTCGACTGCATCATCACCGCTTCGCTCATGCACCGGCCATAGCGGCCCGTGGTTAAGCCCGCGTTAGCCGCGTCGGCGGGCGGCGAACAGCCTTCCCGCCAGCCCGATGAGCGCGGTCACCGCCATCCCCGGAAGGAGCGCGCCGAACAGGCTGGCCGCGGAAAGGCCGCCAAAAACCAGGATACGGTCGCTTAGCGGGCGCATCACAGGCGCAACGTCTTCTTCCCGAAGAAGGCGCATGGCGGCAATGAGCACGAGCGCAGCGAAAGGGGCGTGCCAACCTGCGAACTCGAGAGGATTGGCGGCAATCGCCACGAGCGACGCGTCGAAAATGGCGTCGCGCACCGCCAGGAGGCGAGCGCCCCGGCCCTCTCGACTGATGCCCGAACCGGCCCGGGCAAGGCGGGAAAGCCGGACGCCGGTTTCCGACACGAGCACGCCTCCCGCAACGGCGAAAAGCCCTGCCGCCGTGCTGCCGAGGTAGCCGCCCGCGGCACCCGCCAGCGCCAGCAGGGCGCCAGCGATCGCAAGGCCGGGTGCGAGCGCTGGCCGAAGGTTAGCCCGAGCAACGAGCGAACGGGCAAGTGCATGCGCCGCCGCCTCACCCGGTTGCTCCAGTCCCGGCGCGGGCACGTAGAGCGCCTGCCAGCGGCGCTCTACGCGCTGCGCCGCTGCATTGTCGCCAAGAAGCGCCCAGCGTCCCTCATCGAGCCAGTGCTCGGGCACCTCCACGCAGCGCCCGCCCCGCTGAAGCGCGACGCGAAGAAGGCCCGCGACCGGGTCGGCATCGGGCGGCAGGTGAGCCAGCGCCTCGACCGAATCGCCCCGCGTGGCGAGCACGCCGCCCCAGGCCCGCTCGCGATCGATACGCTCGAACCCGCGCTCGATCCCGGCGGCAGCCGGCAGGACCGCAATGCCGGACCGGGCGCCCAGCGCCTGCGCCAGCCAGTCACGGTCCGGAAGCACCCCGGGCGCAAAGACGAACAGCGTGTCGGCTGCGCTCACCAGCCCCGAGAGATCCCGGGATCTGGAAACCGCGGTGAACTTGGCACTCCCCGCCTCGGCGTCCCGTTGGAGGACGGCAAGATCGGGGCCCGGGGCTTCGGCAAGACACACGACCCGCTCGCAGCCCAGCGAAAGCGCCGCCTGAAGCTGTTGCCATGCGACGGGCCGGCCGCCGACCCTCACCGGATCGGCGCCATCCTCGGCCAATGCCATCAGCGCGACCCGCACGCGCAGACCTCCCCTCAGCGAAAAGAGGGTCTTGCTAGGGCGCGGTAATCGGGTTGGCTAGAGCCGAACGGCAGGATGCCGGTCAGGCGCTGACGAACCGGTCCAGAAACTGTTCGATCCGGCGCACCACGCTGGGATCGCCGGGAGCGCCGTCGATTGCCTCGCTTGCAAGGTCGACGAGTTCGGACGCGTGAAAGCTTGCCGCCAGGCTTCTCAGGCGCTGGGCGGCAACCGCCCAGTTCCCGTCGCAGCGCGCCCTCTTGAGCAGGTCGAGGTGCCGTTCAAGGCTCTCGCGAAAGGCCTCGCGAAGCTCCGCCAGCAGCGCGGGGTCCTCTCCCGCAGCCGCCGCGATCGTCGCGTCGAAGGCTCCCTGCTCGTGGTCCATAACGCGGGTTCGTAGCAGCGAGATGATTAACACTCTGTTGAACATGACTGGAATCGTGTAGATTCCCGGCCATGAGCGGGGGACATCACATTCGGGCCGTCGGGCCCGGCAGCGGCGCTGACGCGTCTGGCGAAACCGGCGCGACGGCGGACGAACCGCTGACGCTCGACGCAAGCTGGGTCGAGGACACCCCGCACGAGGAATACTGGGACGAGGAGTCTCCCACCCGCCGGACAGGCTGGGTCGTGCCCGCAGCGGCAACGATCGCCGCGCTGGGCTGGACCGCTTTCTTCGTATTTGCGCACTGGTCGGAGGTCACGGGAGGGGTATCTCCCGCAGCGGGATCGGCACTGGTCGTCTCGTGGGCCGTGCCGGTGCTCCTCATAGTTTCGCTGGTCCTGCTCGCGCTGCGTCTGAGCACCAGTGAAGCCGCCCGGTTCACCGACGCTGCCTCGGCTCTGCGCGGCGAATCCGCGGCCCTCGAAACGCGGCTCTCCGTCGTTAATCGCGAGCTCAGCCTCGCTCGCGAGTTCCTCGCCGCGCAGAGCCGCGAACTTGAATCGCTGGGACGTATCGCGACACAGCGGATCTCCGAACACGCCGACCGACTCCAGGCGCTTGTGCGGGACAACGGGACCCAGGTCGATGCAATCGCCGGGGTGAGCCGTGCCGCGCTCGACAACATGGAGCGGCTGCGCGACGACCTGCCGGTGATCGCCAACGCGGCGCGCGACGTGTCGAACCAGATCGGCTCGGCGGGCAATACCGCGCACGACCAGCTCGAAGGCCTCGTCGCCGGGTTCAACCGGCTCAACGAGTTCGGTCAGGCAAGCGAGCGCCAGGTCGCCTCGCTCCGCGGCAAGGTCGACGATGCGCTTGCCGGTTTCGAGGCCCAGATCCATCAGCTCGAGGAGGTCGTCGGAGCGCGCTTTGCTGCCCTGCGCGAGCGAAGCGACGCCTTTCGCGCCGAGCTTGACGGCCGTGAAGTCGAAGCCCTTACCGCGATGCGCCACCGCGCCGACCGCCTGCGCGAGGAAATCGCCGGCGCGTCGCAGGCACTGGAAGCAAGCGAGGAAGAACTGCTCCGCTCGCTCCAGGCGCGGGTCACCGCCGTGCGGGAGGGCGCTGACACGGTTTCGGAGAGCCTGGCGGGGACCGAGCGCGAGGCGCTTGCCACTTGGACTGCCCGTGTGGAATCGCTCAAGACCGACCTCGAGGCGGCCATCCGCCACGTCGAATCGGTCGACAACGCGGCGAAGACCGGGGCGCAGCAGCGCCTCGCCATCATCAGCCAGGAAGCGACACTGGTCGACGCGAAGCTGACCGAATCGCACAGCCTCTTCGTCACCGAGATCGAGAAACGCCGGGCCGAAGCGGCAGCGCTGGCGAGGGAACACGCGGGCATCGTCTCCGACCTGATCGCAGAGCTCGATACAGGGCTAGCCGAACGATGCGAGGATCAAGCCGCCCGCACCCAGGCTTTCGTCGAGCAGGGCGAGGCGATCACCGCCCGGCTCGAGGAACTGTCGCGCGAGATGGCCGCAGCTGCCGAGCACGGGCGAAACGCGGAAAGCACGCTGTCTTTGGCGATCGACGCTCTCGGTGAAAGGCTAAGTGCGAGCCGCGATGCCCTTGGCGATACGGACCGCGCGGTCGCGGACCTGACCGATGCCAGCGTGCGTCTGCTGGAGCTTATCCGCGCGAGCGCCCAGCACAGCCGGGACGACCTTCCATCGGCGCTGACCGAGACCGAAACACGCCTTGCCGCGCTGGGCGAACGGGGGGAAGCGCTGGGCCTCATGCTGTCGGGCGCGGGCGAGAAGAGCCGCGAGATTTCGGACTACGTCCTCGCCGCGCAGAGAGACAGCACCGCTGCAATGGACACGCTCAAGGAGCTCCAGAACGAGGTTGCCGCAAATCACGACGCCGGCGAACGCCGCATTGCGGAGCTGCGCGCCCAGCTGGCTGATCTTGCCCGCGACAGCGAAGCCGCCACCGCCCAGGCGCAGGGCGCGCTGCGCGAAGCGATCGGAGGGCTGGAGACCGCGGCGCGGTCTGCAGTGGCGACGATCGAGGCCGATGCCGGCGATAGAGTGAAAGCGGTCGCCGAGCGGATCGCCGTGGACACGAACCAGGCGCTCGACCGGGCGCTGCGCGAACGCCTGGGTTCGGCAATTGCCGAACTGGAGGACACCGCGAACCAGGCGGCGGGCACGGGACGCGAGGCGGCGATGCAGCTCCGCGACCAGCTCGCCAAGGTCAACGAGCTTACCGCGAACCTCGAAAGCCGCGTGGCGCTCGCCCGCCAACGGGCCGAGGAACAGGTCGACGGCGATTTCTCGCGCCGCGTCGCGCTGATCACCGAGAGCCTCAATTCCAACGCGATCGACATCGCCCGCGCGCTGTCGGCGGATGTGACCGACACCGCATGGACCAGCTACCTGCGCGGTGACCGGGGCATATTCACCCGCCGGGCGGTGCGCCTGCTCGAGCCGGCAGAAGCCCGCGACATCGCCGAACTCTACGACGGGGACGGGGATTTCCGCGAACACGTCAATCGCTACATCCACGACTTCGAGGGCATGTTGCGCACGATGTTGTCGACCCGCGACGGGCACGCCATCGGGGTGACCTTGCTCAGCAGTGACATGGGCAAGCTTTACGTCGCGCTCGCGCAAGCGATCGAGCGGCTGCGCGACTGACCGGTCAGGCCGCTCCGGTCTCGATGCCGAACGTGGCGGGGGTGATCCATCCGTTCACGTAATTCGCCACCCACAGCGCGGTGAGCACCGCGGCAAGCACGGTCGCGCGCAGCACGATCTTGCCGGGCTGGAAGTTGGCCGGCGCGCTGTCGGCCTGACCGGGGATCTTTTCGATCCCCAGTTCCTCGTGCGTCTTGACCCCGAACGGCAGCAGGACGAACGCGCAGGCCACCCAGAACAATACGTAGATTGCCAGAACCGAAGTCCAGTTCATGCCGCTTCGCCCGGGATGATCACGCGGACTTGCGGCCGCTTGCCGCTCCATCGGCCAGCCGCCCGGCGGGCGGCCAGCCGGGCGGCCTCGACCAGCGATTCGCGATCGCGCGCCGCGGGGCCCCGCAATTTGCCGAGTGCGTCGGCGACGTCGCGTTCGGCATCGGCGACGAAGGCGGCGTAATCCTCGTCAAGCGGCAAACCCACGCCTTCGACGAATACCCCGCCCTTCGGTCCCACGACCACGATCACGACGCCCTCGCGGGCAATGCGCCGGCGCATGACGATGGCGTCGCCGTCGGCAGGGGCGATGATGTCTCCGTCGAGCACAAGGCGCCCGCTTCGAACCTCGGCCAGCTTGCCCGGTTTTCCGGGAGCGAGCCGCACGATGTCCCCGTTGCCCTGCACGACCGCATGCGGAATCCCGTTCGCCCTGCCGAGCCGCGCCTGCTCGGCCATGTGCCGCATCTCGCCGTGGACGGGCACGAGGATCTCGGGCCGCAGCCAGGCGTAGAGCGCCTCCAACTCGGGCCGGCCCGGGTGCCCCGATACGTGGATCAGGCTCTGCCGGTCGGTCACCATGACGATCCCGCGCTTCGCCAGCAGGTTCTGCACCCGTCCCACGGCCAGTTCGTTGCCCGGGATCTGCCGGCTGGAAAAGAGCACGACGTCGCCAGCAGACAGTTCGATCGGGTGGTTTTCCTCGGCAATGCGGGCCAGTGCCGCGCGCGGCTCCCCCTGACCGCCCGTGGCGAGGATCAGCACCTCTCCTCGGGGCAGGCCCATCGCGGTGTCGAAGTCGACGGTTTCGGGAAAATCCGACAGGTAGCCGTTATCCTGCGCCACTTCGATGATGCGGTCGAGCGAGCGGCCGGCGATGCACAGCTTGCGGCCCGTGGCTTCGGCCACCGCGCCCAGCGTGTGCAGACGCGCGACGTTGCTGGCGAACGTCGTCACCAAAACCCGGCGCCCGTCCCACCGGGCAACCTCTTCGTGTAGCGCGCGGTAGACCGCGCCTTCCGATCCGCTTTCGGCCGGGTTGAAGACATTGGTCGAATCGCAAACAAGGGCGAGGACACCCTCATCGCCGAGTTCGCACAGTTCCTCCTCGGTGGTCGGCTGTCCGATGATCGGTTCCTCGTCGAGTTTCCAGTCCCCGGTGTGGAAAACGCGTCCGAATGGCGTGTCGATCAGCAGCGCGTGGCCCTCGGCGATCGAGTGGGCGAGCGGGACGTACGAGACGCCGAACGGCCCGAGGTCGAACCGCTCGAGATCCTCGACCACGTTGAGTTCCACGTTGTCGGCCAGGCCCGCTTCCTCGAGCTTGCGCCGGACGAGATCGGCGGTGAACGGCGTCGCATAGAGGGGCACACCGAGGTCGGCCGCGAAATACGGCACCGCACCGATATGGTCCTCGTGCGCGTGGGTGAGGACGATCCCCTCGAGCGCGTCGGCTCGCTCCTCGATGAATTCCAGATCGGCAAAGACAAGATCGACACCCGGATATTCGTTACCGCTGAAGGTCATTCCCAGATCGACCATCAGCCACCGGCCCCGGCAGCCGTAGAGATTGACGTTCATCCCGATTTCGCCCGAACCGCCAAGGGCAAGGAACAGCAGTTCGTCCTCGGGAGTGAAATCCTTTTTCAAGTCAGTTCGCCCTTTGCAGTGCGCGCTCGGCAAGAATCGCGAGACCCTCGAGCGTTAGATCGGCATCGACCGCGTCGAAAATGTCGGTGTGCTCGTCGAACAGGATCGCCAACCCCCCTGTGGCGACGACACGCGCAGGGCGGCCGATTTCCGCGCGCATGCGGGCGATGAGGCCTTCCATCATCGCGACGTACCCCCAGAACACCCCGATCAGCATCTGATCTTCGGTATTGGTCCCGATCACGCTTTGCGAGCGCGGTGCCTCGATCGCGATGCGCGGAAGCTTGGCGGTGTTGCCGACCAGCGCGTCGAGCGAGAGGTTGAGGCCCGGACAGATGATCCCGCCCTTGTAGGCGCCGGTGAAATCGACGGCATCGAACGTCGTCGCGGTGCCGAAATCGACTATGATCAGGTCGCCCTCGTACTTCTCGTGCGCGGCGATAGTGTTCAGAGCCCGATCGGCGCCGAGCGAACTGGGCTGATCGACATCGACCGAGATACCGTACGCCGCAGCCCCCTCGCCCGCGATCAGCGGCGTGAGATCGAAGTATTTCTCCGCAAGAACCGTCAGGTTGTGGATCGACCGGGGCACGACCGACCCGACGATGATCTGGGTCACGTCCTCGCGCCTTACACCCTCGATCGCGAGCAGCTGGAGCAGCCAGACCGCGTATTCATCGCCGGTCCGGCGGGGATCGGTGGCGATGCGCCAGCGTGCTCTGATGTCCCTCCCGTCGAACAGGGCGAAAACCACGTTTGTGTTGCCGACATCGGCGGCGAGCAGCATGGCAATATCCTTCAGCCGAGCATCACGTCGCCGGCGTGGATAGAGCGCATCCGCCCGTCTTCCAAGCGCAGCAGAAGCGAACCGCCTTCGTCGAGGCCAGCGAATGCACCGCGAACGATCATTCCGCCCGGCTCGTGCACGCTCAGCGGGCTGCCGACCGGCACGGCCGCCGACTGCCAGCGCCGCAGCAGCGGCTCGATCCCCGCCGAGCGCCAGCGTTCGAGTTCGCGGTCGAACACCGCCGAAAGAGTCCTGGCAAACAGGTCGCGGTCCGGGACCGGACCCAGGGCTGCCAGCGCAATGGTTTCGCGGTCGCCGATCCGGGGCGCTCCCGCAAGGTTCACGCCGATCCCGACGATCACCACGTCACTTTCGCGCTCGAGCAGAATACCCGCGACCTTCGCCCGCCCAACGAGAAGATCGTTGGGCCACTTGAGCGCGAGCCGCGACGGGTCGCCCAGAAGGGGGACGACCGTTTCGTAAAGCGCGATCCCGGCGAGAAGTGACAGTGTGGGCGCTGGCGGATCGTTCGGCCCGGGCCGCACCACGGTCGAGCCCATGAAATTGCCCGCGCCGTCGAACCACTCGCGTCCCTGACGCCCACGCCCGGCAGTCTGGCGATCGGCAACCAGCCAATCACCTTCCGCTACGCGCCCGCCTCCGCGGATCGCCGCGACCAGGTCCGCGTTCGTCGAGCCGGTTTCGGCGACGAATTCGATCAAGCTGCGAGGAACAGCGCGGCGGCGGCTGTGTCCGCCAGGGCGCCGAGCCATCCGGTCATCAGATAGCCGAGGGGCGAGATGAACACCGTGCTGACGATCAGCAGCGTCCAGTGTGCCCAGTCGTTCCGGCCCTGGACCTTGCCCGCAGGTTCATCGAAGAACATGACCTTGCCGACCTTCAGGTAATAGAACGCGCCGATGACGCTTGCCGCGATGGCGATCGCCGCGAGCGCAACCATTCCGGCGTCGACCGCAGCCTTGAACACGACCAGCTTGCCCCAGAAACCGAACAGCGGCGGTATGCCTGCAAGGCTGAGCATGAGCAGCAACAGGCACCACGCGATAAGCGGGCTGGTGCGGCTGAGCCCGGCCATATCGGCGATCGATTCGACCTGGTTTCCGTCCGCGTCGCGCAGCATGAGCACAGCGACGAAGCTGCCGACCGACATTGCCACGTAGATCGCGAGATAGACGAGCATCGCGCTCGCCCCTTCTGCGGTCGCGGCGGCGAGGCCGACGAGGATGAATCCGACGTTGTTGATCGAAGAATAGGCCAGAAGCCGCTTAATGTTGTCCTGCCCGATCGCACCGAGAGCGCCGACCACGATCGACGCGAGGGCAGCGAACGTCACCACCTGGCGCCAGGCCTCTGCATGGTCGCCGAACGCATCAAGCGACACCCGCATGAGCAGCGACACCGCCGCCACCTTGGGAGCGGTTGCGAAGAACGTCGTAACCGGCGTCGGCGCGCCTTCGTAGACATCGGGCGTCCACATGTGGAACGGCACGGCGGCGATCTTGAACGCGAGACCGGCGAGCACAAATATCAGCCCGAACAGCGCACCGGTCGACAGGCCGCCCGAAAGCGCCGCGCGGATGCCCTCGAAGCTGGTCGTTCCGGCAAAACCGTAGGTCAGGCTCATGCCGTAGAGCAGGATTCCGCTGGCGAGTGCGCCGAGCACGAAATACTTGAGGCCCGCCTCTTCCGAACGGCTGTCGGTGCGCAGGAACGCCGCAAGCACGTATGCTGCGAGGCTGTTCATCTCGAGCCCGATGTAGAGCGCAATGAGGTCGCTCGCCGACACCATGATGCCCATGCCGAGAACCGCAAACACGATCAGGACCGGATATTCGGCGCGCATCGCGCCCCAGCGGTCGAAAAAGCGCGGAGCGATCATCAGCGCGGCGGCGGCGGCGGCATAGATCAGCAGCTTGCTGAAGGCCGCGAAGGCATCGACGCGAAGCTGGCCGAAAAATGCCTGCGTGTCCGCGCCCATGTCACCATTGCACAGGACCGGCACGGTGAAGGCGGCGGCTGCCGCGAGCACGAACACGGCCGCAATGGAGATTGCGCGGCTCGCCTTGTCACCCAGCCACGCAGCTGCGAGCAGCAGCAGCAGCCCGCCGACCGAGAGAATCTCTTCGGGAATTATCAGAGCGAGGGAATGCTGGAGGTCCATCAGTGGCCCTCCCCTTCGGCAGCACCCGCAGCGTGGGGCATCGCGTTCGCCGCCTCCGTGCGCACCTGCTCCGGCCGGGGCGGCGCGAGCTTGCTATCGAACATGGGCTTGGCCCGGGCGACCCGCGCGTCGAGCGCGGCAATGTCCTTGCGCATCGGGGCGAGGAAACTTTCCGGATAGACGCCCATCCACAGCACTGCGGCGGCGATCGGGCCGAGCATGAGCCATTCGCGGGCATTGAGGTCGGGCATGGCAGCCGCGTCGGCGTTCCTCTGCACGCCGAATGCCACGCGCCAGTAGAGGTAAAGCATGTACGCCGCGCCGAGGATGATGCCGGTGGTGCAGACCAGCGTCACGAAAGTCGAGACCTGGTAGATACCGGCCAGGCTCAGGAACTCTCCGACGAAGCCGCTCGTGCCGGGCAGACCGATGCTGGCCATCGTGAACAGCATGAAGAACAGCGCGTATTGCGGCATGTTGATCGAAAGGCCGCCGTAACGGTCGATCTCGCGCGTATGCAGCCGGTCGTAGATCACGCCGACGCAGAGGAACAGCGCGCCCGACACGAGCCCGTGGCTCAGCATAACGATCATCGCGCCTTCGAGGCCCTGGACGTTGAAGGCGAACAGGCCGACGGTGACGATCGCCATGTGGGCCACCGAGGAATAGGCGATCAGCTTCTTCATGTCGTGCTGGACCAGCGCGATGAGCGAGGTGACCACTACCGCGATCATCGACAGCGCGAAGATCAGCCAGGCAAGCTGCGCGCTCGCCTCGGGGAACATCGGCAGGCTGAAGCGGATGAACCCGTACCCGCCCATCTTCAGCAGGACGCCGGCGAGGATGACCGAGCCCGCGGTGGGTGCCTGGACGTGCGCGTCCGGCAGCCAGGTGTGCACGGGCCACATCGGCATCTTGACCGCGAAGCTCGCGAAGAAGGCAAGGAACAGCCAGGTCTGCGCCGCGACCGGGAAATCGTACTGCATCAGCGTCGGGATGTCGGTGGTCCCCGCCTCGCCGATCATCCATAGCATCGCCACCAGCATCAGCACCGAGCCGAGAAGGGTGTAGAGGAAGAACTTGTAGCTGGCGTAGATGCGGTCCTTGCCCCCCCAGATGCCGATGATCAGGTACATCGGGATCAGGCCGGCCTCGAAGAAGATGTAGAACAGCAGGAGGTCCTGTGCGGCGAAAACGCCGATCATCAGCAGTTCCATGAACAGGAACGCCGCCATGTATTCGCCGACGCGCTCTTCGATCGATTCCCAGCTGGCGAGAATGCAGATCGGCATCAGGAAGACGCTAAGCACGATCAGCAGCAGCGCGATGCCATCGATGCCGAGAGCATAGCTGAACCCAGCGAAAAGCTCGGCACGTTCGGTGAACTGCCACTGCGCGCCGCCGACATCGTAGCTCGCCCACAGCACGATGCCGAGCGCGAGGTCGATCAGCGTGGCGGCAAGCGCGACCATCCGCGCCGCCTTCGCCTCGAGGAAGAAGCACGCCAGACCGCCGACGAGCGGCACGAGGAGCATCAGCGAAAGGATCGGAAAAGCCCCCATCACAGAAGAACCCAGGTAATCGCGGCGACGAGGCCGACCAGCATCCAGAGGGCGTAGGTGTTTAGAAAGCCCGACTGGAGGCGCCTCGCGCCCACGGTCCCCTGCGCGACCGCCCATGCTGCACCGTCAGGCCCGAAGCGGTCGATTATCCCTTCGTCGCCCACCTTCCAGAACTTGCGGCCCAGCCAGAACGCGGGACGGACGAACAGGACCGTGTAGAGCTGGTCGAAATACCACTTGTGGTAGACGAAACGGTACACCGGGCCGAGTTGCTCGGCGACCAGGCCGGGGAACCGGGTGTTGCGGATATAGCCGTACCAGGCGATCACGAAGCCCAGCACCATCACGATGAACGCGGCGTACTTCACGAGCCAGGGCACGGCGTGCATGGCGTGGATCAGGTCGGCGTTGTAGAAGATCGAGCCGCCCCAGAATCCCTCGCTGTCGAGGAAAGCGGGTGCGAAGACCTGGCCTGCGGCGATCGCGCCGATCGACAGAAGACCCAGCGGGATCAGCATCGACAGCGGACTCTCGTGCGGATGATAGCCGCCCGTTCCCTCGCCATGACGCGGGTCCGGAACATGGTGCGCGGCATCGTGACCGGAATCTTCCTGGGCAGGCGGGTTGGCCTCGTCCGGTTCATCGTGCCCGTGGTGGACAGCATGCCGGATATGCTCGCTCTCGGCCCAGCGGGGCTTGCCGAAGAACGTCAGGAAGACGAGGCGCCAGCTGTAGAAACTGGTCAGCAGCGCGGCGAAAACGCCCATCCAGAAGGCGAACCCGGCCACTTCCGTTCCGCGCGCATAGGCCACCTCGATGATGGCATCCTTCGACCAGAACCCGGCAAAGCCGACGTGCAGGTCGTAGATGCCGAACCCGGTGATCGCGAGCGTGCCCGCCATCATCGCCCAGAACGTCAGCGGGATGTGCTTACGAAGGGCGCCGTAGTAGCGCATGTCCTGTTCGTGGTGCATCGCGTGGATCACGCTGCCCGCGCCGAGGAACAGCAGCGCCTTGAAGAAGGCGTGCGTGAACAGGTGGAACATCGCCGCACCGTAGGCGCCCACGCCGGCAGCGAAGAACATGTACCCGAGCTGCGAACAGGTCGAATAGGCGATCACGCGCTTGATATCCCACTGCGTCGTGCCGACAGTCGCCGCAAAGATGCAGGTCGCCGCGCCGATGAAGGTGACGAATCCGAGCGCGATCGGCGCCGCCTCGAACATCGGGGAAAGCCGGCAGACCATGAACACGCCCGCGGTCACCATGGTGGCGGCATGGATTAGCGCGGACACGGGGGTCGGCCCCTCCATGGCGTCG
Source organism: Tsuneonella sediminis (assembly GCF_051912845.1). Taxonomy (NCBI): domain Bacteria; kingdom Pseudomonadati; phylum Pseudomonadota; class Alphaproteobacteria; order Sphingomonadales; family Erythrobacteraceae; genus Tsuneonella; species Tsuneonella sediminis. Next base: position 207,224 of record NZ_JBNCBU010000001.1, on the reverse strand, counting down.
GGAAGCCAGGTGTGAAGACCCAGCTGCGCCGACTTGCCCATCGCCCCGATGAACAGAAGGATGCAGAGTACGTCCATCGTGTCGACGCGGTATCCGAGGAAGCCGATCGTGCTCCCCGCCATGCCCGGCGCGGCGGCGAGGATCTCCGGGATCGAAACGGTGCCGAACACAAGGAAGGTGCCGAAGATGCCGAGCATGAAGCCGAGGTCGCCCACGCGGTTGACCACGAAGGCCTTGATCGCCGCGGCATTGGCGCTGGGCTTCCGGAACCAGAAGCCGATGAGCAGGTAGCTGGCGAGACCCACCCCTTCCCAGCCGAAGAACATCTGGACGAGGTTGTCAGCCGTCACCAGCATCAGCATCGCGAAGGTGAACAGGCTGAGGTAGGCGAAGAACCGCGGCTGGTCCGGGTCCTCCTCCATGTAGCCCCAGCTATAGAGATGGACGAGCGCCGAAACGGTCGTGATGACCACCAGCATCACCGCCGTGAGGGTGTCGACCCGCAGCGCCCAGTCGAAGCTCATCGTGCCCGACTGCACCCATTGCAGGACAGGCACGACCATCGGATCGTACGAACCACCAAGGAACCCGAGGAAGATCGGCCAGGACAGGGCGGCGGAAAGGAACAGCGCGCCGGTCGTGATCGACTTGACGATCGTGTTGCCGAGGGCACGGTTGCCGAGCCCGCCGACGATGGCAGCGAGCAGCGGCCCGAATACGATGATGAGAATGGGATGCACGGGTTCGCCTATCCCTTGAGCCGGTCGACGCTGTCGACCGCGATGGTGCCGCGGCCGCGGAAGTATATGACGAGAATGGCGAGGCCGATGGCCGCCTCCCCTGCAGCGACCGTCAGCACGAACATCGCGAAGATCTGCCCCGTCAGGTCGCCCAGCGCGGTGCTGAACGCGACGAGGTTGATGTTGACCGCGAGCAGGATGAGCTCGATCGACATCAGGATCACGATCACGTTCTTCCGGTTCAGAAAGATGCCGAGAACGCCGAGCACGAACAGGACCGTGCCGACGACAATATAGTGTTCAAGGCCAATCACAGCTGCACCCCCTGCCCGATTTCGGGCTTCACGTTGCGGGTCGCCTCGCCCGGCCGGCGGCGGACCTGCCGGCCGATGTTCTGCGGCCGGGTATCCTTGCGGTCGCGGTGCGTAAGGACGATCGCTCCGACCATCGCGACGAGCAGGATGATTCCCGCCGCCTCGAACAGGAAGAGGTACTGGCTGTACAGGACCTGCCCCAGCGCGGCGATGTTGCTGTCGGCGATCGTAGCGACCTGGTCCGCGGTGCCGGGCGCCAGATCGATCCGTCCAGCCTGGTAGGCGCCGATGCCGAATACCAGTTCCGCCAGCAGCACGAGCGCGATCAGCAGGCCGAGAGGGAAGTTCCTGACGAACCCGGCGCGCAGCTCGGCGAAATCGATGTCGAGCATCATGACCACGAACAGGAACAGCACGGCGACCGCCCCGACGTAGACAATCACCAGCAGCATCGCGATGAATTCCGCGCCCGCGAGCACCATGAGGCCGGCCGCGTTGAAGAACGCGAGGATCAGCCACAGCACCGAGTGGACCGGGTTGCGCGCGCTGATCACGAGTACCGCGGAAGCGATCGTGAGGGCGGCGAACAGGTAGAAGGCGGCGGTCTGGATCATGGTCGCGCGCGGCCCCTATCGGTAGGGCGCATCGGCTTCAAGGTTCGCGGCCAGCGCCCGCTCCCACTTGTCCCCGTTGGCCAGCAGTTTCGCCTTGTCGTAGAGCAGTTCCTCGCGCGTTTCGGTCGCGTATTCGAAGTTCGGCCCCTCGACGATGGCATCCACCGGGCAGGCTTCCTGGCAGAAGCCGCAGTAGATGCACTTGGTCATGTCGATGTCGTAACGCGTCGTACGGCGGCTGCCGTCCTCGCGCGGTTCGCTCTCGATCGTGATGGCCTGCGCGGGGCAAACCGCCTCGCACAGCTTGCACGCGATGCAGCGCTCCTCGCCGTTGGGATAGCGGCGCAGCGCATGCTCGCCGCGAAAGCGCGGGGAAAGCGGGTTCTTCTCGAACGGGTAGTTGATCGTCGCCTTGGGCTTGAAGAAGTACTTCAGCGTGAGGGCATGCGCCTTCACGAACTCCCACAGGGTGAACGACTTGACGAGATGGGCAAGGCTCATGCCAGGCCTCCGTAGCGGGTAATCATCAGCCACCCCGAGACGAGGACCACGAACAGCAGCGAGAGCGGCAGGAACACCTTCCATCCCAGCCGCATGAGCTGGTCGTAGCGGTACCGCGGTACCGTCGCCTTCACCCAGCTGAAGATGAAGAAGAAAAACAGGATCTTGGCGAACAGCCAGAAGATCGCGGTAAGGCCCTCGGTGAAGAGGAAATCGTAGAGGATCGGAATGTCGAGCGGCGGCAACCATCCGCCCCAGAACAGGATCGCGTTGAGCGCGCACATCAGCAGCACGTTGGCGTATTCGCCAAGCCAGAACAGCGCGAAACTCATCGAGGAATATTCGGTCTGGTAGCCCGCGACGAGCTCGCTCTCCGCCTCGGTCAGGTCAAACGGCGCACGCGCGGTTTCGGCGAGCGCACTGATCAGGAACATCACCCACAGCGGAAACAGCAACGGGTTGGCGACGAACCCGTTGATCAGACCGAAGACGTGCCCCTGCTGCGCATAGATGATCCCGTTCATGTTGAACGTGCCCGCCCACAGCACCACGCAGATCAGGATGAACCCGATCGAGACCTCGTACGAGATCATCTGCGCCGCCGCGCGCATCGCGGAAAAGAACGGGTACTTCGAGTTCGACGCCCATCCGCTCATCACCACGCCGTAAACGCCGAGACTGCTGATCGCGAGAATGTAGAGCAGCCCGACGTTGACGTCGGCAAGCACCGCGCCGGGACCGAACGGCACCACCGCCCACGCCATCAACGCGACGGTGAAGGTCACGATCGGCGCGATCAGGAAGATGCCCTTGTTCGCCGCACTCGGGATGATGGTTTCCTGCAGGAACACCTTCAACCCGTCGGCGAAACTCTGGAGCAGGCCGAACGGACCGACGACGTTGGGTCCGCGCCGCAGCGCCATCGCCGCCCAGATCTTGCGGTCCGCATAGATGATCATCGCCACCGCCAGCATCAGCGGCAACGCGATGAGCAGAATGCCCGCGATGGTCGCGAGGAACCACGCCCACTCGTACGACAAGCCCCAGTTGACGAAGGTCTCGGTCATTCCGCGGCCTCCCGCACGTCCTCGCCGTGGAGCAATTCGGCCGAGCAATGCTGCATGACCACGCTCGCGCGGGCGATGGGGTTCGTGAGGTAGAAGTCCTTGATCGGATAGGAAATCGTGCCGCTGGCCCTGCCATTCCCTGCTTTCGGCAGAGCGCCAAAGCCGGCCAGGCCCTCGACCCCCAGTGCGGGGACTTCGGCGACCATCGCGGACTGCAGTTCGGCGAAACTGTCGAACCCGACAGTAACTCCCAGCGCGTCGGCAAGCGCGCGCAGGATAGTCCAGTCCTCGCGCGCGTCACCGGGGGCGAACACGGCCTTCTCGGCGAACTGGACCCGGCCCTCGGTGTTGACGTAGGTGCCGTCCTTCTCGGCGTAGCTTGCACCAGGGAGGATCACGTCGGCCGCGTGCGCGCCCTTGTCGCCATGGTGGCCGATGTAGACCTTGAGGCTGCCGCCGAACGCCGACCAATCCACCTCGTCCGCGCCGAGCGCCAGCACCACTTTAGGCGCCGCCGCAGCGATATCCGCAATGCCGCCGTCCTGCGCGTAACCGAGCATCAGGCCGCCCATCCGCGAGGCCGCCATGTGCAAAACGTTGAACCCGTTCCAGCCATCGCGCTGCACCGGCAGCGCCATTGCCGCATCCAGCGCGCCCGCCGCGAGGCCCGCGCCCCCGACTATGACCGCAGGACGATCGGCCTTTTCCAGCGCCTCGGTCACGTGACCCGGCAGGTCGTGAAGCATGCCTGCATCGTCGCCGAGGAACTCGGCGGGATAGGTCGTCTCCCACTGCGGGCCGATCACGAACACCTTTGCCCCGCGCTTGACCGCCTTGCGCAGGCGGACGTTGACCAGCGGCGCTTCCCAGCGGACCATGCTGCCGACGATCAGGATCGCGTCGGCGGTCTCGATCCCGGCGAACGTGGAATTGAAGTTGACCGCGGCGAGGTTGGCGGCCGGGTAGCGCATCCCGGTCTGCCGTCCCTCGAGCAGGTCGCTGCCGAGCGCGTTGACCAGCTTCTTCGCAGCGAACATGGTTTCGCAGTCGACCAGATCGCCCGCGATCGCGGCGATCGAACCCTTCGGCTTGGCCTTGGCGATCGTCTTGAAAGCTTCGTCCCAGCTCGCTGCCTCCAGCTTGCCCTTGCGGCGGATCCAGACCTTGTCGAGGCGGCGGCGGGTCAGCCCGTCGACCATGTAGCGGCCCTTGTCGGACAGCCATTCCTCGTTGACGTCGTCGTTGATGCGCGGAAGCGCGCGGAGCACCTCGCGACCGCGGCTGTCGAGGCGGATGTTCGCCCCCACCGCGTCAGACACGTCGATCGACAGCGTCTTCTTCAATTCCCAGGGCCGCGCCTCGAACGCGTAAGGTCGCGAAGTCAGCGCGCCTACCGGGCACAGGTCGATCACGTTGGCGCTGAGCTCGTGCTTCGCAGCCTGCTCGAGGTAGGTGGTGATCTGCATGTTCTCGCCGCGATAGAGCGCGCCGATTTCGTCGACGCCGGCGATTTCCTCTGAGAAACGCACGCAGCGGGTGCAATGGATGCACCGGGTCATGATCGTCTTGATCAGCGGCCCCATGTACTTCTCGGTCACCGCGCGCTTGTTCTCGTGATAGCGCGAGGCGCCGCGGCCGTACATCAGGCTCTGGTCCTGCAGGTCGCACTCGCCGCCCTGGTCGCAGATCGGGCAGTCGAGCGGGTGGTTGATGAGGAGGAACTCCATCACTCCCTCGCGCGCCGTCTTGACCATCAGGCTGTCGGTGCGGATTTCCTGCCCCTCGGTGGCGGGCAGCGCACAGCTCGCCTGAGGTTTGGGCGGCCCGGGCTTCACCTCGACGAGACACATCCGGCAGTTGCCGGCGATGCTCAGTCGCTCGTGGTAGCAGAACCGCGGAATTTCCTTCCCCGCAAGCTCGCACGCCTGCAGCACGGTCGCCCCGTTGGGGACCTCGATTTCCTGACCGTCGACGGTGACCTTGGGCATCAGGCGTCCTTGGCTGCTTCGACCGAGCGGAATGCGGCGGTCGCCAGCATCGCGCGCAGCCCGGCGGGATTGATCGAAAGGGGCTTGGTCGCCTCGGCCGCCTTGGCGCACAGCCCCATCACGGCCGACACCTGGCCAAGCGCCGCGGCTTCCTCGGCACTGTCGCGCGCGGTGGCGAAAAGGGCGGCGACCTCGTTGGGGGCCGAGCGAACAGTGCAGACCGCGACCTTGTCGGTGAACGAAAAGGCTTTCGTCTCCGGTCCCGTCGCCGCCCGCGCAAGGCGCGCGACGAGCGTATCACCCGGCTGCTCGAGCAGCGCTTCGGCCATCTCGCCCGCGAACAGAAGACCGCCCGCGCGCAGCTGACCCTGGAAGCGGACGCAATCGCGGCTCTCGCGCGACAGCGTCATGAGCGCGCGCTGGTAGGCGGGCGAGGTGAAATCCATCGTCAGCACCCGCGTCGCCTCGCCGGTGCTGCCACGCGCAACGCAGCCCGCCCATTGTTCGAGCGCGACACGCGACGCGCGGGTATTGGCACCGGATGAAGCATCCTTTGCCGAGGCTGGCACGGCCAAGGAAAGCGCTGCGACGATGGTGATCAGCGTCCTCATTCGGCGGCCTCCGCCATGTTGCCGGCTTCCGCGATGCGGCGCTCGATCTCTGGCCGGAAGTGCTTGATCAGGCCCTGGATCGGCCAGGCGGCCGCATCACCAAGCGCGCAGATCGTGTGGCCTTCGACCTGCTTGGTCACCTGGTGCAACATGTCGATCTCCTCGACATGCGCGTCGCCGGTGCGCAGACGCTCCATCACGCGCCACATCCAGCCCACGCCTTCACGGCACGGGGTGCACTGGCCGCAGCTCTCGTGCTTGTAGAAATAGCTGATCCGGCTGATCGCGCGGACGATGTCGGTCGACTTGTCCATCACGATTGCCGCCGCGGTGCCGAGGCCGCTGCCGACTTCCTTCAGCCCGTCGAAGTCCATCGGGCAGTCCCAGATCTGGTCCGCCGGAACCAGCGGGACCGACGAGCCACCCGGGATAACCGCGAGCAGGTTGTCGCGCCCGCCGATGATGCCTCCGCAATGCTTTTCGATCAGTTCGCCGAACGGAATGCTCATGGCTTCCTCGACGACGCAGGGCTTGTTCACGTGGCCGCTGATCTGGAACAGCTTGGTGCCCGCGTTGTTCGGCCGGCCGAAGCTGGCGAACCACGATGCGCCGCGCCGCAGGATTGTGGGGACGACCGCGATGCTTTCGACGTTGTTGACCGTGGTCGGGCAGCCATAGAGGCCCGCGCCGGCGGGGAACGGAGGCTTCAGACGCGGCTGGCCCTTCTTGCCCTCAAGGCTCTCGATCATCGCGGTCTCTTCGCCGCAGATGTATGCGCCCGCGCCGCGGTGGACGAAGACGTCGAAATCGTAACCCGAACCGGCCGCGTTCTTGCCGAGCAACCCGGCGTTATAGGCTTCGGCCACCGCGCTGAAGAGCGTCTCGGCCTCGCGGATGAATTCGCCGCGGATATAGATGTATGCGGCCCGCGCGCGCATCGCGTAACCGGCGACCAGCGCGCCCTCGATCAGCTTGTGCGGATCGTGGCGGATGATCTCGCGGTCCTTGCATGAACCGGGCTCGGATTCGTCGGCGTTGATGACGAGGAAGCTCGGCCGTCCGTCCTTGCTCTCCTTGGGCATGAACGACCACTTCATGCCGGTCGGGAAACCCGCCCCGCCGCGCCCGCGCAGGCCCGATTCCTTGATCTCGTCGATGATCGCGTCCTGCCCGACGCTCATCAGCTTCCGGGTGTCGTCCCAGTCGCCGCGCGCCTGCGCCGCCTTGAGGCCCCAGTCCTGGTAGCCGTAGAGGTTGGTGAAAATCCGGTCCTTGTCAGCGAGCATTGCCGTCGCCTCCGGTCATTTTGCCCTGCTGCCGAAGCGCTACGAACAGCGCGATGGCGGCGACGACCAGCGGCGCCCCGATCAGCCACATTTCGCGCGCGAGGAGCACTATCCCCACGATCAGTGCCATTGCCGGAACCAGGTAAAGCAGCACGCGCATCAGCCCATCCCACCGCTGGTAATGAACCACACGGCTGCAATCAGGATAAGCGCGATCGCGCCAAACTTGACGATGCCCATCAACACCTTCCAAGCGATGAAGATCAGGACAAGCGCGATGATGATCGTCACGATGTCCATCACCATTCGCCCCGGTAATCGTGGTTTTCGGTCACCATCTGCCTGAGGGTGGTCGGGCCGCCTACCGGCTCGACAGTGTGGCGCTCGGGATCCTGCGTGCCTTCCTTCGGCGTCTCGCCGCGCTCGAGCGCGTCGAGAACCGCGTCGAGGCGCTCAGGAGTCAGGTCCTCGTAGTTGCCGTCGTTGATCTGGACCATCGGGGCGCTGGCGCAGTTGCCCATGCACTCGACCTCGGTCAGCGTCCACAGCCCGTCGCCGGTGGTATAACCCTTCTTCATCCCGCGCTTGTAGCAGGCGGCGAGGATGTCGTCCGAGCCGCGCAGCATGCACGGCGTGGTGCCGCAGACCTGCACGTGAAAACGACCAACCGGCGCGATGTTGTACATCGTGTAGAACGTCGCGACCTCGAGCACGCGGATCACCGGCATGTCGAGCTGGGCGGCGACGAACTCGATCACCGGCAGCGGCAGCCAGCCTTGCGTGTTCGTCTCCGCGCCGACCTGCCGCTGGGCAAGGTCGAGCAGCGGCATCACCGCCGAGCGCTGCCGCCCTTCGGGATAGCGCGCGACGATCTCCTTCGCCTTGTCCGCGTTCTCGGCGGTCCAGGCGAACGAACCCCACCGCTCGCGCAGTTCGGGCGTATCGGGTGCGGGGGCGCGGTCAGCCATGGATCACGGGCTCAGACAAAAGGTTTGCACGGCGGCGTTGGACCGCTGGACGAAGAAATCCCCACCAGATGGCGTTGTAAGCCGCACCGGAATACAGCGCGAATTCATCGCTCCAGAAACGCCAATCGGGAAGCTCGATAAATCGCGCGGTAATGGCACAGCCCAGCGCAAACCATACGATCCCCGCCACGGAGATCGTTCGCTTGTGGCGTTCGAAAAATCCGATGAGCGTATCGATCACCGGTCGCACTCCCCGAACACCACGTCGATTGCGCCGAGGATTGCCGTCGCGTCGGGCAGCATGTGGCCTTTGGACATGAAGTCCATCGCCTGCAGGTGGCTGAACGCGGTCGGGCGGATCTTGCAGCGGTAAGGTTTGTTAGACCCGTCCGACACGAGGTAGACGCCGAACTCGCCCTTGGGGCTTTCGGTGGCGACGTAGACCTCGCCCGCGGGGACGTGGAAGCCTTCAGTATAGAGCTTGAAGTGGTGGATCAGCGCTTCCATAGACTGCTTCATCTCGGCGCGCTTGGGCGGGACCACCTTGCGGTCGTCGCTGGCGATCGGGCCTTCGGGCATCTCGGCGAGGCACTGCTTCATGATGCGGGCGGACTGGCGCACTTCCTCGACCCGGACCATGAACCGGTCGTAACAGTCGGAGTTGGTGCCGACCGGGATCTCGAAATCCATCCGGTCATAGACGTCGTAGGGCTGGCTCTTCCTGAGGTCCCACGGAATGCCCGCGGCACGGATCATCGGGCCGGAGAAGCCCCAGGCGACCGCGTCGTTCTTGCTCACCACGGCAATGTCCACGTTGCGCTGCTTGAAGATGCGGTTGTCGACCACGAGGCTCATCGCGTCCTCGAACAGGCGCGGCAGACGGGTGTCGAGCCAGTCGGCGAGGTCGGTCAGCACCTTGAGCGGCACGTCCTCGTGGACGCCGCCGGGGCGGAACCAAGCGCTGTGCATGCGGGCTCCCGAGATAGCCTCGAAGAAGTTCATGCAGTCTTCGCGGATCTCGAACATCCACAGGTTCGGCGTCATCGCGCCGACGTCCATCACGTGGCTGCCGAGATTGAGCATGTGGTTCGAGATGCGCGTCAGCTCGGCGAACAGCACCCGCAGGTACTGCGCGCGGATCGGCACCTCGATGTTGAGCAGCTTCTCGATCGCAAGGACGTAGCTGTGCTCCATGCACAGCGGGCTGCAGTAGTCGAGCCGGTCGAAGTACGGCAGCGCCTGCAAGTAGGTCTTGTGCTCGATCAGCTTCTCGGTGCCGCGGTGGAGAAGCCCGACGTGCGGATCGATCCGTTCGATGATCTCGCCGTCGAGTTCCATGACCATGCGCAGTACGCCGTGTGCGGCGGGGTGCTGCGGCCCGAAGTTGATCGTGTAGTTGGTGATGACGTCGTCGCCGGTGGTCGGCGAGTGTTCGAGTTGCATGCTCATGCGGTGCAGCTCCAGATGCCGGGAGAGAACGTCGTCTCGCCCTGGGGTCCCGCGACCTTGAGCCCCGCGGTCCATTCGTTGCGTCCGCCCTTGGCCTGCGGCGCCCCTTCGGCGCGCAGGACCGAGACGGTGTAACCCGCGCCGGTCAGCGTCGGTCCGCTTTCGACGACCTGCGTGCCGCCGGCCGCCGTGCCCGGAAGCACGACCTGCTGGCCGTCGATCACCAGCACGCCGCGGCCGGTCGGATTGGTCCCCTCGCCCGCGCCCACCACGAGCAGCGAACGGCCCTGGTAGATAAAAGAGCATCCGCCGGCGATTGCACCCAGCGCTTTGGGCGCATCGTTGCTGAGGGGGGTCAACTGCGCCGCGCCCGTAGGGGCGACGACGGGCTGAGCGTTGATCTCCGCCACCGACGGGACGGCGCCGGGCGCTGCCTCGACGCCTGCACGCTTCGCGAAATCGTCGGCGCTTTCGCCGGCCGGTGCGTCGGGCGACCTCGAGCAAGCCGCGAGCGCCAGGATCGCGGACAAGGCCAGCGCGCGGTTCATTCGGCGTCGCCCTTCTTCTTGCGCGGGGCGCGCTTCTTCGGTTCGGTAGCGGGTTTCGTATCGCGGGCGGTCGCCTTGCGCGGCTTGCGCGCCGGGCGTCTCTCGGTCGGTTCGGGCGCGCCGGGCTCGGCGGTACCGGTGTCCGCGGGGACGGGCTCGCCCTCGCCGTTCTCGCCGATTCCCTCGGCCACGTGCTCCGCCGCCTTTGCGTCGGTCCTTGCGCCTGCACCCGTGTCGGCGGGCTTGTCGGTGGTCTGCGGCTCGTTCACCGGCGGGGTCGCGGCCTTCTCGTCGCCGGGGAGGACGTAATCCGCCCCCTCCCATGGACTCATGAAGTCGAACTGGCGCAGGTCCTGCGGCAGGTCGACCGGTTCGTAGACGACGCGCTTCTCGTCTTCGGAATAGCGCAACTCGGTGTAGCCGGTGAGCGGGAAGTCCTTGCGGAAGGGATGTCCTTCGAACCCGTAGTCGGTGAGGATGCGCCTGAGGTCCGTATTGCCGGCAAACAGCACGCCGTACATGTCGAACACCTCGCGCTCGAGCCAGCCGGCGTTGGGCCACAGCGTCGTCACCGTCGGCACCGGGGTGTCCTCGGCCGCGGTCACCTTGACCATGACGCGGTGGTTCTTCGTCAGGCTGAGCAGCATGTAGACGACCTCGAACCGCTCCGCACGGCCCGGATAGTCGACGCCGGCGATCTCCATCAGCTGCTGGTAATCGTGACCGTCGCGCAGCAGACGCAGCGCGTCCTCGACCGAATCTCGCGCGACGGTGAGCAGGATTTCGCCATGCTCCTCGCGGGCCGAAACGAGCATGCCGCCGAGCGCGGCCGAAAGCGTCTCGCGCACGCCCTCGTTCGAGGCGATCCTCGGTGCCGGGTGATAGACAGCCGCCATCAGCGCGAGCCCCTCATCGCTCGATCGTCCCTTCGCGGCGGATCTTTCGCTGGAGCTGCATCACGCCGTAGAGCAGCGCCTCGGCCGTCGGCGGGCAACCGGGGACATAGATGTCGACCGGCACGATCCGGTCGCAGCCGCGCACCACCGAATAGCTGTAGTGATAATAGCCGCCGCCGTTTGCGCACGAGCCCATCGAGATGACGTACTTGGGGTCCGACATCTGGTCGTAGACCTTGCGCAGCGCGGGGGCCATCTTGTTGCAGAGGGTCCCGGCCACGATCATCACGTCCGACTGGCGCGGAGAGGCGCGCGGCGCGACGCCGAAGCGCTCCATGTCGTAGCGCGGCATGTTGACGTGGATCATCTCGACCGCGCAGCAGGCGAGACCGAAGGTCATCCACCACAGCGAGCCCGTGCGCGCCCACTGGAACAGCTCCTCGGTCGAGGTGACGAGAAAGCCCTTGTTGTCGAGCTCGGTCGACAACGCGTTGAAATAGCCCGATTCCGGGTCCTTGTGCTGCTGGTGCAGCATCCAGTTCCGGGCCCCATCCGGTGCCGTCGTCGCGCCCGGATTGGCAAGCCGATGGTCGAGCGAGGGCTGGCGATCTACTCCCATTCCAGCGCTCCCTTCTTCCACGCATAGGCAAGTCCGACCGCGAGTTCGCCCAGGAATATCATCATGGTTATCCAGCCCGGCCAGCCGGTCATGTCGAGGCTGACCGCCCAGGGGAACAGGAACGCCGCCTCGAGGTCGAAGATGATGAACAGGATCGCGACGAGGTAGAACCGCACGTCGAACTGGCTGCGCGGGTCCTCGAACGCGGGAAAGCCGCACTCGTATTCGCTCAGCTTTTCCGCATTGGGATTGTGCGTTCCGGTCAGGCGGGCGACGCCCATCGGCAGGAACACGAACAGCACCGAAAGCCCCAGGGCGATGCCCAGGAAGATCAGGATCGGCAGGTATTGCGACAGGTCGACCAAGAGTGATTCCCAGCGGAGGGGGCTAATTCAGGCGTGCCTCTAGATGCCACACCCCGGGCGTGCAAGGGTTCGAGGGTCGCATTTCCCGTTTGAGCGAATTCGCGACGTCTCGAGGCCATAGGGCACGGCCGAGCCGGCGGAATGAGCCGGGCTGCGAACCGAGCCAGCTTGCAGGTCCCTGCGCCTAGCGAGGGGTCAACAGACGCCTTTCTCTATTGCCACCGATGCGCAGGGTGTGATCGCCCGGGAGAGCATGCGCCACCCTTCACCGGTGCGAACGAAAGTCGCGATGTACTTCATCGGCGGAAGCTTGCCGAAGGGTTCCATCGCGGCATCACCCTGCATCTTGCCCATGACGAGCGCGGTATCGCCGACGATCATGGCCTCGGTCTCGACATTGTCGAGATTACCCACGACCGTCCCAAGCCCCTTGATGACCATCGCCTTGTCTTCCAAGCGGCCGCCGGGCGCGAGGACGCGAAGATCGTTCACGGTCAGGTCGCTAAAGGCCTTCGCATCTTTGTCCCGTACCGCCTGCAGTACGGCTTCGTTTGTCTGCAGAACCGCCAGTTCCTCAGTGGAATGTTGCGGCTGACCGGCTTCGGCGCCCGCTGGAACCTCGGGCGCGACAAGCGCGGTTACCGCGAACAGCGGGGCGAGAAGGACTGGTCTCATCGGCCTGCTCCATTCTGTGCTGCAAGGAGGCTATCACCGGTGACAAGGTATGAAAAGTCGGGCCCCGCCGGCCGGCCGAAACGCGCTGGCCGCCTTCCGTGCTACTTGCCAAACGAATGGGGATCGTCACTCACTTCATCATCGAGCGGATCGCCTTTTCGGTGGCGGGTCCGTAAGGCGGCTTGAAACCGCCGAGTTTCGCCACGTCGATCTTCGGCTGGGTATAGACGCTGCGCGCGTGGCTGAACTCGCGGAAGCCCTCGACCCCGTGATAGCTGCCCATCCCCGACGGTCCGACGCCGCCGAACGGCAAATCCTCCATCGATACGTGGAAGACCACGTCGTTCACCGTCACCCCCCCGCTGATCGTGCGGGTGAGCACTTTCTCGCGTTCGCCGGAATCGTCGCCGAAGTAATAGAGGCCCAGCGGGCGATCGTGCGCGTTTACGTAGTCGATTGCCTCGTCGATCTGGCGATAGGTCTTCACCGGCAGGACCGGTCCGAAGATCTCCTCCTGCATCGCCGCCATGTCGTCGGTAACGTTGCGCAAGATCGTCAGCGGCATCTTGCGGGTGTTCGAATTCGAGAAGTCCTCGCCGCCCGGATTGACCTCAATCACCTCGGCCCCCTTCTCGCGCGCGTCGGACACAAGGCCCTGCAACCGTTCGAAGTGCCGGTCGGAAACGACGCTGGCGTAGTCCTCGTTGCCGAGCAGCGTCGGGTACATCTCGTGCACACCGAGCTGGACTGCGGCCACCGCGCCCTCCTCGATCTCTTCGGGCACGTAAAGATAATCGGGGGCAAGGCAGATCTGGCCCGCGTTCATCATCTTGCCCATCGCGATCCGCTCGCCCGCCTTCTTGAGGTCCGCGTCGCGGCCGAGGAACACCGGGCTCTTGCCGCCGAGTTCCAGCGTGACCGGCACAAGATTCCTCGCGGCGGCCTCCATCACCTTGCGTCCCGTGGCAGTCGATCCGGTGAACACGAGGTGGTCGAACGGCAGCTCACTGAAGGCGTGGGCGACCTCGGGGCCGCCGGTCACCACGACGCATTCCTCGGCGGCGAACCGCTTGTCGACCAGCTTCGCCATCAGTTCGCTCGTGCGCTCGGTGAACTCGCTTGGCTTGATCATCGCCCGGTTGCCCGCCGCGAAGACCTGCATCAGCGGCCCGAAGCTGAGATTCACGGGGAAATTCCACGGCGAGAGGATGCCGATCACGCCTTTCGGTTCGAAGCGCAACTCGGCCTTCGCGCCGAGCAGACCGAGCGGGAACTGCACCCTGCGCCTCTCGGGCTTCGCCCACCCCGCGAGGTTCTTCAGGCAGTACTTTCCGAACCCGATCGTCCCGGCGATGTCGGTGATCATCGACTGCTGGATGCTGCGGCTGCCGAAATCGGCGCTCATCGCGCGGCAGAGTTCGTCGGCGCTGTCGCGCAGCAGCGCCATCGCCCGCTCGATCCGGTCGCGGCGGATGGACAGGTCTTCCGGCCGCGCCTGCGTGAAGGCGGCGCGCTGGCGGGCCAGCAAGTCCTTGAGTTCGGTCGTGCGGTCGTCGGACATCGGGCGCTCCTCAAGCGTTGCTGTTTGCCACCGGTCTCGGGGATAAACCGGTGGTTGGCAAGGCGCATGGAGATAGCGCTGTCCTACACAGCCTGACCCGTGCGAAGCCCGCCAGATGACCCATTCGTGCCTCGCCTTGTCCGCTTGCCCCGTCCGATCGAAGGTCATCCGCTTTTTTGTTCCAGGACTGTGTGACAGGTGTGACATGGGCCCGGCGTGGGGTTTTGGCGGAGCCAAGACTCGCTTGTTTGCCTTTGCCGCACTGCAGCACTAGATCGCCTGCAACACGAACACAGAAAGGCCCGCCATGCCCACGTTCTCCGAAGCCGATCCCGTCGTCATCCTTTCCTACGCGCGCACTCCGATGGGCGGCATGCAGGGCGCGCTGTCGGACGTTTCGGCCACCGACCTCGGCGCGACGGCAGTCAAGGCCGCGGTGGAACGGGCCGGGATTGACGGCGAGGACATCGAACGGATCTACATGGGCTGCGTGCTGCCCGCCGGCCTCGGCCAGGCGCCGGCGCGCCAGGCGGCGATCAAGGCCGGGTTGCCCAAGTCGGTCCAGGCGACCACCGTCAACAAGGTCTGCGGCAGCGGCATGCAGACGATCATCATGGCGTCCGAGGCTCTTGCGAGCGGGAGCATGGACGTCGCCGTCGCGGGCGGCATGGAGAGCATGACCAATGCGCCCTACCTGCTCAAGAAGCATCGCTCCGGCGCCCGGATCGGTCACGACACCGCTTACGACCACATGTTCCTAGATGGGCTTGAGGACGCCTACGACGCGGGCCGCGCGATGGGCACCTTCGCGCAGGACACCGCGAACGAGTATCAGCTCACCCGCGAGAACATGGACGACTATTCGGTCGAGTCGCTCCGCCGCGCGAACGAGGCGATCCAGTCTGGCGCCTTCGCCGAAGAGATCGTTCCGGTGACGGTGACCACCCGCAAGGGCGAGACGACCATCGATACCGACGAGCAGCCGCCCAAGGGCAACCCCGAGAAACTGCGCCAGCTGCGCGCCGCCTTCGCCAAGGACGGCACGATCACCGCCGCCTCGTCGAGCTCGATCAGCGACGGCGCCGCGGCGGTCGTGCTGGCGCGCGAGAGCGTGGCAAAGGACAAGGGCGCGGCGCCGGTGGCGAAGATCGTCGCCATGGCTGCCCACGCGCAGGAGCCCAAGGATTTCACCACCGCGCCCGTCGGCGCGATCGAGAAGGTCCTCGACAAGGCCGGCTGGTCGATCGGCGATGTCGACCTTTTCGAGGTGAACGAGGCGTTCGCCTGTGTCGCGATGTTCGCGATGAAAGACCTCGGCATCCCGCACGACAGGATCAACGTCCACGGCGGAGCGACCGCGCTCGGTCACCCGATCGGCGCCAGCGGCACGCGCATCGTCGTCACGCTCCTCAACGCCCTCAAGCAGAAGGGCCTCAAGCGCGGCGTGGCCTCGCTGTGCATCGGCGGCGGCGAGGCAACTGCGGTCGCGGTGGAGCTTATCTAACACGATTCGCGATTCACCTGCCCTGTGCTATGGACGTTGCCGGGTCGCTCTCACTGAGGGGGATGCTCATGCGAATGCTTGTAATTGCGGCGGCTTCGGTCGCTCTTGCGGCCTGCAATCAGTCGGAACCGGCGCCTGAAGCCACCACCGAGGCGGCCCCTGCCGAACCTGCACCGATGGCAACCGTTGCCAACGGTTCGCCCGCCGGCACCTACGAGGTCACCAACCCTGACGGCACCGTCATGACGGCAACGCTGAACGCGGACGGCACCTATTCCGACACCGATGCGGATGGGAAGGTGATCGAGGAAGGAACCTGGGCTGTAACCGGCGGGAAGACCTGCTTCACCCCTTCGACCGAAGGCGCGAAGCCGATGTGCTACACCGAAACGCCGCCCGCGGCGGACGGATCTTTCACGGCGACGCCCGATGAGGGGGATCCGGTAATGGTTAAACCGAAGGCGGACGGCACCGCCGCGATGTAGTCGCCTGGCGAACGGGGGGAGTGGCGACTCCCCCCTCTTCGTGTTGCTAGCTGCCGGCACCCCACAAGCGGTCGGCGCGCACGTATCCCGCGCGGCCCGCGACATCGAAAACGCACCATCCGCCTTCGCACTCGCCAAGCTTGCCAACTACACCGGGTTCGGCGTTCCACCTGAGTTTCGCACCTGCCGAAGGAGCAGCCCGGATTGCCGCGAGGCCGTCCCCCACGACGATCGCGCCGCGATCCTTGCTGAGAAGGTTCGCGGTCACCCAACCCTCGTCGCCCGCTGGATCCCGCACCAGTCGCCAGCCTTCGTGAACGCGGATCACCTTCAGCGGCAGACCCGCGCGGCTGTAGACCCAGCGTATCGGGAAATCGCGGCCCGGCCCTGCTCGCATGTTGAGCCTTTCCGCCTTGATGGTCGCCCAGTACGGCACCTCGCGGTTCTGAGCGCTCGCGGGCGCGGCGAGAAGAACGACGGCCAGGATGACGAAAAATCGCATGACGACACCGCGTTAGCGCGTAATGCCGCATGTCATCAAGCGAGCAGCGCTTGACCGTCGCGCCCCCTTGCCGATAGCCCGACGGCGATGACCGACCGTCCAGAGCCGCGCCGCACCTCGAAACCCCGGGTCGTGGTGACGCGCCACCTGCTTCCTTCGGTGGAAAGCCGAATGAGCGAGCTGTTCGAAACGACGCTCAACCTTGCCGACGTTCCAATGAGCCGCGACGAGCTCGCCGCCGCGATGCGGGATGCCGACGTGCTCGTGCCAACCGTCACGGACCGGATCGACGCGGCGCTGATCGAACAGGCCGGGCCCCGGTTCGGCCTCATCGCGAGCTTTGGCGCGGGGGTCGACCATATCGACCTCGCCGCCGCCCGCGCGCGGCGGATCATTGTCACGAACACGCCCGGCGTGTTCACCGACGACACCGCCGACCTCACGATGGCCCTGATCATCGGCGTTCCCCGTCGTCTTCGCGAAGGCACGTCGCTGATCCGGCGCGGCGAATGGACCGGATGGGCACCGAGTGCGCTTCTGGGGCGCAAGCTGGCGGGCAAGATCCTCGGCATCGTCGGGATGGGCCGGATCGGCCAGGCGGTCGCTTTCCGGGCCCGCGCCTTCGGTCTCGACATTCGCTACCACAACCGGCGGCGCCTGCCCCAGGCGGCCGAAGCGATGTTCGGAGCGACCTGGGTCGACAGTCTAGACGAACTCCTTTCCCAATCCGACATCGTAACCCTGCACTGTCCCTCGGCTCCCGGGAACAGGGGCATGATCGATGCCGGGCGCATCGCGGCGATGAGACAGGGGACGATCATCATCAACACCGCCCGGGCCGACCTGATCGATTACGACGCGATGATCGAGGCGCTCGAAAGCGGGCATCTCGGGGGAGCGGGACTCGACGTGTTTCCGGAGGAGCCGCGGGTCGATGAGCGAATCGTTGCGCTCCCCAACGTCATCGCGCAGCCGCACATCGGCAGCGCCACGATCGAGGGACGCGGACAAGCCGGCGAAAAGGTCATCGCCAACATCCGTTTCTGGGCTGACGGCCACCGTCCCCCCGACCAGGTGCTGGAAGGCCTGGTCTAGACTCAGTCCCCGGTAAGAATCCGCTCGACGAGCTGTTTCACCGTCGGGGTGAAGTTGTTCGAATAGAACGGATCCTCCTTGAACCGGTACGCGGCATGCCCGGCGAAGGCGAGATTCTCGTCCGGGTCGCCCCCGTGGGCAATGTCCTGCAAAGTCTTCTGGATGCAGAAACTGCGCGGGTCCGCGAGACGACCGGTCGTGTGGTTGTCGTGATCCTTCCAGCTCGAGAACTGGCAGTGCGACAGGCATCCCATGCAGCCCTGCTGGTCGGCGCGGATCTGGTCGGCGCTTTCGGGGGTCACGAAGACCACCGTGTCGTCAGGGGTCTTGAGCGCCTCGGTGAAACCCTCGTGGATCCACGCCAGCGCCTTGCGCTGGTCGCCGGGATGAACCCAGAAATATTTCGCCTTGCCGTGGTCGAGCAGGGGTACGGTACCTTCGACCTCGTCGCGCTTGAAGATCGGGATCTGGCGCTCCGAACGATGCATGAGATCGTAGAGAAACGGGGTCTTCACCGCGCTGGAGTAGAACCCGGTGGGCGAGAACTTGTGAAGCAGAACGTCGCCCGGTTCGACCGTGCGGAGCATCTCCTTCCACACCTGGGGGATCGGACTTTCCTGCGTGAGCAGCGGCCGCGTGCCGAACTGAAAGACGATCTTGCCGAGCTCGGGATTGTCGATCCAGTCGTTCCACTCGCGCAGGAACCAGACCCCGCCCGCCATTACGATCGCAGTATCCTCGGAAACCCCCTCGGCCCGCATCGTCTCGCGCAGGGCCTTCACCCTGGGATAGGGGTCCTCGGGCTTCGTCGGGTCCTCGGCGTTGGACAGACCATTGTGCCCGCCCGCCAGCCACGGGTCCTCGTAGACGACCGCCGCCATCAGCTCGGGAACCTTCGAATAGCTCCGCTTCCACAGCGCGCGAAACGCACGTGCCGAACTGACGATCGGCAGGTAATGCACGTTGAACCGGGCGGCGATCTCGGCAAGCTTGTAGGGCATGCCCGCGCCGCAGGTGACCCCGGTGACGAGTCCTCTGCAATTTTCGAGCACGCCTTCGAGCACGCGCTGCGCGCCGCCCATTTCCCACAGGACGTTGATGTTGATCGCGCCCTGCCCGCCAGCGATCTCGTGCGCACGCCTGACCTGTTCGGTCGCGCCGTCGATCGCATATCGAACGAGCTGCTCGAACCGTTCGACCCGGGTCGCTTGCGGATAGACCTGCGGGACCGGGTTTCCATCGACGTCGTAACTGTCGGCGTTGACGGCACTGACCGTGCCGATCCCGCCCGCCGCCGCCCACGCGCCGGAACTTGCGTGATTGGTCGCCGAGACGCCCTTGCCGCCTTCGACCAGCGGCCAGACTTCGCGACCGCCGTAAAGAATGGGTTGCAACCCCTTGAATGCCATCGGCTTTAGCTACCTCTCAGGAGCGTTAATTGGCAGCGGCGCCGTTGCGCCCTGCATCATGCCGGCAGGGCTTGATCGCCGCCGGTTCGGGCCTCGTAGCGGCTCGCTTGAACTGTGCATAGTACCCGGCAAGTTCGGGAGCGTCCTTGAACTGGTCAAGCTTGAACCCCACCCGCTCGAATTCGCAACTCAGCAACAACGGATCGATCCCGTGCTGACCGGCAGGCCGGTCGACATCGACGACCACGACGAGCCCGCCTTCCCGCAGCGACGGCCAAAGCCGCCAGAGAAACGCATAGGGTTCCTGGACCTCGTGATACATATGCACCATGAACACGCGATCGAAGCTATTTTCGGGCAGTTTCGGGTCGTCCGGAGTGCCCAGGCGGATCGACACGTTCTCGAGCCGCTCGCGCTCGACCCGCTGGCCCAGGCGGTCCAGCGCCGCCCGGTCGATGTCTTCCGCGAGAACCCGCCCCTTGCGGCCCACGCGTTCGGCCAGGCGCACGGTGTAATAGCCCTCGCCCGCGCCAATGTCGGCGACAGTCATCCCCGGCGCGATCTCGGCAAGGTCCATCACCTTTTTCGCCTCGCCCACGCTGTCGCGCTGGTTCTCGCTGGAAAACTGCGTGCCCGCCGCGGCGGCAACTTCCCGGTGCGGGCGAGGAAAGTCGCGCGCCGTGTCGGGACGGGCGGTGTCGGCATCCGCCCAACGGCACGCCCCGAGCGCGAGGACGGCAAGCACTAGCATCGCGCGCCCCGACATCAGTCGGCGTCCTCGACCTCGACCGCCTCGCCGGTCACACGCTGGGCCAGCGCCGCCGAAATGAAAGGATCGAGCGCCCCGTCGAGGACGTCGTCCGGCGTCGGCGAAGTGTGCCCGGTGCGCAGGTCCTTGACCATCTGATACGGCTGGAGAACGTAGCTGCGGATCTGGTGGCCCCAGCCGATGTCGGTCTTTGACGCGTGCTCGGCAGAAGCGGCTTCTTCGCGCTTGCGCATTTCCTCCTCGAACAGCCGCGCCTTCAGCATGTTCATCGCGATCTCGCGGTTCTTGTGCTGGCTGCGGTCGATCTGGCTGGCGACGATGATCCCGCTGGGCACGTGCGTGATGCGCACCGCCGAGTCGGTCGTGTTCACGTGCTGGCCGCCCGCGCCCGAGGCACGATAGGTGTCGATCTTGAGGTCGGCCGGGTTCACTTCGATGTCGATGTTGTCGTCGATCACCGGATATACCCAGACCGAGCTGAAGCTCGTGTGCCGGCGCGCGCTCGAATCGTAGGGACTGATCCTTACGAGGCGATGCACGCCGCTTTCCGTCTTGGCATAGCCATAGGCGTTTTCGCCCTTGATCAGGAGCGTCGCGCTCTTGATTCCGGCCTGGTCGCCCGAATGGTAGTCGACGAGGTCGACCTTGAAACCCTTGCGCTCGGCCCAGCGGGTATACATCCGCTGCAGCATTTCGGCCCAGTCCTGGCTTTCGGTGCCGCCTGCGCCGGCGTGGATTTCGAGGTAGGTGTCGTTCGAATCCGCCTCGCCCGACAGCAGCGCCTGAACCTTGTCCGCGTCGGCCCGCTCGGCAAGCCGGGCGAGCGTGGCAAGCCCCTCGCCCTCGATCTCGGCATCCCCCTCCGCCTCGCCCATTTCCACGAACTCGATCGCGTCGGCCATTTCCGCGGAGATTTCGTTGACGGTGCCGATCGCGCTCTCGAGGCGGCGACGTTCGCGCATCACAGCCTCTGCCTCCTTGGGATCGTCCCACAGCCTGGGGTCCTCGACGCGGGCGTTGAGTTCGTCGAGGCGGCGAAGCGCGCGATCCCAGTCGAGCGACTGCCGCACGAGCGACAGCGCTGCCTGGATACGGTCGATATGGGCCTGCCCTTCGGCACGCATGAGTTTACATCTCCAGAAGGAATCGGCCGCCGCTTAGCCGACGGGATGGGCAAGCGAAAGGGAGGCCCGTCAGCGCTTGGCGTTCGCCCGCAATTTCTTGACCGCGTTGAGGGTCAGGCGGACATGGTCCTTGTAGTCGAGGTCGGAGTGGACGAACACGATCTTGCCCGACTTGTCGATGACATAGCTGGTGCGGTCGGTGACGCCGGTGCTCTTGCCATCCCTGACGAGGTCGACGTCGTAGGCCGCGACGATCTTCGGGGTCGCCGACCCCACCGCAAACTTGTTGCGGCACGCTTCGGTCGAGAACAGCCGCAGCGTATCGATGTCGTCGTTCGACATCCCGACTATCGTCGCCCCGTACTTGGCGAATTCGCCCGAAGCCTCGGCAAAGGCGTGCGCCTCGAGCGTGCAGCCATGAGTGAACGCCTTGGGATAGAAATAGAGCACGACCGGCCCCTTCCTGAGCGTACGGGACAGGTCGAAACGGAAGGGCTTGCCGGCCTTTGCCGCCTGGGTCGTGAACGCGGGCGCTTTCGCCCCGGCCGGCAGGCTGGCCGCAGCGGGACCTGCGATCAGCGCCAGCGCGGCGGCAAGGGAGGTTAGTGTCTTCATCGTTCGGGTCCTCTCGGGTCGGCGGTCAGTATATACCACCTTGCTCCTCGACGAAATCGCCGGGGCGCTCCTCGCTCCTCCGAGCGCCCGTGTTCGACGCCGCAGCCTGCCGACCGCGACGAATCATCTCGAGGATCTCGTTGCGCTTGGCGGCGATCTCGTCCTGCCGGGTCGCCCGCGGAGGCTCAGTGTCTGGCTTGAATGCCTCCCAGATCACCGCAGCCTTCGGATCGTTCGTCGGCCAGGCGTCGAACACGCGCTTGCCGCTCTGGCGGTCGATCCGCACCATCCGCACGCCCGCGGGGGCGACCAACGGATCGTCGGACCAGCGGTCGCGTGTCGCCTTCACGAAATCCATCATCATCGGCGCCGCGGTGTTACCGCCCTGTACCCAGCCGCCGAGATTGCGCGGCTTGTCGAAGCCGATGTACATTCCCGCAATAAGGTCCTGGCTACCGCCCACGAACCACGCGTTGGTGGGGCCGCTGGTGGTGCCGGTCTTGCCGAACAACGGCAGTTCGAGCGCGCGCAGCCGCACAGCGGTGCCGCGCTGGACAACACCTTCGAGCATGTGGATCACCTGGTAGGCCGTCCGCGCGTCCATTACCTGCCGGCCGGTCGGCGCCAGTCGCGGCATTCCCTTGCCGTCCCATTCCGCCATGTTGCACCCGGAGCATTCGCGCCTGTCCGCGCGCCAGATCACCTTGCCACTGCGGTCCTGGACGTAATCGATGAGCGTGGGCTCGTGCATCCGCCCGAAGTTCGCCAGCGTGGCATAGGCATTGACCATCCGCTGCACGGTCGTGTCCCCCGCACCAAGCGCGAATGCCGGGTAATTCTCGTACTTGCCGATTCCCAGTTTCTCGAAAGTGCGGGTGACGTTCGGCATGCCCGCTTCCATCGCGATGTGAACGGTCATGAGGTTGCGGCTCTGCTCGAGCCCCCAGCGCATAGTGTGCACGCCTCCGCCTCCGCCTCCGAAGTTGCGGAAACATTTCTCGCCGAGCGCTGCTCCCTGGTAGAAGCAATAGGCCTGGTCCGGCACTTCGCTTGCCGGGGTCATGCCCTGATCGAGACCGGTCGCATAGACGAACGGCTTGATCGTCGATCCCGGCTGCCTGAGCGCCTGGGTCGCGCGATTGAAATCCGACAGGCGGCTGTCGAACCCGCCCTGCATGGCGACTACGCGGCCGGTTGCCGGCTCCTCGACGAGAAAGCCACCGGATACCTCGGGCACAGTGCGCACGACGTACCCCCTGCCATTCGGAGCGGCAGCGATCACGTGGCCTGCCTTCAGTCCATCGGGCAGACCCGACAATGGGGCCGTTTCTCCGCTCGAAAAGCCGATGGTCGCGTTTGCGCCCTCGCGGCGCGTCACGACGCCGACGCGCCAGTCCTTGTAGTTGATGCCGAGGGGCGAAGCGGCAAGCTGCGATTGCCAGGTGTCATCCGACACGTCGATCGTCGCCAGTGGGCCCGACCAACCCTTTCCGGCGCTGTAGCGCAGGATACCGCCGCGCAGGGCGTCGCGCGCCGCGGCCTGGAGTTCGGGATCCAGCGAGGTGCGAACCCACAGGCCGCCCGCGTATACGCTGTTCTTGCCGTCCTCGGCCGTTTCACCGAACTTCTCGATCAGCTCGCGCCGCACTTCCTCGAGGAAGTAGCCTGCGTCGACCGACGGCACGGCCGATCTTGCCGGCTTGAGCCCCAGCGGTCGCCGCTTCGCTGCAGCGCCCTGCGCGGCCGTAATGAAATCGTTCCTGACCATCTGGTCGAGGACGAAATTGCGCCGCTCGATCGCGAGCGCCTCGTTCTTCTTGCGGCCGTAGCGTTCCGGCGCCTTGGGCAGGATCGCGAGGAACGCCATTTCGTGGAGGTCGAGGTCGCCGACGTCCTTGTCGAAGTATGCGCGGCTCGCCGCCTGCACACCGAAGCTGCGCCGGCCGAGAGGAATCTCGTTCAGATAGAGCTCGAGAATCTGCGGCTTGGTCAGCACGCCCTCGATCCGCTGCGCGAGGATCATTTCCTTGAGCTTGCGGGTGATCGAATACTCGTCGCCAAGCAGGATGTTCTTGGCGACCTGCTGCGTGATCGTCGAGCCGCCGACCGCGCGCTCGCCAGACCCGAACTTGGTCGCGTAATCGATCGCTGCACCGATGGTGCCGGTGATGTCGACCCCGCCGTGGGTAAAGAACGTCTTGTCCTCGGCAGCGAGGAAGGATTCGATCAGTTCTTTGGGAAAATCGGCATACTGGAGCTGCACGCGTCGTTCGCGCGCGTAGGAGTGCACGATTTCTCCGTCACGGCCGCGTACGATCGTGGGCAAAGGGGGCTGGTAATCGACGAGCGTCTCCGCGTCGGGCAGACCGCTCGACAGGACGGCCCAGCCTGCCATGAAAACGACGAGGCCGGCTGCGACAAGGCTCGACACCCAGCGGAACCAGCGTTTTTCGCGCCAGTTTTCGCGAAACCATGCAGCGACGCCGTGCGCATCCCTGCGAATGCGATAACGGAAATGCTCGAGGGTGGTCGTTTCGGCCATGATCGCCGGGCGCCTTAGCACGGCGTTTCCGCGGCGCGCCAGTGGCTAGGTCAGGCCTCGCCCGAGGTCCGCGCGAAGTAGATGCGGATTGCCCGTGCGAGCACTCTTGCGAACTCTGCCCGCCCCCCGGGGGAAGCCATTCTCGCCGCCTCTTCCGGATCGGAGATGAAGCCCGCCTCGTACAATACGCTCGGGACATCGGGCGCGCGAAGCACGGCAAGCGCAGCCGAACGCCGCGGTTGCGGATGGAAGCGAAGCACGCCTTCGCCCTCCCGCGCGATGATGCGGGCGAACTCCGCGCTGTCGGCCTGGCTGCGCCGTTGCGACAGCTCGACGAGGATCGCGCTGACGTTGTCGTTCTTATCGTCCAGTGGGACGCCGTTCACCGTGTCGGCGCTGTTCTCTCGGGCGGCAAAGCGCGCTGCGGCCTGGCTCGAGGCCTCGTCCGACAGGGTATAGATGCTCGCGCCGGTCACGCCATCGACAGTGCCGGATGAATCGGCATGGATCGACAGGAACAGGTCCGCGCCGAGCGAACGCGCAATCGCGAACCGCTCCCCCAGAACTAGAAAGCGGTCGTCCTCGCGGGTCAGCGCGACACGGATGCCGCCGTCGCGCACAAGCTCGTCCCGCAGCGCGGTGGCAAGACCGAGCACGATTTCCTTTTCGCGCAAACCCCCGGCGCTTGCGCCGGGATCGTGCCCGCCGTGGCCGGCGTCAATGACGACAAGGGGGCGGGACTTGTCCTGCGGGCCATGGATCTTCGGAAGATCCGGCGCTTCGCCTTGCGCGGGAATTTCGAAGCGCAGGACATAATTTCGGCCAAGCACCGGTACAGGCAGCGTCAGGCCGAGCGCCAGGAGCGCTCCGAAAAGCGCCAATGGCGCGAGAAATACCAGCCAGAGTTGCGTGCGCAGCGACATCAGCCGGGATGGTTAGGGACATGTCGCGCGAGCGCAATATGGTTGCTAGGCAAAACCCACGGTGCTAGCAGGTGCCGCAACCGGTCCACCGGACACGCGCCGCCCGGCCGCGCCCCTGCGCAGCCGCCGGCAGGTCCGGTCCGGCGTTCTTTTTGCCGGGTTTTTTGTCCGGCCGACTACCAGGTTGATGCAAGCGATGAGCCTTCCCTCCCCGCAGATCCCGTTGCCGCTGCAAGGCGGCGCACGGATCGCGGCGGGCCGGGCCGCGCACGAACCGCGCACGCGCATCCTTGCAGACACATCACCCCGGCCTGCCGCAATCCAGCGTGCAGGCCGGTCCGCATTGGCCGACGGACGGCATCCGGCCGACGGCATATCACCAACAGTTCGCGCGCGCCTTCACCCTACCGGTCCTGACCGGTCCGCAGCGGCGCGCGCACGGAGAATTACTAATGGCCACGCGCATGCTCATCGACGCGCGCCACCCGGAAGAGACCCGGGTCGCGGTACTGCAGGGTAACCGGATCGAGGAATTCGATTTCGAATCTGCCGAACACAAGCAGATCAAGGGCAATATCTATCTGGCGAAGGTGACCCGGGTCGAGCCGTCGCTTCAGGCGGCGTTCGTAGACTTCGGGGGGAACCGGCACGGTTTCCTCGCCTTCAGCGAAATTCATCCCGACTATTATCAGATCCCCAAGGAAGACCGCGAGCGGCTTCTGGCCGAAGAGGCCGAGGCCGCCGAGGAAGAAGCCAAGCTTCGTGCCGAGGAGGAAGAAGAAGGCCACTCGCCCGGCGACGAATACGACGCCGAGGACGAGACCGGCGAGTCCTTCGTCGAGGAAATCGCCGAGGATGGGGTCGAGGAGATCGACACATCCGAAAAGGACGACGTCGCGACGATCGAGGACGGACAGGTCGAGAACGGCGACGACCAGGATGGAGACGGCGATTCCGACGAGGACGAGCGACCGAGGGGACGCGGTCGCGGCCGGGGCCGCCGCCAGGGCAAGGGTCCTGCGCGCAGCCGCGCCAAGGAAGTCGACGAGGTTCGCGCCAAG
This sequence comes from Tsuneonella sediminis, assembly GCF_051912845.1. Taxonomy (NCBI): domain Bacteria; kingdom Pseudomonadati; phylum Pseudomonadota; class Alphaproteobacteria; order Sphingomonadales; family Erythrobacteraceae; genus Tsuneonella; species Tsuneonella sediminis. The sequence continues at coordinate 180,993 of NZ_JBNCBU010000001.1, read as the reverse complement.
CGGATGGCGCTGCGCCGTCGTTACAAGATCCAGGACGTCATCCAGCGGCGTCAGGTCCTGCTGGTCCAGGTGGTCAAGGAGGAGCGGGGCAACAAGGGCGCGGCGCTGACGACCTATCTCAGCCTCGCGGGCCGCTATTGCGTGCTCATGCCCAATTCGAGCCACGGCGGCGGCATCAGTCGCAAGATCAGCTCTGCCGCTGATCGGAAGCGGCTGAAGACCATCGTCAGCGACCTTTCGCTGCCCAAGTCGATGGGACTGATCGTCCGGACCGCCGGGCTCTCGCGCACCAAGCCCGAGATCAAGCGGGACTTCGACTATCTCGCCCGGCTGTGGGACGAGATCCGCGAGAACACCCTCAAATCCGTCGCACCGGCGCTGATCCACTCGGACAGCGACCTTATCAAGCGCGCTATCCGCGATATCTACAACAAGGAAATCGAGGAAGTCGTCGTCGAGGGCGAGGCTGGCTACAAGTCGGCCAAGGAGTTCATGAAGCTCCTGATGCCCAGCCATGCGCGGCGGGTGAAGGCGTACAGCGACCCGGTGCCGCTGTTCCAGCGCTACGGCGCCGAGGACCAGTTGCGCGCGATGTACGATCCGATGGTCCAGCTCAAGAGCGGCGGCTACCTCGTGATCAATCCGACCGAGGCACTGGTGTCGATCGACATCAACTCGGGGCGCTCGACCAAGGAACACGGGATCGAGCAGACCGCGCTCGCCACCAACCTCGAAGCGGCGCGCGAGATCGCCCGCCAGTTGCGCCTGCGCGACATGGCGGGACTCGTCGTCATCGACTTCATCGACATGGAGTACAGCTCCAACATCCGTAAGGTCGAGAAGTGCATGAAGGAGGCGCTCAAGAACGATCGCGCGCGCATCCAGGTCGGCCGCATTTCGGGCTTCGGCCTGATGGAAATGAGCCGCCAGCGGTTGCGGACCGGGGTCCTTGAGGCGACCACCCGCGAATGCCCGCATTGCGACGGTACCGGGCTCGTCCGCACCGCCTCGTCGGCAGGCCTGTCAGCGCTCCGTCTGATCGAGGACGAAGCGGCCAAGGCCAAGGGCACCACGATCACGCTCTACGCCTCAACCGAGGCGGCTGTGTACCTGCTCAACTCGAAGCGGGCGGATCTGGCCGAAATCGAGGATCGGTACGGAGTCACGGTGGAAGTTCTGCCCGAGGGTGAGGACGAGGGCGCCAAGATGCGCGTCGCCAGCAGCGGACCCCGCCCGACCAGCGCCCCCAAGTTCGCGCCGATCGTCGAAGACGTCGAAGAGGAGCAGGTCGAGGACGAGTACGACGACAGCGAGGACGAGGAAGAGACCGATCGCGGCGGACGCGACCGGCGCGACGACGAGGACGATCGTGGCGAGCGCAAGCGTCGTCGCCGCAGGGGCGGCCGCAATCGTCGCGAGCGCGGCGACGGTGAAGCGTCGGGCGAAGCCGAGCCAGGTGACGATGCCGAAGACACCGGCGAAAATCGCGACGCCGAATCAGCCGACGATAGCGACGAAGGCCGGCCCAAGAAGCGCCGCCGGCGGGGCGGACGCCGCAGGCGGGGCCGCGGCAAGGGCGAAGGCGATTCTGCGGTGACGGCGGACGACGCCGCCGAACTCGATAAGGCGGTCGGCGAATCCGTTGACGAAAGCATCTCGGTCGTGGCTGCCCCCGAGGGCGCACCGCAGACCGCAGAGGCAGCCGCGGACGAGCCGCCTGCAAAGCCCAAGCGCACCCGCAAGAAAAAGGCCGAGACCGAGGTTCCCGCCGAAGGCGGCGTCGCAGAGGTCGAAACGGCGGCTGAAGAACAGCCGGCCAAGCCCAGGCGCACCCGGAAGAAGAAGGCCGATACAGCGGCAGAAGCGCCCGCGCCCGCGGCCCCTGCTTCCGAGGATGCGCCTCCCGAGGAAACGCAGACCAAGCCCAAGCGCGCCCGCGCGAAGAAGGCTAAAGTCGAGGAACCGGCCAGCGCGGACCCCGTGACCGCACCGGCTGACGAACCGCACGCCGCGAACGACGCCGACGGCGGCAACGACGACCCCAAGCCGGCAAAACGCGGCGGTTGGTGGCAGCGTACCTTCGGCGAATAGCTGCTGGCCTGAATTCACCGGGTTGCCGCCGGCCACTCCGGAATATCCGGAGGGCCGGCGGTGGTTTTCGTATCGTTGTGGCTCGAATTCCCGCCGTCAGATCCCCGGCAGGCGCGCCACTCCCCACTCCGTCCATCCCAGGACCTTTGGCGCCTTGGGCAAGTAGCCTTGACCGAGCGGTTCGACCGCCAATCCGCCTCCGCGCAGCGCAGCACCTACTAGGCGGGTCAGGTGGCAGTTGCCCGCAAGCGGTCTCCATCCAGGTTCGATGCGCTCCTGCCACAGCGCCACCACGGGTTCAGGCGCGCAGCCATGCTCGAGGTAAAGCAATTTTCCGTCCGCCTTGAGTACTCGCCGCATCTCCGCAATCGCCTGGCCGTGATCGGCAACCGAGCAGAGCGTAAAGGTGCATACCACGGTGTCGAAGTCCGAGGCGGCAAAGGGAGTGTCCTCTTGCCGTGCTGGGCCGAAGGTCCGCCGCCATGCCCTTGTCGCGGGCCGAGGCACGAGCCCTTTCAAGGAGCGGTTCGCTGGGATCGAAACCCGCGAACGCGGTCATGCGGGACGTGTCGTAGAAACGCTGGTTGAGGCCGCCGCCGCATCCCACCTCAAGCACGCTGCCCGCAGCGAGCGGGACCACTCCTGCACGCAGACGCTCGACCGGCTTCTGACCGCAGGCCAGCATCACCACTCGTGGCATCACGTGGACGTCGTACCATCTGCGCAGTCCCAAACACACCTCTGCCGTTCGCGCTCGACCCTCTTATGATCGTAGCGCTGGCGCACGAGCAGGCAATCGGGCAAATGCCCGCGCGGTGACTCAGCCTGTTCCCGCCCTTGTACTCGCCGGTTCGCGTCCCGGACGCGATCCGCTGCTTGTGGGCACGAGCCTGCCGAGCAAGGCCCTTTTGCCGGTGGCGGGCCAACCCATGCTCGCGCATGTTCTCGCAGCTCTTGGTGCGTCGCCGTCAGTGGGTGCCGTCACTGTCGTTGCCCAGGACACTGCGTCGTTGGCAAGGGACCCTGCTGTCGCCGCACGGGCGGGCGAAGTTCGCTGGCGCGATTCGGCAGGTTCGATCGCCGATGCGGTCGTTCATGCGGTGAAAGAGAGCGAAGGCGCCCTGTTCGTCACGACCGCCGACAACGTGCTTCTGACCCCGGATATCGTCGAGCAGTTCCTTTCCGCGAGCGAAGGTTTCGACGTCGCGGTTGGCCTCGTCGAGCGCAGCTCGGTTGCCCGTGCCGGCCATTCGACCCGGCGCACCTGGCTGAGGTTTCGCGGCGGTGCGTGGTCGGGAGCGAACCTGTTCCGGCTGGGCGGGCCGCAGGTCATCCCGCTGGTCGATTTCTGGCGCGCGCTCGAGCAGGATCGCAAGAAGGGCCGCAAGCTCATAGGCGCATTCGGGCCGGGATTGCTCATTGGCGCGGCGCTGCGGCTGATCTCGATCGAGGGTTTCGCTCGGCGGATCGCGGGACGCTTCGGTCTGACGGCCAAGGCGGTCGCGATCGAGGCCGCGGAAGCCTGCATCGATGCCGACAAGCCTTCCGACATTCCGGTCATCGAGGCAATTCTCGCCGCCCGTCAGGCCGAAGCAAGCGCCTCGTCGACCGCTGCCAGCGCAAGCGCCAGTTCTTCTTCGTAAGGCATCGTCGCGTCGAGATCGACGATCCTTGCCCCGTTGAACCTGAGCCGCGAGACGGTTGCGACCTTGCGTGCGATCAGCGCGCGGACATGATCCGGCTTTCGCGCCATGACGGTATCGACATCGACATTGAGACGGACCACCAGGGTCGGCACCCAGATGGCCATGCCGGCGTAGAGCGCGCGTTCCCGTTGCTGCAGATCTGATATCGCTGCATCGGGCGCGCTTGCGGCCATGATTGGACCGTCGTGAAGTCCGGGCACCTCGAGCTGCGGATAACGGTCGGTGACGATGGTCACGCCCTCGCGCCGCCGTTCAAGCAGCGCGTCGAACCGCGCGCGCCGCTTGCGCGACCGCCGCAGCGCGTAGCGCGCGGCAAGCACGCCGGGAATGGTGTCTTCGGGGTCCCTCAGTCGGTCGGCGATTCGCTCGAGATAGCGCTGGAGCGGCGCGCCGATCAGCGGCCAGCGTCCGATTGCCCTGCCCTGCTCCCCCGAGCCGAGGCCGAGATAGCCCATCTCTGCCGGGCGGTGCTTCGCGATATGCTTCAGTATGTCCGCGGCAAGCGTGGACTTGCCCGAGCCGTCGCTGCCGACGACCGCGATAAGCGGCGCGAGCGGCTCTTCGGGCGGGAGCGAGCCCGTCACGCTGTCAGCTCAGTTCCTTGAAGAATCCGGCCATCTTGAGTCCGCCGATGACGAAGCGGACCACCACCAGCGCGCCGTAGGCGGCCACCCACGGTCCGGTCAGTGCGGCGACGTCGAAGCCCGTACGGGCCCACCAGGTAAGGAACACCGCGGTCGCCAGCAGGAACAGCTTGTTCTGCTCGCGCCAGATCATGCGCTTCCACCAGAACGGATACTTGGGGCTCACCCAGCCATGCAGGCGCGGGAGAAGCGACGGAACGTCTCTCGCCCACTCCGCGTGCGGCGCGCCGAACTTCTCGCGGAGAAATTCCTCCTCGTAGGTCGAGATGCGCTCGTAGATCAGCACCGCGACGAGAAATACCAGCGCGCCGAACACCCAGCTTCCCGACAGCATCGCGAGACCGGTGAAGTTCACGATCCGGCCGACATAGAGCGGATTGCGCACCAGGCTGTAGGGGCCGGTGGTGTTGAGCTCGCTCGCCTCGGCGGCGACTTTTGCGCGGCCAGAGGTGCCGAGCGCCGCCCAGCCGCTGGTGAATACGCGGATGAGCGCGCCCGCGCTCGCCACCGCGAGCGATATCCAGAACCACGTGCGGTCGCCTGCCTCGGTCGAGAAAGGTCCCATGTCGCGAGTCAGAAAAGCGATCAGCGTTGCGATCGCGATGATGATGTAGATGTAGGTGCCGCGAATGAAGAACAGGCGCTTGCCGCTGCGGGCGAGTTCGTGCTGGTACATGGGAAATCGTATCTCGCGTGGAGCCGCCGGGATGGCGGAAGGCGGGCGTGAACCGGCGCGCCCTTAGCGGGCGGGCCCCTGTCGCGTCAATGGACCGGCGTTCCGGGGGGGACTAGCCGGAGCCGCCGCGCCACTTTGCCCAGCGACGCCCGGTCGTCGAGCGGCAATGTCAGCCGGAGCGAACTCCAGATCGCTGCAACGGCGATCAACAGGATCGTGGGGATCGCGGCCTCATCAGGCAAGGCCGACGCCACTTCGGCGGCGATTCCCCCGATCACGGCGACCGCGGCGACTTTCAGCGCCACGATCGGAAAGCGCCGGTCGAACGGATGAAGCCTTTCGGTGATGAACAGCTGGACCAGCGGAATCGTCGCCATGACCACGAACCCGATCGCCATCGCCAGCGTGATCCCGGTCAGCGGGTCGAGGGGCCCGATTATCTCGCGCCCGGCAAGCACCGCCACAGCGACCCCGAAGACGCTGGCCGTGATTTGGTGCTTGTAGTGCGCAATTACCTGCAGAACCGGTAGCGAAATGCCCAGCGTGGCTTCGAATGCCCGGCCGAAAACCAGGATCACGACCGCCGCCTGGGCGATGTCGGCCTGTTTTCCGAACAGGCTGAGGATCGAATACCGCCCGCCCGCGATGACCGCGGCAAGGGGAAACGCGATCGCGACGATGACACGTACCGCGTAGCTGTAGATCGCCTCGACCTGCGCGCGATCGGTCCGCTCGGCGCTCGCGGTCAGAGGGGCCATGACATAGACGAACGCGATCCGCACGAGCTGGACGACGCTCGACAGCTTTCGCGCAATGGTGAACAGGCCGGACGCGCGCGCGCCTGCCGCACCCGGCAGCAACTGGTTGAGGATCAGGGTGGGCGAATCGCTGAAGATGCGGGCGACGACGTTCGACGGCAGTATCGACAGACCCGCCCAGAAAGTGTGCCGTGCGCATTCGCCCCACCAGTCGCCTTTCAGCAGAAGGTCGAGCCGGTAGTATCGACGCAGCAGCCGCACGCACAGGATGGCCGTCGCAATCAGCGAGAGGATGTGCGCGACGAACAGGCCGAAGAGCCCGTATCCCGCGAGGAAAAACAGGCCGGCAAGAACGAGCCGGATGATCTGCTCCCAGACGATCCGCAGACGGATCTCGGCACCGAACACCATGCGCGCCCGAAGGGCCGAGGTGGCGATCTCGACAAAGGCCCATAGCGGCAGTGTCCACACGAAGGTGCGTACGGCGGGGATCAGGAGGTGTTCGTCCTCCACCGCGACGTTGAGCAGCGGAGCCAGCATCGGCGCATAGATCGATATCAGCGCTGCCACCACGACGCACGGGCCCACACCGAACAGGAGCGCGGTGCGCAATGCTTCGATCGCTTCGGCATCCGACGCCGACTTGGGCACGGTACGTTGCATGGCGGTCGTCATGCCCAGATCGAACACGTTCTCGATCAGGTTTACCGTTGCCCACATCACCGCGTACATGCCGTACCCGGCGAGGCCGAACATGAGAACGTAGAGCGGCTGCGCCACGATCTCGACAACCGCGCCCATCCGGGCGAGGATCGTCGAACCCAGGCCGCGCGCGACGCGGCGACTGTCGACGGTCTCGGCGGCGGTTTCGGGAGGGGCGGCGCTCTGGCTCATTTTGCAGCGCGCCCCTAGTGGCAAATGCATGGCAAGGGAAGCGCGCCACGACAGTCGGCAGCGCGCAGCAGAGAGGCGTCCGCCCTTGCCCTCCTCCAGCGAGGCGCTAGATGGGATTCACGTATCCGTTGCAGGACCTCGCGCGTCATGGCCACTTTCACCCTTCCGAAAAACTCGAAGATCACCGGCAAGGGCCGCAACCATGCCGCGGCGAGCGGTGGGCGGATCAGGAAGTTCAAGATCTACCGGTTCGATCCGGACAGCGGTGAAAACCCGCGCTACGACACGTTCGAGATCGATCTCGACGATTGCGGGCCGATGGTCCTCGACGCGCTGATCAAGATCAAGAACGAGATCGATCCGACGCTTACCTTCCGCCGCTCGTGCCGCGAGGGCATCTGCGGATCCTGCGCGATGAACATGGACGGCAGGAATGGCCTCGCCTGCACCACCGCGATCGAGGACCTGAAGGGCGAAGTGCGCATCACCCCCCTTCCCGCGATGGAAGTGATCAAGGACCTGGTCCCCGATTTCAGCCATTTCTACGCCCAGTACGCGAGCATACGTCCGTGGCTGCAAACCGTCAGCCCCACCCCGAGCGGCAAGGAACGGCTGCAGACCCCTGAACAGCGCGAGAAGCTCGACGGGCTGTACGAGTGTATCCTGTGCGCCTGCTGTTCCACCGCCTGCCCGAGCTACTGGTGGAATTCGGACAAGTTCCTTGGACCCGCCATCCTGCTCCAGGCCTACCGCTGGCTTGCCGACAGCCGCGACGAGATGACGGGCGAACGGCTCGATGCGCTCGAGGACCCGTTCAGGCTCTATCGCTGCCACACGATCATGAACTGTTCGAACGTGTGCCCCAAGGGTCTCAGCCCGGCCAAGGCCATCGCCGAGATCAAGAAGATGGAAGCCGAACGGCACATCTGACGCGTGGCGTTGCGAGACGAGGTTTTCGAGCACGGCCCCGACCCGGACAACCCGGGGTGGCGGCACTGGAACCTCAAGGACCAGTCGCTGTTCAACGGCGCGGTGATGGGAAAGCTCGTCACCCGGGTCGACGACGACGGTCGCAGCCGGCTGCGCATGTTTCCTGAACGTCGCCACGAAAACCTGCAGGGCATGATCCACGGCGCGGTTACGCTCGCGCTGATCGACATTTCGCTATTCACCACCATGCACACGATCGGCACGGGCAACGCGGGTCCATCGGTGACGATCGAGTTGTCGACCCAGTTCGTCGGCGCGGGCGACCCGCGACGGCCGCTCGACGCAGTGTGCCAGATCGTACGCGAAACCGGCAGCCTGGTGTTCGTGCGCGGCGAGGTCGTGCAGGACGAAGACGCGGTCGCCTCGTTCTCGGGCATAGTGCGCAAGATGAAGCCTCGGCCGTCGAGGTGAGCGGCCTCATCGCCCGGTACGAACGGTTGATCGCGGCGGGTGAACTGAGGCCCGATCCAGACCAGCGCCGCGCCGCCGAGCGGTTGGCCGTGCTGGAACGCGAGCTCGAGACCGAACGACCAGGCGGCTTGTTCTCCCAGCTGTTCGCCCGCAAGAGCGCCCCGCCCCGAGGCGTCTACATGTGGGGAGGCGTCGGGCGCGGCAAATCGATGATGATGGACCTGTTTGTGGACACGCTGGCAATCACCGCGAAGCGCCGGGTCCATTTCCACGCCTTCATGCTCGAGGTCGACGCGATGATCCGCGAGGAGCGTGCGCGTGAAACCGGCGATCCCATCGCACCGGTCGCCGCGCGTATCGGACAGGACGTGCGCTGCCTGGCGTTCGACGAGATGGTCGTCACCAACACCGCCGATGCGGCCATCATGGGGCGGTTGTTCACCGCCCTGGTCGTCGACGAGGGGGTCACCGTCGTCACCACCAGCAACCGTCCGCCACGCGACCTATACAAGGACGGGCTCAACCGATCGTTGTTCCTCCCCTTCATCGCAATGGTAGAGGAAAAGCTCGACGTCATTCCGTTGGACGGACCGGTCGATTACCGGCTCGACCGCCTGGCAGGAATCGAGACCTGGCACAGCCCGCTGGGTGCAGAATCCACCGCGCAGGTCCGCGAAGCGTTCTTCCGCCTCACCGATTACAGGCCCGAGGATGCCGACAACGTGCCGAGCGCCGAACTCGATCTCGGGGGCGGACGCTCGCTCCATGTACCCAAGAGCCTCAAGGGTGTGGCGGTCTTCAGCTTCAGGCGTCTTTGCGGCGAAAACCGCGGCGCTGCCGATTTCCTGGCGATCGCGCGCGCGTACCACACCGTGATTCTCGTCGGCGTGCCGAGGATGGGGCCCGACAACCGCAACGAAGCGATCCGCTTCACAAAGCTGATCGACGCGCTCTACGAGCACAACGTGAAGCTGTTCGTCACCGCGGCCACCGAACCCGACGATCTCTACCGGCAGGGCGACGGCGCCTTCGAATTCGTTCGCACGGTGAGCCGGCTCGAGGAAATGCGCAGCGCGGATTACATGGCGCACGGTCACGGCGTGGACGGTTGAACCGGCCGGCCGCAGACCCAATCTAGGCACTATTCCGGCGCTAACACCCCGCCGAGGCAGGCCATCGTAATGATCGACATCCGACCGCACGACACTCTCGCGCACCGCAGCCACGGCTGGCTCGACACCCGCTTTCATTTCAGCTTTGCCGATTACCACGATCCCGACCGCATGGGCTGGGGACATCTGCGTGTATGGAACGACGACCACATCGCCGCGAAAAGCGGCTTTCCGCCCCACCCGCATCGCGACATGGAAATCGTGACCTTCGTTCATTCGGGCGCGATTAGTCACCAGGATTCGCTAGGCAACCGCGGGCGCACGGTCGCGGGCGACGTACAGGTGATGAGCGCGGGCACCGGCATCACCCATGCGGAATACAATCTCGAGGACGAGCCGACGACGCTGTTCCAGCTGTGGATAATCCCCGATCGCCCGGGCGATAAGCCCAACTGGGGAACGCGGGAATTTCCGCGCGGCGACCGGTCGGGCAACTGGACCGTGCTGGCAAGCGGCACGCCCGAGGCGGACGACGCGCTTCCGATCAGGGCCGACGCCAGGGTCATGGCAGCCACGCTCGCGGCCGGCGAAACAATCCGCTTCGCTGCCGACCCGGCGCGGCATCAGTATCTGGTTGCGGTCGAGGGACGCTACCGGGTGAACGGCAAGGAGGCCGCCGCGCGGGATGGCGTGGCGATCACCGGCGAAGACGCGATCGAGGTCGAAGCGATCGAGGATGCCGAACTCGTGCTCGTCGATTCCCGCTAGCTGCTGGCACTAGGCGATCCGTAGCGCTGCCAGCGAGCGGTCGAGCATCAGCAGCTGCCACAGCAGACGCGAATGGTCGGACCGTCCCGCGATGTGCGCTTCGGCGATCTCTGCGATCCGGTCTCCGTCGAACCATCCGGTTCGGGCAAGGGCCGCTCCCCGGCCGATGCTGCGTGCCTCGCCTGCCAGAGGCCCGCGGAGCCACTGGGCGATCGGCACGACGAAGCCCTGCTTGGGCCGATAGAGCACCTCTTCGGGCAAGAACCGCTCCATGGCGTGCTTAAGCAGCCATTTGCCCTGTCCGGCCCTGATCCGCAGCCGCTCGGGCAATTCGGCCGCAAATTCGACGAGGCGGTGATCGAGCAGCGGCTCTCGCGCCTCGAGACTGACAGCCATGCTGGTTCGATCAATCTTCGTCAGGATGTCGCCCGGCAACCAGAACTTGAGGTCTGCGTACTGCGCCCGGTCGAGGCCTGACCGCGCAGGTGCCGCCTTCATCAGGTCGATCAGGGGCTGCTCGGCCCGATAATCGCCTAGTTCACCGCGCATCCCGGCGGTGTAGAGCCCAGCCCGCAGTTCGGGCGGGGTAACCGCCAGCGCCAGCGCATATCCGTCCTCGCCGCTCGCCGCGAGCGACCGGAAGGTAGTTCGTGCGCGGAAGGGGCGCGGGGCCCAGTCCGCCTGGGGCCACAAAGCGCCGAGCGCGCCGAATGTCGCTTGTCGGAAGCGCGCGGGAAGCAGCGCCCGGGCCCTTTCCTCGTTCGCGTGAAATCGCTGGCGCCGGTACCCTGCGAAGGCCTCGTCCGCCCCGTCGCCCGACAATGCCACCGTAACGGTTTCCCGGGCCAGTTGGCAGACCCGCCAGGTCGGCAAGGCAGAGGCATCGGCAAACGGCTCGTCGAACATCGCGGCAAGGCGCCCGATCTCCGCGAAATCGTCGCTCGCGACCACTCGCTCACGATGGTCGGTCCGGTATCGCCGGGCTACCGTGCGGGCATGGCTGGTCTCGTCAAGCGCAGCTTCGTCGAACCCGATCGAACAGGTTCGCACCGGATCGCGCGATCCTTCCGTCATCAACGCGACCACGCTCGAGCTGTCGACCCCGCCAGACAGGAACGCGCCGAGGGGCACGTCAGCCACCATGCGGCTCGACACTGCCTCGCGCAGCCGGAACAGCAATTCCGCCTCGAGATCGCGGATGCTCTCGCCGCGTCTTTCCAGGAAACTCACGTCCCACCAGCGTGTCGGTGCGGCGGGCGGCGCGTCGTGCCGCAGCAGTCGGTAGTGCCCGGCAGGCAGTTTTTCGACGCCCTTCAGCAATGACCGGTGATCAGGCACGTATCCCCAGGCAAGGTAATCCTCGACCGCAAGCGGGTCGACCTCGCGCCGCAGCAGGGGATGCGCCAGCAGGCCCTTCAGCTCGGATGCGAAGGCGAGGCTCCCGTCGCTGAGCTGCGCGGTGAAGAGCGGCTTCACCCCCAGCCGGTCCCGCGCCAGGCACAGGGTCTTCTTGTCGAGGTCGTACAAGGCGAAGGCGAACATGCCGTGTAGCCGCGCCAGGCAATCCGGCCCCCACTTCTGCCAGGCGGCGAGGATCGTTTCGGTATCACCTTCCGTACGGAAGCGCGCCCCGACCTGTTCGAGCTCGCGGCGCAGCTCGCGGAAATTGTAGATCTCGCCGTTGAAGACGATCATCGCCCGGCCGTCGGCGCTCGCCATCGGTTGCGGCGAGCCGGCCAGGTCGATGATCGAGAGCCGCCGGTGCCCCAGCGCGACGCCCGGCGCGTTCCACACCCCTTCGCCGTCGGGCCCCCGGTGCGCGAGGACGTCGGTCATCGCCCTTACCCGCGCCGGGTCGACCGGCTTGGGCGTACCGCAGTGGAATATTCCCGCAATTCCGCACATCGGCGGGGTGCCTAGACCACGAGGCCGAGCGCGGCAAAGACGATCGCGGCCAGAACGATCGCGGAAATGGCGGTATTGGCAGGGACCGCGTGTCGCTCGAACCGGATCAGAGGATGGATTGCGGCACCGGCTGCGGTGAGCCCTGCGTCGGCGGGATCGCGATCGAAGAACTTCCAGGCCGCGCCAAGGACCCCGGCAATGACAATGGCGAAGAAGATCCACCCGTAGACGATGTGGTCGAAGCCCGCGGCACGTTCCGCGCCGATCCACTGCGCGATGAAGATCGTCCCCCACGCCCGCAGGCCGTTGGCGAGTACGGAGATCACCGCCCCCCCCGCGACCAGCACGATGCGCGCCCGCCACGTGCTGAAACCGGTCCACGCGGCTAGCGAGGTGATCGCGACCATGGCCATGAGAAACTTCACGCCCGAACATTCCTCGGCGACGAGGAACCTGCCCCCGGGAGTGTCGATGGTGAGCCCATCGATCACCGCGGGCACGCCCGAAAGGTGCGTCAGCGCGACGGCCAGCCTTGCTGTCACATGCTGGAGCGCGGGAACGATCTCATCACCGAACGGGACGAGGAACCCGGCATACGCCAGCGGAAAGGCCAGGACGAGGGCGGTGCGCAAGCCGAGCAAGCCGATCGCGGCGCCCTGGAATGCCATGACGGTCCCGATTTGCGCGACCAGGTTCACGTCGGCCACGCGGCCGGCCAGGCACAGCCCGAGGCCCCCGGCTAACCAGGCCAGTCCGGGCCACCACGCGTCCGGAACGATCCTCGTCAGCTCGTCCCGCCGCAACCAGACCAGCCAGCCGAGGATCGGGGGCACCAGCAAGATGTGGTGATAGGTATCGATGTCCCACCATTGGTGCGCCATCTCGCGCCACTCGGGATAGGTCAGACCGAACAGCGCGCCCCAGACGGCCGCGAGACGGGTCAGGCCCGCGTTCCGGGCAGAACGCGCGGAAACCGGGATTGCGTTGGCAACCTCAGGCCGCATCGCGGGTTCCATTTCCCTCCTGCAACAATTGGGTGAGCGGGGCGAGTGCAGCTTCCCAACCCTTCTCCTCGACGACGAAGCGGCGGGCCGCTGCCCCGATCCTGCGCGCGCGCGGTCCGTCGGCGAGCAGTTCGACGACCGTGCGCGAGAAACCCTCGTCGGTGTCCGCAATCGAGTAGTGCAGCCCATCGACGGCACCGATTCCGGTGGCGGCCGCGCCGGACAGGACGACCGCTCTCGCCATCGCCATCGCCTCGAGGACCTTGTTCTGCACGCCCCGCGCGATCGAGAGCGGCGCCAGCACGACGTCGGCCGAAGCCAGGAACGGCCGGACATCGGGGACTTCGCCCCAGACCCGCGTACCGTTGACGCCGTCGAGCGCGAGAACCTCTGCCGACGGCGCACGCCCGACGACGTGGAAGCGGGCATGCGGGTGATGCTCGCGCACAAGCGGCATGATGAAGCGCGCCGCGCGGACAGCCGCGGCGACGTTGGGCGGGTAATCCATCTGCCCGGTGAAAACCATCTGTGCCCCCGCCGCGGCGGCCAGCTGCGGATGGCCTGCAACGGCCAGCGGGTCGAACAGCTCCGTGTCGATACCGTTTCCGACCGCGCGAATGTCGGCCAGCGGAAGGGCCACCCGGCCCCGCAGCAGGTCGGCCTCGGCCGCGCTTACCAGAAGGGTCGTGTCCGCGCGGGCGACGAGCCGCGCCTCTTCCGCCGCGAGCAGGCGCGCCTCGCGCGCATCGATCCAGCCGCGCGCCCCGCCCCGGTCGCGGGCATAGGCCTCGAACTTGGCCGAATCGACGTCGCACAGGTCGATGATGACCCGTCCCGCGAAGTCATCGGGGATGTATTGCCCCATCTGGCCCGAGAACACGAAGATCGCCTCGATCGGACGGTCGGCCAGCGTGCGGCCGATCCAGCGCCTGAGTTCGGCGCTTTCGAACGCCGTCAGGCTCACCGGCTTGCCGGCCAGCATGGCGCGCGCTCCCGCAAGGGCAAGGTTCGGCGGACGGCGCGCGAGACAATGGGTCCGCGCGATACCGGCGAGCCGCGGCTCAGCGGCAAAATCGGCCCGGGTTTCTCCCAGCGTCGCGACGTGGACCGGCCCCAGTGAAGCAAGCGTCTTGAGCAGGTGATGCGACCGGATCTTGTCGCCCCGATCCGGCGGGAACGGAATCCGGTGCGCGATGAAAAGCGTCTCGCCCATCAACCCAGCCCGCGCGCGATCGTCGGCCCCAGGCGGTTTGCGACGGCGAGTGGCATCCGTTTCCACAGCGCGATCTTGGCGGAGTGAGCGGTACTCGTCGGGTCGACATCGCGCGCTTCCGCCCCCTGGGCGGACCAGGTCGCATATGCCAGCGGACGAGGCTCGAAACCCCAGTTCTTCTTGTAGGCGTAGGCCCCGCTGCCGACTTTCGAGCGCCCGAAATCGAAGGTATCGCAGCCACGCTCGCGCGCGTGGCGCATCAGTTCGAAATACATCCGCTCGTTGGCGCGGGAAGCACGCGCTGCGAACGTGCCGCCGCCCCAGTACGGCATCGCCGCCCCGCGATGATAGAGGCTGAGCACGCTGGCGACCGGTTCGCCCCGGAGGCGCAGCGTGAGGATGTCGGCGTCGAACGCATCGAGGACCGCGTCGAACAGCAAACGCGGGAAGACGGGCGTGCCCAAGTTGCGCACGCTGGTCGCATAGACCCGGTAGTGCGCGGACCGGTGGATACCGCATTTCCCGATCTCCACCGCGAAGTCCGTCGCCAGTCCCTTGCGCACTTCGGCTCGCTGCTTGCGGGGGATTGCGAGCAGTTGCGCCTCGTCGTCTGCCGCAAGCGGCGCTGCGAATCCCGCGTGACTGGTTGCATGGTGCGCCCAGTCACCGGGTGCCGCGCCCCCCCGCAGTTCGACCGAGGCGCATGCGCGCCGTTCGGCCAGTTCGGTCGCGGCGATGCAGAGGCGATGCGCGGCCATTTTCGTGGAAGCAAGCGGTCCCCCGCCGACAGCGAAGCCGCTCGACACCAGGGCGCGCGGAAAGAACGGTGAATGGACTTCGGTCAGCGGCAGCCAGCCCGTGAGCGTGCCGTCCTTTTCGGCGAGAAGGCCCAGCGCGCGCTGCCCCGTCCCCGCTTCCACCGCGCGCAGCCATGCCGGTCGATGGAAAGGGGTGCCTCCGTGCTGCTCCACGAACCGCTCGATGCGGGCCGCTTCGCCCGGGTCGTCGAGGTCCGCGCGCGCAATAGTTTCGGCCGTGTGGGCGAACGGCGCGTTCATGCCGCGAGGCTCGTCGCGCGGCTCGCTTCCCGGTGAGCCAGCATATCCATCCGGCCCCACTCGAACTCGTGAACCAGTTCGCGCAGCTTGCCGGCCATTTTCTCGAGGTTGGTATAGTGCCGCAACCGGGAACGCATCGGGGCATTGGGAACGCGCGGCTGGTCGGGGTCGACCTCCCAGGGGTGGAAATAGAACACCGCGGGACGGCGCTCGGTCCGGTTGACCTGGCGGATCGCCCAGCGGCTGAATGCGTAAGGCAGGACCCGGAAGAACCCGCCGCCGCCCGCCGCGACACGCCGGCCTCCCAGCATGGCCGTGGTTACCGGGATCTCGACCAGCTGGCTCCACGGTAGGGGGTTGAAGGCGAACCGCGGCGCTTCGCGCCAGCCGTAATGGTCATGCGCGATCGGCGCGACCGACGAACTGTAGGCATACCCCTGATCGGCGAGTTCCATGTAGGCCCACGGGGTGCGCTGATCGATCGAGAAGCTCGGCGCGCGATAACCGGTCACCCGAGCGCCGGTGACGTCCTCGAGCACCTTGCGCGCCCGTGCGATATCAGCGCCGAAACTCTTGCGGTCGAGCGAGTGTACCCGGGCGTGGTCCCACCCGTGGCTCGCGATCTCGTGTCCGGCATCCGCGATTCTGCGCATCAGTTCGGGGTTGCGCTGCGCCACCCAGCCCAGCGTGAAGAATGTTGCCTTCACATCGGCTTCCGCAAACAGGTCGAGCACGCGCAGCACGTTGTCGGCCACGCGGAGAGGCAGCCGCTCCCACGCATCGCGCGCGATCACGTCCTCGAACGCGCCGACCTGGAACCAGTCCTCGACGTCGACCGAAAGGCCGTTGACGATCTTGCGTGAGGGGACGGTCAGGGCCGCCATGTCGGCAGTTCTCCTGTCAGGCCGCGGCGCGCGGCGTTTCGCCTTCGAGCCAGTCGATCAGCAGCGCCAGCATGCGGCGCACTGCGCCGTCCTGCTCCGCGACGCGTTCTTCGAGTTCCGCAAGACGCTGCTGCCAAGCCTCGTCGGCCCCGATTGAGGCAGGTCGCGATCGGCCGAGATCGGCAATCGCCCGCTGAAGCTCGGCGATGCGTGCATCCCGGTCCGCGAGAAGCTTCTCGACCTCGGCCCCCGGCATCGCGGCGGACGAAAAGGCGTGCTTGATCGGTCCGGCCGCGGGGGGCGCCGACAGCTTCGACGAAGGATTGGGCGCCGCCATCGGGAACGTGCTCTCGTCCTGCATTTCCTTGCGGATCGACGACAGCATCGCCGCATCGAGTCGCGTGCGCTTCTCGACCGCGCCGAGCAGAAGCAGCCGGCTCATCATCTGGTTGACCCTTCGCGGAATTCCGCCGGTCGCCTCGTGCAGGTCCGCGAAGACCCGCTGGTCGATGGCCGGATTGCCCGACCAGCCCACGCACTTGAGCCGGTGGCTCACGTAGGGCTCGATCTCCTCGCGCTCCATCGCATCGAGGTGGTGCGCGGCAATCACGCGCTGGCGCAGCTGTTCGAGCTGCGCATGGTCGGCCAGCACCTGCCTGAATTCCGGCTGCCCCAGCAGAAGCGTCTGGAGCAGCGGGTGTGCGCCCAGCTGGAAGTTTGACAGCATGCGCAGCTCCTCCAGCGCCTCGACGCTGAGGTTTTGCGATTCATCGACCACAAGAAGGCAGCGGCGACCCGCGCGCGCCTCGTCCTGAAGAAACCCCTCGATCGCGGCGAGCGCGGCGGCCTTGTCGCCGCTCCCGGCCAGATCGATGCCGAACGCCTGCGCGGCCGAGATCACCATTTCCTCGCCATCGAGGTTGCTGGTGACGATCTGTCCGACCGTAAGCTGGCTGGGATCGATCCTGCGCATCAGGTGCGCCACCAGCGTCGACTTGCCCGCGCCCACCTCGCCGGTGATGACGATGAAGCCTTCGCCCTGCGCCAGCCCGTAGCCCAAATAGCTCAGCGCCTTGCGGTGCGTTCCGCTCTCGAAATAGAAGTTCGGATCGGGCGTCAGCTGGAAGGGCCGGGCCGAAAGACCGTAGAAATCGTCGAACATGCTCTTCTCTCAGTTCCGTTACGGTCGTCGTCAGAAGTCGTAGCGCAGGCCCAGCAGCGCGGCGGCTGTGGACAGGTCGCGGCCTGCGGTGTCGCTTTCGAACCGATCCAGGCTGATCGCGGCGTTCGCAGACAGTCCGCTGTCGATGTACCGGCGATAGGCGGCAGCGGCGCCGAGCACGGTCGCATCCCCTCCGCCGGCAATGCCGCTCTTGAGCCACTGGATACGCGAATTGACCGTAAAGCTGTCGCGCGGGCTCAACTGGCCGGTCAGATAGCTCGCAACCCAGTAACTTTCGTCGACAACGCCGTTAGCCGCGGCGAGCACGGTGCCGGGTGCGCCGATGAACCGGCGACGGTCGTAGCCTGCGCCGATCCCGCCCGACATCCGGCCGACCCGCTTTGAAACGCCAAGCTGCACGCCGCGCCCGCGGAAAATAGCCGAGCGGACCGAACCCAGCACGCCGGTCAGGCAGCCCCCACCTTGGGTCGCGCTGACGCAACCCTGCAGATCGCCGGTGACCGGGTTGCGGATGGCCGCGAAGTCGGTCGGCAGGGCGGCAAGCGCGTTCGTCAGCAATCCGCCGAAACCCGAGATCCCGTCGTAGACCGACAGGTTCACCGACGTCCGGGTATCGGGTGCCCAGGCGAAGCTGCCGTAGTAGGTCGTCGAATCGTAGCGTTTGCCGACGTGTGCTTCGGCCGCAGTGCGGCTCGATGGGCGCCAGACGACGCCCACGTCCCAGATCAGGCCCGAAACGTCATAGGCAAGCCTGCGCGGCGACGACGGATCGGTTACGAAGCGGCCATCGGCGCCAATCAGCGGGTTGCCCGCGGCGTCGCGCGCGGCGTCGCGGTTCGAGATCTCGACATCCTCGTATCCGACACCCCCGACCAGCGCGAGGCTGGGTCCGAGGGGAACCGTCACGTCGCTGCGCCAGTGAAGGTCGCGAACGCGGCTATCGAGGGTGGTGGTGTCCTCCTGGTAGAACCCTGCTCCCACCCCGATACCCACCGGCAGGGGCGCCCCCGGCCTGAGTCCGGCGTGAACGTTGGCGCTCTGGACCACGCTTTCGTCGAACACGTCGACCCGCGCCGCGCCGGGTGCCAGTGCGACAGCGTCGGGCGCCTCGGCGCGGGTATAACCGACCCGGTAGTTGGCGTTGATTTCTGCCTCTCCCGCGCTCGTGTGCAGGGCGGGTCCGGCATAGGCCGAATAGATGCGGCTTTCCGCGGGATCGCTACGGACGGGAGTGAAAGTGGCGCCATTGCCCTCTACCCGCGTTCGCGTAGCGAGTGCGCCCGCTTCCAGCGTGAGCGCGTTGGGAACGACAGTAGCGTAGCCGCGCGCGAGGCCGCTGAGGGTTGAGCTGTCCGAGACCCGGTCGTCGTAACCGAATGTCCGCTCGTAGCGGATCGAAGCCGAACCGCCGTTATGGCGCCCCTGCACGCTGGCGTCGACCCCGACCGCCGCCTGACTGTATGTAACGGTATCGTCCCCGGGCGAAAGTTCGGCGGCGAGGACGTGACTCGCCTCGACATAGGGACCGATGCGCACCGCCTTTCGGCCGTCGTCGGAACCGCGTTCCTGTGCATGGGCGGGAACCGCCGCGACCGTCATGGCGCAAGCGAGTGCAATGGCTGTCCGGTTCACCGCCCTACCCCTCGTAACCATAGTACGTTCCGAATTTTCGCCCGCTCGGACTGAAATGCGCCGCGTTGAGCAGGAGCTTGATGTCGGGACACGAGCCGAGCAGACGCACTGCATCCTCGAGCGCACTGCGCCCGGTCCGGTCGGCGCGGCAGACGAGCAGCGCCTGGCCGACATGCTTGGCAAGCTCGGCCGCCGGCGATGCCGCCAGTGCCGGCGGACTGTCGAACACGATCATCCGGTGCGGTGCACCGCGCGTCAGTCGGTCGAGAACTTCGGCGGTGCGTGCGCTGGCCAGGTATTCACTGTCGGCCGTGCTCTGTTCGCCGGCTGGCAACACGAACAGTCCCGGAATGTCGGTCGCGAGCACGAGATTTTCGACTTCGACCGAGCGGTCCGCGAGCGCATCCATCAGGCCCGGGCGCTTGGGCAAGCCAAGGGTCGACAGTACCGAGGGCTTGGCGAAATCCGCGTCGATCAGCAGAACCTCGCGCTCGCGTTCGCCAGCCATCGCGACGGCAAGGTTGATTGCGCAGAACGTCTTGCCTTCTCCCGGGTGCGGCGAGCAGACGAGCACCCGGCGCGAACTTGCGTCGCCGGCCGCATTGGCCGCGGCGATGACCTCGCGCTTGACGATGCGAAACTCCTCGAGAAGCGCGGTCGCCCCAGCTTCGGGTACGATGATCCCGCGATCGGCCAGCCTGTCGCGATCGATCGAGTGACGGGGGCCAGAAAATCGGACCGGCTTCTCGTTTACGGGCGACGCGACCGCGCGCGGGGGTGCCGGCGGCAGATCGCCGGATGCTCCAGCCTCGCCCCTGTCCGCACCAGTCGCCGTTCTTGCAGCCGAGGCAGCCTCGTGCCTGGAGACTCCCGCGCGTTTCGCCGGCGGTTCCTCGAGCCGTTCGGGCATCTTTGCCGGGCGGAAGGGATCCAGCCCGAAAGCCCCGCTTGCGCGCTCCAGCAGCGAACCAGTGCCCGGATCTTCCGGCGGTTCGCCCGGAAGCAGGATCCTGGTCTGTTCGGTCATCTTGCCCGCCCCCTCACGCGACCATGCCGCGCTGGACGAACTCGATCCCCAGCAGCACCACGAACAGGCCGGCGAGCGCTCCGCTGCCGGCGTAGAACATTTTCATCCGCTTCGCCCGCAGCGCTCTGCCCCCTTCCGACAGTGTCTCGGAGATCGAGCCGAGCACGGGCAGATCGAACGCCCGTTCGAGGGCCGCCGCAGTGGCGAAGGTCGACCTCACCTGCGAAAGCGCGAACGCGGTGCCGATGCCCGCCGCCATTCCCGCCACGAGCACGCCGAACAGCAGCAGCGGGCGATTCGGCGATGCCGGCTGACGCGGCGTGGTGGGCGGATCGACGACGTCGAACTTGAAGCTCGAGCGTTCGCTCTCGACTTGCCCGCGCAAACGCATCTCCTCGCGGTTCTGGAGGAGTTCGTCGTATTTCTTCTTCAGCACTTCGTAATCGCGGCTGATCCGGTTCGCTTCGGCGGAGACGGCCGGTTCGCTCGCCTGGTCGGCCATCGCCCCGCTGATCTCGGCCTGGAGGGCCGCCTTGCGGGCCAGCAACGCCTGGACGTTCGCTTCGCGCTCCGCCTTGATCGAAACGAGCGAGCTGTAGGCGGGATTGGGCATGCCCGCCGCAGCGCTTCCCGCGCCGCTTTTCTGCAGCAGGGCGATCTGGCGTTTCAATGCGACGATGTCGGGATGGCTGTCGGTTAGCCCGCGCGCCTGAAGCCCGGCCAGCTGGGCCTGTGCCTGGCCCAGCGCGCTGCCGTCGCCCGCGCCCGCGAGCGTCCGGGGCGTACCGGCGAGCTGACCGCTGATCGCGGCGAGCGCGCTCTGCGCGGCGGCAAGGTCTGCCTCCACACCGCGCAGCTCCTGCCGGGTGCCCGACAGGCGGCCGGCTATCGCGGTCGATCCGCCGACAAGCTCGGGATGCTCCGCCTCGAATTGCGAGAGCTTCGCCTCGGCCGTTTCGAGCTCGGCTTTCCTTTCCTCGAGCTGCTGGTCGAGGAAGACCACCGTTTCGGCAACTTCGCCGCGATTGCCGGCGATGTTCTCCTCGCGGAAAATGTCGATCAGCTTCTGCACGACGTTTTGCGCCAGCCGGGCGTTTTCGGCATCCGACAGCTTGCGCTTGCCGATCTGCGCGGTGATGGTGAACAAGTTGTCCTCGACGCTCTCGACCTTGACGTCCTCGGCAAGTGCCGCGACCGCCTTCTCCATCTCGCGCTGGCTGGCGATGTCCCTGCCGAGGTCGGTTCCGCGGACCACTTTCTCCAGGTTCACCGCGCCCGCGAGGGTCTTCTTGACCCGCTGGATCTCGTCTGCGCCGCCGTTAGCGATCTTGAGCTGCTCGGACAGCACATCGTCGAGCTGGACGTAGATCCGCGCCTTCGATTCGTAGGCGTTCGGGATCAGCGCCACCGCGATCCAGCCGAGCAGGCACACGCCCCAGGCGACGCCCAGCACCAGCCATCGCCTGGTCCAGGCCGAGTACGCGGCTGCGCGCAGTTCCTCGAAGACTTCGTTCATCGCGCGCCGGGCCCTGTCAGAACATGCTTTCCGGGATGATGATCACATCGCCCGGCTGGAGCATGACGTTGGCCTCGCTCTCGCCGCGCTTGAGCAGGTCTCCGAGCCGCAGGCCGAATTCCCTCTGCCGCCCCGCCTGCTTGTCGAAACGGATCAGCTTGGCCCGGTTGCCCGCGGCGAACTCGCTGAGACCCCCGACCGCGATCATCGCGTCGAGCACCGTCATGTTCGCCCGGTAGGGGATGCTGGCCGGCTTCTCGGTCGCGCCGACTATCCGGATCTGCTGGCTGAAGGTCCCGGCAAAGTTGGTGACGATGACGCTGACCAGCGGCTCCTCGATGTACTGCGAAAGCTGGAGCCGGATATCCTCGGACAGCATCGCCGGGGTCTTGCCGACCGCGGGCATGTCGCTGACAAGCGGCGTGGTGATGCGGCCATCGGGGCGAACCTGGATCTTCTCCGCGCTCAATTCGGGGTTGCGCCAGACACTGACGGTCAGCTCGTCGAGGGGTCCGATAACGTAATCCTCGCCCGGCCCTTCCTGCATCGCGACGAAGGACGCGGGCGGCAACTGGCCCCCGCCACCGGTCGCACAGCCGGCCAGCATCAGCGCACCGAGGGTCGTGCTGGCGAGAAGGCGGAAAGGACGGGGAATCAGCATCGATGCATCCTCAAAGCTCGCGTTGCGCGGTCACGGTGCATCGTCCGGGAGCTACCCGGTGCACCGCACAGGCGCGGGTACCGGCCTGCTGTCTGGCCGAAATTGGTGAACATACCGTTAGGTTTGAGGGGCCTTGAGAGGGCCGGTCCCATATCGGGACAGTGCCCGGGTAAAGGTTAAACCAGCATCTCGTGAGCCGGGCCCTGGCCAAGGAACATGGCAGGGGACGCGCTGGCGCCGTAGGCCCCTGCGCAGAACACCGCGACAATGTCGCCGACCTCGGCCCGGGGCAGCATGGCCTTGTCCGCAAGCCGGTCGAGCGGGGTGCACAGGCACCCCACGACGTTCGCTTCCTCGTCCGCCTGCGCATCGAAGCGGGTAGCGATGGCGACAGGATAATTGCGGCGCACGACCGTGCCGAAATTGCCCGACGCCGCAAGCTGGTGGTGCAAACCGCCATCGGTGACGAGGTAGGTCTCGCCGTGGCTCTGCTTGCGGTCGACTATTTGACAGAGGTAAACCCCTGCCTCGCCTACCAGGAACCGACCCAGCTCGATGCAGAGCTGCGTGTCCGCAAGCGTGTCCGGCAAGTCTGCGAACCGCGCGGCAAGGCGCGCGCCAACGATCTCGAGGTCGACAGGGGCATCGCCCGCGAAGTAGGGGATCCCCAGCCCGCCGCCCATGTTGAGCCTGGGAAGCGGGCCGTGACCGATCTCGCGTGCAAGCCGGTCGGCAAGGTCCAGCACGTTGCCCTGCGTCTCGGCGATTGCCTCGGCGTCGAGAGCCTGGCTTCCGGTGAAGATGTGCAGGCCCCGCCATTCGGCGCCCACCGCGATCACCTCGCGCGCGAGCGCCGGCACGCGCTCTGCATCGATGCCGAAGGGCTTGGCGCCGCCGCCCATTTTCATGCCGCTTCCACGAAGTTCGAAATCCGGATTGACGCGAATTGCGACGCGGGGCGGCCTGCCGAGCCGCTTGCCGATCGCGAATGCGCGGCGCGCCTCGTTCTCGCTTTCGCAATTGATCGTCGCCCCAGCCGCGATCGCCGCTTCAAGCTCCCGGTCGCGTTTACCGGGCCCGGCAAAGCTGATGAGCGCCGGGTCGATCCCCGCCGCGGTGGCCTGGGCCAGCTCGCCACCGGAGGCGATGTCGAACCCGTCGGCTAGCCCCGCCATGTGTTCGAGCAGGGGCTGCCAGGAATTGGCCTTCACCGCGTAGTGGATCGCCAGCCGCTCGGGCATGGCACGGCGCAACCGGATCATGCGATCGGTCATGTGGCGCCGCGAATAGACGAACAGGGGCGTCCCGCCCGCTTCTGCTACGAGTTCTCGCGCGGTCCGCTCGCCGACCGCGAGCTGCCCGTTTATCGCTTCGTACCCGCTCGGGATCGGACCGAGCGGCTTCATGCGCCCAGTTCCGTAGCCAGCATGTTGCGGTCGAGCTTGCCGTTCGGGTTGCGCGGCATCTCGGCATACTGGCGGATGATCTTGGGCTGCATGAAGTTGGGCAACGTCGCCCCGAGCGCTTTGCGCAAGGCATCCTCGTCGAACGCGCCAACGGGGCGCACCGCCAGACACACCGCTTGTCCCAGCCGTTTGTCGGGCACGCCGACCGCGACGGCCTCTGCCGCCAGACCGCTAGCAATCGCCGCATCCTCGATCTCCTGCGGACTGATGCGATTGCCGGCGCTCTTGATCATCGCGTCGCGCCGGCCAACGAAGTAAAGCAGGCCGTCGGCCTCGCGCCGCACACGGTCGCCCGACCACACCGCCATCCCGCCGGAGTGCGATGCATCGGGTGCGGGCCGGAACCGCTCGGCCGTGCGGACCTCGTCCTTCCAGTAGCCGAGTGCGACGAGCGGTCCGGCGTGGACGAGCTCCCCTTCCTCCCCATCCGCCGCCACGGTTCCATCGTCGGCCACGACGACGATTTCCGCGAAGGGGATCGCCCTCCCCATCGAGGTCGGGTGGGTATCGACCAGCGCGGGGTCCAGGTAAGTCGAGCGAAAAGCCTCGGTGAGGCCATACATTGGAAATAGCCGGGCCTGCGGAAACGTCTGCCGCAGCGCTCTTACCAGTGGCTCGGTCAGCGCGCCCCCGCTGTTCGTCAGCCGGCGCAGTGGAGCTGCGGCATGCTCGGGCCAGTCGATCTCGGCCAGCTGGAGCCACAGCGGCGGCACTGCCGCCAGTGTCGTGACGCCGTGTCTTGCGCAGGCTTTCACCACGTCGCGGGGCACGAGGTAATCGAGCGGGACGACGCATCCGCCCGCATACCAGGTGCTGAAGAGCTGGTTCTGCCCGTAATCGAAACTCAACGGGAGGACCGCCAGCGTCACGTCGTCTGGCGCCATGTCGAGGTAATGCGCAACGCTTACGGCGCCGAGCCACATGTTCGCATGGCTCAACATCACTCCCTTGGGCTTGCCCGTCGAACCGCTCGTATAAAGGATGGCGGCGACCTTTCCGGGATCCTCGGCCGACGGACCGATCGGATCACAACCTTCGGCACCGTCCCAAATCGCGGCCTCGCAGATCATGGCGCAGTGGCCTGGCACGTCGCCGGGTTCAAGGCTGTCGAGCCGTGCCCTGGTGCCGACGAGCATCACCGCGCCGCTGTCTGCCAGGATGTGCGCGACCTGCATCCGCTTGAGCAGGGGATTGATGGGCACGTGGACCATCCCCGCGCGGGCACAGGCGAGCGGAAGGAGACAGGTCGTCTCACCCTTCGCCGCCCAGCTTGCGATGCGGTCGCCCCTGGCCGCCCGTTGTGCCAGCCACGCTGCGAGCAGTCCGACACGGGTTCTTAAGCCCTCGAAGCTAAGGGTGCCGGTGCGCAAGACCAGCGCCGACGCTTGTCCCTCGCCCCGTTCGGCGAGGTGATCGAGCGGCCGGGGCCGGGGATCGAGCGCAACTGGCATGGACACTCCGAAGGCGAAACGGGCTTGAGCGCGGTCAGCTATCACGACACGGTTAACGTCTTGCAAGCCGCAGATGCGGATTGCGGGCCGTTCGAGCGGACGGAATGGTTCACGCTGCTCGCCGAGGCGGGCCAGGCTCCGCTCGTCGCGCGGGCAGGCAACGCCGAACTCGTGCTGACCGAAGCGAACGGACGGATCGAAGCCTACCGGAACTGGTACGCATTCACCTGGCGCCCGCGGGGCGACAACCTGGTCCTCCTCGCTTCGATTGCACGGAACCTGCGCGACAGGACCCACCGCGTCACCCTGTGGCCGGTTCCCAACGAGGACGGCAGCGCGGACCGCCTGGAGCAGGCGTTCAGGATCGCGGGATGGCATGTCCGCACCGAGCCCTGTGACCATAATCATGTCCTGCCCGTCCGGGGCCGCAGCTTCGCCGATTACTGGGCTGCCCGTCCCGGCCGGATGCGCACGACGCTCAAGAGGAAGGGGAAGAAGGTCGAGGTGGAGATATTCGATCGTTTCGACCCCGATGCCTGGGCCGAGTACGAGGCCATCTATGCGGAGAGCTGGAAACCTGAAGAGGGCGATCCCGCCTTCTTGCGGCGATTTGCGCAGGCCGAGGGCGCAGCCGGCCGCATCCGCCTGGGCGTCGCCCGGACACATGAGAGTAAAGCGGTCGCTGCGCAGTTCTGGACGGTCGAAGATCGCACGGCCTACATCCACAAGCTCGCGCACCGGGAGGACGCGAGCGCCCTTTCGGCGGGAACCACGCTCAGCGCCGCGCTGTTCGAGCGAGTGATCGATCACGACCGGGTCGAACTCGTCGATTTCGGAACCGGTGACGATCCGTACAAGCGCGACTGGATGGAGGTCGACCGGCCACGCTACCGCATCGACTGCCTCGACCCCCGGCAACCGAAAGCCTGGCCCGCACTGGCCAAGCGCGCGCTTGCGCAGGCCCAGCGCGCTCGCTAGGGCGCAGCCCGCGCTTTCGTGAGGGGAAAAGCCCGGATGACTGACGGCCACCATCTCGCGCCAAGTCGCGCGGCGATCGACGCGAAGCTTCGCGCGATTCTCGGCGATGTCCTTGGCCTCGATGCCCAGCGGGTTGCCGCATTCGATGCGGGCACCGGCCTGTTTGGACACCTGCCTGAACTGGATTCGATGGCCGTCGCCGGGTTGCTCACGGAAATGGAAGACCGGCTCGATATCGTCATCGACGACGACGACGTCGACGGCGAGATGCTCGAAACCTACGGCGGTCTGCTGGCCTTCGCCGAGGGCAAAGCCGCAGCGACGTGACCTCGCTCGACCTCGTCGAATGGCCGTGTCCCGTTGCTGGCGGCGGGACGCGAGAGGAGATGGCGCTCGTTTTCGACGGGCGTCGGCAAGCGCGTGTGCTCGTTCTTCCCGCGTGGTTCGACGAGGCCAACAAGCTGCGCCGAACGACTGTCGAGGTGATGCGTCGACTCGACCTGTCGGGCATCGATTCCATGCTGCCCGACTTGCCGGGCTGCAACGAGAGCCTGGCGAAGCTGTCCGAGCAGACGCTCGATACCTGGCGCGAGGCGTCCGCCGCCGCCGCGACCCGTTTTTCCGCCACTCACGTGCTGTCGATTCGTGCCGGGGCCTTGCTCGTGCCCGAGGCGTTGCCAGGCTGGCAGTATGCTCCCGCCGGCGGCCGACAGGTCTTGCGCTCGATGATCCGGGCGCGCACGATCGCTGCCCGGGAAGCCGGCCGCGACGAGCGAACGGAAGACCTGATGGCGCTCGGGCGCAGCGAAGGAATCGAGCTTGCGGGGTGGCCCATCGGAGCCGCGATGTTCCGCGATCTCGAGGCTGCCGAGCCGGCGAGCGACCTGATCGAGATCGAGCAGGCTGCACTCGGCGGAGCGGCCCTTTGGCTGCGCGCCGAACCCGACGACGATCCCGAGCAGGCCGATGCCCTTGCGGCGATGATCGCTATCGGGATCGGCGGCGCATGAGCCGCCTCCATCTTACCTTCAACTGCGCGGGTACCATGCTCGCGGGCACGCTTGACACTGCGCCGAGCACAAGCGGCCTCCTGATCGTCTCCGGAGGCAACGAAGTGCGCAGCGGTGCCTTTTCGGGCCAGGCCGCGCTGGCCGCGCGCATTGCGCGAAAGGGTTTCCCGGTATTCCGCTTCGATCGCCGGGGAGTCGGCGACAGCGGGGGCGAGAACAAGGGATTCCGCAAGAGCCGCAAGGACCTGGAGGCAGCGCTGGCGGCTTTTCGCGCGATCGCTCCCCACGTGGACCGGGTGGTCGGCTTCGGCAACTGCGACGCCGCCAGCGCTCTGATGCTGGCCGAGGGCGATGGCTTCGACGCCCTGGTCTTGTCCAATCCCTGGACCCTTGAGGATGCAGGCTCCGTCCCCCCACCGGCCGCCGTCCGCGCCCGCTATTCGGCAAAACTGAAGGATCCGAAGGAAATTCTGCGGTTGCTGAAGGGCGGAGTGGACGTTCCCAAGCTGGCACGGGGACTGCTCCAGGCTGCGAGGCCCGGTGGCAGACCCTCGAATCTCGCGGGAGAAATCGCGGCCGGGCTCGCAGGGTTCAGTGGTCCTGCCAGGATCATCCTCGCGGGAGCCGACCGGACAGCACAGGCTTTCGATGCGAACTGGCCGGATGGCGACGCGCGCCTCACGCGCTGCCCTGGCGCCAGCCATGCGTGGGTCGAACCCCACGCGCGCGAGTTTCTGGACAGCGAATTACTGGCCATGCTGCGCGCCTGAACCCGCGATCAGCGGACGAACAGGCTGGCAAGCTCGACGTGCGTGGACCAGCGGAACTGGCCCACCGGCCTCAGCTCGGCCAGCACGAAGCCCGCGTCGATTAGCGTTCGCGCGTCCTTCGCCCAGCTGACCGGGTTACAACTGACGTAAACCACCCGGCTGACGCCGCTGGTCGCGATAGCGGCAACCTGTTCGCGCGCGCCGGCGCGCGGGGGGTCGAGCAGGACGGCGTCGAAAGCGCCGACTTCGTGAGGCGCAAGGGGATTTCGGAAGAGGTCGC
Organism: Tsuneonella sediminis; assembly: GCF_051912845.1. Classification (NCBI taxonomy): domain Bacteria; kingdom Pseudomonadati; phylum Pseudomonadota; class Alphaproteobacteria; order Sphingomonadales; family Erythrobacteraceae; genus Tsuneonella; species Tsuneonella sediminis. Next base: position 152,905 of record NZ_JBNCBU010000001.1, on the reverse strand, counting down.
GGTGGTGCGCCGACACCCGTCCGCCGGACCGCGCCGACGCCGCCCGGCATGCGAGATGCGCGCCGCGCGCAGCCTCGTAGGCGTCGACGCGCTTGTCGAGCGCAAAGGCGAACGTACCGAGCCCCGCGAACAGGTCGGCAACGTGCTCGCTGTTCGCCAGCCATTCCCGGGCTGCTGCGACCAGCGCGGCTTCGCCGTCGTCGGTAGCCTGAAGGAAGGATCCGGGCGGCAGCGGCACGGACGCGCTGCCAAGCGTCACGGTGACCGGCTCGGGCTCCCAAACCGCCTCGGGACCGAAGCCCAGGTCGACCGTCAGCCGCGCGAGACGTTGGCTCCGGGCGAAATCGAGCGCCGCCTCGGTCGCTTCGAGCCCCTCCACGACAAACCCCTTGAGCCCGCAATCAACCCCTCGATCGGTCACCGAAAGCTCGACGTCGACTGCCCACCGCCCCCGCTGGGCGGACAGCATCGTCCGCAGGGGTGCGACGAGCGCGAACAGCTCGGGTCGCAGGACATGACACTCCGCAAGGTCAACTATCCTGTGCGAAGCGGATTCCCTGAATCCAATGACGACCTTTCCCCCGGCGGGCTGGGCATGGAGCGTCGCCCGGCGACGGCTTCGGGGAGGGGACAAATGCGCCGCGGCAATGCCGGCAGGCTCGATGCCCTGAGCCCTCGCGGCGTTCAGCACCCGGTCGCTCACGAAGTCCGCCAGTGCAGCATCGTCGAGGTGCTGCAGCTGACATCCCCCGCAGCGACCGAAATGGCGGCAGGGCGGAACTGCGTGATGCGGTCCCGGTTGCACGGCTCCATCTGCGAGCACGACGTCGCCCGGCGCGGCCAGCGCGACGTGGCGACCACTCGCCGTCACACCGTCGCCCCTCGCGGCCACGCGAACTATTTCTTCGCCGCTCGTCACAGGAAACGGTCGTAAGCATATGAAATATGCTGCACAAGATCGTCGGCAATCGGGCTGGTCCCGGCCAGTCGGGCCGCTTCACCGTGTATCCAGACAGCCTCGCCCGCCGCCTCGAACGGGGGTCTGCCGACTGCGAGGCGACTTGCCGCCAATCCTGCGAGCACATCGCCCGTCCCGGCGCCCGCAAGCCATGTCGGTGCTGGCCGAAAGAACGCGAGGCGTCCATCGGCGGCGGCCAGGACGGTGTCGGGACCCTTGGCCAGCACGGTCAGGCCCGTCGCGCCGGCGAGCGACTTCACGCGGTCGACCTTGCCCTCGGCCACCACGCCCAGCGCGGCGCAAAGGCGGGACAGTTCGCCTTCATGCGGGGTCAGAAGCAGCCGCGAGGGATCGACGCCTTCGAGAAGGTCGTCGTCGAGAAGATGAAGCGCATCCGCATCAAGCACAGTGGGCTTTCCCGCGTCGAGCACCGCGCCCAGCATCGTTCGGGCGAGCGCATCGCGGCCCAGTCCGGGTCCCACCACGAGCGACGACCAGCGCCGGTCGCCGAGCGCGGTGTCGAGATCGGATGTATCGACCACCAGCGCGGCCGGTGCTGCCGGATGCGAATGCGCCGAAAGGAGTTTCACGTACCCCGCCCCGCCGCGCATGGCCGCCGTCGCAGCGAGGATCGCGGCGCCCGGCATCCGACCGGCTACCACCCCGACAAGGCCGCGCGAATACTTGTGCGCATCCCGTGCCGGGGGGACGAAGCGTGGACGCCGATAGACACCGGCCGCGTCCCCGATGGGGCTGACCCCGATCTCGACCAGCCGCGTTTCGCCGAGCACGCCGAGCGCGGGCATCAGAAAATGAGCCGGCTTCCATGCGCCCAGCGCCAGCGTCAGGTCGCAAGGCTGCACCGCGCCAAGGAGATCGCCGTCATCGGTCGAGACGCCGCTCGGGAGATCGACGCCAACGGTGTATGCATGGTCCGCGGCAAGCCGGGCCAGCAGCGCTTCGTGGTCCCGGGACAGGGCGCGGGTCAGTCCCGAACCGAACAGGCAATCGACGAAGATACCGCCATGGGCACCATCAGGCGCCGTCGCGACCTCGCCGCCCCAGGCCGATCGAGCTTTGCGCGCGGCCTCGGTTGTCGGCTCGCAGGGCGCAACTACCTTCACCCCCAGGCCGCGTGACCGCAGGGTTTCCGCGATGACGTAGCCGTCGCCCCCGTTGTTTCCGGGACCGCACAGCACCGTGACCCCTCGCCCGGCCGCCACCCGCCAGACCCATTCCGCCGCCCCGCGTCCGGCGCGCAGCATGAGTTCGTCGACGGAGGTATCGTCTGCGATCAGCGCTTCTTCGGCGGCGCGCATCTGCGCCGCGGTGAGAACCTGATCAGCGGGTTGCATCGATATCTGCCGGAAACCGGTAGCGATCGGCACCGACGGTGACTTCCAGAACCGGCGGGTCGCCCGCGATCGCGTTCACCGCGTCGTCGGCACCGTCGACCGCAATCATCCCGCGGCGATCCGGCGCGATCCGGAAGCGGCGGAACTTGCCGTCGGGATGGCGGACGACGAATTCGCCGCCCTCTTCACCCGCGACTCTTTCGACGAGGCAATCGGGGCCCATATTGCCGCCCTCGCCCAGCGCGCATTCGATACGCGTCGCACCCTCCGCGGCCTGCGGCTGGGTCTCCCCGCCGCAGGCCGCGACCAAGAGCGCTGCCATGACCGGAGCGAACCGCTTCAACGCCGCAGCCTGCCTACGTCGCGCACCGCGCCGCGCGCAGCGCTGGTCGTCAACGCGGCATAGGCCTGGAGCGCTGGGGACACTGCGCGCGGGCGCGGCCGGGCTGGGAACCAGCCCTTCTTGTCCTGCTCGATCCTGCGGCGGGCCAATTCATCGTCGGGCACGACCAGCTGAATGGTCCTGTTGGGGATGTCGATCTCGATCCAATCGCCATCCTCGACGAGACCGATTGCTCCCCCTTCGGCAGCCTCGGGACTGGCGTGGCCGATCGACAGCCCGCTCGTTCCGCCCGAAAACCGCCCATCGGTCACCAAGGCGCATGCGGCGCCAAGCCCCTTCGACTTGAGGTAGCTCGTCGGATAGAGCATCTCCTGCATGCCTGGCCCGCCACGCGGCCCTTCGTAGCGGATCACCACGACATCGCCTTCGACGACCTGGTCGGTCAGGATCGCCGCCACCGCAGCGTCCTGGCTCTCGAAGACCTTCGCCGGTCCGCCAAAGGTAAGGATGCTCTCGTCGACGCCGGCCGTCTTCACAATGCATCCGTCCTTGGCGATGTTGCCGAACAGCACCGCGAGGCCGCCGTCCTGGCTGAATGCATGGTCCTTCGACCGGATCACGCCGCTGGCCCGATCGGTGTCGAGATCGTCCCAGCGCCGTGACTGGCTGAAAGCGGTCTGTGTCGGCACCCCGCCCGGTGCGGCGCGGTAGAAATCCTGCACCTTGGGGTTGTTCGTCAGCCGCACATCCCAATCGGCAAGCGCATCGCCCATCGTGGGTGAATGCACGGTGGGCAAGGCAGTGTGGAGGAGCCCCGCCCGGTCGAGCTCGCCCAGGATGGCCATGATCCCCCCCGCCCTGTGGACGTCCTCCATGTGGACGTCGCTCTTTGCCGGGGCGACCTTGCAGAGGCACGGCACCTCACGGCTCAACCGGTCGATGTCCTGCATGGTGAAATCGACCCCCGCCTCGTGCGCCGCGGCGAGCAGGTGGAGTACGGTGTTGGTCGACCCCCCCATTGCGATGTCGAGGCTCATCGCGTTCTCGAACGCCTCGAACGAGGCGACCGATCGCGGCAGCACGCTGTCGTCGTCCTCGCCGTAGTAGCGACGGCATAGCTCGACCACTAGTCGCCCCGCGCGCTCGAACAGCCCCTGCCGGTCCGCATGAGTAGCCAGTACCGACCCGTTGCCGGGCAGCGACAGCCCGAGAGCTTCGGTCAGGCAGTTCATCGAGTTGGCGGTGAACATTCCCGAACAACTGCCGCACGTGGGGCAAGCGGCCTTCTCGATGTCGGCCACTTCCTCGTCGGTGTACTTCTCGTCGGCGGCAGCGACCATCGCATCGACGAGGTCAAGGGCGACCTCCTTGCCCTTTACGACGACCTTGCCCGCTTCCATCGGCCCGCCGCTCACGAAGACTGCGGGGATGTTGATCCGCATCGCGGCCATCAGCATTCCGGGGGTGATCTTGTCGCAATTCGAGATGCACACCATCGCGTCGGCGCAATGGGCGTTGACCATGTACTCGACGCTGTCGGCGATCAGCTCGCGGCTGGGAAGCGAATAGAGCATACCGTCGTGCCCCATCGCGATGCCGTCATCGACGGCAATAGTGTTGAATTCCTTGGCGACCCCGCCCGCAGCCTCGATCTGCCGCGCGACGAGCTGGCCAAGGTCTTTCAGGTGAACGTGTCCGGGGACAAACTGGGTGAAGCTGTTCACGACCGCGACGATCGGCTTGCCGAAATCGTCGTCCTTCATCCCTGTCGCACGCCACAGGCCGCGCGCGCCGGCCATGTTGCGGCCGTGGGTGGTCGTGCGGGAGCGAAGTTCGGGCATGGGCAAGGATCCTTGGCTGTCGGGACCCGGTTAGGCCAGACGCCGCGCGAACCCCAACGGCTTTTCCTTACGCCGCCTCAAGCATGAGTGCCACCCGGCCGGCGACGTCGGCTATCATCGCCGCCCAGCGGGCCTGGCCTGCTTCGGTCACGATCTGGTCCTGTCGCACCTCGATCGCGAGATAATGCCTCCCGTGCATCTCGGCGTGGCGGTTCATCGTCGCGTTCAGTTCCTTGCCGGAATAGGGCTGGTTGTCACCCACCGTCAGTCCCTGTTCGCCAAAAAGGCGGATGGCATGCCGCGCGGGCAGGTCGTCCTTGTTATAGAGCAGCGTGACCTCCCAGGGCCGTTCCTCGACCCTGCTTGAAAGAGCGGGCGTAAAGCTATGCAAGGAAATGATAAGTCCGGGATCGGCTTCGTCGAGCCATTTGGCCAGCGCATGATGATAGGGGCGGTGGAAGCGGTCGAGCCTGGCTTCGACATTCGCGCCGATGTTGCCCGGAACGAGGTGCCCGTCGCTGGTAGTGGGAACGACTGCCGGATGATCCTCCTCGCGGTGAAGATCGCACACGAGGCGACTGACTGTAGCCAGATGCGCCGGCACGCCGTGACGGCGCGCCATGCGCTCGGCGACACCCTCGACCCCGATGTCGAGCGCGACGTGCTCACTCAGGAGGTTTGGGTCGATCCCCAGTTCGACATCGCCGGGCACGAAGTTCGAGGCGTGGTCCGCCACGAGCACAAGCCCCCTGCGTCGTGGTTCGGGACCCACCCGGCGCCACGGCTGCCAATCGCTGATCAAGAACGCAGGCTCCCGCTCATCTGCCACCAGCCCGGCCTGTCGGTCGCAAGGCGCGCGGCGCCATCGCCCAGGGCGTCCATGCAAGGATAAAGCGCAAAGCACGTCGCTCCCGAACCCGACATACGGGCAAGAGATGCGCCGGTTTCGCGCAGCGCGTCAAGCACCTCCGCGATCTGCGGCACCAGCGCAATGGCGGGCGATTCGAGGTCGTTGCGCCCATCTGCAGCGATGCGCGAGGCGGGACCATCCGGCAGCGGCCCGCGATCGCGGCCGTCCCACCCGGCAAACACTGGCGCCGTGGCAAGCGGCACCCGCGGGTTGACGAGCAGCACAGGAGTCCCCTCCAGGTCATTGAGCACGCGCGACAATTGAGTGCCGGTGCCGTGGCCGAGACACATCTTGCTCTCGACGCAGGCGGGCACATCGGCGCCGAGCGAGGCGGCGCGTTCCCGCCATTCGTCGGGCAGCCCGTGCATCGCCTCGATGATGCGGAACACCGCCCCCGCGTCCGCCGACCCCCCGCCAAGCCCTGCGGCGACCGGCAGTTTCTTGTCGAGCGCAATCGAAATCCCGTCCGGGCGCGGCAGTTTGGAGAGCGCCTTGGCGACGATGTTACCCAATGGATCAACCAGTTGCGGCGCGAACTCGCCGGATACTGTCAGGTCGTCCCGCTCCGATCTTCGGGCTGACAGGTCGTCCCCGGCATCGACGAACGCGAACAACGTCTCGAGCGCATGATAGCCATCCTCGCGCCGCCGCCGGACGTGCAGCGCGAGATTGATCTTGGCGTAGGCGGTCTCGCGCACCGGCGCGTGATCACATGTTCGGATAGTTTGGCCCGCCGCCGCCTTCGGGCGTGGTCCAGTTTATGTTCTGGTTGGGGTCCTTGATGTCGCAGGTCTTGCAGTGGACGCAGTTCTGCGAGTTGATCTGGTACTTCGGTGCGCCGGTGGCCTCGTCGACCAGCCATTCGTAGACACCCGCCGGGCAGTAGAACTGCGAGGGCCCGCCGTAGACGCCAAGCTCGCTCCGCTTCTGCAGCTCCATGTCCTTGACCTTGAGGTGGACCGGCTGGTCCTCGGCATGGTTGGTATAGCTGAAACTCACGCTCGTCAGGCGGTCGAAGCTGATCTTGCCGTCGGGCTTGGGATATTCGATCTTCGGGTAGAGGTCAGCGCGGCCGGTCAGTTCGTAGTCGGGCTCGTGCTTGAATGCCGGGATTATCGGCATCTTGAGATAGCGCAGCCACATGTCGAGGCCCGCGACGATCGTACCCATGTCGCCGCCGAACTTGGCGACCGCCGGCTGCGCGTTCTGCACCAGCTTCAATTCGTCGGCGATCCAACTCGAACGCACCGCCGCGTCGTAGTCCATCAGCGCGCTCTTCTCTTCGCCGCGCCCGATCGCGGCGGCGATCGCCTCGGCGGCGAGCATTCCGCTCTTCATCGCCGTATGGCTGCCCTTGATGCGCGGCACGTTCACGAAGCCCGCCGCGCAGCCGATCAGCGCGCCGCCGGGGAAGGCGAGCCTCGGCACACTCTGCCAGCCTCCCTCGTTGATCGCGCGCGCGCCATAAGCCACGCGCTTGCCGCCCTCGAGGTATTCGCGGATCGCCGGGTGCTGTTTCCAGCGCTGGAATTCCTGGAACGGGCTGACCCACGGGTTGCGATAATCGAGCGCGGTGACGAACCCCAGCGCAACCTGCCCGTTCGCCTGGTGGTAGAGGAACCCGCCGCCCCAGCTTTCGCTTTCCGAAAGCGGCCAGCCCTGCGTGTGGATCACGCGGCCGGGCACGTGCTTGTCGGGATCGATGTCCCACAACTCCTTCACGCCGAGGCCGTAAACCTGCGGGCAGCAATCAGCCTCGAGGTCGAACTTCGCCTTCATCTGCTTGGTGAGATTGCCGCGCGCGCCTTCGGCGAAGAGCGTGTACTTCGCATGGATTTCCATGCCCGGTTGGAAATCGGGCTTCTGGCTGCCATCGGCGGCCACGCCCATGTCCTGTGTGATCACGCCGGCCACGCGGCCTTCGTCGTCGAACAGCACTTCGGCGGCGGGGAAGCCGGGGAACACCATTACCCCCAGGCCTTCGGCCTGCTCGGCGAGCCAGCGGCACATGTTTCCGAGCGACCCCGTGTAACACCCGTCGTTCGACATGAACGGCGGCATCAGCAGGTGCGGGATGCTCGTCTTGCCCTTCTTCGAGAGCACCCAGTGCCAGTTGTCGGTGACCGGGGTCTCGACCATCGGGCAACCCTGGTCGCGCCATTCGGGAAGCAGTTCGTCGAGCGCCTTGGGATCGACCACCGCTCCCGAAAGGATGTGCGCGCCGATCTCGCTACCCTTCTCGAGCACCACGACTTCGAGCGCGTCGTTCAGCTGCTTGAGGCGGATTGCCGCAGCGAGGCCGGCCGGACCTCCCCCGACGATCACCACGTCGCACGGCATCGATTCGCGTTCGCTCATTGCCTGGTCGGCTCCCCGTTAATGTTCGCGACCGGCTTGATTGCACGCGCGGGTGAGGTCAAGACCCATCTCCCGTGCAGCGCTCCGCCCCCTCCCCTCTTGCAGCCGATATCGCCGCGGCGTTCGATTGGTGGCGCGAAGCGGGCGTGGACGCGGTATTCCACGACGATCCCCGCACCTGGCTGGCCGATCCGGCAAAGCTTGACGATCGAACGCAGCCCGCACGGCCCGTCCCCGACAGGCCCACGCCGGTTGCCGTGCCAGAGCCGACGATCGGCGGCCCGCGGGAAGGGTGGCCACAGGATCTTGAATCCTTCAGGCAGTGGTGGCTGACCGAACCGTCGCTCGACGAGGGCGGCCTCGCGCCGCGCCTCGGTCCCATCGGCGCGGCCGGGCCCGAGCTGATGATCCTGGTCCCCATGCCCGAGGAAGATGATCGGGAAATGCTCCTGTCCGGCCCCCACGGGAATCTCCTGAGCGGATTTGCGCTCGCTGCGGGTCTGGGCCTCAACACGGTATACCGCGCGTCCGTCCTGCCGCGTCACACCCCGCTTGCAGATTGGGACCAGGTCCGGCGTCACGGGATGAGCGCACTGGTCGCTCACCACGTCGCGCTGGTACGGCCCAAACGGCTCATCGCGTTCGGACGCAACATCCTGCCGCTTTGCGGGCACGATCCGGCGCAAGGTGCTCAAAAGTTACAGAGCTTTAACCATGAAGGCGGAAGGGTGCCCGCGCTGTTCGAAGCGGGGCTCGAACGGCTGCTCGGCAACTGGCAGCTGCGGGCCCGGTTCTGGCGGCGCTGGCTGGACTGGACGGACACCGACGCATGGCGCGACGCGCAAGACTAGCTTACCTTTTTGCAGGCGCGCTCGCGCTCGCGGCTACGACCCCGGCGCTCGCCAACTCCAGTGCTGCCGAATATTTCCGCAAGCGCGCGACGAGCACGAACGTCCCCGAATTGCTCAGCCAGTCCGAACGAGACTGGTACAAGACCCTGTTCTCCGCGATCGACGCGAAGGACTGGACGAAGGTGGACACGATGTTCGCCGAGCGGCCCGACGGCCCGCTGCACCAGGTGGCCCGCGCGCAGTACTACCTCGATGCGGCAAGTCCCAAGGTCGAATTGCCGGCGATAGAGGCCTGGCTTTCGCAAGGCACCCGCCTCCCGATGGCGCAGCAGATGGCCAACCTCGGCCTAAAGCGCGGGCTGACCGCGACACCGCCCCTGCCGCCGGAGCAGCGCCTCGTGCCGCAGGGCTATGCGCCGCGCCGGGTCCTGCCGTCTGCCATCGACGACGGAACGATGCCGGCTGACGTGAAGGCAGCGATCCTCGATCGGATCAAGAACGACGATCCCGGCGGTGCGCGCCTCCTGCTCGACGGGGTTGACGCTTCGCTATCCCCGGCCGCCCGCGCGGAATGGCGCCAGCGCGTCGCGTGGAGCTATTACATCGAGAACCAGAACGCCGCCGCGCTCGCGATGGCGGAAACCGTGCGCGACGGCGGGAGCGGCGCATGGGTCGGCGAAGGCGACTGGACTGCGGGCCTCGCCGCATGGCGGCTCGACGATTGCGCGGGAGCGGCAGACGCCTTTCAACGGGCCGCCGGCTCGGCGCAAAACCCTGAACTGACCGCGGCCGCGCATTACTGGGCGAGCCGCGCATTCATCCGCTGCCGCCAGCCCGAACGTTCTGCCGAACACCTGCGCGGCGCGGCGCGAATGGACGAGACACTTTATGGCATGCTGGCGCGCGAAGCGCTTGGACAGGGTCTGCCCGGAGGCAAGCGAACTGCCGATTTCGACCTTGCCGACTGGCAACGCCTTCGCGGATCGAACAATGTCAGGACCGCCGTCGCCCTTTCTGAAATCGGGCGCGACGCGCTTGCCGACGAGGTTCTGAGACACGAAGCCCGGATCGGACCGGCCGGGGAGTACGACGCGCTGTCACGCCTGGCGCGTGAACTCGGCCTGCCCTCCACGCAGTTGTGGATGGCGGCCAATGCCCCGCGCGGCGCGCGCGCCGAAACCGCCCTGCGCTACCCCGCCCCGCGCTGGCAGCCGGCGAACGGCTGGCAGGTCGATCCGGCGCTCGCCTTCGCTCACGCACTGCAGGAATCGCGGTTCCAGGTGAACGCGGTCAGCCCGGCGCAGGCGAAGGGGTTGATGCAGATCACGCCGATCACGGTCCGCCAGCACGCCCCTCGACTCAACATGAGTGCAAGCTACGTCAACCTGTCGGACCCCGCGACCAACCTCGCTTTCGGGCAGGAAAACCTCACCATGCTGCGCGACAGCACGGCCACCGGCGGGCTGTTGCCCAAGATCATGGCCGCCTACAACGCAGGCCTCTCGCCGATCACCCGCTGGAACACCGAGATCAACGACGAGGGCGATCCGCTACTCTACATGGAGAGCATCCCGTACTGGGAGACCCGCGGCTACGTCGCAATCGTCATGCGCAACTACTGGATGTACGAGCGGCAGGCGGGCGCAGGCTCGGACAGCCGCCTCGCACTCGCGCAAGGGCTCTGGCCGACCTTCCCCGAGCTGTCGGGCAGCAAGGGCGTGCGGCTTTCGCGCCGTTAGATGGCAATCGATTCCAGCCGCGCGTTCCGGCCGATCAATATCGCTCTGCTCACCGTATCCGATACGCGCACGACCGCCGACGATACCAGCGGCGACATCCTGGCGGACCGGATAAGCCAGGCAGGACACGCGCTTGTCGCCCGCGCGATCGTGAAGGATGACGCGACCGATATCGCGGATAGACTGAACGCCTGGATCGACGATCCGCAAATCGACGCGATCGTGACGACGGGCGGGACCGGACTGACGGGGCGCGACGTGACGCCGGAGGCGCTCGACCGGGTCAAGGACAAGGACGTCCCCGGTTTCGGGGAGTTGTTCCGCTGGCTCAGCTTCAAGTCGATCGGAACCAGTACCGTCCAGAGCCGCGCGATGGCGGTGGTCGCGCGCGGCACCTACGTCTTCGCCCTTCCCGGGTCCAACGGAGCGGTAAAGGACGGGTGGGACGGCATCCTTGCCGAACAGCTCGATAGCCGCAACCGGCCCTGCAACTTTGTCGAGCTGATGCCTCGCCTGCGGGAAAAGTAGACGCTTAATCCGGCCATTTGTTCCGTGTATGTTCTCGCGGATGGAACGCCGACTCGAACCCGAGGTCGCTGGACGCGGCGCGCAAGGATCACGGGTGCCGACCCGCTTCGGCCTCGCCGAGCGGGAAGCGGACGGCGACTGGCGCGACTACGTTGAGCGGTTGGACGGTCCTCCGGTGAAGCTGCGCACCACCGTTACGGAGGAACGGCCCCGGACCATCCTCAGCTTCAACGCCTCGCCCGACATCGGCTTCGACCGGTCGGTCAATGCCTATCGCGGGTGTGAGCATGGCTGCATCTACTGCTTTGCGCGGCCGACCCATGCCTTCCACGACCTTTCGCCCGGGCTCGACTTCGAGACCAGGCTTTTTGCCAAGCCCGACGCGGCGCGGCTGCTGCGTGAGACACTCGCCAAGCCGCGCTACCGGCCGCGCCCTATTGCGATGGGAACCAACACCGATCCCTACCAGCCGATCGAGCGCCGCTACCGGATCACGCGGCAGGTGCTCGAGGTTTGCCTCGACGCCCGGCACCCGGTCATGATCACCACTAAGTCCGACCGCGTGCTCGACGACCTCGGCCTGCTCGTCCAGCTGGCGGAGCGACGGCTGGTTGCAGTGAGCATCTCGGTCACCAGCCTCGACGCAAGGCTATCGAGCAAGCTCGAGCCAAGGGCGGCGTCGCCTGCGAAGCGGCTTGCCGCGCTCGGCAAGCTGGTCGAGGCCGGCGTGCCGGCGCATTGCTCGGTTTCACCGGTCATCCCCGCGATCACCGACGAATTCATGGAGGAGATCGTTTCGCGCGCCGCTGCGCTCGGCGTTCGATCGGCGGGCTGGATCCCGCTCCGGCTGCCGCACGAGGTCGCACCGCTTTTTCGCGAATGGCTTTCGGTTCACTTTCCCGAGCGCGGCGACAAGGTGATGGGGATCGTCCGGTCTATCCGTGGGGGACGGGACAACGACCCTGGTTTCTTTACCCGGATGAAGCCATCGGGCGTGTGGGCCGAGTTGTTCCGCGCCCGGTTTACGCTGGCATGCAGGCGCGCGGGGATCGGCAAGCACCGGTTCGAACTCGATTGCACGAGCTTCCGTCCACCTGAGACCGGCGGGCAGATGCGCCTTCTCTAGCGAGCCCGGACTTTGCCCGGGCAATGGGAAGGCGTGATAGCTGGCAGAGATTCGGTATGCCTCGGGGCCTGTGAACGGTTTCGGGCGGGCGCGGCACGAGGGCCGTCGCCCGCCCGGTCCGACTACATACCATCGACAGCCTTACTGACGAGGATGTTCACCGCGACCCGGCGGTTCTGCGCCTTGCCGTAGGCGGTCGAGTTGTCGGCCAGCGGATCGGCCTCGGCCATGCCAGTCGGGGTCAGCATGCGATAAGGCTTCCAGCCGCACTGCTGCTGGAGGTAGTTGACCACCCGGCTCGCACGCTTCTCGCTCAGCGTCTGGTTGATCTCGTACCCGCCGGTCGAATCGGTATAGCCGACGACCAGAAGGAGCGCGTTGTCCATCGCCTGCGCCTGGTTTGCCGCCTGACACAGATCGGCCTGGGCCTGGGGCGTCAGGTTGTACTTGCCGGTGTCGAAGAACACGTTGGTCGTGCCCTTGACGTTGTAATTGTCGATATCGGCAACCCGGCTGCGCAGCGCTTCGGTTGCCGCAGTCTGTTCGGCGAACCCTTGCGCGGTCCCGCGGCTGATCATCGCGGCGGTCCTGTAGTCGCCCTTCTTGAACTTGACCGCGCTGGCGACGAGCCCGCCGCCCCACTGCACAGTCTTCACGGTCACCGGCAGGCCGTTGAGGATCGCATCCTGGCCAAGCTTGGTGCTGCCTAGACCCAGGAAGCCGCCGCTGCCCTTCACTTCGGTCGCGGCGCTGATACCGATGACGGTCTTCTCACCCGTCTCGCCGGTCACCTGGAACCGATCGCCCTTGCGCGCCGAAATGAAGCCGTCGACCTCCGGACCTTCAGGCAGGCCGGCAAGGTCGGCCGGCGGGGTGCCAAAAACTGTCAGGCCGTCATCGCCATAGGTCGTCGGCTGCGCATCCTGCGCGGCCCCGCCACTTGCCAGCGGCATGGCAAGGGTCGCCAGCAGAAGGGGCAACGCCGTCTTCCTGGAAAGTGCGTGCATCTTGAAACTCCTAAATCCTTCCCGGCCGATCAACTCCTCGCGGTCCGTCCTCCCGCGCAAAGGTGGTCGGCGGTGCTAACCCCCAACATGCTCGGACGCTGGACAGGACGAGAGCGACCCGCCCGGCGTTGCCGACCCGCTGTTCGGGGCCATATTTCGGCCACATGAACGGGCTGGCTGTTGGTGCAGGGAGTCCCGACGGCCGGAGCGTGTGACGCGGCGAACCGTGCTCGAGAGTTCGCGGCAGGCGTCAGCCAGCGGTCAGATCCAGCTGCATGTAGAGGGTGTCGAGAACCCTGCCGAACTTGTGCCCGACCTTGAGCATCCGGCCCGCTTCCACGAACCCTGCTTTCGCGTGCAGCGTTGCGCTGGCCGGCTCCGCTCCGCCGATCACGGCAATCATCTGCTCGAAGCCACAGTCCCGCGCGGCCTTGACAAGTGCTTCGAGGAGGACGGTTCCGATGCCCTGCCCGGTCAGCCCGCTCGCCACGTAAATGCTGTCCTCGCAAGTGCGCGCATACGCCGGCCGGTCGCGAAACTGGCTGGCGTAGGCATATCCCGCGACGGCTCCCCCACATTCCGCCACCAGGAACGGCCACCCGCGGGCAAGGATGTCGCCGATCTTGTCGGTCCAGCGGGACGCGGACGGCGGGTCGGTGTCGAAGCTGGCCGTCCCGGTCAACACGTGATGCGCGTAGATCGCGGCCACTGCTTCCGCGTCGGCCGGTATGGCTGAGCGGATGTGCAGGTCCATCAGGTTCAGGCGGCGGTGAGGAACATGTCCTCATCAAGCGCCATCATAGCCTCGCTTCCCGCCTCGATCTTGCGCCGCAAGGCGCCGGCATCGGGTCCGAAGCGCTCGAAGAAGTAGCGCGCCGTCTTCAGCTTGGCCGAGTAGAACGCCTCGTCGCCAGTGCCTTGCGCCAGCTGAGCCGCGGCGACTCGCGCCATCTTGAGCCACATCCATCCCAGCGAGACGAGGCCCATGATCGTCATGTAATGGTGCGCACCTGCGCCCAGGTTGTTGGGGTTGGCCATCGCGTTCTGCATGAACCACATCGTCGCCGCCTTCTGCTCGCCGACCAGCTTCGCGAGCGCATCGCTCAGCGGCTTGAGGTCGCCCTCCGCAGCGGCAGCCTCCTCGTCGACCAGCTTGAAGAACGCCTGGATCGCCGCGCCGCCCTTGCTGGCGAGCTTGCGGCCGCACAGGTCCATGGCCTGGATGCCGTTGGTGCCTTCGTAGATCTGGGCGATCCGCGCATCGCGCACGAACTGTTCCATGCCCCATTCGGCGATGTAGCCATGCCCGCCGAACACCTGCTGCATCTGCACCGCGGTGTCGAAGCCCTTGTCGGTGCCATAACCCTTGATCACCGGGGTGAGCAGGCCGAGCAGGTCGTCCGCTAGGTCGCGCTCTTCCTCGGTCTGTGCCTTGTGGGTCAGGTCTACCTGCAGCGACGCATAGAGGTACAGCGCACGCATGCCCTCGGTGAAGGCTTTGGCGTCCATCAGCATGCGGCGCACGTCGGGGTGAACGATGATGCTGTCCGCCTTCTGTTCGGGATCGGCGGGGCCGGTCAACGCGCGGCCCTGACGCCGGTCGCGGGCATAGGCAACGGCATTCTGGTAGGCCACCTCGGCCTGGGCGAGACCCTGGATCCCGACGCCAAGCCGCGCGGCGTTCATCATCACGAACATCGCCGCCAGGCCCTTCATCTCCTCGCCGACGAGCCAGCCCTTCGCCCCGTCGTAGTTCATCACGCAGGTCGAATTGCCGTGGATGCCCATCTTGTGCTCGAGCGAGCCGCACTGGACGGCGTTGCGCTCTCCCAGCGAGCCGTCGTCGTTGACGAGGAACTTTGGCACAACGAACAGGCTGATCCCCTTGCTGCTGTCGGGTGCGCCGGGAGTCTTGGCAAGGACGAGGTGGATGATGTTCTCGGTCAGGTCGTGCTCGCCCGCCGAGATGAAAATCTTGGTCCCGGTGATCGCGTAGCTGCCGTCGGCCTGCGGCTCCGCCTTGGTGCGGATGAGGCCGAGGTCGGTGCCGCACTGCGGCTCGGTCAGGTTCATCGTACCCAGCCATTTGTTGGCCACCATGTTGGGGACGTACTTGTCCTTGAGCTCATCGCTGCCGTAGGCCAGCAAGGCGTTGACCGCTCCATTGGTGAGACCCGGATACATCCCGAACGAATGGTTCGCTGTCGAGGCGAACTCCTCGAGCACGAAACCGAGGACGTGCGGCATGTCCTGTCCGCCATAGGCCGCAGGCGAGGCCAGCGTCGACCAGCCGGCCTCCACATACTGGTCGAACGCCGCCTTGAAGCCTGTCGGAGTGGTCACCGATCCGTCCGGATGGCGCGTGCAGCCCTCGCTGTCGCCAACCTGATTGAGCGGCTGCAGGACCTCCGCGCAGAACTTCCCGCACTCGTCGATGACCGTATCGATCAGGTCGGGCGTGGCGCTCTCGAACCCGGGCAGGTTGCCGTAGCTGGCAAGGTCGAGGACTTCGTTGACAATGAACTTGGTGTCGCGGGTCGGGGCCGTATAGGTGGGCATGGTCAGTCCTCGCTGGTTTCGTCCACCACGCGCTCGACGTGGCCAATGAATTCGGTGAGCTCGGCGATGGCCGAATCGAGATCGTCCCGCTGGCGCTTCATCTTGGCGACGTGTGCGCGGCACTTCTCGATAGTCACCCGCCGCTGTTCCGCCCGGTTGTCGCCGAGGTCGTACAGATCGATCATCTCGCGGATTTCGCCAAGGCTGAAGCCCACGTTCTTCGCGCGCATGATCCACGCCAGGCGTGCCCGGTCGCGCTTGGAGTAGATGCGCGCAAGGCCCACGCGGCGCGGCGCGATCAGCCCTTCATCCTCGTAAAAGCGCAGTGCGCGGGCGGTGCAGCCGAATTCCTCGGTCAAGTCGGAGATCGAGAACTGTTCGCGCGCGAGCAGATCGGGGCGATCGAGGTGAGCGCCGCCGTGTTCGGATTTCGTGGCAGAAGACTGCGTGCGATGGGGTTCGGCCATGGGCGCGGGGATAGCCGCGCCTTTACGTTTGCGTCAAGTATTGACGGGTCGGAGAACGTCGCCAGCGAGTTCGCGATAGAAGCAGGTCTGCTCTCCCGTGTGGCACGCCGGTCCGGCCGCGCGGCATTCGAGGACGAGCGCGTCCTGGTCGCAATCGACGCGGATTCGCTCGACGATGAGCGTGTTTCCGGAGGTCTCGCCCTTCATCCACAGCCTTCCGCGCGAGCGCGAATGGAAGTGGGCCATCCCCGTTTCACGGGTGCGGGCCAGCGCTTCGGCGTCCATGTGCGCGAGCATGAGGATCGCGCCGGTGCCCACATCTGTCACGACGGCGGTTACCAGACCGGCCGCATCGAAACGCGGGGTAAACGGTGCCTCGGGGGCTTCGGATGGAATGTCAGGGGTTTGTTGCACGATAACAACAGACCTCTTCCAAAAACCGCGCTGGCGCAAGATGTCCCTTTGAGGAAACCCGCAACAATGAGACACATCGCCTGCAGCCCGGAAGGGCCGCAACCGGAACGCCGGTGCCGACAGAGCGCCAGGTTCAGGGACCGCTACCGGATGCACCGCGCCCGTTCGGGGGAACGGACCGCGACTTTCGGTGGGCAGACGATTGAGGGATCGGACCACGGTTGTCCAAAGGGGGTTGGCGGCCGGAAGTCCAAAGATTTTCGTCACGGTGCGCCCGGGGTTTCGGCCCCGGGCGTTTCGTTTTGGTCCCCCGGTCTTGCCGACAGCCCTTGCGCCTCGTCGAGCACGCGCGCGAAGCACGCCACCACCACCGTTCTTACCCCCGCTCGCTTGAGCGCCCGGACGCAGGCGTTGCTCGTCGCACCGCTGGTAAGGACGTCATCGACCAGAATGACCTGCGCCCCGTCGATGGTCCTCTTTCGCCGGCCGGCGACCTCGATCGCGCCGGACAGCGTACGCTCCCGTGCCTTGCGCCCCAACCCGCCGAGTGCTGGGGTTCGTTTCGTCCGCACGAGGGCGTCCACCGCGATGTGCGCGCCGGTCAGACGGGCTATCTCGCGCGCGAGCAAGGCGGCCTGGTTGTAACCGCGCGCCCACAGCCGCCAGCGATGCAGGGGTACTGGCACGACGATCCAGTCCCCCTCCAGCCGGGGCAGCCGGGCGGCGATCAGCCGCGCGAGCATCGGGGCGAGCGCGATACGCCGCCCGTGCTTGAATGCGAGCACCAGCTTGCGCGAACCTTCCCCGTAGAGCGTTCCCGCCGCGATACCGTCATGGCGCGGCGGCACGGCCAGGCACGGGGCGCAGATAGCACCCTCGCCCACGTGCATCTCGCCGAACGGTCGCTGGCAGCGCGCGCAGGCCGGCTCCCCGGGTATGACGAGCGCGCTCCAGCACTCGGCGCACAGGCCGGTCTGCGCGCCAATCGCATCTCCGCACAGCGGACAGCGCGGCGGGAAGACGAGATCGACCAGCGGGGCCAACCCCTCGCGGAAGGTTGCGGCAAGGTTCACTCCGAAGCCCACCCTTGCCTCCGCGCCGGCGGGAGCGCAGGGACGCGCGCATGGCCAGCCACCAGCCGCCCCAGATCTTCAGCGCAGCCCGCAAGGCCGCCCGCGCACGGCGGGCGCGAGCACTCCAGCAGCGCGGCGGCGCGGCCGACTGGCTGCCCGTGGCGCTGGTCGAAGACGCGCTGGAGCGGATCGACTTCATGCGGCTCGCTCCGGACCGTGCGCTGGTGATCGGCACGGGCGGTGAAGAGCTCGGCCGCGTGCTCGAACGCATGGGCGCTCGGGTAACCGTGGCCGAACCGGGCGCAATCGATCTCGAGGCGCCCTTCCCTGCCGGGGGGTTCGGGCTGATCGTCAACCTGGGCGCGCTCGACACGGTCAACGACCTGCCCGGCGCACTGATCCACCAGCGCGTGGCACTCGGCCAGGGCGGGGTGATGATCGCGAGCATGGTCGGCGCGGGGAGCCTGCCGCGGCTGCGCGCCGCATTGCTCGCCGCCGACGGCGAGCGGCCGGCCGCGCGGCTGCACCCGGCGGTCGACGCGCGGTCTGGTGCTGCGCTGCTGCAACGCGCCGGTTTCCATCGCCAGGTCGCCGATAGCTGGACCCTGCGGCTGCGATATGGCTCGCTCGACACCCTGGTTGCCGACTTGCGCGCGCAGGGTCTTACGAGCGCGCTTGCCGACTGCGCCCCGCCGTTGACCCGAGAGGGCATCGACCGGGCCCGCCGGACCTTCCTCGAGGATGCGGACCGTCATGGCCGGGTGGTCGAGACGCTGGAGATCCTGACCATGACCGGCTGGCACGATTAGGCCCGGAGCGCCGGCTATCGCAAAGCCGCCTGCGCTGCCGCGAGCCGCGCGATCGGCACGCGGTAGGGGCTTGCAGAGACATAATCGAGGCCGACCTCTTCGCAGAAGGCGATGCTCGCCGGGTCGCCGCCGTGTTCGCCGCAGATGCCGAGCTTGATGTCGGGCCGGGTCTTGCGCCCGCGCTCGGCGGCGAGGCGGACGAGCTGTCCCACGCCGTCGATGTCGAGGCTGACGAACGGGTCGCGTGCGAACACGCCCTTGTCGACATAGGCCGACAGGAACCGCCCGGCATCGTCCCGGCTGACGCCGAGAGTGGTTTGCGTCAGGTCGTTGGTGCCGAAGCTGAAGAACCGCGCCTCCTCCGCGATCTCGCCCGCCATCAGCGCGGCTCGCGGCAATTCTATCATCGTCCCGACGAGGTAGTCGAGGCTGCGCCCCTTCTCCGCGAACACCGCGTCGGCGGTCCGGTTGACCAGCGCGCGCAGCAGTTCGAGTTCGCGCCGCGTC
The DNA here is from genome assembly GCF_051912845.1 of Tsuneonella sediminis. Taxonomy (NCBI): domain Bacteria; kingdom Pseudomonadati; phylum Pseudomonadota; class Alphaproteobacteria; order Sphingomonadales; family Erythrobacteraceae; genus Tsuneonella; species Tsuneonella sediminis. The sequence continues at coordinate 134,060 of NZ_JBNCBU010000001.1, read as the reverse complement.
GCGACGAGCGGGATCATCACCTCGGGAATCGGAGCCTCCCCACCCTCGGCAGCGACATCGCACGCGGCCTCGAAGATCGCGCGGGCCTGCATCTCGTAGATCTCGGGATAGGTGATGCCGAGGCGGCAACCGCGATGCCCGAGCATCGGGTTGAACTCGTGCAGCTCGCCCGCGCGGCGCTTCAGGTGATCGGCGCCGTACCCGGTCGCGTCGGCAAGCTCGGCGAACTCCTCGTCCGAATGCGGCAGGAACTCGTGCAGCGGCGGGTCGAGCAGACGGATCGTACACGGCAGGCCCGTCATCACGCGGAAAATCTCGGCGAAGTCGGCGCGCTGCTCGGGCAGCAGGATGCCCAGCGCCCTGCGCCGGCCGGCCTCGTCTTCGGCCAGGATCATCTGGCGCACCGCGCTGATCCGGCGTGCGTCGAAGAACATGTGTTCGGTGCGGCACAGGCCGATCCCTTCCGCGCCGAACTGGATCGCCATGCGGCAGTCGTCGGGCGTCTCGGCGTTGGTGCGCACCTTCATCCGCCGGTGCCGGTCGGCCCACTCCATCAGCGTGCCGAAATCGCCGACCAGTTCGGGTTCGATCGTCGCCACCTCGCCCGCCATGACCTGCCCGGTCGACCCGTCGAGCGTGATCACGTCGCCTTCGGCAAGCTCGCGGCTGCCGATTCGCAAACTGCGCGCCTTCAAGTCGATCGAGACCGCGCTCGCGCCCGAGACGCAGCACCGCCCCATGCCCCGCGCGACCACCGCGGCGTGGCTGGTCATCCCGCCGCGCGCGGTGAGGATGCCGCGGGCCGCGTGCATCCCGTGAATGTCCTCGGGCGACGTCTCGACGCGCACGAGGATCACCTTCTCGCCGCGCGCGACCCACTGCTCGGCGGCGTCGGCGTCGAGCACGATCTTGCCGCTCGCCGCGCCCGGACTGGCGGGGAGTCCCGTCGTCAACACGTCGCGCGGCGCGTCGGGGTCGAGCGTGGGGTGCAGGAGCTGGTCGAGTGCCATCGGGTCGATCCTGAGGATCGCGGTCTTCTCGTCGATCAGCCCCTCGCCCGCCATGTCGACCGCCATCTTGAGCGCGGCCCTGGCAGTGCGCTTGCCCGAACGGGTCTGGAGCATCCACAGCTTGCCGCGCTCGACGGTGAACTCGATGTCCTGCATGTCGCGGTAGTGCGCCTCGAGCAGGTCGAAGACCTTCGCCAGCTCGGCGTAGGCCTCGGGCATTGCCTCTTCCATCGAAAGCGGCTTGGCCTTCGCCCTCTCCCGCGCGGCTTTCGTCAGGTATTGCGGCGTGCGGATGCCGGCGACGACGTCCTCGCCCTGCGCGTTGACGAGCCATTCGCCATAGTAGGCGCGCTCTCCCGTCGCCGGATCGCGGGTGAAGGCGACGCCGGTCGCGCTGGTGTCGCCCATGTTGCCGAAGACCATCGCCTGGACGTTGACGGCGGTGCCCCACCCTGCCGGAATGTCGTTGAGGCGGCGATAGACTTTCGCCCGGTCGCTGTCCCAGCTGTCGAACACCGCTGCGATCGCGCCCCACAGCTGCTCGGTCACCCCTTGCGGGAAGGGCTTGCCCAGCTCATCCTCGACGATCGACTTGTACCGCGCGACAAGCGCCTGCCAGTCGTCGGCCTCCATCTCGGTATCGTTGTAGAGGCCCTTGTCCTCCTTCGCGATCTCGAGCGCCTCCTCGAACAGGCCGTGGTCGAGGCCGAGCACGACGTCGGAATACATCTGGATGAACCGGCGGTAGCTGTCCCACGCGAAGCGCGGATCGCCCGACACGTTCGCAAGTCCCTCGACCGTCGCGTCGTTGAGGCCGAGGTTGAGCACGGTGTCCATCATGCCGGGCATCGACACCCGCGCGCCCGACCGGACCGAGACGAGCAGAGGATCGTCCGCGTCGCCGAAGCGCTTGCCGACGGTCCGCTCGATGTGGCCCATCGCCTCGCCCACCGCGCGCCGGAGCTCGACCGGGAACTCGCCGCCCTCGGCCAGATAGCGGACGCATTCCTCGGTTGTGATGGTGAAGCCGGGGGGCACCGGCAGCCCGATCGAGGCCATTTCGGCAAGGTTCGCGCCTTTGCCGCCGACGACGGTCTTGTCCTTGGCTCGGGGGTCGTCGAGCGATGCTCCACCGCCGAAAGTATAGACCGTCTGGTTCATGTCCGCCCCTGTCTGGCTGAATTTCGCCGGCCCCATGTCACACTTGTCACACAGTCCTAGCGAAGAAAATCTACCCCTCGATGCGGCTGAAATCGGCCACCCGGTGGACCGCGTCGCGGAACCGGGCGAGGAGGTCGAGCCGGCCCGCGCGTTTCGCGGGGTCGGCATCGTTCACGGTCACGTTGTCAAAGAACGCATCGATCGGCGCCCGCAGGCTGGCGAGCGCCGCCATGGCCGCGGCGAAGTCCTCGGCCTCGACTGCCGCCGCGGCGGTGGGTCCGGCCTTGTCCAGCGCCTCGATGAGCGCCTTTTCGGCAGGTTCGGGCGTGTAGGAAAGTTCTTTCGCATGGCGCTGCGCCATCTTGGCGTCGACCACCGCCTTGAGGTCGGGATCGTCGACCATCGCCAGCGGGTCTTCCTCGCCTGTATGCGCGATCTCGCCCTCGACGCCCTGCCAGTCCTCCTTCTTGAGGATGTTGGCCGCGCGCTTGTACCCGGCAAGCAGGTTCGCGCCGTCGTCGGTTTTCATGAACTCCTGCAATGCCTTCACACGGGCCAGAAGCCGCACGAGGTCGTCTTCGTTCCCGAGAGCGAAGACGGCGTCGATGAGATCGTGACGGACACCGGCCTCACGCTGTTGGACCTTGAGGCGGTCGGCGAAGAAGTCGAGAAGATCACCTTCCGCGATCGGCAGCCGCAGCCCGTTCTCCTGCACGATACGAATGACGCCCAGGGCCGCGCGGCGCAACGCGAACGGGTCTTTTGACCCCGTCGGCTTCTCGTCGATCGCAAAGAAACTGCGAAGCGTATCCAGTTTGTCCGCCAGGCTCACCGCTACCGTCACCGGCGCGGTAGGCACTTCGTCGCCCTGACCGACCGGCTTGTAGTGGTCGCGGATCGCGTCGGCGACGGCGTCGGGCAGGCCTTCGGCGCGGGCGTAATAACCGCCCATCAGGCCCTGCAGTTCGGGAAACTCGCCGACCATCTCGGTGACGAGGTCAGCCTTGGCGAGCCGCGCGGCCTGTTCGGCCTGGTCCGCGTCCGCGCCCTTCACGATGCCTTCCTCGACCAGCCAGCGGGCGAGTTTCGCCACCCGCTCGACCTTGTCGGCCACGGTGCCGAGCTTCTCGTGGAAGGTGATCCGCTCGAGCTTCCTGGCGTGCTCGGCCAGCGAAGTCCTGCGGTCCTGCTCCCAGAAGAAGCGCGCGTCGGACAGCCGCGCGGCGAGGACCTTGCGGTTGCCGTCGACGATCCGTTCGCCGCCGTCGGCCGCCTCGATGTTGGCGGTGCACACGAACGCGTTGGCGAGCTTCCCGCTGGCATCATTGCAAACGAAATACTTCTGGTTGGTCCGCGCGGTTAGCTGGATCACCTCGGGCGGGACGTCGAGGAAGTCCGCGTCGAAACGGCCCAGCAGCGGCACCGGCCATTCGGTAAGGCCGGCGTTCTCGATAACCAGCCCCTCGTCCTCGACCAGCGTGAGGCCCGCGTCGGCGGCAGCTTTCGCGGCCCCTGCCCGGATCGTGTCCTGCCGCTCCGCGTGATCGACGATCACGTGGCACGCGCGCAGCTTTTCCTGGTAATCGTCGGCTCCGCCGATGGTGATCGGGCCATCGTGGTGGAAACGGTGGCCCAGCGTCGCGTAGCCGCTCGCGATCCCGGCCACTTCGCACTCGACCAGGCCCTCGCCGAAAATCGCGAGGATGCCCGACAGCGGGCGCACCCAGCGCAAGCTCTCGGTCGACAGCGAGGCTTCGCCCCAGCGCATCGACTTGGGCCACGGGAAAGCGCGGACGATCGCCGGGATCGCCTCGGCCAGCACATCGCGCGTAGCGCGACCCGGTTTGTCGATCACCGCAAAGTACGTGCTGCGGCCCTTGACCTCGCGCAGCTCCAGCTGGTCGCGGGTGACCCCGGCCTTGCGGCAGAACCCGTCGATCGCGGCATCGGGCGCGCCTTCGGGCGGGCCCTTGGCCTCTTCGCTCACCGCCTCGGTCGCTTGCGGCAGGCCGCGAGCGATCAGCGCAAGGCGGCGCGGGGTCGACCAGACGGTGACCTCGCCCACCGACACGCCCGCCGTGTCCATCTCGGCGCGGAACAGCCGTTCAAGGTCCGCGCGCGCGCCGGCCTGCATCCGGGCGGGGATTTCCTCGGAGCGGAGCTCGAGCAGGAAGTCCGTGCCGTTCATGCCGACCACCCCGGGAATTCCTTTGCCCAGCGGTCCGCTTCCTTCGCCATGTAGGCCTCGCAGCTGCCCCGCGCGAGGTCGCGGACTTGCGCCATGTAGCTTGCGCGTTCCTGCACGCTGATCACGCCGCGCGCCTGAAGCAGGTTGAACAGGTGGCTCGCCTCGATCGCCTGCTCATAGGCGGCGATGGGCACATCGGCATCGAGAGCGTTTCTGCACTCGGCGGCGGCCCTGCGGAACAAGTCGAACAACGCGTCGGTATCGGCGACTTCGAAATTCCATTTCGACATCTGCCGCTCGTTCTCGAGGAAAACCTGTCCGTAGGTCGTGCCGCGACCGTCGAAGTTCAGGTCGAACACGTTGTCGACCCCCTGGATGTACATCGCGAGACGTTCGAGCCCGTAGGTCAGCTCGCCCGCGACCGGCTTGCAGTCGAATCCGCCCATCTGCTGGAAATAGGTGAACTGGGTCACCTCCATCCCGTCGCACCAGACTTCCCAGCCCAGCCCCCAGGCGCCGAGCGTCGGGCTTTCCCAGTCGTCCTCGACGAAGCGGATGTCGTGTTTCAGCGGGTCGATCCCGATCTCGACCAGCGATTGCAGGTAGAGGTCCTGCAGGTTCGCCGGGCTCGGCTTCAGGATCACCTGGTACTGGTAGTAATGCTGAAGGCGGTTCGGGTTCTCGCCGTAGCGGCCGTCGGTCGGGCGGCGGCAGGGCTGGACGAAAGCGGCGTTCCACGGCTCAGGCCCAAGCGCGCGCAGCGTGGTCGCCGTGTGGAAGGTGCCCGCACCCATCCGCATGTCGTAGGGCTGGAGGATCAGGCAGCCGTTCGCGCTCCAGAAATCATGGAGCGTCAGGATCATGTCCTGGAAGCTGTTGGCCGGGTTCCTCCGGGGAGCGTCGCGCGTCATGGTGCGGCGCGCAATGGCGCAGGCGCGAAAGGGCGTCAACCGCGCCTGGCATCGCCGAAGCGCCCGCCCCGAGCCTGCCGATTTGCCGGGGATTGACCGTGCGATCGCGGGCGATTTCGCTTTTCCTTTGCGCCCGGATCGCGAACAATGCCCGTCCATGACCCGAATACTGCGCACCCTCGCCCGCTCGCTCGCGCCCGCCGCCGTGCTGCTTGCACAACCCGCCTGGGCGTCGACTCCCGCGCCGGCCGACACGGCACAGGCCTCCGCTGCACCGGCCGGCCCCGCGCTGTGGAAGGTCTCCGACGAGGATACCGTCATCTACCTGTTCGGTACGGTGCACGTGCTCCCGCAAGGCGGCACGTGGTTCGACGATCGCATCTCCAGCGCCCTGGCGTCGTCCGACACGATCGTGACCGAGTTGCCGCCGAGCGCGATGACCGACCCTGCCGCGCAGCAGACGATCATGGCGCTTGCCATGCTGCCGCCGGAAAAGACACTGCGCGGCCTGCTCACCGAGCAGCAGCGAACGACTTATGAAAAGGCGCTGAGCAAGCTGAAGATGCCCCCGCAGGCGCTCGACCGGTTCGAGCCATGGTTCGCCGCAATGACCCTGTCGATGCTGCCGCTGCTCCAGAACGGCTACGCCGCCGATAGCGGGGTGGAAAAGGTGCTCGAGGCGAAGGCGGGCGCACACGTCAAGCGCGGCGCGGTGGAGACGCTCGAAAGCCAGCTCCGGCTGTTCGACGAATTGCCGGCCAAGGATCAGGCGGCTTTTCTCGCCAGCGTATCGGCGCAGATCGACGAGGTGGTGCCGCAGCTGTCCCGGATGGTCGCCGCGTGGGAGGCCGGTGACGCCGACCGGCTCGCGGCGCTGATGAACGAATCGATGAAGGACGACCCCACGCTCGCCGAACGGCTGCTCTATGCGCGCAACCGCACATGGGCCGGGTGGATCGCCGATCGCCTCGCGCAGCCGGGCACCGTGTTCATGGCCGTCGGCGCCGGACACCTGGCTGGCGCGCAGAGCGTGCAGGACGCCCTGGCCGCGCGCGGCATCGAGAGCGTCCGGGTCCCGTGATCCGCCGCGCGCTGGCGCTGGGAATCGCGCTCCTGCTCGCGGCCTGCGGGCGCGATGCCGCGGCACCCGAGCTGCCGCCCCCGAATCCTGCGCTGTGGGAAGTCGCAAGGGCCGACGGGACGCCGGCGGGATGGCTGTTCGGCACGATCCATGCGCTCCCCGAAGGCGCCAAATGGCGCACCTCCGTGATCGACAAGGCGATCGTCGAGGCGGACCTGCTTGTGGTCGAGGCGAAGGAACTCGAGAACGACGGCAAGCTTGCCGCGACCTTCACGCGGCTGTCGCATTCGCCCGACGGGCTGCCTCCGCTGTCGCAGCGGGTTCCCGCCGGGCTTCGCGCGAACCTGCGCGCGCTGCTCGTCAAGGGAGGCTATCGCGAAGCCGATTTCAAGGCGATCGAGACATGGGCCGCCGCGCTCATGCTCGCGCAGCTCGCTGACGATTCGATCGGCGAGAACGGCGTCGACCGTGCGCTCCTGCGTGATTTCCGGGCCCGCCGGATCGAGGAACTCGAGGGGATTGAGGGACAGTTCTCCATCTTCGACCGGCTACCCGAAGCGGACCAGCGCGACCTGCTCGGCGCGGTTGTAGAGGAGGACACGATGAACGCGGGGGACACCGCCAGGCTGGCGAAGCTGTGGCTAGCCGGAGACATGGACACGATCGCCAGGGAAGGCGACGAGGGGATGCTTGCCGACCCTGAACTCAGGAGCGCGCTTCTGACCGACCGCAACAAGGCGTGGGCGGACAGGCTCGATGCGCTTTACAAGACCGCGCGAAAACCGTTCGTCGCGGTCGGGGCTGCACACCTCGCTCCGCCCGCCGGCCTGCCCGAGCTGCTCGCCGCGAAAGGCTATACTGTCCGGCGCGTGCGCTGATCCCTCCTGTTGTGCAGCTTGCTTTTCGGGCTCGCGCCCGCTAACGGCGCGCCCTTCGGCGTCATGGTCATCCCTGGAGGCGTGGCGGACCGAAGTTCTAACGCATTCGAAAGGCACCACGATGAGCGAAGCTCTGACCCTGCCGGCCGAGGCGCGCGAACGGGCTGGCAAGGGAGCCTCCCGTGTACTGCGCCGCGAAGGCCGCGTCCCCGCCGTTATCTACGGCGGCAAGGAAGAACCCACCCCGATCCACGTCGAGGCCAAGGAGCTGGTCCGCCAGCTCGGCACCGGCCACTTCATGAACTCGATCGTGATGATCGAAGTCGGCGGCAAGACCGTTCGCACGCTCCCCAAGGACGTCGCGTTCCATCCCGTCACCGACCGGCCGATCCACGTCGACTTCCTGCGGCTGGCAAAGAACGCCAAGGTCGAGGTCATGGTCCCCGTGGTGTTCCTGAACGAGGAAAAGAGCCCCGGCCTCAAGAAGGGCGGGGTGCTGAACGTGGTCCGTCACGACCTCGAACTGGTCTGCGAATCGGACAAGATTCCCGACCAGATCGAGATCGACGTCACCGGCAAGGACGTCGGCGATTCGATCCATATCAGCGAGGTCACCCTCCCCGCCGGTTCGGAAAGCGCGATCACCGACCGTGACTTCACCATCGCGACCCTGGTCGCACCCTCGGCGCTCAAGAAGGCCGAGGGCGCCGAAGCCGCCGCTTCGGGCGACGGTGCGGGCGCCGACATGGACGCGGGCGAGACTGCCGCGACCGAACAGGGCGTGGACGAAGACGCCGTCGAAGAGCAGGAAGAGAAGAGCGAGTAACGCTCTCTTCCAGTTTGATGCACAGCAAGCGCCGGTCCTCGCAAGGGGGCCGGCGCTTTCGTCTTTCAGGGCGGGATTTCCGTGCCGTCCCAGGCGAAACAGCGCCCGCTTTCAGCTGGGCTGAGGCGATCGACGACAGCAAGCAGCTGCGCAGCAGCCATGTCGGCCGTGAACAGGCTATCGGGGCGAACGTTTCCCTGAAACGGCTTGCTGAGGCCGGTATCGACGGTCCCCGGATGAAGCCCCACGCAGATCGCTTCCGGGTGGGTGCGCGCCAACTCGACGGACAACGTCTTGATGAGCATGTTCAAGGCGGCCTTCGAGGCGCGATAGCCGTACCATCCGCCCAGCCGGTTGTCGCTTATGCTGCCGACCCTGGCAGACATGGCCGCAAAGATGCAGCGGCCCTTCGTCGGAAGGAGCGGGACGAAATGCTTGGCTATCAGCGCCGGCCCGGCCGCGTTCACCGCAAGGAGGCGCATGAGCGAATCTTGCTCCAGTTCTCTCAACGCCTTCTCCGGCCGGATCCCCTCTTCATGCAACAAGCCGGTGCAAATCAGGATCCTGGAGAACGGCGCATCGCGGCCCAGACGTGTTGCGGCCGCTTCGATCGTGCTTTCCTGAAGCAGGTCGATCGCAATACTTTCAGCGCAATCCGGCGCACTGCGCGAGAGTCCGGCGACCAGAAAACCCTCAAGCGTGAGCTGTCGCCGCAGTGCTGAGCCGATGCCACCGGAATCGCCGACTACGATGGCGCGGCGTAGCGTCGAAGAAGCGTTCGCGGGCAACACGGCCCGCTTTGTCACGAACCGGTAGGGAAGAGCAACTTCGGGAAACGTTCGCAGGAGGCCAACCCTTCGGCAAGCGGTCGGCCAAGACCCTTCCCGCTCTTCCCTGTACCTGCTCGCTAGGGTAGGCGCGCGCCATGCAAGTCTGGGCAGGCCTAGGAAATCCCGGTCCGCAATACGCGATGCACCGGCACAACGTCGGCTTCATGGCGCTCGACGCCATTGCCGAGGTGCATGGCTTCGGCCCGGTTCAGAAGAAGTTTTCCGGCTGGGTGCAGGAAGGGCGCATCGGGTCCGAGAAAATCCTGTTGCTCAAGCCCGCGACGTTCATGAACGAGAGCGGCCGCGCGGTGGGCGAGGCGCTGCGGTTCTACAAGCTCGAGGTGGATGCCCTGACGGTGTTCCACGACGAACTCGATCTGGCACCGTTCAAGGTCAAGGCGCGGGTCGGCGGCGGGCTTGCCGGGCACAACGGTCTGCGCTCGATCGACCAACATATCGGGCCTGATTTCAGGCGCGTGCGGATCGGAATCGGCCATCCCGGCCACAAGGATCGGGTGACAGGCCACGTCCTCGGCAACTACGCCAAGGCCGAGATCGACGACCTGGCAGAAATGCTCGGCGCGATTGCGGCCGAGGCGGAATGGCTCGCGAAAGGCGACGACGCGCGCTTCATGAGCGAGATCGCGCTGCGGCAGCGGGCCTAGAGGTCGATCGACGCGGCCGGCTTCGGCGTCCAGCCGAGTGCACCCATACAACCGACGAAGAACTCCCGACGGTTCTGCTCCTTTGAGGTCGTCTGAAGCAGCTCGGTGCAGCTCTTTTCGGCCTGGCCGAACGGCGTATGCGCACCGCCGGTCCAGTCATCGGAATCAGTCGTCTGGCAGGCGGGAAGGGCAATGGCGGCAAAGAGAATGAGAGCGCGGCGCATCCGCGCTTCGTGAACGCCCGCCGCTCGACGCGCAAGGCGAATGCCGTTATCTCCCGGGCGAGGGAGAAACCTTATGTCCATTGCCCGCCGCGACCTGCTCGCTGGCGCCGCCGCCACCGGCGCGCTGTCCCTCACCGTCCGTGCCGCCGAAACAGCCGTCCCGCCCTCGCTCGCAGGCAAGGCGATCCTGATCACCGGAAGCTCATCGGGCTTCGGCCGCGCCGGGGCAGAACACTATGCGCGTCTCGGCGCCAAGGTCTTCGCGACGATGCGCAACGTTCCGCGGCCCGAGGCTGAGCAGCTGCAAAGACTTGCCAGGGACGAAAAGCTCGACCTCACCGTCATCGAACTCGACGTGCTCGACGAGGACATGGTGAACCGGGCAGTCGGGGAGGCAGAGCGCCAGACCGGGCGCGGGCTCGACGTGCTGGTGAACAACGCCGGGATCGGCATCACCGGGCCGGTCGAAGTGCAGGACATGGAGGCGACCCGGCTGGCCTTCGACACAAACGTGTTCGGCTATCACCGGCTCGCCCGCGCGGTGCTGCCGGGTATGCGGGCGCAAATGTCCGGGCTGATCATCGCGGTGTCGAGCCAGCTCGGCCGGGTGATCGTGCCTTTCGCGGGGCACTATTCGGCGACAAAGTTCGCGGTGGAAGCGATGTTCGAACAGCTCGCCTACGAGGTCGCGCCCCACGGGATCGAGGTGACGATCATCGAACCGGGCGGATACCCGACCAAGGTCTGGGTCAATCGCAACCGCTATTCGGCCGAGCTGAAGGCGCGCGCCTCGGACCGACATACCGACGGATATCCCGCAGTCGTGGCGCGGATGGGACAGGAAGATGGCTCGGGCCGCTCCGCCGACGTAATGGACATTCCGCGCGCCATAGCGGAGATCGCAGCGATGCCAGCGGGCTCGCGCCCGCTTCGCCGCCCCGTCGCGGCAGGCTCCATCCCCCAGACCGCGATCAACGACGTGTCGGCGAAGACCCAGCTCGCCATGCTCGGCAATTCGCCGATGGGCGCGTTCGTGAAGGGCGTGCTCGACTAGACGGCCCCCCGTCGCCGGTCGGCCAACCAAGGGTGGCGCCAACCGCCGCCCGGCGCTAAGGCGCGCGCCGTCACCTTCACGAGGATAAAGTCACCATGGGATTCCGCTGCGGAATCGTCGGGCTGCCGAACGTCGGCAAGTCGACCCTGTTCAATGCCCTAACCGAAACGCAGGCCGCGCAGGCCGCGAACTACCCGTTCTGCACGATCGAGCCCAACGTCGGGCAGGTCGCCGTGCCCGACGAGCGGCTCGATCGAATCGCGGCGATTGCCAAGTCGGCGAAGGTCGTCCCGACCCAGCTGGCGTTCGTCGACATCGCCGGGCTGGTAAAGGGCGCGAGCAAGGGCGAAGGCCTAGGCAACCAGTTCCTTGGCAATATCCGCGAGGTCGACGCGATCGTTCACGTGCTGCGCTGCTTCGAGGACGACGACATCCAGCACGTCGCCAACAAGGTCGATCCGATCGCCGACGCCGAGGTGGTCGAAACCGAGCTGATGCTCGCCGACCTCGAGAGCCTCGAAAAGCGCGTCCCCGCCGCCCAGAAGCGCGCGACCGGCGGCGACAAGGAGGCCAAGGTCATGGCGAGCGTGCTGGGGCAGGCGCTCGAGCTGTTGCGCGAGGGCAAGCCCGCCCGCCTTACCCAGCCCAACGGCGACGACGAGGAAAAGGTGTTCGCGCAGGCGCAGTTGCTCACCGCCAAGCCGGTCCTTTACGTCTGCAACGTCGCCGAAGAGGACGCCGCCGAGGGTAACGCGCTTTCGGCCCGGGTCTTCGAGAAGGCGAAGGCCGAGGGCGCCGAGGCGGTGGTCGTCTCCGCCGCGATCGAGAGCGAGCTGGTAGCGATGCCGGCCGAGGACCGCGCCGAATACCTCGCGGAGCTGGGCCTCACCGAAAGCGGGCTCAGCAGGGTCATTCGCGCCGGGTACAAGCTGCTGGGTCTCAAGACCTTCTTCACCGCCGGACCCAAGGAAGCGCGCGCGTGGACGTTTCCGTCCGGTGCCAGGGCGCCGCAGGCAGCGGGCGAGATCCACACCGACTTCGAACGCGGCTTCATTCGTGCCGAGACCATCGCGTTCGATGACTATGTCGCGCTGGGCGGAGAAGCCGGGGCCAAGGAAGCCGGCAAGCTGCGGCAGGAAGGCAAGGACTATGTCGTGCAGGACGGCGACGTTATGATGTTCAAGTTCAACGTCTGATCGCAGGACCCATTGCGGCGTTCGCCCGTTCAGCTTCGAAACGGGGAGTTTGCACGCGATGGTCGACAAGTCCGAAAAGTTCAGCTGGCTCGTGCGCCTGGGTTATGCCGCGCGCGGCCTGGTCTACGTCCTGCTTGGCTACGTCGCGCTGCAGACGGCCGGCAAGGCTGAGGATGGACAGGCAGCTGTGTTCGACCTCGTGCAAGACGTGCCGCTCGGCACAGCGATCCTCTACCTCGTCGCCATCGGTCTTCTCGGCTATGCCGCCTTCAAGGCCCTCGATGCGGCCACCGATATCGAGAACCACGGCGACGACGCCAAGGGCAAGACCAAGCGCATCGGCTCGGCCGCGAGCGCGGTGGGGCACCTGTTCCTGGCCATCACGGCATGGCAGTTCGCGACCGGCGAAAAAAACCAGTCCGGAAGCGGCGGAGACGGCACGCAGGAGAAGGCGAGCACGTTGCTGAGCTGGGAGATCGGACCGGTAGTCCTCGGCATCATCGGCCTTGGCTTCATCGTTGCCGCCATCATGCAGGCGAAGTCGGCATACGATGCGCACTTCATGAAGCACGTCGGCGCGGGCGCGCCGAGTTACGTCGAGCCGCTCGGCCGCGGCGGGCATGCGGCACGCGCGGTCGTCTTCCTGCTGATCGGGTGGTCGCTGCTGAAGGGCGCGTGGTTCGATCAGTCGAGCGAGGTGAAGGGGCTTGGCGACGCGATCGTTTCGCTCAGCGGCATGGGCGTGCTCTATTCGCTCGTCGCGGTGGGCCTGATCCTGTTCGGCATCTTTACCCTGATCGTCGCCCGTTACCGTATCATCCCCGACATCGGGCACGGCGACCTCAAGCCGAGAGCGTAGAGCCCGCTGCCCCCCCCCTCGAGGCGCTGTCGCATCCGCGCCAATAGGCTAAACGCGCGTTCTCGACTCGCCAATTGAGGGAATGAAGGCTTGCAGTATTTCGAGGACATCGAGGTCGGGCGAACGGCCAGCTTCGGCCATTATGACGTGACGCGCGAAGAGGTTGTCGAATTCGCCTTGAAGTACGATCCCCAGCCCTTCCATCTCAACGACGACGCTGCCGCCGCGACCCATTTCGGCCGCCTTTCGGCAAGCGGCTGGCATACCTGCGCGATGACGATGGCAATGCTGGTCGAGAACCTGAAGGCGAATCGGCAGGCAGGGCTTGGTTCTCCCGGCATCGACCAGCTGCGCTGGATCAAGCCCGTGTTTCCCGGCGATACGCTCCGCTGCGAAAGCACCGTGATCGAAAAGCGCCGCAGCCGGTCGCGGCGGGAAATGGGCATCTTCAAGTCGAGCCTTGCCGTGTACAACCAGAACGACGAACCGGTGATGAGCATGATCTCCAACGGTCTGATCGCGGTGCGCGAACCCGACGCGCCGATCGAAGACTGACGCGGAGGGAACCGTCGGCTCCCGCCGGGTCAGCTGCCGCACTGTGCGATCCCGCTGGCCTCGTAGACCACCTGGTCGCGATCGTTGCGCAAAATCAGGCGCGCGGGAAAATTGACCGTTTCGATGCCGTCCTGCTCGCCCTCTCCCTCGCCGATGTCGAGAAGGAACGACCAGGCACCGGCGGTATATTTCCCCTTCGCGCCCAGCGGCAGATCGGAACTGCCCGCATCGGGGGCGAATGCCTCTAGCTTGCCGTCGATCTTCATGTAGCCGCGCCCGGGCTGCGCAAGCGCTATCGCGGCCATCGAACCCTCCGGCGCGAAATTGCAGCCTGCGCCAAAGAGGTCGTTTCGCTCGATATCCGGGTACAGGATCTTGTCGGGCGTGACGGGAACCGGCGGAGCCTGCTGGGCCGCCTTCACCGCTTCGACATCGGCTTCGTCGCTCATCGCCTGCTCGCGCGCGCTCGGCTCGCCCTCGCCGCAACCGGCCGCCGCCAGCGCCGCCGGCAAAATCCACATAGCCCGCATCAATGTCTCCCGAAGAGCTTCTCGACGTCTTCCATGCGCAGCTTAACCCACGTGGGGCGCCCATGGTTGCATTGGCCAGAACGCGGGGTGCGCTCCATCTCGCGTAGGAGCGCGTTCATCTCGGCAACGGAGAGGGTGCGGCCGGCGCGAACCGAGCCGTGGCAGGCCATCGTGGCGAGCACGAGGTCGAGCTTCTCGCCCAGCAGCAATGCCTCGCCGTGGTTTGCAAGATCGTCGGCGATATCCCGCAACAGCCTTGCCGGGTCCGCCTTGGCCAGGGCGTGGGGCAAGCTGCGCACCAGCATCGCGCCCGGGCCGAACCGCTCGACCTCGAGGCCGAAGCCGGCCAGCCTTTCCGCCGCGCCCTCGAGCCGGTCGCAATCGACCTCGTCCATTTCGACCACGTCGGGTATCAGCAGTGCCTGCGGCCTGGCCGTCGCCGCGCCGGCGCCAGCCGCCCTGAGCCGTTCAAGGACCAGCCGCTCGTGCGCGGCATGCTGGTCTACGATCACGAGTCCGTCGGCGGCCTCAGCCACGATGTAGGTCTGCGCCACCTGCCCGCGCGCGATGCCTAGCGGAAACTCCTCGAGGGATTCGGGCATTGGGGCGGCCTCTTCGGCGCGGCCCGATGGGGCCGGACCGGAACGATCCATGACCTCGCCTTCATACGCGCGCCATGCCTGCGATGCCTCGCGCACCGCGGCGGACGGCCGGGTCCAATCGCGGCCCGCGAAAATCGAGGCCAGCGCCGGAACCGGTTCGTGAGTCACAGGCTCGCTGATCCACCGCCCCATCGCGGCCCCGTCGGGCGCCTGTGCGCTGCGTCGATCGCCGCTCGCGAGCGACTGCCTGAGGCCCGAGACGATGAACCCGCGCACCGCGGCGGCATCGCGAAAGCGCACTTCGGTCTTGGCGGGATGGACGTTGACGTCGACGTCCTCGGCCGGGAGGTCGAGGAACAGCGCCAGTACGGCATGGCGGTCGCGTGCGAGCATGTCGGAATAAGCGCCGCGCACCGCGCCCACCAGCAGGCGATCCTTCACCGGCCGCCCGTTGACGAACAGATACTGGTGATCGGCCACCCCGCGGTTGTAGGTCGGCAGGCCGGCAATCCCGGTGAGGCGCATCGTGCCCTCGCCGCTCGGCCGCTCGAGATCGATCGCGACACCATTGTCCTTCAGTTCGCGCGCGACGACCTGCGCCACGCGGTCGGCAAGGCCCTGGCCTGCCTGGAGCGAAAGGATGGTCCGGCCCCCGTGGTCAAGCGTGAAGCCGATTTCCGGGCGCGCCATTGCGAGGCGTTTCACGACGTCGAGGCAGGCCGCATACTCGCTGCGCGCCGTTCGCAGGAACTTGCGGCGCGCCGGCACCTTTCCGAACAGGTTTTCGACCCGCACCCGCGTGCCGGGCGGCAGGGCCGCCGGTCCTTCTTCCACCACCGCGCCATGGTCGACGACGCGCCGCCAGCCCTGGTCCGCTCCGCGCACCCGGCTCTCCAGCGCGAACCGCGCAACGCTGGCGATGCTCGGCAGAGCTTCGCCCCTGAAGCCGAGGGTAGCGACAAGCTCGATGCTCTCACCGGGCAGCTTCGAGGTCGCGTGACGCTCGAGCGCGAGGGCCATTTCGCCGGGTGTCATCCCGCACCCGTCGTCGGTCACCTCGATCCGCTCGAGCCCGCCTTCCGACAGCGCGATCGCGATCCGGCACGCGCCGGCGTCGATCGCGTTTTCGACCAGTTCCTTGAGGGCGGCTGCGGGACGTTCGACCACTTCGCCGGCGGCGATGCGGTTGACTAGGCTTTCGGGCAGGCGGCGGATTTCGGCCATTCCCCGCGACTAGCGACCAAACGTCGCAATTTCGAGGCGATCTGTTGAGATAGCGGTGGAACGCCAAATAAAAATTTTGGCGTTTTCGGGCAGCATTCGATAAGGGACGCGCATCCCCCGTCACACCCGGGTCGCGACTGTCGCAGGTCCATGCGGCAAGGGCCTGAAACATCTATGGAACGCGCAGCGCAATGGGCTTTTTCTCCAATCTTCTGAAGTTCGGCTCGCAGAACATGGCGATCGATCTCGGCACCGCGAACACGCTGGTCTATGTCGAGGGTCAGGGCATCATCCTGAACGAGCCGTCGGTCGTCGCGATCGAGACCCAGAACGGGATCAAGCGCGTGAAGGCCGTGGGCGACGACGCGAAGATGATGATGGGCAAGACCCCTGACAACATCGAGGCGATCCGCCCCCTGCGCGACGGTGTCATCGCGGACATCGAGATCGCCGAGGAGATGATCAAGCACTTCATCCGCAAGGTTCACGGGAAGAAGAGCCTGCTGCGCTACCCCGAGATCGTCATCTGCGTTCCGTCGGGCTCCACGTCGGTCGAACGACGCGCGATCCGCGACGCCGCCAGCAACGCAGGCGCCAGCCAGGTCTATCTCATCCTCGAGCCGATGGCCGCGGCGATCGGCGCCGACATGCCGGTGACCGAGCCGGTCGGATCGATGGTCGTCGACATCGGCGGCGGCACCACCGAGGTCGCCGTCCTTTCGCTGCGCGGGCTTGCCTACACCACTTCGGTTCGGACCGGGGGCGACAAGATGGACGAGGCAATCGTCAGTTACGTGCGCCGGCACCACAACCTGCTGATCGGCGAGGCGACGGCGGAGCGGATCAAGAAGGACTACGGCATCGCCCGTCCCCCCGAGGACGGAATCGGCGAAGTCATCACGATCAAGGGCCGTGACCTCGTCAACGGGGTTCCGAAGGAGATCCAGATCAACCAGGGTCACATCGCCGAGGCGTTGAGCGAACCGATCGGCGCGATCGTCGAGGGCGTGCGTATCGCGCTCGAGAACACCGCGCCCGAACTTGCTGCCGACATCGTCGACCAGGGTATCGTCCTCACTGGCGGCGGTGCGCTTATCAGCGGTCTCGACGATCACTTGCGCGAGGAGACCGGCCTGCCCGTGTCCATCGCGGAAGACCCGTTGTCCTGTGTCGCGATCGGCACCGGGCGGGCGATGGAAGATCCGGTCTACCGCGGCGTGTTGATGACCGCCTGACCTGAAGGGTGATTTGAGATGGCGCCGCCTTCCTCACGGCGCTCCGGGCATTCGCGCAGGGCGCAATACGGACAATTCACGGGCTACGTGCTCGCCGCCATCGGCGCTGCGCTGGGCGCGGTGCTGCTTGGCATATCGCTGTGGCGGCCCACGTCGTTCAACGGCGTGCGCGGCGCAGCGGCAGACACCATCGCCCCCGCCGGCGAGGCGGGCGCGGTCGTGCGGACCGAGGGCCAGAGCCTGTTCGACAAGGTATCGGGCTATCTCCAGGCCGGCGCGCAGAACGCCGAACTGAGGAAGGAAGTCGAGCTGGCGCGCATCCGTCTCAAGGAGGCCGAGGCCGTTCGCCAGGAGAACGCGCGCCTCAAGGCGCTGCTCGGTTTTCGCGAATCGGAGGTCAAACCGGTGGCGGTCGCGCGCCTGGTGGGTTCGACCGCGACGAGCACGCGGCGCTTCGCCTACCTCGGCGCGGGACGGGACCAGGGCGTCGGCGTCGGGATGCCGGTACGTTCGCCGCGCGGCGTGGTCGGCAGGGTGCTCGAAGTCGGGGACGACAGCTCAAGGGTGCTGCTCCTGGGTGACAGCGAGAGCGTCATTCCCGTCCGCCGGGCGAAGGACGAAGTGGTCGCCTTTGCCGAAGGACGCGGCGACGGGCGATTGCGCATTCGCCTGATCAACCTCGGCATCAACCCGCTCAGAAAGGGGGATGTCTTCGTCACCAGCGGCGCCGGCGGATACTACCGTCCCGGCATCGCGGTGGCGATCGTGCAGCAGGTCACGCCGGATGGCGCGGTCGCGGCCGTCGTCAGCGATCCCGCGGCGACCGATTTCGTCTCGGTCGAGCCGATCTGGCAGCCGCGCGCTGTCGACGCCGCGAAGACTCCGGTCGGCGAGGAAATCGGCGGGTCCGGCGGCGAATGATCGGCGAACTCTCCAGCCGCGCGCGCCGCGATCGCTATGGCTCGAAGATCAATCGGACCCATTCGCCGATCCGCGCCTACGCGGTGCCGTGGGTCTCGATCATGCTCGGCTCGGTACTGCCGCTCTTCTT
The DNA here is from genome assembly GCF_051912845.1 of Tsuneonella sediminis. Lineage (NCBI taxonomy): Bacteria > Pseudomonadati > Pseudomonadota > Alphaproteobacteria > Sphingomonadales > Erythrobacteraceae > Tsuneonella > Tsuneonella sediminis. Next base: position 115,980 of record NZ_JBNCBU010000001.1, on the reverse strand, counting down.
CCTCGCGAGCGCCGTCCCGCTGATCCCGCCGCTGGGATTCCTCATGCTGCTGTCGTGGCGGCTCGTCCGCCCCGGCCTCCTGCCCGTCTGGGCAGGCTTCCCGCTGGGGCTGTTCGACGACATGTTCAGCGGTCAGCCATTCGGAAGCGCTATCATGCTGTGGTCACTGACGATGATCGCGCTCGAATTCATCGAAACACGATTCCCCTGGCGCGGGTTCTTCCAGGACTGGGCGGTTTCCGGCGTGCTGGCGCTTGCCTATCTCGTCTCCGCGGCGGTCTTTTCCGGCGGGCAGCTGGGGGCGACGATGCTGGCGGTCCTCGTCCCGCAAGCCGTGCTCACGCTCGCCCTGATCCCGGTGCTTTCGCGGTTCGTTGCCGGGCTTGACCGGTTCAGGCTCGCCCGCGTTCGGGGGATCGACTGATGGGATTGCGCAAAAGGCGCCGCCCTCGCCGCGCGAAACCGATCACCAGTCCCGCGACGCTGTCCGCCAGTTTCGAGCGGCGCAGTTTCGTGATCGGAGCCGTCCAGGGCGGGATCGGCCTGCTGCTGGCGGGCCGGATGACCTACCTCTCCGTCTTCGAAAGCGAAAAATACTCGCTCGAATCCGAGAGCAACCGGGTCAACCTTTCGCTCATCCCGCCTCGCCGCGGATGGATCCTCGACCGCAACGGCGCCCCGCTGGCATCGAACAAGGCGGACTTTCGCGTCGACATCATCCCCGACCGGATGCGCGATCCCAAGGCCGAACTCGCGACCCTGGCGCCGCTGTTGGCACTCGACGACGAAAAACTGCGCGATCTGCACGACAAGATCGACGCCAACCAGGGCTTCCAGCCGATCGAGGTCGCCAGCGGGCTCAACTACGAACAGTTCGCGGCGGTCAGCGTGCGCCTGCCGGACCTGCCTGGCGTGGTGCCGCAGCGCGGCTTCTCGCGCTTCTATCCCACCGGGCCCGCGGTCGGCCATCTCATCGGCTTCGTCGGCCCTGCCAGCGCCGAGGAATACCAGAAGGATCGCAACCCGATCCTGATCACGCCCGGATACAAGATCGGCAAGGACGGGATCGAGAAACAGTTCGAACAGCGCCTGCGCGGGGTGCCGGGTGCGCGCCGGGTCGAAGTGACCGCTTCAGGCCGCATCGTGCGCGACCTGGCCACGCGAGAGGACATCCAGGGCAAACCTGTAAAACTCACGATCGACGGGCCGCTCCAGGACTACGCGGCGCGAAGGCTGGGGGTCGAATCGGGCTCGGTCGTGGTGCTCGACTGCAAGACCGGCGACCTGCTCTGCATGGCATCGATGCCGAGCTTCGACCCCAACAGCTTTTCCGACGGCATCGGCCGGGTCGAATACTCGATGCTGAGCCAGGACGAGCGGGTTCCCTTGCGCAACAAGGTCCTGAAGGGGCTTTACCCGCCAGGCTCTACGGTTAAGCCGATGGTCGCGATGGCGTTCCTCGAAGCCGGGCTCGACCCGTCGGCATCGGTGGGCTGCGCAGGCGGACTGCGGGTGGGCAACCGCGTTTTCCATTGCTGGAACCGGCGCGGCCACGGCACGGTCGACATGGCCAAGGCGATCTACCAGTCGTGCGACGTCTATTTCTATCACTTCGCGCAGAAGCTCGGCATGGACGTCATTGCGCCGATGGCGAAGCGCTGCGGCATGGGCCAGGAATTTCCCCTGCCCGTTCTCAGCCAGTTCTACGGCACCGTTCCCGACCCCGCGTGGAAGCTGAAGAAATACGGCGAGGAGTGGAAGGCATACGACACCGTCAATGCGACGATCGGGCAAGGCTACATGCTGGCCAACCCGCTCCAGCTCGCGGTGATGGCGGGGCGCCTGGCAACGGGGAAGAAGTTGATGCCCCGCCTCCTGCTCAACCCCAACGAACCCAATCCGGACGCGATGAACTTCCACGGCGATCACGTGCAGGTCATCCAGAACGCGATGAGCGACGTGGTCAACGGGCCGGGTACTGCCGGACGTGCGCGCCTGCCGATCGACGACGTGCTGATGGCTGGCAAGACCGGAACGGCGCAGGTCGTCGGGCTCAACATCTCCTCGGGCAAGGGCGGGATCTGGAAATACCGTGACCACGGCCTGTTCATCTTTTTCGCCCCGTTCGACAATCCGCGCTATGCGGGCGCGGTGGTGATCGAGCACGGCGGGGGTTCTGGCGCGGCCTACCCGATTGCCCGCGACGTGATGACCTTCATGTTCGACCCGCAGAAGGGCCTCGAGGCGCTGTACGGACTGGAGAAGCAATGGGGCGGCACGGCGCAGGAGCGGCTCGCCGCCAGGTATGCCGCGTTCGCCGCAGCAGCGGGTGAGAACATCGGCCCCGCCCCGCGCCGCGACGAGGACGTCTTCGCCCGGGTCGACGCCGAATCGCGCGCCGCGCAGATCCGGCCCCAGCCGCTTGAGACCGGCGCGGTCACGCCTCCCCCCGAACCGGTCGCCAACGCGGTCCCGCCGAATTCCGCCGGAGCGGTTCCGGTGCCCTCGCCCGGACCCTCGCCCCTTTCGTCCCCCGCAGCTTCGCCAGAACCGCGATGAACTCGGTCGTCCCCGCTCCGATCGCGCGCCAGCCGTGGGCCATGCTCGCACCGCTGATCGCTCTGACCGTGTTCGGGGCCGCAGTCCTTTTTTCGGCCGCGGGCGGCGATCTTCAGCCTTTCGCGCTGTCGCACCTGATCCGGTTTGCGATATTCCTGACCCTTGCAAGCGTGATGACGCTCTTCAGCAGGGAATTCGTCCGTCTGTTCGCCTATCCCGCCTACGTCGTCATCCTGGTCCTGCTGGTGGCGGTCGAGGCCATGGGGTTCGTCGGCGGCGGTAGCCAGCGGTGGATCGATCTCGGCCCCATCATGCTCCAGCCGTCGGAACTGATGAAACCGGCAGTCGTCCTCGCGCTCGCCCGCTTCTACGGCGACCTGCCTTCAGGGATGGTCCCGACCTGGCGCTCGCTGGTCCCGGCCGGCGCGATGATCGCGATTCCGATGGCCCTCGTGCTCGCCCAGCCCGACCTCGGAACCGCGCTCGCGATCGGGTTCGGCGGCGCGATCGTCATGTTTCTCGCCGGGCTTCCGCTCAAGTGGTTCGGAGGCGCGGCGGCGGCAGGCGCGGTGCTTGCGCCGGTGGCGTTCTTCTTCGGTCTCAAGCCCTACCAGCAACGGCGCGTATTCACCTTCCTCGACCCGGAAAGCGATCCGCTGGGCGACGGCTATCACATCACCCAATCGAAGATCGCGATCGGATCGGGCGGCGTTACGGGTAAGGGGTTCAACGAGGGCTCGCAGAGCCATCTCAACTACCTGCCCGAACCGCATACCGATTTCGTGTTCGCGACGATGGCCGAGGAATGGGGTCTGCTTGGCGGACTGTTCGTCCTCCTCGCGTTTTTCCTGATCCTGCGCTGGGGGTGGAAGGTCGCGCTAGCGTCCGAGGACCGCTTCGCCCGCCTGCTCGCCGGCGGCATGGTCGCGACGATTTTCTTTTACGTCGCGATCAACCTGATGATGGTGATGGGTCTTGCCCCGGTGGTCGGCATACCCCTGCCGTTCATGAGCCACGGCGGCAGTTCGATGATGACCAACATGATCTGCCTCGGCACGCTGATGATGGTCCACCGGTGGAACGTCCGCAGCGGCCGGCGGGGACTTGCCTAGCACCCTCCGGATTGGCCCTTGGCATCTGCGAGAGGGACGCTATATGCGCCTCTCCCGACGATTCGGGGCCCGCGGAAACGCAGCCTCACGACGACGGAATGGACGCATAGCTCAGTTGGTAGAGCAGCTGACTCTTAATCAGCGGGTCCTAGGTTCGAGCCCTAGTGCGTCCACCATCCTCACCTTTCAGAACAGTGCGCCCCGCATCCAGTCGAGGGTGTCGTCGCCGCTGGCGAGAAGCGATCGGCCCAGGCTTGCCGCCCAGGCCGTCTCCCCTCCCCCGTCCAGTCGCCAGGCGTGCAGGCGGCGGGTGTATAGCTGCAAGTCGTATTCCGCGCTGATGCCGATGGCCCCGTGGATGGCGTGTGCGGTGTTGGCGATCGCGGTGGCGTAGGTCGCGGCAACTGTCTTGGCGAGCGCGGCCCGCTCGACGCCTGGCCACGCAGACCGCGCTGCAAGTTCGACCGCCATGCGGATCGCGACCACCTGCTCGGCCATCAGCGCCAGTTGCTGCTGCACCGCCTGCTGACGGCCGATCGGCTTGCCGAACTGGCTCCGCTCGCGGGCATAAGCAGTGGTCATCTCGAGCACGCGGTCGGCCGCCCCGGAAGAGGCCGCCGCGAGCAGGATCTGGCGCAGTTCCTTGCCCGGGCGACCTGAGCGGTCGATCATCGCCTCGCCGATCGCAAGTGGCGCGGCCCGGTATCCGATCGCCCGCCACAGCGGCACCACCTCGGCAAAGCTTACTGCCAGTTTCTCGGTCAGAGCGTCGAAAAAGCCTGCGACCTCAATCTCGTCGCGCTCGGCAGACCAGTCTTCCCCGGCGTCGATCGCGCGCGCCCGCGCGGCGGGGAACAGCCGCGTCAACATAGCTTCGAAAGGGGGAAGGATCTCGCTCATCGCAGCCCCATTCCCCGGGCGATTATGCCACGCAGGATCTCGCGCGTGCCTCCGCGCAGTGAAAAACTCGGCGCGACGAGGGTAAGGTAGCTCAGCGCGGCGATGAGGTCCTGATGGGGCGATTCGGAGGGATGCGCGGCAAGATCATCGGCAATTGCCAGCGGAAGTTCCTGTTCGAACGCGGTTCCCAGGTCCTTGACCAGCGAAGCCTCGACCACGGGGCTTTCTCCCGCTGCGAGCCGCGCCGTGCAGGCGAGCGACATCGCCCGCAGCGCTGCCAGCCGTGCGGCAAGGCGGCCGACAAGGGCAGCGGTTGCGCTGTCGGCGCGGCCCGCCCCGCGCAGGTGAGCGACCCATGCGTCGAAAACGACATGGCTGGAATAGATCCGCTCCGGACCGCTACGCTCGAATGCGAGTTCTGCGGTGACCTGCGCCCACCCCTGTCCCTCTTCGCCGATGAGGGCGTCCTGCGGCAGATCGACGTCGTCGAAAAACACCTCGTTGAAGTGCTCGTCGCCGGTCAGGTCGCGGATCGGACGAACCGATACGCCCGGCGCTGCCAGCGGGACGATCAACTGCGACAGGCCCGAATGGCGGTCACCGCTGCCCTCAGCGGTCCGCACGAGCGCGATCATGTAATCGGCGTGGTGCGCGCCGGTCGTCCACAATTTCTGGCCGTTGAGGCGCCAGCCATTGCCAGTCCGCTCGGCGCGGGTGCGGACGGCGGCAAGGTCGCTGCCGGCACCCGGTTCGCTCATCCCGATACAGAACAGCGCCTCGCCGCGGCAGATGCGCGGCAGGTATCGGCGCCGCTGCGCTTCGCTCCCGTAGTTGAGGATCAGGGGTGCGCTCTGGCGGTCGGCGATCCAGTGCGCGCCCACCGGCGCACCTGCCGCGAGCAATTCTTCGACCACCACGAAGCGTGCGAACGGTCCGCGGCCGGCTCCGCCGTATTCGGGCGGAAGGGTCAGCCCGAGCAACCCTGCCGCGCCCAGCCTTCGGCTGAAGCCCCGGTCGAACCCCATCCACGAACGTGCGCGCTGTTCAACGCTCATCCCCGCGACTGCCTCGCGTGCAAGCGCGCGGACCATCGGCCGCAGCGCTTCATCTTCGGGCGGAATCGCCGCAGGGACCAGGGATTCGAACACGGTGGTGACGGTGTGCGGCAGCATTCCCCCGTTCGCAATCCCGTGGATTGCCGCGCGCATCCGCCGCGACTAAGCCCGCGCCATGGGAGACTTTCTCAAGACCGAGCGCGAGGGCCCTGTGCTGACCGTGACGATGGACCGGCCGGAGGACCGCAACGCGATAACAGATTCCGCGCAGAGCGCCGAGTTCGTTGCGCTGGCGGATAGACTCGCGCGCGACCGAACGGTCCGTGCGATGGTCCTGACCGGGGCCGGCAAGTCGTTCTGCGCGGGCGGCAACGTCAAGTCGATGAAGGAGAGGACCGGGCTGTTCGCCGGGTCGCCGTTCGAACAGCGCACCCACTACCGAACCACCGTCCAGACCATAGGCAAGGCGATGTGGGACCTCGAGGTGCCGGTGGTGGCGGCGATCAATGGCCACGCGATCGGCCTGGGACTCGACATCGCGCTCATGTGCGACGTTCGAGTGATGGCGGAAGACGCACTGGTGGCGGAAAGCTACGTCAGGCTCGGGATCATTCCGGGAGGCGGCGGGGCCTGGCTGCTCCCACGGGTCGTTGGCCTGTCGAATGCGAGCCGCATGACCCTTACCGGTGAAACGATCGATGCGACGACCGCGCAGCGGTACGGGCTGGCGAGCGAGGTGGTCCCCGCTACCGAGGTGCTCGCGCGCGCCCAGGAGATTGCTCGCACGATCGCCGCGAACCCGGGTCACGCCACGCGCATGGCCAAGCGGCTGATGCGCGAAGGGATGGACCAGAAACTGCCGACCCACCTCGAAATGGCCGCAGCGTACCAGGCCCTGTCGCACCACACCGAAGACCACGCCGAGGCGATCGACGCGTTCCTCGGCAGACGCGAACCGGAGCTGCGCGACAGGTGACCGGAGCGCTCGACGGCATCCGTGTGCTCGATCTGTCGCGCGTGCTCGCCGGGCCGTGGAGCGCGCAGATCCTCGGCGATCTCGGCGCTGACGTGATAAAGGTCGAGCAACCCGGTGCGGGCGACGACACGCGCGCATGGGGACCGCCGTTTCTGCCGGAGTCGCAGGACTCGGCGTATTTCTCGTGCGCCAACCGCAACAAGCGCTCGATCGCTATCGACATCGCGAACCCGGGCGGTGCCGCGCTGGTGCGCCGGCTTGCCGCAGTGTCGGACGTGGTGATCGAGAACTTCCGCGTCGGCGGTCTCGCGAAATACGGCCTCGACTACGACAGGCTGCGGGCGGTGAAGCCCGATCTCGTGTGGTGTTCGATCACCGGGTTCGGCCAGACCGGTCCGGAAAAGGATCGCGGTGGATACGACTTCCTCATCCAGGGAATGAGCGGGCTGATGAGCGTAACGGGGGCGGCGGACGGACCGCCGACCAAGGTCGGCATCCCCGTCAGCGACCTGACTACCGGCCTCTACGCCGCGATTTCGATCCTGGCCGCGCTGCGCCACCGGGACCGCACCGGCGAAGGGCAGCGCATCGACCTCGCCCTTCTCGATGCCCAGGTGGCGCTGATGAGCAACCAGGCGGCGAACTGGCTCAACGGTGGAGCAGAGCCGGGGCGGCTGGGCAACCAGCATCCCAACATCGTGCCCTACCAGGTCTTTGCCTGCGCCGATGGCGACATCCTGATCGCGACCGCGAACGACCGGCAATATGCCAAGCTGTGCCGTGTCCTCGGCCTTCCCGAACTGGCCCACGACCCCCGTTTCGCTGCGATGAGCGCGCGCGGGACCAATCGGGGCGACCTGCTGGCGATCATCGAACCGGCGATCGCAAGCTGGCGGTCGGACGAACTCGTCAATGCGCTCAACGATGCCGGGGTGCCGAGCGGGCGTGTGAACACCGTTCCCGAGGCGCTGGAGCACCCGCAGGTGCAGGCGCGCGAACTTGTTGGAGCGCTACAGCGGCACGACGGTTCCGAAGTCCGCTTCGTGGGTTTTCCCGCAAAGCTCTCTTCCACGCCGCCCAGTTACCGGGCGGCCCCGCCGCGCGCGGGCGAAGATAGCGACGCGGTGCTGCGCGACGTCCTTGAAATCGATCCCGCAGAAATCGCCCGCCTGCGTGAAGCGGGCGCGGTAGCCTAGGAAATCGGTTCCTGATCCGGGATGCGCACCGCCCGGTCCAGCATATCGGGCCGGGTCACTTCCGCGTCATGCCGGTCGCGCTGGGGACTGATGAAGCGGTCCGAGTAACGATACCAGACCATTCCGTCCGGTTGCGGGCTTTCCTCGATCTCGAATTCCATGACTGCGACTCCTCTCCATGGCGAAATGCCGGGAAAGGCGCCGCGTTCCCCAAATTCGCGACGAATTGCAGCAGCTTGCGACGAGTCGATTGCGCCTCAGATGTGCAAGGCGCGCCCATAGGCGGCCAGAACGCTCTCGTGCATCGATTCCGAAATTGTCGGGTGCGGGAAGATCGTGTTCATCAGTTCCGCCTCGGTCGTCTCGAGCGTCTTGCCCACGACATAGCCCTGGATCATCTCGGTAACCTCGGCCCCGACCATGTGTGCGCCCAATAGCTCGCCGGTCTTCGCGTCGAACACCGTCTTCACGAAGCCCTCCGCTTCTCCCAGCGCGATCGCCTTGCCGTTGCCGATGAACGGGAAGGTCCCGGCCTTCACCTCGTAGCCCGCTTCCTTCGCCTTCGCCTCGGTCAGGCCGACGCTGGCGATCTGCGGGTGACAATACGTGCAGCCCGGGATGTTGCCCCGGTCGAGCGGGTGCGGGTGAACATCCTTGTTGCCGAGTTCCTTCGCGATCGCCTCGGCGGCGGTGACGCCCTCGTGGCTCGCCTTGTGCGCCAGCCATGGGCCGGGCGTACAATCGCCGATGGCCCACAGGCCCTTCGACTTCGTGCGGCCGTAGGGATCGATCTGGATGAACCCGCGGTCCATCTCGACGAGCTTTTCGAGGCCCACGTTCTCGGTGTTCGGCACGATGCCGATGGCGACAATGCAGTGGGTGAAGTCCTGTTCGGAAACCTTGCCATCTTTCGCCTTGATCTTCGCCTTCACGCCGCTGGCGGAGACCTTGACGTCCTCGACCCCGGCCCCGGTCATGATCGTCATGCCCTGTTTGGTCAGGCTCTTTTCGAGGAAGGCGGAGACGTCGGCATCCTCGACCGGCACGATCCGGTCGAGCATTTCGACCACCGTCACCTCGGCTCCCAAGTCGTTGTAGAAGCTCGCGAATTCGATCCCGATCGCGCCGCTGCCGATCACGAGCAGCTTCTTCGGCATCTCGGGCGGGGTCATCGCGTGGCGGTAGGTCCACACGCGCTTCCCGTCGGCCTTGGCGAACGGCAGGTCGCGCGCCCGCGCGCCGGTGGCGACGATCACGTGCTTGGCGGAGAGCTTCTCCTCGCCCTTCTCGCCCTTCACGGTCAGCGCAGTGGGGCCAGTCAGCGTGCCTTCGCCCATGTGCACCGCGATCTTGTTCTTCTTCATCAGGTGCGTGACGCCCTGGTTGAGCTGCTTGGCGACGCCGCGGCTGCGCTTCACCACCGCTTCAAGGTCCGCCTCGATACTGCCAGCGATCTTGAGGCCGTAGTCTTTGGCATGCTGCGCATAGTGGAGGATCTCGGCCGAACGCAGCAGCGCCTTGGTCGGGATGCAGCCCCAGTTGAGGCAGATCCCGCCGAGCAATTCGCGCTCGACGATCGCGGTCTTGAGGCCAAGCTGCGCACAGCGGATTGCCGCGACATAGCCCCCGGGGCCGCTGCCGAGCACGATGACGTCGTATTGGGTGTCAGCCATGGGTCTTTCCTAGTCGTTCGCCGTAAGCGCGGCTTCGACCACCGCGCGCGGCTTGTTGTCCTCATCGAGCAGTACGAACTTGAACGTGCCGCTGCACACCTTGGTCGTCGCCTCGCCGTTGCGCTCCCGCGCGATGCCCTCGGCGGTGACGGTGAGCGAGGTGGTGCCGGTGGCGGCGACTTCGCAATAGACGCTGAGTTCGTCCCCCACCGCCATCGCACCGGGAAACGCGAAATCGGTCGCCGAGACGACCACGGCCTTGCCCCGCCCGACCCGGCTCGCCAGCGCGCCTGCGCCAAGCGCCATCTGACTCATCAGCCAACCGCCGAACACCCCACCGTAGGGGTTGGTGTCCGGTGGCATGGCCGTGACGCGGATGAGGGGGTCGCGGTCAGGCATGTGAAGAACCGGGCAATTGATGGCGCTCGGCAATCCACCACCAAAGGAGGGCTGCGATTAATCCCGGGATCACGCCAATGGCCGTTGCCCAGGTTACGACCTCGGTCGTCAGTTTGATCGCGAGAGAACCAAGGATCGCGAAGCTTACCGCACCACCGGCAAATGAGCCGACCAGAAGCCACGCGACCAAATTCGTTACGTGAAAACGGCGCAGCGTCATCGCCGCCGGTAATCCGACGATCACGCCACCTACGGCTACGAACGGCAGCATGAACAGCGAATAACTGATAACAACCTTTGCAATATCGAGCCAGTCTGTCTGACTGATAAATCGGTCCCGCCCCAACATTCCGAACAACACGAATGAGCAAGCCGAAAGCACGGACGCGACTGGAATCGCGATCAAGAAAGCCTTCTTCTCTTGCGTCGAATTCAAGCCACCAGCCCCAGCGGTGCCTCCACCAGTGCCTTGAACGCTTGCATCAGTTCGGCCCCGTCGGCACCATCGATGGCGCGGTGGTCGAAGCTGCCGGTGGCGGACATCACGGTGGCGATGGCGAGCGCGTCGTCGACCACGTAGGGGCGCTTCTCGCCCGCGCCGATCGCCATGATCATGCCCTGCGGCGGGTTGATCACCGCCTCGAACTGCTTGATCGCGTACATGCCCATGTTGGACAGGCTGGCAGTGCCGCCCTGGAATTCCTCCAGCTTGAGCTTGCCCTCCTTGGCGCGGCCGGCGAGGTCCTTCATCTCGGTGCTGATCGCGCTGACCGATTTGGCACCCGCATCCTTGACGATCGGGGTGATGAGGCCGGTGGGCACCGACACCGCGACCGAAATGTCGGCGCGGCTGAAGGTCAACAGCTCGTCGCCCGCGAACTGCACGTTGCACTTGGGCACCTGGATCAGCGACTTGGCCAGCGCCTTGATCATCAGGTCGTTGACCGACAGCTTCACGCCCTGCGGTTCGAGCGCCTTGTTGAGCTCGCCGCGCAGCTTGAGAAGTGCATCGAGGCGGACATCCACCGTCAGGTAGATGTGCGGCACCTGCTGTTTCGATTCGGTCAGGCGGCGCGCGATGGTCTTGCGCATGCCGCTGAGCTTTTCGCTTGTATGCGGGATGCCGAAGTCCTGCGCGGCAGAGGAGACCGGCGCGGGCGCGGCGCTGGAAGCAGGAGCAGCGGCGGGCGGAGCGGGCGTCGCGGCCCCCGGCTGCGCGCCCTCGACGTCGGCCTTCACGATTCGGCCGTTAGGACCGGAACCCTTCAGGCCCGCCAGGTCGATGCCCTTCTGCTCGGCGATGCGCTTCGCCAGCGGGGATGCGACGACGCGGTCGCTCGACGGCTTCGGCGCGCTAGCCGCGGGAGTGGGGGCCGGTGCCGGAGCGGGAGCGGCCTTTGCCTGCTCCTTCGCCGGAGCGGGCGTCGGCGCGGGCGCGGCAGCCGCCTCGCCCGCGTCCTCGCCCTCGCCCGCCAGCATGGCGATCACGGTGCCGACCTTCACGCCCTCGGTGCCCTCGGCCACCTCGATCTTCGCGATCGTGCCCTCGTCGACCGCCTCGAACTCCATCGTCGCCTTGTCGGTCTCGATCTCGGCCATGACGTCGCCGGCTGATACCGTGTCGCCTTCCTTCACCAGCCATCTGGCGAGCGTGCCCTCTTCCATCGTCGGCGAGAGGGCGGGCATCTTGATCGGCGTGGGCATGGCTGTCCTTCACTGGGGAGTGATCGTCGCCCGCTTTGGCAAAGCCGTAGCGTCCGGGCAAGCCGCTTGCCCTGAATACGTTTTCCGCCGATATCGCGCACCTGAGAGGGGGCGGTCCGTCATGCGTGTCTATCTGGTGATCATGGACGAGACCGACGAGGCCCTGCGGGCGCTGCGGTTCGCCAGCCGCCGGGCGATGAAGACCGGCGGATCGGTCCACATCCTCGCCCTCGTCCAGCGCGAGAACTTCAACGCGTTCGGCGCGATCCAGGCGACCATCGAGCAGGAAGCCCGCGACCGGGCCGAAATGGTCGCCAGCAGTGCCGCCGGATCGATCTTCGCCGAAAGCGGCAGGATGCCGGTCATCTCGGTTCGCACGGGCGGGGCGCAGGAGGTGATCAAGCAGTATCTCGAGGAACACGCCGAGGTCGCCGCGCTCGTCCTCGGCGCCGCTTCCGAAGGCGGACCGGGCCCGCTGGTCACGCACTTCAGCGCGGCCGCGGGGCAGCTCCCCTGCCCGCTGTTCGTCGTTCCCGGCAGCCTCACCGACGAGGCCATCGACCGGCTGAGCTAGCCTATTTCTTGCCGCCCCGGCCCTGGTGGCGGATGTTGCCCGGGCGGCCCCGCTTGCCCTGCGAGTGCCTGGGCCCGGCATTTCCGGATGGCTTTCCTTTCGGCTGGGGCCGATTGCCGCGTGGCTCGATCCGGCCCTCCTGTCCCGGCAATTCGAACTTCAGCGCCCCGGTAAGCGGGTTCGCCTCCGCCAGCCGCAACTCGAGCTTGTCCCCAGGCGCATAGGTCGTGCCGCTGTCCTGCCCGACGAGGCGCTGCGAGGCCTCGTCGTAGGTGAAGTATTCGCGGCCCAGCGTGGATACCGGGACAAGTCCGTCGCCGCCGACACCCATAATCGTGGCGAAGAACCCGAATCTCTGCACGCCCGTGATACGGGTGTCGAAGGTGTCGCCAACCCTGCCAGAGAGCCACGCGGCGACGTAGCGGTCGATCGTGTCGCGTTCGGCCTCCATCGCGCGCCGCTCGGCCTGGCTGATCGCTTCGGACACCTTCGACAAGTCCGCTCTGTCGCGGTCGGACAGGCCACTGGCCTCGGGAATGCCGGTCGGCGGCTTGGGCTGTTCGAGCTTATATGCATCGACCAGCGCGCGGTGCACGAGCAGGTCGGCGTAGCGGCGGATCGGCGAGGTGAAATGGGCGTAGGAGCCGAGCGCGAGGCCGAAATGGCCCGCGTTCGCCGGACCGTAGTAGGCCTGCGTCTGGCTGCGCAGCACGGCCTCCATCACTTGTGCCTTCTCGCTCTCGTCGCCGATGTCCTTCAGCACGCGATTGAACAGGCCCGGCGTTATGACCTGCCCGAGCGCGAGGCTGTGGCCGAAGGTCTTCATGTAATCCCGCAGCGCGACCAGCTTTTCGCGCCCCGGTGCCTCGTGGACGCGGTAGACGACCGGCGCGGTTTTCGCCTCCAATGCCTTGGCTGCGGCGACGTTCGCGGCGATCATGAAATCCTCGACGACGCGGTGCGCGTCGAGCCGCTCGCGCACGGCGATCTCGGCTATCTTGCCCTGCTCGTCGAGCTTGACCTGCCGCTCGGGCAGTTCGAGTTCCAGCGGATCGCGTTCGGCCCGCGCGGCAGCGAGGAGCTTCCACGCGCCCCACAGGTGCTGCAGATGCTCGGGCGCGCTGCCGTCGTCGACCTGCGCCTGCGCGTCCTCGTAGGCGATATTGTGCGCGATGCGAACCAGCGCGCGGGTGAAACGCCACTTCGTGACCTTGCCTTGCGGCGAAATGCGCAGGTGGCACGCCATCGCGGCGCGGTCTTCGCCCTCCTTGAGGCTGCACACTTCGGCGCTCAGCACCTCGGGCAGCATGGGGACGACCCGGTCGGGGAAGTAGACCGAGTTGCCGCGCCGCCGCGCCTCGCGGTCGAGCCGGCCGCCCGGCCGCACGTAGAACGACACGTCGGCGATCGCGACCACCGCCCGGTATCCGCCCTCACCGTCGGGCTCGGCCCAGATCGCATCGTCGTGGTCGCGCGCGTCGGCAGGGTCGATCGCTACGATGGGCAGCCTAGTCAGATCCTCGCGATCCTCCTTCGATAGCGGCAGCTTCGCCGCGCGCTGGGCCTCGGCGAGGACCTCGTCCGAAAACACGTGCGGAATGCCGTGCTTGGCGATCGCGATCAGGCTGAACGACTTCGGCTCCAGCGGATCGCCGAGCACCTCGACCACCTTGACGCCCGAACGCGGGCTCTTGCCAGCGGGCTCGGCCAGCACGAGCTGGCCTTCCTCGGCCCCGCCGAGATCGGCGATCGGCGCCGAACTGCGCACCTTTTTGTCGACCGGCGCGAGCCAGCCCTTGCCGCTGCGGTCGATCTCGACGACGCCCATCAGCCCGTCCTCGCGCGCGGGAAGCTTCTTCATGGGATGGGCGCGCCAGCCGCGCCCGGTCTCCTCGGTGCGCGCAAGGATGCGGTCGCCCACCTTGAGCGCGGGAATCTTCGCGTTGCCCCGGCCCTTCTTCCCCTCGATCACGCGCAGCCGCGGAGGCGGCGCGCCGTCGTCGGGCGACCAGGCGTCGGGGATCGCATAGGGCTCGCCGTCGTCGATCTCGAGTACGCGCAGCACGGTCACCTTGGGCACGCCGCCCATGCGGTGATAAGCTGTCTTCCGGCCGTCTATCAGGCCTTCTTCCGCCATGTCCTTGAGCAGCGCCTTGAGGGCGATCTTTTCCTGCCCCTTGAGACCAAATGCCTTGGCGATCTCGCGCTTGCCGGCGATCCGGTCGCTGGACTGGAGAAATTCGAGGACCTGCGCCCGTGTGGGCATCGCTGACTTGGGGCGTTTATGCATCGCCGCCGATATGGGGGCGGTCCTAGGGGTTGTCACCTCCCGCTTTCGCGAGCGGCGCAAAACCCCCGCCGGGGACCGCGCTCGCGACCGGGCTGCACGCACCGCTCGACGAACACGCGCTCACACCGAAGATCCAGTCGTCCCCGCGCAACCTGGCGACGTGCGAAAACGTGCGATCGGCGGCGGCAGCGACCGGCCGGTTGCCCGCGGGTGCCTCAATGTTGATCACGGCAATCGGCTCGCCCCAAGCGGACGCATCGGTACGACGGGCAAACACGCGGTAGAGCGACGCGCCGGCCACCCCCTTCCATTCCACCAGCGTGTCGGTCCGCACCGCGGCATCGGCGGTCGGCGCGGGCGGAACCGGCGCGCGGGCAAGATGGTCGAGCGCGCGCACGTTCAGCGCGGTGACCTTCGCGAGGTAGGGAAAGTCCATCTCCTCGACCGTATCGCCGTACGTCACCCCGCCCTCGGTCCTCAGGTCCTGGTGCTGATGCTCGTAGTCCTCGACCGCGACCGAGAAGCGGATCGCGGGATAGCCCTTCTCGAGGAACGGGAGCTGGTCGCCGCCCCGCCCCATGCGGTCGGCCCGCCAGATCGGGCGGACTTCAAGACCGTCTCCATCGAGAGTATCGATGAAGCGCGAGAGGTTCCGGCTGGGGCTGTCGTTCTCGCCCGCGAATCGTCGCTGGGCAGCGCGAGTCCGATCGTCGAGATCGGCGCGCGGCCCTTCGGAAAACACGCGCACGTGATCGGGATCGCAATGGCCGTCCGAACCGCACGAATTGCCGACGATGTCGTTGTTCAGCACCGCCTTGACGGTCCAGCCCTGCTCGGCGGCGTAGTCGGCGAGCAGCCGGCCACCGAAAAGGCCCTGTTCCTCGCCCGACAGAAGCGCATAGACGATCGTGGTCGGGTACTTGCGCTGCGACAGCACCCGCGCCGCCTCGAGCACTAGCGCCGTGCCGCTGCCGTCGTCGTTCGCGCCCGGCGCATCCGAGGTGTAGTCCATCACGTCCGTCACGCGGCTGTCGATGTGGCCCTGCACGATCACCACCTCGTCGGGGCGCTCGGCTCCCCGCTGGATCGCCACGACGTTGACCAGCCGTGTGGGAACCGGAATGCGGTCTCCGGACACCATCCGCTCGGGCAACACGATTTCGAGACATCCGCCGCAGGCCTTGCTCGTCCGGCGGAATTCCGCTTCGCCCCAGCGACGCGCCGCACCGATGCCGCGGGTCGAGCTCACCTGGTCTGACAATGTGTGCCGGGTGCCGAAGCCTACCAGCCTTTCGACATCCGACTTGAGGCGGTCTTGCGACACCCCCGCAGCCCGATCGTCGTGAGCGGCCAGAGGAACTGCGGCGGAAAGGGCGAGCACCCCTGCGATTGGGGCGGAAAAACGTGTGCGCATGGGCCCTTGTCGGACAGCGCGGCGGGCTTGGCAAGCCCGCCGAAGCGCCCGCCCGAGCTGCTAGTAGGCCTTCGCGACGAGGACCCGCTCGACCGCCGGTTCGCCGGTAAACACGCACAGTCTATCTGCCGGCGCGGCGTCCGCGGGCACGTTGCGCAACGTCAGTTTCAGGGTCTTGAGCTTCTCGGTCACCGTGTCGAGCGCCGCGCCCGTGGGCTTCGCCCATTGGACTTCGACCCAGCCGGGATTCCTGACGTCCTCTGCGAAGAAGGCCTCCAGCCCCCCGAAATCGGTGATCGAGCGGTCGATACGGCGATCGCGTATCGCCACTGCGTCGTCGAACAGGCCCCGTTGCATCGCCTCGAGAATGGCTGGGATCGACGCGGCGGCGTCCCCGATTGCCGGGTAGTCGAAGGCCGGCTTGCCGTTCTCGCCCCAAAGCGCGTCGCGGCGCAGCAGGCTGACCTTGCCACCTTCCATGTCGCGCCCTCCGACCTCCACTATTACCGGCGCGCCCTTGCGCACCCAGTCCCAGCGCTTCGCGGTGGCCTTGCCGGGCCGCGCATCCAGCAGCACCCGCACCCGCTCTCCGAGCGCGCGCGCGTCCGCGAGCTTGCCGCGCAGTCCCTCGCAATAATCGAGCAGCGCCGCGTCGCCGGCGTCCTCGCGCAGCATTGGCACGATCACCACCTGCCAGGGCGCAATGGCCGGCGGAACCCTGAGCCCGTCGTCATCGCCGTGGACCATGATCACCCCGCCGATCATGCGGGTCGAGACGCCCCAGCTCGTCGTGTGCGCAAGCTGCTGGCCGCCGTCGCGGTCCTGGAAGCGGATGCCGCTCGCCTCGGCGAAATTGGTGCCGAGATAGTGGCTGGTTCCGGCCTGAAGCGCCTTGCCGTCCTGCATCATCGCCTCGATCGACCAGGTTTCGACCGCCCCGGGAAAACGTTCGTTCTCGGGCTTCTCTCCGGCAATGACAGGCAGCGCGAGGTCTTCCTCGGCGCAGGCGCGATAGACCTCGAGCATGCGCAGCGTATGTTCCTTCGCCTCGGCGGCGGTCTCGTGCGCGGTATGGCCCTCCTGCCAGAGGAATTCGCTCGTGCGCAGGAACATCCGCGTGCGCATTTCCCAGCGCATGACGTTGGCCCACTGGTTGAGCTTCAGCGGCAGGTCGCGCCACGACTGGACCCAGCGGGCCATCGCGTCACCGATGATCGTTTCCGAGGTCGGCCGGATGACGAGCGGTTCTTCCAGCTTCGCTTCCGGATCGGGCACGAGCCCCCCTTTCCCGTCCGCGATCAGCCGATGATGGGTGACCACCGCCATTTCCTTGGCGAACCCCTCGACGTGCTCGGCCTCGCGCTCGAAATTCTTCAGGGGAATCAGAAGCGGGAAATAGGCGTTGTCGTGCCCCGCCGCCTTGATCCGGTCATCGAGCAGGCGCTGGATCCGCTCCCAGATGCCGTAACCCCAGGGCTTGATGACCATGCAACCGCGCACGCCGGATTCCTCGGCGAGATCGGCAGCGGAGATGACTTCCTGATACCATGCGGCGAAATCGTCGGCGCGCTTGACCGAGAGGGCGTGGCGAATCTGGGACACGGGACGGGACTTTCTGGCAGGTGAGCGGCGCGCCCTAGCGAGGAGCGGTCAGGGCGGCAATCAATGGCCGAGTTCGTCGAGCTTTTTCTGCATCGCCGCCATCTGGGCGCGCAACTCGGCGATCTCGTCGGAGTTCGTCGGCGACTTCGGAGTGGCAGAGGCTGGCTTTTCCCCACGCTTGGGCAGGAGGGCTTCCGACGCAGCGCGCATCATCGCGAGATTGGTCTCGGCGATCCTGGCAAACGGGGTTCCCTGCGCGCGCGCCATGAAGCTTTCGTGCAGCTTCGCCTGGTTGGCTCTGAAATTCTCCATCATCGCGTCCAGATAGGCCGGCATCATCGACTGCATGGAGTTGCCGTACATCGAGATCAGCTGGCGCAGGAAACTGATGGGCAGCATCTGTTCGCCGCCGCTCGATTCCTCCTCCATGATGATCTGGGTCAGGATCGTATGGGTGATGTCCTCGCCGGTCTTGGCGTCCAGCACTTTGAAGTCGATCCCCTCGCGAGTCATTTTCGCCAGGTCGTCGAGCGTGATGTAACTCGACGTGCCCGTGTTGTAGAGCCGCCGGTTGGCGTATTTCTTGATGACGATCGCGCCGTCTTCGTCGGTTGCCCGCTTTGCCATGTGCTCTGGACCCTGATGGTTGATGCATCAACCTTAGCACTCGCAGCATTTGCGGTGCAATAAATGCTGCACCTTTTGTGCGCAGCACCGCTCAGCGGCGCAGGCGGGTGCCGGTCGTGGTAAGAAGTTCGTACTGCGAAAGGCCGGAGCGCGCCGCTTCGCCCGGCAGATCGAACGGGATGTCGACCCAGTCGCCTTCGCGCAAACCGGGCGCGGCCGCGAGGTCAATCACCACCATGTCCATCGATACCTTGCCGACAAGCGGCAGGTCGGTCCCTTCATGCTGAAGCGCATGGCCCGGGCCGCGGCAGCGCAGGAAGCCGTCGGCATACCCGAGAGAGACGACCCCCACCCGCATCGCCCCGCGTGCGCGGAAGGTGGCGTTATACCCCACGCCCTCCCCCGGCGCGACCGCGCGAACCTGCATGATCGCCGCCTTCGGCCGGGCAACCTGCCGGATCACCCCTGCGAACTCGGCGCGGGGCACTCCGCCATACAGCGCAAGACCCGGGCGGGTGACGTCGAACGCATAGTCCGCGCCCAGCGCGATACCCGCACTGTTCGCGAGACTGCGCCTTCGCGCCGGAATTGCCCGGCACGCCTCGGCGAAGCGGGCGAGCTGAAGAGGGTTCTGCGGCACGTCCTCGTCGGCGCTGGCGAGGTGCGACATCAGGGTCACGACCTCGAGCCCGCCAAGCAACGGATCGCCGATCGCGTCCATCGGCAAGCCCAGCCGGTTGATCCCGGTATCCACCATCAGGTCGCACGCGCCGCCACCGGTCGCCTGCCACCGCGCGACCTGTTCAATGCTGTTGAGAACCGGGCGTACCCCGGCAGCCCGGGCAAAGGCGCAGTCGCCCCCGCTGATCGGGCCGTGGAGAACCGATACCCGGTCGGGCGCCACGTGCTCCACCACGCCCGGCACCTCGCTCCAGTGCGCGACGAAGAAATCGCGGGTACCTGCTGCGGCAAGAACCGGCACGACAGCCCCTGCGCCCAGGCCGTAGCCGTCGGCCTTTACCGCCGCGCCCGCGCTCGCGCCGCCCGACATGCGGTGGAGCGCCCGCCAGTTCTCAGCGAGAGCTTCCCGGTCGAGGTCGAGCCGCAGGGCGGGCGGCGGCAGATCGGTCATGGACTTGCGGGCGATACGGGCGGAGCCTTGCCGCTGTCCTCGAACTCCCGGGGCGGGCCGCCGCGAATGCCCCACCAGGCGACCAGCAGACCGAAGGCGACGATGGCCCAGGTGTACCACAGCCCGGCGTAGGCATTACCCGTCGTCGCGACGATGTATCCCGCGATCAGCGGCAGGAACCCGCCGAGGTAGCCGGCCCCGATGTGGTACGGGATCGACATCGAGGAATAGCGAATCTGCGGCGGGAACATCTCGGCAAGCAGCGCCGCGACCGAGCCGTAGGTCAGCGCCGAGAGCGCGCCGCAGCCAAGCAGCAGCAGCACGATTCCGACGAGGTTGGCGAGGGGCGGCTTCTGCGGCGCGAAATCGTACCCGGCGTCTTCGAGCCAGCTCTGGACCGCGGCCTTGCGCGATGCGTCGTCCATGCCGCCATAAGAGTGCCGCCGTTCGCCGATCTGAACCGTGGTTGCCGCACCAGTCGCCGCGCGGGTCTCCGCGATCGCATAGGGGACGCCCAGCCCGGTGAGGTCGCCCAGCATGCGGCCGCACTGGCTGGCCTGCCTCTCGGCAAACGGATCGTACGTGCAGTTCGCGCCCTGGACGACCACCGGCGCCGCCCGCGCGCTCGCCGCCAGGCCGGGGTTGGCGAGCGCGCCGATTCCCCAGAAGATCGGGAACAGCAGCAGCAAGCTCAACACGGCTCCGACGATGATCGGCTTCTTCCGGCCGACCCGGTCGGACCATCTGCCGACCAAAACGTAGAGCCCCATCGACAGCCCGCCCGCGATCAGCATGACCCATTCGACCGTCGCGGGATCGACCCGCATCGGCCCCCGCAGGAAGCTCATTCCGCTGAAGAAAGCGGTGTACCAGATGGTCGTCAGGATACCCGTCACGCCGAACAGCGCGACGAAGATCCGCTTTTTGTTGCCGGGATAGGTGAAGCTTTCGACGAAGGGATTGCCCGCCATCTCGCCGGCCTCCTTCATTGCCCTGAACACCGGACTCTCGGATAGCTTGAGGCGCATCCACAAGCTGATCCCCAGCAGGATCAGGCTGAGCAGGAACGGGATGCGCCATCCCCAGGCGTTGAAGGCATCTTCGGGTATGAACGCCCGGCAGGCGATCACGACGATGATCGAGAGCACGAAGCCCCCGACGACGCTCGCCTGGATGAAGCTGGTGTAGAACCCGCGCTTCTCGGGCGGGGCATGCTCGGCGACGTAGATCGCCGCCCCGCCGTATTCGCCTCCCAGCGCAAGACCCTGGAGGATGCGGAAGAGGATGACGATGGCCGGCGCGAGCAGGCCGATCGTCTCGGCGCTGGGCACCAGGCCCACCCCGGCAGTGGCGACGCCCATCAGCGTCACGGTGACGAGGAAGGTATACTTGCGGCCCAGCTTGTCGCCCAGGTATCCGAACAGGATCGCGCCCAGCGGACGGAACCCGAAGCCGACCGCGAACCCGGCCCACACGAGCAACAGCTGGAGCGTCTCGTTGTCGGCGGGGAAGAACGCCTTGCCGATCAGCGCGGCCAGCGTGCCGTAAATGAAGAAATCGTACCATTCGAAGACCGTGCCTGCGCTTGAGGCGGCGATTACGAGGCGAATCTCCTTCGCGCTCGGCTCGTGGTGCGTCGGCTGAAGTTCCGGCGCGGCGACGGTTTCGCTCATGGCGATGCGGCTCCCCTTCCTGTTCGGCGGCAAGCTCTAGCGAGGCGATTCCTGCTTGGAAAGCGCGGCCAGCGCACCATCCCATGCGAGCAGGATCGCGCCGTGCCTGCCGGGGTGGGCACGCGCAGGATCGAGCGCCGCCAGACCGGGCCAGTCAGGCAGCGAACCGGCACCGGCAAGCCAGCTTGCAATCTCGCTTCGTGCCGCCGCGATGTCCGCCCTGTTCTGCCCCGCCGCCGACCGAGCGAACAGCGCAGCCGCCGCCTGCCCCACCGCGCAGGCACTCGCGCCGAGTCCAACGCGCCTGATGCGTCCGCCTTCGTCGAGGGCGAGCGAGATACGAAGCGAACTTCCGCAAGTGCGCGAGCGCGCTTCGCCCGACAGCGGCATTGCCGGATCGAACGGCATCTCGCCCAGCGATACCGCGAGGGCGAGAAGGTCGCGGGTGTACAGCGCCGCCCCGCCGCGCGCGGGCGCGCTCACTGCCGGAGCGGGATCGCCGCCTGCGCAGCCCGCCGCTCGTTATCGCGCTCCTCGATCAGCTGGACGAGCGCGTCGGCGCTGGCGTTGACCAGCGGATAAGTGCGCGCCTGCTTGATCCAGTCCGGCCTTCCGGCGATGCCCCAGGCCGCGTCGTATCCGAGCACGAGCAGCGCGAAACCGCACACGGCAACGACGGCGCCCTTGATCGCGCCGAACCCGAAACCCAACACCCGGTCGACCGGACCGAGCATCGAGGCGCGGCTGCTGTCGCCCAGCCGGCCGGCGATTAGCTTCATGCCGGCATAGGGAATCAGGAGCAGCATTGCGAAGGCAGAGGTCGCGGCGGCCGGCGGGTTGCCGATCTTGGGGAGGAGGAAATCGTACAACGGCGTATGGAGGTTGTGGATCGCGAGGATCGCCACTCCCCACGCAGCAAGCGACAGGACCTCCTGCACGAATCCGCGCATGAAGCCGCCCACTGCCGCCGTGCCGACGATCAGGAGTACGATTAAGTCAAAACCCGTCATTCGCGATCCCGGCCTGTTATGCCGATGCCATCACCCGGTCAACGAGATTGGCCAGCCGGCTTAGGCCGCGATAGTTAAGTCCCGATGAACCCGCGTCGGCATCGGCCGGGCCGTAACCCGTCCCGAAGCCGAGCTTGGCAGCCTCGCGCAGGCGAAGGCCTGCGTGAGCGACCGGGCGAATTTCCCCTGCCAGCGAGATCTCGCCGAACCAGACCCCGCGGGTGGCGAGCGGCTTGTCGGCGAGTGCCGAAACAAGCGCCGCGGCGACCGCGACGTCGGCCGCCGGGTCAGACAGGCGGTAGCCTCCGGCGACATTCAGATAGACTTCCGCCGACGAAAAATTGAGCCCGCAACGCGATTCGAGCACCGCGAGAAGCATCGCCAGCCGCCCGCTGTCCCATCCCACCACCGCGCGGCGCGGGGTGGCGCCTGACTGCAGCTTGACGATGAGCGCCTGAATCTCGACGAGGACGGGCCGGGTGCCTTCGAGCGCGGGAAATACCGCGCTTCCGGCAAGCGGTTCCTCGCGGCCGGACAGAAACAGCATCGACGGGTTCCCGACTTCCGCCAGCCCGGCCCCCTCCATGGCAAACACGCCGATCTCGTCGACCGCGCCGAACCGGTTCTTGAGCGCGCGCAGGATGCGGTACTGGTGGCTGCGCTCGCCCTCGAAGCTCATCACCACGTCGACCATGTGCTCGAGCACGCGGGGTCCGGCGATCGTGCCGTCCTTGGTTACATGCCCGACGAGCACGAGGGCCACGCCGTTCTCCTTGGCATAGCGGATCAGTTCGAATGCGCATCCGCGCACCTGGCTGACGGTGCCGGGTGCGCCCTCGATCGTGTCGGAATGCATCGTCTGGATCGAATCTACGACAAGCAGTGAGGGCGGCTCCATCGACCCCAGCGTGGTAAGGAGGTCGCGCACGCTGGTTGAGCTGGCAAGCTTGATCGGCGCGCCGGCGAGGCCAAGGCGGCCGGCGCGCATCCGCACCTGCCCGGCCGCTTCCTCTCCGCTCAGATACACGACCGGCAGGCCGCGCTTCGCCACCGCGCCCGCGCTCTGCAACAACAGCGTCGACTTGCCGATGCCGGGGTCCCCGCCCATCAGCACCGCCGAACCCGGCACCAGCCCCCCGCCGAGCGCGCGATCGAACTCGGCGAGGCCGGTCGGAAGGCGGACGAGGGGTTCGCCGGGTGCGTCGAGCGCCTCGAACTCGAGCCGGCGGCCGCCGCTCGACAGATCGTGCTTCATCGAGAAGACGGTGGCCGGCGCGTCTTCGACCAGCGTGTTCCATTCCGCGCAGTCGGCGCATTGGCCCTGCCAGCGGCTGCTGACCGACCCGCAGTTCTGACACACGTAGCGGCGTTTCGTCTTGGCCATCGGGGGCACGCGTAACCGGAACATTCGTGGAACGCAATTGCGCTCCGCCCTTTTGCGCGGCACAAGCGAGAACGATGCGGCAGAAGGAACTTCGGATCGCGCTGGTCTGCTATGGCGGGGTCAGCCTTGCGGTCTACATGCACGGGGTCACCAAGGAGCTTTGGCACCTTGCCCGGGCCAGCCGCGACCATGTGGGCGCAGGCCCCCGGGCAGGCGGGCTTCGCGGCGTCTACCGCGACCTTCTTGTGCGGATTGAAAGCGAACATGGGCTGCGGCTGCGGGTCCTGCCCGACATCGTCACCGGCGCCAGCGCGGGCGGTATCAACGCCATCTTTCTTGCCGAGGCGATCCATTCGGGTGCCAGCCTCGAGCCGTTGACCGAGCTGTGGCTGGAGACCGCCGACGTCGACCGGCTGCTCGACCCCAGGGCACGGCCCTGGTCGCGCGCGGCAAAGTTGTGGGCCATGCCGCTCGTCTGGTGGCTGCTGCGCCGCCCGGGCAACGCGGTAAGCGAAAGCGTGGCGCCCGAGACCCGCGCCGAAGTGCGCCGCAAGGTCTCGCACCTGATCCGCGGGCGGTGGTTCGAACCACCGTTCTCCGGCCTCGGTTTTTCCAAGCTGCTGTACGACGGCCTCATGGCAATGGCATCGGAAACGCCGGAAGAGCCGCTGCTGCCCCCGGGTCATCCGCTCGACCTGCTGGTCACTGCGACCGATTTCCGGGGCCACCTGTCGCTGCTGCGGCTCAACAGCCCTCCGGCGGTGGAAGAGAGCGAGCACCGCATGCCGATCGCCTTCCGCAGCAAGGTGCCCGCGCATGGAGGCGAGCCGCTCGCCGAGCCGCTCGAGCTGACGCTTGCCGCGCGTGCGACGGCCAGCTTCCCGGGTGCCTTTCCCCCGCTTCAATTGGGCGAGATCGATCAGCTGGCGCTTGAAAGGGGCCGCGAATGGGGCACTCGCGCGCAGTTTGTAGAGCGGATCATGCCGGTGCACGCGCGGCAGGGCAACGAGGAGCACGTTTCGCTGATCGACGGCTCGGTCCTGATCAACGCGCCGTTCGCGGCTGCGCGCGCCGCGCTGCCGTCCCGCCCCGCGCAGCGCGAGGTCGACCGGCGGTTCGTCTATGTCGACCCCACGCCTGACCGCTTCGGTGCGCTTGGCGAACGGATCGACCGGCCGGTCGGCTTCTTCGCCGCGATCATCGGCTCGATTTCCGCTATCCCGCGCGAACAGCCGATCCGCGACAACCTCGAGGCGCTCGAACGGCAGACGCGCGAAGCCGTGAAGCTGCAGCGGATCGTCGCCGCCCTGCGCCCCCAGGTCGAAGACTCGGTCGAGCGCCTGTTCGGGCTCACCCTGTTCCTCGACCGTCCGACGCCGAAGCGGCTCGCAGCGTGGCGCAGCAAGGCGCAGAATGCCGCCGCCGAGCGGGCGGGCTATGCGTTTCACCCCTATGCCCAAGCCAAGGTCGCAGGCATCGTCGACACGCTGGCGCGCACCGTGCTCGAAGCCGCGCCAGCGCTGAAGCTTGCCGATGCCGAGCCGATCGTGCTGCGGCTGCGCGAGGAACTCGACGCGCGCGGTCTTGCCACGTTGGTCGAACCGTCGGGAGTGGCGAGCCCGGCGGCGATCGAGTTCCTGCGCGCGCATGACCTGGCCTTCCGCGTCCGGCGGCTGCGCCTGATAGCACGCAGGCTCTCGCGCGAATGGGAAGCCGATCCCGATATTCCGGACGCGGCGCTCGAGGCTGCGCGGGAAGCGATCTACCGCATCCTCGCGCTGTATTTCGCGCGGGAGGGAACGGGCAATCTCGGCGACAATTTCGCCGCCATCGCGCAGGAGGTAATGAGCGACCCGGCCACGGTGCTCGACGCGCTCGCCGAACGCCGGCTTCTGCCCGAGATCGACGCGCAGGCCGAACAGATGCTCGCCGACGCGCTGGAGGCAATGCCGAAGGAACTGCGCCGCCGGGTCCTGCTCGCCTACCTCGGCTTTCCCTATTACGACGTCGCCACGCTGCCGCTTCTGCAAAACGAGGGATTGACCGAGTTCGACGCGGTGAAGGTGGATCGCATCAGTCCCGAGGACGCGCGGTCGATCCGCGCCGGGGGCACCAGCGCGACGCTGCGCGGGACGGAATTCTACAATTTCGGCGCTTTCTTCAGCCGGGCCTACCGCGAGAACGATTATCTATGGGGCCGGCTCCACGGTGCGGAACGGATGATCGACCTCGTCACCTCGACCGTCGCCGATTTTTCGGACAACGAGCGGATGCAGTTCAAGCGGCGCGCGTTCCTGGCGATACTCGATGGGGAGGAGAGCCGCCTCAAGGCCGACCCACGCCTGGTGGCGGGCCTGCGCGCCGAGATCGAAAGCGCCGTAGCGGCCTAATCCGCCAGTTGACGGACAAGCGCGCGTGCAGCCGCCGTTACGTCCGCCCAGGTGTCCTCGAACAGCTCTTCGCCGCCGTAATACGGATCGCGGACGCTCGCGCCTTCGCGACCCGGAACCATATCGAGCAGCAGCGAGACATGGGCGGTTGCATCCTCGGGCATGATCGCCCGCAGATCGGCAAGGTTCTGCGCGTCCATTGCCAGGATGTGCGTGAAGCGCCGAAAGTCGTCGGCGACCACCTGTCGGGCGCGCATGCCCGCGATGTCCACCCCGGCCTCGCGAGCGACCGCCTGCGCGCGCGGATCAGGCGGCTTGCCGACGTGCCAGTCGCCGGTCCCGGCCGAATCGATTTCGATGGGGAGCCCGGCCCGCCGGGCCTCGGCTCGCATGGCCGCTTCAGCGAGCGGCGAACGGCAGATGTTGCCGAGGCAGACGAGCAGGACGGCCGGGCGTGCGGTCGTCACCCGCCGAACGCGGTCTTGAGCCGGTCGAAGAAACCCTTGCTGTCGGGGCACTCATCGCCGGTTTCGGTTTCGCGGAACTGCTCGAGAATCTCGCGTTGCGCGCGGCTGAGTTTCGTCGGCGTCTCGACCACGATCTCGACCACCAGGTCCCCCCTCCCGCGCCCCTGCAATACGGGCATCCCGCCCCCGCGAACGCGCAGTTGCCTGCCGCTCTGAATGCCGGCCGGAATGGAGACCGAGTGATGGTCGCCGCCGAGGTCCGGAATATCGATGCTGTCACCAAGCGCGGCGGTCGTGAAGCTGATCGGCACGCGGGTCAGCAGCGTCGTGCCTTCGCGCTGGAACACCGGGTGCGGCTTGACGTGAACGAAGATGTAAAGGTCGCCGGGCGGGGCGCCGCGGGGTCCTGCCTCTCCCTTGCCGGAGAGGCGGATGCGGGTGCCGGTATCGACGCCGGGCGGGATCGTGACGTCGAGCACCTGAGGTCGGTCGATCCGGCCTTCGCCGCGGCAGTCGCGGCACGGGCTCTCGATCACCTCGCCGCGACCGTGGCAGTTGGGACAGGCCCGCTCGACGACGAAGAATCCCTGCTTGGCGCGCACCTTGCCCATGCCCGAGCACAGGTTGCAGCGGCGCGCCGAAGTGCCGGGCTTCGCGCCCGAACCTTCGCAGGTGCCGCAGGTCTGGCTGACCTCTATCTCGATCTGGCGCTCGTTGCCGTGAAACGCCTCGTCGAGGGTGATTTCCATGTCATAGCGCAAGTCCGCACCACGGCGCGGCTGTTGCCGTCCGCCGCCACCGAAGGCGCTGCCGAAGATGGTCTCGAAGATGTCGCCGATGTCGCCGAAGTCCTGGCCGCCGAAGCCGCCGGGCCCGCCGCCGCCCTGGAAGGCGGCGTGGCCGTAACGGTCGTAGGCCGCGCGTTTCTGCGGGTCCTTGAGGCATTCATAGGCGGCCGAGACCGCCTTGAACTTGTCCTCGTTCTCCTTGCACCCGGCGTTGCGATCCGGGTGATACTGCATCGCGAGCTTGCGATAGGCGCTTTTGATCGTTGCCGCATCCGCATCGCGGGCGACGCCGAGCACTTCGTAGAAATCGAGTTCGGTAGCCGACATTGCTTGCCCCGCCCTAAACCGTTCCGCCACCGATGCGGATGCGCACCCGTGGCGGTCGGCTTTCCATCCGGGCTATCAACCCTTGGCGTCTTCGTCGACTTCGGAGAATTCGGCGTCGACCACCTCTTCCTCCGGCTTGCCGTCGGATCCGGCGCCAGCACCCTCGGCAGGAGCTTCCGCCGATGCCTGCTCCTGGCTGTAGATCGCTTGGCCCATCTTCATCGCCACGTCGGTCAGCGCCTGAGCCTTGGCGTTGATCGCATCGACGTCGTCGCCTTCCAGCGCGGTCTTGGCCTCGGCGATCGCCGTCTCGACCTGGCTCTTGAGGTCGGCATCGATCTTGTCGCCGTGTTCGGACAGTTGCTTCTCGGTCGCGTGAACGAGGCTGTCGGCCTGGTTGCGCGCCTCGGCGGATGCGCGCCGCTTCTTGTCTTCCTCCGCGAACTTCTCGGCATCCTTGACCATCTGGTCGATGTCGGCGTCGGACAGCCCGCCCGAGGCCTGGATGCGAATCTGCTGCTCCTTGCCGGTGCCCTTGTCCTTCGCGCTGACGTTCACAATGCCGTTCGCGTCGATGTCGAAGGTGACCTCGATCTGCGGCACGCCGCGCGGGGCCGGCGGGATCCCGACAAGGTCGAATTGGCCGAGGAGCTTGTTGTCCTGCGCCATCTCGCGCTCGCCCTGGAAGACGCGGATGGTGACCGCGTTCTGGTTATCCTCGGCCGTCGAGTAGGTCTGGCTCTTCTTGGTAGGGATCGTCGTGTTGCGGTCGATCATCTTGGTCATGATGCCGCCCAGCGTCTCGATTCCCAGTGACAGCGGGGTCACGTCGAGCAGCAACACGTCCTTGACGTCGCCCTGCAGCACGCCGGCCTGGATCGCCGCGCCCATGGCGACGACCTCGTCCGGATTGACGCCGGTGTGCGGTTCCTTGCCGAAGAATTCCTTCACGAACTCGCGCACGCGGGGCATGCGGGTCATGCCGCCGACGAGCACGACGTCGTCGATTTCGCTCGCCTTGATACCCGCGTCCTCAAGCGCCTTCTTCATCGGGCCCTTGGTGCGTTCGATCAGGCCGGAGACCATCTTTTCAAGGTCTGAACGGCTGATCGTCTCGACCAGGTGCAGCGGGGTCGTGCTGCCACCTTCCATGCGCGCGGTGATGAACGGCAGGTTGATCTCGGTGGTCTGCGCGCTCGACAGCTCGATCTTGGCCTTCTCGGCGGCTTCCTTGAGCCGCTGAAGCGCGAGCTTGTCGGTGCGAAGGTCCATGTTTTCCTTCGACTTGAAGCGATCGGCGAGCCATTCGACGATCGCGGCATCGAAGTCCTCGCCGCCGAGGAAGGTGTCGCCGTTGGTCGACTTCACCTCGAACACGCCGTCGCCGATCTCGAGGATCGAGACGTCGAACGTGCCGCCGCCAAGGTCATAGACGGCAATGGTCTTGCCCTCGCTCTTCTCGAGGCCATAGGCGAGCGCGGCCGCGGTCGGCTCGTTGATGATGCGCAGAACCTCGAGCCCGGCGATCTGGCCGGCGTCCTTGGTCGCCTGGCGCTGGGCGTCGTTGAAGTACGCGGGAACGGTGATGACCGCCTGAGTCACGGTTTCGCCGAGGTAGCTCTCGGCGGTTTCCTTCATCTTCTGGAGGATGAACGCGCTGACTTCGGACGGCGACAGGTCCTTGCCACCGGCCTGGACCCAGGCATCGCCGTTCTTGCCCTTGACGATGGTATAGGGGACCAGTTCGGTGTCCTTCTTGGTCACCGGGTCGTCGAAACGGCGGCCGATCAGGCGCTTGACCGCGAAGACGGTGTTGTCGGGGTTGGTGACCGCCTGGCGCTTGGCAGGCTGGCCGATCAGCCGCTCGCCGTCCTTGGTGAACGCGACGATCGAAGGCGTGGTGCGCGCGCCTTCCGAATTCTCGATCACCTTCGGCTTGCCGCCATCCATGACGGCTACGCACGAGTTCGTGGTGCCGAGGTCGATACCGATAACTTTGGCCATGGTTTCCCTATTCGTCTGATACGTTGTTGGACACCGCCTTTCGGACCCCCCGCTGGTGCGGCGAGGCCCTCTCGGAGGCTCGGATTGCGCGGGCGATATAGGTGCGGAATTTCTTGGCACAAGGGACGCGGACCGCTACCTGATCGGCCTGTTTCATAGGGGGAAAACGATGATTTCACGGTCGCTCACGGCTCTCGCGCTCGCCTGCGCGCCCTTCACGCTGACCGCTTGCGGCGATGCGCCGGCAGAGGCGCCGGCCGAGGAATCGGGCATTCCGGGAATGACGATCAGCAATCCCCGGATGGTGCTTGCGCCGGTCTCCGGCAACCCGGCGGCGGTCTATTTCGACCTCGACTACCAGGGCGATCGCAACGTGGCGCTGAACCGGGCAGAGGTGAAGGGCGCCAAGAGCGCGACCTTCCACGATTACGGCGAATACGACATGAAGGTGCAGATGATGGACATGCTGCCGGTGCCGCTGAAGAAGGGCGAAAAGATCAGCTTCGAGCCGGGCGGCAAGCACATCATGGCGATGGAGCCGGACGACACGCTCAAGCCCGGCGGCACGGCCGAAGTGACGATCATCGTATCGGGCGGCAAGGGCCATACCTTCGAAGCGCCGATCAGGGCAGCCGGGGACGAACGCTGACGCAGGCGGTCGACAGCCTCGGCCTCGAAAACCACGACGAGGCTGTCGCCCCATCTTGTCCGGCCGGCGGTAAGCGCGCGCTTACACCGGGAGAGATCGCGCTTGCCCGATCGGTGTTCGGCTCCGCGGTCGACTATGGCAAGGTCACCGTCCGCCGCCGCAAGTTCTTCCCGTTCCAGCCCCGGCACATCACGATGGCGCCGCGCGGGCACCTGCACTTCCACCCCGCCGGGACCGCCTATTGCGACGATTTCGCGCGGGCGTCGAAGATCGCCCAGGGCCTCTTCATCCACGAGATGACTCACGTCTGGCAGACCCAGACGCGGGGCGAGTGGTACCTCCTGCTCCACCGCCACCCGTTCTGCCGCTACGACTACAGCCTCAAGCCGGGGTGGAGCCTCGAGCGCTACGGCATCGAGCAGCAGGCGCAGATCGTGAAGCACGCGTTCTGGCTGCGCAACGGCGTCGCGGTCGCAGGCGTGGCGGATGCGGGCGCGTACGACCTGCTCGTCCGGTTCCCTGGGGCCGGATAGGCCGCGCAGGTTTTCCACCCGGCCGGGTTGAGCGGGCCGGCTTCACTTGTTACTTGTTGCTCCATCGATCCGGGCGGCCCAACCCGCGCCCGGCAAGCGGTGCAATCCGATGAATATCACAGACTACGGCATGTCGCGGGAACGCGGCTTCCTTTCGCATTACGAGATCGACGAGATCACCCTGCCCGCGATGTTCGGCGAGGTGCTCGAAGCCGCCGGAAACCTTTCCGGTCTCATGTCCACCGGGCGCGTGCGCCACTGGCTCGGCCAGCTTGCCGATCCCGGCCTCGAGGACTGGGCCCGCGAGGCCGCTGAAGAGGAAGTCCGCACCGCGATGGTGCACTACAGTTTCCTGGTGCAGGCCTACGTCTGGGGCGAAGCGCAGCCGCCCGAGTATCTGCCCGCCAACCTTGCACGGCCGATGGTGGCGATTGCCGACCGGCTCGGCCAGGCGCCGCTGCTGCCCTATTCGGCCTACGTGCTCGACAACTGGGCGCGGCTCGACAAGTCGGGCCCGATCACGCTCGAGAACATCTACATGGTCCAGAACTTCCTCGGCGGTGACGACGAGAACTGGTTCGTGATGATCCACGTCGCGATCGAGGCCGAGGCCGGCGTGCTGCTCGACAACGCGGCGAAGCTGGTAACGGTCGCTCGCAACGGCGATGCCGCCGAGGCGGAGCGCCTGCTGGTCGAGATGGATGCCGCGTGGGAGCGCATCTACGGCCACTTCGCGCGGATGCCCGAGCGGTGCGATCCCTACATCTACTTCCACCGCGTGCGGCCCTACATCCACGGCTGGGCGAACAACCCCGCGCTCAAGGGCGGCGGGCTGGTCTACGAGGGCGTCGACCGGTTCGAGATGAAGCCGATGGCCTATCGCGGTCAGACCGGCAGCCAGTCGTCGATCGTCCCGGCGATGGACGCATTGTTCCAGGTCGGCCATTCCGACGACCCGCTGCGCCAGTTCCTCGACGAGCTCCACCAGTACCGCCCGGTACCGCACCGCCGGTTCATCGAGGATCTCGCCGCGCAGTCGACCTTGCGCGAATTCGTGGGCGGTTCCGCGTCGCAGAGCCTCAAGGACGCGTTCAACGCCTGCCTCGAACAGTCCGCGCGCTTCCGCACCCGCCACCTCGAATATGCCGCGAGCTACATCAACAAGCAGGCCGGCAGCATCGCCGGCAACGATCCCGACGTCGGCACCGGCGGCACGCCGTTCATGAAGTACCTCAAGAAGCACCGCGACGAGAACAGAGCGCAGCTGGTTTGAATTACTTGGAATTCACTCGGCGGCGGTAATGTCCGCCGGGTGAACATCCCCATCAATCATGAGCATCTTGCACGGACGTCCCCAGATGCCTGGGGTCTTGCTCGCCTTGAACTGCTCGACGCCTTTTTCCACTTCGAACTGCAAGTAGGGAAGTGGTGTCAGAAAATCGGCAAGTGCGACGTCAAAACCTCGTTAGGCAGCAAGCTGGACGCGTTGTCAGGTCATCAAAGCCTTGAGAGCGTGGCGACTACTAGACAGGTCGAGTATTTACGTGGGTTGCGCGAGCTCTGCCGAGAGCCGCTGCGCATTCGAAATGCCATCGTGCACTCGAGGGTCAAAGACGGCTTGGTCAGTGAGCAATTTGTACTCTTCGAGACCGTCGCCCTCGCGCTAGAAGGCGACGGAGCAGTTATCCCGCTGAGCCTCAAAGAAGTAAAAGCAGCGGCGGCGGAAATTCGCAATATCTCTGGACGACTAAACCTATTTCTGACTCAAAATAAGGGCTCCTAAAGCCGCGCCAATTCGCCTGGCGCATTCTTGTCCAGCATTTGCGACGCGTCGGCCAGCGGGTATTTGAGACCGGTCGCGCAGTTGAACAGCACCGCTTCGTCACTCGCGTCGATCCAGCCTTCGGCGACCGCCTTGCGCCAAGCGGCGAGCGTCGCGGCGCCTTCCGGGCACAGCAGCAGTCCGTCGCGCTTGCCGCAGTCGGCAAGGGCCGCGAGCGTGTCGGCGTCGTCGACCGCGATGGCCCTGCCGCCGCTTTCGCGCACCGCGCGCAGGATGAGGAAGTCGCCGACGGCCTTGGGCACCCGGATGCCCATCGCGATCGTCTGCGCGTCCTCCCACCGATCGGCGTGTTCTACCCCGTCTTCCCAGGCCTTGACGATCGGCGCGCAGCCGCTCGCCTGCACGGCGAACATCTTCGGCCGCTCGCCGCCGATCCAGCCTAGCGCCTCGAGCTCGTCGAACGCCTTCCACATGCCGATTAGGCCGGTGCCGCCGCCGGTGGGATAGAAGATGGCCTTGGGCAGCCGCCAGCCGAGCTGGGCGGCGAGCTCCAGCCCCATCGTCTTCTTGCCCTCGATCCGGTACGGCTCCTTCAGCGTCGAGAAGTCGAACCAGAGGCCTTCTGCAGCGCCCTGCCCCACGATCGCACCGCATTCGTCGATCAGGCCGTTGACCCGGTACACCCGGGCGCCCTGCGCGGCGATTTCGCGCACGTTGATTTCCGGCGTGTCGTCGGGACACAGGACCACCGTCTCGATCCCCGCGCGCGTTGCGTAGGCAGCCAACGCCGCGCCCGCATTGCCGTTGGTCGGCATCGCGATGCGCCTGACGCCGAGCTCCTTCGCCATCGCCACCGCCATGACCAGCCCGCGCGCCTTGAACGAGCCGGTTGGCAGGCGCCCTTCGTCCTTGACGATCACGCTCGGCCCGGCGGACCCCGGCACCGGAATCAACGGAGTCTCTATCTCGCCAAGGCTCACGATGCTGGCGGTGCGCCGGACAGGCAGCAGTTCGCGCCACCGCCACAAATCGGTCGGCCGCGCTTCGAGGCCGCCGCGCGATAGCGACCTGCCCGCGGCGGCAAGATCGTAGCGCACGAGCAGCGGCCGCCCCACAGCGGACAGTCCGTGGAGTTCGTCGGCCTCGTACCGCTCTCCGGTGAGCGAGCATTCGAGGTGGGTTACAAAGGTCGGGCGCTCGCCGACCAAGTTGTCGGTGAGCGCCACCGGGTCAGGGCTTCTTCGCCACGCCGACCATCGCCGGCCGCAGCAGCCGCTCATTGATCATCCACCCGCTCTGCATTTCCTGCACCACCGTGCCCGGCTCGTGCTCGTCCGAAGGAATTTCGAGCATTGCCTGGTGCTGGTTGGGGTCCAGCGGCAGGCCGGTCGACGCGATGCGGGTGATCCCGTGCGAAGCGAAGACCTTTTCCACCTCGCGCTGGGTCGCCTCGATGCCGGTGACCATCGCCTTCATACGCGGATCGTCGTGAAGGTCGGCGGGGATCGCCTCGATCGCCCGGACCAGGTTGTCGTAGACCGACAGGATGTCGCGCGCAAAGCCGGTGGCAGCGTAGGCCCGCGCATCGGCGATATCCTTTTCCAGCCGGCGGCGCACGTTCTGCGTCTCTGCGCGGGCGTAGAGGATGTCCTGATTGGCCTTGTCGAGGTCGTCCTTGAGTGCCGACAGGGCGTCGGACAGGCTGCCCTCCTCACCCTTGCCGTCGTCGTCGATCATGTCGGCGGGAACGCCGTCGAGTTCTTTCGCTGCAGCCTCGTCGGCTGCCTGCTTTTCATCTTCGATCATTGTTTTTTCGTCGTTATCCGATGAGTTTGCCCAGCGAACGGGCGGTGAAGTCCACCATGGGGACGACCCGCGCGTAATTCAACCGCGTCGGTCCGATCACTCCGAGCACACCGACTACCCTGCCGTCGCGGTCGCGATAGGGAGAGGCGATCACCGACGACCCCGACAGCGCGAACAGCCGGTTCTCGCTGCCGATGAAGATCTGGGTCGCTTCTGCGCTTCGCGCGGACTCGAGCAGTTCGGCAACGGACTGCTTGTCCTCAAGGTCGTCGAGAAGCTGCCGAACCCGCTCGATGTCGCCGAGCGCGCTCTCGTCGAGCAGGTTGGCGGCCCCGCGCACGATCAGGACCGGGCGCTGCGCGGCATCCTCGCTCCATACTGCGAGCCCCCGCTCGACCAGATCGCGGCTGGCGGCATCGAGCTGCGAACGACCCTCGGCGAGCTCGCGCCGCATTACCGACGCCGCTTCCGCCAGCGTGCGCCCGGTGAGGCGCGCGGTGATGTAGTTGCCGGCAGCCTCGAGCGCGGAGGCGCTGGCTGGCCCATCAAGCTCGAGCACCCGGTTCTCGATGGCGCCGTCCTCTCCCACCAGCACCGCGAGCGCACGGCCGGACCCGAGCGGCACGAGGGTAAGCTGAGCGAGGCGCGGCTCGCGGCGCGGAACCATGACCATTCCCGCCGCGCCCGACAGGTCTGACAGCAGGGCACTGGTCGCCTCGAGGGCGGCTTCGATCGGACCTGGCGCGGAAAGCCGCTTCTCGATCGCACGGCGCTCCGCGGCGGATGGCTCGGCGACCTGCATCATCCCGTCGACGAACAGCCGCAGCCCGGTTTCGGTCGGCATGCGTCCCGCGCTGGTATGCGGCGCGGCGAGCAGACCCAGTCCTTCCAGCTCAGCCAGGACCGACCGGATCGAAGCGGGCGAGAGATTTAGACCGCCCTCGCCTGCCAGCGTCTTGGAGCCGACGGGATGGCCGCTGGTCAGGTAGCCTTCGACCACCAGCCGGAATATGTCCCGGGCGCGGGTGCTGAGCTCGGTGACGGGAGGGGTCGGCATGACGTGCCAATCTAGAGCGCGCACTTGCGGCGGCAAGGCCCAAGCGCCTAGGCGCGCATGACGACTCACAAAGGAACTGCCATGCGACCTTCCGGCCGCGCGCCCGACGAGATGCGCGCCATTTCGATCGAGACCGGGTTCACCAAGCACGCCGAGGGTTCGTGCCTCGTCGGTTTCGGCGACACCCGCGTGCTCGTCACCGCCTCGGTAGAAGATCGTATCCCCCCCTGGCTGCGCGGCAAGGGCGAAGGGTGGGTGACTGCCGAATACTCGATGCTTCCGCGCGCCACTCACACCCGCGGCCAGCGCGAAGCGGCCAAGGGCAAGCAGAGCGGCCGGACGCAGGAAATCCAGCGTCTGATCGGTCGATCGCTGCGCTCGGTCGTGGATCTCAAGAAGCTCGGGGAACGTCAGGTCGTGCTCGACTGCGACGTGATCCAGGCCGACGGCGGCACCCGCACGGCTGCGATCAGCGGCGCGTGGGTCGCGCTGCGCCTCGCGGTCGACAAGCTCATGACGGCCGGCCTCGTGACGGAAGACCCGATCCAGGCGAAGGTCGCGGCGATCAGCTGCGGGATCTGCAAGGGGACCCCCGTGCTCGATCTCGACTACAACGAGGATTCCGCTGCCGACGCGGACGCAAACTTCGTGCTGATCGAAGGTGGCCGCATCGCCGAGGTCCAGGCGACGGCGGAAGGCGCGACGTACGACGAGGAAGGCCTTCTTCGGCTGCTGCGGCTCGCCCAGATCGGCTGCGCCGAGGTGTTCCGGGCGCAGGAGGAGGCGACCCGCAAATGACGCGCCGCATCGGCTCCGGAACCCTGGTCATCGCGACGCACAACACCGGAAAGCTGAAGGAAATCGGCGCGCTCCTCGAACCTTACGGCGTCACGTGCATCAGCGCTGGCTCGCTCGGCCTGCCCGAGCCCAGGGAAACCGGCACGACATTCGTCGCCAATGCCCTGATCAAGGCAAGAGCGGCGGCCGAGGCGTCGGGCCTTGCGGCGCTGGCGGATGACAGCGGGCTGTCGGTCGCCGCATTCGACGGACGGCCGGGCGTCTATACGGCAGACTGGGCGGAACGGCAGTGGTTCGAGGGCGAGCCGGGCCGCGACTGGTACCTGGCGATGGGCAAGGTCGAGGGACTGCTCCAGGCGAAGGGGCCGGCCGTTGCGCGCGATGCGTGGTTTTCCTGTGTGCTCGCCATCGCCTGGCCTGACGGCGAGACGGCGGTTTACGAAGGACGGGTCGACGGGGCGCTAACCTGGCCGCCGCGGGGAACGATGGGCTTCGGCTACGACCCGATGTTCGTGCCGAGAGGGCGCGACACGACGTTCGCCGAACTCGACCCGGAGGAAAAGCACCGCATCAGCCACCGTGCCGATGCGTTCGCCAAGCTCGTCGCCGAGCAGTTCGGCTGATGCATCACCCGACCTTCTGGCCGAACGTGTTTCCCGGCGGATTGTATCGGCACACCAGAAAGTCGTTCACCCTGCCCTTGGCGACCGCACAGCCGACTTCGGTCGTCGTCGGCCAGATGACCTGCGTGTAGTGCCCGACGTCGGACCAGTTGCCCGTGCGACTGACCTGCGGGAACGTGCCTGGGCGGAACCGGGTACGCTCGGCAAGGAAGCCCTCGATCATGGTCTCTGCGCTGTAGTAGCCGGCCGACCCCATCCACAGGTTCTCGCCCATGTTGCGGCGTCGTTCGCTGCTCGCGTGCTCGAGCGTGCCCTTTCTCGACAGCACGACAGCCCAGTCCTGCGCATCCTGCGCAAGCCGGCTCGACCACGACAGCCGGGACAGGCCCGCCCGGTCCCGCTCTGCATTGTGCGCGGCCAGCAGACGGTAGGCGAAACTGCCTTCGTCTGCTGTATTGGCAAACGCTCCCGCAGGCAGGACCGCCATCACGATCCCCGCGATTGCAGACGCAAACAGACCCCGCACCATGAGACGACCCAACCCGATACCCCATCCAGAGGCCGAATAGGCTATAGCCGGGGCACTTAACCGAATCTGACGCATACAGGGTAAATGGCGCGCGCACTCTACATCCACTGGCCGTTCTGTCTGAAGAAGTGCCCCTACTGCGATTTCAACTCGCACGTGCGTGACCATGTGGAGGTGGACGAGTGGCAAACTGCACTGATCGCCGACATGCGGCACGAAGCGGCAGCGGCGGGCGGCGAGCGGCTCGAATCGATCTTCTTCGGGGGCGGCACGCCGAGCCTGATGCCGCCCGCGCTTGTGGGCGCGCTGCTTTCGGAAGCCCAATCGCTCTGGGGCTTCGCGAGCGATATCGAGATCACGCTGGAAGCTAATCCCTCGTCGGTCGAAGCGGCGGCTTTTGCAGGCCTTGCGGCGGAAGGGATCAACCGGGTCTCGCTCGGGCTCCAGTCGCTCGACGACGCTGCGCTGTCCTTTCTCGGCCGGCTTCACGATGCGGACGAAGGGTTGCGCGCGCTCGAGACCGCACAGCGCACCTTCGCCCGGGTGAATGCCGACCTGATCTACGCGCGGCCCGGTCAGTCAGCGGCCCACTGGGAAAAGGAATTGGCCCGCGCGCTCGCGCTGGGAACTGACCACCTCTCGCTCTACCAGCTTACGATCGAGCCGGGCACCCGCTTCGCGACCGACGTGAGGCGCGGCGCGTTCGATCCGCTGGACGATGATCCCGCGGCGGACCTGTTCGCGCTCACCCGCGACATGACCGCCAGTGCGGGCCTGCCTGCCTACGAGGTGTCGAACCATGCGCTTCCCGGCCAGGAAAGCCGCCACAACCTCGCCTACTGGCGCTACCACGACTACGCCGGGATCGGCCCCGGTGCACACGGACGGCGGGGTCGCGCCGCGACCATTCGGCACAAGAAGCCGGAAAACTGGCTCGTGGCCGTCTCCGAACGCGGCCACGGCATTGCCGAGGAGCGGGCGCTGGGGCGCCGCGAACAGGCGTCGGAAGCCCTGCTGATGGGCCTGCGGCTGGCCGAAGGGGTCGATCTCTCAGCGCTCGCCGAGCGGTTCGCAATTGCCGAGGCGGATCTCGTCGAGCGGGACCGTCTCGCGCTTTACCAGTCTCTCGGACTGGTAGCGGGCCAAGAAGGCCGCCTTATAGTGACGGAAGCCGGCATGCCGCTTCTCGATGCGCTCCTGGGCGAACTCGTACCCGCCTCGCTGGTCGAGGCGTGAGGGCGGCATGAACCAGGCCGATCTCCTCGCCGCGTGGGGCGACCACCTGCGCGAGGGCCGGCGGCGCTCGCCGCACACCGTCCGGGCCTATCTTGGCGCGGCCGCCCGCCTGCTGGATGCAAGCGGGATCGAGGACTGGCAGGCGCTGGTCGCGATGGACGGCGCTGCCTTGCGGCGGCATCTGGCGCGTCGCCGCGCCGAGGGGCTTGCCAATACCTCCACCGCGCGCGAGCTATCGGCTCTCAAGGGTTTCGTGGCGTTCGCCCGCACCCGGCTCGGGATGGACGCGGCCGCTCCGCGTCTGCGCGGCCCGAGGCTCAAGAAGGGATTGCCCCGTCCCGTCACACCCGACGAGGCAGTCAACCTGGCCGATCTTATCGCCGGCAGCGCGAGCGAGGACTGGATCGGCGCCCGCGACCGCGCAGTGCTTCTCCTGATGTACGGCGCCGGGCTGCGGATCGCCGAAGCGCTTTCGCTCACCGGCGGTGATCTGCCGCTTGGCGAGACGATGTCGGTGACCGGCAAAGGCGGCAAGCAGCGGGTCGTTCCGCTGCTGCCCCTGGTGCGCGCCGCGGTCGCCGATTACGCGGCGAAGAGCCCGTGGCCTGCGCAAAGGGACCAGCCGCTGTTCCGCGGCGCCAAGGGTGGCCCGCTGGGCCAGGGGATGGTCCAGAAGGCAATGGCGCGGGCCCGCGTCGCCCTCGGCCTGCCGGTAACGGCGACACCCCACGCGCTGCGTCACAGCTTTGCCACCCATCTGCTGGGCGCGGGGGCGGACCTCAGGTCGTTGCAGGAACTGCTCGGCCACGCGAGCCTGGGATCGACCCAGATCTACACGAAGGTCGACGCGGCGACGCTGCTCGATACCTACCGCAAAGCGCATCCGCGCTCCTAGGCGGCGTCCTCTGACGGCATGGAACCGCGCGGTTTCCATGTCATGACCCGCCACGCGTAGCCGATTACGGTCAGGATGATCAGGCCGAGGATCGCCCAGCCCATGACCGCCTCGTATTCGCTGAGCCAGCGGGCAAGGACGGTCCCGCCAAAAATCAGCAGCGCATTCCAGATCGCCGAGCCGAGCGTCGTGAAGATCAGGAATCGCGGCAAGCTCATGTGCGCAAGGCCCGCGGGAAGCGAAATCATCGTTCGCATGAAGGGGCTGAAGCGGAGGAAGAACACGACCCACTGGCCATGCCGGCGGAAGAAGCGGGTGGCGCTTTCGATATGCTCCCAGTCGACCGTCAGCCACCGCGACCAACGGTCGATAAACGGCTTCGTCCGCTCATACCCCCATTTATCCCCGACCCAGTACCAGGCGTAGTTGCCCGCGACCGTGCCGAGCGTACCCCACACCAGCAGCGGCCAGAACGCCATGTCGCCGCGCGCGACGAGCACGCCGCCCACCCCCATGATCACTTCGCTGGGGATCGGCGGGAAGATGTTCTCGATCGCCATCAGGAGAAAGATCCCGAGGTATCCTCCCTTGGCGATCAGTTCGATGATAAGGCCGTGCATGCGCTGTCAACGGACGGGGCGGCCAAAGGGTTCTCCCTTTGCCTCTTCGGCAGAGCGCGCTATCGGCCGTCGATGGAATCGGTTGATACAATTCTTGGTGCGTTGACGGAACAGTACGACCGTGCGGTCGCGGCGCTGCGCGCCGACATCGTCGCATTTGCCCGCGAAGGCGCGCTACCTTCGGCCTCGAGGCGGCTCGACGGTA
Source organism: Tsuneonella sediminis (assembly GCF_051912845.1). Classification (NCBI taxonomy): domain Bacteria; kingdom Pseudomonadati; phylum Pseudomonadota; class Alphaproteobacteria; order Sphingomonadales; family Erythrobacteraceae; genus Tsuneonella; species Tsuneonella sediminis. The sequence continues at coordinate 75,990 of NZ_JBNCBU010000001.1, read as the reverse complement.
GCTATGCCTACCCCGAACTCGTGATCCGCTATGGCGGAGAGCCTCCGGCAAGTTCGCGCGGTCTCGCCTACGGCCGGCTGAACGAGCCGGGAACCTACGCTACCACCGTAACGCGGCCGCACCTGTTCGCGGCATACCTGGCGGAGCAGCTCGAGCTCATCGCCGAAGACTATGCGGTAGAGGTCGAGGTGCGTCCGTCGCGGCAGGAGATCCCGTTCCCGTACGTGCTCGACGGCGTAGCCGGGGCCGAACTTGCCGGGATCGAGCCGCAGATCCTCGCCCGTCATTTCCCGGCGACCGAGCTGGCGCTGATCGGCGACGAACTGGCCGACGGCATCGAACTCGGCGGGCCGGAGGACGCGATCCCGCTGTCGCTGTTCGACGGGCTCCGGACCGATTTCAGCCTGGCCCGCCTTGCGCATTACACGGGCACCGATCCCGAGCATTTCCAGCGCTTCGTCCTGTTCACCAATTACCACCGCTACGTCGACGAGTTCGTCGACTGGGCGGGCGAGCAGTTGGGGCAGAACGGCTGCACCGCGCTTGCCGGCGCGGGCGGCCTGATGCTGACCGAACGGCGCGCGAATGCGCGGCTGCAGCTGTCCGACACCGCGTGGCGGAGGCACCAGATGCCCGCCTATCACCTGATCGGCGAGGATCGCAGCGGAATCACGCTGGTCAACATCGGGGTGGGGCCGTCGAACGCCAAGACGATCACCGATCACCTGGCGGTCCTGCGGCCCGAGGCGTGGCTGATGATCGGCCACTGCGGAGGCCTTCGCCCGAGCCAGAAGATCGGTGATTACGTGCTCGCCCACGCCTACCTGCGCGACGATCACGTGCTCGACCAGGTCCTGCCACCTGAAATCCCTCTCCCCGCGATCGCCGAGGTCCAGCAGGCGCTCTATGGCGCGGCCGAGGAAGTCTCAGGCGCGCAGGGCGCCGACCTCAAGCAGCGGATGCGCACCGGGACGGTCGTCACGACCGACGATCGCAACTGGGAACTGCAGTACACCAAGTCAGCGCACCGCATGTCACTGTCGCGCGCGGTCGGAGTCGACATGGAAAGCGCGACGATCGCGGGCCAGGGTTACCGCTTCCGCGTGCCGTACGGGACGTTGCTGTGCGTGAGCGACAAGCCGCTTCACGGAGAAATCAAGCTGCCTGGTCAGGCGAACCGCTTCTACGAGGAGGCGATCGCCGCGCATCTCCAGATCGGGATTGCCGCCTGTCGCCGCCTGCGCGAGGAAGGCGACCGGCTGCACAGCCGCAAGCTGCGCGCTTTCAACGAACCTCCGTTCCGGTAGCGCCCGCTTCGGCGCGCTCCTCGGCGAACACGTCGTCGGCAACAGCGGCAAAGTTGCCCTCGAACGCCCTCAACGCGGCAAGGAACGTCGCCGCGGGTACCCCGCTTCCGGTGTAGACGTCGTAATTCACCCAGGGATCACCCTCCTTGTCGAGCCACAGGGCGATGAACCGGTACTTGCGCACGATGTCGTTGAGCAGTTCCGGTGTGGCCGGCGACTTGCGGTCGAGTCCGACCCGGAACTGGATCGAATCGCATCCTGCATGGGTGCCCTCGTCGCAGCCGTAGAAGTAGACCGAGCCGCCGTAGCCGGCGAAGTTCGTGCGTATCAGCGGATCGCCATAACCGTCGGTGTCGAGCTGGGCGACGTATCCTGCTTCTTCCATCACGCGCGCGACCTGCGCCGGATCGGACGCGGACACGGTCTCGTCGGCGGCCGCGAGCGCACCCCCCAAAGCGAGCCAGGTACCCAATCCTGCGATTGCATTCTTCAAGACCGTCATGCTCGTCCCCCGCCACCGGTATCGCCATGCTTTCGGCGCGAACGGCGCGGGGCGCAAGCGCGATCAAGGACTGAGGAAATCGACTATCGCCTCGCCCATCGCGGGTTCCGTCACCGAGCTCATGTGGGTTCCGGGTATCGCGACGTGCCGGGCATCGGGCAGCGCCTCAGCGAGCTTGACGGGGTCTCCGTTGTCGCGGTCGCTTTCGCCGCACAGCACCAGCGTGGGCATCGTGACCCGTTCAAGCTCGGCCGGGTCGGTATCACCGATCGATTCCAGCAGTAATCGTGCCGCGACCAGGTCGACCTTCTGGGTCTTCATGAAGGCGACCGCCATGAACGCGGGATCGCCATGGCGCACCTGGTCGAACCGATCGATCGCATCGATGAAGAACGCCGAGCGGCGGTTCCAGCCGGCCAGCCCTTCGAGTCCCATGCCGGCAAGAACCAACCGCCGCGGCTCGAGCCCCGCGATGACCGAGCGCGCGGCGGTGCGCGAGCCGAGCGAGAAACCGGCGAGATCGTAATCGCCGAGGCCAAGCTGCTCGACCAGCGCAAAGGTGTCGCGCACGAGAACGTCCGGGGGGTAGGCGGCAGGATCGTGCGGTTTCGCGCTCGCCCCGTGCGCACGGAAATCGGGCATGATAGCCTCGAACCCCGCCGACGCGAGCGTGGCCGCATGGCCGAATTTCACCCAGTTGGTCTGAGCTTCCGAGAACAGCCCGTGAAGCAGCAGCACGGGACGACCCGCGCCCAGCCGGTGCACCGCCAGCGGTTGTCCATCGAAGCCCTGAAGCTTCTCGGTACGCTGGTCGCTCACTGCGGCGGCTCCACACCGGCATCTTTCCACTTCTGTACGAGCACGTCGTACTCGTCGGTGCGAATGCGCGGGAGAGCACTGGTGTCCAGCCAGGCCTCGTGCAACGATTCCGCGCCGAAGTGATGCCTGGGCTTGAAGTCCGATGGATCGTCGAAGCTACCCACCGTAAGGTCCATGTTGGTCGAACCTTCGTTGAAACGAAAGCCGAGCGGCGTGCCGCAGTGCGAGCAGAACGGGCGTGCAGCGATGGGCGAACTTGCATACCAGTCCGGCTCGCGCGCCCAGGCCAGGTCGGCCTGCGCGACCTGAACGAACGACGCCGCGAAGCCGCCGGTAGCGCGCTGGCACATGCGGCAGTGGCACAGGTAGGCCCCGGCGGGGTCGACCGTAGCCGTGTAGCGCACGCGGCCACACTGGCAGCCGCCGTGCTTCCGGACTTTGTCGCTCATCGTCGCTCCAATCCTTTCTGCTCCATGCGCCATTTCGCCATGGCTATCCGGTCCTGCCCGAAGAACGGCTCACCGTCGAACACCAGCGTCGGAACGCCCCAGTGGCCGGCATCCTCCAGCGCCTGCTGGTTCGCAGCGATCTCCTCGTCGAGCGCCTCCGCTTGGGTGGCGACTTCGGCGTCGAGATCGGCGAAATCCAGTCCCACGCGCTCCGCTGCCCGGGCGAGGTGGTCGCCCTCGTGCCAGTTTTCCGCTCCACCCCAGATCAGCCGGCCGGTTTCCGCCGCGAAGGCGAGTCCGCCACCGCGCCGCGCAGCGGCCTGACCGAGCCGTGTGACGCGGCGAATATAGGGTTGGTCCTTCGCGATCGTCCGCGTGGCGACGTCCTGAATGATCGGGTCAGGCCTCGGCGGGCCGAACGCAATGCCTTCCATCTGGCTCACCCGGAACATGTCGAGCATCGTGTAGCGCAGCCAGTTGGGATGGTTCCGCTCGAAGAAATCCGGCTGGCGGATAGCGAGAGGGTAAACAGGGCGCAGCGCGATATCGACCGCGTGGTCCTGCGACAGCTGCCGGTACCGCCCGACCGCGAGGTAGCTGTAGGGGCTGCGGAAACTGAAATAGAGGTCGGCGGCCAGCATCGCTCGGCTCCTGTCAGCGGAAGAAGCAGTTCACCCCCGCATAGAGGCTTTCGATCACCGCGTCGCGTCCAGCACCGCTGACGAATCCGCCGATTTCACGTCCATCGGCGGCAAGGTAATCGAACTCGCCAGGGAGCGTGCTGTCTTTCCGGTAGCGCGCGCTCCGCGCCACCTCGAGATCGCGAAACAACGTGCCCGGCCTGATTCCGTCATCGGTTACGACTGCCGGGTCGGCCTCGGCGAGCCACCCGACGAGCCTGCCGTTCTGCCAGTTGAGCGTCAGCCCGCCATAGCGGGTGAACTCCATCGGCCCCGCGCCGCACTCCGCATTCGCCGACCGCTCCGGGTCGCCCAGCCAGGCATCGCTGGCCCCTTCCACGGTCGCACGGGGCGAACCGAACGCGAAATGGTCCGCGGTCCCCGGATTGCGTCCGATGGCCACTCCGCCGGCATCGAGCACCGCGCGGCGGCTCTGCCCGCGCCGCGCCGCCGCGCTGGCCGTCGCGCTGGCCGTCGCCTCGGCAGAAGGTGCAGCCGATGCAGCGGCAGCGGCACCCGGCGCATCGCCCCGGTTCTCCTGCTGGCATCCCGCGAGCGCCAGCATGACAAGGCCGGCCGCGAGGACCCGCACGCAAGTCACCCCTTCTTGAGGCAACGCCGTCCGAGCAGTTCGGCGATCTGCACCGCATTGAGCGCTGCGCCCTTGCGCAGGTTGTCGCTGACGCACCAGATGTTGAGGCCGTTCTCGACAGTGGTGTCCTCGCGCACGCGGCTGATGAAGGTCGCGCCGTCGCCCACGCATTCGACCGGGGTGACGTATCCCCCGTCCTCGCGCTTGTCGACGAGCATGACGCCCGGCGCCTCGCGCAGGATGTCCATCGCCTTCTCGGCCGACAGTTCGCGCTCGAACTCCAGATTGATCGCTTCTGAGTGGCCGACGAAGACCGGTACGCGCACGCATGTCGCCGTGACCTTGATCTTCGGGTCGAGGATCTTCTTCGTCTCGACCACCATCTTCCACTCTTCCTTGGTCGACCCGTCGTCGAGGAAGGTGTCGATGTGCGGGATCACGTTGAACGCGATCTGCTTGGTGAACTTGCTGCTCTCGACCTGGTCTCCGACAAAGATCGCGCGGCTCTGCTGGAACAGTTCGTCCATGCCCTGCTTGCCCGCGCCGGAAACCGACTGGTAGGTGCTCACGACCACGCGCTTGATGCCGGCCGCGTCGTGCAGCGGCTTCAGCGCGACGACCATCTGCGCAGTCGAGCAATTGGGGTTGGCGATGATGTTCTTCTTGGCATAGCCGTCGATCGCGTCCGGGTTCACCTCGGGCACGATCAGCGGCACGTCGGGGTCCATGCGGTAGAAGGACGAATTGTCGATCACCACGCAGCCCGCAGCGGCTGCCTTGGGCGCGTATTCCCGGGCCGGGCCACCGCCGGCGGAAAACAGCGCTATGTCCCAGCCCGCGAAGTCGAAATGCTCGATGTTCCTGCACTTGAGCATCTTGCCGGTGTCGCCGAACTCGACCTCGGTGCCCGTCGAGCGAGCGCTCGCCACGGCGGCAACCTCGTCGCACGGGAATTCGCGCTCGGCGAGGACCGCCAGCATCTCGCGTCCCACGTTGCCGGTCGCTCCGACCACCGCTACCCGGTAACCCACGGCTTTCACTCCTTCGCACCCGCAAGATTCAAGGCCGCCCCCTCTACGCTTCCGGCGCGAAAGCGCAACGCCGTGCCGACGTATTCGCACCATGCCGTGGTTAAGATCGGGTTGACCGGGTTTCTTTCGTCTTACCTAACAGGTGCCGCCCCAGCCTGACCTCCCGCCCCTGCGCGGGGACGAGGAGATACCAGACGGCGGTGGCGCCGCGACGCGGTCTCCTGTCAGTCAATATCCGACGACTGGCGGGGCGGCTCCCACGGCCCCCCGGCGCTGCCCCGCCGCTTCTTGCGGGTCGCCATCGAAAAAGGGCGCCCCGGATTGTCCGGAGCGCCCTTTTTGTGCAGCCTTCGCGGCGAAACGCGCTCAGGCGTTTTCGCGGCGCTCGGCGATGCGGGCCCGCTTGCCGGTGCGGCCGCGCAGGTAATAGAGCTTCGCCCGGCGCACGACGCCGCGACGCACCACGGTGATGCTTTCGATATTGGGCGAATAGAGCGGGAAGACGCGCTCGACGCCCTCGCCGAAGCTGATCTTGCGAACGGTGAAGTTCGAACCCATGCCGCGGTTCGAACGCGCGATGCACACGCCTTCGAAATTCTGGGTACGGGTGCGGGTGCCTTCGACGACGCGCACGCCGACGCGCACGGTATCGCCCGCGCGGAATTCGGGGATGTCCTTGCCCTGGGTCAGGGCTTCGGCCGCTTCGGCCTCGAGCTGCTGGATCAGGTTCACTGGTCCGGTTCCTTCGTTTCGCGCTGCGCACCAGAGGCAGGTCGGCCCCGAACGCCACTGTAGCGTTCCCAAAGGTCCGGCCTGCGTAGCCGTGTATCGTCTTCGCTCATGGCCTTGCGCCATGCCGCGATCTTCGCATGATCCCCCGATCGCAGCACTTCGGGGATCGTGCGCCCTTCCCATTCAAAAGGTCGGGTGTACTGCGGATATTCGAGCAGGCCGTCCTCGAACGACTCCTCGGCTCCGCTGAGCGGGGCGCCCATTACGCCGGGAAGCAGGCGAATGCAAGCGTCGAGCAGGGCGATCGCGGCCGGCTCTCCGCCCGACAGCACGATGTCCCCCAGGCTGACCTGCTCGACCTGCGGACGCGCCTCGAAGATGCGTTCGTCGAACCCTTCGAACCGGCCGCACAGTATGGTGACGCCCGGCCCCGCCGCGAGGGCGCGTACCCGCGCCTGGTCGATCGGTTCCCCGCGCGGCGTCATGGCAAGGACCGGCCGCCCCGGCTCCACGCTGTCGAGTGCCGCGCCAAGGACGTCGGCCTTCAGCACCATCCCCGCCCCGCCGCCCGCCGGCGTGTCGTCAACGGTCCGATGCCGGTCCGTGGCGAAGTCGCGCAACTGCACCGCTTCGAGCGTCCAGTCCCCGCGCTCGAGCGCGCGTCCGGCGAGCGACACTCCGAGCGGGCCGGGAAACATCTCGGGATAGAGCGTTATGACGGTAGCGGCGAAGGTCATCCCTCGCCCATGCGCAACGCGGAAGGGCAAGGCAAGGAATGAGCGACGACGACAGGCCGACGCCCGACGACTGCATCATCATCGGCGCAGGCCCCGCAGGACTGACCGCGGCCATCTATCTTGCCCGCTATCACCTTTCGATCCGCCTGTTCGACAGCGGCGAAAGCCGCGCAGCGTGGATACCCTGCACCCACAACCACGCCGGCTTTCCCGATGGCATATCGGGCAAGGACCTGCTCGCCCGGATGCTTGAACAGGCGCGCAAATACGGCGCGGTGCGGGAGGAGAAACGCGTCGAGCACCTCGCGAGGACCGGCGATTGCTTTACCGTCGGCACCGATTCCGGAACCTACACCGCCCGCAGCGTCCTGATCGCCACCGGCGTCGTCAACCGGCGCCCCGATTCGCTTCCCGATGACCTGCACGACGCTGCGCTCGCCCGCGGCATGCTGCGCTACTGCCCCGTCTGCGACGGCTACGAGGTGACCGACAGGCGCGTCGCGGTAATTGGTACCGGAGACCATGGCACGGCCGAGGCTTTGTTCCTGCGCGGTTTCACGGCCGATCTCACGCTCGTCAGCCCGCACGGCGAGCATGATCTCGACGAAGAATGCTCCGCCAAGCTCGAGGAGGCCGGCATCGCGCGGGTCGCCGGCCCCTGCGGAGGATGGGCGATCGAAGGCGACCGGCTCGCTTTCGATACGGCAGACACACGGATGGTCTTCGACAGCGTGTATCCTGCACTCGGCAGCCACATTCGTTCGGAGCTTGCGGATCTCGCCGGTGCAAGGACGGCCGACGACGGCAGCATCGTGACCGACGACCATCTCGAAACGACGCTTCCCGGCCTTTTCGCCGCGGGCGACGTAGTGCTCGGGCTCGACCAGATCAGCCACGCTATGGGCCAGGCAGGGGTCGCAGCAACGACGATCCGCAATCACCTCGCCGCCGACCGGCCGCTCAGACGCGAGCCCGACTCGCGGAACTGAATTGTCGCGAAGCCGGGGCCGGAGAAGACACCCGGGCAAGGGATCAGAACGGCCTAATCGGCAAACCCGTCGGCTATTACCGCCCGTGCGCCATCCCATTCGGGCACGGCATCGGCCGTCATCGGGACCATGAACCGCTTGCCATCGCACTTCTCGATCTCGAGGATGTCGCCGGCTCCGAAATTCTCGACCGCCACCACCGTGCCGATCGGTTCGCCGGTGCCGGATACGGCCACCAATCCAACAAGATCGGCATGATAGTACTCGCCCTCTTCCAGCGGCGGCATCGCCGAGCGAGGCACGGTAAGCGCGGTGCCGCGCAGCTTCTCGGCCCCGGTCCGGTCGGACACTTCGGCAAAACGGGCGATGGCGCCGCCCTTTCCGTCGTCCCGCAGCTTCTTCAGCGTCAATGAGCCGTCATTGAAGCAGGTGTAGGACGAAAGCGCCTCGACGCCCTCGCCGAACAGCTTGAGGCGAACTTCGCCCGTCACCCCGTGCGCGCCGGCGACGGCGGCGAGGGTGACGGGCTTGTCCATCGGGCTCAGCCCTCGGCCTTCTCTTCGCCGGCGGTGTCGTCGGCCTGCTCGTTGGCCGGACCGCCTTCGCTGGTCTCCTCTGCCATCGCGGTCGCGTCTTCCGCGGTCGCGTCGGCAGGAACGGTGTCCTCGACTGCCTCGGCCACGGCTTCGGCCGTGTCTTCCGACTTGACCGAGCCGGTCGCGTCGTTCTCGCCCTCGGCCGGAGTTTCTTCGACTTCGGGCTCGGGAGCGGCTGCGGCCTCGGCGGCAGCGGCCTTGGCGGCCTCTTCCTTCTCGGCCTTCTCCTCGGCGCGAGCCTTGGCGTTCTCGCCCGGCTCACCCTTCTTGGGGTTGTTGCGCGCCGCACGCTCGCGGACGCCGGCGGCGTCGAGGAAGCGGGCCACGCGGTCCGACGGCTGCGCGCCGACCGAAAGCCAGTGCCTGGCGCGATCGGCGTCGATCTTCACGCGGTTCTCGTCGTCCTTGGCGAGCAGCGGGTTGTAGGTCCCGATCTGCTCGAGGTACTTGCCGTCGCGCGCCGAGCGGCTGTCGGACACGACAATGCGGTAATACGGACGCTTCTTCGCGCCACCGCGCGACAGACGAATTGCAACTGCCATTTCACTTCACCTTTCTAAAATACAAAACTGAAATCACTTCTTTTTCATCAAATCGCCGAGGTTCGGAGGCAGCCCGCCCCCGCCCAGACCGGGGAGCGAAGGCGGCGCGCCAGCGCCTCCGCCCATGCCGCCCATTCCCATTCCGCCCAGCGCCCCGCCGAGCCCTCCCTTGCCGAACGCGGCGGCGAGGCCCTTGAAACCGCCCATCTTGCGGATCTGCTTCATCGCGCGGGCCATTTCCTGGTGCATCTTGAGCAGCTTGTTCACGTCCTGAACCTCGAGCCCCGCCCCCGCCGCGACGCGCTTCTTGCGCTTGGCGTTCATAAGTTCGGGCCGCGCCCGTTCCTTCGGGGTCATCGATCCGATGATCGCGTCCATGTGGACGAGCACCTTGTCGTCCACGCCCGACTGCGCCATCGCGGCCTTGGCCTTCTTCATGCCCGGCATCATGCCGGCCAGCATTCCCAGGCCGCCCATGCTCTGCATCTGCTTCAACTGCATCCGCAGATCATTGAGGTCGAACTGGCCCTTCGCCATGCGTTTGGCGAGCGCTTCGGCCTCTTCCTCCTTGATCGTCGCCGCTGCCTTCTCGACCAGGCTGACGACGTCGCCCATCCCGAGAATACGGTCAGCCACACGGCCCGGATGGAACGCTTCGAGCGCATCGAGCTTCTCGCCGGTGCCGGCGAACTTGATCGGCTTGCCGGTGACGTGCCGCATCGACAACGCCGCGCCGCCGCGCGCATCGCCGTCCATCCGGGTGAGCACGACGCCGGTGAGCGGCACTTCGCCCGAAAACGACTGCGCGACGTTCACCGCGTCCTGGCCGGTCAGCGAATCGACGACGAGGAGGACCTCGGTCGGCGCCGATACACCTGCAACCGCCTTCATCTCGTCCATCAGCGCCTGATCGACGTGAAGCCGGCCCGCGGTGTCGAGAAGGAGCACGTCGACGTTCTGGAGCCTGGCCGATTCGAGCGCGCGGCGCGCGATGTCGACCGGCTGCTGGCCCTGGACGATCGGCAGCGTGGCAACGTCCACCTGCGTGCCGAGCACCGCGAGCTGCTCCTGCGCCGCGGGCCGCGCGATGTCGAGAGAGGCCATCAACGCCTTCTTGCCGTGCTTCTCGCGGATCCACCTGGCAAGCTTGGCGGTGGTGGTCGTCTTGCCCGAGCCCTGGAGGCCGACCATCATCACCACGACCGGCGGCCGGGCGGCGAGGTTCAGCGGCTCGGCCTGCGCACCGCCTTCGCCGCCGAGCATCTCGACCAGTTCGTCGTGGACGATCTTGACGACCTGCTGGCCCGGCGTGACCGAGCGCAGGACATCCTGCCCGATGGCCTTTTCGGTGACCGCATCGATGAAACGGCGCGCGACGGGCAGCGCGACGTCGGCCTCGAGCAGCGCCACGCGCACCTCGCGCATCGCGTCGCGCACGTCCTGCTCGCTCAGCGCGCCACGGCCGCGCAGGCGGTCGAACACGGTGCCGAGACGATCGGACAGGTTATCGAACATGCGCTACCTCACCTGCGACGGGCCGGTGAAGGCCCGTCAAATGCCAAAAACGCCGGCGGACGAAACCTCGTCGGCCAGCGTGCGGATTCCATCAGGAAGCCGACTTTTTCCAGATCGATGGTGGAGCCTAGCGGGATCGAACCGCTGACCTCCTGCATGCCATGCAGGCGCTCTCCCAGCTGAGCTAAGGCCCCTTCGCATCGATGTGTGCCGAACCGAGGTCCGGCGGGCCGCCCCTTTATGGAGGGCGGCCCCTTATAGCAAGAGCTAATCTCGCCGTCAGCTGTCGTCGTCGTCGTCGTCGCCGCCGGTCTTCACTCCGAGATCGTCGTCGCCGCCGAGATCGACGTCGTTGTCGGGCGAATCCTCGTCGTCGTCGACATCGAGGTCCTCCAGATCGTCGTCGTCGGACAGGTCGCTGTCGGCTTCCTTGTCCTTCTTCTTCTCTTCCTCGAAGGGGATCGGTTGCTTCGACTTGAGCACCGGCTCGGGGAACCATTTTTCCCCGCATTCGATGCACTCGACCGGCTCGTCGTTGCCGAGGTCGTAGAAGCGTTCACCGCACTTGGGGCACTGGCGCTTCGTGCCCCACTCTGGCTTGACCATTGTATATCCTCAGGTGCTGCCTGCCCGGCTGGGGGCGAGGCGGAAAATTCGCGAAACTTGATGGTGACCGGCGCACCGGAATCAAGAGCGGGCGCGCCTTGCCAGAACCCACCCCCGCTGTCAAAAGCCGCGCGCTTTGATCGAGACCGGCCACCCTTCGCCCCGTACCTTCGCTGCTGCGGGACCGCTTCGCGGGCGGATGCGCGTGCCCGGCGACAAGTCGATCAGCCACCGGTCGGTCATGCTCGGTGCGCTGGCCATAGGCGAAACCCGGGTGACGGGCCTGCTCGAGGGCGAGGACGTGATGGCGACCGCCGGAGCCATGCGGGCGATGGGTGCAAGCGTCGAGAAAACCGGCGATGAATGGCGCATCCACGGCGTCGGCGTGGGCGGACTGCTCCAGCCGGCCGCCGCGCTCGAAATGGGCAACTCGGGTACCTCGACGCGGCTCCTGATGGGCCTGCTCGCCAGCCACCATGTCACGGCAGCCTTCACCGGCGACGCCAGCCTGTCGAAACGCCCGATGGGTCGTGTGATCGAGCCGCTGGGCCGCATGGGCGCGCAGTTCACGCCCTCGCCCGGCGGCACCCTGCCCCTCATGATGACCGGCGCGCGGGTTGCCGTGCCGATCGAGTACCGCCTGCCCGTCGCTTCCGCCCAGGTGAAGAGTGCAGTCCTGCTCGCCGGGCTCAACACGGCGGGAATTACCACGGTGATCGAGCCGGTGCCGACCCGCGATCATTCGGAACGGATGCTGCACGGCTTCGGTGCCGAACTCGCGGTCGAGGAATTGGCCGGAGAGCGGATCATCACGATCCGGGGCGAGGCCGACCTCAAGCCGCAGTCTATCGTGGTCCCGGGAGACCCTTCGTCGGCAGCGTTCTTCATGGTGGCGGCGACTGTCGTGCCCGACAGCGACCTCGTGATCGAGAACGTCGGGCTGAATCCGACCCGTGCCGGGCTGGTCGAGGTGCTGCGCCTGATGGGTGCGAGCATTGACGAGCTCGACCGGCGCGAGGTCGGCGGCGAGCCGGTCGCGGACCTGCGCGTGCGCCACGCCCCGCTCAGCGGTATCGATGTCGACCCTGCCGTGGCGCCGAGCATGATCGACGAGTTCCCCATCCTGTTCGTCGCCGCCGCACTGGCCGAGGGGCGGACCGTGACGCGCGGACTCGACGAACTGCGCGTCAAGGAATCCGATCGCATTGCGGTCATGGCGACCGCCCTCTCCGCGGCCGGAGCGCGGGTCGAGGAAACCGGAGATGGACTTGTCATCGAAGGCACGGGGGGCGAACCGCTCAGGGGTACGGCGGGAGAGCCGGTGCAGACGCGGCTCGATCACCGAATCGCGATGGCGATGGGAATCGCGGGAATGGCCTCGAGGAACGGCGTGGAAATCGACGACACCCGGCCCATCGCCACGAGTTTTCCCGATTTCGAGGCATCGCTCGAACGGGTCTGTGCGTGACCGATATCTACACCCTCATCGGCTTTGCGGGGATGGCGTGCATCATCGCCGCCTATGCCTACCTGACCTGGAGCGATGAACCCAATCCGTTCGTGCTCCACGGCACCAATCTGGCCGGCGCGGCGCTGCTGACCGTGTCGCTGCTCGTCCACACCAACCTGCCCAGCCTCGTGCTCGAGGGGTTCTGGGCCGCAATCGCCGTTTACGGACTCGCGAAGGCGTTCATCGCGCGCAGAAGGCCGACATGATCATCGCGGTCGACGGCCCGACGGCGTCGGGCAAGGGCACCATCGCCAGGGGACTGGCCGCACATTTCGGGCTGCCGCATCTCGATACCGGTCTGCTCTACCGCGCGGTCGGCCGGCAGGTATGGCTCGACGGAGGAAATCCGGACGATCCCGGTGACGCGCTTGCCGCAACGGCCTTTCCCGACAACCTGCTGGCGGACCCGCACCTGCGGAGCGAGGAATCCGGCGGTCTCGCCAGCCGCGTTTCGGTCCATCCCTCTGTCCGCCAGGCGCTCTACCGACGCCAGCGCGCGTTCGCCGAGCAGCCCGGTGGGGCGGTGCTCGACGGGCGCGACATCGCCACCGTGATCGCGCCCGACGCCGACGTGAAGCTGTTCGTCACCGCCAGCATCCAGGCCCGCGGGATGCGTCGCTGGCTGGAGATGCAGGAGCGTGAACTCGACCTCGAGTTGCGCGAGATCGAGGCCGATATCGCCGCGCGCGACAGGCGCGATATCGAGCGCCCGGACGCTCCGCTTCGGGTGGCCCAAGGCGCGATTGTCATCGATACCTCGACGATGGACCGCGAACAGGCTCTCGCCACCGCCATCGCCGCGGTCGAGAAAGCGCGCGCCGGGACAAGCTGAAGCGGTTGCCTTCCCGGTTAATTCGGCCCAGCATGGTGGCGGTCGCGATGCGGGTCGCTCCGGAAGGAAGTCCGGGGAAGCGAAACCTGTCCGACCCGGATTTCCTCCATCAAAGGGGGAATCCCATGAGAAAGACGACCATTGCAGCCGCTGTCGTGCTGACCTTCGCCGCGACGCCCGCACACGCCGAATACTGGGATGTGATCAGCTTCCAGCTCAAGGACGACTGCCCGATCGGGAAGTACATGGCGATCGTCAAGGACTTCAACGAATGGGGCAAGACGCAGGGTTACACTGCCAGCATCCTGACCCCGGTGCAGAACAACGACCAGTCGCTGATGTACTGGATCGGCAAGACGAGGAACGCCGCCACTTTCGGTTCGGCATGGGACGCCTGGCGCGACGCACAGCCCGATTCCGCCAGCACGGCGGCCAGGCTGCAGGCCCGTTTCACGGCGTGCTCGGTCAACAAGTCGCGCAGCGGCTTCGACGCCTGGTAGCCGGCGGGGCATGGCCGGGGGTTGTCGTTTGCAACGCCCGGCCTCGCTCGTCCTTGCTTTTTTTCGCGCCAGAGCCTAGGGGCGCGCTCGTCCCGAACAGCATGGCTCGAACGGACCTTCGCACGGCATCCGGCCGCGCGGAGATCACGGCCCTCTTGCCCCGTTGGCCCCGCAATCCCGCGGGAGACGGGTAAAGACCCCGGTAAAACCGGTGGCCGGTAGCAAACAGTGAACAGGATACCCTGAGACCATGGCAACCACTGCCAACCCCACACGCGCCGATTTCGAGGCGCTTCTCAACGAACAGCTCGGCGGCGCCGGTGACGAGGGCTTTGAAGGCCGCGTCGTCAAGGGCACCGTGACCGCGATCGAGAACGGCATGGCCGTCATCGACGTCGGCCTGAAGAGCGAAGGCCGCGTCGCCCTCAAGGAATTCGAGCGTGGCGAGGAAGACGGCTCGCACGGCCTCACGGTCGGTTCCGAGGTCGAAGTCTTCGTCGACCGGGTCGAGAACGCCGACGGCGAAGCGATGCTGTCGCGCGACCGTGCCCGCCGCGAAGCCGCGTGGGACAAGCTGGAGAGCGAATTCGGTGAAGGCAAGCGCGTCGACGGCCGCATCTTCGGCCGCGTCAAGGGCGGCTTCACCGTCGACCTCGACGGCGCCGTGGCGTTCCTTCCCGGCAGCCAGGTCGACATCCGCCCGGTCCGCGACGTCGGCCCGCTGATGGACATGCCGCAGCCGTTCCAGATCCTGAAGATGGACCGCCGCCGCGGCAACATCGTCGTCTCGCGCCGCGCGGTGCTGGAAGAGACCCGTGCCGAGCAGCGCAGCGAGCTGATCGACAAGCTGGCCGAAGGCCAGGTGATCGACGGCGTGGTCAAGAACATCACCGACTACGGCGCTTTCGTGGACCTGGGCGGCATCGACGGCCTGCTCCACGTCACCGACATGAGCTACAAGCGGGTCAACCACCCGAACGAGGTGATCAACATCGGCGACACCGTTACCGTGCAGATCATCCGCATCAACCCCGAGACCCAGCGCATCAGCCTCGGCATGAAGCAGCTGGAGAGCGATCCGTGGGACGGCGTCGGCGCGAAGTATCCGGTCGGCATGAAGCTGACCGGAACGGTCACCAACATCACCGAATACGGCGCGTTCGTCGAGATCGAGCCGGGCATCGAGGGCCTCGTCCACGTGTCCGAGATGAGCTGGACCAAGAAGAACGTGCACCCGGGCAAGATCGTCTCGACCTCGCAGGAAGTCGAAGTGATGGTGCTCGAGGTCGACAGCGAGAAGCGCCGCATCAGCCTCGGCCTCAAGCAGGCCCAGCGCAATCCGTGGGAAGAGTTCGCGGACGCGCACCCGGTCGGCTCGAAGGTCACCGGCGAGGTCAAGAACGCGACCGAGTTCGGCCTGTTCATCGGCCTGCCCGGCGACGTCGACGGCATGGTTCACATGTCGGACATCGCGTGGGGCATCTCGGGCGAAGACGCGCTGGCGCTGCACCGCAAGGGTGAAGAAGTCGAAGCCGTCGTGCTCGACGTCGATGTCGAGAAGGAACGCATCAGCCTCGGCATGAAGCAGCTCGAAAAGGGTGCGCCGGCTGCCGGTGCGACCGCCGCGGGCGGCAGCCTGAAGCGCAACGACGTGGTCACCGTGACCGTTCTCGAAGTCCGCGATGGCGGCCTCGAAGTTCAGGTCGGCGAGGACGGCGCGACCGGCTTCATCAAGCGGAGCGATCTTGGCCGCGACCGCGACGAGCAGCGTCCCGACCGCTTCCAGGTCGGCCAGAAGCTCGACGCGATGGTCACCGGCTTCGATCGTTCGAAGAAGCCGAACTTCTCGGTCAAGGCGCGTCAGATCGCCGAAGAGAAGGAAGCGGTGGCCCAGTTCGGTTCGTCCGATTCGGGCGCCTCGCTCGGCGACATTCTCGGCGAAGCGCTGAAGAAGCAGGGCGAATAAGCCTCGCAGACACGCGAACAGGAAGGCCCGCCCTCCCCACCGGGATGGCGGGCCTTTTCCTTGGCCGGCACCGGGCGTAGGATCGTGCCATGCCGCTCGAGATCCACCAGTTCCCCTGCCTGTCCGACAACTACGGGTTCCTCGTCCACGACCCGGTGAGCGAGGAGACGACCTGCATCGACACGCCCGACGGCGATGCCTACCTGCGCGAAGCGGCCGCGCGCGGCTGGCAGATCACGCAGATCTGGAACACCCACTGGCACCCCGACCACGCCGGCGGGAACGCGGCGATCAAGGCTGCCACCGGGTGCATTATTGTCGCCCCGGCGGAGGTCGAGCGAATCTCGCCGATCGATCGCGTCGTAAGGCACGGCGATACCGTGACCCTGGGCGACCACGAGGCCGAAATCATCGACGTCGGCGGGCATACCAACGGACACATCGCCTATCACCTCGACGAGGACGAGGTCGCCTTCGTCGGCGACAGCGTGTTTGCCCTGGGATGCGGGCGAATGTTCGAGGGCGACCCCAGGCAGTTCTGGGCCAGCCTCGAGCGGATCAAGGCGCTGCCGCCCGAAACGATGCTTTATTGCGCCCACGAATACACCCAGGCGAACGCCCGTTTCGCGCTTCACGCCGATCCCGACAATCTCGACCTGCAGCTCTATGCAAAGGAAATCGACGACCGCCGGGCGCGCAGGCAACCCACGGTGCCGACGAAGCTCGAACGCGAACTCCTCACCAACCCGTTCCTGCGGGCCGATTGCGAGGACCTGCGCAACCGCTGGGGCGGTGGGGCGCCGCACGAGACGTTCGCGAAACTGCGCGCGGCCAAGGACGACTTTTGACGATGGCAATCCGCGGCTTTCATGCGCACATCTATTTCGATGCACATGAGATCGGCGCAGCCCGCGAACTGGCGGACGCCGCCCGGTCGGAAACCGGCTGTTCGGTGGGCCACTTCCACGAAGTCCCCGTGGGCCCCCATCCGCGCGGGTCGGTCCAGCTCTCGCTTCACCCGGACCAGTTCGGGCGCTTCGCGGCCTGGGCGCCCGAGGCGCGCGGCGACCTCACCATCTTCGCTCACGCGCTCAGCGGCGACGATTTGGCCGACCATACGCGTTATGTCGTGTGGTTCGGGCCGTCCGAACCGCTCGACATGACCGTTTTCGACTGAGGTGAAGGCGCTCGTCGTTGACCGGCTGACCGACGATCTGTCCGGGGCTGCCCTGGCAGAGGTGCCTGTTCCGGACAGGGGCCCAGGTGAAGTGCTGGTGCGCGTGCACGCGGCATCGCTCAACTATCCCGATCTCCTCATGACCCGGGGCGCCTACCAGTTTCGTCCCGACCTGCCTTTCGTCAGCGGGCTCGAAATGGCCGGAGAAGTGATCGAGGCGGACCCCTGTAGCAGCCTGGTGCCGGGAACCCGCGTGATGGGCGGGGCGAAGACTGGCGCCTTCGCGCAAGTCGCATGCGTGCCAGCCAAGGCTCTGAGGCCCATCCCCGCCGGCCTCGATTTCACAGCCGCCGCCGCGCTAGGGGCGGCTTATACGACCGCGTACACCGCCCTTGTCGAGATCGGCGGGCTGCGCGCCGGGCAGCGGGTCCTCGTCCATGGAGCCAGCGGCGGCGTGGGTCTTGCCGCGTGCGACATTGCCCGGTCGCTGGGAGCGCAAGTCATCGCTGCAACACACGACGCGGGAAAGGTCGACCGCATTCGCGCCGCGGCGCGCCCGGATGCCGTGATCGTCAACCGGGGACGTTTCCGCGAGGACGTATCGCGGCTGACCGGAGGGACCCTGTGCGACCTCGTCTACGATCCGGTCGGCGGTGACGTATTCGACGAAAGCACTCGTTGTGTTGCATTCGGCGGCAAGCTGCTCGTGCTCGGGTTCGTTTCCGGGCGTGTACCCCAAGTCGCGGCGAACATTCCCCTCATCAAGGGCTTCTCGATCGTGGGCGTCAGGGCGGGCGAATACGCGCGGCGCTTCCCCGAGCGGGGCGTTGCGATTGCCGAGAAGGTGTCGGCACTTGCCGCGCAAGGAACCATCACCCCTGTCATCGACCGGGTCATCCCGCTGGAAGCCTGGCGCGAGGGGTTCGGCGCGATGGCCGGCGGAGACCTGGTAGGCAAAGTGGTGTTCGAACCCTAGCCGGGGTACGGCCGATCCTTGAGCACGCGAGCGAGATGCGCGGCATTGGCGGCGACCATCCCGGCCGTCTGGGTGACCTTGCGCGGGATATGCTCGAGATCCTTGAAATCGGTCGAACCCATGGCCTCCCCGACCCAGTAGCAGGATGCCACGGCAGGGATCGTCCACCCGGTGTCGTTAAGGCTCTGGAACAACTGCGCGGCAGACCAGTGGGCGCCGTCCTCGTTGCCCACGATGGCGGCGACGGCGACCTTCGAATAGCTGGGCATCCGACCCTCCTCGTCGGTTTCGGACAGGAAGGCGTCCATCCGCTCGAGCACGCGTTTCGCAATTGAACCGATCTGGCCCATCCAGATCGGCCCGCCAAACACCAGGATGTCATGGGCTAGGATCTTCTCGCGCAGCGCAGGCCAGTCGTCACCCTCGCCTTCGTTCGAAGTCACACCCGGAAGGATGGCGTAGTCGGCCACGCGGAGCCGCTCATCGACTACGACCCCGGCGTCCTCGAAGCGCTTGCGAAGCACGTCGAGCATGGCATCGGTCGAACTCTTCTTGCCGCCGCTTTTCTTGAGCGAACAGTTGATCTCGATAGCGGTAACGGTCACGCAATACCTCCGGATGTTACCGGGGAAGCGCGTGGCCCACCGCTATCGTTCCGAAACCGTCAGATTCCCGCGATGATCTCGTCGGCGAGCTTGCGGTCGGCGTCCTCGCCGTGCTTCTCGGCGATGAGCTGGTGTGCAGCCGCGGCGGCGGCAGCGGCGGCCCTGTTACGCAGGTCGGTAACCGCATTGCGCTCGGCTGCCGCAATCTTCTCGGCCGCAAGCGCCTTGTGCCGTTCGATCAGCGCGGTGGCATCTTCCTGGGCCTTGGCCACGATCGCCTCGGCATCGCGCTCAGCGCGAACCCGCAGGTCCTCGATGTCCTTGTCGATCGCAGCGGCCTTGGCCGCATACTCGTTGCGCAGCGCCTCCGCCTCGGCACGCAGCGAGGCCGCTTCGTCGAGCTGCTTGCGGATACCCTCGATCCGGCTGTCGAGGATGCCCGCGATGATCCGGGGCACGCCGGCCCACAGCATGATCGCGAAAACCAGCAGCATGGCGATGGCTGTCCACCCGTGCGGGGCGATCCCGAACGCGGTGGGGTAGACGTGTTCGCCGGTCTCGTGCGCGGCAGCGGCAAGCAAATCAAGCACGGTTCAGGGCTCCGGCAACGGCCTTGCGGGCGGCGGCTTCTTCGACCGACTTGCCCGTGAGTTTGGCGACGATGTCGCGGGCGGCGTCGGCGGCCACATTCTCGATCTCGGCGAGGGCACTTGCGCGCGCCGCGTCGAGTTCGGCTGCCGCGTCCTGCGCCTTCTTGTCGAGCCGCTTGTCCGCCGCCGCGACCCGCTTGGCGGCATCCGCCGCAGAGGCTTCACGCGCGGCGTTGGCTCTCGCGTGCGCCTCCTCGTGAGCGGCGTTCATCTTCGCCCGCCATGCATCTTCGGTCGCATCGGCTTCGTTGCGAAGGCGCTCGGCCTCTGCAAGGTCGGCCGCGATCTTCGCATCGCGCTCGTCCACCGTCGCCTCGACCTTGGGGACGATACCCTTGCCGACGAAGAAGTAGATCGCGCCCAGCACCAGCAGAAGCCAGAACCACTGCGAGAGATAGACGAGTTCGAGTTGCGATAGCTGTGGCATCGATCGGTCCGCGTTGAATGCGCCGGCCCGCGTCTGCGGCGGGCCGGCAGATTATCGGCTCAGACGGCCGGCGGAGCGTAGAGGATGATCATCGCCACGGCGAACGCCATCAGGCCGAGCAGCTCGGCGGCGGCGAAGCCGATGTAGAGCGTGCCGGTCTGGCCACCGGCGGCCGCCGGGTTGCGCAGCGCGCCCTGGAGGAACGAGCCGAAAACGTAGCCCACGCCCGCCGCGGCGGCGCCGACGCCGATCGCCGCGATGCCCGCGCCGATGACCTGTGCAGAAGAAAGTTCCATGTTCCGATAACTCCGTTGGAAATTGAGCTTAGTGAAGGTTGACTGCGTCGTTGATGTAGAGCGCGGTGAGCAGCGCGAAAACGAAGGCCTGGATCGCGCCGACGAGCAGTTCGAGCGCGCTGACGAACATCACGAACACGAACGAGAGAAGGCCGATGCTGAAGCCGGCCGCGCTGCCTGCGCTGAAGCCCTGAACGACGAAGTTGCCGAAGACGTCGAGGAGGACGTGGCCAGCGAACATCGCGATGAAAGGCCGCAGGCCGAGGCTGAACGGGCGCACGAGGAAGCTGATGAATTCCACGGGCGCGATGAAGAACTTCATCACCAGCGGGGTGCCATGCGGCACGAACAGCGAGAAGAACTTCAGCCCGTGCTTCCAGAACCCGACGCCCAGCACGATCGCGAAGCTGATGATGCTCATGAAGCCGGTGATCGTGAAATGGCTGGTGACGGTGAACGGGTGCGGGCCAAACACCGCGAAGGGCATGGCGCCCATCCAGTTCGCGACCAGGATGAAGATGAACGCGGTGAACACCCAGGGAAGGTACTTGCGGCCTTCCTTGCCGATGCTTTCACGGGTGATGTTGTCCACGAACCCGGTCAGCATCTCGACCGCGGCCTGCCAGCGGCCCGGAACGAGCTGGCGCTGGCGCCCCCCCCACATGAACACGACGATCGTGGCGAGCACGAACAGCATCCACAGCGCGGAGTTTGTGAACTGGAAGGGACTCGCGGCCAGTTGATCCGCCCCGATGGGCGTGATCTGGAACTGGCTCATGGGATCGATCTTGGCAGCAGCGGCCACTGGTTTTTCTTTCCCTGTCGGTCGCGGCGCCTAGCGCGCCTGGTTCTTGTTCATGCGGATCACGTGGATGCACGCGCCGGCAAAGGCGAGAAACATCAGCGCGATGGTGATCCAGGGCAACGTGTCCAGCCAGTTGTCGAGGAACAGGCCGATCAGGATGCCGCCGAGCGGATAGCCGACCATCGTCGAGATGACCTGCATCCCGGTGGCCTGTCCGCCGCGCATCGGGCCGTGCTCCTTGGCAATGCGATCGTCCTCGGCCTTGCGCGCGGCAGTGATCCGGTTCTCGAGCGAATCGAGCTTGGGATCCTCGCCGATGGGTGCGTTTTCGGGTTCGTCGGCCACGAAGGAACTTCGCCTCGATGCTTGCAAAAAGATGGGCGGCCTGGTGGATACCGGGCCGCGGACGCGCCGCCCTTAGGTGGGGGGCAAGCGCGAGTCAACCGGTCGAACCGCGACCCGTGTCGCTCCGGGGGGTTGCCAAGCGGCGATCCATCGGCAAGGCGACGGGCATGGCTCAGAAACCCATTCCGTTTGCCGAAAGATTGTCTCCCGTCCGGGCGCTGTTCACCTCGGATGCCCGCGAAGGTGTGCTGCTGATCGCGATTGCTGTTCTGGCGATGGTCGTCGCGAATTCCGCGTGGGGCCCTGGCTACCACGCGCTGTTCCATGCCCCGCTTGCCTGGACGCCGATCGCCAAGCTGTGGAACGCGCACCTGTGGATCAACGACGCGCTGATGGTCGTGTTCTTTTTCGTGGTCGGCCTCGAGGTGAAGCGCGAACTCGTGGAAGGTGACCTGTCAAATCCGCAGGCGCGCCGCCTGCCGGTCATCGCCGCAGTGGCCGGGATGATTGTGCCGGCCGCGCTCTTTCTTGCGCTCGTCGGAGATGATCCGGCCCTTTACCGCGGCTGGGCCATCCCGGCCGCGACCGACATCGCCTTTGCGATGGGCGTCATCGGTCTGCTCGGACGACGCGTACCCGGAACGTTGCGGCTCTTCCTCCTGACGGTCGCAATCGTCGATGACATAGGCGCCGTGATCATCATCGCCGCGTTCTATACGCTGGAGGTGAAGGGTATCTGGCTGATCGCGTCGATCGCGGTTGCGATCGGGATGGCGCTGATGAACCTGATGCGGGTGGACCGGATCTGGGCCTATTTCCTCGCCACGGTGGTCCTGTGGTTGTGCGTCCTCAACTCGGGTGTGCACGCGACCATCGCGGGGGTCGTCGCCGCGCTGATGGTCCCGATGTATCGGCGCAACGGGCGGCACCTGCTCGAAAAGGTCGAACACCGGCTGGCCCCGTGGAACGCCTATTTCGTCGTCCCGGTATTCGCGCTCGCGAATGCCGGGGTCGACCTGCGCGAACTCGGCATGGCCGGGATCTTTGCCCCCCTCCCCCTCGCCATCGCGGCGGGCCTTTTCCTTGGCAAGCAGGTCGGCATTCTCGGGGCCGTTTCGGCCGCTCACCGCCTTGGCATCGCCCGCAAACCGGCGGGCGCCACCTGGCTGCAGGTATGGGGGATCGCGATCCTGTGCGGGATCGGCTTCACCATGAGCCTGTTCATCGCCGCACTCGCCTTCGCGAACGACGCGCTTCTTTATGAAGAGGCCAAGATCGGGGTGCTGCTCGGCACCCTCCTGTCGCTGACCATGGGTTACCTGCTCCTGCGCTTCGGCCACAGGCCCGCGTCAGCCGCAGCCGCGGAGAACGAGGGAAGGCAGCCTGTCACGGCCGAATAGCGAAGCGGGCCTGCCCCGTTACCAAGTGCCGGTGTTGGACATGCTCGCCCATGGCTCACGGGGAGGCAGGTGGCCTTCCTGCAGCAGTTCGACCGAGATACCGTCGGGGGATTTCACGAACGCCATGTGTCCATCCCGCGGCGGGCGGTTAATGGTGTGGCCGGCAGCCTGCAGGCGTTCGCAAGTCTCGTAGATATCGTCGACGCGGTAGGCGAGGTGGCCGAAGTTGCGTCCCCCGCCGTACTCCTCGGGCGCACTCCCGTCCGCGGGAGGCCAGTTGTAGGTCAATTCGACTTCGGCGACCCCTTCCTGTCCGGGGGCGGCAAGGAAGATCAGCGTGTAGCGGCCCTGCTCGCTCTCGAAGCGCCGCACTTCCTCGAGCCCGACGAGTTTGAAGAAGCCGACGGTCGCATCCGGGTCGGTGACGCGGATCATCGTGTGCAGGTATTTCGCCATCTTCGGGCCTCCATTCAAAATCGGTTCATCGATAAAAATGCACGGTTCGTCCCACGGGTCGCGCCGCCAGCAGGAAAGCCTTAGCGATGACTGACGCGATCGATCAATCCAGCCGCGCCCCACTTGCCCCCAATGCCGCCGGACCCCGCGACGGCTCGGCTCTGCGATGGCTGGCTCCGTCGGCAGTACTGGCCCTGGGCCTTGTCGCCGGCGGCTACCTGCTGGGCAACGGCCTGTTGCGAGCCAAGGAGGCGGACCGCGCGGTGACCGTGCGCGGACTGGCCGAGCGCGACGTCACTGCCGACCTCGCGACGTGGACCATCTCCTATTCGGCCACCGGAGAGAACCTGCCGGCGGTTCAGGCGAAAGTGCGCTCCGACACGGAAACGATCGCGCGGTTCTTCGCCGATCTGGGCTTTCCGGGCGATGCCCTGCAGCCCATCGGGGCGAACGTGTCGACCTTCTCCGACCGCGGGGTAACCCGTTACACCGTGCGCCAACGGCTCGCTCTGCGAACGAAGGACATCGAGCGGGCGCAGCGCGCGGTCGCGCGGCAGTTCGACCTCGTCAATCGCGGAGTCCTGCTCGAGGAAGGCAGCGGGATGGCCTATACCTTCACCGGGCTCAATGCGATCAAGCCTGAAATGGTGGCGCAGGCGACCCGCGACTCGCGCGCGGCCGCCGAACAGTTCGCCCAGGACAGTGGCACGAGCGTCGGCTCGATCCGCGATGCGACGCAAGGCTATTTCGAGATCGAATCGCGAGACGGCGACAGCGGCGGCGGCTGGGGTGTCTCCGACACGCCCTACAAGAAGGTCCGGGTCGTCACGACGATCAACTTCTCGCTCGGCTGAAAGCGACGGCGGGAGCGGCGCGCCGCCCCCGCCGCTCGAGGATCAGAAGCTGGCGCTGAGCGAGACCACGACCGCGTCGTCGGTGAAGCCGTCGATCGACGGCCCTTCCACGCCGACATACGATACGCCCAGGGAAAGACTGCCGAGGACCGCTGCGCTGGCGCCGATCGACCAGTCGAAACCGGTGTCGTCCCCGGTTCCTGCAAGGAACGGCGGGGCGAGCACGCCATCCGTGTACCCCAGATGTGCCGACAGGCTGAACGGGGTCTGCGGGATCCCGGTGCTGAGCTCGGTATGTATGTAGAGATTGTCGTCGTTGCCGAGGGACGACTGGTCCCACGCGTAATTCACGCCCAGCTTGGCCTCTACCGGGCCAAGCTGCCCGGAGACGGTCGCGTAAGGCTCCCAGTACTGCGCCTTGAAACCCTTGGCGTTCGTGGGATAGGCGTAAAGCAGGATGCCGACGTCAAGGCCGACACCTTCGGCCACGTCGCCGCTCCAGCCTCCGAAGAGGTCGAGTTCCATATCGCCATAGACGTCGGTACCGCCGTCGTCGATCGAGCTCCCCCAGGTGCCGACGTAGAAACCGCTGTCATGGGACACGGTAATACCCCCCTGCACGGCGGGATCGCCTCCCGACAGCGAGACGCCGCGGAAGCGGTAGTCGGAAACCAGGGTGACACTGCCCGACAGGGTGACCGGGCTTGCGGCCTCGTCCTGGGCAAATGCGGGTGCCGCGACGAATGCAGAAGCGGAAATGAACGTTGCGGCTACGATGCCGCGGATGGACGTGAGCATGGCAAACTCCTTTGGGTTTGTGCCTCGTTCCACCTGCGCACACACCGGGGGTCTGTCGTTACCGCAGACCTCCTTCCGGCAGATGCGTAACTTTCTTGCCCGTTCATGCTGCATCGCACAAGATGAAAATGCGGTTCGTCGGGAAGCGATCCCCAGGTGTTGATTTCGTGCACCAGCGCACCAGTTCACGCGCGGCTCATGGATTGCCGCCCATCGGCGGCTCGCCTATGCGGCGCCCGCTACCCTGCAAGAGGACGACCCTGCCCAAGCCGATGTTCGAACCGCTACGCCAGTTTTTCCGTTCCAGGCCGACCCCGGTCCGTGCCGCGGTCCCCGCGGGCGAGCGTTATTATGCAATCGGCGACATTCACGGCCGCCATGACCTCTTCGCGGCGCTCGTCGGCGCGATCGACGCCGACGATAACGAAGGAGCCGCGGCACGCAGCACGGCGATACTCCTGGGCGATCTCGTCGACCGTGGGCCGCACAGCGCCGCCGTGGTCGACCTCGCGATCGACTGGAGCAAGCGCCGGCGGGTCGAACTGCTCGCGGGCAACCATGAAGAGATGTTTCTCGACTCTTTCGAGGACGAGGCGGTGCTGCGCCATTTCCTGCGCCACGGGGGCCGCGAAACCGTGCTGAGTTACGGAGTCGAGCGAGCGGCGTACGACGAGGCCACGCTGCCCGAACTGCAGGCGCTGATGAAGGACGTGGTTCCGCTGGCGCACCGCGAGTTCCTCGCAGAGGGCAAGGATCACCTCGTCGCCGGTGATTACCTTTTCGTCCATGCGGGCATCGCACCGAACGTACCCCTGGCA
This sequence comes from Tsuneonella sediminis, assembly GCF_051912845.1. Taxonomy (NCBI): domain Bacteria; kingdom Pseudomonadati; phylum Pseudomonadota; class Alphaproteobacteria; order Sphingomonadales; family Erythrobacteraceae; genus Tsuneonella; species Tsuneonella sediminis. The sequence continues at coordinate 50,478 of NZ_JBNCBU010000001.1, read as the reverse complement.
GAGCAGAAACAACACCATCTGCGCTGGATTCGCGAGCCGTTCCTCGATCACGAGGCACCCCACGAACACTTTGTCGTCCATGGACACACGATAACCGACGGGGTCGACATCCGGTCCAATCGCCTCGGCATCGATACCGGCGCATACCGCACGGGGCGGTTGACGGCCCTTGTGCTCGAGGGCGAGGGTCGGCGGATGATCCAGGCGGTCGAAAGCGATGGTGTCATCACCATTGAAACGGGGGTTTGCGAACGATGAAGATTGCGATGGTCGGCTCGGGCTATGTCGGCCTGGTATCGGGCGCGTGCTTTGCCGATTTCGGGCACGAGGTCGTGTGCATCGACAAGGACCAGCCGAAGATCGACCGACTGCGTAACGGCATCATGCCGATCTACGAGCCGGGCCTCGACGCGCTCGTCGAGAGCAACGTCAAGGCAGGGCGCCTGTCGTTCTCGACCGATCTTGCCCAGGGGATCGAAGGGGCAGCCGCAATCTTCATCGCGGTTGGCACCCCGAGCCGCCGCGGCGACGGGCACGCCGACCTGTCCTACGTTTACGCGGTCGCGAAGGAAGTCGCGGAAAGCCTTGCCGGCGACGCTGTCGTGGTGACGAAATCGACCGTCCCGGTGGGTACCGGAGACGAGGTCGAGCGGATCATTGCGGACAGCGGCTGCGCCCACCGGGTATCGGTTGTTTCGAACCCGGAATTCCTGCGCGAGGGCGCCGCGATCGGCGATTTCAAGCGGCCCGACCGGATCGTCATCGGCGCAGAGGACGATTTCGGACGCGAGGTCATGCGCGAGGTCTATCGGCCGCTGTTCCTCAACGAATCGCCGATCCTGTTCACCGGGCGTCGCACGAGCGAGCTTATCAAATACGCCGCCAACGCCTTCCTCGCGACGAAGATCACCTTCATTAACGAGATGGCCGACCTGTGCGAAAAGGTCGGGGCAAACGTTCAGGACGTTGCGCGCGGCATCGGGATGGACGGGCGCATCGGCGCCAAGTTCCTTCATGCCGGCCCCGGCTATGGCGGCAGCTGCTTTCCCAAGGACACGCTGGCGCTGCTCAAGACCGCCGAGGACGCGGGCAGCCCGACGCGGATCGTCGAGGCAGTGGTCAAGGTCAACGACAGCCGCAAGCGGGCGATGGGCCGCAAGGTGATCGACGCGCTGGGCGGCGCGGACGCCGCGCGCGGGAAGACGGTTGCGCTGCTTGGTCTCACGTTCAAGCCGAACACCGACGACATGCGCGACAGCCCCGCGATCGCGATCGCGCAGGCGCTGGTCGACAACGGCGTGGCGGTGACCGCCTACGACCCGGAAGGGATGGAGCAGGCAAGGCCGCTGATGCCCGAGGTAACGATGTGCGACAGCCCCTATGCCGCGCTCGAAGGCGCGGACGCGGCGGCGATCGTGACCGAATGGGACGCGTTCCGCGCGCTCGACCTTCAAAAGGTGAAAGGCATGATGAACGCTCCGGTCCTCGTTGACCTGAGGAACATCTACCGGCCGGCCGACGTCCGCGCCGCCGGCTTCGCCTACACCAGCATCGGGCGGGACTGACCGTCCCGCCCGCGCCGCCGGATCATTTCTTGCCGGCGAGTTCCCGCACCAGAGCGGGCGCCGGATAGATCTTCTCGAGCGCCTCCTGGATGGCGTCGGTCGATACGACGACCGTACGGTTTACCGTGCCGTCGTAGCCGTAGTTCCCGCCGAGCGAGTGGATGTTCCCGTCGAATGCCGCGCCGATCACCGTGCCTGCGCGGTCGATCACCGGCGAACCCGAATTGCCGCCGATGATGTCGTTGGTGGTCACGAAGTCGAACGTGGCGTTGGGATCGATCTTGCTCTTCGCCGCCACGAATCCCGGTGCGGCATCGTAGGGCGCATTTCCGGTCGCGCGCTCGAACGTGCCGCCCATCGTGGTCTGGAACGGGACCTTGTTGCCCCGTTCGGTCCATCCCGCGACCTTCCCGTAGCTGATCCGCAGGGTGAATGTGGCATCGGGATAGTTCGAATCTGCGTACGCGGCGAAGCGTGCATCCGAGAGCTGCCCCCCGGCAATCGCCAGAGGACCGGAGTATTGCGCATCGGTCAGCTTGCGCAGCTCGCGCTGGCGGTCGGCTAGCCGCAGGGCATAGAGGATCATCGGGTCTTCCGATGCCTTGATCGCCTTCAACCCGCCGTCCCACAGCGCCCTTCGAACTGCCGGGTCGGCAAGCTTCGTCCCCGCTACGAGCGATTCGCTCAGGCCTTCGGGACTTGCCTTACCGAGCAGGAGCTTGGTGTCCGGATCGTCCGCGCCGAGATATTCGCGCGCCTTCGACAGGCTCCACTCGAGCATGAGCTGGTCGAGCCACGGGTGGACGGGCCGCTCGTCGAGCAGCTGCTTCTCGACCAGCGGCAGCCGGCTGTCGGTATAGCCCGGCAGACGCTCGCCGTTCGGCTTCTCGCGCTCCTGCGCGGCGAACACGAGCGTCCGCGCGTAGGCGTAGAGGTCGCTCGAGGGGTCGGTGAACCGCAAGGGCAGGTAGAGCGAGCGGTAGGCCGTCACCGCAGCGTCGACGGTCGACCAGGGATCCCCGATCTTATCGTTGCCGGCGCTCTTCGCCTTGAGGTCGGCCTCCGCCGCGGCAAGCTTGCCGGTGAAGGCAGGATCGTTGAGGGCCTTGGTCCGTCCGATATAGACCTTGAGGCTGTTTTCGACGCCGTTGAGGGTGTCGAGCGCCTCGCGCTCCTTTTCCGGGCTTTCGTCCATTGCGCGGATAAGACGGCCGCGAAGCTCGGACAGGGTCGTCAGAGTGACGGGCAGGCGGACCTCGCGCTCGAAGGCCAGCTGGCTGCCGGTCCACAGGCGGCTCGTGGAGCCCGGATTGCCGACGACGAAGGTTGCCTCACCCTCCCTGGGCGGACGCGGGTTCCACTTGAGATGCTGCGGGGTCGCGACCGGCTTGCCGTTCTCGTAGGCGCGCAGGAAGCTCCCATCGAGCGAATAGCGGGGGAAGTTGAAGTTGTCGGGATCGCCCCCGAACGTCGCCGCGCGGTCCTCGGGCGCCCAGACGAGGCGGACGTCGGAGTACTTGCGGTAGGTGTAGAGCTTGTACTGGCCGCCGCCGAACAGCGTGACCACCTGGCAGCGGGTAGTGGCAAGGTCGCTGCACCCGGCCTTTTCGATTGCCGCGATCTCGGCATCGCGGGCCTTGGTCAGCGCTTCGCCGGTCAGCGTCCCCATCGCCCCCTTCACCCGGTCGGTGACGTCGGCAATGGAGGTGACCACCTCTGCCTGCTGGCCCGGGCACTTGAGTTCGTCGTCGCGGCGCGACGAGACGAAACCGTCATTGAGATAGTCCTTGGCCGCAGTCGAGTTGTCGGCAAGGCACGCGGAGATGCAGTGATGGTTGGTGAGGATCAGGCCCTCGGGCGAAACGAAGCTGGCAGAGCATCCGCCGGTCAGGCGAACCGCGCCGCCGCGAACCTTGTCGAGCCAGGCCTGGTCGGGCGCCCAGCCGTAGTCCGCTTTCATCCGCTCGGCCGGGAAGGCGTCGAGCGTCCACATGCCCTCGTCGGCAGCGGCAGGCGCGGCGACGAAGGCGACGGCGGCAGCGGATGCGAACAAACCGAAACGTAGCATGATTCTCTCCTCGTTTCCCTTGAAACCGCCTATGCCGCCCTTACGCCCAAAGTCCACAATCCGAATGATTTTTGTGCCAGGGGGCCTGTAAGCCGGGTTCTGTCCGGCGGGCGGTATCGTTGCCGACCCACGCCGCCGTGGCAGCCATTCATCTCGGCGACGGATTGCTCCGTGCGCTCAAGCAGCCAACCCGGGTCTCTCGGGACGAAACGCCCCTGCTTTCGCGCGAGACCCCTATTTGGCCTTGCTCCGGGTGGGGTTTGCCGTGCGAGCCCTGTCGCCAGGACCCCGGTGCGCTCTTACCGCACCCTTTCAGCCTTACCTGCGGGCGCAGGCGGTCTACTCTCTGTGGCACTTTCCCTCGGGTTTCCCCGGGCGGGCGTTACCCGCCACCCTCGTTTCGTGGAGCCCGGACTTTCCTCGACGCTCGAAAAGCGACGCGGCTGCCCGGCCCCCTGGCGGCTTGCTATCTAGTCCGGCCCCGGTCGCGATCCAAGAGCAATCGGAACAGTATCGCGCGCACCTGGCCGTCGACCTCGCCGTCGATCTTTTCCGGCCGCCAGCGCCGCTGGAAGGCCTCGACCGCCTTGTGTCCCTCGGTCACGTCATAGCCGAACCGCTCGAGCGCGAGGTAGAACGAGGCGTCGTTGTCGAACGGATCCCCGGCCTCGAGCTTCTCGGGACGTGCGAGGCACAGCTTGTACTCGGCGAGGCGATCCCATGGAAACAGCTCGCCCGGATCGATCTTGCGCGCCGGAGCGACGTCGGAGTGGCCGACGACGTTGGCCCGCGGTATCTCGTAGCGGTCGACGATCCGGGCCAGCAGGGGGACGAGTGCCTCGAACTGCGCGTCGGAAAAATCGCGGTAGCCCAGCGCATGCCCGGGATGGTCGAGCTCGATGCCGATGCTCGCCGAATTGACGTCGCGGTGTCCCCGCCAGAAGCTGACGCCGGCGTGCCACGCGCGCTTGTCCTCGTCGACGAGCCGGATGACCTCGCCCGCCTCGCTGATCAGGTAATGCGCGCTGACCTTCGATTCCGGATCGGTCAATCTCTCGAGCGCCGCATCGGCATCCGGCATTTCGGTGTAATGGAGCACGACCATCGAGATCGGCAGCTTGCGTTCGTCCCAGTTGGGGGAAGGAACCGTGCGGTGGACGAGTTCGTCCATCGCTCAGCCTTCGGGCAGCACCGCGCCGAGCACGAGCGCGTCCTCGGAAAGCATGTACTGCAGCCCCCCTCCCGCCTGCTTTGCAAGGAGTGCCAGCATGTGCGCGGCCGCCGTGCGGCTCGACAGTTCTCCCGCGTCGAGGCGGTTCTCCAGCGCGCGGCCGATCGTCTCGTCGAAAGCGATGCGAGGCCCCGCTGCGCGCACCACGATCTCGCTTGCCCCGCCGCGGCTTTCCGCGCCGACGTCGAGCGTGCCCCCGCGGACCAGCGCGTCGAGGCCGATCTGCGCGAAATTGAGCAACACCTTGACCGCACCCTTCGGCAGGCGATCGGCGCTGAGGCCCCAGTTGAGCTCGACCCGGCGCGCGTCGCCGACCAGCGCCTCGGTCACGCGGCGCGCCTCGTCGACCGGGACGCTCTCCCCGAAGCCGCCGGCCGCACCGAAGGCGAGCCGGAAGAACTTGAGCTTGTCGGCACTGATCTTCGCGCTCTGCTCGAGCAGCTCGAGGCACTTCTGGCGCATCTCCGGGTCGCGCTCGTCGGCAAGAAGTTCGAGCCCGTTGCTCAACGCGCCAACCGGCGAGAGCAGGTCGTGGCACAGGCGCGAGCAGAGCATCGCGGCGAGGTCGAGTTCGGAAGTATCGTTCATCTAGAAAGGGAAGGTCCTGAAGCGTGTCACACGTGTCACACTGTCCTGATGCAAAAGATCGGGCGTCCGCACGGCCGGTAGAAGATGCCGCGCGAAAATGGATTGCTGGACAGCCATGCGCGCCGTCCTAGCCGTGCGAGGCGCGGTAGGAAAGCGGTTCGAACCCGCACGGGGTGTCGCGCCACCAGCCGACCCTGCCCTTTGAACGGTCGAACGCCACGATCGCCCACACCCTGCCGTCACCCGTTGCCTGCTTGCGGTCGGTCGCAGAAGGCCGAGGTGGCCCCGAAGGGTGCGAATGCCAGTATCCGATAACCGGCGGACCTCCGGAGCGGGCGGCGCGGTGGGCGTCGATAAGCGCCTGCGGATCGATCTCGAAATGCGTTTCGGGCTGCGGGTGCACATTGGCGCACCGGGTCGCGCTATCGATAACGTCGCCCTTGCCGAACAGCAGGCCGCAGGCCTCGCGGGGGCGCGCCGTGGCCGCATGCCCGACGATTGTAGCGACGACCCCGCTTGAGACTTCGATCTCCATCGCCCATTTCCCTAGCAATGGGGGACGGCGAAATCATCACCGGAGCGATTGCAGGCTCAGGCCGGCTCGACAGGGCGCTGGCCGATGCCACCGGGCTGTCGCGCGAACGGGTCAAGGCGCTGATCGCGGCCGGCGCGGTCGAGATCGACGACCGCCCCGTCTCGACCGCTTCGGCAAGGGTCGCCGCAGGCGCGGCGTTTTCGGTCGCCCTTCCACCGCCCGCCGCGCTCGACACGCCAGCGCAGGACATCCCGCTCGACATCGTGTTCGAGGACGAGCACCTGGTGGTCGTGAACAAGCCGGCCGGACTGGTGGTGCATCCTGCCGCGGGCAATCTCGACGGCACGCTCGTCAACGCGCTGCTTCATCACTGCGCGGGCCGGCTGTCGGGCATCAACGGGACCCTGCGCCCGGGAATCGTCCACCGCATCGACAAGGACACCTCGGGCCTGCTCGTGGTGGCCAAGAGCGACGCGGCGCACGAGGGACTGGCAGGGCAATTCGCGGATCACTCGATCGAGCGAACCTATCTTGCCGTCACCGGGGGAGAGCCGCGGCCCGCAGCAGGCCGTATCGAGGGACGGATCGGCCGCTCCGATGCAAACCGCAAGAAGATGGCAGTGCTCCCCGAAACCTCGGCGCGCGGCAAGCACGCGGTCACGCACTACCGCACCCTGCGCGCATTGCGCCACGCGGCGCTGGTCGAATGCCGTCTGGAGACCGGCCGGACCCACCAGGTCAGGGTTCACCTTGCGTCAATCGGTAATGCGCTACTGGGAGACCCTGTGTACGGTCGAACGCCCGCACCGCTGCGCCCCGTCCTTGCGGATCTCGGGTTCCGCCGCCAGGCGTTGCATGCCGCCAGCCTCGGCTTCGTACATCCGGTGACTGGCGATCGCCTCGCCTTTGCGACGGAACTACCCGCCGATATGGCGGAACTAATCGACCGAGTTGCTCATTGAAATCGACGAAAAGCACTCAACAGGCGACAGTGCTTCCTCTATATATGCTGAAGCGTGCCCCATCCGACGGATGCCCATCCGGGGTCCCGACAACGAGGGCGACGCGAGAAAGGTCAGGGTAGAAGTGAACAAGTCCAAGTCATTGTCTGTCCCGGCCCTGGGCGGTGAGGCGAGCCTCAACCGCTACCTGGCCGAGATCAAGAAATTCCCCATTCTCACGCCCGAGCAGGAATACATGCTCGCGAAGCGCTACGCCGAGCACGAGGACCCGGAAGCGGCCGCGCAGCTCGTCACCAGCCATCTGCGGCTCGTGGCTAAGATCGCCATGGGCTACCGCGGCTACGGCCTGCCCGTCAGCGACCTCATTTCCGAGGGCAACGTCGGCCTGATGCAGGGCGTCAAGAAGTTTGAACCCGATCGCGGCTTCCGCCTCGCGACCTACGCGATGTGGTGGATCAAGGCGTCGATCCAGGAGTTCATCCTGCGCTCCTGGTCGCTCGTCAAAATGGGCACCACTGCGGCGCAGAAGAAGCTGTTTTTCAACCTGCGGCGGATGAAGAAGGAGCTCGAGGCCTACGAGGACTCGGACCTTCATCCCGACGACGTGGCAAAGATCGCGACCGATCTCGGCGTGCCCGAGCAGGAAGTGATCAACATGAACCGCCGGATGATGATGGGCGGCGACGGTTCGCTCAACGTCTCGATGCGCGGTGCCGAGGAAGGCTCGGGCGAGTGGCAGGACTGGCTGCAGGACGATCGTCCGCTGCAGGACGAGACTGCTGCCGAGGCCGAGGAGGCGCAGGTCCGCCACGAGATGCTCGTCGAGGCGATGGACAGCCTCAACGAGCGCGAGAAGCACATCCTCACCGAGCGGCGGCTGACCGACAACCCGCAAACGCTCGAGGAGTTGAGCCAGGTCTACGACGTCAGCCGCGAGCGCATCCGCCAGATCGAGGTACGCGCGTTCGAGAAGCTGCAGAAGGCCATGCAGCGCATCGCCGGCGAGCGGTTGGCCCCAAGCGGCAGCATCGCGGCGCTCGCCGCCGGGTAACAGCAGGCTGAGGGACAAAGGGCCGCTCCTGCGGGGCGGCCCTTTTTGCTATTCGGCGGTGGTCGGATCGATCACGCTGCGCACCTGCGCGATCGAGTTCGCGGGGAAACCCGCGGTGTCCGCGTGCTTCCGGATCAGGTCCTCGCTCGGCGCGCGGTAGATGCAGTAGATCTTGTCATCGGTGACGTAGCTGTGGACCCACTGGATCTCCGGACCAAGGTCGCGCAGCACGCTGCACGACTGCTGCGATGCGCCCTGCAGGTCGCCGGGTCCGAGCGACCCGGCGCCGGGCATTTCGCGTTCGATCACGAATTGAGGCATGGCATTTCTCCCGTGCAGCCGATCTTGCCGTCTTGCGCCGCTTGATCGGGCAAGTCGATACCCCTAGCACCGGCTCCGATGCTGTGGTTCGCGAAGCTCTTCGCCAAGCTGTTCGCCGGGTTCGTGGTGCTCAGCCTCGCGCTGGTGCTTCTGTTCCGCTTCCTGCCCGTACCGGTCACCGCGACGATGCTGCTCGACGGCAATGGCATCACGAAGGACTGGGAGCCGCTGTCGAACATCGACCGCAACCTCGTGTCCGCCGTGATCGCGGCCGAAGACGGCAAATTCTGCAGCCACGACGGTTTCGACCGCGAGGCGATCGAGCAGGCGATCGAGCGCAATGCGAAAGGCGGCCGGATCAGGGGAGGATCGACGATCAGCCAGCAGACCGCCAAGAACGTCTTCCTGTGGCAGGGGGGCGGCTACATCCGCAAGGGGTTCGAGGCGTGGTTCACCTTCCTCATCGAGAACCTCTGGGGAAAGCGCCGGATCATGGAGGTCTACCTCAACGTCGCAGAAACCGGCATCGGGACCTATGGCGCGGAAGCCGGAGCACAGCGCTATTACGGGCACTCCGCGGCACGTCTTTCGCGCACCGAGGCGGCGCGGATGGCCGCGGCGCTGCCCCTCCCCAAGAAGCGCTCGGTGGTGAACCCGACCGGCTTCACGCGTCGCTACGGCAACACGATCGCGGCGCGCATCGGCATCGTGCGGCGCGACGGCCTCGATTCGTGCATTTACGGGTAGGCGATGGGCGCGGGGCATTCTCACGATCACGCGCATGGCGGGCCGCAGCGCGACTTCGGCGCGGCTTTCGCGCTGGGCGTCGTCCTCAATCTGGCGTTCGTGGTCGTCGAAGCGGTCTATGGTTTCATATCCGGCTCGATGGCGCTCATTGCCGACGCCGGCCACAACCTGAGCGACGTGCTCAGCCTTGCCCTTGCCTGGGCCGCAAGCGTGCTGGCGAGGCGTCCTGCAGGCGGCCGGTTCACCTACGGGTTCAAAAGCTCGACCATTCTCGCCGCGCTCGCGAATGCCGGGCTGCTCCTGGTGGCGATCGGCGGCATCGCGTTCGAAACCTTGCACCGGCTGGGGGAGCCGCCCGCGGTCGAAGGGCGCACGATGATCATCGTCGCCGGGATCGGCATCGTTATCAACGCGGGCACCGCCATGCTCTTCGCGCGGGGGCGCAAGCACGACATCAACATCCGCGGTGCATTCCTGCACATGGCCGCCGACGCTCTCGTCAGCCTTGGGGTGGTCATTGCCGGCGCACTCATCCTGTGGACCGGCCAGCGGTGGATCGACCCCTTCACCAGCCTGTTGATCGTCATCGTGATCGGCTGGGGGACCTGGGGTCTACTCAAGGACAGCGTCAAGCTGGGCCTTAACGCAGTTCCCGACCATATCGACGAGCAGGGGGTGCGCGCGCACATTGCGGGCCTTCCGGGCGTTGCCGCGGTGCACGATCTCCACATCTGGCCGATGAGCACGACCGAGGCCGCCCTGACCGCGCACCTCGTCATGCCCGGAGGGCACCCGGGTGACGCCTTCCTGCGCGACCTGAGCGAATCGCTGGACCACGAATTCCACATCGGTCATGTCACCATTCAGGTCGAAACCGGAGCTTGCGGGATGCGGCACGCGCATGACTAGCGACAGACGCGCTGTGCGCTGCGGGCGGGGACCAGTCGAACGGGCCGCCGGGTGAACGCCGACGAAGCCCGCGCGAGGCTCGCAGCGGCCCTCGTCCGTCTCGGCGCGGGCGACAGAGCGGCGCTCGAACAGGTCTACCGCGCCACATCAGCGAAGCTTTTCGGTATCTGCCTGCGTATCTTGGGAGACCGAAAGGAAGCCGAGGACACCTTGCAGGACGTCTATCTGACCTTGTGGCGCCGCGCCGACCGGTTCGATCCGGCGCGCGCCAGTCCGATCACCTGGATCGCAGTCCTTGCCCGCAACCGGGCGATCGACCGGCTGCGCCGCAGGCGCACAGCCGGACCACCCGTCCCCGTCGAGGAGGCGAGCGCGGTCGCCGATGACACCCCGTCAGCCGAAGACAGCCTGATCGCCAGCGAAGGCAGAGCGCGAATCCACCACTGCCTCGAAAGGCTGGATGCCGCGCAACGATCGGGCATCCGCGCGGCGTTCTTCGGCGGGTCGACCTATGCCGATCTTGCGGACCGGGAAGGTGTTCCCCTGGGCACCATGAAAAGCCGCATCCGGCGCGGCCTGGCGCGCCTCAGGACCTGCCTGGAGGCGGGCGAATGACTCCCGACGATCGCCTTGCCGCCGAATTCGCGATCGGGCTGCTCGACGGGCAGGATCTGCTCGACGCGCGCGGACGCTACGCCAGCGATCCGGCGTTCGCGGAGACGGTCGAGTGGTGGGAGCACCGCCTCGCGCCACTGCTCGACACGATACCTTCGGAAATCCCGCCGGAAGAGCTTTTCGCCCGGATCCTCGCCGCTGCCGGAGGCGCTGCGGACGAAGGCGGCGAGGTCATCGCCCTGCGCCGGCGCGTGCGGTTCTGGCAGCGCGGGGCCGCGGCCGGTGCCATCGCTGCCAGCGCCGCGATGGCGGCGCTCGTGCTCACACCGCAGACACGCACTTCTTCCGCCGGCGATCCCCCCCAGGTGGCCACGGCCGCCCCACCGCTGGTCGCCTCGATCCCCATCGGCGACACCGCGCTGCGTCTCGGCGTAACCTACCTTCCCGACCGGCGCGAACTTCTGGTGTCGGCGAGCGGGCTCACCGCCGACGGCATCCACGACCACGAGTTGTGGCTGGTGCCCGATGACGGAAGCAAACTGCGCTCGCTCGGCGTGGTGCAACCGGGCGCCGAAAGGCGTGTCGCGCTCGATGCCGGGACCGCTGCCCTCATCCACGACGGCAGCGCGATGGTGCTCACGCGCGAACCGCTGGGCGGAAAACCGCCGGAATCCGCCGCCGGGCCGGTCGTTGCCGAGGGCAGTTTCGACACGGTCTGACAGCTAGAAAAAATTTTTCTCCCGTGCTGCATCCGCAGCGGGACACGCTGCGTAACTCCACCCGCAAGCAGGACGGGGCTTGCCGATCAAAGGAGCTTACGCATCATGAATTCCCCGAAGCTGAAAGCCGCCTCGTTCGCCGCAGTGGCTGCAATGGGCGCTTTCGTCCTCGCCGCCGGTGCCCCCGCAGCGGCTCACAATCACGCTGGCCATTCGGGCCATGCCGCCGAGAAGTCCCAGAAGACGATCGTCGGGACCGCAATGGGTACCGGCATGCATTCGACCCTTGTCGCCGCGGTCAAGGCCGCAGATCTCGTCGATACCCTGTCGGGCCCGGGTCCGTATACCGTGTTCGCGCCTGTCGATTCTGCATTCGCCGCGTTGCCCGACGGCACCGTCGACACTCTGCTTCAGCCCTCGCAGAAGGCCGCTCTGACCAGAGTGCTCACCTATCACGTCGTCGCCGGGCGAGTGCCCGCGGCTCAGCTGGTCGAAGCCATCCGCAAGAGCGGCGGCTCGTATTCGATCGAGACCGTTGCCGGCGAGACGCTCGTCGCGCGGCTCGACGGCGGATCGGTCACGATTACCGATGCGGCAGGGCGCACTGCGCGGGTTTCGAAAGCCGACGTGAAGGCCACCAACGGCGTCATCCACGTGACCGACGGGGTCTTCCTCCCCGCCTGACGATGTTCCCTGGCGCTGCCCCTGGCCGGGGCGGCGCCCACTCCCAGCCCCGTCCGGTACCCCTTCCCCCTCGCCGGACGGGGCCTTTTTCTGCGAATTTCCGCGCCGAAGGACGAGGGCGTGGATACGAAAAGACCCCGCACGCACCGTGCGGGGTCCTCCGTCTGTCGCTCGGCCTCCGGACGAAGCCGGCCGCCCTCGCCAGATCAGGCGGTCAGGCCGCCTCTTCCTTGCCCTTCTTGCCGTCCACCACGCGCACCGGGTCCTTGCGGCCCTCGACCACGTCCTTGTCGACGACGATCTCGGTCACCCCGTCCATGTCGGGCAGGTCGAACATCGTGTCGAGCAGGATTCCCTCGACGATCGACCGAAGGCCGCGCGCGCCGGTCTTGCGCTCGATTGCCTTCTCGGCGACCGCCTTCAGCGCATCCTCGGTGAACGTGAGCTCGACATCCTCGAGGTCGAACAGCTTGCAGTACTGCTTTACCAACGCGTTCTTCGGCTCGGTCAGAATCATGACCAGCGCGTCGACGTCGAGGTCGTTGAGGGTCGCGATGACCGGCAGGCGGCCGACGAACTCGGGAATCAGCCCGAACTTGAGCAGGTCCTCCGGCTCGCATTTCTGGAGCAGTTCGCCGACGCGGCGCTTGTCGGGGTCGGCGACGTGCGCGCCGAAGCCGATCGACCGCTTCTGCAGGCGGTCGGCGATGATCTTTTCGAGGCCCGCAAACGCGCCACCGCAGATGAACAGGATGTTGGTCGTATCGACCTGGAGGAATTCCTGCTGCGGGTGCTTGCGTCCGCCCTGCGGCGGGACGGATGCGGTGGTGCCCTCCATCAGCTTGAGCAACGCCTGCTGCACGCCCTCGCCCGACACGTCGCGGGTAATCGACGGATTTTCCGCCTTGCGGGTGATCTTGTCGATCTCGTCGATGTAGACGATGCCGTGCTGCGCCTTCTCGACATTGTAGTCGCTCGCCTGCAGCAGCTTGAGGATGATGTTCTCGACGTCCTCGCCAACGTAGCCGGCCTCGGTCAGCGTGGTCGCGTCGGCCATCGTGAACGGCACGTCGAACGTCCGCGCGAGCGTTTGCGCAAGGAGGGTCTTGCCCGAGCCGGTGGGCCCGACGAGCAGGATGTTGGACTTGGCCAGCTCGACCTCGCCCGACTTGCCCGAATGCTTGAGCCGCTTGTAGTGGTTGTGCACCGCGACCGAGAGGACGCGCTTGGCGCGGTCCTGCCCGATCACGTAATCGTTAAGGGTGGTGAAGATGTCGAGCGGCGTGGGGACGTCGCCTTCCTTCCGGCCCGCGATGCCGGCCTTGGTCTCTTCCCGGATGATGTCGTTGCACAGCTCGACGCATTCATCGCAGATGAACACGGTCGGCCCGGCGATAAGCTTGCGCACCTCGTGCTGCGACTTGCCGCAGAAGCTGCAGTACAGGGTGCTCTTGCTGTCGGTTCCGCTCAACTTGGTCATTTCCTGGCTTTCGAAGCCCCGGGCCGGGTTAGCGGAGCCGGGGGATTCGCCGACCCTAAGGCCGGAATTTCGATAATCAACTCATAGCGCCTTACAGCAACGGCCTTGCGGCAAGCTGAAGCGGCACGGTTGCCGAATTGCTACGCCGGACAACCCGCCGCGGCGGCGCCGGGTCCAGGCCGCCTACTCGGGCGCGCCGCCGGACCCTTCGGCCTCGGCATTGCCCTCGCCCTCCGGGCGCGTCTCGAATACCTTGTCGACGATGCCGAAGGCCATCGCCTCGTCGGCCTCGAGGAAGGTGTCGCGGTCCATCGCCTTCTCGATCTCGGACAGCGCCTTGCCGGTGTACTTGGCGTAGAGATCGTTCATCCGCGTCCGCATCCGCAGGATCTCGCGCGCCTGGATCTCGATGTCGGACGCCATGCCGCGCGCGCCGCCGGACGGCTGGTGCACCATGATCCGTGCGTTGGGAAGCGCGATGCGCATCCCCGGCTCGCCCGCGGCAAGCAGGAAGCTGCCCATCGACGCCGCCTGCCCGATGCAGACGGTCGACACGCGCGGCTTGATGTACTGCATGGTGTCATGGATCGCCATGCCGGCAGTCACCACGCCGCCCGGCGAATTGATGTACATGCTGATCGGCTTGCTCGGGTTCTCGCTTTCGAGGAACAGCAGCTGCGCGACGATCAGCGAGGCCATGTTGTCCTCGATCTGGTCGGTCACGAAGACGATCCGTTCGCGCAGCAGGCGGCTGAAGATGTCGAAACTGCGCTCGCCGCGGCTGGTCTGTTCGACCACCACCGGCACCAGCGCCCCCGTCACGGGATCGCGGGTGAAGCGGCCCTGTGAGCCATAGGTGTCGCCATTGCCGCCGAACACATCTATCATGGGGTACTCGTCCTTCCGTCTCGATTGCGCCGCCTATGTCGCGAGTGGCCGGAAGATGTTCAAGGGCGTTAACCCACGCTCTGACCCGTTCTGTCGACTACAATCGTTTTTGATCGGCCCGCACCTGTCGTTCGTCGAGCCCCGCGCGACATGGCGTTTCACCGGAACAATACACCGGCTCGAAAGCTCTGAACAACAAGGATACCTGCGTGTCGCATCCGCCTGCCGCCGCCCGTTTGCTCGCCTTCCTGCTCGCCGGCGCCGCGACTCCGGCGCTCGCGCAGGAAGCGCCCACCGGCGACGCACCCCCGCCGGTCGCGGATCCGCCCGCCGCGGTCGACGGACGCCAGAGCTACACGCCCGCCGATTTCGCGCGCTTTTCTCCCAAGAGCGCGCTCGACATGCTGAACAACGTCCCGGGCTTCCAGATCAAGGCCTCGCGCGACGGGGGCCGCGGGCTCGGACAGGCAAACGAGAACGTGCTGGTCAATGGCCAGCGGCTGGCGTCCAAGTCCGACAGCCTGTTCGACCAGCTCGCCCGAATTCCCGCAACGAGCGTCGAGCGGATCGACATCGTCGACGGCGCCACGCTGTCCATTCCCGGCCTGTCGGGCCAGGTGGCCGACATCATCACCCGCGCCGATGCGATGACGGGCCAGTTCAACTGGCGGGGCGAGGTCCGGCCCCATTTCGCGCACCCCGGCTATCTCAACGCCGACGTTTCGCTCAAGGGCAGCAAGGGCCAGCTCGAATACACCCTTGCCCTCGCGAACGAGCAGGGCCGCGGCGCATTCGGCGGCGAATACCGCATCCTGGCGGGCGACGGGTCGCTGCGCGAGACCCGCGACGGCCGGCTGTGGTCGGATTTCGATGCGCCCAAGGCCAGCGCCAACCTGACCTGGAACCGCGGCGGGGACATCGCGCACCTCAATGCCTCTTACCGCCGGGTCTACAGCACGTTCGACGAGAGCGAAGACCGCCTTCCGCTGTCGGGCGTGCCGCGCAACCGCGACCTGTACGGCCGGCAACGCGGATACGATTACGAGATCGGGGGCGATTACGCGTTCGACCTCGCGGGCGGGCGGCTCAAGCTCATCGGGCTCGACCGGTTCGATCGCACCCGGTACTCGGAGGACGCGGTCATCGCCTTCGCCGACGGCTCGCCCCCGGTCGGCGGGCGCTACGCCCAGGTCACCGAAAGCGGGGAGGTGATCGGCCGGGCCGAATTCGGCTGGAAGTGGGGCAAGGCCGACTGGCAGATCGCCGCCGAGGCCGCGTTCAACCGGTTCGACAAGGACGCCAGCCTGTTCGACCTCAGCCCGTCGGGGGCCTTCGTCGAAGTCCCCTTCCCGCAAGGCGACGGCGGCGTGCGCGAGGACCGTTACGAGGCCATATTGAGCTATGGCCGGCCGATCACCGACAAGCTGACGATGCAGCTTTCGGCGGGCGCCGAGAACTCGACGATCAGCCAAAGCGGCGCCAACGACCTGTCGCGAACCTTCACCAGGCCCAAGGGGGCCCTCAACCTCGGCTGGGCACCCGAAAAAGGCCTCGACATATCGTTCAACGTCGAACGCTTGGTCGGACAGCTGAACTTCGGCGACTTTCTCGCCCGGGCCTTCCTCGACCAGGGGAATCAGAATTCGAACAATGCCGAACTGGTGCCCACGCAAAGCTGGAACATCACCGCCGCGATCAAGAAGGACCTCGGCAAGTGGGGAAGCACGAACCTGCGCTTCTTCGACCGCCGGTTCGAGGATTTCATCGACATCGTACCGCTGCCGGGCGGCGGCGAGGGACGCGGCAACATCGACCGGGCACGGCGGCGCGGCTTCGAATGGACGAGCACGTTCAACCTCGACCCGATGGGCTTCAAGGGAGCCAAGCTCGACACCAACGTGATCCTGCAGACCTCCGCGATCCGCGATCCGCTGACCGGAGAGAAGCGCCAGATCAGCAACCTGTGGCGGCAACGCGTCGAGATGAACCTGCGCCACGACATCCCGGCGACGGACTGGGCCTGGGGCGCCGGGTTCGAATACAGCAGGAACACGCCGTACTACCGCGTTTTCGAGGTCGGCCGCGACTGGGAGGGACCGGTGTTCGATTCCTACTTCATCGAGCACAAGGACGTGCTGGGGATGACGGTGCGGCTGCAGGCGGTCAATTTCGCAAATGCCCGTCACCGCCTGTACCGGACGGTCTATGCGGGCCCACGCAATTCGTCCCCGGTAGCCTTCATAGAGGACCGCTCGCAGCTCATCGGTCCGATCTTTCGCCTGAGCGTCAAGGGCACCTTCTAGGCGCAGCCGGGCTCCTGCGTCCCGTCATCGCACCTCGTCCGGGAGGCCTCGATCTCGCGCTGCAGGAAGTAGTTCAGGCCGGTGCGGATCGTGGCGATGACGGCCAGCTGGCCGACTTCCGACCAGCTCGGCGCCACGGCGGTGCGCAGGATGTCGGCTCCCAGGAGGAGCTCGAGGGCGAGGGCCAGCCAGCGGCCCAGGCGCAGGCGGATCTCCTCCTTCGCATCGTGCGCCCGGTTCTCCGCGCTACCGCTGTGCCGCGGGATCGAGAGGATGAGGCGCACGAAGGCCTCGACAACCGCGTAGGCCACGATGATCGCGGCCATCCCCTCCACCACCAGCGAGGTGGCGGAGGTGATTTCCCGAATCCAGTATTCGAACATGTACCGTCAACCGGCGCACACGGGCGCCGGTTCCGCCGGTACCGCGCTACTTCTTGGCTGCCGCCTTCTTCGCCGGAGTCTTCTTGGCGGCCGGTTCCTCGGCAGCGGCCTTCTTGGCAGGAGCCTTCTTCGCCGGGGCCTTCTTGGCGGCCGGTTCGGCGTCATCCTTGTCAGCCTTCGTCGCGGACTTCTTGGCCGGCGCCTTTTTCGCTTCGGGCTTGGCGTCGGCGTCTTCCGACTTGGCGGCACCCTTCTTGGCGGGCGCCTTCTTCTTGGCGGGCGCCGGCGCGGTTTCCTCGGCCTCGATCGCGGCCTGGAGTTCCTCGCGGGTTACCTCGCGCTCGGTCACATCGGCCTTGTCGAACAGGAAGTCGACGACCTTGTCCTCGTAGAGCGGCGCGCGCAGCTGGGCGGCCGCCATGTCATTGGTGCGGATGATCTCCATGAACCGGTCGCGGTCTTCCGGGCGGTACTGCTGGGCGGCCTGCTGGATCAGCATCGACATTTCCTGCTGAGTAACCTGCACGCCGTTGGCCTGGCCGATTTCCGACAGCAGGAGGCCAAGGCGCACGCGGCGCTCGGCGATCTTGCGGTAATCGTCCTTTTCGCTCTCGATCTCCTTGAGCGCGGCGGCGGGATCGGCGTCCTGTGCGGCTTCCTGCTGAAGCTGGGCCCAGATCTGTTCGAACTCGGCATCGACCATGCCCTGCGGGACCGGGAAGTCGTGGCCCGACGCGAGGGTGTCGAGCAGCTGCCGCTTCATCGCCGTGCGCGTAAGTCCGCCCAGTTCCTGCTCCAGCTGGCCCCTCAGCAGGCCGCGCAGCTGGTCGAGACTTTCGAGACCGAGGTTCTTCGCGAATTCATCGTCGACCTTGGTCTCGTCCTCGACCTGCACCTTGTGGACATGGATCGCGAACTGGGCATCCTTGCCCGCCAGCTCCTTGGCGGGGTAGTCGCTCGGAAAGGTCACGGTGATCGTCTTGTCGTCGCCCGCCTTCACGCCGGCGAGCTGTTCCTCGAACCCGGGGATGAAACGCCCAGCACCGAGCTGGAGCGGGGTTTCCTCGGCCTTGCCGCCTTCGAATTCGACCCCGTCAATCGAGCCGGTGAAATCGATGATGATCTGGTCGCCGTCGGCCGCCTTCTTCGTCTTGGGCGCGTCCTTCCAGCTTTTCTGCTGTCCGGCGATGTTCTGCACCGCCTCGTCGACTTCCGCGTCTGTCACCGGAACGGTGAGCTTCTCCAGCTTGAGCCCATCGGTCGAGGGGGCCTCGATCTCGGGCAGCACTTCAAGGTCGACTGTCAGCGTCGCGTCCTTGCCCTGCTCGTAACCGTCGCCGAACTCGACACGCGGCTGCATCGCGGGACGCAGCTTCTTGTCCTTCATCAGCGAATCGACCGCGCTGGTGATCTGATCGTTGACGACCTGTCCGTGGATCGCCTCGCCGTGCATCTTCCGGACGAGGTTGGCGGGCACCTTGCCGGGGCGGAAACCGGGCATGCGCACCTGGGGAGCGATCTTCTTCACCTCGGCCGCGACCGCTGCATCTATGTCCTTGGCCGGGATCGTCAGCTTGTAGGCGCGGTGGAGGCCTTCGTTGGCGGTCTCTTCGATCTTCATGGGAGGTCAAAAGCCTTTGTAAAACAAGTATCTCGTGATCGCTCGAGACCGGGGCGGCGGCTGGTGCGGGCGAAGGGACTCGAACCCCCACATCTTGCGATACTGGTACCTAAAACCAGCGCGTCTACCAATTCCGCCACGCCCGCAAACCCGAACGAAGCCGCGCGGGCGGGCAGGCCCGCTCGCGAACAGGGGTGCGCCGTTACAGTGGGCGGGCGCAAAGGGCAAGCCGGGGAACGTGATTGCCCCGCCGGCCGTTTCCCGGCCGAACGAAAGGATCGCAGCAATGGCCACCCAGCCGCCCGAAACTCCCGATACCATCGAACCGGCATCGCCCCCCGAGACTCCGGCCAGCCCCGAGCCTGCCGGCGAGCCGATGCGGCAACCGGACGAAGTTGCCCCGCCCCGACCCGACGTTGCAGACCCGAATCAGCGGCCGGCGGAAATACCCGCCCCCCTCGGCAAATGACCGGTCCCCACATCCCGTCAGGCAAGGAGCCCGACGACGGTCCCCTGATCGACGCCGGGCCGAGCGAGATAGAGATCGAGCGCCGACAGGCCGGGGTCGAGGAAGGCGAGGGCAAGGACGAGGATCCGGGCGCCCCGGTCCTGCCCGAGACCCCCTTGCCGCCCGACTGACCCGCTTGCCGGGTGCACCCGGCACGACTAAGGGCCCCGCCTCATGAGCGACGACAAATCCCAGACCCCGCCCGACCGCCTGTCGGTCAATCCGCGCAGCCCGCATTTCGACCAGGACGCGCTCGAGCGCGGGATCGGCATCCGCTTCAAGGACCGCGTCCGCACCGACGTGGAGGAATACAGCATCTCCGAGGGCTGGATCCGCGTGCAGGCCGGCAAGACGGTCGACCGCAAGGGCCAGCCCCTGACGCTCAAACTCAACGGCCCGGTCGAGGCGTGGTTCGAGGATCTCGGCGACGATCCGCCGGTCGCAAAAAAGGACTGATCAGCTGCCGTAGCGGGCGATCGCGGCGTCGATCGGGTCGCGCGGCCGGCTACCGGCGGTCGCCGCGATGCGCGCACCGTCCGTCCGCGTGGCCGGCCGCGCTGCCTGGCGCGCCGAGGACGGCGTAGCGACGCGCGCCTCGCCAAGCCCGGAGAACGCCATGGCGAACGCTTTCGACGGTTCGGCAGAGGGCGTCGGCGATTGTCGCGCCGCCGCCAGTATCCGCTCCCCGCCGTAGGGGCCTTTCCTCTCCGGCTCGTTGTAGATGAAGCCTGCGACTGGCCACGCAGTGGTGCCCAGGTCGCCCAGCGGCGCATACCAGACGCGGACCTGGCTCCAGTCATTCCCGGGCGAGACGTCGATCGCCCTGACTCCGCGCTCGACCTGCCCTCGCCGGCCGTCGATTGGCGACCAGTTGGCGTGATCGAGCAGGACGGTGCGGCTGTCGATGACTTGCGCCACCGCGGCGACATGACCAAGCGTCATCGAGCCGTGAGGAAGAAACGTCATCACCGCGCCCGTTCTGGGTCGGTTTCCTCGCTGGTAGCGGCCTTCGGCCTGCTCCCACCACGTGCGCGCGTCGCCATATATCTGCACGCCGGTGCGCTCGCGTGCAAACGGGACGCACTGCAGATAGGCGGGAAGCTCGGCACTGCGCGCAGCCCCGTCGCCCGCGGCGATGTCGGCCCGGGCCATGCCCGGCAATGCGAGCGCGAGCGCCCCGACGGCGATTCCCAACGGTCCCCTCATGCCGGCAAGGCATGGAACCTTGTGGTTGGCATCGCCTTGCCTGACATGGTTAACCGATTTCAACTAATCGCCGAGCGCGCTTGCCAAGCGGCGCGACAGCGGCCACCTGCGCGGCTGACATGAAAGCCGCGAAGTGAAACCGACCGTCATCATCATCGGCCGACCCAACGTCGGAAAGTCGACGCTGTTCAACCGGCTCGTCGGCAAGAAGCTCGCGCTGGTCGACGACCAGCCGGGGGTTACCCGCGACCGTCGCTTCGGGGACGCCACGATCGCCGGCCTCGAATTCACCGTTGTCGACACCGCCGGGTGGGAGGACGAGGACGCCGAGACGCTGCCAGGCAGAATGCGTCGTCAGACCGAGGTCAGCGTCGAGGGCGCGGACGCCGCGCTGTTCGTGATCGACGCACGCGCGGGACTCACTCCTCTTGATGAGGAGATCGCCCGCTGGCTGCGCACGCAGGAGATCCCGGTCGTCGCGGTTGCCAACAAGGCAGAAGGGTCGGCGGGCGACGCGGGGCTGTTCGAGGCGTTCTCGCTTGGCTTCGGCGAACCGGTCGCGCTGTCGGCCGAACACGGCGAAGGCGTCGCGGACCTGTTCGATGCGCTCTGGCCGATCATCGGCGCGTCCGAGGACGAACGCGCAGCCGCGGACCGTGCGGGCGAAGCGGCCGATCCGGACGATTTCGAACTCGGCCCGCTCAAGCTCGCCATTGTCGGCCGGCCCAACGCGGGCAAGTCGACGCTGATCAACCGCCTGCTCGGCGAAGACCGGCTGCTCACCGGGCCGGAAGCCGGGATCACCCGCGATTCGATTGCGGTCGACTGGCAGTGGACCGATCCCGGCGGCGAGGTGCGCGACATCCGCCTGATCGACACCGCCGGGATGCGCAAGCGATCGAACGTGGTCGAGAAGCTCGAGAAACTCTCGGTCGCGGACGCCAAGCGCGCGATCGATTTCGCCGAGGTCGTCGTGCTCCTGCTCGACGCGACTCGCGGGCTCGAGCATCAGGACCTCAAGATCGCCTCGATGGTGCTCGAAGAAGGCCGGGCACTGATGATCGCGATAAACAAGTGGGACATGACCGGAACCGAGCAGGTCGGCGATGCCAGCCGCCTCTTCAACGGCATCAAGGGCGCGCTGGACGAGGGGCTTGCGCAGGTCCGCGGGCTGCCGCTGTTCGCGGTGTCGGCGAAAACCGGCAAGGGTCTCGACCAGATGCTGAAGGCCGCCTTCGAGATCCGCGAGGCCTGGTCGAAACGGGTGCCCACTTCGGCGCTCAACCGCTGGTTCGACGATGCGCTCGAGGCCAATCCCCCGCCCGCGCCCAAGGGCAAACGGATCAAGCTGCGCTACATCACCCAGGCCGGTACGCGCCCGCCGCGTTTCGTGGTCTTCGGCACGCGGCTGGACATGCTGCCCAAGAGCTACGAACGCTATCTCGTCAACGGCATCCGCAGGGAGCTGGGATTCGACGCGGTACCGGTGCGGGTGGTCCTAAAGGCACCGAAGAACCCCTACGCCAAGGGCTAGCCTTCGCCCCCTTCGCCAGCGGGCTCGCTCTGCAGCTGGACATAGTTCTGCAGGCCCATCCGCTCGATCATGTCGAACTGGGTCTCGAGGAAATCGACGTGTTCCTCCTCGCTCTCGAGGATGCGCTCGAATATCTCGCGGCTGACGTAATCGCGAGCGCCTTCGCAGTACTCGATAGCGTCCTTGAGAAGCGGAATCGCTTCCATCTCGAGGGCCAGGTCGGACTGTAAGATCTCCTCGACGCTTTCGCCCACCTTGAGCTTGTGGATGGCCTGGAAGTTGGGCAGCCCGTCGAGGAACAGCACCCGCTCGGCGAGAATATCGGCATGTTTCATCTCGTCGATCGATTCGTGCCGCTCGTATTCGGCGAGCTTGCGGACGCCCCAATGATGCAGCACGCGATAATGAAGCCAGTACTGGTTGATCGCAGTGAGCTCGTTGGTGAGCGCCCGGTTGAGGTAGTCGATGACCTTTGGGTCGCCCTTCATGGAAACGGTCTCCTCGAGAAAGCGCGGATTATGCGCTTCGGCGACCCGCCCGGCAACACCTCAACCAGGAAAATTGGCGGAATTCCGCCATTTGCGACTGCTTCGCAGCTTCAGGCCGCGAACGGCACCGCCGCCATCTCGCGCTCTTCGAAAACGATTGCATCAGCGTCCGCAAGGCAAGTCCCGCAGTTGGGGCGCTTGCCCAGCGCAGCGTAGACGGCCTCTGCGTCGCCACCCGCGCGCAGGGCCGCACGGCGCAACTCGCACTCCCTGATGGCATTGCAGACGCAGACGTACATTCTTCTCAGCTCCGATCGAATCGAGAGCTAATGAGAACCACTCGCAATTGCAAGAGTTATCGTCGCAGAGCGAAAACCCGTCGATAAGTCAGACAGCGCCACAACCATTCGAGCGGTCCGAACCGGAACCGGATCAACCATGCGCGCGACCACAGCAGCATGACGATGCACCCGCCGAGCGCGACGAGGTAGAGCTGCTCTCGCGTCAGCACGCCGAACAGGCCGAGCCCCCAGCCCTGGAACACCAGCAACATGACCAGCGACGTGCCAACATAGTTGGTGAAGGCGGCGCGGCCGGCGGCGATGACCCGGCTCGAGAACCAGCCTTGCGGGTGGCTACCCGAAAGGCCCAGCAACGCCGCCAGGCCGAGAATCATCGGCAGGCGCGTCAGGCCCATCGGACCGAACTCGGCAAGCAGCGTCCCGGTATAGGTGAACCCGCCGAGATAGACCCACAGTCCGAGCGGGAGGGTGAGCAGGATCCCCACCATGATTCCTACCCATCCCCAGAGTGTCTGGGCGCGCCGGTCGAGCCGGCCGTCAAACAGGCCCATACGGTAGAGCGCCATGCCCAGAAGCATGAGCGGGAGGGCCTCGGTGGAATAATATATGAGCTGGTCGTACCACTCCCAGCGGTGGATCGTCGCAAAATGGCGGACGTAATCGAACCAGGTGCCGTCGGCAGCTATCGCCGCTTCGCGCACCGCGTCGGCACGCTCGCTGTCGATTACCGCCTGCGTCGCTTCGGCCACCCCTTCGTATTCCGGGAGCCGGCCGCGGACGGTCTCGTTGGCGGCCCAGAGAGGCAGGACCTGGGCCGTGTTCCACAAGACGCCCGCGAGGTAAGCGACCAGCCCGGCGGCGAGTTGCTGCGGCCACGACCAGTTGACGGCCAGCAGCGCGACGGCGCCGCATACTGCATACAGGGTCAGGATGTCCCCGCGCCAGAGCAGGTAGTAATGCAGCAGGCCGAACACGAGGAGCCAGAACAGGCGTACCAGCGAAAGCCCGACCCACCCGCCCTTCGCCCGTGCGCGGTCGGTAAACAGGATGAGCCCCGCGCCGAACAGGAGCGTGAAGAGGCCCCGCATCTTGCCGTCGATGAGGACGAACTGGGCGACCCAAAGCCCGTCGGCCAGCGCGTCGTGCGGGCTCAGGAAGCCGCCCGGCCAGCCGTAGGCAGAATACGGCTGGCCCATCCCCATGATGTTGGCGAACAGGATGCCCATCACCGCGATTCCGCGCGTGAAATCGAGACTGAGCAACCGCTCGCTGCCGATGACGGGAACCGCCCCCCCGGTATCTGCCCTCGCCGCAGTAGCCGTGCGATGATGACCGGGGTGGGGCGCGCCGCTCACGGCTCAGCGGGTCACGATGCAGGCATGGCCGCCTGCCTTGAGTGCCGCACACGCCGCTTGCGCCGCCGACCGGTTGCTCCACCCTGCGGCAAGCAGCCTGGTCAGGCGCCCCGCCCTCTCGACCTGCCTCGTCTTGCCGGCCAGCGCCGCGCTGCCCGACACCTGCGACCACGCCCGGTCTGCGTTCGCAGCGATCGAAAAGGCGCCCAGCTGAACCTTCCACGAGCCTGCTTCCGGTGGAGGGACCGCCCCCGGGCCGGGTCCGGGCGCCGCTGCCACCACAGGGTCGCGGGCGGGCGCATCGGGCGTGACGGCAGTGCTTCGTCCGGACCGCGCGAAGTCGGCCCCGGCGGTCGCGGGGCTTTCCGTCCCGGTCGCCCGCATCGCTTCCGCGACGGCCGCTTCGGCAAGCGGAACCGATGGTGGAACCGCCACGGTGGCGACAGGCTGCGGAACCCGGGCTGAGGGAGAGACGCGCGGCGCGGCCGTCGCGCCGGAGACCGCGGGCCGGCCATTGGCCACCATCGCCGGGCCGCCATCGGCCAGGTCGGAAGAAGCCATCTGCGCCGAACGGCGGACATCGGCATCGGCCCGCATGGCGGCCGCAAGAGCCTGGGCTTGCTGGCGCTGCGCGAGCGGAACATGGCCGTCCATCTGCCGGATGGCCGGAGCCGCCTGCGGCAGCCCCGCACCGTTCGCGAGGGTCAGCAAGGCATAGGCCCGCACCCAGTCGCGCGGAACTGAATCGCCGTTGAAATGGGCGATGCCCAGCAGGTATTGCGCGCGCGGATCGCCGCGCTCGGCTGCCGCGACGACATAGGGCATCGCCTCGTCGCGGCGCCCCTCCTGAAACAGCAGGAGGCCATAGTTGTCCGCTGCCTTCAGGTGGCCGCTCGCCGCCGCGCGGGCGTAGAGCTTTTCCGCCTGTTCGAGGTCCTCGGCTACTCCCCGACCCAACCGGTACGCCTGCGCGAGGTTGAACAGCGCATCGGCATCGCCCCGCGCCGCCGGCGCGCGCCATTCCGACACGGCCTTGGCGTAGTCGCCGGCGCTCCAGGCATCGACGCCGGCCTTGACGTCGGCGTGCGCGGCGCCTGCCAGCGCCAGCAACGCAGCGCCGGCCGCCCCGATAGCGGCTGACAGTGCCGGATTGCTACGGGTCATCGCGTCCTCGATCCAATTCGCGCGCACCCTGTGCGAGTGCCGGGCAAACTGACATAGTGAATGCCCCGTTAGCAAAGGGTTTCTTTTTTCAGGTCTTTCAGGGCCCCGTGTGACGTTCCCGTGCCACCTGATCTTTAACCCAATATTAGGGCAATGCTGCGATCTGGTTTGCCGCGGAGTGCATGGGTGCACTTTTTTCCGCGATGGGATTTAACGGGGGATCAGCCTTGCGCGTATTGGCATTGGCTTCGCAGAAGGGCGGTTCGGGAAAGACCACCCTGTCCGGGCACCTGGCGGTGCAGGCGCAGCGCGCCGGGGCGGGACCGGTCGTCCTGATCGATATCGACCCGCAAGGGTCGCTTGCCGACTGGTGGAATGAACGCGAGGCAGAATACCCGGCCTTCGCCCAGACGACCGTCGCGCGGCTCGCCAGCGACCTTCAGGTCCTGCGCCAGCAGGGTTTCAAGCTTGCGGTCATCGACACGCCGCCCGCGATCACGATGGCGATCCAGTCGGTCATCGGCGTGGCGGAACTGATCGTAGTGCCCACCCGGCCGTCTCCCCACGACCTGCGCGCCGTGGGCGCGACCGTCGATCTCTGCGAACGCGCCGGCAAGCCACTGATCTTCGTGGTGAACGCCGCGACTCCCAAGGCCAAGATCACGTCCGAAGCCGCGGTTGCGCTGAGCCAGCACGGCACGGTCGCGCCGATCACGCTTCACCACCGAACCGATTTCGCCGCCTCGATGATCGACGGCCGCACCGTGATGGAAGTCGATCCCGAGGGCCGTTCGGCTGCCGAGATGGCCGCACTGTGGAACTATATCTCCGACCGGTTGGAGAAGAACTTCCGCCGCACCGTGTTCGCCGCGCCGGGTGCAGTGCACCAACAGGTGCCGGGCGCCGCTTACCGTCCGCAGGGCGGCTTCGGCCGTCGTGTGGCCCAGTAGGCCACAGGACGGAAAGGCCGGTCCCGGATGGCCGAAATCTCCTTCGCCTCGCTGAGCCCCTCGCTCCTCGCCCGCAAGGGAGGCGCCAAGCCCGCCATGCGGCCGCAGCACGCTGCGCTCGCGACGATGCCGCCCTCGGCTGCCCACCCCGATCCGGAAACGCTGGAGGATCTCGGCTGGAACGACATGGGCGAGAACGACGATCAGCCGCAGACGGCCGACGTAGTCGCCCTGAGCCCCCTGGCGCGCAGCCCGGAACCGTTCGTCGGTCGGGCGCCGGCCCCTGAGCCCGCCGTCCTTCGCGATCGCGGCGCCATCGCCGAACGCCTCGCCGATCCCGCCCCGGCTGCCCCGCCCGCGCCCGCCGCAGCGCCTGCGCCGCGCGCATCGAAAGGCGGCAACCGCGCCGCCTTCACCCTGCGGCTGGACACCGAACGCCATCTCAAGTTGCGCCTGGCCTGCACCGTGCGCGACTGCAGCGCCCAGGCGCTGGTGACCGAGGCGCTCGACGCCTTGCTGGGCGACATGCCCGAACTCGAAGCGCTCGCCGCGCAGGTCAAGCGGCGCTGACACAACCGGATCGACAGGGGGAAACGACCATGAGCCGCTCCGCTAGGACCAACCGCATGCTGACGCTGGCCGCAGGCACCGCGCTCGCCTCGGCCATGCTGGGGGGCTGCACCACGCAGTCCGCGCCGCGCGCGGACGTTTCCGCCAGCCGTGCCGATGTGGCGCTGAAGAAGGGCCGTGCGGACGAAGCCGTTGGCCACGCGGAAGCCGCCGTGCTCGCCGATCCGCGCAACGCGGCCTACCGCGCCACCCTTGGCGCGGCGTACATGGAAGCTGGCCGTTTCCTTTCGGCGCAGACGAGCTTCGACGACGCGATGGCGCTCGGCGACGAGAGTCCCCGGACCGCGCTCGGCTACGCGCTAGCAGCGATCGCCACCGGGGATCGCGGCGCGGCAATCGACGTGCTCGAGGACTGGCAGGACGACATCCCCGCCGGCGACCTCGGCCTTGCGTTTGCCCTTGCAGGCGAAACCGCCCGCGGGGTGCAGATCCTGTCGAACGCGGTGCGCGGCGGGGACAACACGCCCAAGACCCGCCAGAACCTCGCCTATGCCCTCGCGCTGGGCGGCAACTGGGCCGGCGCGCGGATCATGGCTGCGCAGGACGTGCCCGCCGACCAGCTCGACGCTCGCATCTCGAAATGGGCGGCAACCGCGCGGCCCGACGATGCGCGCACCCGCGTTGCTGCGCTCCTCGGCACCAGCCCGGTTGCCGACGGTGGCCAGCCTGCACGGCTGGCGCTGGCGAACACGCCGTCTCACGAACAGCTCGTCGCGGAAGCGGTTGCGCTGTCAGCGCCCTCGTCTGCCCTTCCCGAGGCGGGGACCACGGCTCCGGCCGAAGTGTCGGCCCCCATTCCCGTCGCAGCGGCCCCGGCTCCCGCGTTCGATGCGGGCGGGGAACTTTCCGCGCTGCCGACAGCGGATCCCGTTCCGGCGCGGTCGTCCGTTGCACTGGCCGCCGTACAGGAACGGGTCACCCCTGTGCGCGAGTTCGAGGCCGCCTTCGAGGAACCCGTACCCAGCGCAGCGACGCCGGCGCAGATGATGGCCGCCGCAATCGAGTTCGTCTCGAGACCCGTTGTCCAGGCCGCTCCGGCACCCACGCCGGCGCGCGCCGCCACTGCCCGGTCCTCTGCCCGCGAACAGGCGCCGAAGACCGACCATGCGCTCGCCTCCGGCGATCACCTGGTCCAGCTCGGATCGTTCACGTCGGAGGCCGCGGCGGAGCGGGCATGGGCCATCTATGCCAAGCGGTTTCCCCAGCTCTCGCAGCTGGACATGGTCATCACCAGGGCCATCGTGCGCGGCAAGACCTATTACCGCGTGTCGGCAGGCGGGCTTGCCCGCGCCGAGGCCGGCTCGTTCTGCTCGAGCGCGAAGCGCCAGGGCCAGGGCTGTTATGCCTGGACCGCTGGAAGCCCGATGCCGGGCGCGATCGACACGGGCGTGCGCATGGCCCGCCGCTGACCATTTTCACGAGCCATCGAGGAAGGCCTCTCCCGTCCGGGAGAGGCCTTTTTCGTGTCAGCGGTAAAGAATGTCCGGCGCCACCGCGTGCCACCACGGCGAATCCCACAGGAGATTTATCGCCACAGCGGTCGGAACCATGATGGCGGCATAGATCCAGTATGCCCGATGGATCGTGCGCAGGCGATAGAGGTCCCACAGGAACATCGGCGCGATCGCCATCAGCGGCCACAGGTCCACCGTCAGCGGTGAATGCGGAAGGGTATGCGGCATGAAAGGCATCCGGTCGAATGCCGCCGGCGTTGGCGCGATCGTCGCCAAGATCATCATCCGCTTGTGCAGCCCGCTGTCGCGCTTGCGCGCGCGGAGCCCGATATAGACCATCAGCAGGAAGCACACCGCGATCCGCAGCTGCAGCAGCGCGATGTTCGTCATGAAGTGCAGGAACTCCTGCACGCCCTGCTGCACCGCCGGGGGGCCGTCTTCCCCGAACGCGGCCCAGAGCTGGAGGTTGGTAGGCACAAGGACCACTCCGGCAACGACCAGCGCCGGCGCGAGGACCGTTGCGGCGATCCCCAACTGCATGTGCATCGTTCGGCGGCCGGTCGCCATCAGCGTGGTCTGGGTCAGAAGGAGCAGCATCCAGGCCCCCATCAGCACGGCGTGGACGTGCATCGCCACAGGAAAGGGCGGGCGCTGGGCCTGCTCGACCGCAGCGATCTTTTGCAGCGAATCCGGGATGAAACCGGTCAGCACGACGGCGATCAGCAAGCTCGCCATGAAGACGTAGATCCACCGGTCAATCGCATGGACGATTACCCGTGAACCAGCGGATGCGGGCGTTTCTGTAATGGGCGTGGCTGGCGCAACTGTCGCCATGGCAAGGCCCTCCCCCTTGCAAGCGCAACCCGCATCACCCGATTAGCGTCTTTTCGCTGGCGGGGAAAGGCGGGTCAGATCGCTGCACCGGCGATAGAGGTAAGCGCGATCGCCGGCAGCACGCCAACGGCAGTGGCAAGAGCGTACCGGCGCGCGCCTACCGCGGCGATCGCGCAAACGGCGGTTACCGCCAGATGCGGCAGTCCCACGAGGCGAAGTCCGATGATCGGCAGGATGCCGCCTCGCCTGGCCCATCCGTCGAGCCGGTCCAGGTGGTGGCCGTATCGCGATCGCAATGCCCCCCGCGAACTGCGCTCGAGAATCTTGTAGAGCACGAGAGCCCCGAGCACGGCACCGAACCCGACCGCCAGCATGCCGAGCGCTCCGCCCAGCAGCGCGCCCGACGAGAACGAGATTGGCAGGAGGGTGCCCGGCACGCCGGACGCGTAGGCAGACGCGGCGAGCGCGAAAAACCCGAACGCGACCCACACCTCGCCGAACGGCGCGGCGAGCAGCGCCTCAATTGCATCCAGCGGCAGCAAGTCGAGAATGGCGCTGTCCATGCGGGAAAAATCGCCCGACAGACCGCCGGGTTCCCGGGTTGGGTGCAGTTAAAGGGCCAGCCCACCCTTGAAAAGCGCCATAACCCGGCCCTGCGCCGGCTGACGGGCGAATGGCGTGTTGCCCGCGCTCGCCGTCGTTCCCGCCGCATTCACGATCCACGGGCGGTCGGGGTCGATCAGGGCAACGTCGGCCTCGGCGCCTTCGGAAAGGGTACCGGCCGCAACGCCGAGCAGACGCGCGGGATTGCGCGCCAGCAAGTCGAACGCGCGGGAAAGATCGACCAGCCCATCGCGGACGAGCGTCAGCGTCATCGAGAGGAGGGTCTCGGCCCCCACCATGCCCGGCGCGGCATCCGCGAACGGCAGTCGCTTGTCCTCGGGACCCTGCGGATCGTGCCCGCTCGCGACGACGTCGATCGTGCCGTCGGCGATGGCTTCGCGAACCGCCTGGCGGTCGTCCTCTCTTCTGAGCGGCGGCGACAGGCGGGCGAACGTGCGGAAATCCATCGTCGCGAGGTCCGACAGCATGAAGTGCGCCGGAGTGACGCCCGCCGTCACCCTCACCCCGCGCCGCTTTGCCGCGCGAACGAGATCGAGCGCTCCGCGGGTGGTGACCTGCCGCAGGTGCAGCCGCGCGCCGCTCAACTCGGCGAGTGCGATGTCGCGCGCGGCGGCGAGTGTCTCGGCCTCCGCCGGAGCGCTCGGCAGGCCCAGGCGGGTCGCCATCTCGCCGGCGGTGGCAACCGCGCTGCCCGCAAGCCCACCGTCCTCTGCGTGCGTGACGACGACGAGATCGAGCATGGCGGTGTACTGCATCAGGCGCAGCATCACGCCGGAGTCCGCGATCCAGCGGCGCCCCGTGGCGACGCCCCGTGCGCCGGCGTCCTTCATCAGCGCGATCTCGGCGAGGTGCTCGCCTCCCAGGCCCAACGTCGCTGCGGCGAGCGGGTGCACCCAGAGGTCCGGCTTGCCGCTCTTGGCAATGAAGTTGACGCGCGCCGGATAGTCGAGCGGCGGGTTCTGGTCGGGCATCAGCGCCGCGCGGGTTATGCCGCCGAACCGGAACGCGGGTTTGTCGACCGAGAACACGCCGAAATCGACGATGCCCGGGGCAACCAGCTGCCCGCTTGCTTCGACGATCTCGTCGCCGTCCGCCGGGTCAGCAAACCCGGCGACGACACCGTTTTCCAGCCTGAGCGTCCCCTCCCGGATACCGTCCGGGGTAACCACCTTTCCGCCGACGATGGCGAGCGGCGCCGGGTTCATGCGTCCTCTCCCCAGCCCTCGACGCCGCGGCGACGGCGGGTCAGCACGTCGAGGCAGGCCATGCGAATCGCCACCCCCATCTCGACCTGGCGGGTAATGATCGACCGATCGAGCATGTCGGCAACGTCGCTGTCGATCTCGACCCCCCGGTTCATCGGCCCCGGGTGCATGACGATCGCCTGCGGGGCCGCCTTCGCAAGCCGCGTGGCGGTCAGGCCATAGAGATGATGGTATTCACGCGGGCTCGGCACGAACTGTCCGCTCATCCGCTCGGTCTGGAGGCGCAGCATCATCGCCACGTCAGCGCCGTCGAGTGCCGCGTCGAAATCGGAATAGGCAGCAGCGCCCATCGCCTCGACGTGGCTCGGCATGAGCGCCGGGGGCGCGCATACGCGGACGCTTGCGCCGAGCGCCTGGAGGCACAGCACGTTCGAACGCGCGACCCTGCTGTGGAGCACGTCGCCGCAGATCGTGACAGTCAGCCCGGTGAAATCCTCGGCGGCGTCCCCCCGTTCGCGTAGCGCGTGCCGCAGAGCGAGCGCGTCGAGCAGGGCCTGGGTGGGGTGTTCGTGCTGGCCGTCGCCCGCGTTGAGCACCGGGCAATCGACCTTGTCGGCGATCAGCGCGGTCGCTCCGCTTGACCCGTGACGGATGACGATCGCATCGGGCCGCATGGCGTTGAGCGTGATCGCGGTGTCGATCAGCGTCTCGCCCTTCTTCACCGAACTCTGCGCGGCGTGCATGTTGACCACGTCCGCGCCCAGCCGCTTCCCGGCGATCTCGAAGCTCAGCAGCGTGCGCGTGGAGTTTTCGAAGAAGGCATTGATCACCGTCAGGCCGGCGAGCAGGTCGACGTGCTTGGCGGCTCTCCGGTTCATCTCGACCCACTGCTCCGCCTCGTCGAGAAGGAACAGGATCTCGTGCCGCTCGAGCCGCCCGATGGCCAGCAGGTCGCGGTGCGGGAATGCGCGCGCACCCCTGGGGTAGCGCCCGGCCACTGGATGATTTTCCGCCGATGTCATTGAAGCCATGCCCTTGGTCGAACCCCATATGCCGGTCAAGTGCAATCGGGTGGCAATGTGCCCCGCCAGTCCCTAGATCGGCAGCGACGGAATTTTCCAGGGGATCTCCTCGCACATGTCGTTCGCCCGCAAGGTCTGGCACCTGATCGTCGCCGTGAAGGACGCTCTCAGCCTCGTTTTCCTGCTGCTGTTCTTCTTCGCGCTCTATTCGCTCCTCACTGCCCGCCCCAATCCGGCTGCCGTGCGCGAGGGGGCGCTCCTGCTCGAGCTCGACGGAGTGGTCGTGGAGGAGAAGAGCCCGGTCGATCCGCTGTCCATCATCCTTTCGGGAACGGCCCCGACGGGCGAGTTCGACGTGCAGGAACTGGTCCACGCGATCGACGAGGCCGCGACCGACGACCGGATCAAGGCGGTCGTCCTCGACCTCGGCGGGTTCCTCGGCGGCGGGCAGGTCCATCTTCAGGACATCGGCGCGGCGCTCGACCGGGTTCGCGCGGCGAAGAAGCCGGTGCTCACCTGGGCCACGGTCTATACCGACGATTCGCTCCTGCTCGCCAGCCACGCGAGCGAGGTCTGGGTCGATACGCTAGGCGGTGCCGTTGTGCTCGGCCCGGGCGGCAACCGCCTCTATTACGGCAGCCTGCTGGAAAAACTCGATGTCAACGCGCGGGTCTACAAGGTCGGCACCTACAAGAGCGCGGTTGAACCCTACGTCCTCGACGGGATGTCCGAGCCCGCTCGCGAGAACTATTCCCAGCTTTACGGATCGCTGTGGGCCGAATGGCAGGCGAACGTGCAGAAGGCGCGTCCGCAGGTCCGGCTCGCCCGGTCGAGCCAGCAACCCGCCGAATGGCTTGCGGCGGCGGGCGGCGATGCGGCGACTGCGGCCAAGTCGGCCGGACTGGTCGACCGGCTGGGCGACCGGGTCGGGTTCGGCAAGCGGGTGGCAGAGATCGTCGGCAAGGACCGCTGGGACGAAAGGCCGGGCGCGTTCGCGTTCACCGAGCTCGAACCCTGGCTTGCCGACAAGCCGCTGCCTGACGACGGCGCGGCAATCGGCGTGGTGACGATCGCCGGCGAGATCGTCGACGGCGATGCCGGGCCGGGCACGGCAGGGGGCGACAGGATCGCCGAGATTCTCGACAAGGCGCTTGCAGACGACATCAAGGGCCTGGTCGTGCGGGTCGATTCCCCGGGCGGGTCGGTCCTCGCGAGCGAGGAAATCCGCCGCGCGATCCTGCGGCACAAGGAGCGCGGGATACCGGTCGCGGTTTCGATGGCCAACCTGGCCGCCAGCGGCGGCTACTGGGTTTCCACTCCCGCAAACCGGATCTTCGCCGAACCTGAAACGATTACCGGATCGATCGGCATCTTCGCCGTCATTCCCACGTTCGAAAAGGCGGCCGCAAACTGGGGCGTCTATGCCGACGGGGTGAAGACCACTCCTTTGTCGGGCCAGCCCGATGTCATCGGCGGCTTGCCGCCCGAGGCCGACGCCGTGATGCAATCCTATGTGGAAGACGGATACGCGGATTTCATCGAGCGGGTGGCCCGGTCGCGCCGGATGACGCCCGCGCGGGTCGACGAGATTGGCCAGGGGCGCGTGTGGGATGGCGGCACCGCGCGGCAGATCGGCCTAGTCGACCAGTACGGCGGACTCGATGACGCGCTTTCCTGGGTCGCCGCCCAAGCCAAGCTCGGCGACGGCGAGTGGCACGCGGATTTCCTTGGTGACGAGGCCAGCACCGGCGACACCCTGCTTCGCCAGCTGGTGATGGGCGACGAGGCCCGACGCAATTCGGACCGCGATCTGGCTGGCCAGTTCGCGTTCCGCCAGAACGCGATGGTCGCGCAGCTTGCAGGCGACCTCGAACGGCTGCTCGGCGTGAACGGGATGCAGGCCTATTGCCTCGAATGCGCGCCGGTGGTGCGCCAGGCCCCTCCCCGCCGCACCGACGGTTGGCTCGCCAGCCTGCTCAGGATCTTCGCCTGAGACAAGGCAAGCGGCTTGCCAAGCGCCCGGCTCGGTGGCAAAGGCGCGCCCCTGTCCGGCCGATATGGACGACGGACGGGCGCGTAGCTCAGCGGTAGAGCACACCCTTCACACGGGTGGGGTCACAGGTTCAATCCCTGTCGCGCCCACCATTCCGTTCCGGCGAACCGGAGGAATGGCCAGCGAGCCGCCCGTCGCGCGGGATCACTTCGCTCACCAGAGTGTCTTGCCGATCGTTCCGCAAAATCTGTCCTTGCGCGCAGCGGAGTGGAGCGCTGACTGGTCGTGGCCACATGCGAGTCTGCGAGGAGACGGCCCCTGCCGGCGGGGTACGGGAGGGGGGATAAGACGCCCGCCGAATGCAGCGACCGGCTCCCGAAATCGCAACACGTCAGGGGCGTTTCCGGTTCCCCGCCCGCATCGTCGGGTGTACGCCCGGACAAGGGCGATTGTGCTTTCACGCGTCCCCGGCAATAAAGGGCCAAGGGACTTGGGGGGCGCAATCGGTGCTGGCGACGTCGTTTCGGAACCGCATTGCGCGCGTGATCGCGACACTGCGGTTCGTGCTCGCCGCGGTGTTCCTGATCGCGCTGGCGGCCGACCCTAGCCAACCGACGCGTTATGTTCCCATCGGCTATGCGATACTGATCGGATACGTCGTGACGTCGGCGGTCCTGCTTCGCGTGGCCTGGACGAGCTGGTGGCACGATTTCCGCCTGTCGGGTTATGCTTTCGCGCTCGACATCGCGGTATTCTCGCTGTCGGTCTGGTTCACCGAAAACTCCTCGGTGAACTTCACGAGTCCGTTCACCGCATTCTTCTTTTTCCTGATGTACGCCGCGGCACTCCGGTGGAACTGGCGGATCACCGCGCTGTCCGCGATCGTCACGGGCGCCGCCTACATGCTCGCGGGCACTGCTCTCCTGCTGGAGGGGCAAGACATCGACATCCAGGTCTTCCTGCGACGCCTGACCTACATGGGTGTGATCGCCGTCGCGCTTATCCTGTTCGGCATGCAATCCCGCTCCGGACGGCGCGAACCGCCCACGGACGACCTCGTCCAGTACGACCGCCTCGAGGCTGCTGTCCGCTATACATCACTCGTGCTCGGCGCTCGCACCGTTGCAATCGTCTGGGAGCCGAGCGAGGAACCGGCCGCTGCCGTCATCCTGCGGAATGGCAAGCTGGAATCGCATCGGCTTGTCAGTTTCTCCGACGAGGGCCAGCCGCCCGTCCGGCTGTTCGACTTGCCGCGGAGCCGATGCCTGGCCATGCGATCGGCGGAGGGGTCAATCTTCGCATGCGATCCTCCGCCGCGCGAGGGACTGATCGCGCTCGCCGGGGTCGACGAAGGGCTTTGCGCCGCGCTGCGGTCGAGTCAGGGCTCGCGCGGTCAGCTGATCGCCGGCGGCATGGACAGTATCGCGATCGACGATCTGTCGCGCTTTCGCGACATCGCGCGCGAGGTGGTCGCGCTGATCGAGGAACGCGCGCTGGCCGAGTTCGAACGCAATCGCGCCCTCGTCCAGACCCGCGAGGCGCTCGCCCGGGACGTTCACGACAGCGTCGCGCAGGCGCTTGCCGGGGCCACTTTCGGGATCGAGGCGCTGCGCCTCACCATTCCCGAGGATGCGACCGAATCGCGCCGCCTGGCCGCCGAACTCAAGGCAACCTTGCGGAACGAGCAGACCCACATCCGGGGCGTGATCGAGAGGCTGCGCTCGGGCCCTTCGGACCACAGCGACACCGAACTTGCCGGCGAACTCGCGAGTGCGGTCGAGGAATGCCGGGGCCGCTGGGGAATCGCTATCGACCTGGCGATGGAGGGGGACCGAACCGTAAGCGTTCCGCTGGCGTTCGAATGCCGGCAGATCGTCCGCGAGGCAGTGTCGAACGCGGTGCGTCACGGCGGGGCGCGAAAGGTGGACATTGATGCGGGCATCGCCGGCACCCGCCTGTCGCTCGCCATCGCCAATGACGGAGTCCCTTTCGGGGACGGGCCCGAGCGCGCCTATCCCCGGACCATCGGGGAGCGCGTCGAGCGGTTGAATGGCCGTCTCGCCGTCGAAGGCGGGACACCCGCTCGAATTCGAATCGAATTGCCGCTAGGAAAGGCGTGAAATGAAGATCCTGATTGCCGACGACCACCCCCTGATCCGTTCCGGGGTTACCAGCGTTCTCTCTCTCGGCGGCCATTCCGACGTGATCTCTGCGGCGGATGGCGAAGCCGCGCTGGCCGCAATCGACGAACACCAGCCCGAGATCGCCATCCTCGACATCCGAATGCCCAAGGCAAGCGGCATCGACGTCCTGCGCGAACTGCACGACCGCAGAAGTCCCGTGCGCGTGGTGCTCCTGACAGCCGACATAATGGACGATCAGCTGCTCGACGCGCTGCGGTACGGCGTGCGCGGTGTCCTGTTCAAGGACGGCGCGGAGGATCGCCTGCTGGAATGCATCGAACATGTGGGCGCAGGCAGGCGCTACATCGACAGCGAGCTTACCGAACGCGCGCTTTCGGCTTCGCTCGAACCGGCAACGGACACGCTCGCGGGCCTTACTCCGCGCGAACGCGAGCTGGCGGGGCTCGTCGCAAAAGGACTTCGCAACCGCGAGATTGCCGAACGCATGGCGGTGACCGAGGGGACGGTGAAAGTCTATCTCAACACGGTCTACACCAAGCTGGGCATTGGCAATCGCACCGCGCTGGCATTGCTGGTGATGGCCCAGCCCTAGCACCCACCTCACATCACGATGCGCCTCGGATCCGATAGGGCCTGAGGGCAGACCCTGCGTCCGGACGAGGGAACGGTCATGAACCTGCGGCACATCGAGGTTTTCCACGCGGTCTACGTGAGCGGATCGGTCAGCGCCGCCGCGCGAATGCTCAACGTCTCGCAGCCGTCGGTTTCCAAGGTGCTCCGCCATGCGGAATCGCAGATCGGGTTCGTGCTGTTCGACCGCACCGGCGGCCGAATCGTTCCGACCGAGGACGCGCATGCCCTGTTCGCCGAGGTCTCGGACATCCAGGAGCGGGTCTATGCCTTGCGCAAGGCGAGCCGCAATCGCAGACAGGGTGCCGGAGCACTGCTGCGGATTTCGGCCCTTCCCTCGATCGCACTCGACGCGCTGCCGGAAACGGTCGCGCGGTTCCTGCGTGCGCATCCCGGAATCCGGTTCGACCTGCAGACCGTCCACCACGCCGATCTCCTGCGCAATCTCTACGAACGGGAAACCGACATCGTGGTCGCATACGAGGTACCCGCAGGCGCGCCGCTGGGCGGCTTTCGGCTGGGCGCGGGGGAGCTGGTCGTCCTGTACCGCGAGGAAGACATGCCCGGCGCGCCCGCACGGGTCGCGCTCGAGGACCTCGCCGGCAGGCCGCTCGTCAGCCTGGCGGCAAGCGGACCGATCGGCACGATCTTCATGGCCGAGGTCGAGCGTCTGGGCGTGGAACTCAACGAGGTAGTTTCGGCCCGGACTTTTCATATCGCGACCGCGCTCGTTCGCCTGGGCGTGGGCATGACCGTGGTCGACAATCTTACCGCGCGCGCCGCGCTGGCTCCGGGCTTGTCGATGCGGCCTTTGAGGTCGCCGCTGACATTCGACATAAACGCGATGTACCTGCTCGACCGTCCGCCGGCCGCCCTGGCTGTCGAGTTCCTCAACGTCCTCGGAGCGAATATCGGCGAAGCCTCTGGCCGGACATAACCGGCCGTTATGACCCGGCGACAAGGCAGCATGAGGTAATCGGGAGTCCGTAGCGTAGTCCTTGCGCCATGGCCGTTCCGGCGCCTTTTCTGTTGTACCTGGGCCACGCGACCGACCCCGTGGGCATCAAGACGTCGCGCGGGCTGGCTGCGTTTCGAGGAAGCGATTGCGTGGGGGAATTTCGCCACGATGATTGCCCGCTGACCGTTGGCCTGCCGCGCATGGCGATGGCGCAGGCCGTCGCCGCCGGCGCGCGAACGCTTGTGCTCGGCATCGCAAACCCCGGCGGGATCATGGAACCTGCGCTGATCGCGGACGCCCGCTCGGCGCTCGAGGCCGGGCTGAACGTGGCGTCCGGCCTCCACCAGCGCCTGAACGCCGTCCCCGAACTCGTCGCGCTCGCGCGGGAAAAGCACCTTGCCCTGTTCGACGTGCGCGACCCCCCTCCGGGATTGCCGGTCGGCACTGGCCGCCCGCGCCCCGGTCGGCGGGTGCTGACCGTGGGGACCGATTGCTCCGTGGGCAAGATGTATGCCTCGCTCGCGCTGGTCGAGGGCTTGCGCGCACAAGGGCGGCGCGCCGATTTCCGCGCCACCGGCCAGACCGGCATCCTCATCGCAGGGGGCGGCGTGCCCGTTGACGCGGTCGTCGCCGACTTCATCTCGGGCGCGATCGAATACCTCGCCCCGGGCCGCGAGGACGACGGCTGGGACGTCATCGAGGGACAGGGCTCTTTGTTCCATCCATCGTTCGCCGGGGTATCGACCGGTCTTCTCCATGGCGCCCAGCCGCAAGCGCTCGTGCTCTGCCACGATCCATCGCGTACGGCCGTGCGCGGCCTTCCGGAACGACCGCTGCCGGGCCTCGCCGAATGCCTCGCCGCGAACCTCCAGGTTGCGCGGCTTACCAGTCCCAGGGTCCGGGCCGCTGGCGTGTGCCTCAATACCGCCCGCTTTTCGGCGGACGAGGCCCATCGCCTCTGCCGCGATGCGGAGCACCTCCTCGCCCTTCCCTGTACCGACCCCTACCGCTTCGGCGTGGCTCCGATAGTCGACAACCTGCTGTGCCAAGAACGCTCTTCGCCCGCTCCGACCACTTCGCGCTGAAGCGGCCCTTCCGCATTTCGCGCGGGGTGCGGCTCGCGGTCGACGTGGTGACGGTGAGCGTGCAACAAGAGGGCGCGACGGGCCGCGGCGAAGGCGTGCCCTATCCGCGTTACGGCGAAAGCGTCGAGAGCACGCTGGCGGAAATCGAGGCGGCGCGCGAAGCCATCGAAGGGGGCGCGACCCGAGGCGAGTTGATCACGCTGATGCGGCCGGGCGCGGCGCGCAATGCCGTCGATTGCGCACTGTGGGATCTCGAGGCGAAATCGTCGGAGAAAAGCGTGGCGGAACTGATCGGGGTTCCCTCGCCGTTGCCCTTGGCGACTGCGCTCACGCTCGGGATCGATGCCCCGCCGGCAATGGCCGCTGCCGCCGCAGCGATGGCGGACGTTCCGCTGATCAAGGTGAAGGTCGATGCCGGCGACCCGATTGCAGTCATACGGGCCGTCCGGGCCGCGGCGCCGCGGGCATCCCTGATCGTCGACCCCAACGAAAGCTGGGACGAGGCGCTTGTGCGGTCCGCGATGCCCGTGCTGGCCGAATGCCGTGTCGACGTGCTCGAGCAGCCCTGCCCTGCCGAGAACGACGGCTGGCTCGCCGGGTATCGCGGGGCGGTGCCGATCTGCGCCGATGAATCGGTCCACACCGCCGACGACCTCGACCGGGTCGCGGAGCGTTACCAGGCAATCAACGTGAAACTCGACAAGACCGGCGGGCTTACAGCCGCACTCGATCTCGCGGCTGGCGCGCGTGATCGGGGGATGCGGCTGATGAGCGGATGCATGGTCTGCTCGTCGCTCGGCATCGCGCCTGCGCTGTTCATCGCACGAATGGCCGACTGGGCCGATCTCGACGGGCCCTTGTGGCTGGCCGAGGACCGTCTAGGCGGGATCGCGGAAAACCAGGGGTGGCTGCACCCGCCTCAGGAAGGTTTCTGGGGCTGAAGCACGGCCCCGGGTCCTGGTGGCGGTCTCGGCTACCGGTCCGATCGGTCACTGCCGCGTTAACCCTGTTTCGAGACCGTACCCTTACGTGTCCCCCTTATCCGGGGCAGGATGCGAAAGGGCCAGATCCTCCGCTTGCCATCCAGCCGCCGGGTCGTCGCCGGGCTGTCCGCCCTCGCGCTGGGCGCAGTCGCCTCTCAAGCGCAGGCCGCGGTCCCCGCGATCGTGCTGCCGGTGTTCTTCGAAGGCTTGGCGGGATGCCCGGTAGCGGCGCAGCCGCTTTCACCGGCGTCCGCTCCGATCCCCGCGACGAAGGCCGCCGCCCTGCTGGGGGGGGCGCCCAGCGCGCTCGACGCCATTCGCGCACAGCAATCCGCGATGGCTCCGGCGCCCGCGCTCCCGATCGCGACGCTGGCTGATACGACCGTGAACCTGGCCGCGTTGACCCCGGGGATCGATGCCTCGGCCGCGCCGCGGGCAGCCTGTGCCGGACTTGTGGCGAGCCGCGTTTCACCGCTGCCGGGCCTCGCGGTCCCGTCGGCAATCATCCAGGCCGATCCCGAGAACTTCCTCGCCAGCAAGCGCGTGCGCATCGGACACACGAGCTTCGACAAGGAATGGAACCGGGTCCGCTCCGAGACGATTTCGTCCGCGCAGCTCAGGCGCTACTTCGGCACCCTTCCGTCCGCTCGGCTGGACACGCTGGGAGCGGTGAACCGCTGGGTCAACCGCCGCATCGCCTATGCGGAGGATCGCGACCAGTATGGTGTCGCGGATTACTGGGCGGGCGCGCGCAAGACGCTGAAGGCAGGGCGCGGCGACTGCGAGGACATCGCGCTCACCAAGATGCAACTGCTTGCGGCGGCAGGGGTGCCGCGCGACGCCATGATTCTCACCATCGCCCGCGACCTTGCGCGCAACGCCGACCACGCGGTGCTGATCGTGCGGACCGACGCAGGCTACCGCCTTCTCGACAACGCCACCGACGAAGTGCTCGATGCCGCCTCGCAGCACGATTATCGCGCGATCCTCAGCTTCGGTCACCAGGACCGCTGGCTGCACGGGGTCTGACCGCGCGGCCCACGTCCGTCAGCGCTCGGTAAGCGCGGTGTCGAACGCCTTTTCGATCGGTTTCAGCAGGTAAGTCAGGATGCTGCGCTGTCCGGTGATGATCTCGACATCGCAGATCATGCCGGGGACGATGGGCAACCGCTGGCCGCCCCGGGCAATGTACGACCGGTCGGTCTCGATCAGCACGGTGTAATACGCCTGCCGCTCCGCCTCGTCGAAAATGCTGTCGGCCGACACCTGCTGGACCTTGCCGCGCAAGCCGCCGAATATCGAGAAATCGTAGGCCGTTACCTTCACGTTCGCCGTGTCGCCCACCTTGATGAAGGCGATGTCGCTGGGCGCGATGCGCGCCTCGACCAGCAGCTTGTCGCCGACCGGAATGATCTGCATGATCTTCTCGCCGGCGTTGACGAACCCCCCGACGGTGGTGATCTGCACGTCGTTGACGATCCCGTCGCTCGGCGCGCGCAGTTCGTTGCGCTCCTGCCGGGCGGCCGCGCCGCGGATGGTCTGCTCGTTCACCGCGATGCGCGTCTGCAGTTCGCTGCGCTCGTTGAGCGCCTGCTGCCTGAAATCGAGCCGTGCGGCGTTGAGATCGGCCTGCGCCTGGCTGATTCCCGCACTGGCGCGCGCAGCCGCCTGGCGCGCGGCCGATAGCCGCCCCTGCGTATCGACGAGGTCTCTCTGCGCCTGGAGAAGCTCGGTCTGGGGCACGATGCCTTTGGCGGCCAGCGGGGTGAGCATGTTGACCTGTTCGCGCGCCAGCCGGACGCTGTCCTGCAGTGCATTCGCGGTCGCCTGCGCCTCGCTGAGGTCGCGGCGTCGCTGCTCGACGGCGGCGGCAAGCGCGTTCTGGCGTGACCGCTGGGTCGCGATGCGGGCCTGCTGAAGCTGCCGTTCCTCGGCGCAGTCGGCGCTGTTGGCGCCCGCTTCGCAGCCAAGACCGCCGCCGCCCGCTTCCCCCTGCAGGCGATCCGCGCGGATCGCCAGCCGCTCGGTTTCTGCCCTGAGCTGTCCCAGTTCGGATTCGGACTGCGCGTCGTCCAGGCGGACGAGCAGCTGGCCCTTCTTCACCGACTGGCCCCCGCGGACGAGGATCTCCTCGATGACCGCTGGTGCGGCCGGCTGGACGAGCTGCGCCTTGCTCGAGGGAATGACCTTGCCCATCCCGCGCGTAACCTGGTCGACCTCGGCGATGGCCGCCCACGCAAGCAGAAGGAGCAATCCGGCCGCCGAGATGAAGATCAGCCGCCTGCTCGCATCCCAGTTCGCATACCGTTCGCGGAAGGTCACGCAGCGGGGTCCTTGACCGGTGCAGTCTCGGCCATTCCCACCCCGCCAGCGCGCGGTGCATCGGCCTGTTTCGAAATCGTGCTCTTGTACGAATTGCTGAGCTCGGACGGGTCGGGGATCGACATGCGCCACGCGGTGGTCGTGTCGAGCCGGCCTCCGACGTCGAGCGGGGCATGCCGGTCCTTCGCGTCGGGCGTGACGGTGAGACCGGGCACGAACCCCACTTCCGGTTCCGCAGCGAAGGCATCGACCCTCGCCGCGAGCGCAGCACTCAGCCGTCCGTAGTCAAGCGCGGGAATGCGCTCGACCCCGGTCCAATGGTCGCCGAACGCACCCGGGCTGCCGACCCTGCCGGGCAGGCGGTAGAAGATATGCCGCCCGATCTGCTTCAGCTTGCCGAGGGTGAATGCCCAGCGGGGCACCACGTAATCGGCGTGGTAATTGGTGGCGGTTCCAACCGCCGGTTCGACGCTGCCGGACAGCGCTGCCGCAGCCACGCGGCGCGATTCGCCCCACTGGCGGGCCATCGGGGTGCGCAGCAGCGACCCGTCGCACGTAAAGCTGAACTGGCAGACCCGGGCGTTGGCTCCTTCATAGACCACGCCGCATACCGAGTTCGGGTAGGCGGGGTGCCGCAACCGGTTGAGCACGACCTGGGCCACCGCGCGCTTGCCCATTTCCGGCTCGTTCGCCGCCTCGTAGTAGATCGCCTGCGTCATGCACTTGAGCGCGTTTGCATAGGCGGGCGATCCCGACGCAATCTCTGTGAAGGCCGACAGGCGGCCCACCGGCATGTCGCTCGTGGGGATGAGCGCGTTGCGCTCGATCGCGCCTGCCCCGGTGGCGAAGGTCGCCTGCTCGGTCCCGGTAGACATCGTCGCGATCTGCTGGCGAACGCTGTCGCTGACGGGGATTGCGGCGCGCGCCGCCCGCTCGGGCGGCACGAAGGACGACGCGCCCAGCGCGCCGGCCACCGCGAGGAGCGCCGGCGCCGTCCGCAGCCACGACTCGTGCACCGCTTCGCCTTCGTGCGGCGGCAGGGCCGTTTCGGTGGGGATCGCGTTCATGCCGTCTTCCCTGCAACGCCCGAGCGGGCGATCACGTCCTGGATCGGACCGTCGGCAACGACGCGGCCGTTGTCGAGCACGATCAGGCGCTGGCAGACCGCGAAAAGCGCCGGACGGTGGGTCGAGATGACCAGCGTCTGCCCATCCGTCATGGACTGGGACAACCGCTCGACGAAAAGTTGCTCGGTCTGCGCGTCCATGGCGCCCGTCGGCTCGTCGAGGAACAACAGCTCGCACGGCGTCACCAGCGCCCGCGCAAGCGAGAGGAACGACCGCTGACCGCCCGACAGCCTCCGCCCGTTCTCACCCACCGCGCGGTCGAACCCGCCCGCATCGCGCGACAGGAACTGGTCCGCGCCGGTCGAACGCAGGGCCGCGAGCAGCTGTTCATCGTTCACGTCGCGGCGACCGAGCGACAGGTTGTCCTTCACCGAACCAGTGAACAGTGCCGCGTCCTGGCCGACGAAGCGAAAGGCTTCGCGCAGCTGCTGCGGCCGGTACTGGCGACTGTCCACCCCGTCGATCAGCAGCGCCCCGTCGGTTGGAGCGTAGAGCCCGCAAAGCACCCGTCCAAGCGTCGACTTGCCCGAGGCGACGCGGCCGACCACCGCGATCTTCTCACCCGGCTTTATCGAGAGGTCGATTCCGTCGAGGGCAGAACGTTCGCTGTCCGGATAGCGGAAGGACAGGTTCTCGAGCCGGATGGTCGGTCGCTCGATCCGTCCGAGAGTAAGCGTCGCGTTCCGGCGGCGCTCGTCATCGCCGTCGAACATGCGCTCGATACTGTCGAGCGTTTCCTTCGCCTGCCGTCCGCGGGTGAGCAGGAAGGCAATCTGCCCCGCCGGGGCGAGCGAGCGCGACGCGAGCATGACGACCGCGATGATTGCGCCCATCGTGATCTTTCCGGCCGCGAACAGGTAGTAACCGCCGATGACGAGCGACACGGTCGAGACCTGCTGGAACGTTTGTGCAAGACTGATCGCCAGCGTGTTGATGTGCTTGAGACGCTGCTGCGAGTGAACGCCAACCTCGGCCAGCCGTCGCCAGCGCCCGATCATGCCACCTTCGCCGCCAAGGCTCTTAAGCGTCTCGATACCGGTCAGCGATTCGACGAGCAGCGTCTGCTGCAG
The DNA here is from genome assembly GCF_051912845.1 of Tsuneonella sediminis. NCBI lineage: Bacteria > Pseudomonadati > Pseudomonadota > Alphaproteobacteria > Sphingomonadales > Erythrobacteraceae > Tsuneonella > Tsuneonella sediminis. The sequence goes on along the minus strand of NZ_JBNCBU010000001.1, from coordinate 6,220 downwards.
GCCCGCGTCGGCCTGGGCGTCCTGCGCCGCGTCGACCACGCGTTTCTGAAGCATCCAACCGGCGAACGCCATCGCCACAATGATGGCTAGCGGCACGAGCGCCAGCCAGCCCGCGATGATCGCGATCACGCCTACGAACACGAACAGGAAGAACACGTCGACCACGAGGACGATGGTCGTCGATGCGAAGAAATCGCGAACCGTCGCATACTCGGACACCCGCGCCGCAAGCGCACCGGTATGTCCCTTGCGGCTGTCGAGCGGCACCGCGAGGAGGCGGGAAAAGATCTTCTGCGAAAGCTTGAGGTCGAGCCGTCGCGAGACCTCGTCGATCACCTCGGTCCGCGCGCGGCGCAGCATGAATTCCAGCCCGAACGCGACGATGACCCCCACCGCCAGCACCCACAAGGTGGCCTGCGCACGGTTCGGGATCACACGGTCGTAGACGTTCATCGAGAACAGCGGCAGCGCCACCGCCAGGAGGTTGATCACCGCCGACGCAACGATCACGGGCGTGAACGCGGGCAGTTCCTTGCGCATCTCGCCCCAGAACCAGTGCCCGCGGCCCTTCGCGTGCCAGGGCGCCTCGTCGGCGCGCTGCTTGTCGGGGTCGCCATAGACCGAAATGAACCGCGTGATCGGCGAAGCCTTCAGCGACGCCCGCGTTTCCCACGCTTCTCCCGTGTAGGGACGCCAGAGGAGCACGTCGCCTTCGCGCACGTCGAGCGCGACCGCGAACTCGCCGGGCGCGAACTCCACGAGCGCGGGGTATTCCGACGCCAGCGCGGGGAGCCGGCGCCGCAGATGCGGCTCGAAACCGAGGTCAGCGATTTCAAGCGCGGCATCGGCCTGGTGTCCCGGCAGACGGCCTGCCGCGTCGCGCGGGAGGTAGTCGAGACGCGTGACGTCGAGCGGCGGCCCGAGCCTCCGCGCAAGTTCGAGCACGCATTCCACCAGCGGATCCGCTGTGGCGCCCTCGATCGATTCACCCTCGATCATCATCCCCGTGTCCGTGCGACCGATCCCCGCCCCTAGTTCGGGTAGACCCGGCGTTGCACCTCGGCAGGCGCGGGCGGGCCGTAATCGAACCGGGTGCGCTCGTCCGTACCAGCCCCCGCTCCGGGGGCGATCTGGAGCGCTTCGAGAAGCGAATTGGTCGCTGCAAGCGTCTGGTACTGCGCGAACAGCTGCGAGAACCGCGAAGTCTCGAGACGGACCTGCGTGTTGTAGCGCGTGTTCTGTGCGTCGAGCACGTCGAGCAGCGAGCGGCGGCCGACATTGAACTGGCTGCGATAGGACAGCAGAAGGTCGTCGCTGACCTGGCTTTGCCGCTCGACCTTGTTCACGATGTCCGATTGCGAGTTCATCGTCGTCCATGCGGTGCGCACGTCGGCCTCGGCATCACGCTGCATCTCGTGCAGGCGATAGCGGCTCTGGCTCGCGCGGCGGACCATCTCCTGGACCTTGGCACGGTTGATGCCGCCGTCGAAGATGTTCCAGCGCATCACCGCCCGCGCCTGAAGATCGTTGGTTTCGCCCCGGAAGCCGTCGATGTCATCGCCATAGCGACCCCGCAGCTCGATCCCGACGGTCGGATAGAGATCGCCCTCCGCCGATTTGACCATGGCTGTCGCGGCATCGACGTCAGCCATCGCCTCGCGCACCTTGGGGTGCCGCGTCCGCGCAAGACCCACCGCCTGGTCGAGGCTGGGGGGGAGCGCCGAAGCGAGATTGGGGGGCAACACCACCTGCGTGATGTCAAGGCCGGTCAGCCGCTGCAAGTTGATCATCGCGTCCTGCAGATCCTGCCGAGCCTCGGTCTGGCGGACGAGCGCCGCCTGAAGCCGTTCCTCGGCCTGCTGCCGGTCGGCGATGCTGATCGAACCCTGCTCGACGCCCTTGCCGAGGTCCCCGACAAGCATCTGGTGGAATGTGACGTTGTCGGCTGACGCGGCTGCGACCCGCTGCTGCAACAGCACGTCGAAATACTGCCGCGCGATCTGCAGCGCGACAAATTCGGAACGCTCGACCACCCGCAGCGAAGCTCCGTCGACGCGCGCGGCCTGCCGCAGCAGTTCGCCCCGCCGCCGGCCGAAGTCGATCACCGTCCAGTCGATCACCCCGCCGATCTCGAGCGGGTAGAGCTCCTGGTTGGCAATGCCCAGATTGCGGCGGGTCGCGTTCTCGAGCCGGCGCACGCCGGCCGACGCCTCGAGATCGACCCGAGGCGCGTAGAGTCCCTGCGCCTGCTTGCGCTCGAACTGGATCGCCTCGGTGTTCATCTGGGCCTGGATGATCTCGGGATTGGCCTTCATCGCCACCGCGACGGCCTCCTGGAGCGTGGTCGGACCGGCTTCCTGCGCGAGCGCGGCGGGAGCCGCGGACGCCAGCAGGATCGCGGTTGCGATCGATAATGTCATATTGCGCATAGTAACCCCTCGAACTGTTACCGGACGCCGATTTCAACGCGGCGGTTCTGCGGATTGCGGACCCCATCCTCGGTCGGGACCCGCGGCTCTTCTTCGCCGCGCGATGCGGTCGCGATGGCGGATTGCGGCACGCCCATCGATGCCATCAGCGAGGCGACCGCCGCTGCCCTGCGCTGCGACAGGCCCATGTTGTAGGCGTTGCTGCCGGCGCGGTCGGTGTGACCGACCACCTCGAATGCGGTCCAGCGGCACGCCGCGGCGTTGCGGGAAACGAACTCGATCGTCTGAGTCGCATCGCCTGGCGGGGTCGCGGAATCGAACTCGAAGAACACGATCCCGGGAACCCGCTGGTTGCAGATTTCGGGGGGCGGAGCGGCGACGACGGGCGGCGGCGGCGCCATCGGCGCGGCTGCGCGGTTCATCATCCCGGCAGCAAGCTCGCATTTCCCGATGCTGGTCTCGTCCCTGGTCGACGATTTCAGGAAGCCGAGCGCTATACCGCACTGCGCCTTCGCCTCGTTGGCCCAGAGAAAACGCGTATCGTTGGCCGATACCACCGCCGGATCGGTCGACAGCGCGAGTGCCGCATCATAGCGCTGCTGGATTTCCCCGCGCAGCGAGCCAAGGTCGAGGCCGGACAACGAACTGTCCTGCGCCTGGCCCGGCGCCGCGGTCGCAGCGGCGGCCATTGCCATCGTGGATACTAGCGTCTTTCTCATCGTTTCCCCCGTTCCTCGAAGTTCAGGCCTGCGCCGACGCGAGCATGCTCGCGTCGTCGTGGGCTTCGGGTAGATTGATCAGTGCGGCGAATTCGGCGCCCGCCCCGCCGATGCCCTGCAGGAGCATGAACGAACCGGCTTCGGCGCCGTCGATTGCGCCCAGTTCCACCGGCGCGTGGCGGCCCGCCGCAGCAAAATGCTCGACGATGCTGTCGACCAGGGCCTCGCCCGCAATGTCCGACAGCGCGCCGTCGAGGGCAGCAAGACCAGGATTCGCGATCCCCGCTTCGGCCGCGGCGTGCGGCGCGATCGAAAGCAGTGCTTGCATCGTCCCTTCTGCACCCATGCCCTGCAGCAGCGCGCCAGCCCCCTGCGCGGCTTGCGGGCCGCCCGCTGCGCCCAGCCATGCCGGGACATCACCAAGGTCGCCAAACGCACTGTCGTTGGCGATGAAGCGCGCCTCGCTCGTTTCGCCGCTGATCCGGTGGGCAGCCATCTCCGGCTGGACGGCCTCGTGGTCGGTCGTGTCGGCGAGTGCGGGCCTAAAGGTATCGGCAGCAGACACGGTTTCCACCTGCGCTCCGCTTCTTCCGGCAACGGGCTGTAAGGCGGCAAGGCCATCGGCCTGCGTCCCGTCGGTCTCGGACACTTGCGCCGCGACGGGCAGCGCGTTGACGGCTGCACCTGCGAGAGCAGCGGTGGTGACGATCTCTGCGGTACGCTGCGCGGACCGCGCAGCGGTCGCAAAGGCGGCGTCGGCGAGCGCTCCGGTCGACCCGTCGGCGCGGGTGAAGGTCGACGACCCCGCCACGCTGACGTCGCCCCCGGCCGCGCTGTATGCCACGCCGTCGCTGGTGAGGTTGATCGAAACGATGCCGAGTTCGGCCAGCGTGCGGAACTCGCCCGCGTCGGCCACCCCGTTGGCGTTCGCATCCTGCCACACGCCGAACCTGGCAAAGTCGGCGTCGCCGGCGTCGAGAACGCCGTCATGGTTCTTGTCGTATTTCGCGGCGAGGCCTTCGAGATCGCTCAGCGAACCTTGCGAGAACACGATCTCGGTTCCGTTGTCGACCTTGCCGTTGCCGTTGAGATCGATCGCCAGCAGTCCGTCACCGCCGCCGACCCAAGCTGTCGCCACGCGGCTGCCGTCGTCGCCGTAATCGAATGTCGTTCCCGCCGCGAGCGAGGTGAAGTCAATGCCTCCGCCGTCGAGATCGAGCGCGATGGGCGTAGTCTGGTTGACCACGTTCGCGGTCAGGACCTGTACCGCCGACAGGTCGCCCTCGCTGTCCTTCAACTGGAAGGTGAACTTCAGCGAGGCGTTCTGCAGCGTGGTGGTGCGCGTCAGGAAACCGATGTCCGAGACCTTGAACCCGACGTCGTTGACGTCGCTCGAGAAGTTCTCCGACGGCGCGGCCTCGGTTCCGCCCAAGGTGCCTACCGCCCCGTTCAGGTTATAGGCCGGCCCGGTAATCCCTTCGTCTGTCGAAGTGATCTGCGCTCCGGTTATGATCCAGTTGTCGGTCGGCAGAACGTTGTAATCGTTCGATTCGATGATGACGACGCCGTCGTTGTTGTCGAGCGTTATTCCGGAATAGACGCCAAGGTTTCCGCCCTGCTTCAGTATGTCGGCGTTGGCGACGTAGAAGGCCTTGGTGGTCGTGATCGACGGATCGTTGGCATCCTGCAGCTTGAGGATGATAATCATGTCCTCATTCGCGCCAATGCCGTCGAACTTGAAGAACACGGTCGATACCTGGGCAAAGTCGGTGTTCGTCACGATGCCCTTGGGATCGGTGGCGAAGAAGTTCATGTTGAGCACTTCGCCCTTGCCCATCGTGTCGCCGCCGACCCCGTTGGCCGAGCCCGAGATGGACACAAAGTCCTGGTTGTTCGTGTCCAGCGTGTCTCCCGGCGTGAACACCAGGGGGGTCGCGGTATCCGACGGGCTGTTCGAGCGGAAATTGTTCGCGCCGGTGCCTGAGCCCTGTTCGCTGAAGCCGGTGAACTGGACGAACAGTTTGTTGGAGGTGTTAGGGTCGGTTGGGTCGAGCGGAATCGTCGCCACCGAAACCAGCGGATTGTTGCCGCTGACCGTCGTGGTACCCTGCACGTAGCCGATTATCGAGTTGGCGCCCGAAACCGACGGCGGAGAAACCGATGCCTGGATCGGATCCTGCAGGTCGACAGTATAACTGCCATTGACCTTGTCGAAGACCAGAATACCGTTCTCGGTCACCGTCATGCCGCTGGCCTGATAGTCGAACGAGAAACTGAACCTCGCTTCGGTGGCGGATTCCGAAAGCCAGGTAAGCGGAGTCGAGGCAATGGTCTGCGACCCCACGGTCCCGGTCAGCGTGATCGTCGTGAAATCCGAATTCATCGCGCTGTAGGAAGTGCGCTGGTCGGCGCCGACGGTGAAATCGAAGTTCCCGGTACCCGACACTGCTCCGCTGTTGGCGATGGGGATCGTGGCGTCCTTCGCATAGACGATCGGTGCGTCGTCCTTGACGAGAACGTCGATCGTCGTGGTCGCGGTGACCGCGGTCGTGTCGTTGTCGCTGTCGGTGACGCGCACTGCGAACGAATCGCCTGGGAGCGTTTCGCCCGCCCCGGGCGTCGAGTGCCCGAGCCGGTCCGTCAGCGTGTAGCTGTAGCTGTACTGCCCTGCGCCGTCGGATGTGACCGTCAGGGTCCCGAAGGTCCCGTTAACGATGACCGGGACGGCCATCGTTGCCGCGGTAACGTCGACCCAGGTTCCGTTGGCGGCCTGCACCTCGAGAGCCTCGAGAGAGTCGTTACCGGTATTGATCGTGAACGTGCCGGTCGCGGTCTCGCTGGTGTCGCTGTTCAGGTCTTCGCTCATGCCGAAGTGGTCGGCGTATTCGCCGCTGCCCCTGGCGAGACCCTTTTCATCCACCGTCACGTCGGTGACGCTCAGTGTTGGCACCGAGTCCGGCTGCAGCGTCACGTTCACCGTCTTGGTCACGCTGTCGCCGTCCGCGTCGGTCACCGTGAACGTGAAGCTGTCGCTCGTGTTGCCGTCGCTCCCCGCCCCCGAAGCCGGCATGT
>NZ_JBNCBU010000010.1:0-506 GCF_051912845.1 Tsuneonella sediminis | reverse complement strand
CCGGCGGCCGCGACGTCCCGCCGAGATCGAGCTGGAGATCGCGCTGGCCGTCCTGGTCGATCCGGGACTCGATCAGACGGCGAAGCCGATCGGTTTCGAGCTGCGAATACCCTTTGAGCACTACGTTCTGCCGTGTCCCCGATTGCTCGACGTCGGACACCCGCAACCACAAACACGGCAGCGTGTCGACGAGCTGGACGAGGCGGTCCTTGGTCGTCACCTCCTGGACCGGCTCGGGCCGGTAGAGCGATGTCGCGACCGCTCCCACCGCCAGCAGCGCGGTGAGCGTCAGGACGATCGCGGGGACCGACATCTTCCGCTTCGCGCGCGACATCCAGTAGGCGAACTTCGTCTACGAAGGCTGGAACTGGTAGATCTTGATGTCGGTCGAGATGTTCTTGAGCTTGATCTTGCGCAGCGGCACGAAGTCCGAATCGCGATTGTCGAGATCGAGCCACACCCGTTCGGAATCGCAGACTGAATTGGTCGGCGCGACCGATTCGATC